>NZ_JACOOA010000002.1:0-660248 GCF_014287365.1 Eggerthella hominis
GCCCTCGCCCGCCCCCCGTCTCGGGGATGCGCGCTCGGGCCGGGTTTCCGTTCGCAAGAATCGTTTGCTTGGCTTGTTCTTCTTTCGCTACTCAGTATCCGGTTTTCAAGGTTCTGCGGTATCCTTTCGGACCCCGCTGCGCTTTCGTGTTTCAAGCGCGTAAGGAGATATATTACTGTATCGTTTCCTTCCCGTCAAGAACTTTTTTCAAAATTCTTTGAAGCTCGTTCGGAGGACGTTCATCTCCTTGGTGCTTCGGGGAAGATCCGTTCCGCGCTCTCCTCAAACGCGGGTTTTGTATATTACCCGTAAGGTGTACGTAAGGCAATGGGTAATTTTGCAAAAATTCGAACTTTTTCACGTGCCTACATAAAACACCAGGTGAAAAGCCATAGAGCCGTTAAAGTTATGCGGCACCCTCCACGAGTGCCACACATACCGACCGATTATCGACTCTCTTTACCGTGCCGTCCCCCACCGCCGCCGTGACGGTGCTGACCGTTTCCGGAGTCGCCGCCCTCGGCTTCGTCGGGAGAAAGCGCCGCGATACGGTCGCGCAACTCGTGCATAGAAAGGCTCGCGCACTCCTCGAGCGTCACGCTGGGATCGAGCTCCATGAGCTCGAGGGCGGCACGGTAGCGGCCGACGCCCATGCCGGCGGAGGTGGCGGCCTCGCGCGTGCCCTCGTCGACGGCGTGGCAGGAGCCGCGGCAGGGCAATGCGCTCAGGCACTCGTCGCTTTGCCGGCGGATGGCCTCCGCTTGACGGTCGTCGTCGGAGGTGACGCTGATCTCCACATACGAATCCTCCTGCGCGTAGGGCGAGAACGCCTCGCTTTGCGTGAGAAGGTTCAGGGCCTCGGCGTACCCGCGCCCCGTGAGCGATACGGCGTCGAGCAACGTCTCCCCATCGCTATTGAGCGCCTCGGCTTGCACGACGATGCCGAACCGGTTCACGCCGAGCTCGATGGACGGATTGACGTCGATGCCTACATAGGTGGTGGGTTGCGCATAGGCGAAGCCGCCGAAGCCCACGACCGCCAGCACGAGGCATGCGGCAAGCGCCGCCACGGCGCGGCGCAGGGGAAGCATGCGTCCGCGGGCGCGTTTGCGCGGCGCGGACGCAGGCTCCGCCGGGGTCGTTTCCACCGTTTCAACCTTTTCCGCAACGCTCGCTATAGAGGTAAGGGCGCGGTGCTTCACGTCGTCGGGAACGGTTACGTCGTCGAACGCCTGGCGCACGCGTGTTTCGAGATCGGTCATGACAGCACCTCCTGCAAAAGCTTCTTTCCGCGCGCGAGCCACGAGTACACCGTGTTGACGGGGGCATCCACCATCTGCGCGATTTCGGGAGCGGTGTACCCCTCGTACAGGGAGAGGTAAAGGGGCGTACGGGGCGGATCGTCGAGGGAGCGCATGGCGTCCACCACCTCGCTGGAGAACGACGCCGGTTGCGTGGCCGGGTCGCTCGAGGGCGCGCAGGCCGCTTCGGCCGCCGCATCGAGCGGCACCACGCGGCGGCCTGCGGCCTTGAGCATGTCCTTGCATATATTGGCAGCCACGCGAATGAGCCAGGCCTTGCGGTGCTCGTCGTCGTTGAACGCCACGTGATCGGCGAGCGCGTACTTCAGGAACGCGTCTTGGAAGGCATCCTGGGCGTCGGTATGGGCGCGGAAGTACAGCACGCACACGCGCCACACGGCGTCGCCGTGTCGCTCCATCGCCCCCTCGATGTCTCCTGCCGATCGCACGTTCGTCGAATGCTGACGCTAGCGACGCATGCAGCCGTGGTGACCGCCGCCGTTGCCGGCACCATAGCCGGAACCGCCGCCGTTGCCAGTGCCGGTACCGTTGCCGGCGCCGCAGCCGTGATGCGCTCCCGTACCGTAGTTGTCGCAGACGCCGTCGTTGTCTGCGTCGATATATCCGGTGCAGCCAGCTTGACCGTCGGCGTAGTTGTCGCAGACGCCGTCGTTGTCGCGATCGACGTACTCGCCGCGCACGGTGGCGATGGCTGCGCCGACGGTTGCGGCGGCGTCGCTGTCGCCTGCGGCGCGCATCGCATGGTGCGCAAGCGAGCCGGAGCCGTCGGCGGGGCACCACGTTTGCTGCATGCCGTTGGCGAATGCGATGGTGGGCACGGCCAAAATCACCAGCGCCACGGCGGCCACGATTGCGATCACGTTCTTCTTCATTGCGTTCAGTCCTCCTGTAGTCCGTTCGTTTCGTCCTTCATCTACAAAACGAACGAGGGGCGCGAATCCTTGCAAGCATTTTGAAAAGTTTCCGAAACGCGCAGCAGGCGACCCGAAGATCGCCTGCTGTATGCATGATACGGTGCGTTGCCGGTTAGACCAGCTTCACGAACTTGCGCTTGCCCACCTGCAAGGTCGCCCCGGCAAGCGTCGACGGATCGACGTTGTAGGACTTCGCGGGAAGGGCCTCCCCGTTCACCTTGACGCCGCCGCCGTCGATGAGGCGACGCGCCTCGCCGGCGCTGGCAGCCATGCCGGCATCGGCCAGCAGCTTCGCCAGATAGACGGTGCCGTCGTCGTTGGGCGTGAGATCGGCTGCGAACTCGGGGATGTCGTCGGGCACGGCGTGCTGCTTGAACACGAGGTCGAACTGCTCCTCGGCAGCCTGCGCCGCCGCCTCGTCGTAGTACGCCGCCACGATGTTCTGCGCCAACGCGCGCTTCACCTTGTTGGGATGCAGCTCGTCGGCGGCCAGACCGCGCTCGACCTCGTCGATCTCGTCGACCGGCAGCGCCGAAGCGAGGCGGTAGTACTTCACCATGAGCTCGTCGGGAATGGACATGACCTTGCCGAACATGTCGGCGGGCTCGTCGGTGAGGCCGATGTAGTTGCCGTAGCTCTTGGACATCTTCTGCACGCCGTCGGTGCCCTCGAGCAGCGGGAGCGTCAGGCACACCTGCGGCTCCATGCCCATCTTCTCCATGAGCTCGCGGCCTGCGAGCAGGTTGAACAGCTGATCGGTACCGCCCAGCTCGACGTCGGCCTTGATGACGACCGAGTCGTAGGCCTGCATGAGCGGGTAGAGGAACTCGTGCAGGCTGATGGGCTGGCTGCTGGTGTATCGCTTGTGAAAGTCGTCGCGCTCGAGGATGCGGGCCACCGTGAAGTTGCTGGCCAGCTTCAGCAGGCCCTCCATGTCGAGGGCGAGCAGCCACTCGGAGTTGTAGCGCAGCGTGGTCTTCTCGGGGTCGAGGATCTTGAACGCCTGGTCGACGTAGGTCTGGGCGTTCGCCTTGATCTGCTCGGACGTGAGCTGCGGGCGCGTGGAGTTGCGGCCCGACGGATCGCCGATGAGCGCGGTGCCGTCGCCGATGATGAGCGTGACGCCGTGGCCGAGGTCCTGGAACTGACGCAGCTTGCGCAGCGGCACGGCGTGTCCGAGATGGATGTCGGGAGCCGTGGGATCGACGCCCAGCTTGATGTTGAGCGGCTCGCCCCGCTTGAGCTTCTCGAGCAGCGCGCTCTCCGGCACGATCTGCGCCGCGCCGGAAGCGATGGTGTGCAGTTGTTCTTCCGCGGAAAGCATGATCTCCTCTTTCTATATATACACGTAGCTCATGATTCTATCATAGGGGGCAAGGAAGGGGCGCGGGAGGCTGCGAGGGATGCGGGGGGGGGCGTTGGTTGCGCCCGCGTAGAGGTGGGTGGCTCAACGCGGGCGCAGGGGAGGTTAGGAGACTCCCCTGAACAGGTGGCCGCTGGTGGTGCCGGGGGTTTTGGCGATGGCGTTGCCGTCGGCGTGGGCCACGTTGCGCGCGCGAACGGCGCGCTGCACGGCCTTCGTCGTCTCCTCGACGTTCATGAGCGTCGTGTCCACCATGAACGACGTCACGCCGGCGTGGATGAGATCGGGCAGCGTCTGCGCCACGTCGAGCTGCACGCCGTTGAACAGGTGGCTGCGGCCCATGGCATCGGTGATGACCGGGAACTCGTACTCCTTGCGGTCGCGCAGGTAGTGCGGGCTCTTGCGCCGCGGGCACGCGTCGCAGTTCTCGTCGCAGGGGCCCTGGCTCATGAGCAGGCAGTGCTCGGTGACCATGAGCTCCTGGGCGCCGATGATGGTGAGGCCGAGCTCGACCGGAGCATCCTCGGCGATGTCGGCGATCTGCCCCAACGTGAGTTCGGGCGACAGCCACACGCGCCGCGCGCCCAACTCGGCGGCGGCGGCCAGCGACAGCGGGTTCGTGATGGGCACGTGCGGGCCCACCTCCACCTCGGCACCGAATTCGGCCGCGCGCACGAGCCCGGCCAGGTTCTCGGCGACGACCGGCTTGCCCGGCTTGACGTAGCGCCAGGGATCGAAGTCGAGGGCCGCCTCGCGCGTGCCCGGAACCTGATCGTGCTCGACGGTGGGCAGGGCGACGACGGCTTGCTTCGGATAGCCGGCCTGCTCGGCGGTCGAGGAGCGCTGGCCGGCCACCACGGCCTCGCCGCGCTTGTAGTTGAGCGCCGGCACGTAGATGATGTCGGCGCCGGCGCGCTTCGCCGCACGGGCGCACGCGGGGTTCGTGGCCCAGGCCGCGATGCGCACGCCGCGCGGGCGCGCGGGCGCGGGAGCCGTGCGCTCCTGCACGCGCGGCAGCGCACGGTCGCGCGTGGGCGCGAGCAGCCGCTCCGCGAGGTCGTCGAGCGCAGCGGCGCGCACGCGATGCAGCTGCGAGAAGCCGATGCCCACGCCCTCGTCGAGCTCCACGTCGAGCGACACGAGCTCGAACGGGGTCTGGCCCAGGCGGTCGATATGCGCCCGCACGTCATCGGCGGCCACCGGCTTCGTGCGCGCAGCCTCCACCGCATCGCCCTCGGCCGAGCCGACGACCGTCGCGGCCGCTTCGCTGTAGGCGGCGCTCGGCGCCAGCGAGAACTCCACGCGCAGCGGCTGGCCGATGCGCAGCACGGCGCGGCCCGTCACCGCCACGCGCGGCTCGAACAGGTCGTCTTCGAACGCCGCCTCGGCGCTGCGCACGCGGAACACGCGGTCGCCCTTCCCCACCGGCCGGTCGGGCGACACGCGCACGTTGCCCTGCGCATCGAGCGACACCTGGTCGAGCGTATAGGCGAAGTGTCCTTTGTTCGTCCAGAATTCCAGCACGTCGCCGACCGCGAGCGGGCGCTCGGCCGCGACGGTGGCGATGCCGTTCTTCGCCGACAGCACGCGTCCCACGAACACGCCGCGGTTGTTCGGACGGCCGTAGCTCATGATGTCGTTGCCCCGCTGGTTTTCCAGGTAAGCCGTGGTGAAGCCGCGCGAGAACGCCTCGGCCAGCGTGGCATGCTCGCCGTCGGTGGCCCGCACGGCCTTGCCGCTTTTCGCATCGCGTTCGGCCAGCACACGGTCGAGCACGGCGCGGTACGTCTGCGTGACGGCGAACACGTACTCGGGAGACTTCATGCGGCCCTCGATCTTGAACGAGGTCACGCCCGCGTCCACGAGCTGCGGAAGCAGGTCGATGGTGCACAAATCCTGGGGAGACAGCAGGTGCTCGCCGGGGGCCGGAAGGTTCTTGCGCAGCGCCATGTTGTGCAGCGTGTAGGGCAGGCGGCACGCCTGGGCGCACAGCCCGCGGTTCGCCGAGCGGCCGCCGATGAGCGACGACATGAAGCACTGTCCCGAGTAGCATACGCACAGCGCGCCGTGGGCGAACGACTCCACCTCCATGTCGAACCCGTCCGCGACCTCCGCAAGGTGCGCGATCTCGGGGATGGACAGCTCGCGGGCGAGCGTCACGCGCTGCGCGCCCAGCTTCGCCGCCGCCTCGATGCCGGCGGCGTTGTGCGTGTTCATCTGCGTGGATATGTGCAGCCGCGCCTCGGGGAGCGTGCGCGCGATCTCGGATGCGATGCCGATGTCCTGCACGATGAACGCATCGGCGCCGGCACGGTACGCCTGGCGCACCGTCTCGAGCGCACGCGCCACCTCGGAGGGCAGCACGGCGGTGTTGAACGTCACGTACACGCGCACGCCGCGCAGATGCGCGTACGCGCATGCGTCGGACAGCGTCTCCAGCGTGAAGTTGTCGGCGCCGCGGCGGGCGTTGAAGGCTTCGAGGCCGAGGTACACGGCGTCTGCCCCGCCGCGCACGGCGGCACGGAGCGCCGCGGCGTTGCCGGCCGGCGCGAGCAGTTCGATGGCATGCTGCATGGTGATTCCTTACCTATATATAGTAGTACGTCGCGCACTCCGTGGAACAGGATGCGATCCGGTATAGAGAGTTCCGTAGTTCTCCGGCCGAACGTTACGATTCGGTATCAGCGCTATGGTAGTATAGTCGAACGATGAAAATTCGGCGAAAACAGCGCGAAATGCGCACCCACGCGGTGAAATGGGCCCTCCTCGTCACGGTGGCAGCCCTGTGCTTTGTCGGCTATGCGGGGGTTCAGGGCGTGCTCGGCGTCATGGACGGCTGGACGAAGGACCTTCCCAGCATCGAAGACACCGATTTCACCAACACGTCCCGCGAGTCCGTGATGTACGCCGGCGACGAATCCACGCTGCTGGCCGAGTTCCAGCTGGAGAAACGCGACCCGGTGACGTACGAGGAGATCAGCCCATACGTGCTGCAGGGCACGGTGGACACCGAGGACGTGCGCTTCTACGAGCACACCGGCGTGGACATCCCCGGCATCGCGCGCGCGTTCGTCAACAACCTGCGCGGCGGCGACCTCGAGGGCGCGTCCACCATCACCCAGCAGCTCGTGCGCAACACCGTGCTGTCCGAAGAAGCGAACGACATTTCGTTCGAGCGCAAGATCCGCGAGGCGCAGTTGGCCGTCGACCTGGAGAAACGCTTCAGCAAAGACGATATCCTCGTCAAGTACCTCAACATCATCAACTACGGCGACGGATGCTACGGCATCGAGGCGGCCGCTCAGAACTACTTCCAGGTGTCGGCGCTCGACCTGACGCTGGCGCAGGCCGCCACGCTCGTGGGCATCCCCCAGTCGCCCACCTACCTCAACCCCAAGGCGTACCCGGATGACTGCCTCGAACGCCGCAACGTGGTGCTCGACCGCATGCTGTCGGCCGGCGACATCACGCAGCAGGAGCACGACGATGCTCAGGCTGAGGAGCTGGGGCTGAACCCGGCGCCCGACGCGCCTGCGGACGGCATTTACGCGTACCCCTACTTCACGAGCTACGTGCGCACGCTGCTGTTCGACGAGAACAACCCCTACGGGTGCTCGTACGCCGACCTGTTCAAGGGCGGGCTGACCATCTACACGTCGCTCGACCCGGCGATGCAGGATGCGGCGCAGGCGGCGGTGGACGACCAGCGCGCGAGCATGGCCGACAACCTGGACGCTTCCATCGTGGCCGTCGACGTGGCGACCGGCCAGGTGAAGGCCATGACGCGCGGCGTGCCCTACGGCCAGGGCGAAGGCGAGAGCCAGGTGAATATCGCTACGGGCGACGGCGGCACGGGCCGTCAGGCCGGCTCCACGTTCAAGGCGTTCACGCTGGCCGCCGCCATCGAGCAGGGCATCTCGCCGCAAACGCTGGTCGATTGCTCGTCGCCCCTGAAGGCAGGCCAGGACGGCGCGCCCCAGGACTTCGAGAACTTCGGCGGCGCGAACTACGGTATCCAATCCATCCAGAGCGCCACGGCCATCTCGTCGAACACCGGCTACCTGCGCCTTTCGAACAGCATCGGCCAGGCGTCCACCACCGAGATGGCGAGCCGCCTGGGCGTGACCTCGCCCATGGATCCCGTGTACACCGCGACCGAGGGCGTGGCCGACGTCAACCCGCTGGAGATGGCCAGCGCCTACGCGACGCTGGCGAGCGGCGGCGTCAAGCGCACCCCCACGGTGATCACGAAGATCCTCGACCGCGACGGCGCCGTCATCTACGAGGCGGGCGACACGAGCGAGCGCGTGTTGGACGAAGCGGTTTCCGCCGCGACGACGAAGGTGCTGGAGACGGTGTTCACGCAGAGCAACGGAACGGGTACGTCCGCCCGGCTGAACAACGGGCAGCCCGTGGCGGGCAAGACGGGCACGGCAAGCCTGTTCACCGACCACTGGCTGGTGGGCTATACGCCCAGCCTGTCGTGCGCCGCGTGGATCGGCGACCCGTCCGGTGCCGTCCCCACCGACACGGCGCTCACCGCGAACGCGCTGTGGAAGGACTTCATGGATCGGGCGACCGACGGCCAGGCCATCGAGAGCTTCCCCACCGTCGCCGACCCGCCGTACAACAACCCGTACAACATCGCCCAGAAGAACAAGCTGGGCAAGAAGGCGGAAGATGCCAAGAAGGACGACGCCGACGACGCCGACAAAGATGCCGACAAGGACGTGAACTCGGCGCCGAGCACCGTGGGCAAGACGTTCGACCAGGCGATCGAGCTGCTGAACGGCTACGAGGCCGGCTACGTGCAGGAGTATTCGGACACCGTGCCGGAGGGCACGGTGATCAGTCAATCGGTGCAGGACGGCCAGGTGGTCATCGTCGTATCGAAGGGGCCGAAACCGTAAGCATAAAAGAAGCGCCCCGATGGGCGCTTCTTTTATGGGCGCTTCTTTTTTTGGGGGCAACGCGAGGAGCGCTGCCGCTACAGGTGCGCCACCACGAGGTCGCCCATGTGGACGGTGCCGACGAGTTTGTCGGCGGGGGTGTCGGCCTGCTTGATGTCGCCGGTGCGCCAGCCCTCGTCGAGCACGGCGGTCACCGCGCGGCGGATGTCGTCGGCGGCCTCGCCCATGTCGAAGCTGTAGCGCAGCATCATCTCGACGGACAGGATCTGCGCGAGCGGGTTCGCGATGCCCTTCCCCGCGATGTCGGGCGCGCTGCCGTGGCTGGGCTCGTACAGCGCCGTGCCGTCGCCGAGGCTGGCGCTGGCCAACATGCCCAACGAGCCGGTGATCTGCGCAGCTTCGTCGGACAGGATGTCGCCGAACATGTTCTCGGTCACCACCACGTCGAAATCGACGGGGCGGCTGATGAGCTGCATGGCCGTGTTGTCCACGAGCAGGTCCTCGAGCTCCACGTCGGGATACTCCTCCGCGCCGATGCGGTGCACGATCTCGCGCCACATGCGGCTCGTCTCCAGCACGTTCGCCTTATCGACGCTGGTCACCTTGTTGCGGCGCTTGCGCGCGGCCTCGAACGCCTGGCGCGCGATGCGCTCGACCTCGTACTCGCGATACTCCAGCGTGTCGTAAGCGCGCTGGCCGGAAGCGCCGTCCGTACCGCAGCCCTCTTCGTCGTAGAAGCGCTCGCGCAGGCCGAAGTACAGGCCGCCGGTCAGCTCGCGCACGATCATCATGTCCACGCCGTCCACGATCTCGGGCTTGAGCGTGGATGCGTCGGCCAGCGCGGCGAAGATCTGCACGGGACGCAGGTTCGTGTACAGGCCCAGCGCCTTGCGGATGCCCAGCAAGCCCTGCTCGGGGCGGGGCTTCGACGGATCGGTGGTGTCCCACTTCGGGCCGCCGACGGCCGCCAGCAGCACGGCGTCGGACGTTTCGGCCACGCGCAGCGTCTCCTCCGGCAGCGCAACGCCCGTCGCGTCGATGGCGCATCCGCCCAGCAGCGCCTCGGTGTACGAGAACGCCGTATCGTACTTCGCGCCCACCGCGTTCAGCACCTTGACGCCCTCGGCGATGATCTCGGGGCCGATGCCGTCGCCGGGAAGCAGGCAGATATTGTAGGTTTTGGTCATGGCTCTACTCCTCGCCAAGCTTCGCTTTCGTGCGGTTGATCAGGCCGCCGGCTTCGATGATCTCGCGGATGAACGGGGGGAACGGCTGGGCCTCGAAGGTCTGGCCCGTCGTCTCGTTCACGATGACGCCCGCGTCGGCGTCCACGTTCACCACATCGCCCTGGCTGATGGCGTCCACCGCTTCGGGGCATTCCATGATGGCGAGGCCCGTGTTGATGGAGTTGCGGTAGAAGATGCGCGCGAAGCTCTTGGCGATGACCACGTCGACGCCAGCCGCCTTGATGGCGATGGGCGCGTGCTCGCGCGACGAGCCGCAGCCGAAGTTCTCGTCGGCCACGATGATGTCGCCGGGTTGCACGCGCTCGATGAACGACGTGTCGAGGTCCTCGAGGCAGTGCTTCGCCAGCTCGGCCGGATCGGACGTGGTCAGATAGCGGGCCGGGATGATGACGTCGGTATCGATGTCGCGCCCGTACCGGTGCGCGGTTCCTTTGAATTGCATGGTCGCAGTCCCTCCTAGTCCAAGTCTTCCGGCAGGCCGATGTGGCCGAGCACCGCACTCGCCGCGGCGATGGCCGGCGAGGACAGGTAGACCTCGCTCGTGGGGTCGCCCATGCGGCCGACGAAGTTGCGGTTCGTCGTGGCGATGGCGCGCTCGCCGGCGGCCAGGATGCCCATGTAGCCGCCCAGGCAGGGGCCGCACGTGGGCGTGGACACGGCGCAGTTCGCGTCGAGGAACACGTCCATGAGGCCTTCCTCCATGCACTGGCGGTACACGGCCTGCGTGGCGGGGATCACGATGCAGCGCACGTCGGGATGGACGGTGCGCCCGCGCAGCACGTCGGCGGCCTGGCGCATGTCGACGATGCGGCCGTTCGTGCAGCTGCCGATGACGGCCTGGTCGATCTTGACGTCGCGCGCCTCGGCGGCCGGGCGCGTGTTCGACGGCAGGTGCGGGAACGACACGGTGGGCACGATGGAGGCGGCATCGATCTCGTACACCTTCGCGTACGTCGCATCGGCGTCGGAATGGTACTCGGTGTAGGGGCGCTCGGTACGGCCGTCCATATAGGCGCGCGTCACGTCGTCGACCTCGATGAGACCGGCCTTGCCGCCCGCTTCGATGGCCATGTTCGAGATGCTCATGCGCTCGTCCATGCCCATGGTCCGAATGGCGCTGCCGGTGAACTCCATGGCCTGGTAGAGCGCGCCGTCCACGCCGATCATGCCGATGATGTGCAGGATGACGTCCTTGCCGGTGACGCCGGGGGCAAGCTCGCCCTCGATCTTGAACAGCAGCGACTCGGGCACCTTGAACCACGCCTTGCCGGTGGCGTAGCCCACGCCGGCGTCGGTGGAGCCCACGCCCGTGGCGAACGCGCCCAGCGCGCCGTACGTGCAGGTGTGGCTGTCCGCGCCGATGATGAGGTCGCCCGCGCCGACGACGCCCTGCTCGGGAAGCAGCGCGTGCTCGACGCCCATGCAGCCCACCTCGTAGTAATGGGTGATGCCCTGCTCGCGCGCGAAGTCGCGCACGATCTTGGCCTGCTCGGCGCTCTTGATGTCCTTGTTGGGAACGTAGTGGTCGGGCACGAGGGCGATCTTCGTAGGATCGAACACCTTCTCGACGCCGATCTTGCGGAATTCTTTGACGGCGATGGGGGCGGTGACGTCGTTGGACAGCACGAGGTCGAGATCGCATTCGATCAGCTGACCCGGCTCCACTTCGTCGAGCCCCGCATGGGCGGCGAGGATTTTCTCCGCCATGGTCATGGGACGTGGCATGTGTGCTCCTTTGTGCGGTGGGTCTCGGGCGCCCGCGCTTCCCCGCGCGAACTCCTGGAAATCGCCGTTCATTGTACCACTCGCTTTAGCACGCAAAAGGAAGAGCCCCGGAGGGCTCTTCAATAATGAAGCGATTTACAGATTTTACCGGTCGATTACCAGGATCCGTGGTAGCCGTAGCCGTAGGAACCCGAGTCCAGGCTTCCCATCATCCCGTACACCGCAGCGGAGATCGCGCCGGTGATCAGGAAGCTCATGATGAACCAGAACACGATGTTGATGACGAATCCGATGACGGTGAACTTGAGCGCATCGCTCTTCACCTGCGGCATCTTGTCGACGTTCACGAGCCACGAGATGATGATGCCCGGGATGCCCATGAGAGCGCCCACCACGAGCCAGGCGAACTTCATGCCGCCGGTGAGCTGCATGAGCGGCGCAGGCGGGTAGAATGCCTGGGGCTGCGGCTGGGGCGCGCCGTACATCGGCTGCTGGGGCTGCGGTTGCGGCTGGGGCTGAGGCTGAGGCTGGGGCTGCGCGGGCGGAACCTGCTGGCCCATCGGGGGCTGCTGCTGCGGCATCGGCTCGGTCGGGGGCTCGGGCGTGACGGGAGGCTGCGGCGCCGCGTCGGGCTGCTGCGGGGTGCTGGGATCGGTGTTCTTCATATCGTCAGCCATGATGACCTGCTTTCGACGGATCGGTTGTTGTTGGCAGCAGTATAAAGCCCTCACCTGCGGAAATCAGTACCCTTTGCGCATCCGTCATCGAACCGACACGAGAATACACCAGATGGTGTAGCAGGTGAGGCGAGGCGACGAGAACGCCCGCCGACCTACGACAGCGCGGTGCAGAGGGCGTCGAGGAGAGTGATGGCGAAGTGCTGCGCGGAACGCCCCGCACCCGCGTCCTCCCACATGGTGCTGGGAAGCTCGACGGCGATGCGCGACGGGTTGACGGCGTCGGCCACGCCGATGGCCGTCTCGAGGCGCAGCGACAGCGTTTCCTCGTCCTCGAAGCTGACGCGCGGCACGGTGGTCACCGTCAGCTCGCCCGGCAGGACGATGTGCACGAGCAGCATCGAGTCGTCGGGGGCGACGAGCAGCGAGTCGGCGCTCATGATCTTGGATGCAGGGTTCGTGGCCAGCGCGAGGTTCGACATGCGCGATGCGACGCTGCGCGTGAAATCCTGCGTGCCGAACAGGCACAGCGCGTTGCGCTCGAGTACGTCGGCGGCGCGGGCGAACCCGAGGTGGCTGGAACCGTGTACCGCTTCCTTGCCCTCCCACGAATGGTGGAGGTTGCGGATGGCGGCGTACGTGTAGGCGCCGGCGATGCCGTCGGACGGCAGGCCCAGGTTGAGCTGGAACTTGCGCAGCGCAAGCTCGGTGAACGCGCCGAAGATGCCGTCGGTGGCGCCGCAGGCGAAGCCGAGCGCGCCCAGCGCGTGCTGCAGCTCCAGCACGTCGTGGCCGTGGAAGTGCGGCATGCGCAGGTACAGGGTGCGATCGCCCAGCGTGAACGAGGCGTCGACGAGCGCCGCCCATACCTTCTCGGTCACCTCGTCGGTGAGAGGCAGGCCCGCGCCGCCGCAGAACGCCTGCACGGCCTCGGCCGTGGTATCGCCGAACGCCCCGTCGACGTCGGCGGGATCGAGCAGCCCGATGGTGACGAGGCGCTGCTGCACGTCTTCGACCGCGGGACCGGTGTCATGTCGCTTAATGGTTTCCATGAGCGTCATAGTAACGCAAGAACGAAGCGCCGCCCCAGACGGGACGGCGCTTCCACCAAAGCAACAGAGGCATGTTCCAGCGGCGACAGGCCGTCGGATCAGATTACTTCAAGCGGCTGACGAACCAGTCGGCCATGGAGACGAGGAGGTCGCGGGCCGTGGAGGGGCGCACCATGTCGGTCAGGCGGTTCTTCGCGATGCTCGTGAGGTTCTCGGCGTAGTTGCGCGCGTAGTCGATGCTGCCGGACGCCTCCATGATGGCGACGGCCTCGGCGAGCACGGCCTGGTCCTTCTCCTTCGACGACAGGATGTCGATGAGGCGGTCGCGATCGTCGGAGTGCTGCAGCGCGTGCACCACCATGAGCGTGCGCTTGCCCTCGGTGATGTCGTTGCGGAAGTCCTTCTTCGTGCTCTCCTCGGAGCCCACGAGGTTCAGCAGGTCGTCTTGGATCTGGAACGCGAGGCCAGTGTCCAGGCCGTAGTTGCGCAGCGCCTCGACTTCGACCTCGGTGCCGCCGCCGATGATGGCGCCGATGGCCAGGGGCACCGCGCCGGAGTAATGCGCGGTCTTGTGCGTGGCCATGACCAGGTAGTCTTCAGGCGTGATGTCGTAGCGGCCGTCACGCGCCCATCCGATGTCGAGCGCCTGGCCCTCGATGGTGCGGCGGGTCATGTCGATGAGCTCGGTGATGACGCGCACCTTCGTGGCATCGTCGAGGTTCTCGTCCGACACCACCGTGCCGTTGACGAGGGAGAGCGCGAGGTCGCCCGCGTTGATAGCCAGCCCCATGCCCTCGGTGAGGTGCATGCACGGCTCGCCGCGGCGAAGCTCGGCCTCGTCGGCGATGTCGTCGTGGATGAGGGCCGCGGTATGGAAGTGCTCGATGGCGGCCGCGGCGCTGGTCGCGCGCGCCATGTCGCCGCCCACGGCGCGACAGGCCGCGAAGCAGATGAGCGGACGATGGCGCTTACCGCCGTTCTGGCTGTACGCCATGAGCGGCTGGTACAGGTAGCGGTCCATGTCCGCGTGCGTGCCCTTCGGGATGAAGGAGTTCACCAGGTCGCCCACGCGGTCGGCGTACGACGTCAGGTACTGCTCGAACGACTCGGGAGGTTCTTCTACGGCTGCGATGATTTCGTTGATTGTCTCCATAGCACTTTCTCTGTAGGCCTGGGCGAATGATCCGCTCGACATGGTATCACAAAGAAAAGCGGGCGCTTTCCGTGCGCTGCGCCAGCGGCTTATTTTTCCGGGTTTCTCCGCATATCAGGTTGAGAGTATGCAACGCTTTGCGTCAAGGGACGCTTCGCTTGCTACACTGGGAGCATCAAAAATCCCGCGCGAGAAGGAGGCGTCCATGAACGTCAGCCCCGCATTCCAAGCATTCGCCCAAGAGGCTCCGCAGCACCAGCAGGCATGGTCGGAGGCGGTGCAGGCGCTCGGCGCAGCCAGCGCGCTCGACGACAAGACCGCCGCTCTCGCCTACCTCGCCGTCATGGCGGCGGCGCGTCTCGACAGCGGCCTGCCGTTCCACGTGAAGATGGCGAAGATGCACGGAGCCACGCGCGACGAGGTGATCAGCGCGGTGCTCATCGGGCTGCCGGCCGTCGGCAACGTGGTGACCGCGTCGCTGCCCGCCGTGCTGGAAGCGTACGACGAGGAGTAAGCGGGAGGCGTCGCCTCCGTGGCGCTCGCCGCACCACGAAGCGCAAGGTGGTAGGGGCGGCGGGACTCGAACCCGCAAGGCCGAAGCCGGAAGATTTTAAGTCTCCTGCGTATGCCAATTCCGCCACGCCCCCGCGTGCGGCGGCCCGCTGAAAACGAGCAGGCCCTATGGTAGCAAACTTTATCGGGCGGCGGGACCTCAGCGCGCCGCTTCGTCCAAAATGATGCCGTGGAGAATGTCAGACTCGCTGACCGTGAACGAATCGACGCCGGCCAGGTCGAGCACCGTCTGCAGGATCACCATGCCGGCCACGATGACGGGCGCGCGGCCCGGATCGAGCCCGACGATGCGCTCGCGCTGCGCGAGCGGGACGCGTTCCAGCTGGTCGGCCACCCCGTCGAGCACAGGGCGCGTGATGACGGCCTTGTGCACGCGGGAGGTGTCGTACACCTCCATGCGCTCGTGGATCGACACCACCGTGGTGGCCGTACCGGCCACCGCCACCAACCGCTCGGGCGCGAAGCCCGCCCCGCGCAGCTCGTCGAAGTAGGGGCGCATCCCCTCTTCCACCCACGCCCGGGCCCGTTCGAGCTCGCCGGCGCTGGGAGGGTCGGCCGCGAAGAACTTCTCCGTCACGCGACGGCATCCGATGTTGAAGGAGTGCGAGCGATCGGGCCGGCTGCCCGCGCGCCCGGCGATGACCTCGGTCGAGCCGCCGCCGATGTCCACCACGAGCAGGCGCTCCCCCCGGAAGTCGCACGACGCGCCCGCGAAGGAGAGGGCCGCCTCGCGCTCGCCGGGTATGACGGACAGCGTGACGCCCAGGCCCGCCAACAGCGCCTCGAACTCGTCGGCGTTGCGCGCGTCGCGCGCGGCCGACGTGGCCATGGCCTTCGTCGTGATGGCGGGATGTTCCGGCGTGGCGAACCCGCGCAGCACGTCGAGGAAGCGCGCCACGGCGTCGGCCACGCGCTGCATGGCCGCGGGCTTCAGCACGCCCGTCGCGTCCACGCCCTCGCCGAGGTTCGTGATGGTGTACTCGCGGTCGAGCTCATGGAGCCGTCCCGCCTCGTCCACGTCGGCCACGAGCATGCGGCACGTCACGGTGCCGATGTCGATGGCCGCGTATCGGCCCGCCTGGAAACCGCTTTCGGCACTCTCAGGCTCCGCGATGGCGCTCATGGCGATCCCTTCCCTCGGTCTACTCGACGCCGAACAGGGCGTCCAGAAACGGCGAGTACCACGTCTCCGGCGCCTCGACGCTGCCCGGCGTGATGTTGGCGCGGAACGTGGATGCCTCGTCCTCGTCAAGGTCGAGGCCGCGCACGTTCGCCGTCTCCTCGCCCTTCTTCACCCATCCGAACTGCTCGTGGGCGCGATCCTCGATGCCGGCGTCGGTCTGCAGCGACGAGACGTCGCTTTCGAGGGCGCCGTTGCGCTCCTCGAGCGCCGCGTACTCGGCGGCCAGCTGGTCGCGCTCGCGCAGCGCATGGTAGTACTGCTGCGCCGGCGGGTACAGGAAGGCGCACGAGAGCACGAGGCAGACGGCGACGGCCGCGCTCGCGATGAACTTCGGCGACGACTTGAGCGATGCGAGCGATCCCAGCGAGAAGCCGCGCTTCGCCGAAGCCTGCGGGCTCTCCGCATTCTGCATGCGCGCGGCCTGACGGTGCTTCGCGCCCATCTCGCCCTTGTACACTGCGGCGCGCGGGCCCGATTGCGAGGCGTCGGATGGCTTCGAGCCGCCGAACTGCTTGGTGAACGCGCGCTCGGCCTTGCTCTTGGCGCGTGCCTTCTTGCGCTGCTCCTTGCGGGTCAGGCGGCGCTCTTCGACTTCCTCTTCGGGCTGCTCCTCGATGCGCTCGTCGAGCGAGGAGAAGCGGCCCGTGCCGTACGAGCTCGATGCGCGGCGCGGGCTCGACGACGCCGGACGCGGCGCCGCATGGCGGCCTGCGGGACGATCGAACGTCGATATGCGGGCGAACGAACCGTCGCCGGCTCCCGCGGACGATCGCCGCGCAGCGCCCGACGGGCGCGCGTGCGCCGCCGTTCGCGCGCTCCCCCGCCCCTCGCCTGCCTGGCGGAAGGGCGACTCGAATGCGGGGATGGCATCGACGGAATGGATCACGGGACGCGATTCGGGCGCAGCAGGAGAGGGACGACGCGCACGGGT
This sequence comes from Eggerthella hominis, assembly GCF_014287365.1. Lineage (NCBI taxonomy): Bacteria > Bacillati > Actinomycetota > Coriobacteriia > Eggerthellales > Eggerthellaceae > Eggerthella > Eggerthella hominis. The sequence goes on from NZ_JACOOA010000002.1 coordinate 17,051, forward strand.
GTCGCGTTTCGCCTCGTCAAACGAGAGAATATAAGGCTGCGTTGCCAAGGAAAGGGGCTCCTCTGTGCATCGTGTTTCGTGTTTGGTTTGTTTAATGCAGAAGCTGGGGAAAGCATACCACACCGACGCCCGCCCTGCCACCGAGGGCGGGGCGGGCGGGCGCGTCGTTAAGAACTTGTTGAATGCTCGCGTGACCGAGGAAAACGGTCAGGGAAAGCGGGGCGAAACCCGCTTACAGGTCGAGCTTGTTAATATAAGAACTCCATTTTTTGAACGATTCGTCGCTGATGGCGTGCTCCATGAGGCAGGCTTCCTTCTCGGCCTGCTCCTCGGGGATGCCGAGCGCCTTCGTGAGGAACGTGAACAGCATGTGATGGCGGTCGAGAACCGACATGCCGTAGGCGTACCCTTCTTCGGTGAGCGTGATGTCGCCGTAATAGGGCTGGTCGGCAAGACCCTTTTCCTTGAGCGAGCTGATCGCTTTGTTGACCGAGGCCTTCGACACGTCGAGCTTCGTCGCGATGTCGACCGACCTGACCGACACCTCCGTCGTGCCTCCCAGCATCACGATGGCTTCAAGGTAGTCCTCGTGCGACATGGACATTTTTTCCACGGAACCCTCCTTTTGTTCGTCGTTCCATGGTACCACACGACAGGCGGAACCAGTTGAAACCGGATGGCGGTGCAAGGGGTGTTGGAGGAGCCGGCGAGGGAAGGGGGTCCCTCGCCGGCGTGCTGTGTGGTGGACGACCAGACGAGAGGAGAGTCCCCACCACCGTGTCAGCAAAAAGAGGAGGTGCCTGCGGGTTCGATTTCCTCGGCCCCGCTGACAATTGTTAGTCTACGATAACTTTTGCTGCGGGGCAATAAAAGTTTACCATGGTTTACAATTCCTCCACATATCGGAGGGAGGGGGCGACCACGGAGGGGGCGACCACGGCATCCCCGCTCCCCTGCCCCCCTGCCCCCGTGCCCTCTGCCCCCCGTAAACGACGAAACGGATGTTTCACGTGAAACATCCGTTCGTTGATCGCGTTACGACGCTCTGCGTATGGGGCGGTTAGCGGTGCGACTCCACAGCGGCTCGCTTCTGCATGTCGGCCACCATGGCGCTGGCAGCGCCGCAGCCCGAGCAGCCGCCGCATCCTCCGGCGCATCCGCCGTGCGCGTCGTCTCCCTTGTGGCAATCGCACATGCCGTTGCGCACCAAGCGGCGAACCGCGAGGAACACGAGCGCCAGCACGATGAGCGCGACGACCACCGTAGACGGCGTGAACTCCAAACCAAACATAGCGCGTCCTTTCTCGGAACATCGGGGCACAGGCCCGAGGGGGTTCCCTCGGGCCCGAAGCCGCTTCGCCTACGCGACGCTGCCCTCGGCTTCAAGCTCGCCCGCAACCTTGTTCTTCTTCTTGTCGAAGGTGGGCATGGGGCGGAAAATCTGGAACAGCATGCCGGCCAGGACCACGATGGCCACGACCGTCCACACGTTGAAGCCGATCTCGCCGGTAAGCAAGCCGCCGAACTGGTAGAACATCAATCCCACGCACCACGCGAAGATGGTCATGTAGCCGATGGTGAACCAGGTCCACTTCGCGGTGCCCATCTCGCGCCAGATGGTGCCGATGGCGGCGAAGCACGGCGCGCACAGCAGGTTAAAGGCGCAGAAGGCGAGGATGGCCGGCACCGAGCCCGCGAAGAGAGCGGCGAACGCGGCCCACATGGTGGGATCGGCTTCGCCCACATCGCCCAGGCTGGTCAGGATGCCGACCGTGGCGACGACGTTCTCCTTCGCCACAAGGCCGGTGATGGACGTGACGGTTGCCTGCCAGTCTCCGAAGCCGAGCGGCGCGAAGATCCAGCCGATGCCGTTGCCCAGGCCCGCCATGAGGCTGTACTGGATGTAGTCGTCCATCTCGGTATCGAGCAAGCCGAAGCCCTCGCCCGCGTCACCGAAGTTCATGAGCAGCCAGATGACGATGGTGGACAGGAAGATGATCGTACCTGCCTTGACGATGTAGCCCTTGATGCGGTCCCACGTGGACATCAGGATGGATTTCACCGTGGGCATGTGGTAGGAAGGAAGCTCCATGACGAACGGCGAGGTGGGGCCGGCGAACATCTTGGTCTTCTTCAGCATGATGCCGGAGATGATGATGGCGATGACGCCCAGGAAGTAGAACAGCGGGGCGATCCACCAGGTGGCCTCGGTGTTGCCGCCAGCGATGGCGCCGAACACGAGCGCGATGATGGGCATCTTCGCGCCGCAGGGGATCATCGTCGTCGTCATGATGGTCATGCGACGGTCTTTCTCGTTCTCGATGGTCTTCGTGGCCGTGACGGCGGGCACGCCGCAGCCGGACGCGACGAGCATCGGGATGAAGCTCTTGCCCGACAGGCCGAAGCGGCGGAAGACACGGTCCATGATGAACGCGACGCGCGCCAGGTAGCCGCACCCTTCGAGCAGCGCGAGCAGCAGGAACAGGATGATCATCTGGGGAATGAAGCCGATCACGGCGCCGACGCCCGCGACGATGCCGTCCATCACGAGGCTCTGCAGCCACGGGGCGACGTCGACCGCTTCGAGGGCGTTGCCGATGACCGCTCCCAAACCGGGAATCCACAGGCCCCACGAGCCGTCGGAAGCGTCGGGCTCTTCGGCTTCGAGGGCGGTTGCGAAGGCCGCGGCGTCCACCTCGGCGGATTCGCCGGTCTCCTCGTCCTCGACGATGCCGACGACGCCGGCCTTCTCGGCATCCTCCTGGAATGCGGCGAGAGCGCTTTCGTCGGCAGCGGTGGGCTCTTCGGCCTCGAGGGCCGCGGTCGCGCCCTCCACGTCGATGCCGTCTTCCTCGGCAGCGGCGAGGTAGGCTTCGATGTTGGCCTGCTCGCCTTCCCATTCGCCCACGGCCTCTTCGTAGGCCGCGCCGCCGGTGTACAGGAAGCCGTCGCCGGAGATGCCGTCGTTGGCCCAGTCGGTGACCACGCCCGTGCCCACGGAGATGGCCAGGTAGTACACGAGCGCCATGACCACCACGAAGATGGGCAGGCCCAGCCAACGGTTCGTCACCACGCGGTCGATCTTCTGCGTGGTGGTCATGCCCTTGTGCGAGCGCTTCATCGTCTTGTCGATGACGTGCGTGATGGCGTTGTAGCGCTCGGACGTGATGATGCTCTCGGCATCGTCGTCGAGCTTGTTCTCCACCTCTTCGCGAATCGCCTCGACCGCCTTGAGATCGGCGGCGCTGAGCTTCATGTTGGCGACGGTGCGCTCCTCGCCCTCGAACAGCTTGATGGCGAACCAGCGCGCGGTTGCCGGGGACACGCGGTTGCCCAGAATGCCCTCGATCTTCGTGATGGCTTCTTCCACCTGCGCGTCGAAGGGCATCTTCGGCTCGGCGGGCTTGCCGGCCTTCGCCGCCTTGACGGCGGTTTCCATGAGCTCGGCCATGCCGTGCCCCTTGAGCGCCGTCGTCTCGACGATGGGGCAGCCCAGCTGCTTCGACAGGCCGGCCACGTCGATCTTGTCGCCGCTCTTCTTCACGAGGTCCATCATGTTAAGCGCCACCACGACGGGCACGCCCAGATCGAGGATCTGCGTGGTCAGGTACAGGTTGCGCTCGAGGTTCGTCGCGTCCACGAGGTTCACGACGACGTCGGGGCCGCCGTCCAACAGGTAGTCGCGCGTCACGATCTCCTCGGGAGAGTACGGCGACAGCGAGTACACGCCCGGCAAGTCCGTGATGATCACGTCTTTGTCGCGGGTGTACTTCCCTTCCTTTTTCTCAACGGTCACGCCCGGCCAGTTGCCAACGTATTGGCTGGCGCCGGTCAGATCGTTGAACATCGTCGTCTTGCCGCAGTTCGGGTTACCGGCAAGCGCTATGCGAATTCCCATGATCAGCCTTTCCATCTGCTTCGAAGCCGGTCGGGGGTTTGCAATCCCCCGTTGGCTCGTTTTTAAGTTAGCTGCTACTAACTCAGTCCCAAAAAAGAAGCGCCGCGGCGCCTCTATCCTCGTCACCTGGCGCTCACGCCTGGCAACGTCAGCCGACGAGGATGCTCTCCGCCTCGCTCTTGCGCAGCGACAGCTCGTATCCGCGCACCGTGACCTCGATCGGATCGCCCAGCGGCGCGACTTTGCGAACGAACACGCTCGTCCCCTTGGTGATGCCCATGTCCATGATGTGACGCTTGAGCGCGCCCTCGCCCGTCAGGCGACGGACGGTGGCGGTGTCGCCGATGGCCACGTCGCGCAGCGTTCGATCTTGAACTTCTGCCATATGCCCCGTTTCCTTTCCTTGAGGTTCCTTGCGGTGATGCCAACTCGATGCGCGCACGCCAAACGGCACGGCAGATGTTTCACGTGAAACATCCGTTCGTGCTCGTGCGTGGTTTGCGGAGGCGCTACGCGGCGGCGTTCGTGATGATATGCGCCGCGACCTGGCGGTTGAGCGCGACCTGGGTGCCCTTGACCTCGACGATGAGGTCGCCGGCAGCCTCGGATACCACCGTCACCTGCGCGCCCTCGACGAAGCCGAGGTTCTCCAGATGATGATGCAGATCGCCGCGACCGCGCACCTTCGCGATGGTGCCCGTCTCGCCGCCCTTCAGGAACGAAAGCGGCATCTGCTGGCAGGCGATGCCCGGCGCAGACCCTGCGTCCGTACGACCGACCGTTCCCTGCATGCTCGCAACCGTTGCGTTGTCCATGGTGGCTCCCATCGAGTTAGCTTCATGTAACAAAAGTATCTTATAGCAAACTCTCGGGGAATGGAAGCCTTAGCTAACATTTTCCGCATATTGTTGGACTGGGACGAGGACGCTGCAGGGCGCGGGGCGCGGTCGCCTCATTTGTTTTTGAGGGTCATCGCGTTGACGGCGACGATGACGGTGGATAGGCTCATGAGGACCGCGCCCACGGCGGGGCTGAGCAGGATGCCCACCGGCGCGAGGACGCCGGCCGCCAGCGGGATGGCCACGATGTTGTAGCCGGCGCCCCACCAGAGGTTCTGCTTGATCTTGCGCGTGGTGTTCGTGCCGAGGTCGAGCAGGCGCACGATGTCCTCGGGGTCGCTTTTCACGAGCACGACGTCGGCGGAGTCGATGGCGACGTCGGTGCCCGCGCCGATGGCCACGCCCACGTCGGCGCGGGCCAGCGCCGGCGCGTCGTTGATGCCGTCGCCCACCATCATCACCACGTCGCCCGCGTCGCGGCGCTGCTGCACGAGCTGCACCTTGTCCTGCGGCAGCAGGCCGGCGCGGAACTCGTCGATGCCGAGCGCGTGCGCCACGGCGCGGGCCGCCGCCTCGTTGTCGCCGGTGAGCATGACGGGCGCGATGCTGCGCGCCTTGAGCTGTCGCACCGCCTCGCGGGCGGTGGGCTTGATCTGGTCGCCCTGCGCCACCACGCCGCGCACCTCGCCGTCGATCACGAGGTAGCTGACGGTGAGGCCACGGCCTGCCAGCTGGTCGAAGGCGGAACGATCGTAGTGGATGCGCTGCTCGTCCAGGTAGCGCGCGTTCGCGATGAGGGCGTGCGAGCCATTTTCAAGCACGCCCTTCACGCCGACGCCCGCCACGGCCTGCACGTCGCGCACGGCCGCAGGCTGCACGCCGCGCTCATGCGCGGCGGCCACGATGCTGGCGGCCAGCGGGTGCGAAGACGACTGCTCGAGGCCCGCCATGAGCGCGAGCACGCGATCGTCGGCGGGGGCGCCGTCGGCGTCGGGGGCGTCACCGGCGGGGGCGCCCCGCTTCCCCACCGCGCGCACCTCGGCCACGCGGAAGTCGCCCTCGGTGAGCGTGCCCGTCTTGTCCATCATCACCACGTTCACCCGCGGCGCCACCTCGAGGGCGCGTCGGCGGCGCACGAGCAGGCCGTTGCGCGCGCCGAGCGAGGTTGAGCGCGCCGCCACGAGCGGAATGGCCAGGCCCAGCGCGTGCGGGCACGCGATGACGAACACGGTGACCATGCGCGTGAGCGCGTCCGACACGCTGCCGGTGACGGCGAGCCACGCGACGAACGCGACGAGACCGACGCTCACGGCGGCGTAGAACAGCCAGCGCGCCACCTTGTCGGACAGCACCTCGGCGCGCGATTTCTCCTGCTGCGCCTGCGAGACGAGCTGCATGACCTGGGCGAGGTAGCCCGACTGGCCGGTTCCGGTGACGCGCACGTACAGCGTGCCGTCGCCGTTCTGCGAGCCGCCGAACACCGTGTCGCCCTCATGCGCCTCCACGGCGCGCGCCTCGCCCGTGACGAGCGCCTCGTTGACGGACGACGAGCCGTCCGTCACCTCGCCGTCGGCGGGCACCTTCTCCCCCGCCTCCACCATGACGGTTTGGCCCACCTGCACCTCGTCGAGCGGCACGTCGGCGAAGGAGCCGTCCGCCTGCTTCACGTGCGCCTGCGCCGGCAGCAGCTCGGCCATCTCCTTGAGCGCGTCGCCCGCGCCCATGACGGCCCGCATCTCGATCCAATGGCCCAGTAGCATGATGACGATGAGCGTGGCCAATTCCCAGAAGAAGTCCATGTGCATGCCGCCGTCGTGCGCGACGCTGCCCATGGCGAACGCGTACATGCTGTAGACGTAGGCCGTGGTGATGCCGAGCGCCACGAGCGTCATCATGGCGGGCTTGCGGTTGCGCACCTCGTCCGCCGCACCGCGCAGAAACGGCCAGCCGCCGTAGACGAACAGCACCGTGGCCAGCGCGGCCACGAGCCAGTCCGAGCCGGGAAACGACAGCGTGATGGGCAGCGCGAGCCCCATCGGCGACGACAGCAGCAGGATGGGAACCGCCAGCACGAGGCTCACGAAGAACCGCCGCTTGAGGTTCACTCCGTGCATCATCATGCCGCCGGATGAGGCGCTTCGCTCGTGGCCCATCGTCGCTCCTTGCTCTGCGTGGTTCGCCTTGAAAATCGACCGTGAGGAAAATAGTAAGGAGCAGCGCGCGAAACGGCGGACGATGGAGGATTTCGTCACAAAGCGGTAGCCCGCAGGACACCGAGCGGGTCGAAACGTTACGGAAGCTGGCGCTCGATGAACGCGACGCAGGCAGCTTCCATCAACCTCAGGCCCGGTTCCTCGATGGGAAAATGGCCGGCCCCGTCCAGCATCACGGTCTCCTTCTCGCAGGCCAGACGATGGTAGAAGCGGTTGCTCAGCTCGACGTCCGTCCAGCGATCGTCGCCCGGGTGCACCAGGAGCACCGGGCAGGCGCGGAAGCGCTCGGGCTCGACCTCGATCTTCGGATTGAGCATCGCGTGCAGAAACGCGATGGGAACGCGTGCGCCGGACGAGGTTTCGTCTCGCATCAGGAGGTCGACGAGCGCTTCGTCGTTGGCAATGGCCTTCATGTTGCTTACGAGCTTCATCGGCAGCTCCGTCCGCCCGGCGCACGCGTTGAGGAGGGAGACGAGCGGCCGTGCGACCGCGCCCAGAAGAGGGCTGCTGGCGGTGCGCGCGGCAACCACCCGATCGCGCTGGTCGAGCAGGCACGTGACGATGAGGCCGGCGACGCCGTCGCACGCGCAAGCGATCTGGTAGGCCAGCATGCCGCCGGCGCTCAACCCGAAGAGGAAGAGGGGCGGCGAGCCCTCCCCCGTTCCCCGCTCCCCTTGGAAGTGCTCCACGATGCGCGTCCCGCACGTCACCCACGTGTCGTAGGTGACGACGCCCTCGCAACGGGTGTGGCCGTAGAGGGGCAGGTCGGGGCACACGACCTCGAACCCATGGCGCATCAAAGGCACGGCGACGAACGAGAGCAAGCGTCCGTTCCCCCCGACGCCGTGGAACAGCACGATCCTCGCGCGCGGCGATGCGGGCCGATAATGGTCGATGTGCACGTCGGCGCCGGGCAAGGTCAAAACGTACTCGTCGGGCATCGTGCTCGCCGTCAACCGATTGCCTTCCGGCAGAAACGATTGGGCTTCCACCCAAACCGGATCGTGTTCGTAGCCGTCCATGGGGACCCCAATCCTCTTGTGCGCGTCGGGCGGCGCGTGGAAATCCCGTGCCGATTCTGCCGCCGGGATAATTCTCAGCATAGTATACTGGGACGTGATACTGGTTCGGCGGAACACGGATGAAAGTGCAGGACATGGCTCAAAACCTCTATTCCGACACGCGCGGGCAAAGCGAGCACCCGATCACCTTCACGGAAGCCGTCATCGACGGCTTGGCCGCAGGCGGCGGTCTGTACGTGCCCGAGCGCATCCCCGAGCTCTCGCTCGACGAGATCGGCGCGCTGGCCGCGCTGCCGTACGCCCAGCGCGCGGCGCGCATCTACGAGGCGTTCGAGGTCGACCTGCCCGCCGAGACCATCGAATCGCTCATGGCCCAGGCCTACGGCGACAACTTCGACGACGAGCGCATCTGCCCCATCACGTCGCTCACGGCCGACACCCACGTGCTGGAGCTGTGGCACGGCCCCACGAGCGCGTTCAAGGACATGGCGCTGCAGTGCCTGCCGCGGTTCTTCTCAGCAAGCGCCGCCCAGCTGCGCGAGCAGGGGAAGCTCGACCACGACTTCCTCATCCTCGTGGCCACGTCGGGCGACACGGGCAAGGCCGCGCTCGAGGGCTTCCGCGACGTGGACGGCGTGTCCATCGCCGTGATGTACCCCGACGGCGGCGTGAGCGACATCCAGTTCAAGCAGATGGCCACGCAGCGCGGTCGCAACGTGCAGGTGTGGGGCGTGCGCGGCAACTTCGACGACTGCCAGACCGGCGCGAAGAACGTGTTCGGCGACGAAGCGTTCGCGGAGCAGCTGCAGGACGCGCACCGCATCGCGCTTTCGAGCGCGAACTCCATCAACTGGGGGCGCCTCATGCCCCAAATCGTGTACTACGTGTCGGCCTATGCGCAGCTGGTGGCCGACGGCAAGCTGGGACTGGGCGACGAGCTGGACGTGTGCGTGCCCACGGGCAACTTCGGCAACATCCTGGCCGCCTACTACGCCAAGCGCATGGGCGTGCCGCTGGGCATGCTGTACTGCGCCAGCAACGAGAACCGCGTGCTCACCGACTTCATCAACACGGGCACCTACGACATCTCCGAGCGCCCCTTCGTGCTGACGCCGTCGCCGTCGATGGACATCCTCGTGTCGTCGAACCTGGAGCGCCAGCTGTTCGAGCTGACGGACCGCGACGCGAACGCCATCGCCGGCTGGATGGCCGACCTGCGCGAGCAGCGGCGCTTCCGCGTGGACGAGGGCACGTTCGCCCGCGTGAGGGAGCTGTTCGCCTCCGACTCCATCGACAACGCCACGTGCCTCGACACCATCAAGCGCGTGTTCGACGAACACGACTACCTGCTGGACCCGCACACGGCCGTCGCCTACCAAACCGCCGAGAACCTCCGGGGCGAGAACCCCGTGCTCATCGCGAGCACGGCGCACTGGGCCAAGTTCGGCGACAACGTGTATCGCGCGCTGCACGGCATCGAGCCGGGCGCCGCGCTGCCCGACGACGTGGCCGCGCTGTCCGGCTGCGAACTGAACGACCTGATCGCGCGCGAGACGGGGGCGAACGACATCCCCCGCGGCCTGGCCGAGCTCGACGCGCTGCCCATCCGCTTCAGCGACGTGATCGACGGCGGCACGAACGACATCGAGGCGGCGGCGCTGCGCTTCCTCGAGCACCTGGACGCCTGACGCGCCACCCGCGCAATCTGACGAGAAAAGGACGGAACACCATGAGCGACCTTGCGAACCTGAAGCCGACGATCCGGCTCTCCATCATGAACCCGGACGCCGAGAGCGGCTCGCTGTTCGGACGCGGCATCGCCAGCCTGTGCCTGGGCGTGCGCGAGACCGGCTCGCTCAACGCCGCCGCCAAGGGCATGGGCATGGCCTACAGCAAGGCCTGGCGCATCATCAAGGAGACGGAAGCGGCCCTCGACCTGCAGCTGCTCAACCGCGACGGCGCGCACGGCAGCGACCTGACCGACGCCGGCAACAAGCTGCTGGACGCCTACCTCGCCATCGAGGAAAAGCTGCAGAAGGAAGCCGAAGACCTGTTCAGCGACGTTTTGAAGTAACGACGTGCCGCTTTCGCACGAGCGCACGCCACGAAAGCTGCTGGGGTTTCGATCGGGGAACCCCTGGAAAAGCTCGTGTGCGCTCGTGTTCTTCTGCTTGCTCTACCTCGCGTTCGTTCTGACGCTCATGCCGCCGGTCGTGGCGGGCAACCACGATCTGCTGGTGTACAAGGCCATTCGTGCGGCCCTGTTCGCCATCGTCATCCTGCCGATCGTCTTCCTCTCCGATTTCGCCTGGTGCAAGCGCATCCCCTTCTTCTCGTCGCCGCGCGCTTCCCAGCGCATGCTGGGCGTCGGCCTGCTGACCGCGCTCCTCGTCTGCCTCTGCGCGAACCTGGCGTACCTGCACACGCCCGAGTACCGCGCAGCTGCAACCCATCGCACGGCCATGGCGCTCGGGATGGAAGACGCGAACATGCCCGCGTCCGAGGGGGACGCGGGCATGTCGGGAGGGGTCGCGCGCGCTACCGGGCAAGAGCCCGAGCGCGATGAGGGAGCGAGCTTGCAAAACGCCTGGAACGAACGGCGCGAAGGCTGCGGCACCGATTAGGCAGCCGCGCTCGCGTCGAGATCGATCCAGCTTCGCACCGCTTCGATCAGGCGAACGTACTCGTCGCCCTCCCCGCGCTGACGCGCGACGGCGCAGAGCGTGGGCACCCAACTCGCCAGATGCCGCCGGAGGAACTCGTCGGCGAAACGACCCGCCGCGAGTCCCTTCTCGCCGCCTGCCGCCTCCAAACGCCGCAGGTGCGCCATGAACGCCAGCTCGACCGAAAGGTGATCGGGACGCAGGCTGTCCACGAGCGGCTGAAACCCGCGCAACGCGCGATGGTCGAACCCGTACGTCCGGTAGCACGCCAGCACCTCGGTCATGCGCGGACCGTCGAGGCGGCCGGGCTCGAGGCGGCCGGGCTCGTCCTCCCGGGCGTCGAGCATGCAGCTCTCGATCGCCGGAAGGTAGCGCGGCGACACGGCGATGACCAGGCGGTCGTAGAAGCACTGCTCCAGATCGGCGGCCTCGTCGACGGCGGCGGAGGCCTCGTCGCCCGCCGCCGCAAGCAACCGCGCCATGCGGTCGCGAACCTCCCCGTCCGGCACCGTCACCAGCACCGACGCGAACAGCGCGTAGACGGCGGCCGCATCGGCCCGATCGTTTTCCATGTTCGTCTCCTTCCCTCAGGCCCGGGCGCCCGACGGGATCGAGCGCCCGGACGGATCAGCGTGCCGCTAGAAGCCGGCGCCCATCGTCATGCCCACTGCGGCGACGACGATGACGTAGCGCAGCGCGAACCCGCCGATGCAGGCGGCCGCGTAGCCCGCGAGGCTGAGCCCCGTCACGCCCCGACCGGCCGAGCGCAGGCGCACGACGCCGGCAACCAGCGGAACCGCAATCCCGCACACCACGACGCCCAACCAGAACACGAGCGCGTTCGAGCCGGCCAGCATTCCCTGCACGGTAGCCGTCGCGGCAACGGCACCCGCTTCGCCTCCCGTGGTGGCCGTCACCGCCAGCAGCACGAGCAGGAACAGCCCGACCAGCACCGGCAGCGCCACTTCGGCTTTCGGCAGAAAGCCGATCTTCTCCAGTTCGTCGCGCGCCGCGAAGTACGCGACGGCCGACACGAACGCGAAGCCCGTGAGCGCCGCCGAGCACACGAACAGGAACGGCAGCACCGCGAGGTTCCACAGCGGATACGAGGCCGAATAGCCCAGCAGGACGCCCGTGTACGTCGCCACGCCGGCGGCGCACACGATGCCGAGCACATCGAGCGCGCGCGGCACGTCCTTCCTGCACAGCTGAACGACCAGGCTGGCGACGCTGACCACCAGGAAGATGCTGAGGCAAAGCACGCCCCAGGTCATGGGCGAACCCAGGTTCGTGATGAGGTAGAAGAACCGCAGGGGATCGCCCAAGCCGGCCTTTGCGTCGATCATGAGCGTGAGCGCCCCGGCGGCAACCGCGACGGGTCCCACGATGGAGCCGATGAGCCTGATCTTCTTCGAGCCGCCCGGCGCCCAGCCCGCCAGAATGGAGAGCAGGAACGCACCCGCGCCCAACCCGGCCAGGAACAGGTCGCATGCGACAACGCCATCCCACACCATCATGCTACTCACCCCTTTCCATGTCTTCGAGCTTCACCGCGACGCGCCCGCCGTGCAGCACCGACGACGACTTCGGCAGCGCGTTCGTCTCGGCGAGGCCGACGTAGCACGTGTTGGTCTCGATGCCCAGTTCGGGCAGCATACTCTCCGCCTGCGCCTTCGCCACCTTCTGGGCAACTTCGCTGCTCGGGTCGTTTAAATCGCCGAACAGACGGGCGTGGGTGGGGCAGTTGCCGGCGCATGCCGGGAGCAGCCCCTGCGACGTGCGGTTCACGCAGAACGTGCACTTCTCCACCTCGCCCGCGTCGTTCTGCCACCGCACGGCGAAGGGGCAGGCCGCCATGCAGTACTTGCAGCCGATGCAGCGGTCCTGATCCACGAGGATCAGGCCGTCGTCGTTGCTGTACGTGGCCCCCGTGGGGCACACGGCCATGCACGGCGCATTGTCGCAGTGGTTGCACAGGTGCGGCACGTTCGCGCGCACCACCTGGGGATAATCGCCCGCATCCCAGGTTTCGATCCAGGTGTTGAACTGCTTGATGGACAGCCCGTTCTCGAACTTGCACGCATTCACGCACGCGTGGCACCCGATGCACAGCGACACGTCGATCAACATGAAGGGCCGCTTGCCCGATTTCGTTTCAGCTCGTTGCATGATTCACCCTCTATTCTTCTCATCTCATAGGTCCACAAAGGTCAGCGAGGGTTTCCGTGGCGCCCCAGATCGTGGGGAGGGCGAGGGCGAAGCGTACTTCGGTACGCGAGTCCTCGGCCTCGCCGCGAGATGGGGTGCCACGGGAAGCCGCAGCGTCGACCCGTTCCGGCGGTCGTCAGACCGACGGAACCACCAGCTTGAACATGCCGCCGTTGCGGCCGGGCGTCGATGCCTCGGGGTCGGAGAAGGCGAAGATGCCGCCTTCGCCCACCTGCGGATCGAGCATCTGGCAGAGCTGTACGCCCGTGTCGATGTCCGGGTTGCCGGGGATCGTCTCGTCGCCCACCGTCAGATCGGTGGAGCCGTACGCGTCCTGCGTGTAACCGAACGAGATGCCGATGGTCCCGCGCGCCGTGCCCCCGCGCACCATGGCCACACCTTCCATCACGTCGCCCGAGGGATTGACGGCCTGCACGGTCTCGCCGTCGCGGATGCCCAGCTCGCGCGCATCCTCGATGTTGATCTCCAGATAGTTGTGCGGCGACAGCTCGCGCATGAGCGCGCTATCGGACAACATGGTGACGCAGCGGAAGTACGGCTTGTGGCTGGCCGCGCCGAAGGGATACTCCTCGCGGGAGTACACGTCCTCGATGGGCGTGCCGTCGCTGAACGCTTCGGCATGCCAGCCGAGCGCTCCTTCGTAGTATTTCCCGGTGTAGTGGTTCTTCACCGAGCCGCGCTCCTCGGAGTAGAAGTTCACCATGTACGCGCCCGCGTACGTATGGCGGCCCTCGTCGTCGAACGTGTCGGCCTCGGGCCACGTGCGGCATCCACGGCTGAGCAGGCGCTGCACTTTCGGCCACTCCTCGGCCGCGACAGCCTTCCTCCAGGCGTCCGGCAGGGTGTCGAGCGCCTGCATCTCGATCTCCTCCTGGGAGAGGTCGTCGATGACGCCGTCCTCGTATGCCACGTTCGCCAGCGCCTTGACGTAGTAGTCGCAGGCGTCGTTGAACGGGGACTTCTCGCCCGTTGCGGACAGCAGCCCCTCGTCGCCGTAACCCGGCAGCCCCAGCTTGCGGCCGACATCGCAAAGGAACGCGTCGAAGCTGGCATGGCGCCCATCGTCGAGCTTCATCGACTTCGGCTCCACCATGGGCCACTGGAGGAAGTTGCCCTTATGGCCCCACCATGCGGCATGCTGGGAGATGCCGAAGTGCTCGCGGTACATGGTGTCCGGCACGATGTAGTCCGCCATGTGGGCGAACGTGCCTTCGACCACGTCCGAGCATATGGCCAGCGGCACGATGTCGGGGTCCTTGAACGCCTCCATCACCTCGTCGCGCATGGCGCCCGGCGTGGCCTTGATGGGGTTGCACTGCCACGTGAGCAGGATCTTCGCCTTATGCGGGTAGCCGTTGGCCAGCGATAGCACCATCTGGTTGTCGGAGGTTCCCACGCCGCCCGGATACCACGGCAGCAGGGGCTTGGGATCCCGCTCCCCGGCGGCGACGCGGCGCTGGTACTCGCTCGTGTCTTCCCAGGCGAACCCGGTGCGATCGACGCGCGCGTCCGGCTTGCCCTCGGGCACGCCCTCGGCTTTGTTCAGCAGGTAGCGGTCGCCGTTGCCGGGCCCCACCACGCCCACGAACGTGGCGATGAGGCTGCCTTTCATGCAGAGGGCGCCCGTGAGGCCGGCCAACGTGGAGAAGCAGCTGGTCGCATCGGTGCCGTTCGCCGACGTGACGCCGCCTGCACCGTTGACGGACGACTTCGTGCCATGGGCGACGAACTCGCTCGCAACCTCCTCGATGACCTCGACCGGCACGTCGCAGACCTGGGAGTACTCTTCGATGGTATGCTCGTTCGCGCTGTCCTTGAGGAACAAATAGGCCGTGCGCACCTTCACGCCGTTGACCTCGCCCTCCCATTCCATGAGGCCCTTGTCGCTGTCGAGGCTGACCGCGGGCTGCCGGGTGGACGCATCGACGCACACGTACTGGTCCTCGAAAGCGTTCTCCTTCTCGGAGGGCTCGAGGCCCGCGTCTTCGGGACGCATCATGTGACGGTAGTTCGGATGCCCCTCGTCCACGATGACGAGATGCGTGGCGTTCGTGCACGCGTTGAAGCCCAGCTTGATAGCCTGGGGCAGGTTCGGAGCGCACATGAAGTCCTCGTTGTACTTCTTGTTGTCGATGATCCAGCGGATCATGCCCATGGTCAGCGCGGAGTTCGTGGCCGGCTTGATGGGGTACCACACGGCGTTGTCCTGCGCCGGGGTGACCACGCCGTTGCCGAGGTTCGGGTCGAACACGACGATCTTGGCCTGCTTGTTCTCGATGGTGGACGCCACGCGTTTGAGATCGCTCATCACGCTGCCGCCGTTGGCGCCGGGGAACGTGCCCATCCAGATGGCGTATTCGTTGAATTCGGCGTCGATGCCGAGGTCGTCGCCGTCGCCCGACTGGTAGGGGTAGACGCCCTTCGCGCCGTAGCACGACGAGTGGTGCGAGTACTTGTTGGAGCTGCCGTACATGCTGAGGAAGCGCGTGGACGTCTGTCCGCGGCCGTCGGTGCGGCCGCCGCAGTAGATGAGGCCGTTCGCCTTCGAGCCGAATTCGGGGGCGTCGGGCACGAGCGGCGTGTCGAAGTCGCGCACGGCGCGGAACCCTTCGATCTCGCGATCCTCGCCGATGTCCTTGAACAGCTTGCCGCCTTCGACCACCTCTTCGATGAGCTGGTCCCAACCGATGGGCTGCCACTTGCCTTCGCCGCGCTTGCCGGCGCGCTTGAGGGGCATGGTGATGCGATGCGAATTCAGGTACACGTCGAGCGCGCCGAGCGAGCGGCCGCAACACGTGGCCGCGCCGGTCTGCTTCGAGGGCGACTGCGTCATCGTGCGGTACGCCTCCGTCAGCGGCTCGTCGAACGGCAGCACCGGATAGGCGTTGCACGGGTTGTACGGGTTGCCGCCCTGCGCCAATATCTCACGCGACTCGCGATCGAGCTTCAAGCGCACGCCGCACATGGCGTAGCACCCCACGCAGTTGCTGTAGCGCACGATGACCTCGTCGTTGATTTTCACCTCGTCAGTGCTCGGATCGTAGGTCGCCTCCAGCTTGCGCCCGCGACCCGAAACCGGGAATTCCGGATCGACCGGTGCCTGCTCGATCGCTTCGGCGTTGTCCGGCAGCCCCAGCCCCGCAAGCGCCGACGCGCCGACGAGCCCGGACAGCTGAGCGAACCGCCTTCTCGACATATCCATGGTTCCCATGTACGTTCCCCCTCTTCTCGTCTCATGCTTATACCACGTGGATCAGCATAGGCAGCTGCGGTCGAAGCCGCATCGGTATGATCGAATGGAACGGAACGCGCCGGGGCAACGCGGCATCATTGGAACTCAATGATTTTCCGTTCGCCGAGTTCAGCGCCTCGTGGGCGCGACCCTTCTCCCGGCCCGTCCGAGCGATATAGGGTAAAATCGAGGCATGGACAGCGAAGCCGGGGGAGGGCATGTATGGCTGAAACGCGGAATCCATCCGTGCTGGGACCGATCAGGCTCATCGTCGCCTCAAGCTCACGACGCCGCGCCCTGGCCGCGTTCGTCATCCTGTACGCGTGGGAGTACCTCGCGTTCTTCTCGAGCACGCTGACCAAGGGGTCGCACGTGCCGAGCCCGAGCCTCCCCGAGCAATGCTGGGGCGCTGCCGGACTGGCGCTTGCGGTGAGCGCGGCAGCCCTGTTCGTCAGGCGGCGCACGAAGCCCTTGCGCTTCTCTCGCCCGCTCTACCTGCTGGCCGCCGTTTTGATGGGCGCTTGCTGCTTGGCCATCTGGGTGCTGTACACGTACAACGTGCTGCCCGACACGCTCCCCTTCGCCTGCGCAGCCGTCATCGGTTTGCTGCTGCCGCTGATGTACCTGTACCGGATCGATCACTTTCCCGAGCTCGATGCCTCGTTTCTCGGGACGTTCTTCGGCCTGGTGTCCGTGTTCTCCCTGCTGGTGTACCTCGTGTTCATCGTGCTCCCCACCGTATGCGCCGTGGTGTTCTGCACGGTAGCGCCGCTGGCGTTCGCGCTGATGAGCTCCGACCTGCCCGACCTCGAACGGCAACCCGCCGACGCCGAGGACGACGCGTCCCCGAAGAGCGCGGGGCGCGATGCGCCCTTCTCGGTGAAGCCGATGCTGCTGAACTACGCGAGCGCGTTCATCCTCATCGTCTGGCTGAACTTCGCGTTCTTCCGCGTGATCGCCGCCCCGTGGGATTTCGAATCGCGCTCGTGGTACTCCCCTTCGGTGTTCGTCACCACGTTGCTGGTGACGCTCACGCTGTTCCTGATCATCCGCAAAACCGCAACGCGCAAGCATCAGCGGGGGCAGGCGCGCTTCGCCATCGTCGTGTTCGCCGTGAGCTACCTCATCCTGTACGTGCGATTCTACAGCCCGTTGCTGGCGACCATCGCGTTCTCGTTCTGCTTCGCCTGCATGATCGCCCTCGAGGCGCTGGCCTGGAGCTTCTGGTACCAAGCCGTCAAGCAGGATCGGCGCTTCGCCGCGGTGCCCCTGCTCATCTACCTGATGGCGAAGGGGGTGGGCATTTTCGCAGGCGTGATGCTGGGCGAGCAGTCGTGCCTGATCACCGATGGCATCATACCGGTCACGGCGCCCCTGTTCTTCCTCGTGGTGCTGTTCGCATGCGGCATGGCCATCAAGTTGGAGGACTTCGACAAGCTGTTCATCGGCGGCGACGCCCGCCCGCTGCAGGGGTACGAAACCGACTTCGGAAGGCTCGTCATTGCCGACGCGATCGAGCCTGCCGCGGACGGGTCGATCCCTGCGGCCCCCGCAGCTCCCGCGGCTCCCCCGCGCGCCGAGACGGCCGCGGACGCGCTGGCCGAGCGGTTCGCGCTCTCCCCGCGCGAAACCGACGTCGCCCGCCTGCTGCTGGCAGGACGCAACCGACCGTACATCAAGGATGCGCTGTTCATCTCGACGGGGACGGTCAACTCGCATATCTCGAGCATCTACCGCAAGACCGAGGTGAACTCGCAGCAGGATCTCATCTCGCTGGCCGAGGCGATCGGCGGCGAAACGCGCTCGGAGACGGGGGCTTAGCGGTCGCGGTAGTAGCGGACGACGAGCTGGGTGCGGTTCTTGAGGTCGAGCTTTTGGAGGATGGCGCTGATGTGGTTGCGCACGGTGCCCTCGCTGAGGTACAGCGTGGCCGCGATCTCCTTGTTGTCGAGGCCCTCGGCGACCAGATCCACGATGGCGGCCTCGCGCTCGGTGAGGTCGCCGCACAGCTCGCCCGCCGCCGCGGCCGCCGTCGGCGTTGAGCCGCCGCGCATGAGCGCGTCCATGCGATCGAGCACCTCGCTGCCGAGCACGCTCTGGCCGGCCATGACCGTGCGCAGCGCCGGCGCGATGGTGGCAACTTCCTGCTTGATGAGGTAGCCCTTCGCCCCCAGGCGCAGGGCGCGCACGATGTACTCGTCGTCGGAGAACGTCGTGAGGAACACGATGCGCGCGTCCGGGTGCTTGCCGAGGATGCGCTCGGCGGCGTCGAGGCCGCCGGTTCCGGGCATCTGGATGTCCATGAGCAGCACGTCGGGCCGTTCGCGCTCGAACAGGGCAACGGCCTCGTTCCCGTCGCCGCCGAGCGCGCACACATCCACGTCGTCCTGCGCCTCGAGGATGGTTTGCAGCGACATCCGCACGAACGGGTCGTCGTCGACGATAAGCGTCCTGATCATGCCTTCTCCTTCGGTGGATCCTTCGGTATGGTGGCGAACACGCGGAAGCCCTTGCGGTAGCCGGTGCGCAGCCGCCCGCCGAGCGAGCTCACGCGCTCTTCCATCGTCTGCAGGCCGATGCCGGCGTGTGCGGGGGCGTCACCCGACGCCGCGGGTCGCGGCTCGCCGCCGCGCGAGCCGTTGTCCTGCACGATGAGCTGGAAGAGCGCGGGGTACTCGATGACCGACACCTCGACGCGCGTGGCGTCGCTGTGCTTCGCCACGTTCGACAGCGCCTCGCGCACGACGGCGACCAGGCCGTACGCCACGGGCAGCGGCACGTCGCGCACGTCGTACACGAGGCGCACGCCAGCGAGGCCGCAGGCGCCGATGACGCCGTCCAGCCGCGCGCGCAGATCGAACGCGTCGTCGTGCAAGTCGTGCACGCTTTTGCGCACGGTGTCCATGGCCTCGTGCAGCGTCGCGCCCACCGAAGCCAGCTCGCCGCGCACGCGCTCGTCGTCGGCATGCACCACCTGCAACGCCTCCACCTGCAGCACCGAGCGCGTGAGCAGGTGCCCCACGTTGTCGTGGATCTCGCGGGCGATGCGGCTGCGCTCGGACAGCGTGGCCAGACGAACCTCGTAGTCCTGCGCGGCCATGAGCTCGCGGTTCTTGCTCGCAAGCGACAGCGACGCCTCCTGCTGCTCGTCGCGCAGAACCCGGTAGCGCTCGCGCTCCTCGTCGATGCGCGCGGTGCGCCACGCCATGAGGCAAGCCGTGACGCCCAGCACGCCCACGGCGGCGATCAGCAGGACGTCCCCCGTGCGCAGCGCGCAGGCGAGCGGCACGGCCCAGCTGAGCCGCACCGGCCAGAATCGCTCGCCGAACAGCACGTACGCCACGGGAGGGAGCAGCACGACGAATTCGGGCACGAGCAGCGCCGTCAGCAAAAACACGCCCGCGACCGCGAAGCGCAGGTGCGCGTGCGGGTACGCGTCGAAGCAGCACACCACCACGATGGCGCACAGCAGCGCCGAGACATGCGCGCTGGCGAACGTCGTGAACGGCAGCAACAGCAAGCACAGCGCGACGAGGATGATTTCGTCGATGACCCGATCCATGGCCCCAGTATAGCGGCGGCGGGGCGCGGCGCGGCGCAGGGATGCGACAAAAGCAGGGGTGCGGCGAGGTTCGTGACAAATGTCACGATGCCGGGCCAGACCGATGACGGCGCACACTTACGCCGAAGCCGCCGCGCGGGCATGATGGTAGCAGGAACGAAACCGCGGAACGCAACCGCAGGAGGAGGAACCATGGACATCGTAGCCGTCGACAACTTGGTCAAGCGCTACAACGAGGTGCTCGCGCTCGATCATTTCAACCTGCACATCGAGCCGGGCGAGGTGTTCGGCCTGCTGGGCCCGAACGGGTCGGGCAAGACCACCGCCATCAACTGCATCCTGCAGCTGCTGACCTACGACAAGGGAACCATCGAGCTGTTCGGCCAGACCATGCGCCCGACCAGCTACGATTTGAAGCGGAGGATCGGCATCGTGCCGCAGAACGTGGCCGTGTTCGAAGAGCTGAACGTGCGCGAGAACATCGACTATTTCTGCGCGCTGTACGTGAACGACCGGGCGAAACGCCGCGACCTCGTGGACGAGGCCATCGCGTTCGTCGGGCTGGAGGACTACGCGAAGTTCCGTCCGCGCAAGCTGTCGGGAGGCCTGCTGCGACGCCTGAACATCGCGTGCGGCATCGCGCACAAGCCCGAGCTCATCTTCTTCGACGAGCCCACCGTGGCCGTGGACCCGCAAAGCCGCAACGCCATTCTCGAGGGCATCCAGGAGATGAACCGCCAGGGCTCCACCGTGGTGTACACGAGCCACTACATGGAGGAGGTGGAGGAGATATGCACGCGCATCATGATCATGGATCACGGGAAGGCGCTGGCCACCGGCACGAACGCCGAGCTCAAGGCCATGATCGGCACCGGAGAGAAGATCCAGATCGACGCGCCCGAGCTCGACGAGGCGGCGCTGGCGCACCTCGACGCGCTGCCGCACGTCACGCGCGCGCTGTACCGCGAGGGCACGCTGGAACTTGCCTGCCAGAACGGGACGCACAACCTGAGCGACGTGCTGGCGGTGCTGCAGCGCGACGGCGTGCAGTTCGGCCGCATCTACGCCGAGCCTCCTACGCTGAACGACGTGTTCCTGGAGATCACCGGCACCGAGCTGCGCGATTAGGAGCGGAAGGACCTCACCATGTTCAACGTATTCAAAGGCGCCCTGCTCACGCTGGTGCGCGAGAAGAGCATATTCATCTGGTCGTTGGCGTTTCCCCTGATCCTGTCAACCATGTTCGTGTTCATGTTCGCGAACCTGGACGATGCGGGGCAGTTCGAGCCCATCCCCACCGTGGTGGTGGCCGACGAGAACCTCGACGCCGCTCCCGGATTCTCCGAGATGATCGACACGCTGTCCGAGCCGGGCGACGACCAGATGCTCGACGTGGTGCGCGTGGACACCGAGCAGGAGGCGCGCAGCCTCATGAGCGGCAACGAGGCTGCGGGGCCCGGGTACTCCGATACGCTATCGGACGGCGCTGTCGGATACTTCACCGTGGATGCCGACGGCACGCCCACCGTGCACGTGAAAGCCGGCGTCACGCCCGACTCGCTCGACAGCGCCTACCAGTCCATCCTGAAGACCATCGGGGACGCGTACGTGCGCAATGTGGCGCTCATCGAGGACGTCGCCGCCACGAACCCCGCCGCGCTGGCCGATACGGCGGCGCTGGAGAAGCTGCTCGACACCGGCGACCTCACCGAGAAGATCGACGTCACGCAGAACCCACCCAAGGAATCGGTGCGCTACTTCTTCGCGCTGTTGGGCATGGCGGCGCTGTTCGGCGGGCAGATCGGCATGATCGCCATCTGCCGCACGCAGCCGAACCTGAGCCCGCTGGGTGCGCGCCGCGCCGTGGCCGCGCTGAGCCGCGCGAAAACGCTGACGGCCACGCTGGCCGCGAGTTGGGTGCTCACGTTCGTCTGCATCACCGTCGCGTTTCTGTACATCCGCTTCGTCGCCGGGGTCGACTTCGGCGGGCGCGATGCGATGTGCGTCGCGGTGATCGCGGCGGCGGCCCTCGTGGCGACGGCGTTCGGCACGCTGCTGGGATCGCTCCCGAAGGTGGACGAGGGCGTGAAGGGCGGCCTCCTGTCGGGCATCGTGTGCTTCGCATCGCTGTTCGCCGGGCTGTACGGCTCCCCCACGATGAAGCTGGCCGACACCATCAACGCCGCGGCGCCGGGGGTTCAGCTGATCAATCCCGCGGTGCAGATCTCCCAGGCGTTCTACAGCATCATGTACTACGACACCTACCAGCGCACGATCGAGCACATCCTGATTCTGCTGGTCATGGCTGCGGTGCTGTTCGCCGCATCGGCCCTGTTCATTAGGAGGCAGCGCTATGCAAGTCTTTAGGATCGCGATCAAGACGGTGCTGCGGCACCCCATGTACCTCCTCGTGTACGCCGGCTTCCTCAGCCTGATGGGCGTGTTCATCGCGAGCAGCCTGACGTTCGGAGGCTCGAACGGCAACGAGTTCTCGCCGTACGAGACGAAGTTCGCCGTGATCGATCGCGACGCGAGCGCGTTCTCGGAGGGGCTGACCGCCTACCTGCGCGAGCAGGGCACGGAAGTGGCGGTGGAGGACAGCCCGATGGCCTTGCAGGACGCCGTCGCCAAGGGTCAGAGCTCGTACACGCTGATCATCCCCGAAGGGTTCGGCGAGGCGTTCGCGGAGGCGGCGCGCGCGGGCGACGAGCTTCCCACGATGGAAACCGTGTACAGCTACTATTCCACCGAAGGCAACCTGATGGACCAGGTGGTGAACGAGTACCTGGGCATCGCGCGGGCGTACGCCGGGCTTGAGGGCGCCGCGTCGTTGGACGACATCGTGCAGCACACCGACGAGATCATGGCGGAAGCGGCCGAGGCCGACAGCGTGCAGGTGGGCGGCACCTCGTCCGAAGCGCAGCGGTTCGTGTTCTTCCTGCAATGGGGTACCTACACCCTATTCGCGTCCATCATCGTGTGCGTGGGCGTGCTGATGACCACGCTCAACCGCACCGACCTGCGTCGCCGCAACCTCGTGTCGCCGCTGCCCTCGTTGTCGTACGGCTTGCAGGTGGCGGCCGGCAGCCTGCTGGTCATGGTGGCGGTGTGGCTGTGGACGATCTGCCTGGGCCTGACCGTGTTCCACGAGGCGGTGTCCATGATCAGCGGCACGGGGCTCGCGCTCATGATCGCCGCGTCGTTCGCGTTCGCCACCATCCCGCTCTCGGTGGGCTACCTCCTCGGGCAGTTGGGCGTGGGAGAGTTCGCCAGCAACGCCCTGGGCAATATCCTCGGCATGGTCATCTCGTTTTTGGGCGGCGCGTGGATCGCCTTCGACCTGCTCGATCCCGCCGTGCAGACGGTGGCGCACTTCCTGCCCGCGTACTGGTACACGAACGCGCTGCAGAGCGCGGCCGACTTGACCGTAGCCTCGTCCGAAACCGTGCTGCCCATCCTCGCGAACATCGGCGTGATGCTGCTGTTCACGGTGGCGATCTTCGCCGTGGCGCTCGTGGTGGGCCGCCTGCGCGTGCAGAGCGCCGAAGCCGGCGGCAACGCCGGAGCCGCGCGCGCGACCACCCGCGCGTAGCCGCAGGAGCGAGGCCCGTCATCCGAGGCCCGTCATCCGAGGCCGAACCGCGCTTGACGGGTCTTGGCTCGCAACGTGCTCAGGAGGCGCATCCGACGGATTTGTCGGATGCGCTTTTTTGCGGGCGCCCGGGTTTCGGAGGATTGTTCAAACGCTCCTTCACGCTCCACAGGTACACGTAGTTGTCACGGCCTTGCTTTTTGGCGGCGAGCTGGCCCGAGCTCACCATCTGGCGCACGCGCGCGTCGCTCACGCCGAGCATGGAGGCCGCTTTCTTCGTGGTGAGGAGGCCGCGCTCGACGTCCACGTCCACCGAGATGGCCACCAGCAAGCCTTCGTGTTCCTGCGGATACGTCGGTTTCGGCAACGGTTTGTCGAGCTGTAGGCAGTCGTCGATGAGGAGCCACAGCACCTCCGAGGCCATCGCGACGGCGTCTTCCATGTCGTCACCGCAGGTGCAACCGCTTTCAAAATCGACGAACTGAACGTTGTAGCCGTCCAATTCGTTCTCGGTGAAAACGGCGGGGTACACATAACGCATGGCTCGTCCTCTCTCGTGCTTTCTCATGCCTCAACGCCACCCGGCGGTTTTGCGGATACTCTCCCACAAACCTTTCGGCAGCTCTCTTCGATGAAGCGGCAGGATGATCGTCTTGTCATCCTTCGACAGATGGCGGTGCGAACCGTTACAGCCATCGTCTTGCCAGTGTTCCCGCAGCAATCGGCGATATATCTCGAAAGGTTTCGGCGGCATGCGATCAACTCTTTTCTACAACTATAACGCTAACGTTAGTATTACGCAAGCGTAAGGTTTACGACAGGGTGATGCCGTCGTAAGCGGGGACGGCCCATTGCAGGTACGCGACGGTGTTGCGGGTGATGCGGGCCAAGCGAGCCGGGCTGCCCTCGCCTGCGGGCGTCGCGTAGGCCCCCGGCTCGCAGGTTGCCTCGCGCATGCGATCGTGCTGCTCGAACCAGACGTTGTCGCCCCGATCGAACGAGAGGCGGTCGCCGTAGAACAGCGTGCGTTGCCGAGGAAGCTCGATGCCGTGCGCGAGCGGCTCGAGGCGGCCCTCGTCGGCGAACAGCTCGCGATCGGCGAAGAGGGAGACGGTTCGGTCGGTGAGCGCATAGGAGACTGTCACACGGTTGCGGCCGTAGAGCGCGAGACCCGCGTCGGGCACGGCAGAGCCTTCGGCGAAGGGCTGCGTGCAGGCAGCATCGAGGTACCAGCCGTCGAAGCCTGCGCAATCGGGCTTCGTCGCCTGTGCGATCGCCTGCGCGTTCGCCCGGTAGGACGATCCGACCTCGACGGACTCCGAGAACACAGGTGCGCTGGCGCCGTCTGCGTAGTAGGCGACGCGCGCATAGGGCTGCCATTGCGCGTAGTAGGTCGCGCTCGACCCGATGGACACACGGTCGCCGATCTTGCCGATGAGCGAGCCTCCCGAGGCAGCGTCGTACCACCCCTTGAACGCGCAATCGGCTTTCGTCCCCGGATCGGGCAGCTCGACGACGCCCTCGTTCCATTGCGCGTAGAGGTTCACGGCTCCCGTCGTCGTGCGCAGGTTCCTGACGGAGGCACGGTCGCCGTACGACGCGCCGCCTCCGTCGGCGCGCGTGTTCCACGACTTCCACCACCACGCGCAGTTCAGTCGCGTTACGCCCGCCGACCCTCCCTGGGAGTCGCAGGTGAGCGTGTAACTGCGCCGAAACCCGTTCGCCGTGAGCGCTTTCGATGCGTCGTACACGTGCGACGACGATGCGGTGCTTCCGGCGGTCGCGCCGTTGCCGTTGTAGGACACGGTGTAGGCGATCGGCTTCCACACCGCGTACAGCGGGATGAGGTTCGTGCCCGTTGGCGACGGCTGACCGGCCAGCGGATCACGATAATAATCCGCAGGGCTGCTGCCGGCCCAATCATGCGGGAGGTTGGTGCACTGCAGAAGGTTCCAGTCTTCGTACCCTATACGTTGACCCGGGGCGATGTTCACCGCGCCGTTTTTCGAGGTCGACCATCCTTCGAACGTGTACCCGACCCTCGTAGGCTTCTTCGACGAGATGTTCGCCGTGGTGCCGATGTACTTGTAGTGGGCCGCCGGCGCGCCGGTTCCCCCGTTCGCGTCGTACTGGATCTTGACGCGCGGCCAGAAATCGACGGACCCGTAGAAATTGCGGCCGTAGTCCGCGTTGTCGAGGTACACGTGGCAGTACATAAGCGCGTCGAATCCACCGTGTTTGGAGATGACCGAACCGCCCCATCCGTAGCCGTACGTGGCGATGCAGCCGAACCCGTTGCCGTTGCCGCTGCCGTCGAGCTTGCCGCTGCCCATCACCGCGCCGGCCCTCGTCCAGCGGCCGTTGCCGCCCGCATACCAGGCGAGATCGTCCTGTCCGCCCGCATCGCCCCACACGGCGAACTGGTACGACTCGATGCGCGAGTGGATACCGCCGGGAGCGTTCCAGCTGGGCATGTCGAACTGCGGGCCGATGGGATCCGAACCGATGAGCTCGAGGTAGTTCGCCGACGGGTCGACCCTGATCCAGGCGCGGTTGTATATGGTCGCGGTGTCCGTCGTCCGATAGGAGTACGCGAAGGCCTCGCCCGTTTCCAGAGCGGCGAGGCCGAAGCTCGCGCACAGCAGCACGGCGGCAGCCAGCAGCGTGCGCATGACGCGTTGCTTCTCACGCTTCAGCATGGGCCGCCTCCTCGCTCCACCGTGCCAGAGCTCGCCCGAACGCCGCGTCCGCATCGTCCTCGGTCGCGAAGCTGCCGTCGGCGACGGCGCGCAGCTCGTCCTCGGCCAGATCGCGTGCGTCGATCGCCGCGTAGGCGATCTCGAGGGCGTCGGTTTTCGGCGCGTCGTCCCCATAGCTTCGCGCAACCGGATCGCCTGCGGCGAGCACCGTGCCGTCAAACAGCATGAGCATCGGGAGCTGCGGAACGACTTCGTAGGACCCTGCGCCAAGGTAGGCGGTCTGCGCGCCCGACCCCTCGAAGACGAGCTGTTCGTCGCAGGGCGCGCCGTCGATCTGGACGCCCGACACAAACGCTCCCAACTCGACGTTCTCGGGCGACCAACCGTCGCATCGCAGCGCGACTTGCAGCTCTATGGTGCTCGCACCGTCGGGTGCCGCATCGGCGATGCGCTCGTACGTACGCCAGCCGAAAAACGCGACGGACGCCACCACGAGCGCAGCAACCGCCGCCACGCCGCACGCGATGCGCCGCTCGGGCCTCGTCCTCTTGTTCGATCTTCGCTTCACGGAAGCCTCCTCATCCCATCGAGTTGTTCAAGAAATCCAGCAGATCGACCACCGTCGGAACCACCACGAGCGCGACCGTGGGCGGCAGGAAGCACAGCGACAGCACGATATCGAGCTTCGTCGGCATCTTGCGGATGCGCTCCATCGCCTCGGCTTGCGCCGTCTCGCGCGCCAGCGCCGCCTGGGCGGCGAGACCTTCGGTCAAAGACGAGCCCTGGCTGATCGCCTGGGTCAGCTGGGCCGCGAACGCGCTGACGTCTTGGCTGCGACAGCGCTGTCCCAGGTGCTCCAACGCCTCCTCGCGCGAATGGCCCAGCAGGTTCACCTCCTTGTCGACGAGGGAGAACTCCTCCGCAAGGGGTCCGTCCATGCTTTCGGCCACCTCGCGGAAGCATTGCTCGATCGGGGAGCCTGCCGCGATGGCGATGCCGAGCAGCTCCATCGCGTCGGGCAGCCCGAGCTCGATAGCTCTCCGCCGACGGCGCTCCCTTCGCGAAAGCTCCCACGACGGCGCCGTCCAACCGCACGCCGCGCAGCCGCCCACCGCGCCCGCGAGGGCGAGCGGAACGAGCCCCGCGCCCGCCGCGAGGATGCCCGCGAACCCGGCGCACCCCAACGCGGACACGGCGCGGATGCTCCTCCACGTCTCCGGCTCAAGCCCCACGCCCGCCCTGCCCAGACGCTCGCGGCTCGATTCGACGTCGGCGCGCGAAAGCGGCACGTACCGATCGAGCAGCATCGCAAGCGCATCGAACGCCGCGCGCGCACGGCGGCGCCCCCGCTCGACGCTTGCGCGGTTGCCGGTCGTCGAAGCGCTTCCCGACGACGGCGCGACGGCGTCGCGGCGTGCGGGAGCCGCGTAGCGCACGAGCGCCTCGTAGGCCGCAAGGCCGACCACGGCCCCGAGCACGAGGGTCGCGCAGAGCGCCGCGCCCGCACCGGCGCCGATCACGATTCGCTCCGATCGATCGCCGTGATGCGCTGGCAGGCGAACAGGCCGATCGCCTCCGAACACGCCGCGACGCCCAGCAGCGCCCAACCGAGCGGCTGATCGCGGTAGAACTGCGAGAAGTCGGCGTTCGTCGCGAACATGATGAGGAAGATCGCCGGCATGGCGAGCGCGACGAACCACTTCGCCAAACGCGTGCCGGCCAGCTCGGTCTTCAGCTCGCGCGACGTCCGCAGCCGTGCCGCGGCATGCGCGGCGATGAGATCGAGCACCGGCGCGACGGCCCCGCCGAACCGCTGCTGTATCCTGACGGCCGCGGCGAGGGCGCGCACGTCGGGGCTGCCGGTTCGGCGCGCCATCCGCTCGAACGCCGCCGCGAGCGCCGTTCCGTACGCCGCATCGGCCAGCACGCGCGCGAGCTCCTCGCGGAGCGGTTCTTCCACATGCGCCGCGACCGTGCGCAGCGCGCGCTCGAGCGTGAGCGAGCTGCGCACGCTGGCCGCAACCTGCGGAAGCGCTCGGGCGAGCTGCCGTTCGAGCAGCTCCCGCCGCCGTGCGCGCAGCAGATGCAACCGCATCCCCGACCCCGCCAGCACCGCGGCGCAGGCGATCGTCCCGACCGCCACGCCGCCCATCAGCGCCGTGGCGAACGCGAATGCGACGAACGCGAGCGAGACGACGCTCACCGACCAGCCGAGCGCCGACGTTTCCACCCCCGCCTCATGAAGCGCGCGAGCGAGGCGCGGCAGCTTCGGCTTCTTGCGCTCCATCGCGGCAGCCGCCCCCGCTTCGTAGAGGCCGCGATCGCTCAGCGCCCGACCGCGGCTCGACGCACGCTCCTGCCGCACGAGCGCGTACGCCCATGCGCCCGTCGCGGCGCAGGCCGCCACGAGGCCCCACGGCATCACAAGTCCCATCATGCTCCGTCCCTCCTCACTGCTCGAAAAACCAAGCGGGGTCGTACCACGCCCCCGATGCGCGCATGCGCTCCTTGATGCGCTGCGGCTGCACGCCGCATGCGCGCCACGAACCCGCGATGGCACCATACGCGTCGACGCCCTCGACGTCGAAGACGAACAGCTCGGCGCGCGGGATAACGAGGCTGCCCTCCGGCAGCGGGTCGATCGCCACGATGCCCGTAACCCGCCGGCACCCGTCCCGCATGCGCTCGGCGTGCACGACGAGCCCGCCCTGCAACGATTCGGCGATCTGCTGGACGATGACGTCGCGACCGAGGTCGCCGTCGGCATAGCCCACCATCGTGCGCAAGCGGCTGATGGCGTTGCCGGGATCGTTGGCGTGCACCGTGGTCATCGAACCCGGATGGTCGGTCTGCATGGCCTGCAGCATGTCGTACGCCTCGGCGCCGCGGCACTCGCCGACGATGATGCGGTCGGGGCGCCGGCGCAGCGAAAGCGCCACGAGCTCGCGCATGCCCACCGACCCCTCGCCTTCCGTGTTCGCCTCGCGCGTCTGCATCCGCTCCACGTGCGGCGTTTGCAGGCGCAGCTCGGGCGTGTCCTCGATGGTGACCACCCGCTCCTCGGGCGGGATGAATCCGGACAGCGCGCCGAGCAGCGTGGTCTTGCCCGACCCGGTGCCGCCCGAGATCACGATCGGGCAGCGCGCCTGCACGGCCGAACGGAGGAACTGGGACATCGCGTCGGTCAGCATGCCCCTGCGCACGAGGTCCTCCATGCCCAGCATGCTCGACGAGAACGTGCGCACGTTGAGCGCGGGGCCGTCGGGGGCGATGGGCGGCACCACGTAGGTGGCGCGCGCCCGTCCGCCCGGCAGCATCGCGCACCCCATGGCGTGCGCGTCGTCGCACCGCTTGCCCGATTGCTCGGCGATCTTGTTGATAATGCGGCGCAGGTGCTCCGCATCGTCGAACTCCACGTCGGGACGGTACTCGATGCGCCCCGCGCGCTCCACATACACGATGGGAGCGCGAAAGGGCAGCGCCGGATCGTCCATGTCGACGCCGCCGCCGTTGACCATGATCTCGGTGACGGCCTCGTCTTCGAGCAACCGCTGGAGCGGCCCGTAGCGCAGGAAGTCGTCGACCATCGCGCGCGCGAGCGCTTCGAACTCGTACGGGGGAAGCGGCACGCCCGACTCGTGCGCGACCTCCCCCACGAGCCGACGGATGAGCTCCTCGACCGCGGCAGGGCCGGCGGCGTCGCCGCGCAGCCGCACCGCCGCCTCGTCGCGCACGGCGCGCTTAAGCGCGCGCTCAGTCGTCCTGTCCATCGACGGTCGCCTCCCCGAACGCGTCGTCGGCGGCCACGAGGACGAGGCTGACCCGCCCGGCGAACTGGGCTTCGCGCACCGCATCGGCCTCGTCGGGCGACACCTCCACCGTGACGGAGGCGGAACCGCTCTGCACCCCGGCGGCATCGTCGCCGATCGCCACGACGCGCGCCCGCTCGCACACCGTCTCGAGGAACGCCTCGCCCGCCGACGCGCCCTCGGCCGACACGATGCGCACGGTGTCGTAGGGCCGCACATGGCCCGCAAGCCCCGTCTCCACGTCCACGGCGAGCGTCACTGCTTGCATGCCCGTCCCCAGCTCGGCGGAGAGGCGATCGCCGCCGCCTGCTCTCGTCACGAACGAGGAGGACAGCTGGGTCCCCGCGGGAATGTCCACGAGCGCGCGCCCTCCCGAAACGGCGCCGTCGGCATCGAGCGCTTCGCCGCCGAGCGCCGAGGCCGCCCGGTACGAGGCAGGAACGTCCCGCACCTCGACGGCCTCCGCCGCGATCGCGTCGCCCGCACGGATGTCCGCGGCCGCCACAAGCGTGGGAAGCGCGCCCGCCGTGGCGTGCTCCACCGCCGCGCGCGAGGCTGCGGCCGACCACAGGCCGTACGCCACCGAGGTCAGCGCCAACGCGACCGAAACGGCGACGATCGTCGCCAACCGCTTGACGCGCGCCGTATCGCCCGGCCGCGGCTTGGCGGCCGCGAAGGGTTTCGCGCGATCCGCGGCGACGGCAGGCATCGACGCCGTCGCCTGCGCCCCTCCTCCAGGCGCGCCGAACCCCGGACGCGCTCCCCCGCCGCCCGCAGCCGCCACGCCCTCGCCCGTCGTGCGCCGCGACGCCCGCGCCGCGAAGCCCCCGCCCCACGCCGCCGCATCACCGCCATTGCCGCCCATCGCCATAGCCCGTTCCTTTCTCCCGTTGTCGCCGGCCTCGCCCGGCACGCTCTTGACCCGCTCTCAATCCGTTCGCAACCTATTCGCGGCCTCCGGCCAACGCCGCCCGCGCCGCCTCGGCAAGCTCGGCCGGGAAGGCATCGAGCGAGCTCAGCGCCTCGTACGACCAGGAAGCCGCATCCGTTCCCGCCGGATACTCGTACCGACCGCAGCGCCTTTCCGCCGGCCGCCACACCCGTTCTCCGGCGTACGGCATCGCCGTCATCACCCGGTACGAGGCGACCGGCAGAGCGTCGATGCCGTAGCCGCGCGCGAACACCGTCGGCGACTCCTCCTCGAGCTGCATGCCGATGGCCCAGTGGCGCTCCGTCGAAGAGGCGCTTTCCTCCGGCGCCTCGTAGAACCACACGGACGCCGCACCCCGAAAGCCCGCATCGCGCACCGTACGGACCACGCGGTCGGCCACCATGCGGCCCGGATCGTCCGCGTTTTTCGCCACGAGCGCGAACGACGCGTCCATGCAGGCGGCGCGCGCGGCATCGAGCGCGTTCTCCTGGCGCGCCTTCGCCGCGTAGGCGATGCCCTGGTCGACGGCGAACGCCAGCACCGCGAACAGCACGAGCACCGCCACCACCACGAGCGGCAGCATGGAGCCGCGCTCGGTGCGACGCCCCGTCGATCTCATAGCGCCTCCTGCCTGATCTCGATCGCCCGCCCGTCCACGAACGAGCACCGCACGTGCCGTTCGAGCACGCGCCCCGTCAACCCGGGCAGATCGGCGATGGCCGGCAGCCGATAGCGCACGTCGTACGATGCCTCGACCACCGTCGCCTGCTCCTCGATCACGCCCCCGTCGCGCACGGCCCGCTCCCGCTTCGTCCGCTCGCTCGTCCAGCCGACGCGATCGACCTGCAGGCGATCGGGATCGAGCTGGGTCGAAGCGCCGAGGATGCCCTCCTCGATGAACCGCTCCTTGTCCGCAGCCAGCTCGAACCCTGCGACATCGAGCTGGCGGCATGCGCGCGTGATCTCGGAAGACACCTGGCTCGCCGCAAGCGTCATGCCCGCCAGCTGCATGATCGAGAACAGCACGACCAACAGCAACGGCAGCACGATCACGAACTGGACCACCTCGCTTCCCCGCTCGCACGTTCTCACCACGCCCCTCCTTCCACCGTCGCGTCCGCGACGCCGCCAACCTGAGCGCGGAATGCGAACCGACCCGCGCCCCCGCTTCCAACGCCGCCGGGCAGCGCCGCCCCGAGCGGCGTCAGGTAGCCTCCTTCGAGCACGAGCTCCACTTCCACCGTGCGCGATCGCGCATGCGATGCGCGCTCGTCGTACGTCCCCGTCGCCTCGTCGTAGAACCGGTGCGCGTAGGTGCGGTCCTCGACCTCCCCGTAGCGGACCGACACGTCCAGCCGCACATCGTCGCGATCGAGCGCCGGCGCCGCGGCGAAGGCCGCCTCGCGCAGCCGCGATTCCGCAACGTCTCCGGCAGGGTGCCCCGACGCCTCGCGGCACACCGCATGAGCGGCGTCGTCGAGCGCCATGGACAGGAACACCGAGCGTCCCAGATCCACCACGGCGAAGAGGAACAGAAGCAGCAACGGCAGCGCGATGACGAACGTCACGACGCTGCTGCCTCGCTCCGCGCTTCCCTCACGCCGCACCGGACGTGATCTTCGAGAACATGTCGGTCACGGAGGTCCCCGCCTTCGTGATGGCCGTTTGGATATTGCCCTGCAGCAACAGCAGTGCGGCGCCCAACCCCACCGCGAACCCCAGCACGATGACCGTCTGCACGATCTCGGAACCGCCGTCCTCCTCGCCCACCACGAGCCATGCCCGGGCCTTGCCCAGCTTCGATGCCGCATCTTGCTTGAACGTGTTCATACCTTGCTCCTTCTTGTCGATTCATCCCATACCGTGCAGGCACGCGAACGCGCCGCCGACCAGCCATGCCGCGAGGAACGGCGCCATCGGGATGCCGCTTCTCCACGACAGCCTCCCCGCGGCGATGCCCGCCAGCGAGAACGCCGCCGCGCCGCCGTAGCACAGCGCCGCCCCCACCGGCGTCGCCATGCCGCTTGCCAGCGAAAGCGCCGCCATGCACCGCACGTCCCCGAAGCCGACGGGCGCGCGACCCGTCCTGCCGAACAGCCGGTTGACCACGAGGCAGCACAGCACCGCGAAGGCGGCGAACGCGCAGCCGGCCAGCACGCCCTCGATCCCCGCAGTCGACGCCTGGAACGCGACGCCCGCCGCCGCGAGGAGCGCGCACGTTTCGAGCGGCACGATCCTCGCACGCAGGTCGCACGCCACGGCCGCCGCCATCGCCGCAGCCGCCACGGCCAGCGCCGCGGCCGGCACCAGCGGAACCGACTGCCACGCGATGACGCACCCTGTCGCCGCGCCCGCAGCCGCGCCGAGGCAGCGATGCACGCGCTTCGCGCGAAACGTGCAGCGCGCCTCCTGGTCGGCCTCGCCGCGCGCGGGCTCGGCGGCGTCCACCGCGCACCCCGCCTCGACGAGCGCCCGCAACCGCTCGCGAGGAAGGGTCCCCGCTTGCGCGTCGCGCACCGTCTGCATCCGCCACAGGCCGAGCGACCCCTCGACGCCCGCCGCGCGCGGCGAGGGCTCCCGCTGGGGGTGCGCTCGCCTGAACGCCCGGTAGGAGGCGAGCGAGTCCCACCACCACGTGCGCGCGCGACGATAGGCGCGTCCCAGGAAAACGGAAGCCAGCCACGGCACGGTGAGCCCGCCGACCAACCCGCCCGCGCAACCGGCCGCGACGACGAGCGCAACCGCGGCCGTCATGAGCAGCCCGCGGCATCCGCCAGCGCGCGAGCCTCTGCCGGCGCGTCGCGCGCATGGGTGCCGCGCAGGACGCGCTCGCGAAGAGCCTCGCCCGCCTGCGCCGCCTCCGACGGTCGGAATCGCACGACGAACCCGCCCTCCTGCCCGCCCGATTCCACCACGGGCGCATACCCGGGCAGCTCGAACCGCACGGTCCACCCCGCCCCGTCGCGCGGCGGCGCGGCAGGACGCGGTTTCGACGGGATCGAGGGCATCGCCTCGGGACGCGACGCCGGACAGCGCCCGCCCGCCGCCATCGCCATAGGCACCGGCGTCGGCGCCGCGTCCGGCGGTCGAGCCGGCTCGTCGCCATATCGGTGCAGGCAGCCGAAGCACACCTCGGCGTCATCGAACGCCCGAGCCCCGCATGTCGGACATGTTTTCATTTCCGCTCTCCTTCCAGACAGACCACGCCCACGCGATCCCCCGCCGAAAACCAGGGGGACGAGCAGGACGAGAACCGTTCGACGACCCCCACCGCGGCCCTGTTGCGCAGCCGCCGGAACGGCCCGACGTCGCGATGGGCTTCCAGCACGAGCCCGCGCTCATCGACGAACGCGATGTCGAGGCGGCGATGCATGCCCGCCGTGTGCACGTCGTTGCACGGCGCGAGCAGCAGCGTCTCGGCGTGCTCGTGCGAGAACAGCAGCCCCCGTGCCTTGCGCGCCGTGCGCGTGGCGAACAGCAACGGCTGCTCCGCCGACGCGCATCCCTTCCGTTCCTCCATCGTCGTCACGCTCCTTCCTCCGTCGTGTACCGCACGACGACGCTGGTCGATTCGCCCACGCCTGCGCAGGCGACGAACAGCCACCGATACCGACCGCTTCCCTTCACGAACGACTCCGCCCCCTCCTCGCCGCTGCGCACCCCGCTCCACCCCTTGGCGCACAGCTCCTCCTCGAGCGCGGCGAGCGTCTCCGCAACCCCTCCCGAACAGGAGAAGCCCAGCACGCCGACCCGTTCCTCCACCCGCACCTCCCGACGCCCCTCGAGCCGCAGCGCCTCGTCCTCGAATCCCGCGGGCGGCCCGGCATCGCTCTGCCCGACCGTCGTCCGCGCCACCTCGCCCAACACGCTCGGACGATCGGCCGACGCGAGCACGAGCGCCGCCGCGAGCGCCGCGACGAGCACGGCTGCGAGCGTCCACGCGCGCCGGCGGCGGCGTGCGCCGATCGACGGCCCGCTCATAGCAGCACGCCCGGCTTGTAGCAGTCGACCGCGATGCTCGCCGTATGCGTCAGCGGCGGCAGGGCGACCCCGAACACCGTCGAGCGCAGCCCCAGGCCGAACAGCGTGGGCGCGTACTCCAAGGTTCCCGTGAACCGCGTGTGCCCGCCCGCGGCCCCCTCCACCGACACGCGCGTCTCCTCGTTCGCCGCATCGAACGCGGCGGCCAAGGCCGTTTGCACCAGCGCGCCGCTCTGCTCGACGCCCTGGCCGGAGGCGGGCGAGGTCGCATGCACGCGCACCGCATCGCGGAAGGCGTTGTCGAACGCGGCGCACTCCGAGAAGAACGTGAGCGCGTTCACCCCGATGACCGCGACGATGATCAGCACGGGGAACGCCACCGCCAGTTCCACCGTCATCTGGCCCCGCTCTCCGCGCGCCCGCGTCATTCCCATACCCTCACCCCCGTCACCTGCGCGTACACGCCGCGCAACCCGTCTGCCACCCGCTGCACCAGATCGCCCGCCGCATCCTTCGCCGCCTGAGGCAGCGCGATGCTCACCGGGAACGACGGGCCGCCGTCCCAGAGCTCGATCACGGCGATCTCGACGGATCCGTCGAAGCCCTGGATGCCTTCGACCACCTCGGTCTCCACCGTTCCCACGATCGTGGCGAACACGTCGTTCGAGCCGAGCGGATGCGCTATCGCCTGCTCCTTGAGCGATAGCAGGCGCGCACCGAACGCCCCTTCGTCGCGCGCGGCTACGTGCGCCGAATTCACCAGCACCGGCTTGAGCGCGTCGAGCTCGGCCGGGGCGAGCCCGACGGCCCGCACGGCCTCGCGCAAGGCCCCGGCCGCCCACGCGCCCAAACCGCTGGCTCCCGCTAGGGGCAGCCCGTCGAGCGAGGACGACACGGCGTCATCGAGCGCTTCCTGGCCCTGCGCGTACGCGCCCAGCAGGCCCGACCAGCAATCGAGCACCGTGCCCAGCGCACCCACCGCAGCCCCTCCCTGGTTCTTCACGCCGTCGAGCAGCGACGACACCACGGTGGCGCCTTCCTCGGACGAGTCGGCGACGAGCGTCGCGGCCGACACCGCGGCCCGCGCGCCGAGCGCGCCGCCGCCCCGCACGAACGAGCTGCCGAAACCGTCCGACGCGGCGAGGCTGCCCGTGTTGGCCACGAGCGCGATCACGCCGTATCGCCCCGGGGGCTGCGCCGAGAGGCGCTTGCCCGCAACCTTGCCGAGCGCGTTCTTCACCTCGTCGAACAGGCCGCCCGCGCGTCGCTTCACCTCGTTCGCCAGCGGATCGAGCTCCGCGCGGGCCTTCTCGTAATCCTCGGCCGCGCTCGCCACGGCTTCATAGTGATACTCGAAGCCGTTCTCGATGGACGTCGAGGCGGCGGCCACCTTGCCCATGCTGGCCGCCGAGAAGCCGCACCGTGCGCACTCGGCGTACGACTCCGCCTCCGTCTGGGCGATCGACACGAGGCTCCCCGCCCCAGCCGCCGCAGGGCATCCGGCCCACGCATGGGCCGTGGCGCGCCCCTCCTCGTCCACCGTGCAGGGATACGCGGCCTCGGTGTACAGCGTCGTCACCCTCATCTCCGCCGTGTTCTTCGGGAGGTGCGGGAACGACGCGTCGAACGAGTCGTCGCTTTCATGCACGTACCCGCGCCCCACTTCCTCGACCGCGAACGCGTAGAACCGCGTGCGCAGCGCCGAGCGCGCCTGCTCTTCCACCGAGCCGTCCGCCGGCGCCTCCGCCGCGAGACGCCGCGGGTAGTAGGCCTGCGCGCGCTTGAGCGCCACAGAGAACGACCAGGTATCCACACTTCTGAACAGCGGGTTTTCCGTTCCGCTCATGCCCGCCAGCGTCGCTGCGCGCTCGTACATGCAATAGGACGGGTTGAGGCCGCAGTCGTGCTCGAACGCGCGCAGCTTCGCCTCGTTGGCCCGCTCGGCGGCGCGCTCGGCCTCGTCGGCCGCCTGACGCACCTCGTCGGCAGCACCGTCGACCGCCGCACCCACCTCTTCGAGCTCGGCGGCCCCGTCCACGGAGATCTCCTCGCCCGCGGAGGGCGCGAGCACGGCAAGCGCCACGTAGTTCGACGAGGTCCCGTTGTTCGCCGCCGCCACCGACGCCGCGTTCGCCGCGGCGAGGAACGGCAGCAGCCGCTGCAAGCGGTTGAGCCCGTCGGCCGCCTTCTCGGCGAACCGATCGCGCGCATGGGCGACGTCGCGGCCCGCCTTCAGCAGGGTCTCGGACGCGGCGGCGGTGGCCGGCGTGCACAGCGCCGCCACGCCCAGGCCCGTCGCCACGAGGCTCGTCAGCGAAAGCGACAGCACCATGGCGTCGCACACGCGCACGACGATCATGAACTCGCCCACCTCGTTCTGGGCGGCCAGGGCCGCGGCGTCGGCCACGTTCTGCACCTCCGACGACGCGGAACCCACCCGGTACGCCTGCCCCGCCGAGAACACGAGCGCAAGCGTGACCAGCAGCGCCAGCACCATGCCGACCGTCGTCATGCCCTCTTCGTCGTGGAACGCATCGAGCATCATGACGCCCACGCTCCGATCCATCCTGCCGGGTCCGCACCCGCTTCGGACGAGCGCGCCCACGACGGCTGCGTCGGCTGCTCCGCCGTAACCCGCACCTCGAGGTTGCCGTTGCCGTTCACGATGCCGAGCAGAGCCCCGCCCGCGTCGAGCAGCGGCAGCGGGCGAACCTCGTTCACGATGGTCACGCGGACGACGTCGGAGCGCTCGTCGCCCTCCAGCTGGATGTCCCAGCTGCACGCGCCTTCGTGCACGTGGAAGCAGGAGACGGGCGGGACGGCCCCCAGCCGGTGGCGGATGAACGCCTCGCAGCTCTCGGCCATGTCGCCCGCGGCGGCCGTCCTCGTCGCCAGCAGGCGGCACCCCTCCGACGCGGCCGCCTGCATCACGAGGCGGTCGTACAGCAGCATGCCCGGCTGCATGAGCAGCAGCAACCCGACGAACAGCACCGGCAGCAAAAACGCCGCCTCCACCGTTGCCTGACCAGACTCGCGCATCCGTCGCATGCCTCCTCCTTCCATCCTCACGTTGCTAATACAGGAACACATCGGCCACCGACCCCGGCATCGTCATCTGGACATGGTGCGAGGCCGACGCCAGCGCGTGGTCGACGAACATGCCGGCCTCCAAACCGCGCCACAGGGCGCCGCACGCGACGATCACCGCCACGAACGCCGCCGTGACCAAGGCGAACTCGACCGTCCCCTGCCCGCGCTCGTCCGGCGCGCGCCGCGCCCGCCCGTCGCCTACAGCCCGTTGATCCCTTCCGCGATGGCGTCCCATAGCTCTTGCAGCTTCGGCCGGAACACGGTGATCGCGATGATGGCGATCACCACCAGCACGCCCACGAGGATGGCGTACTCCGTCGTGCCCTGCCCATCCTCTCGATCGAGCGCCCGCCGAACACGGCACGTCGCCCGCGCCATCCATCTCCAATACGCTTCCATGCGCAAACCTCCTCATTCCTACAACCCTTCCATCAGTTCGAGCAGCACCGGCCCCAGCACGAGCAGCAGCATGGCCGGCAAGATGAGCGTGCCGGTGGGCACCATCATCTTCACCGGGGCCTTCGCCACCTGCTCTTCCACCTGCGCACGATGCACCGCGCGCGCCTCGGCCGCAGCCGACTCGAGCCCCTCGGCCAGTGACGAGCCGAAGCGCAGCGAGCGCACCATGCTCTCCGCGACGCGCGCGAACAGCGGCGAGTCGTACGATGCGGCTAGGTCGCGCAGCGCGTCGTCGCGGTTCGTCAAGCCCATCGACCAGGCGCGTTGGGCGCTGGCGCACGCGCACGCCAGCTCCGAGGCGAAGTGCGCCCCGTACAGCGCGAACCCGCGGTCGAACGACAGCCCGCTGCGCAAGCCGAGCGCCACGACCTCGAGCATCTCCGAGAGGTCGCGCTCCAGCCCGTCGGCACGCTCGCGGCGCGCCCGCTTCACGGCCCGGGGCATCGCGAGCGCGCCGCCCGCCGCTCCGGCGAGCGCGCCGAGCACGGCGAGCTCCGTGGAGAACACCGCCCCCACGAGCGCGCCCGCAAGCCCGCCGGCGCACGTCAGGCGCACCGCGGCCTCGCAGAAGCCGCCCGGCGACACGACGCGCTCCAAACCCGCCTGCTTCGCGTGCCGGGAAAACCACTGCCGTGCGCGCGCCAGCCGCAGGCAACTGGCAAGCGAATCGGTCGCGCCGAGGGCGAGCCGCTGGCTGAGCTGCGCCGCGTACCGCACGCAGCGCAGCTCGCCGCCGGCAGGCTCCGCCTCCCCATCCCGCGCGGCGGCAGCTTTGCGCAACCGGTCGCGACGGGCCGTCGCGGCGCGCCTCCGGAGCAGCGAGGCGCCCGCCACCCCGCCGCCCACGCCCGCAGCCGCCATTGCCGCCGCAACCAGAAACGGCGCCTGCTCCCACGGCATCACCCCACCTCCACAGCCAGCATGCGGCGCACGACCGCGATGCCCGCAACCTGCATGCCCAGCGCCAGCACGAGCAGCGCGACCCCCAGCGGACTCTCGAAGAACGGTGCGAGAAACCCTTCGCTCACCAGCGAGAACACCGCTATCAGCACGAAGGGCAGCAAGCTCACCACCCGCGCCGACAGCTTCGCCTGCGCCGTCTGCACGCGCAACGCGCGCCGCAGCCCGATCTCGCTCTCCACCGTGTCGCGCGCGGCGTCGAGCACCTGTTTCATGCTGCCGCCCGCCTGGTGCTGCACGTCGAGCGCCACGGCGACGAATGCCAGCTCGGCCACCGTCGAGCCGCTTCGCAGCACGTCCAGGGCGCGCGCGGCGCTCTCGCCGGTCTCCATCCGATGCGCCGCCCGGGCGAACAACGACCCGAGCGGCTCCTGCACCTCGCTCGCCACCTGCTGGAACGTCTGCAGCAGCGACAGACCCGACTGGAAGCACACGCCCATCGAGCGCAGCGCGTCGGGGATGGCCTCGCGCATGGCGTCGCGCCGCCTGTCCTGCACCGTGCGCAGCCAGACGACCGCGCACGCGCACAAGCACGCGACGACGGCGATCCCGCACACGAGCGAGCTCGACACCGCGCCCGCGCACACCCCGGCCCCGGCGAGCGCCGCAAGGCACACCGACAGCAGCGCCTCCTCAGTCGTCATCAGGCCGCGCGCGTCGGCCGCGCGGACCGCCTCGCGCACGAGCCCGGCCACCATGCGGCCGCCCAGCAGCGCCCGCGCAACCGGCAGCGTCCCGCGCACCCCGTTGCGCAGCAGCCAGGCGAGCCGCCCGGAGCGGACCGCCCCGTCGCCGACGACCGAGGCCGGCCGGCGGCGGGTGCGCCCCGCCACCGAGGCGCTCGCCGCCGCACCGCAGCCGAACGCGGCGAGCGCGCCTACGCCGACAAGCGCACCGTACGCTTCCATCGCTCCACCTCCTCGCGATCGGCTGCGCCGACCTTCGCCGCCTCGTCGATCCACGACGGAAGCGCCTTCCATCGGCCCGCCCGCTCCGTCAGCCCCCGCGCGAACAGCGCGCGGACCGAGCAGCAGCGCTTCTCGCCGTCGTACACCAGCTCGGCCACGTCCGAGACGAACCGCGACCCGTCCAACGCGCGCGCCGTCTGCACGATCACTTCGAAGGCGCTGGCCACGTTCGACTCGATGACGTCCACGGGCAGATCGACCGCGTAGCGCACCATCGTCGTGAGGCGCGACACCACGTCGGTCGGCGAGTTCGCATGCAGCGTGGTCAGCGACCCGTCGTGGCCGGTGTTCATGGCCTGCAGCATGTCGAGCGCTTCGGCGCCGCGACATTCGCCCACCACGATGCGGTCGGGCCGCATGCGCAGCGCGTTGGTCACGAGGTCGCGGATGGTCACCTCGCCCGTGCCCTCCGCGTTGCGGGGCCGCGCTTCCAGGCGCACGACGTGCGGGTGCTCCAAGAACCGCAGCTCGGCCGAGTCCTCGATGGTGATGATGCGCTCGGACGGCGACAGCTCGCAGGACAGCGCGTTGAGCAGCGTGGTCTTGCCGCTGCCCGTGCCGCCCGACACGGCGATGCTCTTGCGCGCGCGAACCGCCCACACGAGAAACGCGCGCATCGTCCCGTCGAACGACCCCGTTGCCTCCATATCGTCCAAGGTCATCACCCGCTTCGCGAACTTCCTGACGGTCATCACCGCGCCGTCGAGCGCGAGGGGCGGGATGATCACGTGCACGCGGTGGCCCTCGGGCAGCCGCGCGTTCACCATGGGCGACGCCTCGTCGATGCGGCGGCCCAGCGGCCCCAGCACGCGGTCGATGAGCGCGCGCAGCTGGCCGTCGTCGGCGAAACGCTGCTCGCTGCGGCACAGGCGCCCGTCGCGCTCGAAGAACACGTCGGCAGGGCCGTTCACCATGATCTCGGTGACGGACTCGTCGGCCAGCAGCGACTCGAGCGGGCCGAACCCGAACACCGTGTCGATGAGGTCGTCGGTCAGGCGCTGCCGATCCCGTTCGGGAACGCCCGCCCACGCAGCGTCCTCGAAGGCCTGGCGGCACGCGCTTTTCAGCTCGTTGCGGGCGCGGCCCGGCTGCTCCGCCATGATGGCGGCGATCTCGTCGATGGACACGAACGTCTGGATGCGCTCCTTGAGCCGCTCCAACGCCGCGTCGCCCGAATCGGGTGCGGACGACGGCGTGCCGTCGACGTCGCGCACGCGGCTCATGAGAGACATGGAGCCTCCTTCCTCCGACGGCGGGGGCGCTTGCTCACCGGCAGGCGGAACCCCGCTGCGCGCGGCGCGCCCTCCTCCGACCGCGATGCCGCGCGCCCGTCGCCCGGCAACACGGCCGACAGCGCTTGCTCGAGGCTCGCGCACAGGTCGTTCTTCGACGAGAGCAGCTCGGACGGCAAACCCGCCCCCAGCAGCTCCTCCACCTCGCCGCCGCCGTCCTTGAGCTCGAACACGTGGGCGCCGCGCAGCGCGCACGATACGTCGATGGACGTGAACAGCGCGTTCTTCGAGCATCGGTTGACCGCGTACAGGAAGGGACCGGTCGCGATGCCGCACCGCGCGCAGAGATCAAGCGCGTGCTGGCAGGCGCGCAGCGACGACGGACGCTGATCGACCAGGAACAGCGCTTTCGAGCTTCGCTCGAGCAGCAGGGCATGCTGTTCGGCCCAGGCGGCACCCGTGTTCGCCACCACCACGTCGAAGCGGGCCGTCAGCTGGTCGAGCAGCTGCGGCGCGCGCTCGACGACCGCCTCGCTGTCCTCGAGATGGCGCGGCGCGGCCAGCACGGCCGGCTGCCGGCCGTCCGATCGCAGCTGGTCGAGGCGCGCGGGCGCGGCCAGCACGTCGTCGACGGTCAACGGGTTCTGCACGCCCATGAGTGCCGGGACGTCTCCGAATTGCAGGTCGAAGTCGAGCAGCAGGGTGTTGAAGCCCATCCGCTGCGCGATGAGCGCCGACAGCACGGCTACGGTGCTCTTGCCCGCGCCGCCGCTGCCGCTGACCACGGGCAGGAGGAACCCGGCATGCGCCCGCGGGCGGCGCTCTTCGCACCGCATCGGCCGGGACGCGACCGTCGGCGCGGGAGCCGGGGCGGGGGCGGCCGTCGGCGCGAATGCGACCGTCGGCGCGGGAGCCGGGGCGGGGACAGGGGCAGGTGCGGGGGCGGGCGCTTGCGTCGGGGACGTCGCCATCGGCCACGGGCACGCGTACGCCTGCTTGCGCCGCGCATATCGTTCGGCCAGCGCCTGGCGCGTGAGCGAGGCGTCGATGCCCGTGGCGCTCACCCGGCTTTTCAGCGAGCCCGTGTCCTCGAACGCCAGCATGCACACGCAGCGGTCGCTGCGGTCGCGCTTGATCGTGGCCGCCAGGTTGATGGGCGCGACGTCGTCGCTCGACGCCACCCACACCTCGTCCACGAGACGATCCGCGC
Organism: Eggerthella hominis; assembly: GCF_014287365.1. NCBI lineage: Bacteria > Bacillati > Actinomycetota > Coriobacteriia > Eggerthellales > Eggerthellaceae > Eggerthella > Eggerthella hominis. Next base: position 59,640 of record NZ_JACOOA010000002.1, read on the forward strand.
GCAGGAACCTGCGCGCCTCCTCAGCCGAGGAGAAGAGGCGCAGCCATCCTTGCGCGGCCAGGTTCTCGCCGACCAGCCCGATGGACTCGGGATGCTGCAAGCTCATCGTATCGGCGCACAGCGCCACCAAGGACCCGCTCATCGTTTCCCCTCGCTTCCCGGCAGCGTGAAGTACAGCTCGGTCTTCTGCGCCGCCGCGACGATTTCCTGCACCGATTCGGGCTCGACGGCCACGGTGATCCACGACACGTTCGCGCCCGACGACTCCTGCGAGCTTGCGCTCGTGGCCAGCACGAGCACGTCGATCGCCAGCACGTCGGTCGACGTGCCGCCGGTGGCGTACATATCCACCTGCGACCCGGCCGCGATGGCGCCGCCCACCGCCTGCACGTCCTTTGCCGGGACGCTCACCGCCGTCAGGCCCTCGGGAACGTCGAGGCGGTTGCCCGCATCGCGGAAGCGCTGTCCCGACAGCACCTCGCCCGCGAGGATCGTCGACGACGCCTTCTTCCCCACCACGTCGTCGGCCGACCGGAACGCCTCGGCAGGCAGCAGGTCGGCCACCCACAGGCGCGTCTCCACCGCGCCCGCATCCACCGACTCGCCCGCCGCGATATCGCGCTTCGCCACGCACACTTCCAGCTGCTCGCCCCCGTAGCGCGCCAGCGCCTCTGCCCGAGCCGCGTCGGCCTCGCCCCGCACGCCCTGGGTGTATGCGAACACGCATGCCGCACATGCCAGCCCGCAGGCGATGCCGATGATCGTTGTTCTGCTCCGCTTCATATCGTCCTCTCCGCCGCGTTTCCTCCTTTCAGTATGACCAGCTCATCTCACGTTTTGATGGCACAGTTCACCATGAAAAACCGTCTGGATCTCACCCGTTTCCCACGCCGAACGAACGCCGATTCCACGTGCCGTGCCCGCGTTTCCAACGCGCATTGCACGCGCTGCACCGCGAAATCTCACGCCGATCCAACGCGTTCCAATACGCAGGGGCGCAAGATGAGGCTTTCCTGGGGATTCGTTGCGCGATCGCGTCTTCTATGCGAGAATGGGTGCTCGCCGCAAGGCTGCGAAACACGGGCGATTGGCGCAGCGGGAGCGCAGGTCCCTTACAAGGACAAGGTCGGGGGTTCAAATCCCTCATCGCCCACCATCGGATACGAGAAGGGCCGTCGGATGTTCCGACGGCCCTTTTTTCATCGCTGTCAGCAACGAATTCACGAACGAATGTTTCACGTGAAACATTCGCAACGGAGCGCCATGGCCGCGCCCCACACCCATGGCGCAGCGGGAGGCCGAGGCTTGGGAGGGCGGAGGTATCCGGCACTCCTGTGGCGCGATGGGAACTTCGGGGCTTGGGCATCGCACGCCGCGCCGATCGCCCGCCGCGCCCGACGCGAATCGACGCGGGACGCGCCCGCTGGCCCGCAAGCGCGACCCTGCACCAAAGAGCCAGGCCAGAAGCGGGAACTTCGCAGAACCGGGCCCGGCGTCAGACCAAGGGACGAGACTCGACGAAACCGGACGACGAAGCGCCAGCTCCCTACTTCCCGCCCTTTGGGGCCCAATCCTTCATGCCGGGGATGGCGCCGCCGGCCACTTCCCAGAGGTACAGGCTGGCCACCGAGCCGTACGGCGCGTAGCGGCGGCGGTACTTCGCGAACAGCTCGGGCGTGATGCGCCGATGGTGGTACACCATGCGCAAGCCGCGCTGGATGGCCAGGTCGCCCCAGCTCAAGATGTTGGGGCGCTGCATCGAGAACGTCATGAGCATCTCGGCCGTCCACACGCCGATGCCCGGCAGCGCCGACAGCGAGCGGCACACCTCGTCGTCGGGCAGCTCGACCAGCGCGGCGAGGTCCACCTCGCCGGACCGCACGCGCTCGGCCGCGCCCTTGATGTAGCTCACCTTGCGAAACGAGATGCCCACCCCTTGCAGCTCCTCGTCGGAGCAGGCCGCCATCGTCTCGGGCGTCACCTCGCCGAACGTCTCGAGCACGCGGTTCCAGATGGTGGTCTGGGCTTTCGTCGAAATCTGCTGCCCCACGACGCAGTTCACGAGCGCGGCGAACAGATCGGGGTGCACGTCGCGTTCGATGTGCCCGACCGCCGCCATCACCTCGGCCAGCCGGGGATCGCGCGCGGCGAGGTATGCGACCTCCTCGTCGCCGTATTCGAACACCGCCATGCCGCCGCCCTTCTCGTCGCGTGCCTCGTTTCGGCCCAGTATAGCGAAAGACCCGGCCGAGGGAGGGGCCGGGTCTTCGATAATCTCAAGGCGGAAAGGGAGGGAGGGGATTCCGCCTCGAGCGGGTATGCTCTGTCGGTGCGCCTTAGCGCTCGCGCAACTCGTGGCAGGTGCCGCATTCATACACGCCGCGGTGATGGCACTGGGCGCAGTACTTCTGGGCATCCTTCTCCAAATCCTTGGAGTGGTTGTTGTGGCAGTCGGTGCACGTGGCCGGGTTCTCCTCGTGCTTCTCGCCGGCGGGGCGCTCGTGGGGGTTCACGGTGGTGCCCTTGTCGTCGGTGAGCGCCGTGGAATCGGCGGTCTTGGCGGCCATGTCCTCGAGCGTGCCGTGGCACGACTCGCACGTGGCCGGGTCCACCGTGACCATCGTCGGCTTCGAGGCCGGCTTGTCGCCGAACTTCACGTCGGCGTGCGCGGTCGAGAGCTCGCCCTCGTCGGTGTGGCACTGGGCGCACGCGACGCCCTCGGCCTCGTGGGCCGTCGCCTGCGGGCAGGCGGCGTCGGTCGCCGAGGCGGCCTCGCTCGTGTGGCACATCGAGCAGTCGGACTCCATCGTCCAGTTCACGGGCTGGCCGTCCATGGCCGACGCGGCGGAGCCGGAGCCGGAGCCCTCCGCCTGCTGCCCGGACTCGACCGGGGCGTCGGTTTCCGCCTTCGGCGCGCAGCCCGCGAGCGTCCACATCGCGGCCGTGAGCGCGAGGACGACGCCGAGGACGGCGAGCACGACGAGGCGCCGGTCGGCGGCGTGTGCTTGCACGGTCATGCGCTTCTCCTATCAATCTCGTCTTGCAGTTGTCGGGCGGTTTCCCGCCCCTGCGCCCGCCGAGCAAACGACGGGCGGAAGGTCGGCGGTTTCCCGCCGGGGCGCCCGCCGAGGGAACGACGGGCGCGGGGGTAGAGTCGCATCCGACGCCCCTGGGGAGCGGGGCGCCGGACCGATCATCGAGGGGTTCGCTACTTCGCGTCCCAGGCCTCGAGGCCTGCGGCGTGACGCGCGGAGATACGGCCCCACACCTGGTTCTCGGCGTTGTTGCCGCCGGTGATGCCGTAGCTGTGGCTCTGGAAGTTGCCGAAGCAGCCCGCCGCGTACAGGCGCGGGATGGGGTTCTGAGCCGGGTCGAGCACCTGGCCGTGCTCGTTCTTCATCGGGCCGCCCAGCGTGGAGCAGGAGCCGGGGTAGATGGAGATGGCGTAGTAGGGGCCTTCGTCCAGCGCGACGAGGGTCTTCTCGGAGCGGTCGAAACGCGCGTCCTTCTGAGCCTCGCAGAACGCCTGGTACTCGTCGAACGTGGCCTTCAGGGTCTCCGGGTCCATCCAGTGGTCGAAGTCCTTGATCTTCTTGGCCAGCTCGTCCAGCGTGTCGCCCTTGAGGATCCAGCCCTTGTCGAGCTCGGCCTTGTTGTCCTGGCTCCAGCCGTCCCACGCGCGGATGGAATCCGGCAGGTCGGACGCGAAGTTGCCGCACTCGAAGGAGTCGCCCTGGCTCGTGGACATCTTGCCGGCGTCGAAGCAGCTCTGGTCGAAGATGCACCACGACGGGATGCGGTCGTAGTCGTCGATGGCGTCATCGAAGTGCAGCAGCGTGTGCCAGCCGTTGTGCGGCGAGCCCATGCTGTTCTCGTTGACGTAGCGCTTGCCCAGGCGGTTCACGTTGAAGTAGCTGAAACCGGGCATGAAGTACAGGATGGAGAAGTCGTTCTCGGGGTCGCGCGTCCACATGGAGTACATGGAGATCGCCATGTCCATGTGCCACAGCTTTGCTCCCACGTCCTCGACCATCTTGATGCCGTCGCCCGTGTTGTACTGCCAGCCCTCGAACTTGAAGGGGTAGCACTTGAGGTACTCGTTCTTGAGGTCCTCGTTGAACTCGAAGCCGCCCAGCGTCAGGATGACGCCCTTGCGAGCCTTCACCGTCTTCTCCTCGGAGCCGATCATCGTGTACGCGCCGACGATCTCCTTGGTGTCCGGGTTCTGGATGAGGCGCTCGTCATGGCAGTCGAACATGACCTGCACGCCCAGCTTCTCGCGCTGCGCGTCCAGCTCGTGGAACGACAGCATGCCGAAGCCGTCGACGGAGGACAGCTTGCAGGAGCCCTCGTAGGCGTTGTCGTCCAAGAAGTAGTACTCGGGAATGGCGCCGGCCAGCGCGACCTCGGACACCTCGTAGGTCATGCCGTACTTGTCGGCGTACTCGGTGTTGCGGGCGCACTCGTTCACCCAGGCGTCGATCATCGGCTCGGGCGTCTTGCCGTGCGTGAAGGCCTTGATGTACTTCGCGAAGCGGTCCTTCTCGTTCTCTTCGACGATGGTCCACTCGCCGTTGTTGATGGAGCTGTTTCCGCCGCCGCGCTCGGGAGCCTTCTCCAGCACGATGACTTCCTGGCCGCACTCGTCGGCGCCAATGAGGGACGCCCACATGCCCGCGCCGCCGTAGCCGATGACCAGCAGGTCGCACTCGTAGTCCCAGCTCTTCGGCATCCAATCGCCCGAAGCCGCGCCCGTCGAACCCGACGCGCAGCCGGCCAGCGCGGCGGAACCCGCCACGGCGGCGGCAGCGACGCCCGCGCCCTTCAGGAACGAACGACGGGAAACTCCGCCTTCCATGCCTTTGCTCATAGTGTTCCTTCCTCCTACTCGGATGAATGCCCCTCCTTAGAAGCATCCGTTCTTGCAAGGACGAACCCTACGCTTCCAACCGGGAAGGCACATCTGATGAGCAGTCTGATTTTGGGCGCGGTATCTGACGTTGGATAGGATTTTCCTGGTCAACCGCCTATCGGATGCTCCATCCGATTTGATCAACGTTTGAAATTGCGTATGATACTACACATGGTTTTGTTGCAGACGGGAGGGAGCCGCGCTCATCGGCGCGACCCGTGGCATGAACGCTGGGGAGAGATGCACATGCAGTACGGCACCAAGGGTGAACGCGTCGGCGAGCTGGCGTTCGAATCGGCGGCGGAAGCAACCGCCGCCGAGCGCGATTCGCGCACGCTCGACTACCTTATCACCGTCATCGGATTCGGCCTGTGCCGCGCGTGGATTGTCTTCTGCCTGGGCGCGCCGCTCGTCGCCGGGGCCGCATCCTCGTTCACGTGGGCCTATCTGCTGTTCGGCGCCTTGAGCGCGCTGGCCGTGTCGTTCGTGGTGAACCGCAGCGGGAAGCGGGAGGGAACCGTGCGCGTCGCGCTGTTCCGGTTCACGCCCGTCGCCCTCGCGGCCAGCGGCATCATCATCCCCTTGGCGCTTTGGATGGGCAGCGAGCCGCTCATGGTGGTCGGGTTCGTCGTCGGCGGCCTGGGCGCCGGGCCGCTCCAGGTGCTGTGGGGCGACCGTTTCGCCCGCCACGCCACATTCTTCGCCACGATCGCCTCCCCCGCCGCGGCCATCGTCACCGCCCTCGTGGCCGGCATGTCGAGCGACCACACGAGCCTCATCGGCTTCGCGGTGATCCCGCTGCTGTCGTTCGGCCTGCTGTTGTTCGAGGCGAACCGCACCGGGCTGTCGTGGAGCGACCTCGCCCAGAAGCCGATAGGGGAATCCTCGGGCGCGATCGCCGCCGACGGCGAGGCGGACGGACGCGTCGGCGAGCCCGCAGGTTGCGACCGCGAGCGCGAGCGCGACTGCGATCCCAGCGCGAAGTTCGGTGTGGGCAAGCTCATGTTCTCCATCATGACGTTCTCGTTCCTGTGCCGGCTGTTCGACGCCATGCCGTCCCACGTCGACCCGTTCTCCTTCATCGGCGGAAGCGCCATCTTCGCGCTCATGGCGGTGGGCGTCGCGTTCCTGCTCATCGCCGCGAAGCTGCGCGACCGTTTCAACGCGACGCTCACGTACCGGCTGTCGCTGCCCATCATGGTGGCGGGATTCGTGGCCATCGCGCTGTTCTTCGACACGCACGCCGCGGTGTCCATCCTGCTGATCAACGCGGGCTACGAGTTCTTCGACATCCTCACCTGGGTGCTGTTCGTGGACGTGTCGCGCCGGCGCAACGAGAACGCCCTGCACATCTTCGGGCTGGGCGTGGCGTTCATGTTCGCGGGCATGGGCGTGGGGACGCTGGCGGGCAAGGCGTGCGACGCGATGATCGCCAGCGGCGACGTGCAGATCTCCGTCGTGGCCATGCTGGCGACGCTGTGCCTCGTGGTGGTGGCGTTCATGGTGCTGCCCGAAGGCGTGGTGTCGCAGCTGTCGCAGACGATGCGCACGAGCCGCAAGGAGAAGGAGGCCGAGGAAGCGCCCGCCGTCGCAACTGCGGACGCGGGCGCGGGCCGCCTCGAGCAGCACTGCGCGTGCGTGGCGCGCGACTACGGCCTGACGCCGCGCGAGAGCGAGGTGATCGTGCTGCTAGCCTACGGCCGCACCCTGTCCATCATCGCCCGCGACCTGCAGATCGCGAAGGGCACCGCCCGCACCCACATCGAGAACATCTACCGCAAGCTGGACGTCCACAAGCAGCAAGAGCTGATCGATCTGGTGGAAACGTACGAGTAGGGAGGCGTTTACTCTTCCTTCGCCGCCGCCGCTTCGCGCTCGGCCCGCTCCCGCTCCAGCTCCTCGAGCACTTCCTTCGGGGTTTTCGGGCGGGGCAGCTCGTGGGAGATCGCCTCGGCGAGCGCCTCCTCGTCGGCGCCCTCGATGCCGATATGCACGATCGCGTCGCCGATCGTCAGCTTCTGCACCACGTCGAGGCCCTCGACGGTCTGGCCGAACACGGTGAACTTGTCGTCGAATTCGGGCTGCTCGGACAGCGAGAAGTAGAACTGGCAGCTGCCCGAGTTCGGGTCGGACTTGTGCGCCATGCACAGGCTTCCCAGCACGTGCTTGTTGTTCGGGTTGGCTTCCCACTCGTCGACGATGGTGTAGCGCGCGTCGCCCGTGCCGGGGTGGATGCCGCGGATCACGCCGCGCGCGGCGGCGTCCACCTGGGCCGGCCCCAGCGTGCGCGTCGTCGGGCAACCGCCCAGCACCACGGAGCCGGGCTTGTGCGCGTGGAATTTCAGCTTGTCGTAGAAGCCGCGCGCCGCCAGCTCGACGAAGTTGCCCACGGTCACGGGCGCGTCCTTGCCGGCCAGCTGCACGCGGATCGTGCCGCGCGACGTCTCGATGACGGCGACCTCGTCGCCGGTGGGGATGTAGTGCGGGGTGTATACGGGCAAGACGATTCGTCCCATAGGTGCCTCCTTGTATCGCTTGGACCATGTGCGACTCCCATGATACCCACGCCCCCGTCCCCCGCATCAGATGGAGCATCGTATTTTGCTCCGATCAGGCCCCATCCTTCAATTCGCAGCCTTCCACGAGGTCGATGAGCTCCTGCTGCTTATGCACGCCGAGCTTCGCGTACACGTTCTCGATGTGCGTCTGCGCCGTCCCCTTGGCTATCTGCAAATCGCGCATGACGATGGCCAGCGTGCGCCCGCGCGCCAGCAGCACGAGCACCTCGCCCTCGCGAGGCGTCAGATGCCGCTCGATGGCGAGGGCCTCGCAGCGCTTCTCCAAAGGCGGCACCGCGGGAGCGCCCACATCCGCCGCGCCCGCCGCAGGCCCCTCCCCCTCCTCGCCGTCGCGCTCTCCGCCGCGAAGACGCCCCCGACGACCCACCACCTGCGCGATCGTCCCCTCGGGAATGACGAGGAACGCCGTCACCACCAAAACGGTGACGCAGAGGATGCCCACCGTGGACATCTGCACGGACTCCGCCAGCAGACGCGCGTGCAGCTCGCCTCCGACGAGATACCCCAGCCCCATGCCGCACAGCGTGGCGGCCACGCCCTGCCCGAACACCCGGTAGCGCCCGCCCGCGTCCTCGCGCCGCTGCGCCAGATCCACGAACAGAATCCACGTCACGATGTCGAACAGCTCGTAGCCGATGCCGATGAGCAGCACCGACAGCGCCCAATGGTCGTAGAAGAACAGCGAGACGATGGCCATGCCCAACGCCATGAGCGGAAGGGACAGGCGGTAGGCGAACACGGGCTCGAAGCGATCGCCGCACAGGAAGGCGAACAACAGGAACAGGATGCCCACCACGGCCAGCGCGAACACCGAGCTGCCGCCGAACACCACGAAGGGGTCGATCACGCCCTCGCCGGGAAGCGAGTCGAACACCCGGCACAGGAAGCTGAACACGCCGATGCTCACCATCAGCTGGGCGATCGATTTGCGCGACAGGGCCGGCCGATCGCGCTCCGCCGGCACAGCGGGGGCGGCCGGGACAACCGGCGCGGCCGCTGCGCCCGAAGGCTCGTCGCGCGGGCGCTCCTTGTCGATGCGCGAGGTTTCGACCAGCAGCAGCACGAACGACATGACCGGGAACACGAAGAACGCGAGGAACCCGCGCTCGCCGACGACGAGCGCGATGAGCAAGGCGATGACCACGGCCGTGGCGGGGTAGCACGCGAGAGCGAACGGAACCGGGCGGCGCGCGTACTCGTTGCCCCACAGCACCTGCAAGAAGCTCGAGGCAGCGCCCCCGACGACCACGAGCACCGCCAGCATGATCGGCAGGCCGCACGCCAACGCTATCGGCATCGCGACGGCGCACAGCACGGTGAGCGCGCCCGTGACGCCGCGCAGCCGCACCTCGAATCGCGCCTGCGTCGCCGCACGCCGCGCCGCGACGGCCACGCCGGCGGCCGCCACGGAGCCGGCAAGCAGGAACATCCAGTTCGAATGCGACACGAGCGTCGTCACCGCGACGGCGGAAAGGCACAGCACGATCCACGCCCGGCAGAACGCGAGGCCCAGCAGCACGATGTAGAAATCGAGCGATCGCCAATCAGGGCAAAACGCCGTGAGCTTGCTCCGCAGGCACGTCCCCATGCTCCCCTCCTTCTTCCGAGCCCCGCGTCCCCCGCGCGGCTCGACATCATCCCCGCGCCCAGTATAGCAACCTCCCCTTCGCCGCATATCGGATGGAGCACCCTAAGGGCCCCCTCCCGATGCCCCTCACCTGCGGCGCGGTCGATCGAGCAAAAATGGGGCGGTGCGCTCGATGGCGCGCAAGCCCCCAACCCGTACGGTGATCGAGGGCGCCGATCGTTCGAGGCGGCGCCGATCAAGCAAGGAGCAAGGAGAAAGAGGAGGAGCAATGAACGCAAAGGAACTGGGAGGGCTGTCGCGCCGCTCGTTTTTGAAGGGCGCGGGCGTCGCTGCCGCCGCCGTGGCGAGCTCCGCCGCGCTGGCCGGCTGCGCGTCGGGCACGGGAGCGTCGCAAGACTGGATGCCGAAGAGCTGGGACTACAAGTGCGACCTGCTGGTGGTCGGCTACGGCGGCGCGGGCATGTGGGCCTCGCTCATCGGCGCCGACGAATGCGGCCAGCAGGTGCTCGTGCTGGAGAAGGCGCCGGTGCGCGGCGGCGGCAACAGCTCCATCAACAACGGCGAGTTCGCCATCATCAACGATGCGGAGGGCATGCGCCAGTACTGGCACGAGATGACGCAGGACGTGGACACGCCGTCCGCGGTCATCGACGCCTGGATCGACGAGGGGCTGCGCAACTGCGAGTACGCCGACAAGTACGAGCTGGAGTACGACATCAACGAGAAGGCCATCGCCGGCACCATTCCCGAGTACTCGTTCCTGCCCGGCGGCGAGGGATGCCAGTCCATCGCCGACCCTCCGGGATTCGGCATAGCCTCGTTCGAGATCCTCGACCAGAAGCGCAAGGACCTGGGCGTCGAGGTGCTGTTCGACTGCCATGACGAGCACCTCATCCAGAACCCCGACACCAAGGAGATCGTCGGCTGCACCACGATGATCGGCTCCGAGGAGAAAACGGTCAAGGCGCGCAAGGGCGTCATCCTCTGCACGGGCGGCTTCGAGTTCAACGAGGACATGAAGCGCAAGTACCTCAAATGCTACCCCTTCAAGTTCGAAGGCTGGAAGTACAACACGGGCGACGGCATCCGCATGACCGAGGAAGTGGGCGGCAAGCTGTGGCACATGGGCATGGCCGGCGCCATGTACGGCATGTGGACGCGCGATCCCGAGAACGACTTCCTCATCCTCATCATGCCGTCGGATCAGACGTTCATCTACACCGATCGTTTGGGGAAGCGCTGGGTGGACGAGATGCGCATCGGCTCGCCGCACAACGGATGGCATGCGTTCACCCACTTCAGCGACGAGATCTGCGATTACGACCACTGCCCCAGCTGGTGCGTGTTCGATCAGACGCTGTTCGAATCCGGCCCGATGTCCACGCGCCAGGGCGACTGGTTCGAATGCGGGAACTTCACCACCATGCTGCCCGACGAGCTGCGCGATTGGGAAGGCTGGTCGGACGACAACCAGGCCGAGGTGGACAAGGGCTGGATCATTAAAGCCGACACCCTCGAGGAGCTTGCGGCCAAGATGAAAGCCATCGACAAGTGGATGGACGCCGACACGCTCAAGGCCACCGTCGACACGTGGAACCAGGTGTGCGAGAACGGCGAGGACCCCGAATTCCACCGTTCGGCCGCCACGCTGAACCCGCTGAACAACCCGCCGTTCTACGCGTACACGGTGTACCCCGGCTCGTGCTCCACGCTGGGCGGCGCCATGAAGAACGAGCACGGCCAGGTGCTCGACGTGTTCGCCGAGCAGCCCATCCCGCGCCTGTACGGCGCCGGCAGCTTCGGCAACATCCATTCGCATACCTACGGCATCACGGGCGGCAACGTGGCCGAGAACATGATCTGGGGCCGCATTTCGGCCCGCCACGCGGCGTCGCTCGACGCGTGGGACGAGAAGAAGTAAGGAGAAGCGCATGACCGTGCAAGCACACGCCGCCGACCGGCGCCTCGTCGTGCTCGCCGTCCTCGGCGTCGTCCTCGCGCTCACGGCCGCGATGTGGACGCTCGCGGGCTGCGCGCCGAAGGCGGAAACCGACGCCCCGGCCGAGTCCGGGCAGCAGGCGGAGGGCTCCGGCTCCGCCGCGTCGGCCATGGACGGCCAGCCCGTGAACTGGACGATGGAGTCCGACTGCTCGATGTGCCACACGAGCGAGGCCGCCTCGGCGACCGACGCCGCCTGCCCGCAGGCGACGGCCCACGAGGCCGAGGGCGTCGCGTGCGCCCAGTGCCACACCGACGAGGGCACGCTGTCGGCCGAGCACGCCGACGTGAAGTTCGGCGACAAGGCCGCCACCAAAGCGACCGTGGTCACGGTTGACCCCGAGACCTGCATCTCGTGCCACGGCACGATGGAGGACATGGCCGCCAAGACCGCCGGCTCCACGGCCCTCGTCGACGACAAGGGCACCACCGTGAACCCGCACGACATCCCGGCCGGCGAGAAGCACGACGCCAACCCGGCCACGTGCACCGACTGCCACAACAACCACTCCAAGGACCTCCCCAAAGACTCGATGCGGTACTGCGCGCAGTGCCACCACCGGGGAACCTTCGAATGCGGCACCTGCCACGAACTGCGCGAGCGCGCGACAACCTAGCACCTCCCGTTCAGGGACCGGGGCATCCCTCCCCGCCCCCCGTCCCTCCCTATCCGCAGAGCCCGGCATCCCTCCCCGCCGGGCTCTTTCGCCGTCCGGCTCGCGACGCGCAGGTGCGAAAAGGGGTATCATCGAAGGATTACGGGAGAAGAGAGGAATCGCCATGTCGTCGATCGTTCGCGCCGTGTACTTCAGCCCCACGCGCACCACCAAGACCATCGTGCAGGAGGTGGCGGGCGCGTTGGCCGCGCCGTTGGGCGCCTCCGTCGAAGCCGCGGACCTCACGCTGCCGGCACAGCGTCCGGCCGACGTTTCGTGCGCGGCCGACGACGTGCTCGTGTTCGGATTCCCCGTGTACGCCGGGCGCGTGCCCGTGCTGCTGCGCGACGAGTTCGCGCATCTGGAAGGCCGCGGCACGCCGGCCGTAGTCGTGGGACTGTACGGCAACCGCGCCTTCGACGACGCGCTGCTGGAAGCCGCCGACCTGCTGGAAGAGCGCGGGTTCAACGTAGCGGCCGCGGGCGCGTTCATCGGCGAGCACTCGCTCACCGCGCGCGTGGGAACCGGCCGTCCCGACGACGCCGACATCGCCGCGGCGCAGCGCTTTGGCACGGACCTGGGAGAACGCCTGACGCGCTCGCGCGACCTGCCCGCGCGCGCCATCAAGGGCAGCCGCCCTTACAAGGAGCTCAAGCCCGGCGCCGACGTGCGCCCGCTCACCTCGGATGCGTGCACGAGCTGCGGCATCTGCGTCGCGCGCTGCCCGCTCGGCATCATCGACGAGGACGACCCCGCGCTCGTGGGAGCCGGATGCCTCCACTGCTGCGCGTGCGTCAAGAGCTGCCCCGAGGACGCGAAGCGCTTCTCGAGCGAGTCGACCGACCAGGTGATAGCCATGCTGGAATCGAAGTGCCTCGAGCGCAAGGAGCCGGAGCTGTTCCGGTAGGGCCCGCGCCCGCGTGCAAGCGGTGCCGATGTCGGTGCCGCTTGCACGCACGCAGCATCTCGCTAGTCGATCAGCGCCTCGCCCAACACCGAGTCGAATCGCACCGACGTGCCGTCGGCGTAGGCCACGTTCCACACGCGGTAGTCGAGATGCTCGGGTACGCCGCCGCCCTCGAGCGCGCAGCCCTCGCCCGACGTGTCCACGTCGTCGCTTGCGCCGCCGGCCTCGACGGCCTCCACGTCCACCGCGAAGTCGCCGGCATCGACGTCGGCCGCACGGTCCTCGGCGGCGATGTCCGACGGGTCGACGCCCTGGCGCAGCGCCGCCTCGGCCTCGGCCACGGCTTCGGCAAGCTCGCTGTCCGTCGGCGCGTCGCGCTTCGACTGCGAGCCCTGCAGCTCGTCGGTCCACCCCTCGCCCGTCGCAAGGTCCACCTCCTCGGAATAGCGGTCGACCTCTTGCAGCACGGGCCGGTGCTCGGCCTCGTACTGCTGCGCTTCCAGATACTCGGCGCGGTGGGCGTCGACACGCTGCGCCTCGATGCTGGCGCACGCGGGGATGCGGATGGCGGCGATGTCGTCCGCGCCGAACGCCCCGCCCACGAGCAGCTGGCGCGCACGGGCGACGAAGCCGGCCGCCTCGGGCGGGATGGCGGAGTCCTTCATGCGGATGGCGATGACCGGCCCCGCGCCGAACTTCACCTCGGCCCACGCGAACGGCACCGGCTGCTCGCCGTTGTTCTGGCGGGCGTCGTTCTCGCGCGCCACGAGCGCCGACGTCTCGGCGAACTCCTCATCGAGCCAGGTGGTGAGCGCGTCGCGCCACAGCGGATCGTCGTCGGCCTCGGCGGTCACCACATCGTCGCCCAGGTCGAACCGCAGCACGTTCGCACGCTGCGAGCCCTTCGACGCGCGCACCACGTCGGTGGGGGCGACGGCCGTGAAGCGGCGCGCCATCTCGACGCTGTCGCCGCCCTGGTAGCTGTCCTCGTCGAGGACGATATGCAGTTGCACGGGAGGATGGATCGATGCGGGCATGGCGCTTCCTTTCGACGCGCGCCGAGCGCGGGCGTCCGGGGGCGGCCACGGCGCTTCGGCGGAATGTTCAGTATCCGCGCATTGTCGCCCACGCCGCCCCGCCCGCACCTGAAGCCCCAAGCCCGTTGCACAACCGTTGCGCCCCGGAAACCGGCCCTTGGGAGAGAAAGGGGTCTCGACGTTGGAACAAGCAACAAAAAACATCTTTTGACATGGCCTTATGAAAAAATCCCCCTCAGCGGGTGACGAACCTCTCCTTCGACGAACCTAGGATGCGAGACGCTCGTCGGCTGCATGGCGAGCGCGACACATCCATCGAGCAAGGAGGGAACGTATGGAAGACATTTCACGCCGCAGCTTTCTGACAGGAGCAGTTGCGGTCGCGGGCATCGCCGCCACCGCCGGCTTGGCGGGGTGCGCGCCCCAACAAACGAGCGAAGCGACTGCGGGGTCAAGCGCGCAGGCGGCTCTGGCAGGCTCGGGCAAAACGACCATCGGCCAAACGCCAGCATGGTTGGGCGATGCGCCGCAGATCGCAGAATCGGACATCGTGAACACCATGGAAACCGAGCTTCTTATCGTGGGAGCCGGAAATGCCGGCATGGCCGCAGCCGTTCTCGCCACCGACCTGGGCATCGACTTCGTCGTAGCCGAGAAGGCCGGGGCCGTGGGCGCAACGCGCAACTGGTACGGCGCGGTGAATATCCCCGAGTGCGCCGAAGCGGGTAAAGAGGTCGACACCGTCAAGCTGAACAACGTGCTTCGCCAGGCGTTTGGAGGAAAAAACGACATGCGGGTCGTGAAGGTGTGGCTTGACGAGTCCGCCGACATGCATGCCTGGGTCAAGCAGATCATGTCCGATTACGGTTACGAGGTTTCTTTCGATTCGGATCAAGGGCTCGGCCATGGAGGCGTGGGCATCGACATGTACGTTCCCCCCATTCAGGTGAACTACAACGCCCGCGAAGACTGTCCCGAGGAGTACGCCAAGCTCAAGCGCAACGAGCTGTTCGAAGACTACATCAACAAACAGGGTCACGAGGTGACGTACGGATTCGACCTCGTCAAGCTGACCACCGACGACGCCGGCGCGGTGACGGGAGCCATCTTCGACACGAAAGAGGGGTACGTGCACGTCAAGGCCCGAAACACGCTCATGACCACCGGCGGATACGCAGCGAATGCGGAGATGCTCGACTCCTTGAACCCCATTCTCTCGAAATGCCTGACCGCATCCGACTGGACGCCCGGGAACACCGGCATGGGCATCAAGGCGGCTCTATGGGCCGGAGCCATGAAGGACCCGCAGTCTGCCGCGTTCGTATTCGACCGCGGTGCCGTCGAGCCGGGAACCAAAGCGGGATGGACCCAGCAGAGTCTCGAGAACGGAGAGCCGATGCTACCTGCGACGGGGCAGTTCAACCCCGGGTCGCAGCCGTTCCTCAAGATGAACCTGCACGGCGAGCGCTTCTTCAACGAATCAGCCAACTACGACTGGGCGCCTCACGCCGCCGCGTCACAACCGGGCGGCGTATACTTGGAGGTTTGGGATGCCGGCTTCGCCGAAGACATCGAGCGGTTCCACAGCTTGGGCTGCGCGAGCCTCACGCGCGTCATGGTTAACACGGTGGGCATGGGAACCGACGGTTACCTGCAGGAATGGATCGACAAGGGCATCGTGGTCAAAGCCGATACGCTGGAAGAGCTCGCCGACGGCCTGAAACTGGAAGGGGCCCACAAAGAGGCTTTCCTCGCCACCATCGAACGGTACAACGAGCTGTACGACGCCCAAGAGGATGTCGATTTCGGCAAGGAGCCGTACCTGCTATCGCAGATCCGCACGGCCCCGTTTTACGGCGTCACGCTGGGCGGAACCTTGCTCGACACGAGCGACGGCCTGCGCATCAACGCCGACATGCAGGTGCTCGACACCAACGCCGAAGTGATTCCCGGCTTGTACGCTGCAGGCAATTGCGGCGGATCGGTCTTCGCAGACGGGTACTACAACCTCACGCACGGCATGGCGTGCGGAAGAGCGCTCACGTTCGCCCGGCACGCCGTGAACCACATCGCGGGCACCAAGGCCTAGCATCTACCAACACCCCTCCCTTGGCGGTGCCGGTTCCAAACCGGCACCGCTTTCGGAGCGCGACGCTGAGGCCCCTTCGTCTCCGAAGTGCTCGACCGCATCGATCAACTCCTGCTGGGAATGCACGTCCAGCTTCATGTAGATATGCTTCACATGCGTTTTCACCGTATTGTACGACACGACGTAGTGCTCTTCGATGAACTTCCCGTTGCGTCCCCGAGCCAGCATAGCCATGATCTCCGTCTCGCGTTTCGTAAGCCCTCGCTGTGCCGCCAAGCGAGCGCAGCGGCTCTCAAAGCTCCCGCCCTTCTCGGATGCCTGATGAGAATCGGCGATCACCAAGGGCTTCACGGGCTGAATGCCGTATATGATGCGTTCGAAACTGACGCGACGCAGCCAAACGAAGCAAAATACGACGAACAGGAACAGCAGGGCCGCGAGAAACGCGAGCGTAGCCGCATCGCTTGCGGCGGCAATGCCGTTCGCCGCATGACCGGCACCCGCCCCCAGCATCGTCCCGACCGAGGTATATGCCTGGCTGCATGCGACCACGTACACAGCATCGATCTTGTTGCGAGCGGCCATGGAAACAACGACCAGCATCTGAAGCAAAGCGAAACACTCGCTCGCCGAAGCAAGCAACACGTTGCTTGTCGCTCCCAGCGAGTGGAGGATCGACACCATCGCAGCCAGAACGCCGGCGATGACGAGCAGCGAGGCGATTTGGAACAACGCGTCCTCTTGGCCGCGCTCGCGCCCGCTCAGCACTATCCAGACGCCTGCAAGCAAGGGGACGAGCCCTGTGACGAACGTGTGGACGGGAACCCCGGAAACGCTGTTGAGCGCCAGAGAGAAGCCCGAAACCAGCTTGAGCGCGAGCAGGCTCAAGAACGCGACGTTGAAGGGGCTCACGAAAGAACGAGGCTGGCTCAGCACCAAGTCGCGCGCGTCCCCCACCTCGGCAGCCTCGCGAATCATGTCGCTCGCCAGGGGGTACGCCAGCACGAGCACGATGCACGTGAGGGCAACCCAGGACGCCACGCGCGCTTCAAGCGGCACAGAGGACATCGCCCACTCGAACACCGATGCTGCGGCGTACGCGGAGCACACGCACAATGCAACGCTTCTTGGGTTGGCGAGCTTGCACAACGACAGCGCGAGGGCGGCGCTCACCCACATGCCTCCGAGTATGCATAAAGCATAGGCGATCTGAGGCCAGCCGGGAACGGCCCAAGCGTCGACGCATAAGAACATCGCCGCTCCGATTGCAGCCGACGCAGCCGCAGTGCACGAGAGAAGCCGATTGCTCAGAACGGTTGGGCGAAAGCGGGCCAACAAGGCAATGGCCACGAGGGGCAGTATCTCCGCACATGTATACACAACATCGCGGGCAAACGGGTCCGTCGCCGAGAACACCGAGATGATGTCGTTGTTGAGAATCCAGACGCGAACCGAGGAGCACGTCCCCATGGCAAAGCAGCAGAGCCAGAGCCGAGCGCCTTTGCCATCGGGCCCCATCAAATCGCGCAGCCTTACCATGCCCGCACCCTCCCCGTACCACAAGCCCGCTCGGCGACCCCTCGCCACAGCTTCCTCCGCCTGCCAGTATACCGTTTCGAATAAACGCCCGCCCGTTTTCGCGTGAAAAAGCCGCCGTCCTGGGAGGGGTGGGACGGCGGCTGGGGAAGGCGGGGCGGGTGCGCCCCGGGAACCGGAATGCCAACAGCGCGCGGCGTGCGGCGCGGCGCCGGACGGGCGAGCCTTACTTGCCGCCCAGGTACTCGCCCACCAGGTAACCCGAGGTTTGGGCAAAGCCGATCGACACGCCGTTGATGGGCGACGTGTACTGCAAGGGGAACCTGCCGCCCATGCAGTTGCCGGCCGCGTACAGGCCCTCGATGGGCGCGAACGTGTTCTGCGCACGCACCTGGCCGTGGCGGTCGCAGAACATGCCCGTGAGCGTGACCAGGCCGCCGGCCATGTTCCCGTCGGTCGGGAACGGGATGGCGAAGTAGGGCGGCTCGAGCTTGTTCAGGACCTCGGCGGGCTTGGCGTAATCGGTGTCGGCCCCCTGCTCGCACATCTCGTTGTAGCGCTCGACGCTGGCGACGAACCGCTCCGCCGCCTCGCCCTCGTAGCCGCAGTAGCCCGCCAGCGTGGCGAGATCGTTCGAGCAATAGCAGGTGAACGCCCCGTGCTCCGCCTCGGACGTCTGGAACCCCTCGGCCCCGGAGTCGGCGTGATCGGCCGTGAAGTCGTTTTCCCAGTACTTAGCGCCGAAATGGCCTTCCTGGTCGTCCCACCATTTCACGTTGAGGTGGCCGATGGGCATGCGGTTGACGGTGGCGCGCCAGTTCGAATCGAACACGCTGACGAACCCCGCTTCGTGGCGGGCGCCGGGAATGCCCGCGAGGAACGACGTGGAGAAGGCCTCGTTGGAGAAGCGGTAGCCGTCCTTGTCGAGCAGCAGCACGTGCGTGCCCTGCCAGGGGCCCATCGGGCTGACGTTGGCACCGCCCATGGCGGCGCGGGGGCCGATCTCGAATTCGCCGCCCGCCCAGTACATCATCTTCTGGCCCATGCCGTCCTGCCCCATGCCCGAGAACCCGTCGGACGTGGGGTTCAGGTCGCTGATCTCGGTCAGCAGCTCGCCGCACATGGTGGTGTTCGTGGACATGTCGCCCGTCGCCACCACGACGCCCACGCTGGCGTTCAGCTGGATCTGGCCGTCGTCGCCCTCGACGATGGCGCCGACCACCTTGTCGCCGTCCTTGACCAGGTACACCGCCTCGTAGCCCCACAGCATCTCCATGCCGTCGTTGCTGATCGCGGCCTGGATGGCGTTGTAGTTCACCTGTGTGATGCCGGCGTACGTGGCGCCCTCGATCTCGGCCTGGTGGTTCGCGGCTCCCGGCCAGCTGTAGAAGCTGCCCAGCTGGGGCGTCCACTCGTCGGGGATGTCGTCCCACGTCTCGCAGATGGGGTCGTAGCCGGGCGTGAACGACAGGTGCCAATCGAACACCTCGCCGGAATGATGGCAGAAGTACGACAGGATGTCGGGCTCGGCGCGGTTGCCCGAGTTCAACTGCCAGTTGTTGAAGAACGTCATGGGATCGACCTCGGGCACGCCGTGGCTCTTCTGCCATTCGGAGTTGATGTGGCCGTTCTCGTTGCCCAGGTTCTGGTAGTTCTCCTCGGCCTGCTTTTCGACGAGCACCACCTTCTTGCCGAGCTCGGCCGCCTTATGGGCGCACGCCACGCCCGCGTGCCCCGCGCCGAGCACCACCACGTCGAAGTCCCGCGTCTCCTTCGGGTCGAACGAGCTTGCGCCGGGATCGGTCCGCCATGTGGGATCGGCCGCGCCGCCGCCCATCGCGGGGCCTGCCGCGCCGCCGCCCCCGCCTTCGCCGCCCGCAACCGGCTCGGCCGCATCGGCGCTCGCGCTCGCAGCCGCATCGCCCGAAGCCGACGTGCTGGGCGCGCATCCCGCAAGCCCCAGCATGGTCAGAGCGCCAGCCGCGCCGGCACCCACCAGGAAGCTTCGCCGGGACAGCGTCGCGCCCTCCAGATCGTCCACCGCATCGAGGTGATTCGTCCGTTCGCTCATCGCATCCTCCTTCCCTGCAGCGAGCGGCCCGAGAGCCCTTCCCCCAGGCCGTGGCGCGCTGCAGAACCGACCTCATCCTACGGGGCGCACCGCGGTTCGGTATCCCCCAACCTGCATGAATGCGGCCGGTTACTGCAGAGTGCAGTAGGCGCTCGACGGCCTTCCTCGCTATCATCGAAGCGGAACGAAACGCTGCGGCCGCACCGCAGCCCCTCCCCCGGACCCAGGATGGAGCGCCCCATGAACGAGCTGCACGTCGACCTCTCTTTCCCGTACTGCCCCCGCCGCTGCGACTACTGCGACGCGCTCGTCGCCACCGGCAGGGTGGCCGACTTCGAACGCTACGCCGACGCGCTCGTGCGCGAGCTGCGCGCGGCTGCGCCCGAGGCGCGCGGGCGCATCGTGACGTCGGTGCGCTTCTCCGGGGGCTCGCCCGTGCTCATGCCGCCCAAAGCCCTCGCGCGCGTCATGGACGAGCTGCGGAACGCGTTCGAGGTGGCGCCGGATGCCGACGCGGCCCTGCAAGCGACGTGCGCGGGGCTGAGCTTCGACGCGCTCGGGCACTATCGCAAAGCGGGCATCACGTTCCTCGAGCTGGGACAGGAGACGTTCGACGGCGTGCAGCACGACGCGCTGGGGCTCTGCTACCCCATGAACAGCTACATCGACGCGCGGCAGCTGCTGACGTTCTGCTCGTGGGACGGCCTGGGTATGAGCCTGTTGTACGGCCTGCCCGGCCAGAACCGCGTCAACCTGTCCACCTCCATCGTCAACGCCGTCGGCTTCGGCGCGCGCGAGATCGCGCTCGCCCCGCTGCGGCTGCGGCCCGGAAGCGCGCTGCACGAGCGCTACGCCGAGCACCCCGAGCGCTTCGACGCGTTGCCGCGCAAGGCCTGGCCCACCGAAGACGAGCGGCTCGCCCTGCGTGCGGCCGGCGAAGAGCAGCTCGTCGCCGACGGCTTCACCCGCGTGACGCAGCACCTGTTCAGCGCGGACGGCACGCTGCGGGCGAGCCAGCGGGCGCGCTGCGACGACGTTGACCGCCTCGGCGTCGGCGCGGGGGCCTGGTCGAAGCTCGACGGCGTCGTGTCGCGCTCGACCGGCGACCTCGCCCGGTACCTGGCACACGCCGAAGACGTCCGCGCCATCACGGCGGCCGCCGACGTCCTGACACCCGTCGAGGCGTCGTGCCGCTACGTGGCCGGGCGCCTGTTCGCAGCCGAGGGGTTCTCGCACACCGAGCACGAGCGCCGCTTCGGCGCGAGCCTGCCCGTTCCCCTGCGCGCCGAGCTCGAGCGCCTGGCCGAAGCGGGCTGGGCGACGTGCGAAGGGGACCGCTGGAAGCTCACGTGCGAAGGCGGGCACCGGTACGACGATGCGGTGCGGCGCCTTGCGGCCGCGGCGCAGGCGGAGAAGGAGGCGGCCGGCCATCGCGGCGCCGGCGCGAGCCCGCGCGTCGCGGCGTCGGCCTAGTACGTCTTCAGCAGCGCCAGGAGGTCGTCGCGCGAGTGCGTGTCCGTCTTCACGTAGATGTTGCGCAGGTGCGTGCGCACGGTGTACGGCGACAGCACGAGCTGCTCCGAGGCGTAGGCCACCGAGTACCCCTGGGCGAAGAACCCCAGCAGCTCGCGCTCGCGCGGCGTGAGCCCGTACTCGTCCGCGAACCGCTCGACGAGCGCCAGGTCGGCCTCGTCGGCGGAGATCGAAAGCGCTTGGGAGCGCGTCTGGCCGTTCGAAGGCCCGGTGGGGAACGCGGCGGGGCGGCTCGACAGGAAGAGCGGGAACAGCTGCATGACCAGCACGGCGCCCAGCAGGATCACGACGATGACGTTCACCACCTGCACGGGCCCCTCGCCCGCCATCGCCATGACGGCCGCCTGCAAAAGCGCCGCCGCCACCTGCCAGCATACGAGCATCCGCGCAAGGGCGCGGACGGCTCGCGCGCCCGGGCGAGCGCACGCCGCGAACCACGCGTACGCCAGCAGCAACGCGCCGATCAGCTTCGCGGCGGTCAACGACACGAACGTGCCCGACATCATCAGCACGTTGGCCAGGCACAGCGCCAGCACGAGCGCCACGATGACCGTCAGCCGCGCATAGGCGAGCAGCCGCGCGTCGTCGCCGTCGTGCGCGAACGCCGCGCCCCCGCCGACGAGCGCCGCGGCGATGGCCAGCGCTGCGGCCACCAGCAGGTTGTTCGCAACGTATCCCCCGGCCAGCTGCTCGTGCGCAAGCACCAGGTCGGCGCCTACACCCTGGATGCACCCCAACACCGCCCCCGCCAGCAGGCAGAACAGGATGGGCGAGCCCAACGCGCGCGCCACGCCGCCCGATGCGGCGCGCGACGGCTCGGCGTCGCCAACGGCTGCGTCCGCAGCCGCACCTGCCGGCGCAGCTGCAGCCGCGCCCGCGCCGGAGCGCTTCCGCGCGACGACGCGGTACGCCCCGAGGGAGAGCAGGGGCAGCGCCACCAGCAGCGCGAACCCCACGGCCGCCTGCAGCGCGAGGAACGCGAGATCCGCCAGCGCGGTCGCCGCGAACGCGACGGCGATCGCGGAAACCTGGAAGAGGCGCGGACGATCGCCCAGCAACGCGAACCAGCTCACGAGGGTCGTCACGCCCAGGAAGCCGCGTAGCACGAGCAAGAACGCTCGCGCGCCGGAAGCGTCCGACAACACCGGCAGGGACGTCACCGCGTACACCGCCGCCAACGCGACGCAGCAGACGGCGTAGACGGGCATCGACCCCCGCACGCGATCGACCGCGCGCAGCGGCGCCCACCCGAACAGCGCGTAGGCGGCAAGCGACCCCGCCGTCACGGCGAACGTCGGCAGCGCGTCGGCCTGTCCCGACGGGGCGAACAGCTCGGAAGACCGCATGGCCACCGTCTCCACCGACGAGCCCATGCTGCAGAACACGAAGCAGCAGGCCAGCCCGACGACCGCGAGAACGAACGACGCGGCCCCGTCCCGCGCGATGACGCGCGCGAGCTCGCGCGCGCTCGATTGTATGCTTCGCCGCAATGCCGGCAAACGTCTTCCCCGTTCTGCTGGAACCCTTAGCAGGCATTATAGCCGATCGCGACCGAGGCGGCGGAAAACTCGGGGGCGAAGAGGGTGCCCCCCTACGCGCGGAAAAGCCGCCGCCCCAGGGAGGGAGGGGGCGGCGGCTCGTCGATGGGGCCCGGGGCCGCAGGGAAGCGGCACCCGGGAGGGATGGCTTAGATGTCGAGGCTGGGGATCTTCGACTCGGCGTCGCCGCCGGCGGCGTTGATGCCGGCGATGCGGCCGAAGGTCACGCAGCGGCCGTGGCCGATACCCGGCACGTAGGTGGGATAGTCGCCCGCGCCGAAGAACTCGCCGGCGGCCGAGCCGCACACGTACAGGCCCTCGATCGGCTGATCCTCGGCGTCGAGCACCTGGCAGTCGGTGTTCGTGCGCAGGCCGCCGCACATGGTGAGCAGGCTGGCCACCAGCTTGCCGGCGTAGAACGGCGGGTCCTGCACCTTGCCCATGACCTCGGGGCGCTTGCCGTAGTCGAGGTCCTTGCCCAGATCGCACAGTTCGTTGTAGCGGGCGACCGTGGCCTCGAGGTTCTCGGGCGGCACGCCCATCTTCTCGGCGAGCTGCTTCAGCGAATCGGCCTTCAGCGTCTGGCCGCTCTCGACCTCGCCCTCGAGGACGATCTGCTGCGCCTCCAGGTTGTACTCGCCGCCCACGGGCTGCGTGAGCTGACCCCACTGCAAACCGCCGCCGAGGCCGGCGTCCATCTGGGCCTTCACCTGCTCGAGGCCATGGGAGTCGTAGATGGTCCAGGCGTCCTTCTGCGTCTGCAGCGCCTTCGTCACGCTCTTCGACTGGGTGTTCACGTCCTCGTTCTTGAAGCGCTTGCCGTCCCAGTTCACGTGCAGGAAGCCGTAGCTTGCCGCGCCGAAGTCGAGGTGCATGACGGCCGAATGCGGCTCGGACTTCTGCATGGCCGCGCCGGCCCACAGGGCCTGCTTGTGCATGTCGCCGGTGTCGACGTCGGGCGGGTTGTAGAAGCGGCCGTCCATGGCGTAGGCGGTCATGGGCGAGTAGTACTGGAACATCTCGTCGTCGGCGGCGTAGTCGCCCGAGGCGATGATGACCGACTTCGCGTTGATCTGCGTGTACTCGTTCTTGCCGGTGGCCACGATGGCGCCGGTCACCGGGCCGTCGCCGTCGCGGACGAGGCGCTCGCTCTTCGTCTCCCAGCGGATCTCGCCGCCCAGCTCCTCGATGGTGTCGTACAGCGCCGGCACGAGCACCGCGTTGCCGTACACGTCGCCCACGCCCGAGCCCTGGTAGAAGGT
Source organism: Eggerthella hominis (assembly GCF_014287365.1). Taxonomy (NCBI): domain Bacteria; kingdom Bacillati; phylum Actinomycetota; class Coriobacteriia; order Eggerthellales; family Eggerthellaceae; genus Eggerthella; species Eggerthella hominis. The sequence goes on from NZ_JACOOA010000002.1 coordinate 83,346, forward strand.
GAAGTTGATGGTTTCCTCGTACTTGTCGGCCTGGTAGAAGATGTGCGTGACCGGGTACTCGGTGTAGTCGGGGCCCTTGTAGTAGCCATCCCACAGCAGCGCCTCGAGGCCCTTCTTGGTGGCCAGGTCGTACAGCCAGTCGAAGCATGCGCCGCTCTTGTGCGCGAACTCCCACAGCAGCGGCTCCTTCACGCGGCCCTGCGCCCAGTTGATCCAGCGGCGCACGACGTTGTTGTAGTCGGGCTCCTCGACGAGGCCCTGGTCCACGAGGCCCTGCTGCACCTTCGTGTGGAAGCCGGCGATGTGCACGCCGCGCGCGACCACCGTCTCGGGGTTCTTGTCGATGGTGATGACCTTCTTCGCGCCCTCCTCGAGCGCGGCGATGGTGGCGCAGCAGCCGCCGAGACCCGCGCCCACGACGAGCACGTCGCAGTCCTCGGTGCCCGTGATCTTGTCTGCGGGGATGGCGTCGGGCGCGATCTCCCAGCTGTGCATGCCGGCCACGTCGGGACCGGCCGAAGCGCCGCTGTCGGCCACGGGCATGCCGCCCGTCGCGCCATCCGCCGCGCCCGCCGTCGAGGCCTTGCCCGCGTCGGCGGAACCCTGCGGCGCGCAGCCCGCCAGCCCGGCGACGGCCGCACCCGCGAGCGCGGTGCCGCCCAGACCCAAGAACGCTCGACGCGAAAGGCCCTGCTTCTTCTCTTCCTCCATGAGTGATTCCCTCCTCCGTTGCTTGCTCGCGGCCCCTTGTTGCCGCGTTGCGCCGACCATACGCCCGACCTCGCAGGTCATCATCCCGTCGACCGGGGGAACTTCGCCTCCCCTCCCGGATTTCCCCCTACCTGGGGGATGCTTTTCACACGGGCGGCGCGGCAAAGGGTGATGCGCTCGCGTATAATCTCTGGCGGGGATCGCTGCCGGATTCGCCCATCCGCGCGCTGCGGGCACTGCGGGCGTTCGATGCATGCAAGGGGAGGAACGGATGACACCATCGTTGCGCAAGGAGCTGTGGCGCACGCCCGATCTGTTGGGGTTCGCGGCCCATTGGACCTGGATCTGGTGCGTGTTCTGGAGCTCGCTGTTCTACGGCGAGGGAACGCTGCTCGGCTCGTCGGGCGGTGCGGGCGCGGCGACGGGGCTTGCGGGGATCGCGCTCGAGCCGCTGTGGGTGACGTCGCTGCTGGCGAACGTGGTGACCATCGCGTTTTTGCTGCTGCTCTCCTACCTGCGCAACCCGTTGTCCGACGTGAAGGGCCTTCCTCCGCTGGCCGCCGTGCTCACCGCGCTGGGCACCGTCGCCATCTCCCATCCTGCGCTCGCCGGGACGGGTGACGGCGCATCGACCCTCTATCTGGCCGGATCGTTGCTGACCGGCGTAGGCAGCGGCATCGTCGTGGTGCTGTGGGCCGAGCTGCTGGCGTCGCTGGGGTCGCAGCGCACCGTGAACTACAGCGTGGTGTCGCTGCTCATCGCCGCGGTGGCGTACCTGCTCGTGCGGTTGCTTCCCATCGACGTGGCGCAGCTCGTGGTGGCGCTGCTCCCCCTCGTCAGCATGGGATGCTTCGTCCACTTCAAGCGCAGCGTGCCGCGTCCGCCGCGCGCGATGCGCAACGTGCGCGTGCGCGAGAAGCCGCCGGTGCGCATGATGGTGATCGCCGTATTCTTCGGCGTGTCGTTCGGCGCCATGAAGGGGCTCATCGCCCCGGTGGGCGACGATTGGATCGGCGTGCGCGACCAGCTGAACATCATCGCCATCGCAGGCGGCGCGCTGGCCGTGTTCGTCACGATGAGCGTGTACAAGATGGACTTCGACCACCTGACGTACCAGATCGCGCTGCCGCTCATGGCGGCGGGGTTCCTGTTCCTGCCGCTGCACGAGCCGTGGAACGTCATCGGCACCGCCGTGCACCAGTTCGGCTACCAGTACTTCTACATCGTGCTGTGGGCGCTGTGGCCCGTGCTGGCCTCGCGCGGCGGCGTGCCGACCGGCTGGGTAGTGGGCTGGGGCCTGCTGTGCATCCAGCTGGGGCAGTTCGTCGGCTCGGTCGCGGCCGCCCTCGCGCTCACCGTGGTGCACGGCGACCTCGGGCTGGCCATGCTGTCGGCGGGCATCGTGTTCGTGATCCTCATCATCGCCCTGTTCGCCATGGGGAGCGGGTCGGCGAACACGGGCTGGGGGTTCGTGAAACCGATGGAGGAGGCCGACGCCACATCCGACCTCGAGAAGGCGGGCACGCGCCTGGCGCGCAGCTGCCGCTTGTCGCCGCGCGAGATCGAGGTGTTCTTCCTGCTGGCGAAGGGGCGCAACCGCGCCTACATCCGCGAGGAGCTGGTCATCGGCGACGAGACGGTGAAGAGCCACGTGAAGAGCATCTACCGCAAAACCGACGTCCACTCCCAACAAGAGCTGATCGACCTGCTGGAGCGAGAAAGCGGCGTGGAGGGATAGGTTCTGCCGGAATTGAGGCCTGTCGCTCATGAGGACGCTCATGGGGGCGGCGGGCGACTCGTTGCAAGGTTTGGTCTGCTTTCTGCAACTTTTTCGACTTCGTGGCAAGCGGAACAGAGCGCCACCTGGGGATTTACTTGCACATGGTGGCCTCGCGGTTGCCGCGCGTTTTCTTGCGCTTGCGAAACGCCTGATGGGAGAACCGGCTTCGGGAGCGCGCTTGCCACGAAGTCGAAAAAGTCGCAGAAGAGGCGCCGGAACCCGCTCGGGAGCCCGGCCCCGGCCCTCCTCGAGGGCGATCCGTCGTTTGCAAGGGGGTATGGGGAGACGAATCGCGCTCGAGGAGGGCCGGGGCCGCCCTGTGCGCCTGCGAAGGGACTTGCTTCGTTGGAGGGGCCTCCGCAGGCGCTATCGGGGGACGCGCTAGTAGAACATGAAGACCGAGAGCCCCAGGTTGTAGAAGACGACGCGCATGCAGACGGCTCCGACCAGGGCGGCGATTATGGCGGCCGGGGCCCAGAGCCTCCAGTTGCCGGTGCGCCTGCCTAGGAAGGCGGCGGCCAGGGGGACGATCGCGCCGACCGCCACGGCGCCGAGCCATAGCAGCGGGGCCTGGGAGGCGACCGTCGCGGCGGCGTCGGCCATGGCCTTCGTCGGGTGCGTCGGGTCGAAGTAGAGGCCGACGTCGGCGAAGGAGCCGGCGGAGAGCTGGAGGAAGATCGCGAAGGCGAGGGCCGCGAGGGCGTTGAGGGCGGCGCCGGCGAGGGCGGCGAGACCCGCGGGGGCCCCGGCGTCGGCTGCGCGCTCGGCGGGCTGGCCTGCGGGTCCCCCTGCAGCCAAGGTGGAGAGGAGGAGGAACGTCGCGGGTCCCAACACGCAGGCGTTGCCGAGGACGTAGAGGATCCAGAGGGCCGAGTCCCAGGCGGGGCGGGCGGCCATCGTGTACGAGTGCGCCATGACGGCCACGAGCACCACCGACAGCGCGACGGACAGCCACGCCAGCCACTTCGGCACGCTGGCGCCGTCGTCGGACTTGCGCATGAGCACGAGGTAGGCCACGGCGACCACGGCCAGCACGACGATCGCGATCAGCTCCTGCGTGATCCCGGAGGTCAGGTGCCCGAACCCGTTGAAGATCCGCTCCCAGTGCTCGAGATGGAAGAACACCGCGATCCCGCCGGCCGCCAGCAAAACCGCCGAGCAAACCCACGCCGGCACCTGCGCCCGCTTCCCCACCCCGAACACCGCCATCAGCGCCTGCGTCCCGAACAGCCCCGCGCTCCACGCAACCAGCGTGGTGAACAAAATCAAAGGCCACTGGAGTTCCATTATTCACCGCCTCCTTGCCACTTCTCGTTTCGCAGGATGTAGACGAAGCTGGGGGCGTTGCCCACGTCGGGAAGGTGGTACACTTCGCTCTCGTCGTAAGGCTTCACCGGATAGTCGCATGAGTCGCCTATCAAATCGCCCCACTTCATCCTGGCCTTCGCCTGCGCATCGTACGACGGGTCCTGCAGATCGCACCCCGGCGCCTCAAAGCTCTCGAGCCCCTGGTCCAAATCGCCGAAGAACCGAGCGCGACCGCCGCATTCGCTCACGCATTGCGGCAGCTCGCCCTGGGCGATCTTCTGCTCGCACAGCGTGCACTTCTCCACGACGCCCTCCTCCTCGTTCAAGTAGCGAACGCTGTACGGGCACGACATCGCGCAGAATTGGCAGCCGATGCACTTCGACTTGTCGATCTGCACGGTGCCGTCCGCAAGCTTGTGCGAGGCGCCGGTCGGGCACACCTTCACGCACTCGGGATTCTCGCAATGCTGGCACTGCACGGTGAGGAAATAGGTGTACACGTCGGGCCATTGGCCGCCCTTGGTGCGCGGGTTCGGCCCGATGCGCAAGACCTTGTTCCAATACGACCCCACCGGCACGCTGTTCACCACCTTGCACGCTATCGAGCACGCAAGGCAGCCGACGCATTTGTTGAGATCGGTCAGAATCGCATAACGAGCCATAGGTCACTCCCTCCCCTCGTACAACGGTTGCCATTCCTTCAGGCGCGGATCGTCGCAGGTGTGGATGATGGGCGTCCCGTCGTCTCCGCACGGCACGGGGTTGCCGAACGGCGAATTCTCGGGCGTGGCCTTGTACACCTTCACACCGTAAGCACGCAGGTTCGACGACCCGATGATGCGATCTTGGGCATGGCGATCGATCAAGCAGTTCACGCCGGACAATTTGAACCCGTGATCGGGCTGATTGAGCTCGGGGTACCACCATTGGTGCTCGGCGTTCACCACACCCGGGGCGATGCCGTAGTACAGATCGACCACTTCGCGAATCTTGTGCTGATCGGTTTCGATCCATACCCAATCCCCCTGCTCGAGACCAAGTCGCTCGGCGTCAACGGGATTCATCTCAAGGCGAGGAACGGGCCACAGCTCGCGGCACCATGGCAGCTGCCGGTGCTCGGAGTGGAAGTAGGTTCCTTGACGACGCCCGGTGGTCATCAAGAACGAGTTGTCGTCCGTGAACAAATCGGGGTCGGCGACGGGGCCATGCGGAGCCTCCACGAACTTCGGGAACTCCTCGCCCTCGCCGGGCAGCCATGATTCCAGCACCGTCGACCAGATCTCCTGCTTGTGCGTGGTCGTGTTCCAGCCTTGATGCTGGTTCGGATTGGGCGGGAACCCTCCGTTGATGTGGCCGTTTCCGGTTTGATAGCGCCGATAGACGCCCCAATCGTCGGGCTTCTCCACCTTGGAATCGAACCAGCCCTTCTCTTGGAATTCCTTCTTGTAGTCATTCCAATCGGGAATGCGGAAGCTTTTGAGCGCAACGTTGTTGCACGCGTCCACGGCTTCATCCCCCTCGAGCCACGCCGCACCGTGATACCCCTCGTCGAAGTACGGGACCCCGGCGGCCTTATACAGGCCAACCACGATCTCCAGATCGTTCTTCGCTTCTCCGGGAGGCTCCACCGCCTTCACCGTAGCGCCGAACGCACCCGATGAGCCCTGGCTTTTGCGAATGCAATCGAGCTCCAGCCAATGAGCGGCGGGCATTGCGATATCGGCCATCATATCCACGCACGGGGTATGCCACAGATCGATTGAGCACCAGAAGTCGAGCTTTTGAAGCTGCTCCGCGGCAAAGAGGGAGTTCGACTGGTTCATGAAGTCGCCCGTCTGCCCGATGCCGCACGTCACGTTATAAGGCTCGCCGCTCTCGATAGCGTCGTACACCGACGTCGCATCCGCCCAGCTGGGGTTGCAGTCCGAGCCGATCATCGGAAAACGCTCTTTGCCCAAAATCTTCTCGATGGTGTACTCGGTGGTTTTGCCGGAGTCGGGCACGCACATGCCGAGGTCGTAGACGGGCCAACCGGGAGTCGAGCCGCGCATGCCGCCCGGAGTGTCCATGTTGCCCGTTATGCCCGCCAGCAGGTCGCAGGCACGGTTGTTCTGCGTCGAATTGCACGCGTGCTCCAACGCCAGCATGTACTGGATTCCGCCATTGCCGTACCCGGTCGAGGGGTCGACGCGCGTTGCGTACGTGATGGCCGCCTCTTTCAGCACTTCGACGTCAACGCCCGATATCTCCGACACCTTTTCGGGAGTGTAGTCTTCCAAGAACTCGATATAGCGCTCCCACACCGTGCGCACGTGCACGCTGGAGCCATCTTTCAACTCCACCTCGAAGCCGCCTTCGGGGGTATGCAGCGCGGGAAGCAGCCCGTCGGGAAACGGTACGTAGTCAAGCACGAAGCCCTGCGTCTGACCCGTCAGATCCAATCCCGGCTGATGAGCCTCTTTGCCCTCGGTTGCGGGAACCCAGTCCTCGCCCTCCCAGCCGGGGTTGTCGCCGCCGGCATCGTACCAGCTCAGCTCGTTTGTGATCTCGTTGAGCACCATGAAGCGGGTATCCGCCCCGCCCTCGACGAGGTCGGACTCTTTGAGAAGGCGCGTACGCACCTTGGCCGTCTGCGCGCTCGACGAGGAAGGGGTTGGCTCGAAGCTCTCCTCTTCCACCACCAACATAGGAGCGTTCATCCACTTCCGCACGTACAAATCGTCGTACAGCTCGTTCTCGATGATGACGTTGGCCCAGCAGTTCGCCACTGCCCCATCGGTTCCGGGACGAAGGTTCACCCAGATATCCGCCTCTTTCCCCAAGTTCGTCTGGCGCGGATCGACCAGGATGTGCTTGTCGGCGCGCGTCGCCACGTCGACCGTGGTGCGACAGCTATCGTCGTAATTGGACAGCTCCGACGCGCCGCCCCATTGCACGTACACGCGCGGACGCCCCACCACTTCCATCCAGCTGTAAGCGTTCGAATCGTTCAGCTTCGTAGCGTAGAAGCGCGGGCCTTTGCATATCTCGTTGGCCTGTATGCCGTTCGGCGACCCGAAGCACTGCTTCAGCGCGCCATAAGGGCCCATGGCCCAGATACGCGACGTGCCGCCCATGAAGAAGCACGTCTCGTTGCCGTACTTTTCCTGGTTCTTATGGATTGCCTCGACGGTGGATCGATACGCCTCATCCCAGCTGATGCGCACCCAACCGGGCTCTTGCCCTTTGGGATTCGTGCGCTTGAGCGGGTACATGAGACGGTCGGGATGATACGCCGCCTGCAAGGACGCCTGCCCTTTCGCGCAATGGTTTCCCGCCGACTGGAAAGCGCTTTCATCGCCCTCCGTTTTGACAACCCGCCCATCCTGAACGGTCACCCAAACGCCGCACTCCATCTTGCCGCATCCGCGACAGGCCGAGCGTATGCGCTTGACTTCGCCCGACGAGGCAGCCGGCTCGGTATCCGCCAACGCCGGCTGAGCCCCCGTGAAACCGGCGGCCGCAGCCGTCACGGCCATCACCTTCGCAAACGCACGTCGGGTCATGAGCAGTTCGCCCATTCCTCCTCCTTTCATCGTCCTCTCCGATGCGCTTCACCCTATGGATCCCGTCGCCGTCGCACATCGGCCTGGTCGCACGTTTTCGATCAAATCGGTATCGTGCGCATCGCACGATGGCCGTTCACCTGGAGAAACGCTGATCGCGTTTCCAAATCTCCCAGTCTTTTTGTCGCAATCGGAACTCGACCGGCACGAGAGCGCGGTACAATAGGCATCTCGGAGCCGTTCGCTTGCGGACGGCGGAAAGCCCGCATTCGGGGGGGGATGGGGACAAGTCCATGGAGCCGGTCAATCCAAAAAGGGTCTTCCCAACAGCTGCAGAAATCACCGTAGGGGCAGCGCTGGGCTGCAACATCGCCTGGGTGTCGATGAGCTTCAAGAGCATGAGCCTGTTCGCAAGCTACCATCACGGCGAAAGCCTGCTCGATACCACCTACCTGATATCCATCATCGCCGTCACGTTGACGCTTGCGCTTGCCGGCATAGCCGACAGGGCTACGGGACGTTTCTTGAAATCCAAGCTGTCGCTTTACCTGCTCCCCTTCGGCGTGTGCGCGTCCACGCTGCTTATGCCGCTTGCGGGGTTCGAGGGAATCGCGGGCACCGCGTTCGTGAGCTTGGCAGGCGTTTTGTCGGGCGTGTTTTCGGGACTGTTCCTCATCAGATTCGGCATGAGCTTCAGCCTCCTGCCCATGCGCGCCATCGTGACGGGCGCCGCATCGGCCCACATCCTGTCGACGCTTCTTTTCGCCCTGTTCTTGCTGTTCTCGCCTTTCGAGGCATGCGTGTTTGCCGCCAGCATGCCCCTGATCGCAGCCGTATTGCTCGAGTTCGGCATGAAGAACATCGGGTTGGCGCCGCAGGAGGCGCCATGCCCGCTCGACCAGCAGACGCCCGTCGAAGACCCGCTCGAGCGACGCGACTGGGCCCGCCTCGTCACGAGGCTCGGGCTGTGCGCCCTTTTGGTGGGATTCGCGAACGAGGCCGTCCGAACCCTCTACATACAGATGGGCATCGCGAGCGTCGGCGGCACCGTCTACGCGTTCACCCAGGCCCTTGTCGCATTCGGAGTGACCGCCGGAGCGATCGCCATCGCGCTCATCCTTCTCAACTCAAGATCCGAGCGCATGGCGAAAAACTGCTACCACGCGATCGTCGTGTTCCTCGTCATCGGCGCGCTTCTGCTGCCGCTGCCTCTCGTATACCCCGATTCGTCGGCCTACCTTCCCTACGCCGCGAATGCGGCCGCCTACCAATGCTTCAGCTTGTTTATGTGGGTCATCGTGACGGGCATATGCAATCGATACGCGTCGGTCAGGATACGCACGTTTTCATTCGCGCGTGCCGCATGGGCGGTCGGACCGCTGCTGGGCATGCTGCTGGGCCGGTTCGTGCTTCACCAGCACGGCATCCAGCTTGTTTCAGCTTTTCCCATCATGCTGGTTTCGGCTTTGGTCATTCTGCTGGTGAGCAGCGCCGTGTTCACCGAATCGGATCTGTTGAAAGCGATGGACATCATTCCGCTTGAACGCAAGCGCCGCTTCCAGGAAAAATGCCTGAAGGTGGTCGATCGGTACGGTCTGACCGAACGCGAGACCGAGATTCTCATCATGTTCGCGAAGGGACGCAACCTGCCGTACGTGCAAGACCAGCTATGCCTGTCGAAGAGCACGGTTTCCACCCATCGCCAGCACATCTACCAAAAGCTGGGGATTCACTCCCAGCAAGAGCTGATCAACCTCGTGCAAGAAATCGACTGATACGACCCCGGCCCTCCGGGAGAGCGGTTCGCCGTTTGCAAGGGGGTGTGGGGATGGCGAACCGCGCTCTCGGAGAGCCGGGGAGGGTCGTGCGCGCAGGGGCCTGGGGCCGGGCGCCTGCGGGTGCGGGCCCCTGACCCGTGGGGCTGGGGAGGCGGGCCGACCCATAGCCTGCGTGGGTGGGGCCCCGGCCTGTGCGCCTGCGGAGGGCTCGCCTGGTCGGCGGCGCCTCCGCAGGCGCTGTCGGGGGATGCGCTAGTAGAACATGAAGACCGAGAGCCCCAGGTTGTAGAAGACGACGCGCATGCAGACGGCGCCGACGAGTGCGGCGGCGATGACGACCGGGGCCCAGAGCTTCCAGTTGCCGGTGCGCCTGCCCACGAAGGCGGCGGCCAGGGGGACGATCGCGCCGACGGCGACCGCGCCCAGCCACAGGAGCGGGGCCTGGGAGGCGACCGTCGCGGCGGCGTCGGCCATGGCCTTGGTGGGGTGCGTCGGGTCGAAGTAGAGGCCGACGTCGGCGAAGGAGCCGGCGGAGAGCTGGAGGAAGGCGGCGAAGGCGAGGGTTGCGAGGGCGTTGGCGGCTGCGCCGGCGAGGGCCGCGAGACCAGCGGGGGCCCCGGCGTCGGCTGCGCGCTCGGCGGGCTGGTCCCGGGGCGGCACTGCAGCCAGGATGAGGGCGAACGTCGCGGGGCCCAACACGCAGGCGTTGCCGAGGACGTAGAGGATCCAGAGGGCCGAGTCCCACGCCGGCCTCGCGGCCATCGTGTACGAGTGCGCCATGACGGCCACGAGCACCACCGACAGCGCGACGGACAGCCACGCCAGCCACTTCGGCACGCTGGCGCCGTCGTCGGACTTGCGCATGAGCACGAGATACGCGACCGCGACGACCGCCAGCACGACGATCGCGATGAGCTCCTGCGTGATCCCGCTCGTCAAATGCCCGAACCCGTTGAAGATCCGCTCCCAGTGCTCCAAATGGAAGAACACCGCGATCCCGCCGGCCGCCAGCAGCACGGCCGAGCAGACCCAAGCCGGCACCTGCGCCTTCTTCCCGACGCCGAACACCGCCATCAGCGCCTGCGTCCCGAACAGCCCCGCGCTCCACGCCACCAGCGTGGTGAACAAAATCAAAGGCCACTGGAGTTCCATTATTCATCACCCTTCCAGTCGCGGTTGCGCAGGATGAACGCGAAGTTCGGATCGTTGCCGACGTTCGGCAGATGATGCAGATCGGTGCTCGCATCGAAATCCTGCGCCAACTCGCCCAGCGTCACGCGGTTGCCCGCATACAGGCCGTCGTAGGTGCGATCGGTGTCGTAGCCGACGGCGGGGGCTTCGAACGACTCGATCCCCTGGTCCAGATCGCCGAAGAACCGGGCGCGTCCGCCGCACTGGATGACGCATTGCGGCAACCCGCCCTGCCCCACGATCTGCGCGCACAGCGTGCACTTCTCCACGACGCCCTCTTCCTCGTTCAGGTACCGCACGTTGTAGGGGCACGACATCGCGCAGAACTGGCAGCCGATGCACTTCGCCTTGTCGATCTGCACGGTTCCGTCCTCCAGCTTGTGCGAAGCGCCCGTCGGGCACACCTTCACGCACTCGGGGTCGGCGCAGTGCTGGCACTGCACGGGCAGGTAGTACATCTCCACGTCGTGCGACGACGTGGCCCCCTCTTTCAGCGAGGGGCCGATGCGCAGCACCTTGTTCCAATAGTTGCCCACCGGCACGTTGTTGACCGCCTTGCAGGCAACCATGCAGGCCAGGCAGCCGACGCACCGGTTCAAATCGGTGACGATCGCGTACTGGGTCATGGCTTTACGCCTCCTCTCGGATGGTGTAGTTCGGCAGCCATTCCTTCAGGCGCGGGTCGGAGGCATCGTAGATGATCTCGGTGCCGTCCTCGGGCGCGCAGGGGATGACCTTGCCGTCGGGGCAGTTCTCGGGCGTGGCCTTGTATATCTTCACGGGCACGCCGCGCATGTGGGACGACCCGATAAACGGATCCTGGCCGTAGGGGTTCCAGATGCACTCGATGTTCGACAGCTCGAACCCGTGCGTCGGCGCGGGCAGCTCGGGGAACCACCAGGCGTGCTCGGCGTTCGCCCACCCCTTCGCGATGCCGTAGTACAAATCGACGCACTGGCGCACCTTGCCCCACTCCGTCTCGATCCAGGCCCAATCGCCCTGCTCGAGCCCCAGCTCGGCAGCGTCTTCGGGGTTCACCTCCAAACGCGGTGCCGGCCACAGCTCGCGACACCACGGCAGCTGCCGGTGCTCGGAATGGAAGTACACGGGTATGCGGCGGCCGGTGGTGAGGATGATGGGATACTCGTTCATGTCCACGTCGCCCTTGGGGCCCGATTTCGGCTCGTCATAGTGCGGCATCATCTCGTGCACCAGGTCGAACTTGCCGGGGTTGAACTCGTTCGCCTTGTCCACGCAGTACGTCTCGAACACGAGCGGCCAAAATTCCACGAGGCCCGTCGGCGTGGGGCAGCCGAAGTTGTTCACCGGATTGCCGGCGTCGTCGAACGCCGCGCTGAACGTGGAACCGGTGCACGCGTCCTTGCCGATGCGCATCCAGCCGGTCTCGAAGCGGCGGTACGTGCCCCAGCGGTCGGGCTCGATCTCCTTGGCGTTGATCCAGCCGTTCTCCTGGAAGTCCTCCACGAAGTCGTCCCAATGCTGCCATTTCACCTTGGGATTGGTCTTCGAGTTGTTCTGGAACCAGTCCTCCAGGCGCTCGTCCACGTGGTAGCCGCCGGGCGCGTCGCCCGCGATGTTGGTCCAGGTTCCGTTCGGGCCGCCCACGGCGTCGAACAGCAGGCGGTTGATGTCGTAGTCGAACTTCGTGTCGCTGGGCGGCTCGACCGCGCGGATGGTGGCGCCGATACCGCCGGACGCGCCCTGCGACACGCGGATGTTGTTGATCTCCAGCCAATGCTGGCACGGCAGCAGGATGTCGGCCATCTCGGTACCGGGATGGTGGAACATGTTGATGTCCACCCAGAAGTCGAGCGACTGCAACGCCTCCCAGGCCAGGTTCGCGTTCGACATGTTCATGAACGAGCCGGACTCGTTGATGCCGCCGCGCACGGGGTACGGCTCGCCGGTGAGGCAGGCGTCCCAGATGCGCGTCGCGTCGGCCCACTCGTTGTAGTACGCCGTGATGGGGAACTCGTCGGCGCCCACCATGTTCGACAGCGTGTCGTAGCGGTCGGGCACGTTGAGGGGATCGGGCGTGACGCCTTCCACGGGGATCTCGCCCAAGGCGATCAGCTGGGCCTTCACTTCCTGCGGCATGTTCGAGCCGGGCGCGGCCGTGGCCTGCTCGTCGATGGGCGAGCGCGTGAGGCCGCGGTTGCCGGCGGGCGTGTCGAAGTTGCCGGTCATGTAGATGAGGTGCAGCACCGCGCGCACCGTCTGCGTGCAGTTGCCGATCTGGTCGGGCGCGAGGTTCAGGTGGATACCGCCGTTGCCGTAATCCTGCCCCTCGGGACGCGTGGCCCACACGAGGCACGCCTCTTCGATGAGCGCAGGATCGAGGCCCGTGATCTCGGAGCACCACGCGGGCGTGCAGTCCGCCACCGATTCCTCGAGGTACGCCCACACCGGCTTCGCCGTGTGCTTCGAACCGTCGAGCAGCTCCACCTCATGCGTTTCGTGCAGGTCGAGGTCGATGCCGGCTTCCTCCAGCTCGTGATAGGACAGCGGCGGCAAATAGCCCTCCTGCGACGTGCCCTTGTACACGACCTCCATCTGGTCGCGCGTGGGGGCCACGTGGTTGCAGCCCTCCCATTGCGTGGTGTCGACGTCCCACATCACCAAGCCGCCGGCGCCGTCGTTGGCCAGTTTGTTCCACGCGTAGAACTTGCGCGGGCTGCCGCCCTCCACCACGTCGCTTTCCTTCAGCAGGCGCGTCTTGAGCTTCGTGCCCACGACGTCGGCGGGGATGCCGGCGTTGTTGAGCGGCGTGGACAGGTCGATGTAGCGGCCGCCCGTGGGCTCCCGGTCCTCCACCACGAGGAACGACGAGTTCGTCCAGCGCTTCACGAACTCCCAGTCCACCAGGTCGTTCTTGATGACGAGGTGCTGCCAGCACAGCGCCAGCGCGCCGTCGGAGCCGGGACGCAGGTTCAGCCAGTAGTCGGCCTCCTTGCCCGAGCCGGACAGGCGCGGATCGATGCAGATGTGCACGTCGGCCTCGGTCATCTTGTCCACGAGGTTGCGGCAGCTGTCATCGTAGTTCGAGTTTTCGGGCGCGGTCCCCCACTGCACGTACACGCGCGGCCCGTCGCGCAGCGCCATCCACGGCGCGCCGTCGACCGAGCTGATCCACCCCATCAAACGGCGCGGCCCCTTACAGATTTCCGACGCCACGTGCGCGTTCGGCGTATCGAACAGCCACTTGTAGAACGCGTAGGGCCCGTACACCCACTGGCGCGACGTGCCCGCCATGTTGAAGATGCACTGTCCGCCGTAGCGGTCCATCAGCTCGTTGAACTTGGTGCCGACGATCTCCATCGCCTCGTCCCACGTGATGCGCTGCCAGCCGGGATCCTCGCCCTTGGGATTCGTACGCTTCATGGGATGGTAGATGCGGTCGGGGTGGTACGCCGCCTGGATGGACGACTGCGACTTGCCGCAGCAGTTGCCGCTCGACTGGAACGACGACTGGTCGCCCTCCACCTTGATAGCGCGGCCGTTTTGCACGGTCACCCACACTCCGCACTCCATCTTTCCGCAGCCGCGGCAGCACGTGCGCACGCGTTTCACGTCGTCGCCGCGCGCGGCCGCTCCGGCATCTTCGGCCAACGCCGCGTTCGGGGCGACCGCTGCCGCGCAGGCCAACGCCGCACCCGTCACGGCCGTGAGCTTCGTGAACGCACGGCGCGTCAGATTGAGCTTTCCCATTCCTCCTCCTTCTCCGTCTCGTCCTTGCGACGGCTCGTCGAGAACGCCCGCCGCTTTGTTCGAGCATGCGCGGCAGGGGACGTCCGCGCATCATGCGTTTCTGCAAAAAATCGCGCGAATCGGAGGCTTTCCCATCATGCATTTCCCATGATTTTGGAGAAACGCCTGATGAGCAAAGCATGACGTCGCACATCAACCTATCGGGCCACGCGAGCCGGACGGATCGCGCACGCTATAATGAGGCTCAGGGGATCGAGATCTTGAGGGGGAATTCTCGTGACGCACATGCCGAAACCGCTGACCACCGCCCGGGATCGCCTGCGCGAGACGGCGCCGCGCAGCCTGTTGAACCTGCGCATGCTCGGCTTCGCCCTGGCGCGCGCGTGGGTGTACCTCATGTTCCTGGGCGCCGCCACCAGCTCCATCACGTGGAACGGCGAGCCGCTGCCCGGCGCGGCTTACTTGGGATCGACGCTCGTGCTGTGCGCGACCCTGTTCGCAAGCGCGATCTTCCACCGGCGCTTCACGGCGCTCATCGGCCATCGCGCGTTCCGCTTCCTCGGCCCGGCCCTCACCACCGTCGGCACGCTGGCCCTCGCCTGCGCCACCCTGCCGAGCGCACCGGCGCTGGCGCTGTGCGCGTTCGGCTCGGTATCGACCGGCGCCGGCTCGGGGCTCATCGACCTGGGGTACGGCGAGCTGTACCGCAACGTCGATCCCCGCCGCACGTCGTTCGAAGCGCCGCTCGCCTTCCTGATCGCCGCGGCCCTCTTCCCCGCCGTTCTGACCTTGCCGCCCGTCGGAGCGTGCGTGGTCTGCGCGCTGCTGCCCGCCGCGTCAGGTTGGATTCTGTTCGTGAAGCTGAGGACGTGGTCGTCGAAAGCCGAGCCGGTCGTGCAGCCGTTCGAGATCCACCTGGGGAAGTTCTCGTGGAAGATCGGCGTGTGCGCCTGCCTCATCGGCATGGCCGACGGCGTGGTGCGCGCGGTGTTCATCACCGCGAACGAGGCCAGCGTCGAGAATTTCTACCGCTTCCCGCTGCTTTGGTCGAGCCTGCTCACCATCGCCATCGTCTACGGCTGCGTGCTGCTCTCCAGCAAAACGGGCCTGCGTCCCGTGTACCGCTCGGTGATGCTGGTCATGGCCGTGTTCTTCATGCTGCTGCCCGTGTTCACCGGCTTTTCCGAGATCGAGAGCACCATCGCGCTGGCCGGCTACGGCACGTTCAACGTGCTCATCTGGATACTGCTCGCCGACATCTCGTTCACGTACCGGCTGTCGGGCGTCATGGTGTTCGGCATCGGCTGGGGCATGGTGACGCTCGGCGTGCTGCTCGGTTCCTCGCTGGGGCAGTTCGTGTGCACGTTCGCGCCGTTCTCGCCGCAGAGCCTGAGCCTGATCGCGCTGCTGGCCACGCTGGCCATCCTCATCTCGTACATGTTCGTGTTCAACGAGAACGACCTCATCGCGCTGGCGAAGGGCGACGAGGACAAGGGCAGCGCCGAGCCGAGGCGCCAGCGTTTCCAAGACCGCTGCAAAGACGTGGCCGGGGAATACGGTCTGTCGCCGAAGGAAACCGAGATCATGATCCTGTTCGCGAAGGGCCGCTCGAGCACCCGCATCCAGGAAGACCTCTACCTGTCGCGCGGCACGGTGACCACCCACCTGCGCCACATCTACCAAAAGATGGACGTCCACAGCAAGCAGGAGTTCCTGGACGTGATCGAGGGGCGGGAGTAGGACGCCGAGACGAGGGAACGGGGTTGGCGACTCACGTGCCGCCGTCGTCGTCGCGGGCGGGAATCGCGGCGTTTTCTGCAACTTTTTCGACTTCGTGGCAAGCGGGGAGAAACCCGACCAGGGGTTTCTCCCGCACGTGGCCGCCGGCTTCCGCCGGCGCGCTTTCTCGCGCTTGCGAAACGCCTGATGGGAGAACCGGCTTCGGGAGCCCGCTTGCCACGAAGTCGAAAAAGTCGCAGGAGGAGGGCCGGAACCCGCTCGGGAGCCCGGCCCCGGCCCTCCTCGAGGGCGATCCGTCGTTTGCAAGGGGGTATGGGGAGACGAATCGCGCTCGAGGAGGGCCGGGGAGGGTCGCGCGCACGGGCGAGGAGGGGCGGGGGCTCCCCTCCTTGTGCGCCTGCGGAGGGGCTTGCTTCGTTGGAGGGGCCTCCGCAGGCGCTATCGGGGGATGCGCTAGTAGAACATGAACACGCTGAGCCCCAGGTTGTAGAAGGCGACGCGCATGCAGACGGCGCCGACGAGGGCGGCGGCTATCGCGACCGGGGCCCAGAGCCTCCAGTTCCCCGTGCGCCTGCCCACAAACGCGGCGGCCAGTGGCACGATCGCGCCGACGGCCACGGCTCCCAGCCACAGGAGCGGGGCCTGCGCGCCCACGGTGGCCGCGGCGTCGGCCATGGCCTTGGTGGGGTGCGTCGGGTCGAAGTAGAGGCCGACGTCGGCGAAAGAGCCGGCGGAGAGCTGGAGGAAGGCGGCGAAGGCGAGGGTTGCGAGGGCGTTGGCGGCTGCGCCTATCAGGGGCGTCCTACCCGCGGGGGCCCCGGCGTCGGCTGCGCGCTCGGCGGGCTGGTCCCGGGGTCCCCCTGCAGCCAAAACCAGGAGGAACGTCGCGGGTCCTAGCACGCAGGCGTTGCCGAGGACGTAGAGGATCCAGAGCACCGAGTCCCAGGCGGGGCGGGCGGCCATCGTGTAGCTGTGCGCCATGACGGCCACGAGCACCACCGACAAGGCGACGGAGACCCAGGCCAGCCACTTCGGCACGCTGGCGCCGTCGTCGGACTTGCGCATGAGCACGAGGTAGGCCACGGCGACGACCGCCAGCACCACGATCGCGATCAGCTCCTGCGTGATCCCGCTCGTCAAATGCCCGAACCCGTTGAAGATCCGCTCCCAGTGCTCCAAATGGAAGAACACCGCGATCCCGCCGGCGGCGAGCAGCACGGCCGAGCAAACCCAAGCCGGCACCTGCGCCTTCTTCCCGACGCCGAACACCGCCATCAGCGCCTGCGTCCCGAACAGCCCCGCGCTCCACGCAACCAGCGTGGTGAACAAAATCAAAGGCCATTGCAGTTCCATGGTCTACCCCCTCCACTTTCGGTCGGAGCGCAGCAGGTACATGAGCTCCGGGCCATTTCCAACATCGGGCAGACGATGGATTTCGTCTTCCGTATACGGTTCGACGTACTCCTTCAGCGTCACGCGCGTCTGTTGCATCTCGGCGTAGTCGCACGACAGCGCTTGCGGATGCGCCGGCGCTTCGAAGCTGTCCACGCCCTTGTCCAGGTCGCCGAAGAAGCGCGCACGCGAGCCGCACTGGGCCACGCACTGCGGCAGCTCGCCCTGGGCCACCTTCTGCTCGCACAGCGTGCACTTCTCCACCACGCGCTCCTCCTCGTTCAGGTAGCGAACGTTATAGGGGCAGCTCATGGCACAGAATTGGCAGCCGATGCACTTCGACTTGTCGATCTGCACGGTGCCGTCCTCGGCCTTGTGCGAGGCGCCCGTCGGGCACACCTTCACGCACTCGGGGTCGGCGCAGTGCTGGCACTGGATGGGCAGGAAGTACATCTCCACATCGGGCCAGTCGCCGCTGCCGCCCTCTTTCGGGTTCGGCCCCACGCGCAGCGTCTTGATCCAGAACGACCCTACGCCCACGCCGTTCGCTGCCTTGCAGGCAACCGTGCAGGCAAGGCAGCCGACGCACCGGTTCAGATCGGTGATGATTGCGTACTGCGTCATCGTTTACGCCCCCTCTCCGGTCCACGCTTCTTCGCCTTCGACGCGGGACCGCAGCCCCGTTCCCATCCATTCTTTCAACCGCGGGTCGCCCGCATCGCAGATGCACGGGTTGCCCTGCGGGTCGCACGGAACCGGGTTGCCGAACGGCGAGTTCTCCTCGGTCGCCTTGTACACCAGCACGGGAACCGAGCGCATCGTGGCCGCGCCGCACACCACGTCCTGGCCGTACGGGTCCATCACGCAGTTGATGTTCACCAGCTCGTAGCCGTGGCTGGCCGTGTCCATCTCGGGGAACCACCACGCGTGGTTCGCGTTCACCACGCCCTTGCTGATGCCGTAGTACAGATCCAGCACCTCGCGCACCTTGCCCCATGGGCTCTCGATCCACACCCAATCGCCCTGCTCGAGCCCCAGACGCGCGGCGTCGTTCGGGTTCATCTCCAGCCGCGGCGCGGGCCACAGCTCGCGGCACCACGGCAGCTGACGATGCTCGGAGTGGAAGTACACCGGCTGGCGCGCACCCGTGGTCATGAGGAACGTCGCGTCGGCGTGCTCCTGCAAGCTGGCGGGATAGTCGGCGTTGCGGATCTTCGACTCGTCGATGTCGGCGACCTTCGCGGCGTCGAAGTACTCGGGCGTGGTCACCGGCGAGTTCGTGGGCTCGCGGTACACGGGGAACTTGTCCTCGTCGCCCAGGTACGCCTCGCACACGAGCGACCAGATCTCGATGAGGCCCGACGGCGTCATGAAGCCCGGATGATCGTCCACGAGCGGGTACAGGTTGAAGCCGCCCTGCTGACGACGCCAGCCCATCTCGTGGCGGCGGTACGTGCCCCACCGCTCGGGATGCCACGTGCGGCAATCCATCCAGCCGTTCTTCTGGAAGTGCTCTTTCGCCTGCTCCCAGGTGGGTCCGTCGGGGAACTCGGCCGTCTTCCACGCGTCCACGTTGTCCTTGAGCACGCGGCTGCGGTTCGGCCAACGGTAGTCGGTCTTCTCGCCGAAGTTGAGGATCTCGGACGGCTCGGCCGACTCGTCCTTCGTGTTCCACGGCACGCCCATGGCCTTGTACATGCCCACGTTCCAGTCGGGGTCGTAGATGCACTCGCCCGGCGCCTCGACGGCGGCGCACCCGCAGCCGAAGAACCCGCCGGCGCCCTGGCTGACGCGCGTCGTGTCCACTTCCAGCCAGTGATAGCACGGGAAGATGACGTCGGCGTTGCCGTTGTTCGGGCAGAACCACAGGTTGATGTCGGTGAAGAAGTCGAGCTTCGTCATGGCTTCCCACGCCACGTCGATGTTGCCCATGTTCATGAAGTCGCCCGACTGGCACACGCCCGCATGCAGCTGGTACGGCACGTCGTTGTCGAGGCAGCCGTCCCAGATGGAGTTCGCATCCGCCCAGCGCGCCCAGTAGCGGTTGAGCGGGAAGCGCTCGGCGTCAACCTCGTTGGCCTGGCGCTCGAACACGGTCTTGGGGTTCGGCCACGCCTGCGACGTGCGAAACGCGCCGCCCATGCGCTGGGCGATGACGAGGGCTTCCTCATGGCTGGGCACCTTGTTGCCGTAGCGCTCGGCCAAAGGCGAGTCGTTGTCGATGAGGTACTGCACGAAATCCTGCATCTTCGCGGCGAGCCCCTCGAGGTCGACGTCGCGGCCGTCCCACGTCTTGGCCTCGTCGCCGTACGGCGCGCCGGCCTGCATGTTGGAGCGTCCGGGGTTGCCGTCGAACTGCGCCTTCGACGAGCCGCGGTTGCCGGCCGGCTCGTCGGAGTTGCCGGTGATGCACGACAGGATCTGCAGCGCGCGCACGTTCTGGATGGAGTTGCCGTTCTGGTCGGTGGCCAGCTGGAAGTGGATGCCGCCGTTGCCGTGCAGCGGGTTGATGCGGGTGGCCCAGGCGCGCACGGCTTCCTCGTTCTTCGCGGCCGGAACGCCGGTGACCTCCTCGGTCTTCTCCAGCGTGTACTCGCCTGTCATCTGGCGGAACGCGTCCCATACGGTGCGCGCCTGATGCACGGAGCCGTCCTTGAGCGTCACCTCCACCTCGCCGGGAAGCAGCGCCGGACGCTTCGGCAAGCCCTTGGGGTTGCAGGCGTCCGAGCCGTCGGGGAAGCGGTCGGGCTCGGTGGCCGGATCGGCGAACGTCGACTGGTCGGGCAGCCACGCGTCGGCCACGAGCGGCTTGTACGGATGCTCGATCCACGTGCCGGTGGTGGGGATGCGATGCTCCTCGCCCTCCCACATGCCCAGCTCGGCGTCCCAGTACGTCAGGCGCTCGTTCGCCTCGTCCCACACGATGAAACGCTGGTACTTGCCGTCCTCCTTGAGGTCGGCCTCGGTCAGCAGCTTCGTCTTCATGTTGATGCCGCCGTTGCCCTCGACCAGCCAGCCTTCGGTGAGCTCGGCCTTGTCGTCCACGTAGAGGAACGACGCGTTCGACCAGCGGCGCACCATGGTGTCGTCGTAGGCCTCGTTCTCGATGACCCAGTTGAGCCACGACAGCGCCAGCGCGCCGTCGGTGCCGGGGCGCAGCGGCAGCCAGATGTCGGCTTCCTTGCCCAGCGGCGTGACGCGCGGGTCCACCACGATGTGCTTCGACGCGCGGTGCGCGACGTCGGTGATGGTGCGGTTCGTGGAGTCGTAGTTGGAGTACTCGCATGCCGTGCCCCATTGCACGTACACGCTGGGCTCGGCCTCCACCTCCATCCACGGCGACCCCATCTCGTCGGTCATGATGCCGCCGAAGTGGCGCGGGCCCTTGCACACCTGGTAGGCCAAGTGCGCGTTCGGCGTGCCGAACAGCTGCTTCATGCCCTGGTAGGGCCCGAGCGACCACACGCGCGACGTGCCGCACATCACGAAGATGGACTCTCCGCCGTACTTCTCCTTCACTTCCTTGAGCTTCTCGCCGCATATCTCGAACGCCTCGTCCAGCGTGATGCGCACCCAACCGGGATCGTCCTCGCCCTTGGGGTTCGTGCGCTTCACCGGGAAGCGAAGGCGGTCGGGATGGTACAGCGCCTGCATCGACGACTGCGACTTCGAGCAGCAGTGCCCGCGGCTTTGCGGCGCGGACTCGTCGCCCTCCACCTTGACGACCTTGCCGTCGCGCACGGTTACCCAAACGCCGCACTCCACCTTGCCGCAGGCGCGGCAGCACGAACGAACGCGTTTGACTTCCCCCGCATCGGCATCGACGCCCTCGGCGAGCGCCTGCATCGGCTCGGCGACCGCCGTGAGCGATGCAGCGGCACCGGTGACCGCCATCGCCTTCATGAAGCTGCGGCGCGTGAGCGTGAGCTGAGCCATTGATCCCCACCTTCCTTTCTCGTCTCTCGCTTCATACCTGAAACGATGGAGCCATCCTAGGCGGCGAAGGCGGGTACACCCTCCCAGCAGCGCTATGATTTTGCGTCGAGGCGGGGCGGCAGGGCATCATACCGTGGCTATGATTTTTCGCAAAACCCCAGGAAACAGCCATCAACAAAGGGGAAAGGTGGCAGGCGCGGAGCAGCAACCCGACGACGGTGCAGTATGATGGACGGCGAGGGTTCGCAGACGAGGGGGAAAGCGGGTACCTGATGGAAATCAAGCTTCCGCGGCTCAAACTGGAGGTGCGCGAGGACGAGGGGTTCTCGTTGGGGAAGCTGTCGCCGACGCTCATCGTCGGCTTCGGCGCCCACTGGGCGTGGGTCTACCTCACGATGTTCAACGGCCAGCAGCTGTTCTTCTGGAACGCGGCCGATCCGGCGGTGCCGGCCGGGCTCTTCCATCCCGTGTCGCTCGTGTTCTTCGTCATGACGCTGCTGAGCTACGGCGTGCTGTCGCGCGCGTACCGCCGCCTGTTCGCCACGCAGCGGCGCCGCGCGCGCATCCGATTCGTCGGCGCGACGCTCGGCTTCGCCGGCACGCTGCTCATGTGCTTGGCGGACGTCGGGACGCCGCTGGGAATCGCCGCACTCGCGGCGGGAGGCGCGACCACCGGCATCGGCTCGGCCATCCTCCTGATGAGCTACGGCGTGTCGTTCGGGCAGTGCGACATCGCCACCATCGTCACCAGCACGGCGCTCTCGCTGGTGGCGGGCATCGCGCTGTACACGGCCGTGTCGAACCTCGACCTGCTCCATCCGCTGGGAGCCCTGGCCGCGGCCCTCATCCCGTTCCTCGAATGCTGGTGCCTCTACCGGTGCAGCACCGTGCTCGTCGACAAGCTCGAGTTCGCCGCCATCACGCTCAAGGTGAGGAAAACCCCGTTCGCGCTGCGCCTGTGCGCGCCCAGCCTGCTGTTCGGGTTCGCGCTGGGCGCCGTGCGCACGCAGGCCATCGCCGACATGCACCTGGTCGGAGGCTTGGGAACGCAGATCGTCTGCATCGGGGCGGCCGCGCTCACGGCGTGCGCGCTCATGATCGCCGTCATGCTGACGCAGCGCCAGCACATCAACTTCATGTTCCGCCCCCTGCTGCCCCTCATCGCGATCGCGCTGGTCGCGGTCTACTTCATCGCCGACGCGACGCCCTTCACCACGTTCGCGCTGCTGCTGTGCTACCTCCTGTTCGAGGGCACCATGTGGGTGAGCTACGCCGACATCACCCAGCGTTTCCGCCTGACGTCGTTCGTGGTGTTCGGATTCGGGCGCGGGGCGCTCGCGCTGGGCGCGCTCATCGGGATGACGGCCTCCCTCGCCATCCCCGCGCTCGACTCCGCAACCAATCCGGCGAACACGCTGATCGTCGTGTTCGCGTGCATCATCTTCGGCTTCGGCGCCCTGCCGCGCGGCAGCGAGCTGCGCGCCCTCATCGTGGGCGAATCGGACAACCCGGCAGGCGAGATGCTCCGCGGGCGCGAGCACGCCGAGTCGCCCGAGAAGGCGCGCGCCGGCCGGTTCAAACGCAAGTGCGAGCTGGTGGCGAACCGCTACCTCCTGTCGAAGAAGGAGACGGAAGTCCTGTTCCTGCTGGCGAAAGGCCGCAACGCCGCCTACATCCAGGAGCAGCTCTACATCTCCGAGGGCACCGCCCGCACCCACATGCGCCACATCTACAAAAAGCTCGACATCCACACCCAGCAAGAGCTGATGGACCTGGTGGAAGGGGCGGAGGAAGAAGCCGCGTAAGCAAAGCGGCCGCGAGGCGGCCGCTCGAGGTCCAACGGCATTCGGCCGTCGTCGTCGCGAGCAGGAATCGCGGCGGTTTCTGCGACTTTTTCGACTTCGTGGCAAGCGGAGAGAAAGCCGACCAGGGGTTTCTCCCGCGCGTGGCCGCCGGCTTCCGCCGGCGCGCTTTCTCGCGCTTGCGAAACGCCTGATGGGAGAACCGGCTTCGGGAGCGCGCTTGCCACGAAGTCGAAAAAGTCGCAGGAGGAGGGCCGGAACACGCTCGGGAGCCCGGCCCCGGCCCTCCTCGAGGGCGATCCGTCGTTTGCAAGGGGGTATGGGGAGACGAATCGCGCTCGAGGAGGGCCGGGGAGGGTCGCGCGCAGGGGCCCCTCCCCGTGCGCATGAGGAGGGGCTTGCTTCGTTGGCGGCGCCTCCGCAGGCGCGACCCGGGGGATGCGCTAGTAGAACATGAACACGCTGAGGCCCAGGTTGTAGAAGGCGACGCGCATGCAGACGGCGCCGACGAGGGCGGCGGCTATCGCGACCGGGGCCCAGAGCCTCCAGTTCCCCGTGCGCTTGCCGAGGAACGCGGCGGCCGTCGGCACGATCGCGCCGACGGCGACCGCGCCGAGCCACAGGAGCGGGGCCTGGGAGGCGACCGTCGCGGCGGCGTCGGCCATGGCCTTGGTGGGGTGCGTCGGGTCGAAGTAGAGGCCGACGTCGGCGAAGGAGCCGGCGGAGAGCTGGAGGAAGGCGGCGAAGGCGAGGGTTGCGAGGGCGTTGGCGGCTGCGCCTATCAGGGCCGTCTTACCTGCGGGGGCCCCGGCGTCGGCTGCGCGCTCGGCGGGCTGACCTGCGGGTCCCCCTGCAGCCAAGGCGGAGAGGAGGGCGAACGTCGCGGGGCCCAGGACGCAGGCGTTGCCGAGGACGTAGAGGATCCAGAGGGCCGAGTCCCAGGCGGGGCGGGCGGCCATGGTGTAGCTGTGCGCCATCACGGTGACCAGCACCACCGACAGCGCGACGGAGACCCAGGCCAGCCACTTCGGCACGCTCGCGCCGTCGTCGGACTTGCGCATGAGCACGAGGTAGGCCACGGCCGCCACGGCAAGCACCACGATCGCGATCAGCTCCTGCGTGATCCCGCTCGTCAAATGCCCGAAACCGTTGAAGATCCGCTCCCAGTGCTCCAGGTGGAAGAACACCGCGATCCCGCCCGCCGCCAGCAGCACCGCCGACGCAACCCACGCCGGCACCTGCGCCCGCTTCCCCACCCCGAACACGGCCATCAGCGCCTGCGTCCCGAACAGCCCCGCCGACCAGGCAACCAGGGTGGTAAAGATAATCAAAGGCCATTGCAGTTCCATCATTCACCGCCTCCCATCCAGGTCATGCGACGCAGGATGAACCGGCCCTGTGGCCCATTTCCCACGTCGGGCAGCATATGCACATCGGCTTCCTCGAAGGGCTCGCAAAACGCTCCCAGCGTCTCGCCGCGAGCGCCCTTGAACGACTCAAGACCCTGCTCCACATCGCCGAACCAGCGGGCCATACCGCCGCACTGGCTCACGCACTGCGGCAGCTCGCCCTGGGCGATCTTCTGCTCGCACAGCGTGCACTTCTCCACGACGCGCTCCTCCTCGTTCAAATACCGCACCCCGTACGGGCACGACATGGCGCAGAACTGGCAGCCGATGCACTTCGACTTGTCGATCTGCACGGTTCCGTCCTCCAGCTTGTGCGAGGCGCCCGTCGGGCACACCTTCACGCACTCGGGGTCGGCGCAGTGCTGGCACGACACAGTTACGTAGTAGTTGTCCACGTCGGGCCAGTTCCAGCCCTCGGCCGAGGGGTTGGTGATGCGCAGCGTCTTGTTCCAGAAGCTGCCCACCGGCACGCCGTTGACCACCTTGCACGCCACCGAACAGGCAAGGCAGCCCACACAGCGGTTCACGTCGGTGACGATCGCATACTGAGTCATGGCTACGCCTCCTCTCGAATCTCATAGTTGGGCATCCACGCTTTCAGGCGTTCGTCGGACGAGTCGTAGATGATGGGCGTGCCGTCCTCGCCGCAGGGTACGGGGTTGCCGAACGGCGAGTTCTCGGGCGTGGCCTTGTACACCTTCACGTTGTACGCACGCAGGTAGGACGCGCCGCAAACGGGATCCTGCACATCCCCATCCACCAGGCAGTTGATGGTGCACAGATCGAAACCGCCTCCCGCTTGGTTCAGCTCGGGGAACCACCACTGATGCTCGGCGTTGACCACGCCCGGCTCGATGCCGTAGTACAGGTCGGCCGTCTGACGAACCTTGCCCTTGGGGCTCTCGATCCACACCCAATCGCCCTGCTCGATGCCCAGCTCCTTAGCATCGTCCGGGTTGATCTCCATGCGCGGCGCAGGCCACAGTTCGCGGCACCACGGCAGCTGGCGATGCTCGGAGTGAAAGTACACGGGGATGCGGCGACCGGTGGTCATGAGGAAAGGCCACTCCTGCGCGACGGAGGGATCGCCCTGCTCGTTGAGGATGGCCGGCTCCCACGTCGGCAGGTTGAACCGGCCATCGGGCTCGTACGTCTCAAGTGCCGTGGACCAGATTTCCATCTTGCGGGTGGGGGTGGACATGCCCTTCATCGGATTGCCCGCCGGCGTGACCAAGCTCGGCTTGGAACACATGCCCGTCTCGTAACGGCGGTACGTGCCCCACGTCTCGGGCGCGATCTCGCGGCAATCCCACCAGCCATGCTCCTGGAACGCTTCCTTGTACTCGGCCCAGGTCATGCCCATCGGCGCCACGCACTTGTCGAACAGCTGCTCGCTCGTGGGGTACACGCAGCCTTCGGGCAGACCGAACGACACCGGGTCATCGGCGTAGGGAACGCCCATGGCCTTGTACACGTCGGTGACGATATCCACGTCGAAACGGCAATCGGCCGGCGGCTCGATGGCCCGGCAGTTCGCGCCTTGGGCGCCCGTCGAACCCTGCGATATGCGGGGGCAGTCCACTTCCAGCCAGTGATATACCGGCAGCAGGATGTCGGCCGCGCCGGCCGCGGGCGTCTTCCACAGATCCTGCACCACGAAGAAGTCGAGCGCGTTCAGAGCTTCCCAATACTTCGTCGAATTGCCCTGGTTCATGAAACCCGACGCCTCGCACAGACCGCCGCGCACCGGGTAGGGGTCGCCCGTGAGGATGGCGTCCTGCACCGCGTTCGCATCGGCCCACTGCTGCCACCACGACAGCGCGGGAATCTTATCGTGCCCGAGGATCTTGTCATGGAAGATCGACCAGTCGATGCCCTCGAAATGCCCGGTCACAATCGTAGGTTGGGCATCCTCTGCACCCGAGAACATGCCGCACGTGGGACCGCGATTGCCTGCCGGCGTATCCCAGTTGCCCGTCATGCCCACGAGCGTGTCGAAGATGCGGTTGTTCTGGATGGCGTTGCACGCGTGCTCGGGGGCCAGCCCGTACTGCAAGCCGCCGTTGCCGTAACCGGTAGCGGGGTCGAGGGGCGTGGCCCACGTCTTCGCCATGCGCTCGATGACCTCGGCGGCGACTCCGGTGATTTCAGCGGCCTTCTCCGGCGTGAAGTTCTGGGCGTATTCGGCGAAATGATCCCACACCGGACGCGCCTTGTACGTGGCGCCGTCGGCCAGCACCACGTCGAACGTGCCGCGCAACGCCGGATCGATCTCAGGGTTGAAGGGGCTCTCCTTCGCGATGCGGCCAGGAACGGTGCCCTTCGGCAGGTTCGGCTGCGGATTGTCGTAGAACTCGCTCCACACCTCGTCGGGCTCTCCCTCCCACAGGCCGGTTTCGGCGTCGAAGTAAGTCAGGTGCCCGGTGGGGTCGTTGTCGTGCAGCGGATGGTCGCCGTCGGTGCCGGCCAACTCGTCCCACACCAGGTAGCGGGCCATGCTCCCGCCCTCTTTCACGTCGCCCTCTTTCAGAAGGCGCGTGCGCATGGGCTTGAGCTCCGACCAGGCGATCATGTTCACCAGCGCGCCTCCGGAAGGCTCCATGCCATCCACCACGAGGAAGGGCGCATCGGTCCAGCGCTTCACGAACAAGTCCTTAAACAGGTTGTTCTCGATGATCACGTTCGCCCACGACAACGCGAGCGCTCCGTCGGTACCGGGGCGGAGGTGCGCCCAGGTGTCGGCTTCGTGATTGAGCCCCGTGCGGCGCGGGTCGATCGAGAAGTACTCGTCGGCCGTGTTCGCCAGATCGACGGTGGTTCGGCAGCTCTCGTCGTAGTTCGATATCTCGGTGGCGGTGCCCCACTGCACGAACACGCGCGGGCGGTCGCTGGTGGCCATCCACGAGTAGGCGAACTCCGACTGCATCTGGGTCGCCATGTGGCGCGGGCCCTTGCAGATCTGCCAGGCGGTGACGGCGTTCGGGCTTTCCACCAGCTGGAGCCAGCCGGCGTACGCGTGCTGCGTCCAGATGCGCGACGTGCCGCCCATGAAGAACATCGACTCGCCGCCGTACTTGTCTTTGAGCTCCTGGAACTTCTCGGCGATGGTCGCGTACGCCTCGTCCCACGAGATGCGCACCCAGCCGGGATCCGTCTCGGTTTTGGGGTTCGTGCGCTTCATCGGGTGGTACAGACGGTCGGGATGGTACGCCGCCTGGATGGACGACTGCGACTTCGTGCAGCAGTTCCCCATCGAATGGAACGCCGTCTCGGCATCGCCCTCCACCTTCACGGCGCGCCCGTTCTGCACGGTCACCAGCACGCCGCACTCGTTCTTGCCGCAGGCGCGGCAGCACGTGCGCACCACCTTGACGCCGGCCGCCGCCGCGCCGCCTCCCCCGGTTTCGGCGAGGGCCTGATGCGGCGTCGCCGCAAGCCCCGCAGCCGCCCCGACGACGGCTGCGAGCTTCACGAAGCTACGCCGCGTCAAAAGCGATTTCACCATACTTCCTCCTTGCCTCGTCCTCTCGGGCTCGTCCGCATCACATTGATCGAGCGGCGAGCGAGGCTATAATAGGCAGGCCGGGTAAGCGGGCGCCACGAGCGTTTCTTACGGTTTTGGCGCGAAACGGCCCGTAATCAGCCCATAAGAAACGTATGGGCACGAGGGGGAGCAGGCGTATGGGGAACGACAATCAAACCAGTTCAGGGGATCAAAACCAGGTTTTCGATCCCCTGTCGCCTCTGCAGACGATCCGACCCGACCTGCTGGGATTCGTCTTTCACCTCTCCTGGCTGTTCCTGCTGTTCTACAGCAACGCCGCCGACACGAACCAGCCCTTTGGGGGCATGGGCTCGACCGATGCCATCTACCTGTCGTCGGCCATCGCTCTGGCCGTCACGCTTTGCTTCGGCGCCTTGCGCACCAAAATGTTCATGCGCCTTTGCGAGGGGAAAACGGGGGTTGTCGTCGCGCCTCTCGTCACGGCAATCGGCACGCTGCTGTACTGCATTCACCTTGGGATGCCGTCACTGGCGCTCGTCGTCCTTGGCGGCATCCTGACCGGCATGGGATCGGGCGTGATCGCCGCACGCTGGGCATCGGTGTTCGGCAACACCACGTCGCGCATCATCATCGCCAACTTCCCCACCATCCTCGCTGCGATCGTCGCCATCTGCGTCAGCGTCGGCTATTTGCCGCACGAGCTGCGCTTGGCGCTGCTGGTGCTGCTGCCGCTGTGCTCCGGCGCCTCCTTGCAGTTCGCCCGACGCTACCAGCGGTCGCAGGCGAGCAGCGTCGGGCGCAAACGCCTCGAGAAGGGCCGCGCGAGCCGGCCGCTGCAGTACGCGCCCCTCGTCGCGCTCGTGGCGCTCATCGGGTTCACCGTGGCGCTGCTGCCCTCGTTCGAAATCACCGGAGCGAACTACGGGCTGCTGTTCTACCTGGTCGCAGCCGTGTTGGTGCTGGGGTTCGTAGGCACCGCCATCTTTTTGGCCGACCGGCGCGGCTTTCCCGCGCTGTTTCTGGCACCGCTCCTGGTGCTCGTGCTGGTCTTGCTGCCGTTCGCGCAGCTCTCCGCGAAATCGCCCGCCGACACGTTCTACCCCGTCGGAAACATCGCGTTCGAGCTGCTGTTGCTGTTCGGCACCGTGCTGTACGCCCACGCGACCGATCGGTCTCCGGCGAAAACGTTCATGATCGGACGCACGACACTCGCGCTGTCCGACTTGGCCGGTGCGCTCATCGGCGAGCGGATTGCGCTCGCAGGCGACACGGCCGTCATGTTGCAGCTGGCCGGCGTCTGCCTGTTCGCGGCATCGGAGTTGTTACTGCTCGCGCTGGTAGTGGGTTACCTCGTCAACAACAAGGGCGCGCTTCGCCTGCCGACGTTTGCGGGAGAGTCCGGCGCGCGGGACGAGGTCGAAGCCGCCCCGCTGCAACCGTCGCGCGACCAGCGGCTCGACGAGCTGGTCGAGCGCTTTCAGCTTTCCGAGCGCGAGCGCGACGTGTTCGCCCTGCTCGCCGAGGGACGCAGCTCGGCGCGCATCCAGGAAGACCTCTGCATCGCCTCCGGTACGGTGAACTATCACACCCGCAACATCTACCAGAAGCTCGGCGTACACAGCCGCCAAGAGATCATCGACCTTTTTAACGAGGAGGAGAACCCCTTGTAGGAGCCGCACCCGGCACAGCCCGGAGAATCGTCAGAAAACGAGCACGCCAGCGCAGGCGCCATGATGCACGCAAAACGTGAACTAGGGGTTCGTGGGCTCGATCTGCCAAGATCACACCTGGTTCTGCAACTTTTTCGACTTCGTGGCAAGCGGGAAGAAAACCGACCAGGGGTTTCTCCGTACGTTGCTGCCGGCTTCCGACGACGCGTTTTCATGCGGCAGTAAAGCCCCTGATGAGAGAACCGGCTTCGGGAGCGAGCTTGCCACAAAGTCGAAAAAGTTGCAGAAGGGGCGTCGAATCCGGTTTTCGGGGAGGAATGCTTGGGGACGGAAGGGGCCCGGCCCTCCTCGAGAGCGATCCGTCGTTTGCAAGGGGGTTTGGGGAGACGAATCGCGCTCGAGGAGGGCTGGAGGCCTTTGTCATCCTGAGCGAGCGGAGCGTGTTCGTTGGATCCCGTGCGGCGCTAGCCGTGACGTTTCCGGTTGGCACCGCACGGGATCCTTCGGCTTCGGCCTTCGGCCCCCGTTCAGGATGACGGGGGGGCTAGTGGAACATGAACACGCTGAGCCCCAGGTTGAACGTGTGTCAAGGGGACGTGTGTCAAGGGGACGGAGGTTTTGACACACGCCCTGAATCCTAGTAGAACATGAATACCGAGAGCCCCAGGTTGTAGAAGGCGACGCGCATGCACACCGCGCCCGCCAGGGCGGCGACGATGGCGACCGGGGCCCAGAGCTTCCAGTTATTCGTGCGCCTGCCCATGAAGGCGGCGACCAGGGGCACGAGAGCGCCGACGGCGACGACACCGAGCCACAGGAGCGGGGCCTGGGAGCCCACCGTCGCGGCTGCGTCGGCCATGGCATTCGTCGGGTGCGTCGGGTCGAAGTAGAGGCCGACGTCGGCGAAGGAGCCGGCGGAGAGCTGGAGGAAGGCGGCGAAGGCGAGGGCCGTTACGGCGTTGAGGGCTGCGCCGACCAGCGCCGTCCCGCCCGCGAGGGCCCCGACGTCGGCCGTGCGCTCGGCGGGTTGCTCCCCAGGTTCCCCTGCAGCCATGGGGGCGGAAGAGGGTTCCCCGGCTTCGACTGCGCGCTCGGCGGGTCGACCTGCGGATCCCCCTGCAGCCATGGGGGCGGATCCGCCCGCGGCCATGAGGAAGAGGAACGTCGCGGGGCCCAGGATGCAGGACTCGCCGAGCACGGCGAGGATCCACAGCGGGGACTCCCACGCCGGCCTCGCGGCCATGGTGTACGAGTGCGCCATGACGGCCACGAGCACCACCGACAGCGCGACGGAGACCCACGCCAGCCACTTCGGCACGCTCGCGCCGTCGTCGGACTTGCGCATGAGCACGAGGTAGGCCACGGCGGCCACGGCCAAGACCACGATCGCGATGAGCTCCTGCGTGATCCCGCTCGTCAGATGCCCGAACCCGTTGAAGATCCGCTCCCAGTGCTCCAGGTGGAAGAACACCGCGATCCCGCCGGCCGCCAGCAAGACCGCCGAGCAAACCCACGCCGGCACCTGCGCCTTCTTCCCCACCCCGAACACCGCCATCAGCGCCTGCGTCCCGAACAGCCCCGCGCTCCACGCCACCAGCGTGGTGAACACAATCAAAGGCCATTGCAGTTCCATTTACATCTCCTCCTTTCCCTGCCACGTGCGGTTGCGCAGGATGTACACGTACGAGGGCTTGTTGCCCACGTCGGGCAGATGGTGCACGTCCGCGTCGGACCAGGGCTTGCTCGTCTCGGTGATCGGGAGGAACCGCCCGTCCTTGTCGGGAGGCCCGACGAACGTCTCGATCCCCTTCTCCATATCGCCGAAGAAGCGGGCGCGCCCGCCGCACTGCCGCACGCATTCGGGCAGCTCTCCCTGGGCGATCTTCTGCTCGCACAAGGTGCATTTCTCCACCACGCGCTCGACCTCGTTCAAATACCGCACGCCGTAGGGGCACGACATCGCGCAGAACTGGCAGCCGATGCACTTGGACTTGTCGATCTGCACCGTGCCGTCCTCCAGCTTGTGCGAGGCGCCGGTCGGGCACACCTTCACGCACTCGGGATCTTTGCAGTGCTGGCAGGTCACCGGCAAGTAGTACATCTCCACGTCGGGAAACTGCCCCGAGCCGCCCGGCGTCGGGTTCGGCCCGATGCGCAGCACCTTGTTCCAGAACGCGCCCGGCGCGATGCCGTTGACCATCTTGCACGACACCGAGCAGTTCAGGCACGATACGCAGCGGTTCAAGTCCGTGACGATAGCGTACTGGGTCATATCACACCTCCTCGGGTTTCACGGGCATCCAGTCTTTCAGGCGCGGGTCGTCGGGCTCCACGATGATGGGCGTGCCGTCTTCCGGCGCACAGGGAACCACGATCCCGTTCGGGCAGTTCTCGGGCGTCGCCTTGTAGATCTTCACCAGGTAGCCGCGCAACGTCGTCGCGCCGCTGATGGGGTCTTGCGCCTGGTCGTCCACCAGCGCATTGATGTTCGACAGCTCCCATCCGTGCGTCGGCGCCGGAAGCTCGGGGAACCACCAGCCGTGATCCGCCTCCACCACGCCGGGCGCGATGCCGTAGAACAGATCGGCCACCTGGCGTATCTTGCCGCGACGCGACTCGATCCAGCACCAGTCGCCCTGCTCGATGCCCAGCTCGCCCGCGGTGACGGGGTTGATCTGGAACGTCGGGACCACCGCCTGCTCGCGGCAATACGGCTGCTGACGGCCCTCGCTGTGGAAGAACACGGGGATGCGCCGCCCCGACGTCAAAACGATGGGGTACTCTTCGTACACGTCGGGCGTGGAGTACGGGCTTTCCTGCGGCTCGCGCACCACCGGAAGCTGCTCGCCGAGATGGTACGACTCGAGGATCGTCGACCACAGCTCGAACTTCGTCGTGGGCGTCTCCCAACCTGGTAGGCCATCGGCGCGCATGAATCCCAGCAGGTGGCGACGGTAGTAGCCGATGGGGCTCACCTTGCGCAGGTCCCACTGGCCATGCTCCTGGTACTGCTGCTTGAAATCGTCCCAGTCCTTGAATTCCAGCTTGTCGCCGTCGGGGCCGGGAATCTGCATGCCGTGGGTGGAATGGAAGATGGCCAACTCGTTCACCTGCTGCTCGTCCGGCCAGGGCGTTTCGAGCCACTCCTTCGGCCACCACGGCGGCGCGGCCTCGGCGCTCGTCGGCCACCAGGGGATGCCCATCTTCTTCGTGATCTGGATGATCTGCGGGGTGTCCCAGCGCGCCTCGGCCAGCGGCGGCACCGCAGCCACCTGCGCGCCGAAACCGCTCTCAGCGCCCTGCGAGATACGCAGGTTGTCCACCTCGAGGAAGTGCGCGGCCGGCACGAGGACGTCGGCAAGCTCCACCGTCGGCGAGAACCACAGCTCGGCCGCCCAGTAGAAGTCGAGCGTCTTGAACGCCTCCCAGTTGCGCGTCGCGTTTCCCGAATGATGGTGCGTGCCCGTGGAGGAGATCATCGCACGGATGGGGTACGGGTTGCCCGTGAGGATCATCTCAGTCGCGGTGGTCTGGTCATGGTGGAACGCCGCGCCGCCGATGGTCTGGAAGTACGGCAGCAGCGGGAACTTCTCACCGCCGGCGACGCGTGCACGCAGCTCAGGAGCTTGCTGGGGCGCGCCGAACGGCGTGGCGTAGTTGATGAACACGTTGTACAGGTAGTGCACCGACTCGCCGCCGCGGTTGCCACCGGGCGTGTCGAGGTTGCCCATGAGCGCCGAGAGGATCAGCGGGATGCGCGTCGACTGGACGGCGTTGCCCGCATGCTCTAACGGCAGCTGGTACTGGATGCCGCCCTGCATGAGCTTGCAGCCGTATTCCTCGGCGGCCTCGCGCAGCACGTCTTCGCTGATCCAGCAGTGCTCGGCGGTTTTCTCGGGCGTCCACTCGGCCAGCTTGTCGCGGAACATCTGGAACGTGGGGGTGGCGCGCACCGTGCGGCCGTCCTTCAGCTCCACCTCGTACGAGCCGTCGAGGGCCGGGTCGATGTCCACCTGGAACCCGTTGTCCTCCACAAGGTAGCCTTCGCCGTGCTTGGTCATCTCCGTGGGCTTGACGTACTCGCTTTCGCCCTCCCACAGCGCGGTTTCAGCATCGAAGTAGGTCAGGCGCCCGTTCTTCGCGTCCTGCACCATGTAGCGCTTCGGGCTGCCGCCCTCGCGCACGTCCGACTCCTTGAGCAGGCGCGTCTCGATGTTCAGCGGGTAGCTCTGGTTCTCCAGCGTCGCCGTCCACGTGTAGCCGCTCGGTGCCAGCTCCTCCACGTACAGGAAGGGGCCGTTCGTCCACTTCTTCGCGAACAGCTCGTCGAACGACTGCATCTCGTTCACGATGATGTTGAGCATGCCCATGCCGAACGCGTCGTCGGTGCCGGGGCGCAGGTGCACCCTGATGTCGGCCTCCTTGCCGAGGTTCTGCAAACGCGGCCCCACGCAGATGGATTTCCGCGCGTTCACCTGGGCGTCCACGGTCACGCGGTTCGCGTTGTCGTAGTTCGACACCTCCTGGTTGGTTCCCCACTGGAAGAACACCTCGACGCCGTCGTTGAGCGAGATCCAGTGCGCCGGGAAGCAGGTCATCGCACCTGACTCGCAGCGCGGGCCCTTGCATATCTGGCCCGCCGTGCAGCCGCCGTTGGGGCTGCCCACGTAGTAGCCGAACATCATGGAGCCGTAGCTGGTGATGCGGCTCGTGCCGTGCAGCGACTTGATGGCGGGGCCGCCGTACTTGTCCATGCACTCCTGGAAGCCCTTCGCGCCCGCCTCGATGGCCTCGTCCCAGCTGATGCGGACCCAACCGGGGTCTTCGCCCTTCGGGTTCGTGCGTTTCATCGGGTAGCGGACGCGGCCGGGATGGTACAGCGCCTGCGTGGCCGACTTTCCCTTGGCGCACAGGTTGCCGCGGCTCGTGATGGCGCTTTCGTCGCCTGTGATGTCGATGACGCGGCCATCCTGCACCCACACCCACGTGGCGCATTCCATCTTGCCGCATGCGCGGCAGTGGCTCCGAATCTTCTGAACCTCTCCCCCCGGCTGCGCCTCGCTTTGAGCGAGCGCCGAAAACGGCGTCGCCGAGGTCAACCCCAACGCGGCGCCCGTGACCGCGGCGCTTTTCACGAACGTCCGGCGCGTGCAATTCAACGGTTTCATTCACCCTCCTCTAGTTCACTCGATGCGTTGTTCGCTATACTTGCCCGAAGAGCGCTCTTCGCCATCTATCGTAAAAAGCGCTGATGGCATGCTCAAGCGATACGTTTGCGTTCAAGCATTCCAGGGGGGAATAGGGATATGCACATTTCGCATCTGAGGGAGTTCGTCGAGCTCGTGCGCTGCCTGAGCTTCAGCGAAGCCGCGCGGAACCTCAACACGGCGCAGTCCACGCTCAGCAAACACGTCTTGGCGTTGGAGAAGGAATGCGGCGCGGAGGTGCTGACGCGTTCGAGCGCGCAGGTGCGCCTGACGCAGGAGGGCCAGGCGCTGTTCGAGGGGGCCATCGACATCATCGAGACGCACGACCGCACGCTCGAGCGCATCGCGGCGCTCAAGCGCAACCCACCGATCGTCGTGGGCGGGCTGTACCGCAACGCGCACATCCTGCGTTTCGTCACGAGCATCGTCAACCGTCAGCGGAAAAGCGACGCGCCGCTGACCTTGAGCTACCGCAATCTCCACCATCGACCGTACGTCGAGATGCTGCAGAAGGGCGAGTTGGACGTCGCGTTCACCATGCAGGAGCACGACGCGGACTTGCCGGCCGGCATCGACCGCATCCACCTGTTCGACGACCCGCTCGTCGCCATCATGGCGAAGGACCACCCGCTCGCCGGCAACGAGTCGCTCGTCCTCGAGGACATCGACCACCAGAGCATGCTCTCGCCGGACGGCGGCTATGCCATCGCCGGCGCCGAGCTGGCGCGCAAGATATTCGCGAGCAAGGGCGTGCGGCCCCTGTACCGCCCGGTGTTCATCCAATCCGCCCAGGACTTCCCCACGCTCGACATCGCGGACAACATCCTGGTGGTGGAGGAGTCCATCCAGAAGCAGCAGGCGCAATCGGAAGGAAACTGCGCGCTCCCCTTCACGGACGCCGAGGCGTGCTTTCCCTTCTACGCGCTGTTCCGGGCCGACGAGCGCACCGGCGCCATCGGCTTCTTCCTCGACGCCCTCGAGGAAGAAGCCCGGCGCTTCGCCGCCGACACCGCGCACGAGGGTTAGCGCTCGTACACCTGGTCGCAGCCGAGGAGATCCTTCATGGAGTGCCAGATCTGGTGGGGGTTGCCCGGAGGGTTCTTGAGCGGCTTCATCGGATAGCGCTCCTGCGCGCCCGACAGCAGGTCGACGGCGAACACCTCGTCGGACAGCTCGAGCGCCCCCTGCGCGCAGATATCGGTGCAGCACCGGCACTTCACGCAATCGACCGGGCGGTGCGTCACGCCGATCGAGCCGTCCTCGCCCGCGTACTTCGCGATGGCCCCGGTGGGGCAGAACGTGGCGCACATCTGGCACGACGAGCACTTCTCGGGGTCGATGATCACGTGACCCCACAGGCGCGTGTCGATGAGCACGTCCTGCGGCTGCCCCAGCGCGCCGAGCGCCGCAAGCAGGCGACCGCGGCGGTCGGGGATGAAATGAGGCAGCGTGCCGTCCTTGCCCACCTTCACGAACTTCGGCTCCGGCGGCTCCTCCACGCCCAGCGCGTCCTTGACGGCGTAGTCGGCGGTGACCGCCGCGGCGCTCTTCGCCTCGTCCTTCACGCTGGAGAAGAAGCTCCGGCGGCTTGCGTCGTAGCCCTCGTCGCCCGACCGGCGCACGGCCGAGGGAAGCTTTTCCACCAGGTCGATGCGCATATCGTTGTTCCAGGTTTCCAGCAGCGCGAGCGCCGTGTCGCGCACGAGCCGGGCCGTCTCGAACCCCGAGGCGTGCTCGCACTCCGCGCACCGCGCCTGCACGAGGACCACGCGCCGCGCGCCGCGCGCCGCCAGCGTGACCAGCAGGCTCTCCTCCACGCGTCCCAAACAGGTGACGCCCACCACCTTAGCGGGGTCGTACAGCCCGTCCGCCGCGGCAAGCAGCTGCTCGCACGCGACGACCACCTCGCCGTCGGCCGCCTCGCAGGCCGCGCGGCACGATTGCAGCAGCTCGGCATCGTTCGGACGATGCGCCTCGAGCGCGCAGGTGGGGCACATGGTGGCGCAGGTGCCGCACCCGATGCACCGCTCGGGCTCGATGGTCAGCTCGTTGTCGTCGTAGGAGATGCAGCCGCTCGTGCACACCTCGGCGCACTTCATGCACGTCGCGTTGCGATTGCGCACAACAGCGCAACGGCCCTGATGAACCGTGATGTCGGCGCTCTGAAGTTGTTCGAGCAGACCGAGGAAATTAGTCACGTGAGCCATGACTTCACCCTTTCTCGTCTACCCCCTTGCACCGCCCAGTATAGCCACTTTCGCCCGTCTGCGCGAGAGGAAAAGAAAGCGCTCGGAAAACCGAGGCCGCTACCGCTCTCCTTCCGCACGATGATCGCCGGTCAATTCCCCCACCCGAACGCCCAGGCCATCGGCGATTCTGCACAGCAGTGAATACCGAACATCCACCGTGCCTTTTTCGATTTTTATCACATGGGAGTAACCGGTGCCGACGATGAGGGCGAGACGGCGCACCGAAAGACGCTCAGCATGGCGAAGCTCGGCAATGCGCTTTCCCAGTTCGAGTTGTCGGTCGGATGCGTTCATGATGCCCCCTAGCGTAAGGGACGCGAGACGATCCGCGACGCGAGTCCGGGGAAGAGCGCGAGAAAATCGCGCTTGACACCTTCGGCGGGCGTGCCTATCATGTGGCCTTGGGGAGTCCGCCGGCACGCAGGTTGCGTGCGAAGCGGACATTGTTTGCAAAAGTGGGAACCTCAGGGGTGAGGTTCGCGGTGCTGTGCGCCGTAGATGCAAACAATGTCACGAGGGGCGGAACATGACTCACGATTCCACGAACCAACACCTTTCTCTTGAACCCGACTACGACGGGTTCGATCCACTTGAAGACTTCGCCGACGACGAAACCGAAGGGCGCGCCGACGAGTTCGTCGCCACGGTGAGCGCCGCCGAGGATGCGCTCGCACGCGAGAACGCGGACGCCGATGCGGACGCGACCCCGTCCGGCGCGTCCGTCGCCTGCGAGCGCCCCGCCGAGGAACGCATCGACGACCTGCTGAAAGCCATGGCGCCGCGCCGCACGGTGCTGCTGGGCATCCTGGCCGCGTGCGCCCAGCCGCAGCCCGCCTCCGCCGTGAAGGCGCAGGTGGACGAGCTGCAAGCGAACAACTTCTCGGTGTACAGCGCGGCCAACCTGTGCTCCCTGCTGGAGAAGGCGGGCGCGCTCGAGCGCGTCACGGCCGACGGCGACCCCGCCGACGACGCCGAGATCGAGCCGGAAACCGTCGTCGTGGACGGCGTCGAGTACCTGGAAGCGCGCGAGCCCGTCGAAACCTACTGGCTTGCCACCGCGCCCGGCATCGCGGCGCTCGAAGCCGACAAGCCGCTCGACCGCCTGCGCGCCCTCCTGGAGGAGGATGCCGCCTACGCACCCATCTACCAGCGCATTCTCAACCTGTGCGCAGCGGATGGCGGTGCCGCCACGCCCGCCATCAACGACGCGGTCGACCACGACCCGCTCGTGCAGAAGCCGCGCTTCTACGCGCCCCACTTCATCGACCGGCTGGAGAAATGCGACGCGCTCGTCTGGAAGAAGGCGTGGTGCATCACCGACATCGGCCGCACCGGCCTCGACCTGCTCGCCGACGCTCCCGCAACCGCCGCATCCAAGGAGGACTAACCATGACCGACGCAACCGCATCCGCCCCCCAGCCCCTCGCCGACGAAGCCACGATGCAGGAGTTCATCACCCTCAACGAGCAGCGTGCCGCCACGTACGGCCTGCTGTCGCGCCTGTACCGCGTGGAGGTGGACCAGTCCCTCCTCGACGAGCTGCGCGGCATGCGCTTCCCCGCCAAGACGGGCAACAAGAACGTGGACGAGGGCTACCGCCTGCTGGCCACGTACCTGAGCAACACCTGGGACAACAGCATCACCGACCTCGCCATTGACTACGTGCGCGTGTTCATCGGGCACGGCGTGGACGCGTTCTCGGCCGCCTACCCGTTCGAATCGGTGTACACCTCCGAGAAGCGCCTGCTCATGCAGGAGGCGCGCGACGAGGTGCTGGCCATCTACCGCAGCGCCGGCCTCGACAAGCAGGACACGTGGAAGGAGGGCGAGGACCACGTGGCGCTCGAGCTGGAATTCGAGCAGATCATGGCCACGCGCACGGTGAACGCGCTGCGCGACGGCGACGAGGCCGAGGCGATCGCCCTGCTGACCACGCAGAAGAACTTCCTCGAAGACCACCTGGCGGCATGGGCCCCCATGATGACGTCCGACATGAAGCGCTTCGCGCAGACCGACCTCTACCGCGGCCTCGCGTACCTGACGGACGGCTTCCTCCAAACCGACGAGGCGTTCCTCGCCGACGTGCTGGCCGCGGACTAGCCGCACGGGATCGAAAGAAGGAGCGATGGAGAACAAGCAGGAGAGAACCTACGCCGGCATGACGCGCCGCACGCTGTGCTTGGGCGCGGGCGGCGCTGCGGTCATGCTGGGCTTGGGCGGATTGAAGTACGCGGGATCGCAGTCCCTCGTGCGCCCGCCGGGAGGCCAGGACGAGGAGCGGCTCATCTCGGCGTGCATCCGCTGCGAGAAATGCTACGAGATCTGCCCGCGCGACGTCATCGCACCCGCCCACCTCGAGGACGGCGTGCTGAACATGCGCACCCCCACGTTCGACTTCTCCGCGAACTGGTGCGACTGGTGCGCCGACGAGCACGACGGCACCCCGCTGTGCGTGAGCGCCTGCCCCACCGAAGCGCTCAAGCTGCCCGCCGACGCCACGGCCGAGAACACCATCATCGGCAAGGCGGTCATCCGCGAGGATTGGTGCCTGGCCTACAAGCTCACCGGATGCCGGTTCTGCTACGACGCGTGCCCCTACGAGGCCATGGAGCTGGACAAGGACAACCGTCCCATCGTGCTGGAGGACAAGTGCAACGGATGCGGCGCGTGCGAGAGCGTGTGCGTCTCGCTGCAAAACGGCTCCATCGCCGAGGGGGCCACGGCGCGCGCCATCGTCGTCCACCCGCTCGACGAAGTTGAAGGATAGGTGCCCCCATGAAGAAGAATTCCAAAACGCTGCGCACCGCCTGCGCGCTGGCCATCATCGCCGTCGTCACCGTCGGCTTCGTGACGAACGTCGGGATCGGCACCATGTCGGCGCCGGGCATCTGGGATATCTCCATCCTGTGCCCGCTGGGCGCCCTGGGCACCATGCTCGCCTCCAAGATGATGGTGCCGCGCGCCGTGATCTCGCTGATCGCGATGGTGCTGCTCATCGTTCTGTTCGCCCGCGCGTTCTGCGGATGGATGTGCCCCGTGCCGCTCGTGCAGAAACTGCGCGGCGTGTTCGCGAAGAAGCAGCCCGTCAAGCGCGACGATGCCGTCGGCGTCGACGCCGACGCCGAGCCCGAGCCCGCTGCCGCGCCGCTCACGAAGGCCGAGGCCGACGCGCTGAGCGTCTCGTGCTCGAAGGGAGCGAAGGACGCGGGCGGATGCGCCTCCTGCGCGGCCAAGCGCGGGGCCGCCCCCGACGCGCGCCACTTCGTGCTGGGCGGCGCGCTGGCGTCCACCTTCATCTTCGGCTTCCCGGTGTTCTGCCTCGTCTGCCCCATCGGGCTCACGTTCGCCACCATCCTGCTGGTCATCAACCTGTTCGCGCACGGCGACGTCACCTGGTCGCTCATCGTGGTGCCCGCGCTGCTCATCGCCGAGGTGCTGCTGTTCAAGAAGTGGTGCCACAAGCTGTGCCCGCTCTCGGCGTTCATGAGCCTCATCGCGAAGGCGAACAAGACGTTCGTGCCCACGATCGACGACGCGAAGTGCCTGG
Organism: Eggerthella hominis; assembly: GCF_014287365.1. Lineage (NCBI taxonomy): Bacteria > Bacillati > Actinomycetota > Coriobacteriia > Eggerthellales > Eggerthellaceae > Eggerthella > Eggerthella hominis. The sequence continues at coordinate 123,845 of NZ_JACOOA010000002.1, forward strand.
AGACGGCCAAGGGAGCCGCGTGCGGCGCCTGCGGCCGCGCCTGCGAAGAGGGCATCGACCCGCGCCACCCGCAGCTGTCGCGCGCCGCATGGAGCGAGTGCACGAAATGCCGCGCCTGCGTGGACGCATGCCCCACGAACGCGATCACCATGCCGCTGCTGCCCAAGCGCTCGTCGGACGCACCCGTCGCCACGACCGTCGATGCGGCCGGCACGGCCGACGCGAGCGACGCTCGCAACGCCGGCGATGCGCGCACCGCACCGTAAACCCCCTCCCGCGCGGCCCGGCCAGCTGCAGCAGCCGGGCCGCGCTTCCGGAATCGGGCGCGCCCCGCTTCCGGGCAAAAGGCGGCTTGGCAAGGGCTCTGGGGGACAAGCCGCCTTTTGCCCGGAAGCGGCACCCCTCCCCCTCCCTCCCGATGAAAGAGGGGTGCCGCTTCCGCACCGAACCTGACGAACCGCGACCTGGAGGAATGAAAACCCATGACAGGTGAAACGACCTTCGAAACGACGGAATCCCTGCTCATCACCGGCGGCGTCGGCAGCGGCAAGACGCAGCGCCTCGTCGAGCGCGCCGCCGCGCTGCTGACGGAGGACGCAGCGGCGATTAGCGTGCTGGTGCTGTGCGCGACGCCCCAGGCGGCGCGCCTGTTCTCGGAGCGGCTGGCCGCCCGGGCAGGCGCCGAGCGCGCCGCGGGCGCGACCGTGACCACCGCGCGGGCCCTGGCGCTCGACGTGCTGGCCGACGATGGCGCGCGCCGCTGGTCGGGACGGGAGCCGCGGCTGCTGACCGCCTTCGAGGAGACGTTCCTCATGGAGGACATGAAGGTGAGCGGGCTCAGGCCGAAGCGGCTGCGCGAGATGCTCAAGTTCTTCTACCGGTCGTGGACCGAGCTGGCCGACGACGATCCCGCCTGGCTGCTGCCGGGAGAGGAGACCGACGTCCATGCGCTGCTGAAGGCGAACCTGTCCTTCATGCGCGCCATCGTGGAGCCCGAGGCGGCGAACCTCGCCGTGCGCTACCTGCGCGGCTGCGACGAAGCGCGCGCCGCCCGCTCCTGGGCGCACGTGCTGGTCGACGACTTCGCGTGCGCGAACCGCGCCTCCCAAACGCTGGCGAGCCTTGTCGCCGCACGCTCGATCGCCGTGGCGGGCGACGCGGAAACCTGCATCGAGGTGTACGATTCCTACCCCTATGCCGGCGGGATCGACGAGTTCCTCGCGACGCATCCCCACGCCGTTCACGAGCATCTGGCCGCCGATGCGGCCGCCGCGCGCACCCCGCTGGTCCTGCGCAGCGACACCCCCGAGACCGAGTTCGAGCTGGTCGCGCGCACCGTCTCCGAGGCCCTCGCCGCCGGCACGTCCGCGCGGCGGATCGTCGTGGCCGTGCCGAACGGCGTGTGGTCGCGCAACGTGGTCGCCGCGCTCGCGGCGCAGGGCGTGCGCGCCGAAGCGCTTCCCGACGCGCAGCCCCTGCGCGGCGACATCCGCGACAACGCCCGCTGCGTGCCCGCGCGCATCGCGACGGCGCTCAACCTGGCGGCGAACCCGGACGACGCCGCGGCGTGGCGCTGCTGGTGCGGCTTCGGCGACTACCTCGTGAACAGCGCGGCCCTCGCCAACCTGCGTTCGTGCGCCGAGGAGCAGGGCGTCGGCCTCGTGCAGGCGCTCGCTGCCGTCGACGGCAGCGACGACCAGGTGGTGGGCGCGCAGCGCGTGGCCGAAGCGCACCGCGCCGGGCGCGCGCTCATCGAGCAGGCGCGCGGGCTGACGGGCGAGGCGCTGCTCGACGAGCTGGCGCGCATCGTCACCGGAGGGACGGAGCAGCACGCACCCGCCGTCCTGCGCGAGCGGTGCCTGGCCGACGACGGCTCGGGCAGCGGCGGCGCGGCCGACGATGCCGCCGCGATGGCGCGGCGCCTGGCGGAGCGCCTGCTCGCGCCCACCCTGGAGGCTGCCGACGCGGTGGCCGTCGTCCCCTACGATCTCGCATGCGGCTTCTCGCCCGACCTGCTGATCGTCGCCGGCTTCGTCAACGGCTTCATCCCCTCCCGCGACTACTTCGACGCCACGGTGACCCCGCCCGAGCGCCAGGAGAAGATGCGCGCCGTCGACGAGCGGCGCGTGCGCGCGCTGACGGGGAAGGCCGGCCGCACGCTGGCGCTGTCGTATTTCACGTCCACCGACCTCGAAAGCGCGGGCAAGCTGAAGCTCAAGATCAGCCGCATCCGCCTGAAGGACGGCATCCGCACCTGCGCCATCGAGCCCAGCATGTTCCTGGAGCAGCTTGCGCCGGCGGAAGCATAGGGATCGAGACGCTATTCGACGTCCAGGGCCTCCAGCAGCTCGAGCAGCTCTTCCCGGTTGGCGGTTTTCGTCTTCGCGTAGATGTGGTTGAGGTGGGTCTTCACCGTGTTCTTCGAGATGAACAGCTGCTTCTCGATGTAGGCGCCCGTGTGGCCGGTGGCCCAGATGGCGAGCACCTCCTGCTCGCGCGGCGACAACCTGAAGCGCGCTGCCGCCAGGGCCACGCGGGCTTCGAGGTCGCTCGCCTCCCCCGCCGCGCTGCCTCCCGCCGCGGCCTTCGCCGCCACGGGCGCGCCGATGATCACGAGCAGCGCCACCACGAGCGACACGAGGACGGCGATGGTCACCGCCTCCTGCGTGGGCAGCGCGTCGGCGGCCAGCTGCCCCAGGCAGCTGCCGCCCCACTGGGCGAACCGCATGAGCGCCAGGCAGAGCAGCGCCGACAGGCCGTCCTTGATGATGGAGTCGATCAGCAGGAACCACACGAGGTACTTCACCAGCTCGGCCCCCACGAGCGCGATGCAGAACGTGGTGGTGCCGCCGAGCGGATCCACCGACGCCGGCACGATAGCGGCGATGCCCATGAGCGGAAACGCCAGGTAGAACGCCAGAAGCGCGTTTTTTCGATAGAAGCAGAACGCCAGCGCGATGGCGATGAGGCAGCCGAGCGCGGGAATGCCCGCCACGGCCACGTGCCCGGCGCCCGACGCGGTCAGGCCGCCCATGACCCCGCCCATGCGCGTGGCCCCGTAGCTGAAATACGCGAGCGCGATGGCAACGATGAGCTTCCACGGGATGCTGGCCAGCAGCTCGTGCAGGCTCGCCCTCGACGGCTCGGGCGCCGTCGGCACCTGCGCCGTCCCGCGCAGCAGCAGCGCGTACGCGCCGAACGGCAACAGCGCCGACGCCACGAGCGCCACGACGGGCGGCAGCAGCGAGACGATCGCGAACAGCACGAACCCCAGCAAGTACGCCAGCCCCGCGCACAGCGCCGTGCGCGCCACGCCCCGCACGCTCAGCCGCTCTTCCCAGCCGAGGCGCAGCGTGCTGCCCAGCCCGCTCAGCGCGAACCCGAGCCACATCCACTCCATGGGCGCTTCCCGGTAGCCCACGAACGCGGCCACCACCACGGCCAAGCTGGAAACGAGGGCGAACGCCCCCAGCAGCAGCCTGCGCGTGCGCAGCGGCGCCGCCTTGCGCACCGACAGCACCAGCAGCAGCGCCGTCAGCGCGGTGAACGTCCCTTGCACCGCCAGCAGGTCGCCCATGGGAGCTGCGCCGGACACGCTGCCGAACAGCAGCGACCCGTTCCAGAACACGAAGCTCCAGGCGATATAGCACGCCAGCCCCACGCTGTCGAGCACGGCGGCGCGATCGACCGCGCGGATTATCGACGCCAAGCCCGAACGAGGGTCCGGGACGAGGGGTTCTTCCGTTGTGGATGCATCGATTCGCATGAGCTGCATCATAGAGGAATGCGCCCCTCCTGCCAAGCGACGCGCATGCGGGCCCCGTCCGAGACGAACGGGGCCCGCGCTGCAGGGGAGGGAGAAGGATCGGTTATGCGAGCGCCGCCGCGTTCGCGCCGGCCACGCGGCCGAACACGAACACGTCGGTGATGGAGCAGGAGCCCAGGCGGTTCGTGCCCATCTTGTGGCCCGCCTGCTCGCCGGCCGCGAACAGGCCGGGGATGGGCGCGCCGTCGTTGTCGAGCACCTGCGCGTCGGTGTTGATGTGCAGGCCGCCCATGGTGTAGTGCACCGAGGGCTTGTAGGCCAGGATGTAGTAGGGGCCGCCCTCGATGGGGTTGAGCGCCGCACGGTAGTTGAAGTCGGGGTCGGCGCCGTCCTTGCAGTAGCCGTTCCACTTCTCGACCGTCTTCTCAAGCTCGGCCGCATCGATGCCGAAGGGCTCGCAGGCCTCGGCGATGGTGTCGGCCTTCACCAGCTGGTTGCGGCCGATGAGGCCGTCCATCTCGGCCGCGTTCACCGTGGCGATGTCGGTGTGGTCGAGGCCGTCCTGGTTGAAGATCATGTAGCCGATGCCGTCGGTCTGCTCCTTGATGGCGTTCGAGATGACGTCGCGGCGCTCCATCTCCTCGACGAAGCGGTCGCCTTCCTTGTTGATGCAGATGGCGCGGTTCTCCAGACGCATGTTGCCCACGTACAGCAGCGCGCCCGTCTGCGTGTCGCAGGTGGGGTAGGTTTGGATGTACTGCATGTCGATGAGGTTCGCGCCGATCTTCTCGGCCATGACGTGGCAGTCGCCCGTGGCGCCCACCGAGTCGGTGGAGAGGATCTTCTCGTCCATCTCGGGGTTGTACTGCATGCGCATCTCCACGTTGGAGCCGAATCCGCCGGCCGCGAGGATGACGGCCTTCGCCTTGAAGTCGTAGCTCTCGCCCGTCGCCGTGTTCGTGGCCTTGAGCCCCACGACCGCGCCCGACGCGTCCTGCACGAGCTCCTCGGCCTTCGTGTTGCGGCACACCTTGAGGGTTTTCAGGGCCTCGGCGCGCTTGTCCAGCTTGCAGATGATGCCGCTGCCTTCGTTGCCCTCAGGGATGAGCGAGCGCGAAACCGAGTGCCCGCCGAAGAAGCGCTCGTAGGGCTGCCAGGCCACGCCGCCCTCGAAGATGAGCCACTCCATGGCGTTGTACGCGCCGTTGCAGATGACGTTCACGAGGTCGGGGTCGCCCACGTGGTCGCCGCCGACGATCATGTCCTCGGCCATGCGCTCCACGCTGTCGTCGATGCCCTCCTTGCGCTGGAACCAGTTGCCCGGCACGGCCATGGCGCCGCCCGACAGGATGGTGTCGCCGCCCGTGATGCCCAGCTTCTCCAGCAGCACCACCTTCTTGCCGGCCTCGGCAACCGTCAGCGCGGCCGCGTAGCCCGCGCCGCCGGCGCCCACCACCACGACGTCCACGTCGGTCTCGAGGCCCTCGGGAGCTTGCGGCACGGCCTTGTCGCGCTTCTTCCACTCGCTCGCCTTCATGCCCGACGCATCGATGGCGTCGGAGACGGCCGACAGGAACGCCATGCTCGACACGGTGGCGCCCGACACGGTGTCCACGTTGAGCGTCTGGTGCTCCACGATGAGGTCGCTCAGGATGTCGATGCCGGCGGTGCCCACGCCGTACGACTCGCGCGACTTCAGCAGGTTGATGCGGGCGATGGCGTCGCCCTCGGTGATGACCTCCACGGTGAGCTCGCCGCCCTTGCCGTTGGACGTGCCGGTCCACGCCTGCGCGCCTTCGCCCGTAACGCCCGACGCCGCCGAAGCCGCCTCGCCCTTCGGCGCGCAGCCCGCAAGCGCCAGCGTGCCGCCCAGCGCGGCGATGGCGCCGCCGGTGATGAAGTTCCTGCGTGAAAGATTGGACATGGTTCCCTCCTTGGTTGCGGTGATGCAGTGCTCGGCCGAAGTTCCCTCTTCGGCGAGCCGATGCTACGACGAAGGAGTGCCCGCCCGCATCACCGCAGAGGTTTGAACCGCCCCAGAACCCCCGCTTCCGCCCCTCAAACCTCAGGGGTGATGCCGTTGACCTGGGGTGATGAGGACACGGTTTGCCAGTCGCTGGAATCACGTTGGAACCACGTTTGAAATGCGCTGGAAAGACGTTGGATTCGCATCCGCTCTGCGCTGGGTCTACATGAGATCCGCGCTGGATCCGCGCTAGTTCTGAAAGACAAAACCGCAGGTCAAACTTGGTATACTCGATGCATTGCAAACCGAGCACAAGGAGGAAGCCATGAGCCTGTACTGGCCCGAGCAAAACGTAGCACTGGAAATCGTGGACGACCCGGCAAGCGAGCCCTTCGACACCGTCGCCCACCCTGATGCGACGGTGATCCGAGTCACCTGCACCCAAATCGAGGACCCGAAGGCCCTCGACGAGGTCGCCCGCCAGCTCGCGCTCGGCATGGGATCCGCCCTCCCCCCGACCGATGCCGTTTTGGTCGCACGTCGCAGAGCCCTCCACCGGACGCTGTTTGATCCCCCGCGTCCATAATCAATTTGTATACATGCTATACCTCCTTTGGAGGTATAATGAATATCCAATAGGAGCTTCCTATGCGCTTCGAATATGATCCTCACAAGAGCAGCTCGAACGCGGACAAACATGGGATCGACTTCGAAGAGGCGCAGGAACTCTGGGACGACAAATGGCGTCTTGCCGCCCGAGTCCAGCGCAAAGGCGAAGAACGGTGCCTGCTGATCGCCCGATACGCCGGATCCTTGTGGACCGCTATCTACGTCCACCGAGACGACGCGATACGCATCATCTCGGTGAGACGCTCGACCGACGAAGAGGTGAGTTACTATGACCGATGCCGAAACGACTACGCGCAACGACCTTGATTCGATGTTCGACAACGGCGCGAACATGACGCCTTTCATCGTCGAGGGGTCGGGGCGCTTTCCAGCCCAAGACGACAAAGCGCGAAAGATCAACATCAACATGCCGGAATGGCTTATCGACGAGCTTGATCGCGAAGCCAAGCATCTGGCGGTCAACCGTCAGGCCATCATCAACACGTGGCTCGCAGAGAAACTGGAAGAGAAACGTCGCAGCGCCTGAGCCTTCCCTCGCCGGCTCGGCCGCACGCCGTCGCGGTTGACGCTCTCACCATGCGCGCAGGAAGTCCATCGTCTGCCGGAACGCATCGGCGCGGCTGGCTGCGCACTCGCGCGGATGAGTGCGCTCCACTTTGAACGCGCGAAGCAAGGGCGAGGCGAGCGGCACGATGAGGTGGCTTGCGTGCTCGTACTCCAACCGCTTCACCGCATGGGGGTGCGTGCGCACGCGCAGCCGCTCCTCCACCGCACGGCACGCGGTGGCGCTCGGCCACATGCGATCGTCGGCCGCGCACACCAACAGCACCGGGCCGCCGATGTTCTCCACCGCTATCTCGGCACCGGCCGGGGCCTTTTGCAGCGCACGCTCGTACAGCCAGCACATATCCAGTTGCCGCTCGGTGACGAGGCGGCACACGATGCCCGCCTTGCTCACTTTGAAACCGGGCACGAACGGCTCGACCGGCCTCCCCCTCCACGTCCAGCTCGAAACGTTCGCCGTCCCCTTCTTCGCCAAAGACCCGTTGCCCGTGATGCCGCACATCACATAGTTGAGCGGGGAAAGCGCCACGACGCAGGTGATGTCGGGCATGAGCGACGCCGCGAGCAAGGCGAGCTCGCCGCCCTTCGAAAGGCCGTACAGGGCCACGCGCTCGAAGCCGGAACGCTTCAAGAACGCGGCCGCGCGCTCGACGGATTCGAGCGGAACCTCCACCAGCTCGGCCGGCAGGCCCGGCACGTTCCAATAGCACAGGCCGAGCGTCGCGATGCCCGCTTGCGCGAACATGCGCCCCAGGTCAAGGGGAATGGCTTCGTCGCCCTCGCTGCCGCCCATCACGATGAGCGCCTTGCCGGGGAAGCGATCGCGCTCAGGACGATGCAGAAAGCCGTGAAAGCCGTCGCGCCCCACCGTGAACCGCTCGGGTTCGCCAGCCTCGTTGGATCCCATACCGGCTCCTCCCGCTTTCTTGTTTTCCGCTTCCGCGCCGTTTTGTGCAACCTCGACGATTGTAGCATCGCCGAGAAGGCATCTTCGCCCGAACCGCAAGCCCCGGCCGGCTGAGGCGTGCGGTTCGGGCGAAGATGCATGGGAGCCGCAAGTCGGAAGACGGTCGCTTTTATAATTCCCAATCGAGCATAATCCTCATCAGCGCGTCCATTTGGACTAGTCCTTTTTTAATGCTTGAAAACCATCCTCGTCTCCCGCGATTACCTCCTTTTCTGAGCATGCGCGACCCCCGCGCCGCGGCCTATGCTCGGGTCGTTGCAAGCAAAGCCAAGGGGGACACCATGACAACCGACGTGATCGAGCACAACCCGATGCTCAAGAAGCCGCTGCTCGCCATCCTGGCGATCAGCGCACAGCTTCCCGACGAGAGCCGCGACGCCGTCGAGGCGCGCGCACTCGAAACCTGGGACGATGCCTACCAGCAGAACCCCGCCGTGTGCGTGGACGTCCTCGTCCGCACCGGCGCGCTGACCGAGCGGCTGCTCGTGGACGGCGAGCCTTACGACGGCACGCTCGACGACTTGCAGGCCGACGAAGCCGTCCCTGAAGATGCGCACGCGGAAACGCGCATCGCCCTCACCGACGCCGGCCGCGCGCTCCTCGACGCCTATGCGCCCGAGGCCACGCTGCGCGCGCTCATCCAAAGCAAGCCCGCGTACCGCGACGTGTTCGCCGCCGTCCTCGACGCATGCAGCGCCGACGAAGGCGCGTCGCGCGCCCAGCTCGAGGACATCATCAACACGTTCCCGCAGCTCCAGCCCGATCCCGCCACCCAGCGCACCCGCGTGTACCCGCAGTACTTCATCGACGCGCTCGAAACCGCGGGCGGCATCGCGTGGAACGGGTCCTGGCACACCACCGACACGGGCAAGGCGCAGCGCGCCGCATAGCCCCTCCCCCTTCCGCGCCTCCACCCCCTCCGGAGGCGCGGAAACCTCATCGGGACCAGCCAAAGGGGACGCCCGCAGGCTCCGAATAGCACCACGATCAGCAACGAACACGGACGAGAAGGGAAGGAACGTTTTGGCTACTACAGACATCAGCCGGCGCAGCTTCGTGAAGCTTGGCGCCTTCGCTGCAGCCGCTGCCGCGATGAGCGGCTCGGTCGGGTCGAACCTCGTGCAGGTCGAGCCCGCCATCGCGGCCGAGTCGGGCGAAACGCAGAAGGTCAGGACCATCTGCCGCGCCTGCCTCAACAACTGCGGCATGATCGCGCACGTGCGCGACGGCAAGGTGGTGAAACTCGAAGGCGATCCGGACGACCCCATGAACAAGGGCGCGGCCTGCGCGAAGGGCCTTGCCGGCATCCAGGCGCTGTACAACCCCAACCGCATCAAGTACCCCATGAAGCGCCGGGGCGAGCGCGGCTCGAACGACTGGGAGCGCATCTCCTGGGAGCAGGCCATCAACGAGATCGCCGACGTGATGTGGGAGTACTACCAGAAGGAAGGCCCGAAGAGCCTCGTGTGCTCCACGGGCGGCGGCGGCAACCCGCAGTTCTTCAGCCCGGCGCGCTTCCTCAGCGTGTGGGGCGGCGGCAACTTCTTCGAGCCTGGCTGCGCCCAGTGCTACCTGCCGCGCAACCACATGGAGTTCTGCCTGAACGGCACGGCCGACACGTCGCTGGCCGACGGCCCGGTGACCGAGGTGTACCTGCCCGGCATCCTGCCCGACGACAAGTGCACGCCCACGAAGACCTACGTCATGTGGGGCGTCGGGCCCAGCTACCACGGCATCGGCTCCACGGGCCGCGTGGTCACCGACCTGCGCAACAACGGCATGAAGACCGTCGTCATCGACCCGCGCCTCACGCCCGACGCCGCGCGCGCCGACGTGTGGCTGGCCATCCGCCCCGGCACCGACGTGGCACTGATGCTGGCCTGGATGAACTACATCATCGAGCACGAGCTGTGGGACCAGGACTTCTGCCGCGAATGGACCAATCTGCCCTTCCTCGTGCACGAAGACACCGGTCTCACCTACCGCGCGAGCGAGCTCGACCTCGGCGGCGAAGACGAGTACGTGGTGTGGGACAAGAAAGCTAACGCGGCCGTCGCCATGCCCTACCCCTTCGACCCCTCCCTCGACCCCGAGATGTTCGGCACCTACACGCTGCCGAACGGCGAGCAGGCGCGCACCGCGTTCCAGGTCATGAAGGACCACGTGGCCGAATGGACGCTCGAGAAGGCGGCCGAGATCTGCTGGCTCGACGCCGGCGAGATCGAGGAGGCCATCAAGATCTACGTCGAGGGCTGCCCGAACGCCGGCATCTCGCTGGGCGTGGCGACCGACCAGGCTCGCAACTCCGCGCAGGCCGCGCAGGGCGACGCCATCCTCGACATCCTCATGGGCTGCATCCGCCAGCCGGGCTCCATCGTGCAGGATCGCCCCTGCTACGTCGAGCCGTGCAACTACGTCGTGCAGCCCTTCGGCCTGCACCATCCCGACCACCCGCTGCGCATGCCCGAGGAAGAGGCCAACGCGCGCCTCGGCTACACCGAGCACAAGGGCCTGGGCCACTGGCTGGCCAGCCACATCCCCACGGTGCTCAAGGCCATCGAGACGGGCGAGCCGTACCGTCCGCGCATCTGGATCGAGCGCAGCGGCAACAAGCTGGCCATGATTGGCAACGCCACGCGTTTCTACGAGGCCATGATGACCACCGAGCTGAACGTGCACATGTACATGCACTGGACCACCACCAGCGTGTGCCTGGCCGACTACGTGCTGCCCACCGCCGAGTGGCTCGAGACGGCGTACGCGCAGGACCGTCTGAACACCTACGCCATCCGCCGCCCCTGCACGCAGCTCTACGAATGCGTGGACGAGTGCATGCACTGGTCGTGGCTGGCCGCGGCGCTGGCCGAGCGCGGCCATCAGCGCGCCATCGACTCCTTCAACCCCGACATCGCCGGCAAGTTCTACGGCACGTACTGGCGCACCTACGAGGAGTACAAGGACTACGTGGGCTACTTCGTGGGCAGCTTCTACTACGATCACGACGACTGGGATTGGGAGACGTTCGACGCGCAGGCGCCCAGCGAGTACCAGACCATCGAGGAGTACGCCGAGAAGTCGTACAACAGCCACCTGTTCCCCGACGAGGAGAACCCGGAGCTGCCGGCCGGCTTCCACACCACGTCGAAGCGCTGCGAGCCCTACTTCGACGGCAACATCCTACTGGGCAACACGGGCGCCATCGACGGCACGGGCAGCATGGAGCCGGCCACCGACGTGTACCCCCAGTCCGACAACTACCATCCGCTGCCGTACTACCTGGAGCCGTTCGAGTCTCCGCTCACCGACACCGAGTACCCCTACGTGCTCACCCAGGGCCGCATCCCGTTCTTCCATCACGGCACGCTGCGCAACACGCCCTACACGCGCGAGATGTACCCCTATCCGGAAACATGGATCAACCCGGAAACCGCGCGCGAGATCGGCATCGAGAACGGCGACTGGCTGTGGCTGGAATCGCGCCGCGGCAAGACGCAGGGCCGCGCCCGCATCACGAAGAGCGTGGCGCCGAAGGTCATCTACCAGGAGCGCTTCTGGAACCCGGAGCTGCTGGACTCGGACGACCCGAACCGCGCGTGGCAGGTGATGAACATCAACCTGCTGACCCAGAACAACGACGAATGCCCGTTCAACGACGTGTACGGAACCTACACCCTGCGCGGCATCACCATCAAGATAACCAAGGCCGACGGCGCGCCCGAGGGCGTGTGGACCGAGCCCGAGGACTTCACCCCGTGGCTGCCCGAACCGTCTGAGAACACCGGAGGAGGTAATGCCGTCTATGGCGCGTAATTGCTTGGTAATCAACCTCGATCGCTGCATCGGCTGCTATGCCTGTGAAGTGGCGTGCAAGATGGAGAACGACGTCGCCTTGGGCGAGCGTTGGAACAAGGTGGTGCAGGTGGAGCCGTTCGGCGAGTTCCCCCACGTGTCCACGTACTGGCTGCCGGTGATGTGCCAGCAGTGCGAGGAATCGCCCTGCACCCACGTGTGCCCCACCGGCGCGTCGTACCGCGACGAGAAGACCGGCATGGTGCTGGTGAACAAGGAGAAGTGCATCGGCTGCAAGTACTGCATGATGGCCTGCCCCTACGGCGTGCGCAGCTGGAACAAGGCGCAGCGCGTCGTGGAGAAGTGCACGCTGTGCAACCACCTCACCGCCGCGGGCGAGAAGCCGGCGTGCGTGAAGAACTGCTGCGGCAAGGCGCGCTTCTACGGCGATTTGGACGACCCGAACTCCGACGTATCGAAGGAGCTGGCCGCAGCCGCGCCCGACGCCATCCACTACCTGCCCGATGCCGGCAACGGGCCGCTGTCCGCCTACATCCTGTCGCCGAAGTTCGGCGAGTGGCGCGCCGACGACCTGACCCAGACCACCAACTTGTACGTGACGACCGAGGGGAGCGTGGACTAATGGAAATCCAATGGGCATTGGTCCTGTTCACCGTCATCAGCGGGGCCGGCGCGTGGCTGTTCGCCTTCTCGATGCTGGGATACCTGCTGAAGAAGGACGCCGCCCCCAGCAAGATGGAGACGATCGTGGCCTTCGTGCTGGTGGCCGTCGGCGGCTGCATGTCGGTGCTGCACCTCAGCCACGTCGACCGCATCCTCGAAGCGCTGAACCACCCCACCTCGGGCATCTTCGTCGAAGCGGCCATGATCGGCGTGCTGTGCGTGATCCTGGCCGTGTACTTCGTGCTGCTGGTACGCGGCTCGTCCGAGAAGGCGCGCACCGCGGTGGGCGTTTTGGGGCTGCTCGTGGGCATGGTGTTCACGTACGCCTGCGGCTCGTCCTACATGATGGAGGCCCGTCCCGCGTGGCAGACCGTGGCGCTGCCGCTGGCCTACTTCGGCACGGCCGCCTCGGCGGGCGCCGGGCTCAACCTGCTGCTGAAGGCGGTGCAGAAGCGCGACGGGGCAGCGGTGTCCTTCGCGGGCTTGCTGGCCGTGGTCGGCGGCGCGTTGGGGCTGGTTCTGGCCGCCGCGTTCTGCATCTCGGCGTGGGCGTACGTCGCCGCGGCCGACAACGGCGCGATGGCGGGTACGGTGGCGCTGTTCGTGGCGCTGGCCGCGGTCGTCGCCTGCGGCGCGGTGGCGCTCAAGCAGCCGAAGAACGCGCTGGTGCTGGGCGTGATCGCGCTCGTGGCCGGCGTGGCGGCCGCCACCCTGCTCCGCGTGGTGATGTGGCTGATCGGAACCCCGTTCATGGACTTCTTCCTGATGGCTTTGGACTAGAAAAGACGTGCGGGGCGTCGCAAGCGCGATGGCCCGCACACCCCCTGCGCTGACGCGCGACCCGCCCTGCTTTCCCTGCGCCGGCGTACCGCCTGCGGGAGCCCCGAATCGGCGCGGCCGGCGAAAGGCCGCCTCCCTCAGGTTGTCCCCGCGCCACAGGGCGAAACCACCACCGTATCCCTCGTCAAAGGAGACCCTCATGCTCACCCACACCCAACTCCTCGACTTCTTCTCCGAGAGCGCTTCCACCTACCGGTTTCTCTCGCAGGTATTCTTCAAGGAGCTGAACGACCAGGCCATCGCCGAGCTGGCCGCTGCCGAGTACCCCGACGACACGGGCAACGCCTGCCTCGACGAGGGCTACCGCCTCGTGCGCCGCTACTTCGCGTTCTCCGCGACCGACCGCCGCACGCAGCTGGCCTGCGAGTACGCGCGCATTTTCCTGGCCGCCGGCGTGTTCACCAAAGAGCGCCAGACCGCCGTGCCCTACGAGTCGGTGTTCACCGGCGACGAGCGCATCATGATGGGCGATGCCCGCGACGACGTGGTGGCACGCTTCCTCGAAGACGGGTTCCAGGTGAACCCCGACCTGCACGAGCCCGAGGACCACCTGGCCTTCGAGCTGGAATACCTCGTGAACATGAACGAACGGGCGGGCGAATGGGCCCAAGCGAAGGACAAGGCTCGGCTGCGTCGCAACGTGGTCCGCCAGCTGGAATTCATCGAAGGGCACCTGCTGAACTGGATTCCCGCGCTGCGCGACGTCGCCCAGGAATACGCGAAGCTGACGTTCTATCCCGGCATGCTGCTCGTGGCCCAAGGCGCGCTCGAGCAGGGACGCGACCTGCTGCGCGACATCCTGGAACAACTCGACGGCACCAGCGCCGCGGCGTAAACGGAGGTTCCACCATGCCAGCCAACAACCCGACGCGCAGGACGTTCGTCATCGGAGGCGCGGCGCTCGTCGCGAGTGTCGTGGTCGGTGCGGGCGTGCGGCCCTTCGTCGCCGAAGCCGACGTGCTGCGCCCTCCCGGCGCGCTTCCCGAAGACCAGTTCATGGCGCGCTGCATCAAGTGCGAGCGTTGCATCAGCGTGTGCCCCACCGATGTGTTGGAGCCGCTGGGCATCGAGCGCGGGCTGCTGCAAGCCCGCACGCCGGTGCTCAGCTTCGCCAACGACAGCTGCACGTTCTGCGACAAGTGCCGCGAGGTGTGCCCCACCGCCGCCATCGGCGAGGTGGACCCGTACGCGCCCGACCAGGGGCGCATCGGCGCGGCCATCCTGCACGAGGACCGCTGCCTGGCGTTTCTGGAGACGGACAGCTGCGGCATCTGCGTGGACGCGTGCCCCTACGACGCGCTCTCCTTCGACGCAGGGCGCCGGCCCGTCGTGGACGCGGCGAAGTGCAACGGCTGCGGCGAGTGCGTCAAGATCTGCCCCGCCAACGTGTTCACGTCCTTCAGCGGCGGAAAGGCGCGCGGCATCGAGGTGGTTACCGAGAAAACGTTCCGGGAAAGGGAGGATGCGCGATGAAACAGGGCGATCGCATTACGAAAGCGCGCGTCGTGACGCTGAGCCTGGTGTTCGCAGCGGTCATCGCGTCGCTCGCCTTCGACACGGGGATCGGCACCCCCTCGTCGTTCGGCATCGGGCAGTTCTTCCTGCTGTGCCCCCTCGGCGGCATCGAGGCGCTGCTGGCATCCAAGGCGCTCGTGCCCGTCACCCTGATCTCGCTGGCGGTGGTGGTGGCGTTCGCGCTGCTGTTCGGCCGCGCCTGGTGCGCCTGGGGTTGCCCCGCCCCGAGGATCCGCGGGTTCTTCCGCCGCGAGCCGAAAGCGGAGATTGCCGCAGCCGAAACCGGTGCCGCCACTGGCGCGCCTCGCGCATGTTCGGCCGCGCACGAGGCGAAGGGGCTGGTCGCAAGCTTGCGCCACCTCGTCCGCGACCGTCGCACCTGGGTGCTCGGCGTCGTGCTCGTCGCGACGCTCGTCGCGGGCATCCCGCTGTTCTGCCTCGTGTGCCCCATCGGGCTGACGTTCGGCACGGTGGGATCGCTGTGGCATCTCATCGTGGACAAGCAGGTGACCATGTCGGTGATCGTGTTCCCCGCCGCGCTCGCCATCGAGCTGGTTCTATACCGTACATGGTGCATGAACCTGTGTCCCGTCGCCGGGCTGCTCAACGTGTTCGGCCAGTTCGCACGCCTGTTCCGCCCGCGCATCGACGCCTCGACCTGCATGCGCGCTTCCGAGGGCAAGCCGTGCACGGTGTGCGCGTCGGTGTGCGCCGAGCGCATCAACCTGCATGCCGAAGACGCGGACGTGCAGCTGGGCGAATGCACCCGCTGCGGCGAGTGCGTCAAGCACTGCCCCACCGCCTCCATCCGCATCGTCGCGAAGCCGAGCGATGCCGTGGTGCGCGACGAGCCGCAAGCCAGCCAACCGGACGGAACCCCCGACGCCGCTTCCCTGCCTTGATCTTCCTTTCTGCCTATAATCGTGCGTTCGCCTCTCGTCGGGCGTTATGCGACCCCGCTTCCGGTCGAGACATCGGTCGGAAGCGGGGGCGCCGTCGCGATTTCGAGCGGCGAAACCCCAGGTCGGATTTTCCGCAGCGGAAAACCGGGAGCCCCGACAGAGGACCAGATTGCCAAAAGTCCGATTTTTCCGCACATAGGGAAGCCTGACGCGCCCCGCGCTCGCCTAGTCCCCCAGGAAGTCGAGCAGCTCTTGGCGGGTGTGCACGTCGAGCTTCGTGTAGATGGCGCGCAGGTGGGAGCGCACGGTGTTCTTGGAGATGGTGAGGTTGTCGGCGATCCAGTTCGCGCTGCGCCCCTGGGCGAACAGATCGAGGATCTCCAGCTCGCGAGCCGACAGCCCGTAGCGCGCATCGGTGGCGCGCCCGATGCCAACCGCCGGCGCCGTCGCGCCCGACGGCGCAGCTGCGGCAGACGCGCCCGCGGGCATCCCCGCGCCCTGCGTCGCGGCATGCCCGACGCGATCACCGTCCACCGACCACGCCATGACGCGCTTGAGGTCGATCTCGGGGAACACGTACACCAGCACGACGATCACCATGAACGTCAGCCCGATTCCCACACCCATGCGCACCATCACGTCGCCGTAGTACGGAGCCAGGGCTGCGCCGCCCGCCCAGCCCACCGTGGACGCGAGAAAGTACACGCCCTGCCCGATGGCGAAGATGCGCACCGGCGAGAAATCGTAGCGAAACGCCAGGTAGGCCATAAAGCACGAGAACACCAGCCACAGGCTTTCCTTGCCCACGCTCAGGTACGCGATATCGAAGCCGAAGCACGTGGCCAGCATCATCGCCACGCCCAGCACCATGAGCCCCGAGTACACCTGCCGCGCCCCGCGCACGGCGTCGCCGCGGTTCACCACGTACGCGATCAGCACGCCGATCACGCCCACGCACAGCACGATGACAGCGCCTTCGCGCGCGAACACCTCGGTGGGAACGAGCGCGCTCGACACGCCCTTGCCGATGCCCGCCGTCAGCGCCACCAACGCCGAGGCACACACCAGCTTGCGGTACACGCGCCGCTCGGGCGAGCGCCGGTCGAGATTCTCGCCCGCGCCCGACATCGCCGACGGAAACGGGTCGGCCGCACCCATCACCAGCAGCAGCGCCGAGATCAACGGCAGCGCCGCCAAATAGAACAACCGCAGCTCGGACGGGATGCCCACGCCCACGAAGTACAGCAGCGACGCGAACACCAGCGAGATGGCGCCCGCCGTCAGCGAGTCGCCCAGCGACACGCTGCCGTAGATACGCCCCACTTTCAGGCACAGAAACGAGGTGCCGATTCCCGTGAACACGGCCGCCAGGAAGAAGAACACGCCCGCGCCCATGACCACCGAGAATCCCAGCAAGATGGTGGACAGCCCCGCGAACGCGCCGAAGCCGACGACCACGGCCCGCTTGTCCACGAGCGCCGTGACGCGCTTCCATGCGAAAGCCGCCAAGAACATCGCCGCCGCGATACCCAGGGTGGAGAACAGGTACATCTGCAGCACGTTGGACGTCTGGTCGCCCGCCGGGAACATGCGCACAATCTCCGTGGAGTTGTAGCAGAGCCAAATCCACGCCCACCACGCGCCCAGCCCCAAAAACCGCAGGTACGGCCACTGCTCCGTCAGAGGAGACGCCTGCTCCTCGTATTCCGCTTTCCGCACGTCAGCCATGCGATCCCCCCTCGGTTCCGTCGCGAACCATGGTATCACAAGCCGAACGACGCCATACGCGAACCGAAGCGAGCAGGTCATGGTAAACCCTCGCCGCGCGACAGCGCGGCGAGGGCAGGGAGGGAAACCGGAACACGTACGAGAACCGCCGACGGAAACGCGCCTACTTCGTGCCCGCTATCTCCTTCGCCACGTAGACGCCGGAGCCCAGCGCCAAACCCACCGACGCACCCGGATTGGTGTAATAGGGCACGCAATAGGCACTGCCCTGATCGACGCCGGCGACGTACAGACCGGGGATGGGGTTGTTCTCCGCATCCATCGCACGCAGGTGGCTGTCCACTTTCACGCCTCCGTTCGTACCCCATGCGCTCGGCACGTATTCGAAAGCGTAAAACGGCGCGGTCTTCACGGGCTTCAGGAACGCTGCGTCCTTGCCGAAATCGCTGTCGACGCCCGCTTCGCAGAAGCCGTTGTACCGCTCCACCGTAGCCTCAAGCGCATCGAGCGAGAACTTCTCGGCCAGCTCGGCCACCGTGTCGGCTTTGCATCCCCAACCTTCGTCGATGGCCTGCTGCAGATGGGCCTCGGCGTTTTCGGGCGTCGTCTTGTAGTAATCGGCCTCGGCACCCGACGCCCAGCTCGCAGGCTCGCCGAGGTAGGCGAAGATGCCGTCGCCCAGCACCCCTTCGTAATAGTCCGAATCCATGACAACGTACGCCTTGCCGGCGCGCACGAGCGCCTCGCCGCCGATGGCGAGCGGAAACTCGGCGATACGGCTCTCGTCGATGAAACGCTCGCCTGCCGTATCGGTGTACAAGCCTCCGAACAGCCAGTATCCGTAGTGCTCGTTCACGTTGTGCCAGTCCTCCGTGAACGGACTGCCCTGCGTCGCCGCAGCCACGGCCCCGCACTCGTTGCCCAAGATGGCGAAGTTGCGGTCAAGCGCGCCGCCTGCGTCGAGCACCATGTTGATGCCCGCACCGTCGGACAGCGAATTGCCTAACGAGAACACCGGCGTATTGAACACCTGCATCTGCATGTCCTCGCCGCCGAGGAAGCCGCCCGTGCACACGACGACGTTCGGCGCCAGCACATCGACTCCCTTGTCGGTTTGCAGTCCGCGCACCGCACCGTCCTCCATGATGATCTTCTCGCCGCCCGCACTGTACAGGAACTCGCCGCCAGCCGCTTCGATGGCCTGCACGAGCGGAGCCACGCGCTCCTCCCCCTCGCTTTCCAGATAGTGACGGGCGCGGAAGCCGTTACCGTACACGTCCGGCCACAGCGACATCGGTATTCCCAAGTCGATCATGGAGTTGAGGGCGTCGCTCGTGCCCGCCACGCAGTTGCGCAGCAGAGCGCCGTTCACGCTCGTACGCGAGAAGTCGTACATGTAACCGAACAGCGTATCGAGCGTGACGGTCTCGCCTTCCTGCTCCTGCAGCTTCGTCTCGCTTGCCGCCGGGCCGCCGCACATGCTGAAGTTCGACATGGAAGCCGAAGGGGCTTTCTCCACGACGATCACCTTCTTGCCCGCCTCGCCTAACTTGAGGGCCGCCATGAGACCTGCAGCCCCGGCTCCCACGACGACGACGTCGCATTCCTTGGTCGAAGAACCCTCCTTACGCGGAATGCCTCCCGAAGCCTGCTCTTGCGAAGCGCCCTCGGCTGCATCGGACGTCGGCGCGCTCGCATTGCCCTGCTGAGGCGCGCATCCGGCGAGCCCCGCCCCCGCGGCAAGCGCGCCGAGCGCGCTTAAGCCCAGAAACGAACGGCGATCCATCGATGTACCCATATCGTTCTCCTCCCTGATGATGCCTTTCCACAACGGAACGCATGCTAGAGGCAAGCGCGCGCATGCGCATCGCCGCAAAGGGAGGTGCTCGGCGCTTTCCAGGGGAAACGGGGGTAAAATCACTGCAACGAGGTGATGGCGCGCAACGGATCGTCCCGTATCGTCATCCGGTAGTCGAGAGGAGCATCATGGCCGGAAGCACCGCGCAACCGCGCGGGATCGACCGCATAGCCGCGAGCCTGGAGCCCGCGTTTCCTTTGCGCATGCTGGGATTCGGGCTGATCTACGCATGGAGCACATGCCTATGGGACATTCCTTTGTTCTTGCCGTTCGACGGCGCGGCGCTGCAAACCGACGCCTCATGGATGCTTTCGGCGGCCATCACGCCCCTCGCGTGCATCGTAGGGAGCCTCATCGGGCGCTCGCGAGAACTGGCGACGTTCCGATCGCTGTACGTGGTCGGCCCCCTGCTGACCGCGATCGGCACCTTGTGCGCCATTGCGCATCCGCTCCTGTCCGGCTCCGTTCAGGCTGCAGCCTATGTGGTCGCGGGCGTGGGAACGGGCGTCGGCCCCGTCATCCTCATCCTGCTGTGGACCTGCCTGTTCGCACGCACCGAAACGGGCATCGTCGAGACCGTGGTGCCCGCCTCGTTCGTCGCCACGCTGTTCTGCGCGATCGTGGTGCCGAGCTTTCAGGGAGGCGTCGCCGTCGGCATCGTCACCTTGCTGCCGCTCGCATCCGGAGCACTGCTGCTGCTCTCCAAACGCGCACTCGACCTGGGAGCGATACCTCGGGAGAACGTCGGGGAACGCAGGGCTCCGGGCACGGTGAAAGCCGGAAACATCGCGCGCATGTTCCTCGTGATTTTCGCCGTATACGGCCTTGGATGCCTCCTGCCATCCGTTTCGCTCGCCGACGTCTCGGCCCGCGCCGACACCGGCGCCACCATCCTCGGCATGCTGTTCGCGCTGGCCCTTGCCGCCGGCATCGTGCTGTTTTCTCGGCACATAAACTTCGAAGCGCTGTTCCGCTGG
The DNA here is from genome assembly GCF_014287365.1 of Eggerthella hominis. Classification (NCBI taxonomy): domain Bacteria; kingdom Bacillati; phylum Actinomycetota; class Coriobacteriia; order Eggerthellales; family Eggerthellaceae; genus Eggerthella; species Eggerthella hominis. Next base: position 144,031 of record NZ_JACOOA010000002.1, read on the forward strand.
ATATCGGTGCCGTTCGTGTTCGCCGTCATCGTCACGGCGCTCGGCACCCCGGCGGCGACCATCGCGGCGCGCGCCCTCATGAACGCGGTGTTCACCGGCATCGAGATCATCATGGTGCTCTACTTCATCCGGCTTGCGCAGAAGACCGGGCGCACGTCCACGTTCTTCATGGGCATCGGGGAATGCGCCGCATACGCAGGCGTGTTCGCAGGCTACGTCGCGCAACCCGCCGCACGCAGCCTCATCGAAAGCGGCGCGTGCAGCCCCGCCGTATTCTGCTTGCTGCTTGTCGGCGCGTTCACCGTCGTCACGCTGCTGGTGCCGCGGCGCGATGTCGTGTGGGCAGAACCGTCGGACCCTCCCGAGCGCACGGGAGACGCGACCCCCGCGGTTCTCGGATGCGGCAACGAAACCGACGCCGACGACGTCATCGCCGCGCGGCGCATTGCCGTCGCACGGCGCTACGGGCTCTCGAACCGCGAGACCGAGATATTCCTCATGCTGGCACAGGGGCGAAGCCGTCCGTACATCCGCGACACGCTCATTCTGTCGAAGAACACCGTAGCCACGCACATACGCCACATCTACGAGAAGATGGGCATCCACTCCCAGCAGGAGCTCATCGACCTGGCGCAGGAGGGCGAGTAGCGGCCCCTACGCTCCCAGCATGATGCGGATGATCTCGTCGTTGGTGGCGCGCATGCCGTCGCGGCCGAGGCGGGCGATGCTGTCGATGGTGTTCTCCACGCCCTTCTTCACGATGCCGTCGCCGCCGTAGAACTGCTGGCCGTCGCGGTACATGACGTAGCCGAGGATGCCGGCGTTCACCGAGAAGGCGATCTTGCCGGCGCACGAGGGCTTCGCGCCGTCGCACACCATGCCCGCCACGATGGACAGCGCGTTCACCACGGCATGGCACGCCTCGTCGTAGCCGCCGCCGTCGAGGTACGCGATGCCGGCGCCCGCCGCCGCGCCCGCGCACACCGCGCCGCAGAACGCCGACAGCCGCCCGATGCCCGTCTTCTGGTGAATGGCCACGAGGTTCGACAGCACGAGCGCGCGGTGAAGCTGCTCGTCGGTGGAGCCCAGGTGACGCGCGTACACGATGAGCGGCACCGACACGGTGATGCCCTGGTTGCCGCTGCCGGAGTTGATGACCACGGGCAGCTCGCAGCCGCTCATGCGCGCGTCGGATGCCGCCGCGGCGCATGCGCACGCGCGCGACTTCACGTCGTCGCCGTAGGCGCCCAGCATGACGCTGCCGATGTTCGCGCCCCAATCGCCGGCCAGCCCCTCGCGCGCGATGGCATCGTTGCAGGCGATCTGCCGGTCGAGCAGATCGCGCACGTCGTCCAACTCCGCGGTCATGGCGAAGTCCCAGATGCCCTCCATCGACAGCACGCCGCGGTCGGTCATCCCCTCGGCCGCGCCGCCCTCGGACGCAGGCGCGCCGTCGCGCAGCACGGCGCCGTCGCGCTCCTCGCGCACGATGTTCGTATGGAAGTCGGCGATGCGCACGAGCGCGCTGCGTGCGGGAGCGTCTTGAGCGTCGGCGAACACGCGCACGACGATGTCGAAGTCGAGCCCCGTGTCGGCGCGCTCCACCGTGATGGGCGTGCGATCCAGGTACGCGGCGACCTCTTCGATGTCGGTCGGCGACACGTCGGCGATCACTTCGAGGCTGCGCTCGGCGCGCCCCGCCACGATGCCCGCCGCCGCGGCGGCTTCGATCCCCTTGAGCCCGCCCGTATGGGGCACCACCACGCTCTTCGCGTTCTTGATGATACTGCCGCTGGCCGCCACCTCCACGCGGACGGGCCGCGTTCCCAACAGCTCGCGCGCCCGCGCGGCCGCCAACGCGATGGCGATCGGCTCGGTGCACCCCATCGCGGCGACGAGCTCCTCTTCGAGGATGGCCACGTACTGCCCGTACCGCTCGTCCGTCCGCTCCATGAAGCACTCCTTTTTCGCCGGCCAACTCGGCTCGACAGATTTCGCGTCGTCTTGTCCGCAATAATAGCACCGCATTGCTCGCGAAGTTGCGTCCGTCCCGCAACTCGGACGATGACGGCCGCCGCCGTACTCGCTCCCACGCGGATCGACAACGCGCAGAATCCCCACGTCGGAAGCGCTCACCCGCAAAAGGGTAGCCGAGATTTCGCTTTTCCCCTTCTCGCGGGGATGCGCGACGGCAAAGCAGGGAACATGATCGCTTCGAGCTTCGCGCAAGGGACGCGAAGCTCGAAGCCCGGCACCGCGCTGGACGCCAGCGCGAACACAAAGGAGGGAACAATGGGAACGTTATCGCGCAGAAACTTTTTGAGGGGATCCGTCGTCGCAGGAGCGGCCATGGCAGGCTTCGGCCTTGCAGGATGCGCGCCGCAAAGCCAAGCGAACGACAGCGCTCAGGCCGTATCGGCTAGCGGCGTCATCCCCGACACCTGGGATGCCGAAGCAGACGTCGTCATCCTCGGTGCAGGCGGCACGGGCCTCTCGGCAGCTTGCGCTGCGGCACAGGCAGGAGCGTCGGTGCTCGTGTACGATGCCGATGCCAAAGCAGGAGGAACCACCGCGCTATCCGGCGGAGTCATTCAAGCTGCGGGCACCAAAGCTCAAAAGGAGTTTACCGACTTCAAAGACGATACGCCCGAAAAGCACGCACAATGCTACATCGAGCAAGCCGAGGGCCGTGCGGACGAAGAGCTGACGAAAACAATGTGCTCCCGGGCGCCAGAATTGATCGACTGGCTTGAGAGCATCGGTCTTACCTGGAAGCGCGTGTACGGCAACTGCCATGTACCCTACGTGACGGAAGGCCTCCATGCCGACCGCATCCACGTCTACGAAGGAGGCGGCGCAGGCGGTCAAGGAGGAGTGCTCACCGATACCGAGTTCGCCGAAGCGGAGCGCCTCGGGGCCCAATTCAACTTCAAGTGCAAAGCCCAGCATCTCATCTACGACCCTGACAAGGGAGTCGTGGGCGTGCAGATCGAAGACGGCGGCAAGTCCATCAACGTCAAAGCCGCCCGGGGCGTCGTTATGGCGCTCGGCGGCATGGATCGCAACGAGCAATTGGCCTTCGCATTCAACGCCCAGCAATACTGGGATCTTACCACGCAGGCGTCGTATATATCCGAACTGGCGCAGGGCGACGGTATACGCATGGGCCTTGAGGTGAACGCCGCCCTGGCCACCTGCGGCGGCACCATCGATTATGATATGGCCACCGGCCAGGCTACCGACAACACGGCTCCGCAGATGCCCTGCCTTATCGTGAACGGTTCCGGACGACGCTTCGTTTGCGAAGACGCCACGTACGCTTACCAATACCGGGCCATCTTCCAAAATGAAATGCAGTTCGGAAAGCCCACGTGGATGATCATGGATCAGAATATGGTCGAGCAGGGCGTCGGGCCTTGGGCGGCCGATCCCGCGTCTGCCGTGGCCGACGGCACGCTGCTCGAGGCGGACACGCTTGAGGAGCTGGCCGAAAAGATCGACGTACCCAGCGCCATGCTCGTCTCGACATTCGACGTTTGGAACAAAACCATCGCAGAAACCGGCGAGGACGTCGAGCTTCACCGCGTCACGCAGCTGATCCCTCTCGACAAGCCTCCCTATTATGCCCACCAGAACATTTCCGCAAACTTAGGGAGCCTGGGCGGCCTCAAGATCAACACGAACTGCGAGGTCATCGACGGGAACGGAGACATCATTCCCCATCTGTACGCGGGCGGCATGAATTCAGGCGGTTGGTACGGCACGTATTACCCCGGATCGGGAACCTCCTTGACGGGAGGACTGGTACTCGGACACATCGCCGGCGAGAACGCAGCAGCTGCACAAGCCTGGGCTTAGCCACCCAAAGAACAGTACCCCTCCCCCAGCATGCGAAGCTCGGACAGCACGACCGAGCTTCGCATGCGAACGGCATACCTCCATGCAAAAGATGATCGATTCGCTTATGCACGCGTGTTCACGGTATGCTGACTGCATGACGATGCGAAGGGGAGCACGCATGGAATCTCAAACTGATCGACCTTGGGTCGAAATCGCTCAGAACGAGCTGTTCGAGGGATGGCAGCGCTGGACGAGCTTTGCCTGCATATGGGTTTGGTCTTGCCTTGCAGGAATCCTTTCGTTCCAGAATAGCGGGATACGCAGCTTGCCTTCGGTGTTCGGCTACGCAAATGGCATAACGTTGGCAGCTTGCGTCATCGGACTCGCCTCCGTGTTGGCGTTTTCGAGCCGTATCAAAACCGCCATCGACTCTCGTGCCTACTTGGGCATAGCCGAAGCGCTCGCCGTACTAGGATCGCTTTTCATATCCGCGGGAGTCCTCGCAGGCAGTTCTCTCTGCCACGTGGCAGGAGCCGGGTTGGGAGGCATTGCCATCGGTCTTTTGAAAATCGCCTGGGGACAGATGTACTCGCGGATGACGCTTAAAGCGGGGCTTGCGTCTATGGGCTACTCGCTCATTTCGTCAAGCGTGATCGTACTGCTCGTGCAGAATGCCGACACACTCGTTCTCTCGATTTTGCTCATCGCTTCGGCGCTGCCGCTTGCCCCCTTGGCTTTTCGAGGAACCAAACGTCTTGCCGATCTGCCCGAGAAGCCCCGGCATTCTTCGCGGTCGGTAAAGTTCACCGCATCGCTGCTCGCGCTGCCGATGCTGGTCGGATTCTCGTACGGGGTTTCCAAAGCAGCCATCATAGGACTCATCGGAAACGAAGCGAGCATCGGCAGCGCAGGCACCTATTCGAGCCTCGTAGCGGGCGTCGCAACCTTCGTTTTTTCTTATGCACTTGGAAAGAAAGTCTCCTCCGCACAGATATATTCGACTTCGCTCGTCTTCGTCGTAGCAGGATTGCTCCTCATTATGTCGAATGCGACCTCGCCGTGGCTTTCCTTTTTCGTCAACAGCATCGGATTCTCGTTATTCTACTTTTTCATGGTGGTGTACTGGGGCGATCTTGCTTGGCGTACGGGCATGTCGATCGTACGCGTGTACACGATCGGCTACCTCACCATGCAGGCATCCCAACTGGCCGGCATCGTCATCGCCGGCATGCTCGGAGAGAATCCGCTTCAGAACAACGGCATGCTGGTCATCCTTTCCCTTGTGCTCGCCTTCTTCGCCGTGGTTCTGCTTCTCTTCGGCAGCTCGCGCTCGTCGCTACGCCAATGGCTCATCGCCGATGGCACGGCACTGGAGGTAGACGACGGCGTGCCCGTGGCTTGCGCCGAGCTGTCGAGGCAGGGCAACCTATCCCCACGCGAACAGGAAGTTCTCACCATTCTCGCACGCGGACGCAATGCCTCGTACGTTGCGAAAACGCTTTGCATCTCACCCGACACCGCAAAGACCCACATCAAGAGCATTTATCGAAAGTTGGACGTGCATACCCAGCAAGACCTTATGGACGAGATAGATTTGCACGTCTCTTCAGGCGACAACAACGCGTGAGCCCGTAGGCACTCTGCCCCCTAACCGCATTTCCCCTTCTCCCCCGTTTTCGGGTATCTTCGGCGTTTCGCCAGGACACGGCCGGATATACCCGGTTCCGCGCGATGACGCGGCTGCGGCTGGCGCGTAGCATGCATCCCGTTGAAACCGCACGAACGAGGAGGGAACCATGGGAGAACACACCATCAGCCGCCGCAACTTCTTGGCGGGGCTCACCGCAACCGGAGCGCTCGCCGCAGCGGGGGCGCTCGCCGGATGCGCGCCGCAGGCGCAGGCGGAGGGCGGCGCGAGCGGCAAGGCCGACGCCGCCGCGCAGGGCAGCTGGCGCGACAAACCGGCGATGCCCGCCGACATCGCCGAGACGCTGGAGGCCGACCTCGTGGTGGTCGGCGCCGGCAACGGCGGGCTCGTGGCCGCCACCACGGCCGCGCAGAACGGCGCGAAGGTCATCGTGCTGGAGAAGGGCGGCAACATCGCCTCGGCGCGCGAGGCCATCGGCGCGCTCAACTCCGCGCTCGAGCCCGACCACCGCGAAGACGTCCCCACGCTGCTGAACCACGCGAACCAGATCCAGGCGGGCGACGCCAACATGCTGCTGTACAAGACCTGGGCCGAGCGGTCCGGCGAGATGATCGAATGGATGAAGGAGACGCTCGAGCCCAAGGGCATGCTGTTCCCGTTCGAGTGGCACAAGCCCGACGACCCGCACGCCTACTACCCGGCCATGTGCTACAACCCCTGCATGGGCGAGTACAACCCCGACGGCCCGAACTACGGCGCGTACGCGCACCTCGAAGTGATGAACGAAGTGCTGGGCGAGCTGGGCGGCGAAGTCATGTTCATGACGCCCGCGATGATGCTCGTGCAGGACGAGTCGGGGAAGGTGACCGGCGTCATCGCCGAGTCGAAGGACAAGGGAACCATCCAGATCAACGCGAAGAACGGCGTCATCGTATGCACGGGCGGCTACGGCGCGAACGACGAGATGCTGCAAGACCTGTGCCCGGGCAACTCCAACTGGTGCGTGCTGCGCGACAGCGTCACCGAGGAGGGCGACGGCATCCGCATGGCGCTGTGGGCCGGCGCCGAGCTCGAGGCCGGCGGCGCCTGCATGATCTGGAACCGCGGCATCATGTTCGACGACACCGAGTTCGACGGCTCGTACCAGGGCGGCGACATCTTCCTGCCCGGCAGCCAGCCGTTCCTCCACGTGAACGCCAACGGCGAGCGCTTCATGAACGAGGACCAGTGCTACCCCATGAGCTACGCCGGCGGCGCGAACCAGCCCGGCCACTTCTCGTGGATCGTGTGGGACGGCAGCTATTGGGAGGACATCGAGCAGTTCGACACGGGCGGATGCTCGCGTCTGTTCCCCGCGCCGTCGGGCACCGCGTTCAACGCCGACGTGTACGATTGCGAGGCCATCACGAAGGAGCACCTCGACTCGTTCTGGCTCGAGCCGCGCATTGAGAGCGGCGCGCTCAAGAAGTGCGACACGCTCGACGAGCTGGCGAAGGCCATGCGGTTCGACGCCGACCAGACCGCCGCGTTCAAGGCCACCATCGAGCGCTACAACGAGCTGGTCGCCGCGGGCGAGGACATCGACTTCGGCAAGCCGGCCTACCGCCTGAGCGCCGTCGACGAGCCGCCCTTCTACGCCGCACGCATCGCCGGCGAGCTGCTGGTCACCATCCACGGGGTGATCACGAACGCCGATTCGCAGCCGCTGCGCAAGGACGGCAGCGTCATCGACGGCCTGTACGTATGCGGAAATGACCAGGGTGGATTCTATCCTCACAACTATCCCAGCAACTTCACGGGCATCAACGCGGGCCGCACCGCCACCTTCGCCCGCATCGCCGCCAAGCACGCTTTGGGCGTCGCGTAAGCGCGCAGCATCAACCCGCACGTCCCGCTCCCCCTGGGGGGGGCGGGACGTTGCGTTGGCGGGCGACCCGCATGAATCGCCTCAAATTTTTATATAACTTAAAACATCATGGACAAAAAGGCGAGTATTCTCTAGATTATAGCCGGGAAAACCGGGACTCGAAATTTGGGTTTCGCATAACGCCTGATGAAAGAGCCGCACATTTGATTATTCCGTTTTAAGGATAAAGAAAACTCAAGTTTTTGTCCACACGATGAACGACAACCGGAAACGGACGGCTCGACCGACAGGCACCCTCCAAGCAACGGGGATCGATGCGACCCTTCAGTGCACCAAATCGATGAGCTCTTGGCGGGAGTGGACGTCGAGCTTGGCGTAGACGTGCTTGGCGTGGGTGGCGGCCGTCTCGCGCGAGATGACGAGGGCATCGCGCACGTAGGGGATGGAGCGTCCGCGCGCCAGCAGGTCGAACACCTCCGTCTCGCGCGGGGTGAGGCCGCCGCGCTGCGCGAGCTCGAGGATGCGAGCGGTCAGCTCGTCCACCTCCGACGCGGCATCGACGACGGAATCGCCGGGGAGCGTCGGCGAAGGAGCGGACTCGCCGAGCGCCGCGACCGCGACGTCCTCCTTGCGCGCACCGAACGCGAACGCGCGGCCGTCACTGAGCACGAACATGGTCGCGCTCACCAGCAGCGCGATGGACACGGCAACCACCTGGTCGAGCGAGAACGCGCCCGCCGCCACGCCGGACTCGACCAGCACGAGCGCCACCACGCCCAGCAGATCGCCGAGGTGCACGAAGATCCAACCCAAGCCGTACGATTGCACGGGCGTCGCCGCCCCCTGCACGGCGTAGCGCGCAAAGTACATTTGCGTGATCAGGCAGAACGCGAAGCGCGCAGCGATGGCCACCACGTAGGCGACGTACGCGCCCGCGCCTTCCCCCAGCACGATGAACGCCGCGAAACCCAGCACGAGCGCCGGGCACATCCACCGGTAGAGGAACGACAGCGACACGCGACGCGGCCCCGCCGTGGCCGACAGGCCCACCACCAGCATGAACACGATGCTCACGACGAGCGCCACCTGGGAGGCCGTCGCGTCGCGCCCCGACGCTCCCGGCCAGAACGAGCCCTCCACGCATACGAACAGGCATGCCACGAGGATGCCGAACCCGGCGCGCCCCATCGACTTCAGCACGCGCGGCAGCCCCTTCCGCGCGCTGTCGTGCGCCTCCGCGAATGCGCGCTGCTCGGCGGCGCCCCGGTACTCGGCCGTGGCGTCGCGCGCCTGCGCGTCGCGCCATGACAGCAGCAGGCACAAGCCCGACAACAGGGGAAACGCCGTCACCACCGCGAGCGCCATCCAGCCCTGCATCGCCGAAACCACCAGCACGAGCACGGCGGCCGCCACGGCCGACGCCGGCGCGAGGAACTCCACTTCCTCCTGGGTCACCTTCGCGTAGTACTCGCCCCACATCACCCACATGAAACCGCTGCCGAACCCCGTGAGCACCGCGCCCATCACGAACAACGCCGCCGTCGCGCCGAAGTCGGGCAGCTCGCAGAACAGCAGCGGCGTGGAGACCGCGGTGGCCAGCGGCGCGATCCAGAACAGCGCCGCGTGCTGCGTGGGCGAGCCCAGCCGCTTCTCCAGCACCACGATGAGCACGAGCATGACCACCGACATGGACACGGGCAGCCCCGTGAAGAACAGGTCCCAGCCCGCGCCGCCCGCCAGCGTCGAGGCCTTCGCGCCGGTGTAGCCGCTCACCGCGTTGGTGTAGAACACGCAGAACACCCAGGCCAGCAGGAACGCCCAGCCCAGACGCCGCAGCGGCGCGAACCGCTCGACCGCCGCCACGAGCGACCGCTCGCGCCGTCCTTGCGCGCTCTCAGCCATCCATCTGCTCCTTTCGCCGCCCGCTTTCCATCCGGCATTTGTACCACAGGCGACTCCACTTGGCAAAAGGGCTTGCACCGAGGGGGGGGGCAGCTGATACAATGACAGGCAGCCGACCGCACGAGAAAGGAACGCCCGATGAGAAGCAGGGTCTTCGCACTGCCTGCGACCCTCGCGTTGTGCTGCGTCCTGACCGGCTGCTCGGGTCTCGCCACTGCCGAGCAAAAGTCGATCTATCACGACGACGCCCGCATCGCCCGGGGGTTCGACACGTACTCCGTCGTGGACAGCAGGGGCTCCCTCTTCGACCGCCATCTTGGCGAGCTGACCGGTCTGGAAACATGGCTCCAGCTCTCGGTTCCCGAGGTAGGCGGCACGTTCCGCGTCGACTACGACGTGACCGTGCAGGCCGGCGACTTCAAGATCGTGTTCGTCGACGGCAAGAACGTCGACGTCGTCTGCGAAGGAACGGGCGTCGGCAGCCGCACCTTCACGTTGGAACCGGGCGACTACGCCCTCAAAGCCGTCGGCACGCACGCAGGCGCCGACATCGAGCTCGAGCTGCAGGCGAGCGAGGGCGTTACCGCCGTCGACCCCGACGGCCCGCTTGGCGATCCGCGCGACGTGGAGCTGGAACCGCTCGAAGACAACGCGTAGCACACGGCTCCCGCGCGGTCGGGCACACGAATTCGCCCATACTAAGCAATTTTTGCGTTTTGCGTGCAATTCGGCGCTTCGAAGCGCCCTTGGATGCCGATCTTCGAAGGCAACTTTTACGTTTCCGCAGGTCGCGAGATCCGCGTTCGACCGTTGCGGGACAACACGCCCCCTCAAACGCACGCAAAACGCAAAAATTGCTTAGAACTCGGCGATTCGCGCGCCGCGCAGCCGTGCCTATCCCGCGCCGCCGCCCCTACCCTGCGGCGCGCATGACCATGCGCTTGACGTCTTCCCGGTACTCGGGGCGCACGAGGTAGTACGCGTAGGCCTCGAGCACGGTTTGGAAGGCCACGCCGCGACCGACGATCTTGCAGTACCCGATACCGTACGAATCGTGGAGGTCGCGCACTTCCCGGTCGGTGAAGATCACCGGATGGCCCGGCTCGTGGTCGAAGAAGTCGGCGCGCTTCGCGATGCACTCGAACGGCCGCATGACGCCCGCCATCTGGTCCTCGCTGTTGTGCAGGTAGTGCTCCTGGCGATGCGGGCAGCGGTAGGCGCAGAACTCGTTCACCATGACCTCCACCTTGTCGCGGTCTTCGAGCGCCGCGAGGAACGCCGGGTCCTTGTGGCGGTTGTAGTCGAGCACCACGTAGTCGTAGCGCTTCGTCATACGGTTCACCTCGGCCGCGTCCGCCAGCGCACGCGTGGTGGACAGCACGCAGCGCATGCCGTAGCGCTCGCGCACGTAGTCGCCCACGAGATCGGCGTACACGATGGCCTCGGCACCGTAGCGGCTGGCGATGGCCAGCATCGCGTTCAGGTACTCGTCGCGCAGGTCGTCCTCGCCGGCCAGCATGTTCGTCAGCGTGAGGCGCGCCTTCACGCCGTGCTCGGCCAGCAGCGAGAACGCCTCCTCCATCTGGCGGGGCGTGGAGCGCTCGCGCAGGAACGCGCGGCCGCCGTTCAAATTGCACGCGGGAAAGCATCCGTACACGCTGTCGATGCGCACGTCGTCCTGGAACAGCGCCGGACGCTGCTCGAGCAGGCGGACGAAGAACAGGTTGAGCCCGAGCCCCACCGTGAAATCCGGCAGCGTGTACTTGATCATGTCGATCCCTTCGAAAATCACCGGTTCCGACGGCCGTCAGGCCGCCGGAACCTTCTAGAACATGCACATCTCTAAGTCTTCGCCGAGCGTCGAGTGCAGCTTATCGTACATCGACGAGGGCTTGTTCGGGGTCCACGTGGGGCGTTTCATGGCGAAGCACACGGCTTCCTTGCCCATGAACTGCTTGATGGGCACGCGCCCGCTCACCGTGATGGCCTGCTCGGGGCAGATGCGCTCGCACAGGCGGCACTGCATGCAGGCGCTCGGACGGTGCACGATGCCGAACACGCCGTCCTCGTCGAGCTTCTTGATGGCGCCCGTGGGGCAGAACACCGCGCACATGCGGCACGAGCTGCACCGATCGGCGTCGATGGACACGGCGCCGATCACGCGCGTCTCCACCTCGTCGGCCACCGGCTGGCCCACGTGCTGCAGGTAGTTGTACAGGCGCACGCGGCGCGTGGGGACGAAGTGCGACAGCGTTCCGTCGGCCTCCACCTTGCGATACGCCGCGGGAACGGGCTCGGCTTCGGCCATCCCCAGCTCCTCGGCCACCGCCGCGCCGGCTGCACGGGTCGACGCGTCCTTGGCGGAGCGGAAGAAATCGCGCCGCCCCACCCCGTCGCCGCCGCCCTGGCCGTGCGACCCGCCGGACGCACCGGGTGCCAGCACGCGCTCGGGCACGCATTCCACCACGTCAATGGGCATGGAAGACCCGAACGCCTCAAGCAGGTTGCGCGAGCCTTCCACCACGTCGCGCATGAGCGCGCCGCCCGGAGCGTGTCGGCACGTCTCGCACGAGCCGCACGCGAGCGTCGCGTCGAAGGCGCGGTATGCCGCCAGCCCCACGAGCGCCGACTCGTCCATGCGGCCCAAGCACGGCACCACGCACGCGGCCGGCGCGTCGTCGACCGCAACGTCGGCCGCCTCGAGCGCCGTCTCGCACACGATGACGGGATGGCCCTTCGTCGCCACGATGGAGTGCTTGAGCTGCGCCGTCAGCTCGGCATCCGTCGGGTTGCGCAGTTCGATGGCGCAGGTGGGGCACGCCGTGGCGCACGTGCCGCACCCGATGCAGCGCTCGGGCTCCACGAGCAGCTCGTTGTCGCGATACGCCAGCGCGCCCGACGTGCAGGCCTCCACGCAGCGCAGACAGTCGGCGTTGCGGTTGCGCACCGAGATGCAACGCTCCTCGTGCACGGCGATGGCGTCGCTCTCTATCTCGCCCAGCAGGGCCAACAGGCCGTTGATCAGGGACATGGCCTACCCCCTTTCCGGGATCTCGTCGTCGACGGGCAGCGCCGCGACCTGCGCCTGCTTCTTCGGCAGCAGCGGGAACGTGATGGCGTGCTCGGGGCACACGTCGGCGCAAGCGCGGCACTTGCTGCAGTCGTTGAGCGTGGTCTCGCCCGCCGCGATGTCGTGCAGGTTGATGCCCTCGGGGCACGCCTGCTCGCACAGGTTGCAGGCCTTGCCGCGGCCCTCGCGCAGGCACTTCTCGGCGTCCACCTGGGGGCGGAACGTCCGGTTCAGCCCGCTGAACAGCGAAAGCAGCGCACCCAGGGGGCAGAAGCGCTGGCACCACTTGGGCAGCAGCAGGATCTCCAGCGCGATGATGACCGGGAAGGCGACGACCGTCCACGTGGCGTCGCCGAACGCGAACAGGCGCATGACCAGCAGCACCGTGGCGAACGTGAGGCCGATCGGGCAGACGAGGCAGAACACCGGGAAGCCGAAGATGAGCGTGGAGCCCAACGCCGCGGCGAGGATGCCGTGGCGGCTGTCGATCTTGATGCCCTTGGACTTGCCGCAGGGAGAAGCGCAGGTGGAGCAGGGGGTGCGGAGAGCGGGGGCGGGGACCGCCGCCTGCACCGCGGGAGAAGCGGACGAACCTTCGAGTCCCCCCGCAAGCGCCGCAGGTTCCCCTACTTGCGCCGCGTGGGAGACGGGTGGACCGGCGAGGCTATCCGCGGCGCCATGGATGGGGGCGGGGACGGCACTCGAACCAGCAAAGTCATCCGCGGCGCCATGGGAGGGGGCGGGGACGGAGCCCGAGCCTCGCTTTCCCTTCTTCTTTCCCCGCGACATGAAGTGCACGGGGCATACCCAGGCGCAGAACACCTTGCCCAGCACGATGCACACCAGCAGCACGACCACCACGCTGATCACGGCCATCGGGATGGCCGTGCGCCCGGCGATCATGGCCAGCAGCGCGCCCAGAGGGCACAGCAGCGTGATGGACTCGAAGCCGATGCCGCAGAAGTTGCCGATGCCGCCGGCCGTGAAGTATCCCACGGCTACCACGGCGAGCACCGCCAGCATGATCAGGAACCGCAGTCGATAGGTTTTGAGCTTCTTCATCCCGCTCACGCCTCCACTTCTTCGGTCGGACGGATGACGATGGCGCGATCAGTGGCGCCGGCCGTGATGGAACCGGCCGACAGCGAGATGCACGCCAGCTCGCAGGCACCGCAGCCGTTGCACGCATCCACGTCCACCACCGGCACGTTGTCGGCGCCCAGCTCGAGCGCCTCGTAGTTGCACACGTCCACGCACTCGTGGCAGCCCATGCCCTTCGCGGCCAGGCACCAATCGCGGTTGAGCTCCGCCTTGCCGATGATCACCTGCGACGGATCGGGGCACACGAGCGCGTGCGTCGGACACACCGCGACGCACTTCGGCCCGCCTGGCTCGTTCTCGCAGAAATCGCACCAGCCGCTTTTGAAATCCATGCGCGGCGTGCGCGCGTTCAGGATGCCGTCCTCAAGATGAGCCGGAGCGATGGCGTGCTTCGGGCACACCTCGCGACACTTCTCGCAATGCAGGCACCCGCGCACGAGCTGCTCCTCGTCCTGCCCTCCCGGCGGCCTGAGCAACGTGGCGCTGGGCAGGTATTTCACGCCGCCCAGGCCGATGACGGCGCAGGCGCCCACGGCGCCCAGGGCGAACGTGCGGCGCGACACGCGGGGACCCGCATCGCGCTTGCGCTCGACGTCGTGCTCGTCCATCATGCAACCTCGACTTCGACTTCGGCTTCGTTCTCGGACAGCACGGCATCCAGGAACTCCCGGTCGTTGCGCAGGAAGCCGTCGGTCAGCTTGCCCAGCCCCTTGTAGAAATCGGTTTGGGGGAATTTCTGCAGGTCGGCCGCCATCATGGGGTACCACGCCAGCAGGTGGTCCTCCAGGAAGTTGCGCTGCGACAGCAGCAGCTTCAGGCACTCGTCCTCGTCGCCGGCCTCGTACGCCGCGATGGCGCGCTCGCACAGGATCTGCTCGAACTCCAGCTCCAGCGCGATGTGGTCCTCGCCTTCCTTCCAGCTCTCCTGCTTGTCCAGGCCGAAGGCGCGGTACAGCACGAGCACCTCGTCGCGCGCGTCCTGCATCATGAGGCGCTTCGGGCTCGTGTACACCGACTCGTACGGGTAGGCGGCCGAGAAGCCGTCGTTGCCCGACCCGATGAACGCGCGCACGTAGTCCACCGCCAGCTCGGTGAGCACGGTGCCGTCGGCCTGGCTCAGATAGCCGCAGATCATCCGATAGCCCTCGTCCACCAGCGCGTTGCCGGTGTTCGTCGGGAAGCGCATGGACACGAGCGTGTCGTGCAGCTCCTGGTCCACCTCCACGCGGAACAGGCGCGAGAGGAACTGGTAGGTTGCCCTGCGGCCGCGCAGCACGTCGGCGAAGTCGATTTCCTGATCATGGGACATGAGTAGCTCCTTCTCTAGCGTTCGGTCGAAGAGGTTGCGGCGAACACGCCGGACGCGAGCACGCTCCGGCCCAACTCGGTGATGGTCCAGCTGTCGCGCCATTCGATGGCGCCCGTCTCTTCCAGCTTGCCGCGGAAGAAGCCGCAGAAACGACGCGGCTCCTGGCACAGCGGGTCGCCGTCGACCGCCTGGTCGAGCTCCTTGGTGGGGCAGCCGCCCTCGCGCGCCGTCATCTCCAGCACGCGTTGGAAGATGGGCAGGTAGCGCTCGTCCTCCACGATTTTCTCCACCACGAGGCTCTCGTTGACGTGCGCCGCGATGGCGTCGAGGCCGGCACGGGTGGCCCGGTAGCGGCACGGCGCCGCGGGCGTCACCGAGATGAAGTCGCCCTCGTCCTCGGCGGGCACGGCGGCGTCGGCCGCATCCTCGGCACTCTCGTCCACGATGCGCTCGAGGGCGCCGTCGCGCTCGAGCAGCTGCACCACCTGCGCCGAGCTGTACACGCTCGTGGTGGTGGGATACGCCGCGTCCAGATCGGCCACGGCCTCGTCCATCGTCTTCGGCTCCGTGCAGAACGCCACGGCGTGCAGCAGGCGGAACTGCTGGCCGGGGATGCCCGCCAACAGCTTCTCGATGCGCTCGGCCGGCGACAGCGGCACCACCGGAGGCACCACGCTCTTGTCGGCGTCGGGGATGGGCGGCAGGTAGTCGGCCTCGGCATCGTCCCGCTCGCCGTCGTCCAAACTCAAATCGGCCAGGGGATCGAAATCGTCATCGATCACGAATGCGTCGACATCGCTCATATCTATCAGTCCTTTCAAAACACCGGGGGTTGGGAATCGCGAGGGTCCGGCGGCCGGCAAGCCGCCGGAGTCCCTACATGGTCGTGGATGCGTAGAGCACCTTGGTGGGCAGCTCGCGCGGCACGTCGGGGGCCAGCGCCAGCACCTCGTCCGTGAGGGACGCGAACTCGGACGGCGCCACGCTCGCCAGGCGCTCGCCGTCGCGCATGAACACGCGCGTGGTCTGCACCTTGGTGAACGCCGTGTTCTCCAGGCGGTCGCGCGTGAAGCGCGTGCACACCGTGCGCTCGTCGGCCGTGGCCAGCACGTCGAGGAACAGGGCGCGCTCTCGCTCGAGGGCCACGCGCCGGTGGTCGATGGTGAACTTGTCGTCCACCGCGTCGTTCGCGGGAAGGAAGCCGTTCACGAGACCGGTGACGAACACGGTGCGCACATGGCGCCCATGGCAGCGCGCGTACGTGACGACGTGCACGGCGTCGCGCGCGACGTCCTCAACCGGGGCGCGGAACGCTTCGCGCGCCAGGTGCTCGACGTCGGCGTGCGCGGCATCGTCGCCCAGCAGCTCCACCAGGCGCGGGGACAACGGCATCCCGTGCGCTTCGAACAGCTCCACGGCGGCCGCGCGCGTCAAGCCGTCCGCGCAGACGCGCTGCAGTTCGTCCAGCTCATCGAGCGGGCCGTCGAACTTGCCGAAGATCGTCGAGGCGCGGTCGGCGTCCCGCTGCGTGCGCAGCTGCGCCACGGCCTCCGATGCGGCGATATCGCGTTCGCGAGCGTACGCCATCAGCTCCAAGAACGCATCCGAGCGCAGCAGCCAATCGCCGAAGCCCAACCACGAGCGCAGCGACGTGAAGTCGTGCGGGTCGAGGTGCAGGCGCAAGAAGGTGGCCAGCTTGAGGTCGGCGAAGCGGCCCTCGGTGCGGGGATCGCCCTTGATCTTCCCGCCGCCGAAGCCGCGCTCGACCGCGATGCCGCGCGCCTCGAGCGCGGCGGCCATGCGTGCGCCCCAGGCGGCGTTCGGCACCGCCACCAGCACATCGCGCGGAGCCACGCCGTCGGCCAGGCACTCCTCCACCGATGCGGCCACGAACGCGCATTCGGCCTCGGGGTCGTCGAGCGCGCGGCTCTCGCGCGCGGCCTCCGGCCGCTCGGTCGCCAGCGTCACCAGGCAGTCGGCCTCGTCGGCCAAGGCGCGGAACCCGTCGAAGCACGGGTACGGCTCCTCGGCGCTCGACGCGGCCAGCGTGCGGCCCGCCGCCACGAGGCCGTTCGCGGCCAGATGGCGCACGAGGCGCTGCGACGCCTTGCTGAGCGACGCGTAGTCGTCCACCACGAGCGCCAGCGGCTCGGGCTCGACGCCGGCGGCCACGAGCCCGCGATAGGCCAGCGACGACACCTCGCACGGCAGCAGCGCGCGCCGCACCTCGAGGTTCTCGGTCAGGATGGCGTGCACGGTCTGCTCTTCGGCGGTGATGAGCCAGCGCTCGTCCTCGTCGGCGCACTCGCTCATGCTCTTGTAGAAGAACTTGAGCATCTCGCGCAAACGGCCGGGCTTGAGCCCGCTCACCTTCACGTCCTCCATGAGCACGGCCAGCTCGTTGTCGTCGAGCACGCGCGCGCCGCGGCTCACGGCGTCCTGTACCCGCGCGTCGCCCATGACGGCCAGGCCCAGCTCGCGCATCGACACCACGTCGGCGGCGTTCAGCAGTGGATCGTCGGCCAGCAGCGCCCGGTAGCGCCCGGCCGCCACGCCGTCGGCGCACACGATGCGCACGGACGATCCGGCCGCGGCGATGCCGCGAGCGCACGCCAGCAGCGCCGACGCGACGTCGTCGGACGCGTCGTGCTCCAGGCACGCGCGCACGCAGACAGCCCCGCCGTCGGCTTGCGTTTTCAGTTCTTCAAGAAGATTGTTCGCCGCGTCTTCAACGGTCGCGGCAGTATAAGCACTCATATTCGGTCTCCATCCACGTTCTTCGGATGAAGCCCTTTGCTCGAAGCCCCCCAGCTTCATAGCGCTTTCACACCAATGAAGTATGCCCAACCGGCGCGGGCGCGTCTACCATCATTCCGAAACGGAATGGATGAAATCGAGCGCCTCCTGCTTGTCGCCCACGCCCAGCTTGCGGTACACGCCGCCCAGCACGTCGGCCACCTCGTCGCGCGACAGCCCCAGCTCGCCCTCGATGGCATCGAAGCCGCGCTCCTCCACGTACAGGATGAGCGCACCCAGTTCGCGCTGGTCGAGCCCGCAGCGCTCGGCCGCGAGCCGGCACTTGCAGCGCAGCGCCGTGTCGCCCGCGCCCGCGCGGGCCGCGCCAGCCCCGACGCCCGCAGCCGCTCCCGCACCCGCCGCCGGCCGCGCCGCCTGCCCGTCGCGCGCCGCATGCACGAGCGCGACGGTGGCGCGCAGCAGCTTCTCCACCTGCCGCGTCTGCGCGTACAGCACGCCGCCCGCCTCGGTCAGGCTCACGCCGCTGCGATCGCGCACGAACAGGTCCGCGCCGAACTCGCGCTCGAGCAGGGCGACGTGCTTGCTCAGCGTCGACTGCGTAAGATGCAGCTCCCGCGCAGCCGCCGTGAAGCTGCCGCACTCGGCAACCTTCGCGAACTCGTGCAGATACGTCGTCTCCATCGCCTCAGACCGCCTCGTCCTGCCCGGTCGTCTCGTGGGCCAGGTCGATGAGCTCCTGACGGTTGTCCACGCCCGTCTTCTGGTAGATGTGCCGGATGTGCGTGCTCACCGTGCCCGCCGAAATGAACAGCGTCTCCTGGATGCGCGAGATGGTGCGCCCCTCCAGCAGCAGCGGCAGCACGTCGGTCTCGCGCGGCGACAGGGCGAAGCGCTCCGAGATGAGCGCGCAGGGGTCCACGGGATCCGCCGGGTCGTCGGCGGGCACCTCCGGCTCCGCGCCCATCAGGCTGACCTCGCCGATGCCGATCTTGATGAGGTCCGTCTCCGTGAACAGGAACAGGTGCGCTATGAACAGCAGCGACACCGCCACCAGCGTGACCAAGGTGAGGTCGAACATGCTCACGCCCGTCGCCTCCAGCGAGTGGGCGAACAGCGACCCCACGGTCTCGCCGCCGTACAAGGCCACGAACCCCAGCCCGATGGTGCGCGCCGGGCTCACGCGAAAGCTCGACGCCACGTCGATGCACACCACGCACAGCACCAGCACGAAGCAGTGGTAGCCGCCGAAGATGAGCGCGCTCGAATACGTGTTGTTGTCGGACAGGAACGGCGTGGACAGGCAGCCCAGGCACAGCATCAGCATGGACACGCGGTACGAGAAGAAGATGCTGTCGCGATGCAGGAACACGGCGATCAGACAGATGGCGAGCGCCCCGACGAAGCCGGCCAGGAACAGGTACGCGCCGAAGATGTCCTGCACCGCATACGTTTTGAAGCCCGACACCACGTCGAAGAACCCCATCAGCATGCCGATGAGCATGGCGCCCAGAAGCGCCTTCGCGAACAGGGCGATGGTATGGCGCGAAAGCGGCTGCTCGGGGCCGCGCGCCAGCTGGGGCGTGGTGATCGAGCAGCGTCTGAGCAGCACCGCCGACAGCACGGGCATGGTCACGATGAGCGCGATCACCGGCACCGCCGGCCCCACGATCAGCACGAGCCCGACGGCGATCGCGGCGCACAGCGACGCCGCAAGCTCCACGAGCGCCAAGCGCCCGCCCAACCCCGACTCCAACTCGATCCAACACAGGAACAGCACGGCCGAACCCGTTCCGGTCATGACGGCGCTCAAGCCCAGCACGAGCATGCCGGCGGGCGTGGTGGGATCAGAGAACGGCGTGAGCACGCTGCCCACGCTCATCATGATGGCGGAACCCAGCACGATGGAGCGGTTGGCGCTCACCCGCTCGCGCCGCACGATGACGGCGACGAACAGCATGGTGACCACCATGGCGACGAGCGATATGAGCAGGCTGGTGTACAGCGAGCCGCGCACGTCGGACGAGAAGCCGTACGGCACGATGCTGTAGAACATCATGAGCATCCACAGCCACTGTAGGGCGGCTCCCGCGATGCGCTTAAGCGACAGGCTCGTCCCCAACGCGGTATCCCATGCACTCCGAAGCTTTTCCATGCCTGCCCCACCCCCTGAGCCCGTGCGAAACGCTGCTCGCGTCGACCCCTCTGTCGACGCGTTCGATTATACGGAAAAGATGAGCGTCCCTCTTTGAGGAAATTATCCTAGTTTAAAGATAATTTATGATGACCGATCATCGTAATCCCAGATCAAACGACTATCGATTTTTTCATGATCACAAAATCATAAGAATTTATGATGCGGAAGATCGGCGCTTCCCAACCTTTGCACGATGCTCGGCAGGCCCTCGCATCCGTAAGGTCGGCTCATGCGATTCGGGGACTTTGCACCGCATGCGGCATCCAGCTTCACGCGGCAGCCCCCCTCCCCGTTCGCTCGAAGGTAGACGAGTAAGACGAGAACGAGGAGAAAGAAGGAGGAGGAGTATGGGTAACCTGACCATGTCACGACGCACGTTCGTCAAGACCGCCGCCATCACCGGAGCGGCAGCTGCGGCGTTCGGCGCTTCGACGCACACCGCGCTGGCCGAAGAGACGTACAGCAAAGTGTCCGGCAACGACACCGTGGCCGTGAAGACGTGCTGCCGCGGTTGCGGCAAGATGGAGTGCGGCGTCAAGGTCATCGTCCAGAACGGGCGTGCCATACGCGTCGAGGGTGACGAGGGAGCGTTCCAGTCCATGGGCAACTGCTGCACGAAGTCGCAGTCGTCCATCCAGGCGGCGTACCACCCCGACCGTCTGCACTACCCCATGAAGCGCACGAACCCGAAGGGCGAGGAGCCCGGCTGGCAGCGCATCTCGTGGGACGAGGCCATGCAGTCCATCGTGGACAACTTCATGGACATCAAGGCGAAGCACGGCGGCGAGGCCATCGCCTGCCAGGTGGGCACCTCGCGCATCTGGTGCATGCACTCGGAGTCCATCCTGAAGAACATGCTGGAGACGCCGAACAACGTGGAAGCCTGGCAGATCTGCAAGGGCCCGCGCCACTTCGCCACCACCATGGTGTCGCAGTTCGCCATGTCGTGGATGGAAACCATCACGCGTCCGCGGGTGTACGTGCAGTGGGGCGGCGCTTCCGAGCTGTCCAACTACGACGACTCCTGCCGCACCACGGTTGACGTGGCGTCGCGCGCCGACGTGCACATCAGCGTCGACCCCCGCATGGCCAACATGGGCAAGGAAGCCGACTACTGGCAGCACCTCCGCCCCGGCACCGACGGCGCTCTGGCCCTGGCCTGGACGAACGTCATCATCGAGAAGAAGCTCTACGACGAGCTGTACACGAAGAAGTGGACGAACGCCCCGTTCCTCGTGTGCGAGGACATGGAGCCCTCCGGCTTCCCCACCGTGCGCACCGACGGTTCGTACTGGGACGTGAAGACGCGCCTCCTCAAGGAAAGCGACATCAAAGAGGGCGGCAGCCCCTACAAGTTCCTCGTGTACGACAACAACTGGGAAAAGCTGAAGGCCGAGGGCGTCGAGCACGAGTACGGCGCGTTCACCTGGTTCAACGCTGACCAGGAAGGTGTCATCGACGAAACCGGCGGCTTCTGGGAGGGCGAGAACTACGACTCCGAGAAGGCGCGCGAAGGCCGCGAGGCTTCGCAGGACAACCTGCTGCCGGGCCAGACGCAGGGTTGGATCCCCGACCCCATGCCGTTCGACCCCGCCATCGACCCCGCGCTCGAGGGCGAGTTCGAGATCACGCTCAAGGACGGCAAGACCGTGAAGGTCAAGCCCGTGTGGGAGTACTACAAGGCCCGCGCCGCCGAGTACAAGCCCGAGGTTGCCGCGGAGATCACCGGCATCCCGGCATCCGAGATCGAGGCGGCCGCCACGGCGTACGGCACGCGCATCGACCCGTCCACCGGCTACGGCAACGGCGGCATCCAGTACATGCTGGCCGTCGAGCACTTCTGCAGCGCCATCCAGAACTGCCGCGCCTTCGACAACCTCGTGGGCATCACCGGCAACATGGACACCCCGGGCGGCAACCGCGGCCCGACAATCGTCCCCATCGACGGCGACCTCCAGGGCTTCAGCGCATGGGCCCCGGGTGCTACCACCCCGCCGGCGGAAGTCAACCTCAAGCAGGTCGGCATCGACAAGTTCCCGCTGCTCGGCTGGTGGCAGTACTGGTGCGACAGCCACTCGCTGTGGGATGCCGTCATCACGGGCGACCCCTACCCGGTGCGCGCCCTGTGGAACGAGTCCGGCAACTTCATGAGCCAGACGAACACCACCCGCGCCTGGGAGGCCCTGTGCTCGCTGGACTTCTACGTGGACCTCAACCTGTGGCACACGCCGCAGAACGACACCGCCGACATCATCCTGCCGGTGGCCCACTGGATCGAGCTCAACTCGCCGCGCGCATCGCAGGGTTCCGCCGGCGCCATGGGCGCCACGGTCAAGTGCGTGCAGCCGCCTGCGGAAGCCAAGTACGACCCCGAGATCGTTATGGACCTCGCCAAGCGCATGAACTGGCAGTGGACGGACGAGCCCGGCAACGAGTGGCCCGACATCAACTGGCAGCTGGACGACTCCATCAAGCTGCTCACCGATGACGAGCTGACCTACACCACGTGGCATGTCGAGAACGGCAAGCCCACGTTCGAGCGCCACGGCGTTCCGATGGCCGAGGTCACGCCCAAGTACAAGACGTGGGACGAGTACGTCAAGGCCTTCCAGGAGCACGGCTGGTGGCAGGCGAAGGACATCGAGCCGCGCAACTGGGGCACGTACCGCCGCTACCAGACCGGCGCGATGCGCGCACGCGACCGCGTGTGGGGCCGCCTCGACTACACGGCCGGCAAGGGCATCGGCGACTGGAAGCCGGGTTGGTTCACCCCGACGATGAAGCAGGAGATCTGGTCCACCGTCATGGAATCGCACCATCCCAACAACCCCGAGTGGTTCGTCCCCAGCTACACCGAGCCGCCGCACGGCCCGAAGGACGGCGACCGCATCAAGGAGTACCCGCTGACCGCGACCACCGGTCGCCGCATCCCGGTGTACTTCCACTCCGAGCACCGTCAGCTTCCCTGGTGCCGCGAGCTGTGGCCCGTGCCGCGCGTGGAGATCAATCCGAAGACGGCTGCCGAGTACGGCATCGAGCAGGGCGACTGGGTGTGGATCGAAACCGAGTGGGGCAAGATCCGCGAGGTGGCCGACCTGTACTACGGCGTGAAGGAAGACGTCATCAACCTCGAGCACACGTGGTGGTACCCCGAGGTGAAAGACGCCGGTCACGGCTGGCAGTACTCCCAGGTCAACCAGCTCATCGACCACGGTGCCCAGGACCCGCACTCCGGCACGTCCAACCTGCGCGCCTACCAGGTGAAGATCTACAAGGCCACGCCTGAGAACTCGCCGTACAACAACCCCGTGCCGTGCGACAGCACCGGCACCCCCATCATCCATACTTCCGACGACCCCCGTCTGAAGGAATGGTTGCCGAACTACGAAGGGAGGGAGTAAACCATGACGAAGGCTATCATCACCGACCTCAACCGATGCGTGGGCTGCCTCGCGTGCTCGGTCGCCTGCAAGGCGGTCAACAACGTGCCCATCGGCAGCTACTGGAACAAGGTCGTGCGCGTGGGGCCGAACCCCATCCCGGGCGGATCGGGACAGTATCCCGACGTGTACATGTACTTCCTGCCCATCAGCTGCCAGCACTGCGAGAATCCCGAGTGCGTGAAGGTGTGCCCGACCGAGGCGTCGCACGTTGCCGAGGACGGCTCCATCCAGATCGACAAGGAGAAGTGCATCGGTTGCCAGTTCTGCGTCATGGCCTGCCCCTACGGCGTCCGCTACCTCAACGAGGAAGAGAAGGTCGTCGAGAAGTGCACGCTGTGCGAGCAGAAGCTTGCCCAGGGCGAGCTGCCCCAGTGCGTCAGCCAGTGCGGCGGCAACGCCCGTTACATCGGCGACACCGAGGCCGGCTACGAGTCGTTCGAGGGTTCCGAAGACCCGTTGGGCAACCGTCGCAAGATGCTCGACTTCCTCGAGCCCTTCACCGACGCCGACGTGCACAGGCTGCCCGACGTGGGCAACAAGCCCTCGTACTCCTACATCCTACGCGACCATCACTGGGAAGGAGGTGATGAGTAATGGAAACTCAGTGGCCTCTCGTTATCTTCACGCTGTTCGTATGCTTGACCTGCGGCACGCTGGGCGGCATGTCCATCCTGGCGCTCAAGGGCGAAGGTAAGAACCTGCAGATGACCGCGCTCATCACGTCCGCCGTCTCGCTGGTGGTGGGCGGCATCGGAGCCTTCCTGCACCTCGAGCATTGGGAGCGCATCTTCAACGGCTTCGGGCACATCACGTCCGGCATCACCCAGGAGCTCATCGGGTGCGTGGCGCTGGCCATCATCATCGTCGTGTGGTTCGTGATGCTACGCGGCGAGAAGCCGGTCTCCAAGGCGCTCGCCTGGGTGACCATCGTGGTGGCCGTGCTCATGGTGGCCGCAACCGCGCACTCCTACTACATGCCGGCCCGTCCGGCGTGGGGTCTGGCGCTCGTGGTGTTCTACCTGGGCAACGCCTGCCTGCTGGGCGCCGTGGCCATCTGGCTCATCTCCATCCTGAAGAAGGACGAGGCCGCCGAGGCGACGGGCATCCAGCTCACGTTCATCGCCGCCCTCGTGCAGCTCGTGGCCGACGTGGTGTTCGTCATCGCCTGCGCCCTGTCGAACTTCGCGCAGTACGGCTACTATGCCGACCCGACGTCCATGACCACGGCCCCGACGCACATCGACAGCCTGATGAGCGTCATGGTCACCGGCGCCGGCGCCCCGATGTTCTGGGGTTCCATCATCTCCGTCATCGTCGCGGCGGCGTGCGCCTTCGTGGCCAAGAAGAAGGTGGGCGCCTCCAAGACGCTCATGGTCGTCACCGCCATCGTGGCGCTGGCCACCTCCGTGATGTTCCGCGTGCTGATCTACCAGCTGGGCTACCCCGTGTTCCTGCTGTACTAGCACCAAGCACGTAACGTTCCACGATCCCGCGTTCCGGGGAGGAGCTGCAACCTCCCCGGAACCGATCGAAGCAAGCGGGGCAACCCCCTCCCTCCAGCCCCGTTTGCTTCGATCGCGCGCCGCCACCCCTCCCCTCATGCGGCGCAGCAGATCGACCCATCGGCCCGGCCGTCCGCCCCTCCCCCTACCTGCGGACCGCCGGGCATCCTTATGCCCCGGACCTTGCGCTGCGAGCGCGAGCGAGGAACAAAAGGAGAATGCTCCTTCGCGTAGGTGCAACACTACGCGCTCCGCACCCCGAGCCCGCGCTTCCGTCTCGAGTCGCCCACCAGCGGAAACCCTCATTTCGCGAAAAAGGGGTGATGCGCATCATCCCGCCCTTGCGTACGCTCGAACCGTCGTCGACGACAGCGATACAACACATCGGAGGGAAGGGGAACATCATGGGGAAGCATGAACAGCAGAACGGCGTTTCGCGTCGAAGCTTTCTGAAGGCATCGGGAGCCACCGCGGCCGTCGCCGCCGGCGCGCTTCTGTGGGGCTGCGCGCCCAGCAGCGCGCAGGACGGCGCCTCCACCGAGTCGGGCATCCCGACGTCGTGGGACGAGGAAGCCGACGTGGTGGTGGTCGGAGGAGGAGGCGCCGGCATGTCGGCCGCGCTCATGGCCGCCGAAGCGGGAGCCTCCGTCATCGTGCTGGAGAAGGGTCCCACCACCGGAGGATCGACCGCCTTGTGCGGCCAGGCCATCATGGGCGTGGGCACGTCCGTCCAGAAAGCCGCCGGCATCGAGGACTCGGTCGAGGAGGCCATGAAGTACTTCTCGGCCATCGGCGACGGGCGCGACGACCTCGTGCGCTTCGTGGTGGAGAACAGCGCCGACGCCGTGGAGTGGCTCATCGGCCTGGGGATGCAGGTGCCCGCCGAGATCGGCAACCCGGGCCTCGTGTTCGGCGGCCAGGAGAAGGAGCGCGCCGACCTCACCGCGCCCGTCATGCGCACGCACTACGCCGTCAAGCCCGATCCGGGCCTGTGGCCCGTGCTGCAGAAGGCGGCCGACGCGCAGGAGGGCATCGCCGTGCGCACGGGCACGCCGGTGACGAAGCTCGTGCAGCATCCCGACACCGGCGAGGTGCTGGGCGTGCTGGCGGGCGACGGGAGGCAGAAGGCCGTCAAGGCCCGCAAGGGCGTCGTGCTGGCGGCGGGCGGGTTCGCGCGCAACCCCGCCATGATGCACGCGCTCATCTCGCGCTACGACGTGCAGACCACCGCGAACGAATGCGACACCGGCGACGGCATGAACCTGGGCCTGTCGGCCGGCAGCAGCGTGGGCTACTTCGGCATGCTGTCGAACGTGCAGTTCTCCAAGCCCATCATGCCGTGCGCCTTCATCGTGCTGGGACCCGACACCATGGAGGGCACGCCGCCCTTCATCTCGGTGAACGTGCAGGGCGAGCGCTG
The DNA here is from genome assembly GCF_014287365.1 of Eggerthella hominis. Classification (NCBI taxonomy): domain Bacteria; kingdom Bacillati; phylum Actinomycetota; class Coriobacteriia; order Eggerthellales; family Eggerthellaceae; genus Eggerthella; species Eggerthella hominis. The sequence goes on from NZ_JACOOA010000002.1 coordinate 170,084, forward strand.
GACCAACGAGCGCAAGTTCTACTCGTACATCTGCGACGACCTGCTGAAGCAGCCTGAAGGGCGCGCCTTCGTGCTGACGTGCGGCGACGCGGGCAAGGCGGGGCTGTCCCGCGCGGCCGACCAGGCGTTCTCGGGCGAAACCCTCGCCGAGGTGGCCGCCGCCATGGGCGTGGACGCGGATGCGCTGAGCGCCACGGTCGAGCAGTGGAACGCCTCGTGCGCCCAGGGCGCCGACGCGCAATTCGGGCGGCCGAGCGAGCTCTACCCGCTCGAAAGCGGCCCCTTCTACGCCGCAGAGGTGAAGCCGGGCGCCGCCTGCACGTTCGGCGGTGTGACCGTCGACACCGAGATGCGCGCGATGCGCGCCGCGGGCGACGAGGCCATCCCGCGCCTGTACGCGGCCGGCACGAACAGCATGGCGCTGGGACGCTTCTACCCCACGTGCGGCGCCGCGGTTGCCACGGCGATCACCACGGGACGGCGCGCCGGCACGAACGTCGCGGCCGAAACGCCCTGGGAGGAGTAGCCCCGGCACGCACCCGTCATCGAGCATAGAGCAAAACGCGCGCGGAACCGCAGCTGAGCCGCGGCGCGTTTTGCTATGCTGGGCTCACCCCTCCGAACACCCGCATCGGACCCGAAGGAACGCATGAAACGCGCGCGCATCCATACCCTGCTCCTGCTTATGGGCGGCTTCATCGCCCACAAGCTCAGCATCCTGCTGGCATGGAACGGCGACGCCCTCGCCGAGCTTCCCTGGGGCGCCCTGCAGCCCGACTGCTTCGTCGCGCTGTTCTGCACCTGGGGCGTCGTCACGGGCGTCGTGCTGCTGGGCGCGTTGGCGCTGTTCGCGCGCAGGGGGCTGGGATGGCCGAGCGCCTCGCGGTTGCTGGCGCCCGCGTTCGCGCTGGCGCTGGGCGAGGCGCTCGCGTTCCTCTCGCTCGTGTTCTCCGGCTCGTCGATGCTGCTGGTCATGCTCGCAGCCGGCATCATGTCGGTGGGATACGCCCTGCTGCACTTCGTATGGGCCGTGCTGGCGCTGCGCTCCAGCCTGCTGACCGTCCTCGTCGCCCTCACCGTGGGGCAGCTGGTCACCTCGCTCTCGCTCCTGGCTCTCAAGCAGGCCGGGACGGAGGTGCAGGCCAGCTTCCTCATCGCCTCGTGCGCCATCCTCTTCGTCACGGTGCACGCCCTGGCCGCGCGCGAGGACGACGCCGACGACGGATCGCCGCTCGTGACGCCCGAGAAGACGCGCCCGCTGCGCGACCCGCTCGTCATCGGCATCGCCGCGTCCGCGCTGGGCGTGGGCATCCTGTGGGGCTCGTCGCCGTCGCTGCGCGATTACACGCTGTGGGTGTTCGTCGCCGTGGCGGTATGCGCCACGTTCTTCGCGGTGTCGCTCGCCCGCAAGCGCGAGGCGAACCCCGAGGCGCTCATCCGCCTCGTGTTCGCCATGCTGGGCATCGCCATCCTGCTGAACGCCGTCGTCCCCGACTGGCACGCCGTGTTCATGGGCGCGGTGTGGGTGGGCTATTCCATGCTGTCGCTGTGCGTGTTCCTGCTGGGCAGGAACGGCGGGGGCGCAAGCGACCGCCCCGACGGTACGCAGCTGGTCGTCGCCCTGGCCCTCTTCGACGTCTGCATCGCGCTCGGCCTGGCCACCGGGCGCGCCATGAGCGTTGCCGCGCCCTCGATCGAAACGCCCACCACGGTGGCGGTTGCGCTGCTGCTGGCGTTCATCTTCCTGTTCGGCACCCGCACGCGCGCCCGCGCGAACCGCGCGGAGACCCAGCCCGCCGACATCGAGGACATCAACGAGGTCATCCGCGCCCAGTGCCGGACGTTCGGCGCGCGCCACGACCTTACCGAGGCCGAATGCGACACGCTGTTCTACGTGGTGAAGGGGCTTACCATCAAGCGCATCGCCGGGGAGCGCTTCGTGTCGCTCAACACCATCAAATCCCAGATGACGAGCATCTACCGCAAGGTGGGCGTGCACTCGAAGCAGGATCTGCTGGCGATGCTCGAGCGCGAGCATCCGCGCGCGGACGCGTAACCGGAGGCCGCAGCATCATTTTGCGGTTTGCCGGGCCCAACTCGCTGCCGAAGTCCTACAATGGATCAAAGGGCTTGAGGACAGGAGATCCGATGCCGGGCAGCCGACAAAAGAGCGTCTCAACGCAAGGCCACACCTACGTCATCGATCGCTCGTACCGCGTCGTGTACCTCGACCGCGCGGCGCGGCGCGTATTCCCTGGCGGCCGCGTTGGCGAGCTGTGCTACGAATGCTTTCGCGGACAGACCGAGCCCTGCAAGGACTGCCCCTGGAACCCCGATTCCAGCGAGCACGCCACGCAAAGCGTCATCTACAGCGCGCGCGTGGGGCGCTGGTACGAGCTCACCTGCCTCGAGCTGGACTGGTTCGACGAGGGGCCCTGCGTGCTGTTCTCGGGCCACCCCATCGACGAGCACAGCCGCGGGCTGTTCAGCTCGCTGAGCGAGCCATCCTCCTACGACGAGCTGTTCGAGCTCAACCTCACCGACGACGCGTACAAGGTGCTCTACCACGAGCCCGACAAGTTCGTGGTCCCGGCCATCGAGGGACGCCTCAGCGTCATGTTCCCCGACGTGCGCGACCGCCTGATCCACCCCGAAGACCGCGATCGCTTCGCGGCGTTCTGGGATTTCGGCACGCTGCTCGGCCGCATCGAGGACGCGGGCGGCGCGCTGCGCGGGGAATTCCGCAAGCGCCTCGTGTCGGGCGGCTGGAACTGGGCGGCGCTGACCGTGGTGTCCGTGAAGCGCGGAGGCGGCGGCGAGCGCGTGGTGATGTGCTTCATCGCCGACGCCGAGGACGAGGTGCGGCAGCGCACGTCGCAGGCCGAGCGCTCCCAAATCCAGCTGCTGCGCGAGCGCGACCAGCTGACCGGCCTGTACAATGCGGCCACGTTCTACGACAAGGCCGAGCGCCTCGTGGCCGGCACGCCCGAAACCGCCTACGACGCCGCGTACATCGACATCGAGCACTTCAAGATCTACAACGAATGGCACGGCCGCGAAGCCGGCGACGCCATCCTGTGCGCCATCGCCGAGCGCATCGAGGCCATCGCGCAGCGCCGCGGCGGCATCGCCGGCTACCTGGGCGGCGACGATTTCACGCTGATCATCCCCCACGGCCTGATCACCGAGGAGCGGGTGGAGCACGAGCTGAAGCAGGAGCCGTTCGACTCCGAGGACACCATCGGGTTCCAGCCGGCCTTCGGCGTGTGCGCCATCGACCGCCCCGACGTGTCGGTGGTCACCGCCTGCGACCACGCGATGATCGCGATGAACTCGGTCAAGGGCACCTACACCAAGCGCATCGCCTGGTACGAGCCCGGGATGACCGAGGAGATGGAAAACGAGGCGAAGATCCTCCTCGAGGTGAAGCGCGCGCTGACGAACCACGAGTTCGTGCTGTACTGGCAGCCGCAGTGCAGCACGCGCACGGAGCGCATCGTGGGCCTCGAGGCCCTCGTGCGCTGGCAGCACCCCTCGCAGGGGCTCGTGATGCCGGGCTCGTTCATCCCCGTGCTCGAGCGCAACAACTTCATCGCGAGCCTCGACCTGTACGTGTGGGACGAGGCCTGCCGGCACATCCGCTCATGGATCGACCGCGGCGGCGCGCCCGTCCCCGTGTCGGTGAACATCTCGCGGGCCGACCTGTACGCCATCGACGTCGTCGAATCGCTCGAGGGGCTCATCGAGAAGTACGGGCTGGACCACAAGCTGCTGGAGCTGGAGATCACCGAGAGCGCGTACGCCGAAGACGAGAAGATGGCCGACGCGGTGGCCCGCCTCAAGGATCTCGGCTTCACCATCCTCATGGACGACTTCGGCAGCGGCTACTCCTCGCTCAACATGCTGAAGGACATCACCGTCGACATCCTGAAAATCGACATGGGGTTCCTCACGAGGCAGAACGAGTCGCAGCGTAGCGAGAGCATCCTCGAGGCCGTCGTGTCGATGGCGCGCTTTATGGACCTGCGCATCATCGCCGAGGGCGCCGAGACGAAGGAGCAGGTGGACTTCCTGCAAGACATCGGCTGCGACTACGCGCAGGGCTACTACTTCCACCGCCCCATGCCCACCGAGGCGCTCGAGGAGCTGCTGGCCCAGGACGATATCGTGGACCATCGCGGCGTGCTGAGCCCCAGCATGGAGCTCATCGACGTGAACGCGCTGCTGCACGACGACATGATCAGCCGCGTCACCGTGGACAACCTGATCGGTGGCCTGGCGATCTACGCGGTGTACGCCGACCACTTCGAGCTGCAGCAGGTGAACAACGAGTACTACCACGTCACCGGCTGCAATTCCGTGGACCTGCGCGAGCGGCAGCGCCTCATCTCGCGCCAGGTGCACCCCGACGACCTGGCGCTCGTCAACGCCATGTTCGACGAGGCGTACGAGCACCCCGTCACGGGCGCCGACGCCACGTTCCGCCGCTACCGCCTCAACGGCGACCTCATGTGGATGCGCATGCGCGCGTTCTTCCTGCGGCGCGAGCAGGATCGCACCATCTTCTTCGCCTCGCTGTCCGACGTGACCGAGCAGAAAGAGCAGGAGGAGGAGCTGCGCGCGTCGCAGGAAGTGCTGAGCAGCGCGCTGAACATCTCCTCCTCGCAGAAGTCGTTCGGCGACCTCACGGCCGACAACCGCCAGCTGGCCGCGCAGATCTTCATGCAGAACGCGCCCGGCGGCCTCATCGGTGGGTACTGCGAAGAGGGCTTCCCCTTCCTGTTCGCCAACGAGGAGATCGCCCACATGGCCGGCTACGACTCGTCGGCCGAGCTCATCGAAGCGCTCGACGGGCTGGTAAGCAACTCCATCCACCCCGACGACATGGCCCAGGTGATGGAGGACATCGGACCCGAGTTCTACGAGGGGCTCGAGTATTCCACCCAGTACCGCATGCTGCGCAAGGATGGGTCGTACTTCTGGGTGAGCGATCACGGCCGCGTGGTGCGCACGAAGACGAACCGCCTGGCCATCGCCAGCTTGTGCATCGACACCGACCACATGGTGAGCATGCAGCAGGAACTCGAGCTGGAGGACGAGATCCTGCACCGCATCATCCAGCAGTCGGACCTGAACGTGTGGGTGTACGACATCGCAACCGACCGCCTGGCGTTCCAGAACCTCTCGTCGAGCGGCATCGCCTCGCTGCTGGCCGCCTCGGCGGACGACGAGGACACCGCCAGCCTGGGCGACGACGTGAGCAACGTGCTGCGCCGTCTGTCGCGCGAGGCCATGTGGGGCCGCCCCGCCGCGCGCACGATCAAGGTGTGGTCGAACACGGGCGATCCGCTGACGCTGCACATCGAGCGCGAGATCGTGCCCGATGCCAGCGGCGATCCCGCGCGCGTCATCGGCTACCTGGAGGATCCCACGCAGGATTCGCAAGCCAAGCTCACCCGCGCGAACGACAACCGCCTGCTCGACATCCTCAAGGGCACCGCGGTGGATCATTGGTACGTCAACGTCAACACGAAGAACTTCCTGAACTCGGCCGACCGCCGCGCGTGGCGCTACTGGGCCGGGCTGTCGCTGGAAGACTGGTCGAACGTCACGCTCGAGGACCGCATCGGGCCCTACCTCAAATCGAGCGAGGACGCCGAGGCCATCGAGCGCTTCCTCGACTTCGACGACATGCTGCGGCGGTTCGCCGAAGAGGAGCGCTACGCCTCGCTCGAGTACCGCCAAACCGACGAGGCGGGCGAGCGGTGGATGGAGCTCAGCTACCGCATGGTGCAGCTCGAGGAGGGCGGCAACGTGTACGCCTACCTGTCGGTCACCGACATCGACGAGCGCAAGCGTCGCGAGCTCGACCTGGAGAACAAGGCCGAGCACGACGCGCTGACCGGCCTGCTGAACCGGCAGAGCGCCTCGCTGCGCATGACGGACGCGCTGGAGCGCACCGTGGAGCACGGCTACCGCGGCGCGTTCGCCATCATCGACCTCGACGACTTCAAGCAGGTGAACGACACGTACGGCCACCTGTCAGGCGATACGGTGCTGGCCGGCGTGGCGCAGCACCTGCGCACGGCGTTCAGGAAGGGCGACCTCATCTGCCGCTGGGGCGGCGACGAGTTCGTCGTATACTGCGAGGACATGGAGCGCGAGGACATGACGAAGCGCATCGCCGACCTGAGCGCGGGCCCCTGGAACGCGACGGTGCAAGGCGACCAGGTGATCGAGCTGTCGGTGTCGACCGGCATCGCGATGGTGCCGCAGGACGGCACCGCGTTCAAGACGGTGTACGAGCGGGCCGACCGCGCTCTCTACCAGGCGAAATCGAAGGGCAAGGCGCACTTCTGCTTCTTCGAGACGGGCTCGGACGCCTAAACGCCCCCGTCACACGCCGAGGCCCACCGTCATGTGCATCATGTAGAACGCGAACCGCATGATGAAGATGCCGCCGAGCATGAGCACGGCGGCTCCCACCGTGCGCGCGACGGACAGCCGGGCGCGACCCCACAGCGCCGCGACGTCCAGGCCGATGCCCGCCATGCCCAGCACGCCGAACGCGCCGATCATCAGGCCGTAGGAGGGAACCAGCTGCGCGGCCGTCAGATACGAGTTCTCGATGGTGCCCAGGTCGGCGCTCTGCAGGCCGAACGTCACCACGTTGGCCGCCAGCGCGAGAGCGGCCACGACGGCCAGCACGCGCCCCATGCGCCCCTCGACGGGCTCGTAGCCCGCGATGCGCAGCCCCGCGATGGCGAGGACGGGGCCGCCCGCCAGCGCGTTGAGCACGAGGTTGAGCGGCACGTACGCGGTGTACCACGACACGATGGTGTCGGCGGCGTAGGCGAAGCCCACCGCCACCACGAACACGACGCCCGCCAGCATGGCCAGCGCGAGCCACACCCGCTGCAGCTGCCGTTTGGGATGCTCGACGAAGTTGTACAGCCAGTACAGGCCCGCCAGCGCGAGGAACACCACGGCGAAGAACACCTCGGTGGACAGCGGGCTGCGCCCCACGCCGATGAACACGTACAGCGCGTTGGCGGGGTTGCCCAGGTGGGTGGCCGACGCCACGAGCCCCACCATGGCCACGACGAGGGGCAGCCCCAGAAAGACGTTGAGCCGCTGGCGCAGGGCGTCGGACGCGCCGCCCGCCAGCGCGGGAAGCCCCATGCAGATGAACGCGACCACGCCCGACGGTGCCAGCGTCGTGAACAGCACGAGCGTGATCTCGCCGAGCGCGGTGTCGAATCCTGAAATCATGCAGGCGATCCTAGCGGTAGAACCTCGGGTAGACGACGTCCAGGGCCAGCTCGGCCTGGATGCCTTCGAGCGATGCTTTCGTGAGGCGCGCAAGCCCCTCGTAGAAGGGCTGGTCGGCCGCCTCGGCCAGCTGGTCGAGGAAGTGCGACGACCAGGTGAGCAGGTGCGCCTGCAGGAACTCGTCCAGGTCGTCGGGCTGGTTGCGCGCAAGGTAGGCCATGAGCGACAGCATGAGGCCGATGTGGTCCTCGGGGGTCTTGTCGTCCGCGAGGCGCGCGATGCCGCGCCCGCGCATCCACGCGCGCAGGGCCAGCGTGCTGGCGCCGAACACGACGCACTCGCGGTCGGTGTACACCGAGCCCCAGGGAGGGGCCGGCTTCGGCGCGGGGCCGACGAACAGGCGGCGGTACTCCCACACGAGGTCGTCGGCCTCGGCGCCTCCGGCCAGGCCGCCCGTCATGAGGCCGAGCGCGGCGCGGGCCTCCCCCTCCTCGGCGAAGGGCCATTCGGCGGCGGCCGCCCCGGCGTCGAGGGCGGCCATGGCCGCGAAGGCGGGGTCGGCGTCGCCCTTCACCGGGTCTTGCAGGTAGAACGGCCCCAGCGTCTCGCCGACGAAGGCGATGGCCTCGCGCACGTCCTCGGACAGGGGCACGGTTGCTTCTTCGCTCATTCCATGATCTCCTTATCGGTTGCCCGAAATCCAACTTCCAACAGGTTCGCCACCGCGCCGTCCTTCGATTCCGCCGGGCGGGCGTCGGCGGGCGGCTTGATGAACAGGTTCGGCACCGTCGCCGCGGGGTCGGGCAGCGGCGCGACGGCGGCGCGCTCGCCCCGCTTCGCCATCTCCTCGGCAGGGCCGAAGTCCAGGGCGCGGGCCGGGCAGGCCTCCACGCACACCGGCTTCTCGCCCGCGGCCACGCGCGGGGCGCAGCCGTCGCACTTCACGCTGTGACCCTTGTCGCGGTCGACGCGCGGCGCGCTGTAGGGACACGACAGGTGGCAGTACCCGCAGCCGATGCAGCGTCGCTCGTTGACGCTGACCAGCCCGGTCTCGTCGTCCTTGTGCATGGCCTCGGTGGGGCACACGCGCACGCACACCGGGTCGTCGCAGTGGTTGCACGCCACCGTCACGTTGTACGAAAAGCAGGTGGAGCTGAACGTGCCGTCGTCCGTGCGCACGGTGTCGCCGCCCGTGTACTCGTACACGCGACGATACGCGGTGCCGACATCGAGGTCGTAGGCGTCTTTGCAGGCGAACATGCACGTCTTGCATCCTGAGCAACGCGTTCCATCGAAGAAAAAAGCCTGCTGAGACATGTGGCGACCTCCTCTCGTCAACACGGAACCGCAAGCACTCCCCCACGTCCAGAAAAGCGGGGCACGCCCATTCTAGCGTACCCCGCCCACACATGCGAACCGCCGGCTTTCCCTCGTGGCGCAGAGGCGGGGTTGCGAGCGAAGAAACGCACGCCGCGCCGGTTCGCGACGGACGCGGCATACGATCGGCGCGGCGCAGGACGCCCACATCCCGAATTCTTCGCCGCACCATGAAAAGCCAAGAAGGAAAGGCGGGCCTTATGGAGCAAGGGGCCGCTCGCGCGGCCCCCCGATGCTTCCTTACGCGACCTCGAGCGGGTTCACGATCTCGGCTGCGCCGACCGGCTGAGCGTCGGCGGATGCCTTGATGTAGATGTTCGGGCTCGTCTCGGAGGGGTCGGGCAGCGGAGCGATGTTGCCGCGCTCGCCCAGCTTCGCCATCTCCTCGGCCGTGCCGAAGTCCAGGGCGCGGGCCGGGCAGGCCTCCACGCACACCGGCTTCTCGCCCGCGGCCACGCGCTCGGCGCAGCCGTTGCAGCGCACGGCCTTCTTCTTCTCCTCGTCCACCTTCGGCGCGTTGTACGGGCACACGATGGCGCACGTGCCGCAGCCGATGCACTTCTCCTCGTCGATGGACATGAGGCCCGTGTCGGCGTCCTTGATGATGGCGCTCTGCGGGCACTTCTCGAAGCAGATCGGCGAATCGCAGTGGTTGCACGACATGGACAGCGGATAGCTGACGCACGTGGTGGTCAGGATGCCGTCGGCGTCCTTCACGGTGTCGCCGATGGTCACCTCGTACACGTGGCGGAACGAGATGCCCAGATCGATGTTCTTGTAATCCTTGCACGCCATCTGGCAGGTCTTGCACCCGGTGCAGCGCGTGCCGTCAAAGTAGAATGCCTGTTGAGACATGGTATATCACCCTTTCTGCGGCTCGTCGCCCTACGCCTTGGTAACCTGGCAGATGTTGCTGTGCTGAGGGTTGCCCTTCGCCAGCGGAGACGGGCGATGGGTCGTCAGCGTGTTGATGCAGCCGCCCTTGTCGACGCGATCGCCGTACATGTCGGCATCGTGCCATGCGCCCTGCGAGATGCACACCGTGCCGGGAACCACGCGCGGCGTGACCTTCGCCAGCAGCTCGATTTCACCGAACGCGTTCTTCACGCGGATCTTGTCGCCCTGCTTGATGCTGCGCTCCTTCGCGTCGGCGGGGTTGATCCACGCCTCCTGCGGGTTGACTTCCTTGAGCAGCTCGATGCCGCCCCAGGAGGAGTGCGTGCGACCGCGATAGTGGAAGCCGCTGCAACGCAAGGGGAACTCGTCGGTGGGCACGTCGGTCTCGGTGAAGCCGTGCGTGTACACCGGGATGGGCGAAATGAGATCTTCCTCGCCAAGCTCCCAGGTGGCGGCGATGCCGGCCAGCGTCTCGGAGTAGATCTCGATCTTGCCGGTAGGGGTGTCCAGCGGGTTGGCCGCCGGATCGTTGCGGAACGCCTCGAACGCGATGGTCGCGCCCTTCGGGTTCTTGCGCGTGTAGACGCCCATCTTCATGGCCTCGTCGTACGTCGGCAGCTCGGTGTCCTTCTCGCGCGTCTTCTCGTAGAGCTCCTTGATCCACTCTTCCTGCGTCTTGCCCTCGGTGAACTGCTCCTTCACGCCCATCTTGTCGGCGATGAGGGTCAGGGCATCGTAGAGGGTCTTGCGCTCGAACTTCGGCGTGGTGCACGGCTGGCCGCTGATCATGTACGCGTTGTCGCCGCCGGTGCCGATCTGCGACACCTGCTCGAAGCGGAACAGGTCGGGCAGCAGGATGTCGGCGTATTTGGCGGAGTCCGTCATGGCCGTCTCCCACACCACGATGAACTCGCACTTGCTCTCGTCGGCAAGGATGTCGTGCGCGTAGTTGATGTCGCCATGCTGGTTCGTCAGGCAGTTGCCGGCGTAGTTCAACATGCACTTGATGTTCTGGTTGAGCTTGTCGGCGCCCGTCACGGCGGAATTGAGCGCCGTCATCTCGGTGCCATGGTCGATGGCCTCGGTGAACAGGAACACGGGGATCTTCGCCTTGATGGGATTGTCACCGGCCGGCAGGGACTGCAGGCTGATGGAGTACGAACCCTCGCGGCAGCCGTTGCTCGTGCCCGGCAGACCGACTTGGCCGGTCAGCAGCGGCAGCATCATGATGGACCAGCAGTTCAGCTCGCCGTTGCTGCGGCGCTGCGGGCCCCAGCCCTGCACGACGTACAGCGGCTTGGCAGCGCCGATCTCGGCCGCCAGCTCCTTGATGCGGTCGGCGGAGATGCCGCAGATGGGGGCGGCCCACTCGGGGGTCTTCTCCACCATGTCGTAGCCGGTGCCCATGATGTAGTCCTTGTAGGACTTGTTCTGGCCCTTGGCGCTCTCGGGCATGGTGTCCTCGTCGTAGCCGACGCAGTAGGTGTCCAGGAACTCCTTGTCCACCAGGTCGTTCGCGATCAGCTCGTGCGCGATGGCGGAGCAGAGCGCGGCGTCGGTGCCGGGGTTGATGGGCTGCCACTCGGCGGAACGGCCCATGACGGAATCGTTCATGCGGGGGTCGATGTAGATCATCTTGCCCTTCGTGGTTTCGCGCAGGTGCACCCAGTCGTAGTGCGACACGGCGCCGCCCTGGCGCGTCTCGGTCGGGCTCGTGCCGAACGCGAGGATGAGCGCGGCGTCCTCGGCGGCGTTGAGCGTGCTGCCGCTGAAGCCCGATGCGCCGTAGGTGTGAGGCACGATCATTTCCATCTGCATGGCGCTGTAGTCGCCGTACGATCCCAGGCAACCGCCGATGCAGTTCATGAAGCGCGGCAGCGAGCGCGCCGTCGTGGAGCTCACGCCCGTCGCGTAGGGGATGTACACGGACTCGTTGCCGTACTCGTCGATGATGCGCTTGAGCTCGCTGGCGATCGTGTCGATCGCCTCGTCCCACGAGATTTGCTCGAACTTGCCTTCGCCGCGCTTGCCGACGCGCTTCATGGGGTAGTTGATGCGGTCGGGGTTCGCGAGCCAGCGGCGGTACGTGCGACCGCGCAGGCAGGCGCGAGGCTGCACCTCGTCGAAGCCGGCGTCCTTGCTCGTGTAGGTTTCCACCCAGGCGACCTCGTCGTCCTGCACGTGGAACTTCAGGCTGCAACGGCCGGGGCAGTTGATGGCGCAGTGGCCCCACGTCGTGGTCTCCTCGACGGCCTGCGTCGCAGCGGCGTCGCCGCCCTTCGCGCCGTCGGCGCTCGGCGAGCAGCCGAACAGCGACACGGCACCCGTGCCCATCGCAGCCGCACCCAGGCCGGCCAGCGCCGAGCCCTTCATGAACGTGCGGCGAGACACCTGAGCATTCTCCAACATGTTCGTCATGGTCCCTCCCTCTTTCACTCTCTCGTCCTGTGCTCCGCTTCCCAGGCGGAACGCTTCGCATTGTGGCACTCGCGCCCCTCCACCGTGTCACATAAAATATGCGAACTTGGAGTTTTGCCTGATCACAGGACAGCGCTTTGGTAACGTGTCACCCGTTCTATCTGACAATACCGTTATACTGGTGCGACGGGAACTATGAGCGGGCAACGTGACAAGCCGCGCGCGGGCGCGGTCTCGGGGGAGGATCTTTGAACGCAGCCACCATCGCCAGCATCTTGAAGCCGAACATCACCTCGCTCGGCTACGGCCTGTTCCTGGCCATCAACGCCGCGGGCGTGTGGGGCGGCGTGTTCCCGTTCCTGCCGCTGGAGTTCCAAACCACCGAGATCGTGTTCTGGTTCTTCCTCGCGCAATCGCTCGTGTTCTCGTTCAGCTACTTCGCCAGCGCCCTGGGGTCGTACTTCTTCCCCGGGCCCACGCGCACGTTCATCGTGCGGCTGGCCACCATGCCCTACCTTCTGGGATGGTGCTGCCTCATCGCGGCCATCTACCTCGACGCGTGGGCGCTGTCGCTCGTGATCGCCGGCGGGGCGCTGCTGGGGCTGGGGTCGGCCGGCTTCTACATGCTGTGGCAGCGGCTGTTCGCCAGCCAGGATTCCGACACCGGCAACCGCGACCTCATCCAGGGTACCGTATACGCGGCGGTGCTGTACTTCTCGCTGTACCTTATTCCGCAGGCGGTGACGGCGTTCCTCATCCCGCTCGTGTTCCTGCCGCTGTTCGGGTTGACCATCGTGCTGAAAAGCCGCGAGATCGACCTCGACCAAGCCATGTTCCAGGACGTGCCGCGCGACCACCCCCGCGTGTACCAGCGGCTCGCGAACGATTACTGGCGCAGCGCCCTGTGCGTGGGCGCGCTGGGATTCTGCACCGGCATCATGCGCTCGCTGGCCATCGGCGAGCCGGCGGTGGGGTCGCTCGTCAACGTGCTGTCGATGGGCGGCTCGCTGACCGCCGCCGTGGCGCTGCTGGTGCTGTGGCAGTTCAAGAACCTCAGCGTGAACGTGGTGGGCGCGTACCGCATCTTCTTCCCGTTCGTCATCACGTCGTTTCTGCTGCTGCCGTTTCTGCCCGAGGAGTACGCGCGCTGGCTGGCCGGCGGCCTGTACGCCGTGTACAGCGTGGCCATCATGCTCATGATGATCCAATGCGCGCAGGCTTCGCGCGACCGCGGCATCAATCCCGTGTTCATCTACGGGTTCTTCGGCGGCATCGTGTACGCGTTGCACGACGTGGGCTTCATCGGCGGAACGTTCGCCGAGCAGATCCTCGTGATCGGCATCGCGCCGCTGGCCGTGGTGGCGCTCGTGGCGGTGTACTTGCTGGGACTCATGTACTTCATCGGCCAGGGCGGGTTCCGGCGCATCTTCAAGCACGGCGACGGCACCGATGCGGCGGCCAGCATCGAGCTTGTGGCGCTGCGGGCGCATGCGGTGGAGAAGAAGCCCGCGGTTGCCGAGGCCGATGCGGTGCCGGCCAAGAAGGCGGGCAGCAAACGCGGCGAGCGCACCGCGCGGCCCCGTCGCGAGGAGAAGGAGCGCGTGTACCTCGACCGCATCTCGAAGCAGGCCGCGCTGCTGCAGCAGCACTACCGCCTGAGCGAGCGCGAGACGGAGGTCATGGAGCTCATCGCCCGCGGCAACACCGTGGCGCGCATCGCCGAGGATCTCGTGGTGACCGAGAACACCATCCGCACGCACTCGAAGCGCATCTACGCGAAGCTCGACATCCACAAGAAGCAGGAGCTGCTCGACCTCATCGAGTCGTTCGACCCAAACGATCTGCAAGAGTAGGAGCCACGCGAAACGCGGGCGAGCGCCCTCCCCTAGTCAGCCCTCAACCCGTTCGAGGTCGTAATGCGCGATCTCCATTCTCGCACGGCGATCGGTTGAAGCCCCCCTATGTAACGTATATACTACAGGCGAGCCGCAGGGAGCGCTTACTCCCCACGGCTCTCGGATCGCTTCGGCGGTTTGGGTTATTGGTGGCGCTCCTTTCCCCTGCGGGTTAGGAGCGCGTCTTTTATCACCAGAACGAGCTCGATGCCATCCCAGCATCTCGAAGCGCGCATGAAAAAGCCGCCGGCACCCGATGGGTGCCGGCGGCTCGAGTGCCTCCGGGGTGCGTGCGATGCTGTTACACCTGCAGGGCGTAGAACATGAGGCGCGCGACGAAGATGCCGATGAGCACGGCGGCGTTGCCGGCTACGAGCAGCGGGATCGCCGAGCGGATGCCCACGGGCGCGTCAGCGTCCACGTCCTCGCGATCGCGCAGTGGGATGGCCGCCGCAGCGCCCGCCGTCCGGCCCATCGCCGCTGCGTTGCGGCCGCCGGGCATGAGCGTGGCGCGCAGCGTCGCCAGCATGGCGACGAATCCCACGATGGAGATCACCAGGTACACCCACGAACCGGGGAGCACGTCGGCTCCCGGGAAGAACGCGCTGAACGTGGACTGGGCGAACAGCAGCTGGGCGCTCACGGCGACGATGGCCGCCACCACGCCGATGAACGCCGTGACGAGCGCCGCCGCGGGGAACTGCGTCCGGCGTGCCTCGGGCATCCCGCCCGCAACGGCCACGACGAGCGCGCCGAGCGGCACGCCGCCGGCTACGCAGAAGCCGACGATGCCGAGCGGCACGAGCGGCGAGTCCCAGGTGAGCACCGCGGAACCCATGTACATCACGCCGATGCTGAGCGACAGCAGCAGCGACGCCGCACCCACCACGGTGGCGAACACCTTGCGCGGACGCTCGTCCAGGTTGCCCGTCATCGCGATGATCCAGTACACCACCGCCAACGCCACGAACAACATGCCGGCGATGCCCACGAAGGACAGCGGTGCGATGTCGATGCCTTGGAACAGGCTCATCGCATACTGCGGCGACGAGAGGGCCACGAACGACGCGATGTAGCCCACCGCCAGAATAGCGAGCGGCAGGAGCGTCCAGCGGTCGATGCGGGCGAGGTGCTCCTTGCTGAAGCGCGTGGTCAGAAACGCCACCGCCAAGCCGATGAATGCGCCCGATGCCATCGGCACGAGCGTGGTGAACAGAACCATCGGCAGTTGAAGCAGTGCGAGGTCCATACGCTTTCACCTCCTCAGGATTCACGACGAATCCTCTAGCTGTCATATCGAATGCGCCCCCATCGTAGGAGCGTCAGCCGCCGCGCCAGCTGACTCGATATGACGTTTGGAGAGGCGTTGCCCACCCGTGGCTCGGTTGTCAGAGTGCCGCCCCCACCGACGGGGCGCAAGCTGGTACCGTAAGGTGTTCCACGAAAGGAGGGCCTGCGATGACCCGTATTCAAAGGAGCTGGGCGGTGGCCGCCGCGCTGGCCGGAACCCTGTTCGCCTGCACGATCGCGCTCGTCGCAGCCGCCGCGATGCCGCCGGCCCCCGCAATCGCGCTGGCCCTCTTCGCGTTCGCCCTGTTCGTAATGGCGGCCCGCCAAGCGCGCCGCCCGTAGGCGGCGCGGAGGTCAACGTCAGCCCAGGTCGAACACGTCTGCGATGCGGTAGACGCCGGCGGGCTTGCCGCACAGGTAGGCGGCGCAGTCGACGGCGCCGCGGGCGAAGCATTCGTCGCTGTAGGAGTAATGGGTGATCTCCAAGCGCTCGCCGAGGCCGCCGAAGTACACCTTGTGGTCGCTCGTGATGTCGCCGGCGCGCAGCGAATGGAAGCCCACGCCGCCGGGCTTGCGCGCGCCGTGGCCGCCGCGGCCGTATTCGGCCAGCTCGTCCAGCGTGGTGCCCTTGAGCTCGGCGATCATGTTGCCGATGATGACGGCGGTGCCGCTGGGCGCGTCCAGCTTATAACGGTCGTGTTGGTCGATGATCTCGATATCCGTCTCGTCCACGAGGGCCCGCGCGGCGATCTCCACCAGCTTGAGCATCACGTTCACCATCTTCGACGTGTTGCATTTGAAGATGACGGGGATCTCCGCGCCCGCCGCCTCGAAGCGCTCGAACTGCTCGGGCGTGAACCCGGTGCTGGCGGTGACGAGGGCCTTCCCGTGCTCAACGGCCAGGTCGAGCGTTTCGAGGCACTGATCCACGCTGGACACGTCGATGAGCGCATCGCACCGGTCGATGACGGATGCGAGGTCGTCCACCACGGGGATGCCCAGATAGCGCCCGAGGCCCACCACCTGCCCGAGGTCGCGGCCGATGTAGTCGCGCCCCGCGGGGCCCACGCCGCCCACCAGCTCCATGCCCTCGCGCTCATCCACGAACCGGCTGATGGGCTGCCCCATCTGCCCATGACATCCGACGACGATCACCTTCATGCCGCGCTCCCTCCCCACCGTATGGCAGCGTCGCCTGCGGCGCGCTGTTCGTTGCCGTCAGTATAAAGGGTGCGCCCGGCGAGCGATAGCGCACGGCCGCGTCGGCGGCGTTCGGGCGGCGCGCGGCGCGAATCGCTCCGCGCCGCGAACGCCCCGCCGCCTCACCGCCCCGCGCGCTACTCCCCCGCGTCCTCTCCGCCGAACAGCACGTCGAACAGGTAGCGCGTGATGGTGGCGCGGCGCACCACGCCGATGAGCTTGCCGTTCTCGTCGATGACCGGCACCTTCTTGAACTTCTTCTTCGCCAGCACGTCGGCGATCTCGCCCACGGTCTGGTCGGCCGTGGCGCACAGCACCTTCTGCACGGCCAACTCCATGACGTTGCGGTGCTTGAGCGCGCGGGCCTTCTCCTCGAAGGACTCGTTGTCGTACAGCACCATGTTGGCGTAACCGCCGCCGAAGATGGAGCGCGTCTTCTGCGCGGCCACCGCCTTCATGATGTCGCCGTCGCTGATGAACCCCACCACGTGGAGCTCTTCGTCCACCACGGCGAGGCCGCTCGTGCCCAGCTCGTTGAACAGGGCCACCACCTCGCCGAGATCCTGATCGTAGCGGCACGTGAATACGTCCCGCTCCATGATGGCGCCAATCGTCTGGTTCATCGTCCAGCCCCTTCCCGAGCCTCTTCCAGATCAACCGCGCGCGATGCCTCGACCTGCGGTGCGGGCGTCGCGATCGCGCGGTTCTTCACGTTGCGCACCTTCAAGATGGCGATGATCAGCGCGATCGCCGCCACCGCCGCAGAGATGCCGTACGCCACGTCGATGCCCGCCGCCGTGGACAGCACGGGACCAGCCTCGGCGTTCGCCGCGGTCACCATGGTCATCACCGTCACGATGAGCGCCGTGCTCACCGCGCCGCCCACCTGGCGACCCGTGTTGCTGATGGCGTTGCCGTGAGCGATCATGTCGTTCGACAGCGCGTTGATGCCCCAGGTGGTCACCGGCATGTTCGCCAGCGTCAGGCCCGAGGATTGGATGACGTAGAACACCACGAGGTACGCGACCACCGTCTTGTCGTCGACGAAGGACAGCGCCGCCAGCGAGGCGGTGAGCCCGGTCAGGCCCACGATGGCGATGACGCGCGGGCCGAACTTGTCGAACAGCATGCCGCTGATGGGGCTCAGGAAGATGGTCGCCACGGCGCCGGGCGTCATGAGGATGCCGGTTTCGAACGCCGTCAGCCCCAGGACGTTCTGCAGGTAGATGGGCAGGATGACGCTGCCCACGGCCAGTGCCGAGTTGACCACCGTCACGATGATGGCCGAGTACGCGAACGTGGGCGTCTTGAGGGCGCGCAGCTGCAGCAGCGGCTCGTCGATGTGCAGCTGGCGATGGATGAACCACACGAGCGCGACCACGCCCACCACGATGCTGCCAATGACCACGATGCTGCCCCAGCCCAGCGTGCTGGCGCTGGAGAAGCCGTACAGCAGGCCGCCGAACGCGAACGTGGACAGCACGATGGACGGCACGTCGAGGTGCGGGCGCTTGAGCTCGCCCACGTTCGTGAGCAGGAAGAAGCTCACCACCAGCACGAGGATGGCCAGCGGGATCATCGCCCAGAACATCATGCGCCAGCCCCACGCGTCGATGATGCCGCCGGCCAGCACGGGACCGGCCGCCGGCGCGCAGCTCATCACGATGCCGGCCATGCCCATGGCCGTGCCGCGCTTCTCGGGCGGGAAGATGAGCATGGGCACCACGCCCACGAGCGGCAGCTGCACGCCCGCGCCGGCCGCCTGCAGCACGCGTCCCACGATGAGGAGCTCGAACGAGGGGGCCGCCGCGCACAGCGCCGTGCCCACGATGAACGAGACGAGCGAGACGAAGAACAGCTTGCGCGTGGAGAAGCGGTCGATGAGGAACCCGGTGATGGGCACCATGATGCCGTTGACCAGCATGTAGATGGACGTCACCCACTGGGCGGTGCCGGCCGAGATGGAGAACGCGTCCATCAGCTTCGGCAGCGCGGGCGACAGGACGGTTTGGTTCAGGATGGCGAGAAACGCGCCGGCCAGCACGATGCCGATGACGGTGATCTCCTTGCGGGTTACCTTGTGCTGCTGGGCTACCAGTTGTTGCTCGTTCAAGAGCGCATCGACTTCCTTTCGGACGCGTCGAGGACCAAGCCGATGCCCGACGTCGGGCGCATGGCAGCGCACGGCGACGGCGACCGGTCGTCGACTATGGGATTGAGATGGGGATGAGGGTTGCGGGACGCGTCAGCGCGGGCGCGTCACCCGGGCGAGCGCGTTCAGCGGTAGCCTTGCCACACGCCGGGACCGACCTCGCCCGCCGAACGGAACAGGGCCGTGCGCGAGCGACGCCTTGAAAGCTGGCGCTGGCTGGCGTAGCGCCGGTATGTTTGCAAAAGCGATTTCACAGCGGGCAAGTATACCGGAAGCCGAAACCCCCGTATCTTCGAGAAAGTGTCCCGCTTCAAGCGATTTCCACAGTTACGGCAAACATGGCAAGACGGCGCGGGGAGAGCGCTGGATAGCACGTCCTCCCCGCGCCGCAGAACAGGCGGGCGCCGAACGGGCGGGCGCCGTTACGCCTTCCGCACGTCCACCCAGAGGTCGAACTGGGCCGCGCCGCCGCCGATGGGGTCGGTGACGCCGCCTCCGCCGGCGAGCGTTTCCTCGGGCAGCAGCTCGTTCATGCAGAAGCCGCGGCCGCGCCCTCCGGCGAAGCCGGTCTTCTGCTTGCCGGGCTCGTCGCCGTCGAGGACGCCCTCTTCTTCCAGGTAGTCGGGTGCCGGGCCCACCGACGCGCCGTCGATGGTGACTGGGCGCGCGGCGTAACCCGCATGCCCGAACGAGTAGTTCGCGCCCACCACGCCGGGACGGATGCCTTCCGTCACGCACACGTGGCCGGCCAACGCGCCCTCCGGCCCCACGATCTCCACGGCGTCGCCGTTCGCCAAGCCGCGCGCCTCGGCGTCGGCCGGCGCCATCCACACGAAGTTCTCGGTGGTCAGCTCGCGCAGCCACGACGAGGCGATGGTGCGATGCGTGCCGTTCGTGCGGGCCTTCCAGTTGATGAACGCGAGCGGGCGTTCGGAGGGACGCTCCATCGGCGTGCCGTCGGCGAAGGCGACGGGTGCCGCATGGGCCAGGCCGTCGAAGTTCTCGCCGGTCAGCGCATCCTTCAACGACGCGGTTTTCGGGTCGTAGAACGCGCACAGGCCGGCGTACCTCGTCTTGATGAGGTCGCCTTCGTAGCCGTCGTCCTTCGCGGGGTCGGCCGACGCGAAGCGCCCGCCGCGGTTGAGCACGTACACCACCTTCGGCCACTCCTCTTCCGTGACGGCGGCCTTCCACGTCGCGAGGTCGAAGGCATCGCCCAGCGCGCGGGTGCGAGCGCGCTCGAACAGGGCCAGCTCGTCGGCATCGGCATCGGGCACCGGCTGCTCGCCGGCGTACGCGATGTTCGCGGCCATCTTCAACCAGTAGTCGTACTCGGTTGCCAGCGCCACCGCGGGGCCTGCGCCGTCCTTGCCCACCGGCACGGCATGCTCGCCCACGCCCGGCAGCTCGAGGCGCTGCATGATGTCGAGGTAGACGTCCTCCACCGAGCGCGGACCCTCGTAGGCGCGGACGGCCGGCTGGCCCAGCTGGATGAGCTGGTACTGCTGGTTGGGGTAGAGGGACTCCTGGCTGAACCGCTCGAGGTAGGTCTTGTCGGGCAGCACGAAGTCGGCGAAGCGCGACGTGTCACCGATTTCCACGTCGAACGACACGAGCAGGTTGATCTTGGCGGGATCGCCCAGCACGTCGCCGAGGCGCTGGCCGCCCGGCGTGGAGTCCACGAGCGAGTGGCGGTGGATGAACAGCGCGCCCAGGTGGTCGTACACGTAGCCGGCGCGCAGCGTCGGGACGATCTCGTGCGACAGGTTGCCCGGCAGCGGGTACCACGGGCGCGGCGCAGGGTAGCCGTCCTGCTTGAAGTAGCTCGTCTTCTCGTACTCCGTCTTCTGGCGCGTGATGGGAATGCCCCAGCCCGCGTGGGCGTCCGGCACGGTTTGCAGGTCGTAGCGACCCGTGAACGGGGCGAACTTGGCACCGGCGGCGATGTGCCCGCCCTTCCAATCGTGGTTGCCGATGAGGAAGTTGAGGTAGCCCACCGCGCGCACCGCGTCGAATCCGTTGGCATGCATGGCCGGGCCGCGGTAGCTCATGACGCAGGCGCGCTTGCCGTGCGACGTGAACTCGCGCGCGACCTCCTCCACCAGGGCGGGCTCGATGCCCGCGTCGGCGGCGTACTCCTCGAGCGTCCGCTCCTCGATGCGCTCCTTCAAAAGCCGGAACACGCTTTTCACGCGCGTCGGCGCACCCTTGACCTCCACCTGGGCGTCCGCCAGCAGATCGGCCGCGCCCTCCACGGCGTCGGCGGCGGTCAGCTCGCCGTCGACGAGCACGAACCGCGCATCGTCGGGCAATCCATCGTCCGTGCGCCCGAGCAGCTTCGCGGTGACGACGGGCCGGTTCGGCAGATCGACCGCCACGAGGTGCGTCGCGTCCGACCACGTGGGCTCGCCGAGCGCCGCGGCCGCCCTCTTGCCGGGCGCCGCCAAATAACGGGCATCGTAGCGTTCGTTGGCGACGATCCACGACATCATAGCGAAGGCCAGCTCGGCGTCCTTGCCGGGCACCACGGGCAGCCACCTGTCGGCCTTCGACGCGCTGCGCCCCTGACGCGGGTCCACCACATAGAGCTTCATGCCGCGCTCGCGCGCCGCCGACAGGCGCGGCGCCAGCCACGACGGCCCCTTGTTCGCCGTCATCGGCTCGGTACCCCAGATGATGAGGCATTCGCAGTGGTCGATGTCGGCGTACATGCGCTTGTGGTTCGTCGTGGGATGCGTGCGCACGTTGGCCATGACGCCGGTCATGCCGCACACGCCGCCGTGGTTGAAGTTGTTGACCGAGCCGAACCCCTGCTGGGTGAGACGGTCGCCGATGAGGAACATGCGGTCGCCGCCGGCCGAGCAGAACAGGTTGGACTTCGGTCCCAGGTCGGGATGGTTCACGTCGATGAGCGTGTCGGCCCACTTCGCCGCGAACGCGTCTTGGGTCATCTCGCCGGATTCCACGAGCGCGACGTCGGCCTCCACCTGCTTCTTCGGCGCGTACGCGTACCATTCGGCGATGCCGGGCGTGCCGAGGGCGGGCGATCCGTGCACGATCTCGTCGAGGGCCGTGTCCCAATCCACCGTCTCCCATTCGTCGCTTCCGCGCGCGCCGACGCGCCGCAGGGGGCGCGTGATGCGGAAGCGGTCGTGCGCCAGCTGGATGCCCGCCTGGCCCTTGAGGCAGATCATGCCGCCGTTGGTTGCACGCCCCGCAACCGCCATATCGTCGCCGGGAGCAAGCGCCTCCTCGGGACGCGTCGCATAGGGAACGGGCGCGTAGGGCTGCGAGTTGAGCGGCGAGTACGGGTTGCCGGCGATCTTGCGCACGAGCGCCGTGGCGCCCTCGTTCGCGCCCGCGCCGTCGGCCGCGTCGGCCACGCGCACCTTGATGGTGCAGTACGTGTTGCAGTTGTTGCACATCGACAGGATCACGTCGTCGGCCGCGTACGCGCCGGTGGCGGAACCGCGTCCGTGCGGCTCGTCGGTCAGCGGGTCGTCGGTTGCCATATAGGCGCCCAGGCCGCCGCCGGCCAGCACGGCGCCGGCGGCAACCGCGCACCCGGCGCCCACCACCGCGCGGCGCGACGGCGTGCCGAACACGCTCGCGCGCTGCGGCTCGCCTGCCGCGTCCCGCCGCTCTTCGTCTCTACGCTGCGCTTCCATCGCGCACCTCCTTGGTCCACGATCCCTCGCCGCTCGACGACGCACCCGCGTCGGGCACCGTTTCCGCATACGCGCTTTCCAACCGCTCCTCGCCCTCGCTCGCACCCACGCGCTCGAGCGGCAGCAGCCGCACGGCCAGGCCGTAGCAGCCCACGGCCAAGCCCAGCACGAACAGGGCCACCATCACCTCGCCCACGCTGGGCACGTACGCCGGCGTGGGCATGCCGGCCAAGAGCGGCACCGAGAACCCGGCCACCACCAGCACGTAGCGCAGCGCCAGCACGCCCACCATGGCCGCAAGCGCGGCGGCCACCGCCCACGCGCCTCCCGCGATCGCGGCTCCGCGGCCGCCGCGCGAACGCAGCGCGCCCACCGTCAGCAGTGCCGCGGGCGCCACGAGGCCCAACCCGATCTCGCCCAGCCAGAACAGCGGCGCCAAGGGGCCCGCCACCATCACCTGCACGGCCGCGGCCACCGCCGGGTCGCCCGACAGCAGCGCGGGCGCCACCTGGAAGAACACGCAGAACGCCAGCGCGAACAGCGACGCCGCCAGCACGCGGTTCAGCCCCACGAGCACGCCCGCGTCCGGCTGCGCGCCGCGCACGCGCGCGAACAGCCGATACGCCACGATCAGAAACGCGGCGGCCGTCACGATGGCCATGACGTAGAACAGCACCGACGTGATGCCGCCCTCCCACAGCCCGCGGGTTTTCACCGCGGCGAAGAACATGCCCGTGCCGCCCGGAGGCCCCACGAACGACGTGGCCACGCCCACGCCGGCCAGCACGCGGATGGCCAGGTTCACGTTGCCGCGCCGCCTGAGCGCGTCGGCGCTCCCCGCGCCCGCAGCCCCGTCGCCATCGCCGTCCGCCGCAGCCTCTGCCGCGCGCTTGTCGTTCAGCAGCACGAGGGCGAACTGCACGACGGCGATTGCCATGAAGACCACGTACGCCTTGATCTCCCAGGCCAGCGGCGACGACCAGTGGAAGAACAGCAGCGTGCCCAGCGAATGCCGGATGGCGCCCAGGTCGATGCCGATGAAGATCATCGACACCGCAAGCGACACGATGCTCAAGCCCAGCGACAAACGCGCGATGGGCGCGAAGCGCGGCAGCCTCAGCAGGTACACGAGCGCCGATAGGAGGTACAAGCCACCCGCCAGCCCCGAGAACCAGATGTACACCACCACCCACAAGCCCCAGGGCACGGCGTTCGTGGCCCCGGCCATGCCCAGGCCGTTCGCCAGCCGGTCGAACATGAAGAACGCGCCCGCTGCCAGCAGCACGCCCACGATAACGGCCCAGGCCGCGGTGGCGCGGCGCGAGAACGGCGCCGGCAGCGCGTAGGCCCGCAGCCGCGGCTCGCGCGACCCGGGAGCCTTCCGCGCCTCCCGATTCTCAGTTGTCGATGCCATAGCTCTTCACCTCGCTCATTTCAAGTAGTAGACAGACGGGTTCGTGCCCAGCTCCTCGCGCAGGCGGAACGCCCGCGGCGAGGCCGCCAGCCGCGCCACCTTCGAGGATGGGTCGTTCAAGTCGCCGAAGTACCGCGCATCGCCGATACACGTCTCGCAGCACGCGGGCGCCTCGCCCTCGGCGATGCGGTGCGCGCAGAACGTGCACTTGCGCACCGTGCCGTACGCGCCGCGCGCGCCGCGATCCACGCCGTACTCGGGCGCGGTCACCTGGTCGGCGGCCTGCATCTCAAGCGCGTACGACGAGCCCTCGTCGGCCGAGCGCGCGCCGTAGGGGCAGGCGGCGATGCAGTACTTGCAGCCGATGCACCGGTCGGCGTCGATCACGACGATGCCGTCTTCGCCGCGGTACGTGGCGCGCACCGGGCACACCGACACGCACGCCGGGTTCTCGCACTGCATGCAGGGACGCGGCACCGTCTCGATGCGCACGTTGGGGTACGTGCCCGTCTCCTGCTCGAGCACCACGTTGTACGTGATGCCGGGAGGCGTGCGGTTCTCGGCCTTGCATGCGACGGTGCACGAGTCGCACCCGACGCACTTCGCAAGGTCGATGACCATGCCCCAATGCGGAACGTGGGAGTCTTCCATGGATGGCACCTCGATTCGTCTGAAAACAGGCGGGCGCCACGCGGAGGGGGATGCGCGACGCCCTGGGGAGGGGGAACGGCGGCTCCGAAGGGGATCGGGCCGCCCGCGTCCCGCCGGGGGGGGTGGCGGGACGCGCGGATAAGCAGCGTAAGCGAACTACAGGAACAGCACCGGCAGCGCGGCCAGGATGACCAGCAGGCGCAGCATGAAGCCGCCCACCAGCACGCCGGCCTCGCCGATGACGCTCACCACGAGCGAGGTGGTCGACGTCTCGACGCGCTTCGCGATGAACACCGGGTAGCCCTCGATGAGGAACGGCGCCACGAGACCCAGCAGCACGATGCCGCCCCAGAACGCCGGCGCGTACTGCCCGGCCACGAGCGACTGCACGGACGCCGCGCCCTCGAAGCTGCCCGCCGCGACGATGATGAGCATCGTGGCGAGCACCACCATCTCGATGGCCGACAGGATGACGTGCGACTTCTTGATGAGCCACATCTGCTCGAAACGCTCGCGATCCACGATGAGGCCCACGAGCGACGTGGCCGCGAGGCCCGCCGACAATGCCGACACCACGAACAGGATAGGCAGGACGGCGTTGTTCCACAGCGGGTACGCCTTCACGACGCCCAGCAGGAAGCCGGTGTAGGCCGCCACGGCGAACGCCGCCACGATGCCGATCCACGTGAGCCACTTCGGCACGCGCTTCTTGAGGATCTCAAGCAGCGCCACCACGAGGGCCACCGGCATGTACACGCAGATGAAGTACACGCCCAGCGTCATCACCGAACCGGGGTTCGAGACGAGCCAGAAGAAGCGCAGCGGGTTCATGAGCCCGGCTTCGGCGTCCAGCATGAGCATCAGCAGGCCGATGCCGACGAACACGGGAGCGATGATGCGGCCAGCGACGCGCATCTTCACGCTCTCAGGGTACTTGGCTTCGACGAACGCGGACGTCAGGAACGCTCCCGCCGACGCGCCGGCCAAAAACAGGTACCAAGCGATCATAGGTCCCCAAACCATGGTTCATCACCTCACGTAGTAGATCTTGGATACGGTCAGATTGCTGCCGAGCGGTTGCGCATGGTACTGCGCGATGGCCTGGTTGATCTCGCTCTCGGGATCGTCCAGGTCGCCGAAGATGCGCGCGCCCGAGATGCAGGTTCCCACGCACGCGGGCGGGTTGCCCGGGTTCTCGCCGTCCCAGCAGAAGCGGCACTTCTCCACCACGCCGGTCTTCTCCTGCACGATGCGTGCCTGGTAGGGGCACGCGGCCATGCAGTACTTGCAGCCGATGCACTTGTTCTCGTCCACCAGTACCACGCCGGAATCGGTGATATAGGTGGCGTGCGTCGGGCAGACGGCAGCGCAGGGAGCGTCCTCGCAGTGCATGCACTGGGTGGGGACGATCTCGTTGTAGACGTTGGGGTACTCCCCCGTCTCGATCTCGTGATACGTGATGAACGATTCCTCGGGTTCCAGATGGTTCTTCATCTGGCAGGCGATGCGGCAGGCCGAGCAGCCGACGCACTTCTTCGTGTTGATGAGCATTCCGTAGCGTGCCATGTTATGCCTCCACCTTCTTCACCGTGACGGCTACTTCCTGGCTCATCATGGAGCCCACGCCCGGCTCGGCGTCGAGGGGGATGAAGTCGTTCAGGCTGATGCCGTACTGATACGCGCGCGTCTGCTGCGGCGAGTCTCCGCCGTAGTGCGTGGGCAGGAACACCACGCCGGGCTTGAGGCGCTGCGTCACGCGCACCTCCACCTGGCCGGTATGCTCGCTCGACGACACCTCCACCGTGTCGCCCGTCTCGATGCCCAGATCCCGAGCGTCGCGCGCGGCCATCCACAGGCGCTCCATGTGGTACTCGCGCGAGATGGCGTTGAGCGCGGCGATGTTCTGCGTCATGGTGTGGGAGTGGATGCCCTGCTTGCCGCCGATGATGGAGAACTCGCCGTCCTTCGGCGTCACCTTGCGCGGCACCCAGCCGATCACCGGGTTGAGGCCGGCCTCGCCCACCTTGTCGGTTTTGAACTCGAACGTGCCCGACGCCGTCTTGAACGCGGGCACGCCGTACTTGAAGCCCGGGTCGGGCAGCTCCACCACGCCGTCCTGCTTGATCTGGTCGAGCGTCACGCCCACGGTTGCCAGCTGGGCTTCGGCCCAGTCCTCGGCGGTGAACTGGAAGTACTCGCCCACGCCGCAGGCTTCGGCCAGGCCGTTGAATATCTCGTCGCACGTCTTCGTGTCGGGGTGGATCTTGTCCAGCACCACCGTGCGCATGCCCACGTAGTGCTTCTTGCCGCCCACGAACTCGGGAAGCTCGAGGCGCTCGAGGTAGGTCACCTCGGGCAGCACGTAATCGGACTGCAGCGCGGTCTCGGACATCTGCACGTCGATGGTCACCACGAGCTCGGCCTTCTCGAGGGCCTCGGCCCACTTCTTCGGCTGCGCATAGCCCTTCGCGGCGTTCGAGTTGTAGAAGAACACGCCCTTCATCGTACCGTCGAGCATGGCCTGCAGCGCGGCGATGTTCGTGCCGGCGCTGGCGAGGGCCAGCGGGTACTCCTGATCGCCCACGCGCTTGGCCTCGGGCTTCGCGGGCGCCTTGAAGCGGGCGTCCTCGATGGTGCCGGCCTTCGGCGAGGACGTCAGCAGCGCGCCGCCCTTCGCGCCCCAGCTGCCCAGCAGCGCGTTGATGGCCGTCGCGGCGCGCGCCGTGTCGAACGAGTTGTTGTACGAGCAGCCGATGACGGCGCGCCAGCCCGACTCGATGGAGGCCGCCGGGGCCGCCTTCGCCATGGCACGGGCAAGCTCTTCGATGGTGGCCGCCGGGATGTCGGTGATCTTCTCGGCCCAGGCCGGCGTGTACTCCTTGGCCTGCGCGGCGAACTCGTCGAAGCCGGAGGTGTACTGCTCCACGAAATCGTGGTCGTACAGGTCCTCCTCGATGAGCACGTTCGCCATGGCCATGAGCAGCGCCAGGTCGGTGCCGGGATTGATGGGCACCCAATCGCTGGCGAAGATGCCGGAGTTGTTGAGGCGCGGGTCGACGATGACCACGCGCGTGCCGTTCTCGGCCGCGTCGGCCAGGCTCTGCACCGACGAGGGACGGATGCCGTCGCCGTAGCTGCGGCCGATGAACATGACCATCTTGGCGTTGGCGAAGTCGTTCGAGTAGCCCGTGGCGCCGATGGTCAGCTGGTAGGCGCTCTCCTTCGACAGGTTGCACGACGAGGAGTGCGCGTACACGTTCGCCGAGCCCAGCGCGTTCATGAAGCGGGCGGAGTACTGCTTGCCCGAGGGGCGCGGGTCCTGGATGATGGCCAGCGACTCGGGGCCGCTCTGCGCGATGAGGGCCTTCGTCTTCTCGCCGATCTCCTGAAACGCGGTGTCCCAGTCGATGGGCTCGAACGAGCCGTCGTCCTTGCGGCGCAGGGGCTGCGTCACGCGCTCGTCGGAGTACGCCATCTGGGCCAGGCCGTGGCCGCGACCGCAGATGCGCCCCTTCGCGTACGGGTGCGCCTCGTTGCCCTTGAGCGTCCACAGCTGGCCGTCCACCGTGGTGGCCACGAGCCCGCACTTGCTGGAGCAGCCGTTGCACAGCGACGGAGCCGTTTTGGTCGCGCCCGGTTCGGCCGCTACGGCGCGCTCCGCCTGCCATGAGCCGAGCGAGATGGAACCCGCCGCGCAGGCGAGCGCGGCCGTTGCGGCCGAACCCTTGAGAAACGTTCTACGCGATACCGTTGTCTCCCTCATTCCTTTCCTCCCTTTCTTGCCGTTCACTCGTCTTGTCTATCGCCTGTCGCCCTGAGCGCAGGCGCGAAGCGATGCGTCGCGCCCGTCCAGGACGGAGAGGGTTATCCTGTTCGCCAGCGCCGTGAGCGCCCGCAAGAACGCGATGCCGTCCAGCAGGTTCCGGCGGCGTGCGGGCACGAGCGCCCCGTTGTGCGCCACCATGTCGGCGCGATCGGCCAGCGCGGCGTCGTAGTCGCCCAGCCAGTCGAAGTGGTCGGTTACCAGCTGGCGGGCGGCGGCGTCGTTTCCCGCCTCCAGCAGCAGCGCCAGCAGCTCCAGCTCGAGCGTCAGGTGGTCGGGCATCGAGGCGAACGCCTCGGGCACGCGGATGGCCAGCTGCTCGTACACCGCGCCGAGATGCCGAGCCGGATCGCCCAGGTACAGCCCCCGGGTGGCGTCGAACGCGTTGCCCTCCTGCGCGGACCACGCCTTGTACAGCGACTCCACCGGCATCGCGGCCAGCGGCATGCCCGACACCAGCAGCTCGTTCTGGAACGATGAACGCGCCTCCCACGCCGGGAGCGCGAGCGCTTCACCCAACGAGGGGCCCGCCGCAACGCGCACATCCTGCCAAGCCGCGTTTTGCAGCACATGACCGTAATCCTCATCCTTCAGGTAGGAAAACAGCGGCGCGATGAGCGATAATAGGGAGGCTGTGTTCTTCGTAACGGGCACGGTTCGTCCTTTCTCGACGTGGCCCATCCTAGGCGCGATGCGAGCGGGCCGGGTAATCAGTTTCTGGTGATTTGAATGTTTTGCCTGATAGGGGGCTTGGTTTGAGCACTCGGCTGGCGGTTGCGCGCGACCGACGCAGCATGCGCATGGTGTGGAAGACGTTGCGGTTCCGCCATGTCGGCCTCGCCTTTTTCTGGGCGTGCAGCATGCTCACCTTCCGCAGCTCCATCCTGCTGCAAGGGCCCGCCAACACGCCGGAGCTCGAGACGCTCGTCGTGCTCATCTCGTTCATCGCGAACATGACCACCCTGTTCGCCATCGCCGCGTTCATGGAGCGCGACCCCCGCACCTTCGACCGGCTGCCCGGCTGGCTGTTCTGCGCATTCATCGTCGCGGGCCTCGTGGTCATCGACGTGGCAGGGCACACCGGCTCGGGCGGCGCGATGATGGCGCTGCTCGTGGGTGGCTCGGTGCTGACCGGCGTCGGCTACGGCTACTTCTGGGGAAGCTGGGCGGAGTACCTCGGGCGGATGCACCCCTCGCGCACGTCGTTCTACGTGCCGATGTCGTTCCTGCTGACGGCGGCCCTGTTCCTGCTCGTCTCGCTGGCGGCCGAGTACGAGAGCGTGCCGCCGCTCGCGCTCATGCTGCCCCTGCCCATCCTGTCGCTCGTGTGCCTGAAGCGCTGCCATGCGGAGGTGCCCGACGGGCGCTACGCGCGCACGGTGAACTCGAAGCGCTACCTGACGGCGCTCGCGTCGCTCGTCTCGCTCATCGTGGCCAGCCTCGTGCTGTCGCTGCTGTTCGGCCTCGTATGGGAGATGACCGTGCTGTCGGTGGGGTCGGTGAACGAGGCGCACCAGGCGCCGCTCGTGGCGAACCTCGTGGTGGCCGTGTGCCTGATCGGCCTCGTGCTGTACGCGCACAAGCGGTTGGATCTGGCGCTGGCCTTCAGCGTCATCGTGCCGGTGATCGTCATCCTGTTCGCCGTGCTGCCGTTTTTCTGGGAGACGAACCCCGTGGCGCTCAACGTCATCATGAGCGCGAGCTACGGGGTGTTCGACGTGATCATCTGGTACATGGTGGCATCGACCGCCTACGACTTCGCCGTGTCGGGCTTCGTCATCGGCGGCCTCGTGCGCGCGCTGTCCATCCTGGCGCGGCTGCTGGGCATCGGCATCGGCTACCTGCTCATGCTTATCCCCGGAAGCCCGTCGCTGCTGATCGTGGGCGTGTCGGTGGGCGCGGTGTACGTGCTGGCCATGCTGGGGCTGTTCTACCGCACGCGGCGCCGGGGCGCGCCGATCGTTGCCGCGGAGGAGCCGGAGTCCGAGACGGCCGCGCCGACGGCAGCCGCCGCGGCGACCCCGGCCGAGCCCGCGGCCGCTGCCGTGCCCGCGCCTGCGACCGCGGCAGCACCCAAGCCGCTGGCCGACGCGGAGGCGGGCGACGAGCCCGCCGCGCCGGCCCCCCTCAGCGAGGAGGCGGCGTTCGAGATGATCGCCGAGGACTTCAGCCTGACGCGCCGCGAGGCCGAGTTGCTGCCCTTCATCGCGCGCGGGCGGTCGGCGCGCGTCATCGCCGATGCGCTGTTCGTGTCCGAGAACACCATCCGCACCCACACCCGCCGCATCCTCGAGAAAACCGACCTGCACTCCAAGCAACAGGTCATCGACCTCATCGAGAAGTACCGCTAGCGCGGCAAACTGGCAGAGAACGCGCCAAATGTATGGATTTTCGAGCCGCGAGGCTGAGGGGGAAAGAGGCGACCTGGGGTTTTGCAGGCAGCAGACAGCCGCAAGCAGCGAGAATCTATACATTTGAGGCGATTTCTGCCATTTCGGGCCCTCGGACGGGGACGACCCTCCCCCACGGCGGCGCGATTCGGCTCGCATAACGCGAAAGCGGCCCCCTCGCCGGTTCTCGGCGAGGGGGCCTCATGAGGGCGCCGCGGAGGGGGTTGCGGCACCCTGCGGATCGTGCGACTTACAGGTACAGCACCGGCAGCGCGGCCAGAATGACCAGCAGGCGCAGCAGGAAGCCGCCCACCAGCACGCCGGCCTCGCCGATGACGCTCACGGCCATCGAGGTCATGGACGTCTCGACGCGCTTCGTGACGAACACCGGGTAGCCCTCGATGAGGAACGGCGCCACGAGGCCCAGCAGCACGATGCCGCCCCAGAACGCCGGGGCGTACTGCCCCATGATCAGCGACTGCACCGACGCCGCGCCCTCGACGCTGCCTGCGCTCACGATGATGAGCATCGTGGCGAGCACCACCATCTCGATGGCCGACAGGATGACGTGCGACTTCTTGATGAGCCACATCTGCTCGAAGCGCTCGCGATCCACCAGCGGGCCCACGAGCGACGTGGCCGCGAGGCCCGCCGACAGCGCCGACACCACGAACAGGATGGGCAGCACCGCGTTGTTCCACAGCGGGTACGCCTTCACCACGCCCAGCAGGAAGCCGGTGTAGGCGGCCACCGAGAACGCGGCAACCACGCCGATCCACGTGAGCCACTTCGGCACGGGCTTCTTGAGGATCTCCAGCAGCGCCGAAACCAACGCCACGGGCATGAACACGCAGATGAAGTACACGCCCAGCGTCATCACGGAACCGGGGTTCGCGATGAGCCAGAAGAAGCGCAGCGGGTTGTACAGGCCGGCTTCCGCGTCGAAGATCAGCATGACCAGGCCGATGGCCAGAAACACGGGAGCGATGATGCGGCCGGCCACGCGCATCTTCACGCTGTCAGGATACTTGGCCTCGACGAACGCGGACGTCAGGAACGCGCCGGCCGACGCGCCGGCCAGAAACAGGTACCAAGCGATAAGGGGTCCCCATACCATTGTTCATCACCTCACGTAGTAGATCTTGGATTCGGTCAGGTTGCTCGCGAGCGGCTGCGCGTTGTACTTCGCGATGGCCTTCGAGATCTCGCTCTCGGGGTCGTCGAGGTCGCCGAAGATGCGGGCGTTCGTGATGCAGGTGCCCACGCACGCCGGCGGGTTGCCCGGCTCGCCCTCGTACCAGCAGAAACGACACTTCTCGACCACGCCGGAGTGCAGCTGGACGCGCACGCCGTAGGGGCACGCCGCCATGCAGTACTTGCAGCCGATGCACTTCTCTTCCTCCACGAGCACCACGCCCGAGTCGGTGGTGTACGTCGCGTGCGTCGGGCACACCGACGCGCAGGGGGCGTCCTCGCAGTGCATGCACTGCACGGGAACGTTCTCGGCGTACACGCTGGGGTACGACCCCGTCTCCAGCTCCTCGTAGTGGATGAACGCCTTGTCGGAGTCCAGGCCGTTGATCATCTGGCAGGCCACGCGGCAGGCGTAGCATCCCACACACTTCTTCGTGTTGATGAGCATTCCGTACCGTGCCATGTTATGCCTCCACCTTCTTCACCGTGACCGCCACTTCCTGGCTCATGGTCGAACCGACGCCCGGCTCGCCGCCGTGGAACGGCACGAACTCCGTCATGCTGATGCCGTACTCGTACGCGCGCGACTGGTACGGCGACGATCCGCCGTAGTGCGTGGGCAGGTACAGCACGCCCGGCTTGAGGCGCTCGGTCACCTTGCACCGCACCTGGTCGGCGTACTCACTCGACGCCACCTCCACGAGGTCGCCGTCGGCGATGCCGCGCTCGGCGGCGTCCTTCGCGCTCATCCACACGCGCTCGAGGTTGTACTCGCGCGAGATGGCGTTGAGGGCCTCGACGTTCTGCGTCATGGTGTGGGAGTGGATGGACTGCTTGCCGCCGATGAAGTGCAGCTCGTCGCCCTGGGGCATGACGAGGCGCTCCACGTAGCCGATGACCGGGTTCAGACCCGCGGCGCCCGCCTTCTCGCTGGTGAACTGGTACTTCTCGGTGGGAGTCTTGAACGTGGGCACGCCGTATTCGAACGCCTTGGACGTCACTTCGACGATGCCCTTCTCCTTGAGCTCGTCCATGCTCACGCCCAGCGTGTCCATCTCGGCCTTCGCCAGGTCCTCCACGGTGAAGTCGAAGTACTGGCCCACGCCGCACGCCTGCGCGAGGCCGGTGAAGATCTCGTCGCACGGCTTCGTGTCGGGGTGCACGCGGTCGAGCGCCTGCGCGCGCAGCGCCACGAACTGCTTCTTGCCGCCGATGTAGTCGGGCGCCTCCATGCGCTCGAGGTAGGTGCACTCGGGCAGCACGTAGTCGGCCTGCATGGCCGTCTCGGACAGCTGCACGTCGATGGCCACCATGAGGTCGAGCTTCTCGAACGCCTCGGACCACACCTTCGGCTGGGCGTAGCCCTTCGCCGCGTTGGAGTTGTAGAAGAACATGCCCTTGATGCGGCCGTCGAGGGCGGCTTCGAGGGCGGCGATGTTCGAGCCGGAGCTGCTCACCGCGCCGTACTCCTTGTCGCCGATGCGCTTGCCTTCGGGCTTCGGCGGATCGACGAAGCGCTCGTCGTCGATCTTGCCGGCTTTGGGCGAGCCGGTGATGAGCGCGCCGCCCTTCTGGCCCCACGAGCCCAGCAGGGTGTTGACGGCCGTCACGGCGCGCGCGGTGTCGAACGAGTTCTTGTACGCGCAGCCGAACGCGGCGCGCCAGCTGGGCTCGACGGCTGCGGCCGGGGCGGCCTTGGCCAGCGCCTGCGCCAGCTCGCGGATGGTGTCGGCGGGCACGTCGCAGATCTTCTCTGCCCACTCGGGCGTGCAGTCCTTCGCCTGGGCGGCGAATTCCTCGAAGCCCACCGTGTGCTGCTCGACGAACCCGTGATCGTAGAGGTCCTCCTCGATGAGCACGTTGCAGATGCCCATGAGCAGCGCCAGGTCGGTGCCGGGGTTGACGGGCACCCAGTCGGTGGCGAAGATGCCCGCGTTGTTGAGGCGCGGGTCCACGATGACGACGCGGGTGCCGGCCTCGGCGACATCGGCCAGGCTCATGGCGTGGGACGGGCGGATGCCGTCGCCGTAGCTGCGGCCGATGAACACGACCATCTTGCACGAACCGAAATCAACCGAGTAGTTCGACGCGCCGATGGTCTCGGTGAGGCCGGCTTCCTTCGACAGGTTGCACGCGGCTGCGTGCGTGTAGATGTTGGCCGAGCCCAGCGCGTTCATGAAGCGCTTCGTGTAGTACTTGCCCGACGGGCGCGGGTCGTGGATGAGCGCCAGCGACTCGGAGCCGTTCGCGGCGATGATGGCCTGCACCTTCTCGCCGATCTCCCGATACGCGGTGTCCCAGTCGATGGGCTCGAACTCGCCGCTCTCCGTGCGGCGCAGCGGCTGCGTGACGCGGTCCTCGCTGTACGCCATCTGGGCGAACCCGTGTCCGCGGGCGCACAGCTTGCCCTTGGAATACGGATGCTGCTCGATGCCGTTCAACGTGAACAGCGAGCCTCCCAGCGTGGTGGCCATGAGGCCGCACTTGCTGGAACAGCCGTTGCACAGCGACGGCGTGACGGCGCGATCGCCGCCGGCCGCATGGGCGCGGTCGGTGCGCCACGCGCCCAACGAAAGCGATCCGACTGCCGCGAGCGTGCCCGCCGCTGCCGCCGATCCCTTCAGAAACGTTCTGCGCGAAACCTGAGATTCGAACATTCCTCCTCCTTGCTTCTCGTCTTCATACGCTGCGGCCGAGCCGCAGCGCCCTCCCTGCCGGCGCGTTGCCCTCACGCCGCGCCTTCGGCCCATCCGTGCACGGCCCCGTCGATCGAGCGAACGACACCGCGCATGAAAGCGATGCCCTCCGCAAGGTCGCGGCGCTTCTCCTCGTCGAAGGCCGGGGCGCCTACAGCCTGCTCCGCTCGTGCAGCAAGCGTCGCGTCGTAGGCCCCCAGCCAATCGAAGTGGTCGTGCACCAGCATGCGGGCCGAAGGCTCCGCGCCGGCTTCGAGAAAGAACGCGAGCAGCTCCAACAGCAGCGTCAGATGATCGGGCATCGCCGCGAACGCCGGGGGCACGCTCAGCCCGCATGCGTCGCACAGCGCCCGCACGTGCTGCGCCGACTCGCCGCCGTACATGCCGCGCGAGGCGCGCATGACGCCGTCGGGCGTGCACCACGGCTTGTGAAGCGACTCCACCGGAAGCGCCGCCAGCGGCAAGCCCGCAACCAACAGCTCGCGCTCGAACGCGCGCCGCGCTGCAGCACGCGGCGTCGTCACCGCCTCGCCGGCAAGATGCGCCATGGCTTCCCACGAGCCGCGCTCGCCCGCCTCGTCGGGGCCCTCGAAACCCGGCGGCGCGAACAGCGGCGCAGCGTCCACGCAGGCGTTCCGCAGCAGGGCTGCGGGCGGAGCCAAAGGGGTTGCAGGGGCGTTTGCGGCGTTCGCATCGGGGTTCACGGGCGTCCTTTCTCGTCGGCGCTACACCCTAACCCCAGTGAATCGCTTGCTTATCATCAATAATTGATGATAATGGTGTTTAGGCTGATGAGGTATAGTATCGTCAGCGCGCTTCGAGGGAGGCGCTATCCGCAGCAGGGGTCGTGCGACCCCCGTCGAATCAAGCCCGGTATCGTCGAACGAGGGGAGTTTGCTGACCCATGCCCGAGTGTCCGCCCGAAGCGAACGAACGACGCAGCATGCGCATGGTATGGAAGACGCTGCGGCTCCGCCATCTCGGTCTCGCGTTCTTCTGGGCGTGCAGCATGCTCACGTTCCGCAGCTCCATCCTGCTGTCGGGACCCGTGCATTCCACCGGATATCAGACGCTCGTCGTGATCATCTCCTTCGTGGCGAACATGACCACGCTGTTCGTCGTGGCGTCGCGCATGGAGCGCGACCCGTCCTTCTACGACAAGCTGCCGCCTTCGGCGTTCACCGCGAGCATCGTGGCGGGCCTCGGGCTAATGGCCGGCTCGGGCGTCGCCGGGAGCGTCGGGCTGCTGCCCGCGTCGCTGGCCATCCTGCCGCTCGTGGCGGGCGCGGTGCTGGCCGGCGTGGGGTACGGCTACTTCTGGGGAAGCTGGGCCGAATGCCTCGGGCGCATGCACCCCGCGCGCACGTCGTTCTACCTGCCCGTGGTGCTGCTGCTGACCGCGCTGCTGTTCGTGGCGTTCTCGTTCTGCTCGGAGGAGTTGGGCGTGCCCGCGCTGCTGCTCATGCTGCCGCTGCCCGTGCTGTCGCAGCTGTGCCTGACGCGCTGCAACCGCGAGGTTCCTGACGAGCGCGCCGTCCTCGCCGCCGATTCGGGCCGGTACCGCACGGCGCTCGGCTCGCTCGTGAGCCTCATCGTGGCCAGCCTCGTGCTGTCGTGCCTGTTCGGCTACGTGTGGCAGATGACCGTGGTGTCGGTGGACTCCGCCTACGAGGCGCACCGGCTGCCGCTCATCGCCAACATCGTGGCCGCCGTCGCGCTCATCGGGCTCGTGCTGTTCGCACGCCGCCGCACCGACCTGGCGCTCACGTTCAAGGTGATCGTGCCCATCCTCGTGGTGCTGTTCGCGCTCATGCCGGTGTTCTGGAGCACGAACCCCGTGGAGCTCAACATGGTGATGAGCGCCTGCTACGGCGTGTTCGACGTGATCATCTGGTACATGGTGGTGTCCACGGCCTACGATTTCAGCGTGTCGGGCTTCGTGGTGGGCGGCATCGTGCGCGGCGTGTCCATCATCGCGCGGCTCGTGGGCATCGGCATCGGCTACGTGGTGATGCTCATCCCCGAAAGCCCGTCCATGCTGGTCATCGGCGTGTCGGTGGGCGCGATCTACGTGCTGGCCATGCTCGCGCTGTTCCAGCACACCAGCAACCGGTTCTCGTTTCTGAGCTTCGGCGCCGCGAAGGCGAGGGAGGCGGAAATCGAAGCGGCTCCCAGCTGCGCGGCGGCGTGCGGAGCGGCGTGCCCGCTGCAGCAGGAAGGCGAGGCCCCCGCCGCACAACCCGCTTCCAGGTCTGCCGCCGAACCCGTCGAGGGGCCCGCGGACGCATCCAGCAACGCGTCCGGCGACGCGCCCGGCAACGAGCCCGGCGGCGACGTGTTCGACCAGATAGCGGCCTACTACGGGCTGACGCGGCGCGAGGCCGAGGTGCTGCCCTACCTGGCGCGCGGACGCTCGGCCAAGGTGATCGCCGAGGCGCTGTTCGTGTCGGAGAGCACCGTGCGCACGCACACGCGGCGCATTCTGGAAAAGACGGCCCTGCATTCGAAGCAGGACCTCATCGATCTCATCGAGAGGTACGAGTGAGCGCCATGAACCCTGCCCCGCATACCCCCTGCACCGTCGCCTGCACCGTCGGCGTCATCCGCGTCATCACGGAAGACCGGGAACGAACGGACGCGCACGGACAGCTCATCGAGCGCGCGTTTCCGCAGGTGCGCACCGTATCGCGGTGCATTCCCGACCAACCCGAGGGCGTGCACGACGCCGCCACGAAGCGCGCGGCCGAGCCGAAGGTGGTGGCGCTCGCCTGCCAGCTGGTCGAGCAGGGCGCCGACGGCATCATCGTGAGCTGCGCCGACGACCCCGGCGTGGCCGAGGCGCGCGCCATCGTGGGCGTGCCGGTGGTGGGCGCCGGCGAGAGCGTGGCCGCCGCCGCGGCGCGCTTCGAGGGGCCCGTGGGCGTCATCGGCATCACGCCGGACGCGCCGCCCGCGTTCCCGCGCATCCTGGGGAAACGCCTGCTGGCGGACCTCGTGCCCGACGGCGTGCGCGACACGCGCGACCTGAACACGCCCGCAGGTCGACGGGCCGCGATCGCGACCGCGCGGCAGCTGCGCGACGAGGGTGCGGCGGTCATCGCGCTCGCGTGCACGGGATTCTCGACCATCGGATTGGCGCCGCAGCTCGAAGAGGCGGTCGGCATCCCCGTCATCGACCCGGTAACGTGCGAAGCGCAGGCGCTGCTGCGCGCGCTCAGCCTTCGGTGACGTCGCCGGACTGGTCGAGGCTGATGGGGTCGCCCACGAACGTCGAGGGCACCTGGAACAGCGTCTTGAAGAAGTCCTTGGTGCGCGCGGGCACCTCGCGCAGGTCGTACTGGAACTGCTTGGAATAGTCGTGGTAGTCGCTGGCCACGCCGATGGCCTCGAGGCCGAGGCCCTGCGCGGCGTACAGCGCGCGGTACAGGTGGTAGGTCTGGGTGGCCACCACGATGCGCTGCGCCCCGAACACGTTCTTCGCACGGTACATGCTCTCGTACGTGGAGAAGCCCGCGTGGTCGCAGAAGATGTCCTGGCTGGGCACGCCTTGGGAGATGGCGTAGTCCTTCATCACCTGCACCTCGTTGTACGACACGGTGCTGTTGTCGCCGCTCATGATGAGCTTCGGCGCCACGCCCGCCTTGTACAGCGCGATGCCGTCGTCGAGGCGATCCTGCAAGATGCCCGACGGCGTGCCGTCGGCGAACACGGAGGCGCCCAGCACCACGACGGCATCGGCGTCGAAGCCCTCGGCCGCCTGCGGTTCGACGATGCGGTCCTTCGTCGTGGCGACCGTCACCACGTTCGTCACCGCGAACACGGCAACGACCACGAGTATGCACCCGAGCACCAAACCCAGCATCGTCTTCAACCATCCATGTTTCTTATGTCGTGTCATAGGGGTCGATGATAGCAAACCCGAACGGCGCGCTGCCCGACGTTATCCCGTTCGTCATCGAAATTCAAAGCCGATTACACGATAATTGCGCTTGCCCCCATCCCTCTTCAGTCCTCGATGCCCAACAACTCGTACAGTTCGTCGCGGCTGTGCACCCCCAGCTTGCGGTAGATGCGGCTCGTGTGGGCCTTCACCGTACCGCGCGCCACGAACAGGTTCTCCTCGATCTGGGTCGAGGTTCCCTTGCGCGCGAGCAGCTGCAGCACCTCCTCCTCGCGCGGGCTCAAGCTGTGCTCGCGCGACAGGTCGGACACGCGCATGGCAAGCAGCCCCGGCGAGAACACGTCGTCGCCGTCGGAACTCTGCTTCAAGCTGATGCCCCATTTCGCCGACAGCCGCTTCTCCGTGAAGAACAGCACGGCGAACGCCAGCGCCACGATCGCCACGATGCCCAGATGCACCATCGTGACGGCGTCTTGCGGCAGGTAGAGCGAGGTGAGCGCGAACAGGCTCCAACCGCCCGCCTCCACCAGATAGCGGATGCCGCGCTCGATGCCGTTCAGCCAGGCCGCCGAGATGCCGAACCGATACGCGATGTTGCTCAAGACGATCATGATGAAGATGGACAGCATGGTGTACCCGGCGTCGTAGCAACCCGCCGCCGTCTGCGAGTCGAGCGAGAACTGCGGCGCGATGAGCAGGAGCCCCACGATCATGAGCGGGAACGCCAGCTGGTATATGGTGTCGAAGTTGAACCACTTCGACGACGAAAGCACGCCGAAGAACACGAACGCCGCAACCAGCATCGTGCCCACGATGTTCCCCGCCACCAAGGGCTGATCGGGCAGCACGCCGAACCCCGTCGCGAACGTGCATATCCCCATGAGGGCAATAGGCTTCCAGGGAACCTCGGAAAGCCCCGCCTTGCCCATGGGTTTGGGCAGGTCAATGTCTGGCAGCCGCTTCATGGAACGGCGCACCCAATCGAGGGAGACGAGCGGAAGCACCACGGAAAACACGGCGATGTACGCAGGATCGAGCCCGCTGAACAGCCACTTGAGAATTTCCCCCAAGAAGATGGCACCGGCATAATACGCGGCCACGCGCATAGGATTGAGCGAGCCGAAAAACTCCGCCCACATGAGGATGAGCAATCCGAGACCCGCGCCCGCCAACACGAGCCCCGCATACTTGAGCGCCGCGATCTGCACCCAGAAGCACGCGACCACGCACAGCATCGACCCGCCCACCATGCTGACGGCGGTCAGCCCCACCGCGACCCGATTCGACCAGAGCGGCGTGATGCGGCGCGCAAGAAACACCACCGCGAACGACGCAACGCCGATGGCGCCCTCGAACAGAGCGTAATCGAAGAAATCGATGGTCGGGAACGCATCGTAGCGAAAGAACGTCGCAAGCCACGCGCGATACAGCCCGATGCCGAGAAACGCAACGGGCAAAGCGCCGACGCGCACCAGCATGTCTTTCCAGCGGTCGAAAAAATCCTTCATGCAGATCCTCCCCTCCCTGCACTTCCGGTTTTTCATCTTACCTCGAAATCCCGTGACGCACGGGGCGTTTTGCCTGGGGTTACTGATTTAAACCAGGGTTGGGTTACCTATTGAACCCCGTATCAGGCGGCCGACGCGCCGCCGCGGTGCTATGTTTTCGTCGTCCCGAACAGAACGGCCGTAAAGGTCGGCACATCATGGGAGGCGGGACTGGAAACAAGGAGGATGAGCACGATGACAGGACTTTCACGCAGGCAGTTTCTGACCGGTGCGGCGCTCGCAACGGCGGGCGGCGCGCTGACGTTGGGCGGGTGCGCTCCGTCGGGAAGCGCCTCGAAAGAGCTTTCCGAGGACGCGAGCGTCGCCACCGTGGGCAGCGGCATGGGCAAGCACGGCACCATCCAGATCGAGGTGGTCACGAAAGACGGCGCCATCGAGCGCATCGACGTGCTGGATTCCCGCGAGTCCGCAGGCTTGGGCGATGTGTGCATGGAGAAGCTGGGCAAGCTTATCGTGGACAACCAAACGCTGAACGTCGACGTCGTCACCGGCGCGTCCTTGTCCAGCATGGCGTACCTCACCGCCGTCGCCGAGGCGTTGGACAAGGCGGGCGAGAAATCGTCGGAATGGAAGAAGCGCGACAAGGCCGTGCAGCAACCGGCGAGCGACATCCCCACCGCCTACGACGTGGTGGTCGTGGGCGCGGGCGGCGCAGGGTTCACCGCCGCCATCAGCGCGGCCAACAAGGGACAGAACGTGCTGCTCATGGAGAAGCTGGGCGTGTTCGGCGGCTCCACGGCGCTGTCCGGCGGCGAGATGGCCGTGCCCGGCAACTGGATTCAGCAGAACTCGGGCCTGGCCGACAGCCCCGAGCAGCTGGCGAACGACATGCTGGAAGGCGGCGACCACCGCGGCGATCCGGAGCTGGTGAACGTCATCGCAAACGGCGTGTTCGATGCGGCGCAATGGCTCACGTACGAGGGCGGCATCTCCTGGGAGCACAACCTGCTGTTCTTCGGCGGCCATTCGGTCAAGCGCTCCATCATCCCCTCGGGGCACATCGGCAACGCCATGACGACGAAGCTGACCACCCGCGCCCAGTCGATCGACGACATCACGCTCATCGACAACACGAAAGCCACCGCGCTCGTGCAGGATGCAAGCGGAAGCATCAGCGGCATCAAGGCGACGAACACCGTCACCGGCGACGAGTACACGTTCGACTGCAAAGCCGTCGTGCTGGCATGCGGCGGATTCGGCGCGAACGTCGAGATGCGCGCGCAGGCGAACCCCGAGTTCGGCGAGCAGTTCAACTCCACCGACTCGGTGGGAGCGCAGGGCGAAGGCCTCACCATGGCATCCGCCATCGGCGCGGAGCTGGTGGACATGGAGCTCATCCAAACCTATCCCATCTGCGACGTGGACACGGGCGCGCTGCTGTACCTGGACGACATGCGCTTGGACGAGCGCACGGTCATGTTCAACAAGGAAGGCAAGCGCTTCGTGGAAGAGCTCGGCCGCCGCGACGTGCTGTCGAAGGCCATTCTCGCGCAGACCGACGAGCGCGCCTACGAGATCTGGGATCAGGCCGCAGCCGACGAGACCAAGGTGGTCGACATCCATTCCGACGAGTTCGAGAACCTCACCTCACGCAAGCTCTGCACGAAGGCGGACACGCTCGAAGAGGCGTGCGAGCCCTTCGGCATCGACGCCGCCGCGCTTGCGAAGACGATCGAGCAGTGGAACGAATACGTCGATGCCGGCTCCGACCCCGATTTCGCCTATCGCGGCACCATGCACAAAGTCGATACGCCGCCCTACTACATCATGACCTACAAGCCGGCCGTGCACTACACCATGGGCGGCCTGCACATCAACCCGAACGCCGAAGTGCTCGATACCGACGGCAACCCCATCCCCGGACTGTTCGCCGCAGGCGAGGTGGCCGGTCACAAGATGGGCACGAACCGCCTGGGCTCCACGTCCATGGCCGACATTTACACCTTCGGCCGCGTAGCGGGTGACAACGCCGCCGACTACGTGGGCTAGCGCTCCGCCAACTCCCTCCCTCCCCTCAACGAAAGCGGCTCGGATTTCCGAGCCGCTTTCGCGGCTACGGCAGGATGCAGCGGTGGCCCGGCGAGGAGCTGCAGCCGTTGCACGAGACGCAGCGCGGTTTTGCGTGCGGGTCGACCTGCCAGCGACGGGGGAGGTCGGGCTCGCAGATGAGCGGGCGGCACAGGCCGAAGCCCGCGATGCCGCCCTCCGTCGCGAGGCGCTCCATCGCGTCTAAGCGGCGGTTGCCGCCCGTGAGGATCACGGGGATGCCCGCCTCGCGTGCGAGCCGTTGCCCGTAGGACGCGAAGAACGGCTCGCCGGCGTAGTCCTTCGCACGGCAGGCGCGCCAGTTCCCGCTCACCTCGATGGCCGACACCCCGTGCAACGCCAGCAGTTTCGCCACCTCGACGCTGTCGCCCTCGGTCAAGCCGCCCTCCACGCCGTCGGAACTGTTCAACTTCACGAGCAGCGGAAACGCCGCGCCCACCCGCGCTCGGACGGCGTCGACGACCTCGACGAGGAAGCGGGCGCGGTTCTCGAGGGAGCCGCCGTATTCGTCCGCGCGCCGGTTGAACAGCGGGCTCAAGAACTGGCTGAGCAGGTAGCCGTGCGCCGCGTGCAGCTCCACGCCGTCGAACCCCGCGGCTCGGGCGCGAGCGGCGGCGTCGGCGAACGCGCAGGCGAGCGCCCGCAGGTTGGCAGCCGTCGCCTCCACGGGGACGATGCCGGTCTTCGGGTTGGCCACGGCCGACGGCCCGAGGATGCGCGCGCTCGGCGGATCCAGCTTCGTCGCCGAGCCGCCGTACACGATTTGCGACACGACGCGCGCGCCGCGTTCGTGCAGGTCGTCAACTAGCGCGCGGTACTCGGGAACGAACGAGTCGTCGTAGATGCCCAGCATGCGCGGGTTCGGCTGCTCGTCGCGCACGACGTGCGCGTAGCTCACGATGATCGTTCCCGCCCCGCCGTCGGCGAGCTCCTCGTAGACGGCGCGCAGCTCCGGCGTCATATACCCGTCGTCGGTGGCCAGCGCCTCGTAGGTGGCCGCCCGCACGAACCGGTTCCTCGCCCGCAACGACCCGATCTCCAACCCCTCGAACAAGACGCTCATGACATCGCCTCCTCATGCACGGACGCAGCGTCGGGAAGCGCGCCCTTCGTCGCAGCGCGCCTTGCGGCGTCGCGCAGGAAGAGTTCGCCGATCAAGCGCCAGCATTCCGGTGCCGAACTATGACGTACGAGGATATCCATGATCGCACTGTACCATCGAAGGCGGGTCGGCACCCCGATTCTGGCAGAAAACTACGTGGTCGGCGGCCCGCAGGAGCGCCCTGGCACGACTACGGCTGAGGCGTTTCCCGCACGCGCCAATCCATGAGCTTTTGCTTGCCGAAAGAAGTCAGCCGATAGGCGTTCTCCAGCTGCGCGCCGTTCTTCAAGTAGCGCGGAGTCACTTTGAGCGCGCCCTCCTTCTGCAACAGCTTGCATATGCGACGGACCTGGCCGTTCGACAGTTCCAAGGATTGCCCCAGGTTGCCGTACGACAAGCAGGGAAGCCTGCCGGACTCGGCAAGCCTCTCAAGATGCGAGAGCACCAGCATCTTCCGCCTCTTCATCACCGCGTTCGACGTTCTCGCCAAAACGAGCCCCCTTTCTTCTCACCCGTGGCAGCACCTCACGACGCCACGATCTTGGTTCCCAACTCGGCCCCGTTGAGGGGCTGCGAAGGATCGTCCAGGCTGTAGGTGCCGATGGTCACTACAACGGGATACGTACCCGCATCGAGCGCCCTGTTCAAGCGCATCGAAGGGATAGCCTGGCCAGGCGGAACCAACTCGGATTGATACAGCACCTCCCCGCCGTCCTTCAGCTTCACGGTGAACCGCATGTAGCACGGGTTGCCCTCGGTGTTGATGAGGGGCACGTCCACGGTGTCGGTCCCCGCCGGCATGTCCCACTCGGAATACGTGGGTATGCGGATCCTGCCCTGCTCCCCGCCGGGGTTCTCGTAACCGGGGATGCTGTAGTCGGCGGCCGCGGGGTCGATGCGCGTACCGTCGTCCTGCGGCTGCGTGAGGAAAACCGTCGCCGCAACCGCGGCGCCGATGAGCACGAGGAGGACGAGTACGGCAACGACGATGCGCCCCGTTCGCCGGGAATGCTGTTGGTCATTGGTCAACGCGTTGCTCAACGTCGATTCCGCCTTTCTGGGATATCAGAGCGCGAACCGCCGCCCCGTCGCGCATGCGGCGGGGCGGCGCACGATCCGGGAAACGTCGAGCTTACGCGCCCGTCTGGTCCTCGTAGCTGAAGGTGAGCGTGTCGGAGTGGGCGCCGCCCTCCGTGGCATCGCCCGTGCGCGTGGCCACGCCCGTCGCCGTGTGGTTCGTCTTGTCGAACGTGCCGATCACGGTTTTCGTCGTCACCGATTGATCGAACAGCGCCTTGGAAACGCCGCCGCCGGTGTAGGCGATCTCGTAATTGACGGGATCGGACGCGCCCTTCATGAGCGTGAAGCCGTTGGCGGACTGCAGATGGAGCTTCGCCCCGCCCGCAGGCAGCGTCGTGATCTGGTCGACCGAGCCGCCGGGCGTGGTGTTGAACAGGTTCACCGACGCATCGACGGTCACGCTCTTGTCGGCGCCGAAGGGGATGGAGGTGGGAATCTCGAAGCCCCATCCGTTGGTGCCCGGCACCTGCTGCGAAGACGAGTACGTCACGTTCGTGGTACCCGACTGATCGGCGGCGAACGCCGGCACGGCGCTTCCGACGACCAGCGCGGCGGCGCAAGCGCCCGCCAGCAGAACACGCCCCATGTTGCGGTTCATCTTGATGTTCATGCTATCTTTCCTTTCACTCGCATGCTTTCGGGCATGCACGGCTGCTTGCTTCGGAAACCGGCATCGTGCCGCTTCCTCGCTTCTATGTTCACGCACTCTCATGCGGTTGAACCTTGCTTGCGTCGTCGACGCGGACTCGACAGCGGCTGGCGCATCGCGTGGTGCACCATGCGCAGAGCGCCAGCAGAACTAGGGCGCTCGCGCCGATCCAGAGGCAATCGCCCGTCCGCGTCAAGCCG
The DNA here is from genome assembly GCF_014287365.1 of Eggerthella hominis. Lineage (NCBI taxonomy): Bacteria > Bacillati > Actinomycetota > Coriobacteriia > Eggerthellales > Eggerthellaceae > Eggerthella > Eggerthella hominis. The sequence continues at coordinate 214,967 of NZ_JACOOA010000002.1, forward strand.
ATGGGCACCGGCTTGCCTCCGCTGCCCGCGGCGGCGTTCCCGCCCGGAGCCGCGTCGCCGAACACGACGACCATGTCGACGTGAGCCTCTTCCGCCGTCAACGTCATCGTCCCGTCTTCGGCGAACGCATCGGAGGCGTCTTCGCCGCCGATGCGCACCGACACGAGCGAGGCGCCGGGGTCGGGCACGGCGCGAAACGCGAGCTCCTGGCCGCGCAACACCTCGAGGTCGACCGTTCCGTCGCGCACGACGATTCCCGGCGCCGCCGCCTGAGGCGCTTGCCGAGCTGCCGGGGCATCCTGCGCGGGCGGCAGGACCTCCACCAGCTCGAGCTGCCCGCACCCGCTGGCCGAAATCGAGAAAGGCCAGCTCTGCGGCGTGTATTCGACGATGGCGCTGCCCGAGAGCTCGTCCGCCCAGGCTCGCGACGCAGGCGCGGCCGTCATCAGCGCGAGGACCCCCAAGAGCGTCGCGAGCGCGGCAAGCGCCACGCGGAACCGCCGCGGCAGCGAGTGCGTCATCATGAGGTCGCCCCCTTCTGCACGATGTCGACGCGGAACGTCATCGTCCCCGCATAGCGGGCGTTCGCGCTGAACGCCGTGGACGGGTCGACGCTCGCCAGCATGAACGACCCCGTCCTCTTCGCGCCGTCGTGCGGATCGATCGTCATGAGCGGCGCGGGGACGACATCCGGGTTGTCAGTGTCGTTGACGCCGGGGTCGTACGCGCTCCCGTCGGCCCTCAGCACCTGGATCACCTTGCCGGCATCCCCGTCGCCCGAAAGCACAAGCAGGGACGCGTCGGCATCCGGTCGCGTAACCGACACCTGATACACCTGGTCGGAGGGCCACGTCGCACCGGGAATCTCCGGCTCGGCGCCCACGACCACCGCGTGGTCGTCCGCAGGCGCGTCCGGGACGGACGACTTCGAGTAGAGCTTGCCGCCGTAGGGTTCCAGAGCGACGTGCTGCGGAATCGAGAGGAATCCGAGCAGCGCGGGGTCGTCTGCGCCGTAGTCCACGGCCTTCCACTGCGCGTACAGCGTCACGGCTCCCCCGTCGACGGGCGCAGGATCGGGGGTCGCAACGGGAGAGCCGGGCGAGAAGAAGTTCGTCCCCTCCGCGCGGTCGCCCTCGGCCAGGTCGGGAGACGTGGCCCAACCGACGAACTCGTAGCCACCCATCTTGAAACCGTTTTCGGGAAGCGTCGCGGGCTCGCCGTAGGTCAGCCCGGCCAGCTCGCCCATCGTCCCCGATACCCAGGCGCCGTCGGGCACGACGCCGTCCGGATCGTCCGGGTCTTCCGTGCCCAGCTTCGGATCCTGCGCCACCATGCTGTTCCAGTTGTTGTCGAAGGACACCGCATAGGAATTCGCGATCCACCGATTGTAGAACGAGGGCGAGGTTCTGCCCACGGCTTGCACCGTCTCGGGGTCTATCGGCTCGCCCGTTGCAGCCCCGGTCCCGGTTCTCCATCCTGCGTTTGCCACGGGGTCGTACGCGCCGCCCAGGGTGTGGTAGCCCGGTTTGTTCACGCCGAAGTTCCCGACACCATGCGATTCTTCAGCGGGAAAGCGCCCTATAGCAACCCATTGGATATGCGTTTCCGGAGAACCCGTGAAATCCGGATTGTCGTAGTAGCTGAACCCGAAAGGAACCCCCTTTTCCACATAAGACAGCGTCACGGTGCCGTGCGAGAGCGCGGCCGAGCCTCCCGTTCGCCACACTTCGTACCCGTAGGTGAACGTCGTATCGCTCGGTTCGATGTAGCTCTTGTCGTACGTCGCCACGTGATCGACCTTCCACGTATCGGCGTTGTCGGGCTGGATGTTGGTGCCAACGCCCGTCACGTTCAGGCCCACCGCGTCCACCCGGTCATGCACCAACCCGAGTGCGTGAAGCGCCTCCAGTATGATGTCGGCCTTGTCGGGCTGGTCGGAGTCGCCCCAGATAGCAGGCTCGTCAACCGTTTGATCTGCAAGAACGTTCGCACCGACGTTCTCCGGCACGTCGAGATGACTATTTGCAGGAAGCTCCAGATCGGTCATATGGTTGCCCGCGAACGCCTCGTCCCCCACAAACGCCAAGGTATTCGGCAGCTTCACGTCGCGAAGGTTAGCGTTTTTGAACGCACTTGCCCCGATCGAGGTGATCGATCGCCGATCAAGGGGCAGGTAGCCGAGGGGCGCGCCCGGGTTGAGCGGGTCCGGAAAATCGCCCAGGTTGGTATTCATGAACGCTTGGGCGCCAATCTTGACGCTGATTTTCGTCGAGCCGCTCGACGGCGAGGGAATGTCGATGAAGGAGAGTGCCGTGCAATCTTTGAAAGCCGAGTTGCTCACCGTGACGACAACCTGCGATTGCTGTCCGAAGGTACCGGTTCCCACATGGAATTCTTTCAGCGACGAGCACCCTTGGAACGCGGCCTGCCCTATGGCATTGCCGTTCATGCTGTCCGCCAAAGGTGCGTCGTTGAGATAGAACGACTGAAGACTGATACAATTCTGAAACGCACGATCTCCGACACGTCGAAGGACATTGCCTTTCGGAATAGACACCTTGATCAAACTCGTCAGCCCCTGAAATGATTCGGCCGGAATAGCGAGCCAACTTTTGGATAGGGTTATTTCTGTCACATCGGGGTTATTCGCGATAATGCCCGGCGAAGGAAGAGCCGCTTGATCATCCGCGAAAGAAATCGCCCCCGACAACTTGTTGTTCGCGAACGAGTAGCCGCCGAGCGACGAGAATTTTTGCCCTTCGAAGGGATTGTTCGCAATGAGGTTGTCTCGAAAGGCACCATCGAACACTTCGATCACATTCGCCTCGAACGTCACGGCAGTGATCTTGTTGCCCCGGAAAGCAGAGCCTTGCACGGTGGTTATGTTCGCAGGAAGCGTCAGTGGTCCAGATAGGGCATTGCCATTAAATGCGCTGCCGCTGATGGAGGTGAGAGCCGTATCGTTCGGAATGACGAGAGACGTGAAGTTGCAGTTCCTGAATAGCTCGGCACCCATCGTTCTCAGCGATTTCGGGAGCACGAGCGAACCCGTCAGACCCGAAGATCCGTAGAAGGCGTAATTGCCCGTCGAAACCAGGTTGGGAGGAAGGACCAAGCCCGTCAGACCGAGCGAATCCTTGAACGAGTATCCCTCCAGGCTCGTCAGTTTCACGCATTGCGAAAGATCGATGGCTCCCTGCAGACCCGAAGAGGAGAACGCGAACTGCTCTATACGCTCCAGATTGACCGCAGCGGAAAAATCGATCTGGCAACGCAGATTCTTGTACATTTCGATTTTGCCCACAATCGACACGACCTTCTTGCCCGCAGGGCTCACGGCCGGCACGTGCACCGTCCCCGACGTGATCGTGCCGCCGTTGTAGCCGTTGATCTTGCAGGTATCGTCATCGATATCGGCGAACTTCCAGGAGAACCCCGCAGGGTCGGCGGCCAAAGGCGCAGCGGCCAACGCGCCCTCGTCCTCCGCCTCGAGGTCGTCGGATCCGGTCGCAAGCGACCCTGATTCATCGAGGGCGGTGTCGGCGTCGGGCGCTTCGTAGCCATCCCGCACGGGCTCGTCGCCCTCGTCGAGCTGCGGATCGCTCGCCTCGCCCTCGACGGGCTGCGGCGACGAGGGCTGCATCGGGGAATCCTCCTGCACGGACTCGTCGGGAGCGACGTCGGAATCGGGAACGTTCAACGATGCGCCGTCCGAAACTGCGACGTCGTCGGAGAGAGCGTCGTCGGGGAGATCACCGTCGCTCGGCGTTGCCGCAGGCGCCTCGACGACAACCGGGTTCGCCTGCGCAGACCCGTCCTGCGCTCCCTCGCCAACGGCATCGGAAGGCATCGGCAAAGCCGCCACCAGCAGCAGCGTCGCGCACATGACGCCCAGGCATGCCTGCACGTTTCGCTTGACGCGCTTGACGACGCGACGGATATTGCTTTGTTTGACCTGCGTTTTCGCCATATAAGAACCTCTGAGCATCCTTTTCATTCGCGCACTTCCAACAATCCCGGCCCCTCGCACCCGTCCGGCTTTTCCCGGACGTCGGGATCAATCCGCTTCGCGCGCGGCACGGCGTTCGCGCTCAGCCCCCCCCGCGGACAGGCGCGCTTCGAAGGAAGCCCTGTCCAGCGGGGGAGCATGCAGATACCCTTGCGCGCAATCGGCCCCTGCGTTCCTGAGGAACGAGGCCTGCTCCTCGGTTTCAACGCCTTCGACGACGACGATCAAACCCAGATCGTGAGCAAGCCGCACCAGGGATGTGATGACGATGCCGTCGCGGTCGGTCAGGTGCGATCGCAGAAAGGCCTTGTCGAGCTTGACGACGTCCACCGGAGAACCCGCCAGGGAATCGAGCGAGGTGGACCCCGTGCCGAAGTCGTCCACCGCAAGGGAGAACCCTGCGGCGTGCAGCTGCGAAAGCATCGCTTTGAGCTGGGTCGCATCGACGCTCCACGCCTTTTCGGATACTTCCAGCCTGAGCAAGCAGGACGGCAGGCGATACGCGCTCAGCAGCGACTCAAGCCTGCGCAGCAAATCGGGCGCGCGAAGGGAGAGGCGGGACAGGTTGACCGAAACGGGAACCACCTTGAACCCCGCATCGATCCAGTCGCGCAGATGCACGAGCGCACGCACGATCATGTGCATGTCGAGCTCGGCGATGAACCCGGCTTCCTCGAGCACGGGCACGAACCGGGCTGGGCTTGGAGGCGCATGCGTCGGACGATTCCAGCGCGCAAGGATCTCCACCCCGGCCAACCGGTTGCTCGGATACGAGACGATCGGTTGAAACCGAGGACTGATCAGGCCGTTTCTCAGTGCCGGAGCGAACTCCCGAACGATGTCCTGAAAGAAGAATGCCTCGTCGCGCAAATCGCGCCGATAGACGCACGTACGCTTCTCCCCATCGTCGTGCTTTGCCGCGCGGAGGGCAAGGAGAGCGCAATCGAGCATGTGATCGGCAGAATGGCGAGCATCGAGCTCAACTTCGTACACGCCCGATCGGACGCTGCAGAAAACGCCGTCGGGACAATACGAGAAGCGCGTGAGAAACGCGATTTCGCTCAGCAGCGAGCGAGGGGCGAACAGCGCGAAGCGATCCGCGTGCAAGCGCGCCGCCGCGCTCTGCGACGACAGCAAGCGGGAAAGCGCGTTGCCGAGGTTGACGAGGAGGGAATCGCCGGCGCCGTATCCGAAGCGCGCGTTGTATGCGCAGAAGCGATCCACGTCGACGCATACGAGAGCATAGCGCGTTTGGGGATGCGCTGCGGAAAGCTCCTCTACATGAGCGAGGAAGCCGGCGCGCGTTTCGAGTCCGGTGAGGGCATCGCGCTCACCGGCAATAGACCGCAAAGAGTACGGTGAGGCACCCCCCCCCCCGCTCGCGTTATTTTGCCGACCGGACGGGGTCGAGGAATCAGAGGCTACAAATCGAGGCAGCGAGGAGGTGCGACACGACGCCCCCCCCGTCGTATTTGAACTGCCGGGAACCGACGGAATGACCATCGCGTCAGCTTGAGCTGCGGATATCTGAGCCATGTCCCGTCCTCCCGAATTCCTATCGTTTTTATAGCAAATCTAATGATTTGGACAAGTATGATGGGGAAACACGTATTCGTCAACCCTGAATATGACGAACACGCTTTCTTTATGGGAAGAAACCCTCGAACACGTAAAGCGGGGCGGCCCGGAAAACCGAGCCGCCCCGCGTTCGCGCTGCGTGCGTTGTTCGCGTGCGCCTACTTCGCGACGATGTTCACCAGGCGACCGGGCACCACGACGACCTTCTTGACGTCCTTGCCCGCAAGCGCCGCCTCGACGGCGGCGAGGCCGGCGGCCTTCACGTCGTCCTCGGGCGCGTCGGCTGCAACGGTGATCTTGGCCTTCACCTTGCCGTTCACCTGCACCGCCAGCTCGATCTCGTCGGCCTTGGCCTGCTCGGGGTCGAACGTGGGCCACGGCTGCGTGTGCACGGAGCCGTCCTTGCCCAGCACGGCGCTCCACAGCTCCTCGGACCAGTGCGGCGCGATGGGGGCCATGAGCTTGACGATGACCTCGGCCACGTCGGCGTCGATGGCGCGGGAGCCTTCGCACGCCGCGCGCTCCTCGGGCGAGCATTTGCGCAGGTAGTCGCTCGCCGCGTTCGTCAGCTCCATGACGGCGGCGATGGCCGTGTTGAAGTTGTTGCGATCGAAGTCGTCGATGACCTTGCCCACCACGCGATGACGCTCGCGGTTGAGCTTTTGCAGGGCTTCGACGCCTTCGGCCTCGCTTGCGCCGGGCTGGTAGAGCGACTCGTCGCCCGCGTGGCCCACCAGGTCGTTCACGATGCGCCACGCGCGGTTCATGAACTTGAAGATGCCGGCCAGGCCGCCCTCGTCCCACAGCAGATCCTTGTCGGGCGGGGCCATGAACAGGATGTACGCACGCACGGCATCGGCGCCGTACTCGGCGATCATGTCCTCGGGAGCGATGACGTTGCCCTTCGACTTCGACATCGTCTCGCCGTGCTCGTCCTTCACCATGCCCTGGCACAGCAGATTCGCGAACGGCTCGTCGAACTCGAGCATCCCCAGGTCGCGCAGCACCTTCGTGTAGAAGCGGCTGTACAGCAGGTGCAGGATGGCGTGCTCGATGCCGCCGATGTACTGGTCGACGGGCATCCAGCGGTTCGCCTTCTCGGGCGCGAACGGCAGCTCCTCGTTGTGCGGATCGGTGTAGCGCAGGTAGTACCAGCTCGAGCACGTGAACGTGTCCATCGTGTCCGTCTCGCGCTTCGCCGGGCCGCCGCACGTCGGGCACGTCGTGTTCACGAACGCCTCGTGCGTGGCCAGCGTCTCGCCCGCAGCGAGGTCGATGTCCTCGGGGAGGCGCACCGGCAGGTCGCTTTCGGGCACGGGCACGAGCCCGCACGTCGGGCAGTGGACGGCCGGGATGGGGTTGCCCCAGTAACGCTGGCGGCTGATCAGCCAGTCGCGCAGACGGAACTGCACGGTCTTCTTGCCCTTGCCCTCGGCGGCGAGGTCGTCGATGATGGCGTCCACGGCCGGGCTGTGCTTGCCGCCCGTCATGCCGGTGTACTTCCCGGACTGCACGAGCACGCCCTCGGCGTCGTAGGCACGATCCCAGTCGACCGTGGTCACCACGCGCTCCTGCACGCCGTTGAGCTCGGGATACAGCGGATCGTCCTCGCCCAGGATGATGGGGATGATGGGCAGGTCGTACTTGCGCGCGAACTCGAAGTCGCGCTGGTCGCCGCACGGTACGGCCATGACCGCGCCGGTGCCGTAATCGCTCACGATGTAGTCGGCCACCCACACGGGCACTTTCTCGCCGTTGACGGGGTTCACCATGTAACGGCCGGTGAACGCGCCATGCTTCTCGCGGTCGCCCTGGGCGCGCTCGACGGCGCTCACCTTGGCGGCCTGCTCCACCACCTCGCGCACGCCGGCCTCGTACTCGGTGCCCTCGACCAGCTCCATGAGGCCCTGGTACTCGGGCGCCAGCAGGAAGAACGAGCAGCCGAACAAGGTGTCGGGACGCGTGGTGAACACGGTGATGGTGTCGGCCTCGGCAGGCTCGGCCGGAGCTTCGCCGTCGGGCCCGCACAGCACGAAGTCGATCTCGGCGCCTTCGGAGCGGCCGATCCAGTTCGCCTGCATCTGCTTGACGCGCTCGGGCCAGCCGTCCAGCTGATCGAGGTCGTCGAGCAGCTCCTGGGCGTAGTCGGTGATCTTGAAGTACCATTGCGTGAGGTCGCGCTTCTCCACCGCGCCGTGGCAGCGCCAGCACTGGCCCTCGGTGACCTGCTCGTTCGCCAGCACGGTCTGGCAGTTGGGGCACCAGTTCACCGGGCTGTTGCGGCGCTCCACCAGGCCGCGCTTCCAGAACTGCAGGAAGATCCACTGGCCCCAGCGGTAGTATTCGGGATCGCACGCCACCACGGTGCGGTCCCAGTCGTACGAGAAGCCCATGCGCTTGAAGCTGGCCTTCTGCGTGTCGATGTTGGCGTAGGTCCACTTCGCCGGGTGGCTGTTGTGCTTGATGGCCGCGTTCTCGGCCGGCAGGCCGAACGCGTCCCAGCCCATGGGGTGCAGCACGTCGAAGCCGCGCATCTTGTAGTAGCGCGCCGTGACGTCGCCGATGGTGTAGTTGCGCACGTGGCCCATGTGGATGTCGCCCGAGGGATACGGGAACATCTCGAGCACGTACTTCTTCGGCTTCGAGGCATCCTCGGTGACTTTATACAGGTCGATGTCGGCCCACTCCTGCTGCCAGCGGGGCTCGATCTCATGCGGGTTGTACGGTTTCATGGTCATGGGCGTATCCTCGTCAGGCCGTCGCCCGCCCGCGCGCGTCCGCACGGAGGGCCTTTTGTTCGCGAATGTTCCTATTATAGTGATATTGGTCGAAACGCGAAGCGCGGGATGAAGAATTTGCGGACGATCGGGAAGAAGCGATCGACGCTCTACCGCGAATCTGCCTGCACCGTCTTCAGCAATCCGCTCTCGCCTGCCGTTTCGGTCAAATCCACCACGCGAAGCGTTTTTCCCAGAGGGGCGAGCACCTTGATCAGCGTATCGAGACGCGGAGCCGTATCGCCTTTTTCGAGCCGTGCGATAACGGGCTGCCGCACCCCCGCCGCCTCCTCAAGCTGGTTTTGGGACAGTCCGCTGGCTTTCCGCGCAGATGAAACCTCCTCTATCACTCTGTTTCGTTCGGTCTCCTCAATCTCGGCCCCCTTCCCGTTCTCATACAGCTCGTTTCCGGAAAGGTCGAGATCGTCGTTCCACGATACGCCGTAGCCGCCACCGTCGACCCTTACTTGAGAGAACAGCAGAGGATCTCGCAAGGCCTCGAAGACTTTCCAGGTTTTCGTCAGGGGCTCCACGTCGTAAAACTTGGCTTCGCCACCCTGAAACCACACCAGTAAGGTCATTCGATACAGGGGATATACCGCCGTCACCTTCCTGAACACTGTTTCACGATCCTTTCGTTACGCCAGAGGGGATGGGGAGGATTGTGCTCGCTTTGCTGAAAGTACATGCGAATGACGATACCGTAGAACACTGCAATGATCGGCACCCGCAATCCTCTCTTCATGATACTTTTGAAGCATTATATCATAATAACTTATTAGTATGTATGAAAGAAAATCCTATTGTACGAACACCAAACAGTCGTCGGTGGAGCGCTCCTCGTCAAGCGCGTAGCCGGCGACGTCGAAGGCGCGCAGGTCATCGGGGCGCTCGACGCCGTGCTCGGCGCACCAGCGCACCATGGAGCCGCGAGCGGCCTTGGCGGCGGTCGAGCGCTGCACGAGGCGGCCGCGCGCGTCGATGGTGCCGAACAGGCAGGTGACCATGCGGCACGGGCCCGCGACGTGGGGCGCGACGGCCTTCGCGTACTCCACCGATGCGAGGTTCACGATGACGTCGGTCTCTGCGGCGAGCGCGCGGTACAGGCGGTCGCCCCAGAACTCGTACAGCGTGCGCGTACCGTCCACCGCCAGCTTGGCCTGCATCTCGAGGCGATAGGGCGTGACGCCGTCGAGGGGGCGCAGCACGCCGTAGAAGCCGGAGAGGATGCGGAGTCGCCGCTGCAGGTAGTCCAGCTGATCGGCCGTCATCACCTGCGGCGCCACGTGCTGGTACTGGATGCCCTCGTAGGCCAAAATCGCCGGCGTCAGCGCGCCCCCGCGCACGTCGAGCGTGCGGAAGCGCTCGAAGTTGAGCTCGGCCAGCGCGTCGCTGCACTGCCACAGCGCCTTCACCTCGTCATACGCCAGCGCCCGCACCGCGTCGGCCAGCCGCGCGGCCTCGTCCGCGAACATCGGCAGCTCGCGCCACCCGAACGCGTCGTCCACCACATTCATCTTCTTAGCAGGCGAAACAATGATCCGCATAACGCTCCTTCACCTCGCACCAATCTTCAAAATCATGGTGGTTCGATAGACGTCGGTTTCTTGGGCGGTTTCCAGTTTGCCGTCGTGGCGGTCGGCGAGGGTTTTGAGGATGCTGAGGCCCCAACCGTGCTCGGGCAGACGCCCGCCTCGCGAGCGCGGCGAACGCCGGCGCTCGCCCACCCCCAGCGGCGCGCAGCTGTTCTCCATACGCACCACCAGGTAGCCGGCGTCCACGCGTGCCTTCAATTCGATGAACCGCGCGCTCGCAGGAACCTGGGCGCACGCGTTGATCGCATTGTCCAGCAGGTTCGAGAACACCGCGCACAACTCCACGCTGGGCAGCGGGATGTCGTCGGCCAATGCCAGATCGAGCGAAAGGCGGATGCCCGACTCCTCGCACACGGCGGCCTTCATCGAAACGAGCGCGTCCACCACAAGATGCTCGCACGAGCGCTTGCACGCGGAGTCCATGATGCCCACCGCCTTCATCAGCCCCTGCGACGCCGCCTCGGCCTCGCGTTGCTCCAGCAGCTCGTCCACCGCGGCAAGCTCGCGAGCGACGTCCTCGCGCACACGGCGCGCCTCGTCGATATCCGCGGACAACCGCTGCAGATACTCCTCCTGCGCCTGCAGCTGCTCCTCGAGCAGGCGCACGCGCTCGCGCGAAAGCTCGCGCTTTTCGGATTCTTCCAGCGCCCTGAACAGCAGCAAGTCGACCGGGCCGCACAGGGTGCCCACGACCACGATCAGCACGAACATCCAAAGCGGCAAGGAGTAGGCGATGGCGTAGTAGAACAGGAACACCACGATGCACAACTGGCTGAAGGGGAACAGCAGGTTGATCAAAAGGCGCGCCGGCGGCACGTCGCGCAACCGACGGGCAAGCACCGCCATGATCGAGCACATCAGCAGCAACACGCACACCGCAACGGCAACCCTCACGACCACGAGCCCACCCCTTCGCCCTCATCGGAACCCGAACACAGGCGCCGCACCAAAACGAGGTGCTCGCGCGCTTCTTGAAACCTTCCGCGCTCCGCCAACGCCAGAACCACCTGCACGTGATTGCCCAGGTCGTGACGCAGCCATACCGTGCGTTCGACGCCCTCGACGAATTCCCCGTACCGCGCCAGGTACCGATCCAACTGCGCCTCGAGCATCGCCGCGCGCTCGTCGTCGCGCCGTTTCTGATCGTAGCGATTCATCGCGACGATCAGCAGCAAGTCGGCCACAAGGCCCAACAGGGACAGCAGCGTGCCCGCCACATAGTACGGCATCGATTCGTCGATCAGGCCGAACGTCAAGAACAACATGGCGCTCACCAGCACGAGCTGCAGCAGCGTGAACAGCGCGGGAAGCCACGCGACGCGCCCGCGCTCCTGATCCTTATCGTCGAACCGGCGCACGATCGCGCAGAGAAGCGCGAGCAGCACGGCAAGAAGAGCGAGGTGAATAGCATGCATGAAGAAGAACGCGCCCAGGTGCTGCCGAACCGCGTCGTAATCGGAGATGGGAACGCCCGTCATCGCCATCCACAGCGCCCCGCCCGGCAACTCCACGAAGAAGATGACCAGATGCGCCAGCACGATGATCAATATCCTGCGCGCCAGGCTTCCCTTCGACATGACCAAGAAGACGAGCACCATCAGCACGGATGCGATCGGCCTGAACCCGAAGTCCATGTGCGACCGCAAGCCCGTCACCAGCAACACGAGCCCCAGGTACAACGCCCAATAGACGGGAAGATTGCGTATGGTGAGCATCTTCGACAGCGCATAGGCGAAGACGATTTGGGCAGGCATGACCCCCAGGATGTCGATCAGGCTATCGGGCATGCGGCGACGCAGCCCTTACAGCTTGCCCTGGATGTGCGCGAAGATCGCCTCGCGTACGAGCTTGCGGCGTTTCTGGCTGACGGGGACGGCCTGGTTCGATGCGAGCATCACGCTGTCGCCCTTCAGCTCCCTGATGCAATCCATGTTCACGAGGAAGCTCTTGTGGCACTGGATGAACGAATCGGGCAGCTCGGCCGCGATATCGGACAACGACGCGTACGTCTCGATATCCTCGGCCCCCACATGGATGTGGACCTTGCGCCGATCGCTTTCGATATAGCTGATCTGCTCCGGCGCGACGAGCACCACCTTGCCGCCGAAGCGAATGCTGAGCGGCTTGCTCGCACGCGCCGCGAGCCGCGCGAAAGCGCGGTCGAGCGCGTCGTCCAGGTCGTCCTGCGCAACGGGCTTGGCCAGGAAGTACACGTGCTCGGTACGGTACACGCTCGTGCAGTACTCGACGAAGCCGGTGACGTAGATCACCTGCGTGCCGCTTCCCGCCGGAACATGGCGCTTCACGAGGTCGATGCCATTCGCGTCTTCCGACCCCAGCTCGATGTCCATCATGAGGATGTCGACGGGCGAGCCTTCCGCAAGGCGCGCCTCCAAAGACGCGGCATCGGAGATATGTTCGACGACTACCTCGCCGCCGCGCGGGGAACGCCCGACCATGCGGCGCAGGATCTCCGCTTGAGTGGCGTCATCTTCAACTAGAACGACCTGGTACATGGCATCGGCTTACGTCTTTTTGGCTGATAGGAAGGGCGAAGCGGGCTTCGTCTGACGAGATTATATACGATGAAGCCCCCCCCCCCCCGCCAGGTTTCTGATCACTTCGGCACATAATATGATCCGAACGATGATATATGCTCGCGGGCACGCGCATGGTCGCCGCGCTCGGCAAGGGCCATGGCCGCATGCGCCTGGTTGCGCACATCGTGGCGCATTTTCGCCGTCTGCTCAGCTTCCGCGACGAACGCGTCACAACGCACGAGGCATGCGTCGAGGTTCCGTTGGAGCAATGCGGCGCGCTGATCTTCGCGTCGCTTGCGGGCGTGTTTCTCCATCGAAACCAGCAGCAACCAGTCGGTCGCCAGGCAGAGGGCCACCAAAGCACCGAGAATCCCCACCATCCCGGTATCCAAGTCGACGAGCGCGCACAAAAGGCCCAACGACAGGAACAGCATGCACTGAACCGCGGGAAAGGCCAGATACAACCAGTTCACCGGCGCTTCGCTATAGGAGCTCAAGCGAAGAAGAAACCGTCGCAACCATGCGAGCAACACCCCAAGCAACAAGGCGCTCACCATGCAAGATGCGGCATATTCCGGCAGGCTCCCCCACGCCGCATAGCTGTAGGCTACCGGATCTTCCGGAATCGTGATGCCCGTCAAGAGAGCCCAGAGAACCTCCCTCGCAATGTCCGATGCAGCTTCGCATGCAAGGCAGATCGCCACGGCAACCACTTTGAGCGACGTCCTGCCTTCGAAGAGCAGAAACGGCACCACCCCGAGGGATAAGGCCATCAGAATCAAGGCGGCCGCACCATCGATGAATTGGTTCGCCACCGTGTTGAGAAACAGCAGGGGAAAGAACACCGCCGACGCGATCAGCCACGGATGACGAGTCGGCAGCAACCTCGAGTATCCGATGGCGAGCACGCCGCCGTTCAAGCAGAAAGACAGAGCGCTCACCGCAAGATCGACCGCATCCACGCCCTACTCCTCGGCCAGGGCGTCCAGCGCCCATTGGGCGGCTACCATGCTGCCTTTGACCAGGACGCTTTCGTCCACTTCGTAGTAGCAGCTGTGCTGCGGATGCTCGGCGCCCACTTCGGGATTGCGGCAGCCGATGAACGCGAACACGCCCGGCACCCGACGCAGGTACTCGCTGAAATCCTCGCCCGACAGCGTGCCCTCGTACGAGCCGACGGCTTCCTCGCCCAGCACCTCCACCACGGCGCGACGCGCCAGCTCGGCGCAGGCCGGGTCGTTCGCCAGACCCGCGTTGCCCGACTCGAACGTGAAGCGCGCCTCGGCGTTGAACGCGCGGGCGATCTTGCCCACGATGCGCTCGAGGCGGTCGGGCACCTCGGCGCGCAGCCGGTCGCTCCACGTGCGCACCGTGCCCGTGAGGTAGGCCGACCCCGCCATGATGTTGCGCGCCTCGCCGCCGTGGAACTCGCCCACCGTGACCACCACCGGCTCGAACGGCGACACATCGCGGCTCACGAGGATCTGCAGCGTGGTGACCATCTCGGCGCCCACCACGATGGCGTCCACGCCCTTGTGCGGCATGGAGCCGTGCGCGCTCACGCCCTCGATGTCGATGCGGAACCAGTCGGTGTGCGCCATGCGCTGGCCCGGCTCGCACGAGACGAGGCCCGCGTCGAGCTCGCTCCAGATATGCGCGCCGAAGATGGCGTCCACCCCGTCGAGCGCGCCGGCGTCCATCATCATGGTGGAGCCGATGGAAATCTCCTCGGCCGGCTGGAACAGCACGCGCACCTCGCCGTGCAGCTCGTCGCGCAGGTCGTTCAGCAGGCGTGCGGCGCCCAGCATCATGGCCATGTGGCAATCGTGGCCGCAGGCGTGCATGACGCCCGGGCACGCGGAGGCGTAGGGCGCGCCCGTCTGCTCGGTCACGGGAAGCGCGTCGATGTCGGCTCGCAGCGCCACGCACTGCCGCCGCCCGCCCGATGCGGTGCCCGCGATGGACGCCACCACGCCCGTACCCGCCACGCGCTGGTACGGAATGCCCAGCTCATCGAGTTGCGCGCACAGCTCGTCGGACGTCCACCGCTCCTTGCCGCTCAGCTCGGGATGACGGTGGAAATGCCGCCTCAGCGCGATGACGTCCGACTCGATCGCGGCGCCCATCGCGCGGAGACGCTCGGTGGTGGTCGGTTGGTCCGTGCTCATCGGAGTTCCTTCTCGCCGGGTGCTTTTCCCAGCAGCGTACCACACCTGCGACGCTAGAGGCTGATGCCGTAGGTCATGTGCATCATGTAGAACGCGAACCGCATCACGAACAAGCCGGCGAACACCAGCACCGACGCCGTCGCGGCCGACGCCTTCGACACGCCGCGGCCGCGCAGCATCCCCGCCGCGTCCACCGCGAGGCCCGCCACCGCCAGCAGGCAGAAGGCGAGCACCATCGCGCCGTAGGTGGGCACGAGCTGCTCGACCGACACGAGGTAGTTCCGCATGGCCAGCACGCTCGCGCCCTGGGCGACGTACACGCCCACGTTCGCCACGAGGGCCGTCAGCGAGAGCGCGAGCAGCGCCCCGCCCGCGCGCCCCGCAAGCGGCGACCACCGCGAGAACCGCAGTCCCGCGAGCGCCAGCACCGGGCCGCCCACCAGCGCGTTCAGGCACAGCGCAACGGGGACGAAGGGCGTGTCCCAGGTGACCACCGTCCTGCTGGCGTAGGCGAACGCCACCGAGGCCAGGAATGCGAACGACGCGACGATAGCCGCTCCCAACAGCGCGTTCTGCACGCGCGGGCGCGCGTGTTCGGCGAACTGGTAGAGCCAATGCGAGCCCGACGCGCCCAGGAACAGCACGGCCGCACACACTTCGTTGGACAGCGGGCTTGCGCCCACGCGCGAGAACACGTACAGCGCGTTGTCGGGATTGCCCAGGTGGGTGGCCGACGCCACGAGCCCCACGAGCGTCACGAGGAAGGGAACGAGCAGCGCGCCGCTCACCCGCTTGCGCTCGTCGCCCCGCGCACGCAGCGCCGCCGCGCCCATGATGGCGTACGCCACCGCGCCCGACGGGGCCAGCGTCGTGAACAGCACGAGCGTGATCTCGTTGAACGCGGTGTCGAACCCGGTCATCGCACGCGCCTACCGATAGAAGCGCGGGTAGGTCACGTCGAGTCCGCGCACCTGCTGAACGCCTTCGAGCGTGGCTTTCGCAAGGCGGGCGAGGCCTTCGTAGAACGGGTGCGCGGCCGCCTCGGCCAGCTGGTCGAGGAAGTGCGACGACCAGGTGAGCAGGTGCGCTTGCAGGAACTCGTCCAGATCGTCGGGCTGGTTGCGCGCAAGGTAGGCCATGAGCGACAGCATGAGGCCGATGTGGTCCTCGGGGGTCTTGTCGTCCGCGAGGCGCGCGATGCCGCGCCCGCGCATCCACGCGCGCAGGGCCAGCGTGCTGGCGCCGAACACGACGCACTCGCGGTCGGTGTAGACCGAGCCCCAGGGAGGGGCCGGCTTCGGCGCGGGGCCGACGAACAGGCGGCGGTACTCCCACACGAGGTCGTCGGCCTCGGCGCCTCCGGCAAGGCCGCCCGTCATGAGGCCGAGCGCGGCGCGGGCCTCCCCCTCCTCGGCGAAGGGCCATTCGGCGGCGGCCGCCCCGGCGTCGAGGGCGGCCATGGCCGCGAAGGCGGGGCCGGCCGTGCCGGTTCGGGGGTCTTGCAGGAAAAACGGGGCGAGCGTATCGCCCGCGAACGCGACGGCCTCAAGCTCCGCCTGGCGTTCGTCGATTCGAGCATCCATGGTTGTTCCCCTCACACTAGTTCGCGTATGTTGTGGACCATGCCTTCCGCAAGCACCCGATCCGCCTGCTCCTCAAGGCACACGGGAAGGCTCAGCACCAGGTTGGGAGCCGTTTTCGACGAGTCGGGCAGCGGGGGCATGTCGGCCGCCCAGCCGTAGCGCGCCCGCAGGTCGGCGATCGGCCCGAAATCGAGCGCGCGCAGCGGGCAGGCTTCCACGCAGACGGGGCTGCGTCCTTCGCGCACCCGTTCGAGGCACCCGTCGCACTTCACGCTGTGCCCCACGGTGCGATCGACCTTCGGCGCATGGTACGGGCACGACAGCGCGCAGTAGCCGCAGCCGATGCAGCGATGCTCGTCCACGCTCACGAGTCCCTGCTCGTTCTTGCCCATGGCACCCGTCGGGCACACCTCCATGCACGCGGGGTTCGAGCAGTGATTGCACGCCGAAGACACGTAGAACGCAAAGCAATCGTGCGTCCAGCACCCGTGCTCGTCCTGCTTCCAGCTGCCACTTGCCACCTCGTACACCTGGCGAAACGACACGGAAGCGTCCAGATTGCGGTAGTCTTTGCACGCGAGCATGCACGTCTTGCAGCCCGTGCATCGTTTCGCATTGAAGTAGAAACCGACTTGCTCCACCGTGTCCTCCCCCGATCCGTCGGTCGTGCCGACGCGCCGCCCGTCCCCTGGCGGCCCTCGGGTGTCGCGCCAACCTCGCCGCGCGACACCCGCTTGGTTCTGCTCAGAAGATTCTACGCGATCTCGCGCTCGTTGAGCACCGATCCCGTCGTATCTCCAGCCGGTTTCGCGTTCACCGGTTCGGTGATCACGATGTTCGGCTTCGTCTCGTCCGCGCTGGGCAGCGGTGCCACGGCCGCCACCTCGCCGTACTTCTTCCGCAACTCGGAAATCTCGCCGAAGTCGAGCGCGCGCAGCGGGCATGCCTCCACGCAGATGGGTTGCTTGCCTTGCGTCACGCGGTCGGCGCACAGGTCGCAGCGCACGGCCTTCTTCTTCTCCTCGTCCACCTTCGGCGCGCTGTACGGGCACACGATGGAGCACGTGCCGCATCCGATGCACTTCTCGGGATCGTTGTTCACGATGCCGGTGTCGGGATCCTTCGAGATAGCCCCCTGCGGGCACTTCGCCATGCAAGCCGGGCTATCGCAATGATTGCACGCAACGGAGACGTGGTACACGTAGGTATCGCACGTCCATGCGCCCGCATCGTCCTGCGTCCACGATCCACCGCCGTACTCGTACACCTTGCGGAACGAGATATCGGTGGACAGGTCCTTCTTATCTTTGCACGCCAGCACGCACGTCTTGCAGCCCGTGCACCGCGTGCCGTCGAAATGGAAACCGTACTGAGTCATGGTCTACCCCCTAGGCCTTCGCGATTTGGCCGATATTGCTGTGCTGCGGATTCGCCTTCGCAAGCGGCGACGGACGATAGATGGTCAACGTGTTGATGTTGCCGCCGTGGTCGACGCGATCGCCGCTCATGTCGGCGTCGTGCCACATGCCCTGCGGGATGGCCACCGTGCCCGGGATAACGCGCGGCGTCACCTTGGCTTCGATGCGAATCTCGCCGCGATCGTTGAACACGCGGATGGTGTCGCCGTCCTTGATCTTGCGCTGCTCGGCGTCAACCGGATTCACCCACGCCACGTGCTGCGCGGCAGCTTGGATGATCTCGTTGTTGGCGTAGGAGGAGTGCGTGTGCGCCTTGTAATGGAAACCGCAGATGAGCAGCGGGTATTCGTCCGTCAGGCTCACGTAGCTCTCGAAACCGGGATCGAACTCGGGAATGGGGCTGACCACCTCGTCGTCGGCCAGCTCCCACGTGTCGGCAAAGCTGGCGAGCGTCTCGGAATAGATCTCGATCTTGCCCGAAGGCGTCTTCAACGGGTTCCCCGCAGGGTCGTCGATGAACGCCTTGAGGCCGATCGAGGGCTCGGGGGTGCGCTTCCACACGCCCTGCGCCATACCGGTGTCCCAGTCGGGCAGCTCGGGGTACTTCTCGCGCGACTCGTCGAGAATCTGGCGCAGCCAATCCTCGCGCGTTTTGCCCCCGTCGGTGAATTCGTCCTTGATGCCCAGCTTGTCGGCGATGTCGGTGCACACCTCGTAGATGCCGCGACGCTCGAACTTCGGCTCGTACACCGGGCTGCCGTACACGATGGCTTCCATGTTGTCGGCGTAGCCGTTGGCGGACAGGCTGTACTGCTCTTGCAACGTGAGGTCCGGAATGATGATGTCGGAATATTTTGCCGAATCGGTCATGAACACTTCGCTCGTCACGATGAACTCGCACAACGACTCGTCCTGCAGCAGGTCGTGCGTCCCGTTGATGTCGGAGTGCTGGTTCGTCAGCGTGTTGCCCGCGTAGTTGAAGATGAACTTGATGCTGGACGACAGCTTCTCGGCCTTCTGAACGCCGGCGTTGAGCGCTGTCAGCTCCTCGCCGCGACGGATGGCTTCGGGCCACATGAACGTTGGAAGGTTCGTCTTCACCGGGTTCTCACCTGCGGGGAAGCTGGAAAGCGCGAACGCCGACCTCCCTTCGCGACGCCCGTCCGACGTGCCCGGCAGACCGATCTGGCCAACCAGCTGAGGAAGCACCATGATGGCGCGCGAAGTGATCTCGCCGTTGGCGTGGCGCTGCGAACCGTAGCCCTGGCAGATGTAGACGGGCTTGGTGGTGCCGATCTTCTCGGCCAGCTCCTTGATCTTGGCGGCGGGGATGAGCGTGATGGATGCGGCCCATTCGGGAGTCTTCGGCGTCAGGTCGTAACCGGTTCCCAGGATGTAGTCCTTGAACGACTTGTTCTGCCCCTTCGCGCTTTCGGGCATGGTTTCCTCGTCGTAGCCCACGCAATACGTGTGCAGGAACTCCTCATCGGCCCAACCGTTGTTGATGATCTCGTACGCGAGCGCCGCGCACAGCGCGCCATCGGTTCCGGGACGGATGGGAATCCATTCGCCGCCCTGCCCGCACACCGTGTCGTTCATGCGGCAATCGATGTTGATGACCTCGAGATTCTTCTCCTCGCGCATCCACGCGAAATCATGCGTGTGGCCCGCGCCGCCCATGCGGGTATCGGCGGGACTGTTGCCGAACATGACCACCAGCTGGTTGTCCTGCAAGGTGAGGAAGCTGCTGCCGTACGTGCCGCCACCGTAGGTATACGTGCCCGCGGCCGAGATATGGGCCGAGCTGTACGTTCCGTAGTAGTTCAGGCATCCGCCGTTGAGGTTGATCAGGCGATTCACGACGGAACTGCCCATAAGCCCCGACGACACGCCGGACGAGTAGTGCACGGTGATGGACTCGTCGCCGTAGGTTTCGCGGATGCGCTTGAGCTCGCTCGCGATGGTGTCGACCGCCTCGTCCCAGCTGATCTGCTCGAACTTGTCCTCGCCGCGCTTGCCCACGCGCTTCATGGGATAGTTCAGGCGATCGGGGCTCTGCAGCCAGCGGCGAAGCGAGCGGCCGCGCAAGCAGGCGCGCAGCTGGGGCTGATCCATCTCGGCACTGCCCGTGTTGTCGGATTCGATGTACTTGATCTCGCCGTCCGCCACGTGGCACTGGAGCGCGCAGGTGCTGCCGCAGTTGACCGCGCAGTGCGTCCAGACGATCTGCTCCTCCACCGCTTCCGTGTTGGCGGCGTCGTCTTTCGCGCTTTCCGCTTGGGGCGAGCACGCGAACAGGGTTCCCGTGCCCAGCGTGGCGGCGCCCAATCCGGCCAGGGCCGAACCTTTCACGAACGCGCGGCGAGAAACGGCATGCTCTTTCGTTTTCGTCATGATCCCTCCTTGATTCCCTCGTCTGCTCATCCGTTTCGTATGGACGAAACACCGCGCATTGTAGGCCGGACGTCGCGACCGCGTGTTACATGAAATATGTACATTTTGCATTTTGCCTGTTCAAGCGCTTACGATGTCCGTGACGAGCGCCGGATTCCCCCGCTTTCGCGCCAGCTCCCCCGCTATACTGATGCAAGGGGTATTCTACCCGTCGAAGGCTATCATCCAGGGGAGGATCATAGTGAACGCGGCGACCGTACTGCGCGCTTTCAAACCGAATACCACGCTGTTCGGCTACGCGTCGTTCCTTGCCGTGAACGCCGCCGGCGCATGGGGCGGCGTGTTCCCGTTCCTGCCGATGAAGATGCAGGAGCCGCAAACGCTGTTCTGGTTCTTCCTCGTGCAGTCGCTCGTGTTCGCCGGCTGCTTCTTCCTGAGCGTGGTGGGCTCGTACCACATGCCCGGGCCCACGCGGTTGTTCATCGTCAGGCTGTCGGCCGTGCCGTATCTGCTGGGATGGTTCTGCCTCATCGGCTCGATGTACTTGGACGCGTGGATGATGCCCCTCGTCATCGCGGGCGGCGGGTTCATCGGCGTGGGATCGGCCGGGTTCTACATGCTGTGGCAGCGGCTGTTCGCCAGCCAGGACTCCGACACGGGCAACCACGACCTCATCTTGGGAACCGCGTACGCCTCGGTGCTGTACTTCGCGCTGCATCTCATCCCCCGCGCCGTCACCGTGTACCTTATTCCGCTGGTCATCATGCCGTTTTTCGCGCTGGCGATATCGTTGAAGAGCCGCGAGATCAATTTCGACCAGCCCATGTTCGAGGACGTGCCGAAGAAGAACAAAGGCGTGTACCGTCAGGCGATCTCCATCCTAGCGCGCCCGGCGTTGTGCGTGGGGTCGCTCGGGCTGTGCGCGGGGCTCATCCGCGCGCTCGCCATCGACGATCCTTCCATCGGCTCGCTCGTGAACGCGCTTTCCATGGGCGCGTCGCTGGTCACCGCCGTCGCGTTTCTGGTGCTGTGGCAGTTCAAGAGCGTCCGGCTCAACGTGGTTTCGCTGTTCCGCATCGTGTTTCCGGTGATCATCACCGGATTCGTGCTGCTGCCGTTTTTGGGCGACGGGTACGCGCGCTGGCTCGCGGCCATCCTGTACGCGGCGTACAGCGTCACCATCATGCTCATGATGATCCAGTGCGCCCAGTCGTCGCGCGACCACGGGACGAACCCCGTGTTCGTGTACGGGTTCTTCGGCGGCGTGGTGTACGCCCTGCACGATGCGGGATTCATCGGCGGGACGCTTGCGGGGCAGGTGGCCATCCCGGGCCTCTCGTCGCATGCCGTGGTGGCGCTCGGAGCCGGGTACCTGCTGGGATTCATGTACTTCTTCGGGCAAGGCGGCTTCCACAGCGCGCTGCGCGGAGCGCAGGGCGCGGTTCCGGACGTCGAGCTCGTGTCGCTGGGGCCGGTGCCCGACACGGCCGTCAAGCGCGAAGGAACTGCCCGCTCCGCGCACAGGCATGCCGAAGGCGAGCCCGTCTACCAGGACCGCATCTCCAAGCAGGTGGCCCGCATCCGCCAGGAGTTTCGGTTGAGCGCGCGCGAAGCCGAGGTCATGGAGCATATCGTGCGCGGCAAGACCGTGGTGCGCATCGCCGAAGAGCTGGTGATCTCGGAGAACACCGTGCGCATGCACTCGAAGCGCATCTACGCCAAGCTCGACATCCACAAAAAGCAAGACCTCATCGACCTCGTCGATTCGTTCGACCCTGAACCGGAGAGCTAAAGATAAGCCGCATGTGTCCGAGAAGACGCTTGTGCAGATCGCGGCGCTGGTTTTACATCGAGCACCAGACCAAGACCGTCAAGAATTCTCACGATGGTTTGAAAGCGAGGATTCGAATCGTCCGAAAGAGTTCGGTAAAGATTCTCTCGGTTCAAGCCCGTCGAAACAGCAAGCGCAGACATTCCTTCTGACCTCGCGACAACCCCGAGAGCGTGCTGGAAATATCCAGGGTCACCGTCCTGCAGAGCTTCGCTCAGATATGCGGCAACATCTTCGGGTGAAGTTAGATGGTCCGCGGCATCCCATGGTCTCGTTTCAGGCATCTCTCGTTCTCCATTCCTTCAAGAGCTTCCGCGCCTTAGCGATATCGGCAACCTGCGACGACTTGTCGCCCCCGACAAGAAGAAGCAAAAGCGTACCGTTTTCAAGCGACACATACACCCTATAACCGGGGCCCGTATCGAATCGCATCTCAACAAGACCGCCGCCAATTGCTTTGCAGTCTCCCATGAGAGCGCCATGGTAAGCTATGCGGTCGATACGAGAGACGATTCGACGTTTCGCACTGGAATTCTTCAGCCCGCCGAGCCATGACGAAAAAACCTCAGTCGCTTCAACTCGCACCTGCATTCTAACACCGTTCTTTCTTTGTGTGTAGCTTTTACGCTACATCTGAGAAACAGAAGACCCCCGCGCTTCTTCGAGTCGCTGCTTGAGGTATGCGAGGTGCCTGCTCTCTTCGCCGGTCCAGTCGCCGAACAGGACGTCCCGCAACGCTTCGCTCGCGCGCCCCTCGCCGTCGGCGTCGGAGAACAGGCAGCGCTCGCTGCGGCTGTAGAGGCTGACGTTGTCGAACATGCCGGAATCTTCGAGCGCTTCCAGGTTGTCGACGATGCCTTCGACGATCAAGAGGTGGTGCGCCGGATCGACCGCTCGCGGCTCCGTGCCCGCGATGCGCATCTGCTCGTAGCGCAACTGGCAGCTCACCAGCGATATTTCGGGCTTCACCGCCATGAGCGCCAGCGAAACGCCGTACCCGCGACCGCGCAGGAGCGCCGCCGTTTTGAGGGGAACGTCGGAGGTGCGCAGCGTCCCCTCGATGACGAGGTTGTACCCCATGATGGAGAGCGCATCAACGACGGATTCGACCATCCGGCCGGCCCATGCAGCCGTATGAGCCGGAGCATCGATGCCGTATTGTGCGCATAGTTGTTTATACCGCGGATGGAAAGAGCGATACTCGTCACCGTTGACGACGATGGCGTTGCCTGCAAGGCGATCTTGAAGCAATCTGTGCAGGGTGGTCTTGCCCGCACCGCTTTGACCGCCGAGTAAAACCGCTTCAGGATGCTCAACCGGCACACACAACGGGTCAACGAGGAGCATGCTTACGATCCCCTGGAGCTCTGTTCGGAATTCGCCATCCGAGTAGTCTTCGAGCTTCCCCATATCAAGCCGCCTTGGATTCCCGCCTTGCAGCGATGCTCTTCAAACACTCGACCTGCCCCCTCATTTCGGACAGCTTCGTGTCGTTCGAATTCTCCTTGTACGTAATGCGCGGTCGGACGAGCGCAAGCTGCTTGAGCACATCTTCGTACACGGCTTCGCTAATCTCGTCTCCTCGCTCCCTTGCAGCAGTGAGCAAATGCGACACGTTCCCCGCGAGATGCGCGACCTCCTCAATCAATATCTCCTGTTGCAGCGTGATCTCGTACATCTCGTTGATGTCCATGATGTCCCCGTCCTCGTCGAACGTCACTAAGGCGTAAATGATCTGCTCGGTTTTGCCGCGCTGTTCCTGCGAAAGGAGGTCCCCGTCGCGCTTGAGGCAATCCAGCATGAACGCAGGATCGTTGGCGGCGCGTATGAGGTTCGCGTTCGCCTTGCTGGGCTTCTGCCCGTTTTCGTACCGCACGATGCTCGCCTCGCCGAGCCCCAGCAAGCGCGCGAAACCCTGCTGCGTCAAGCCGTACTGCTCCCGAATACGCTTGATATCCCGAGCCGTCAGATCCTTCGACATGCCAACCTCCATTCAATCATTTGATTGTCTCTACTATATCATATGATCGATTTACACACGAGGGCAATCCAACAAAAAAGGAGGGTGCCGCCTCGCGACACCCCCCGCCAAATCCGCACGCTCCGAGCGGTCTTCTACGCCCAATCCCTGCGCATGACCTCCCATTTCGCATCGCGCGCGGCTTCGACCTCCGCGACGTCCTCGTCGGTGAGGGCCTTGAAGCGGCCTTGACGACGCAGGTACGCCTCGACGCTGGCGAATTCGCGAGGGTTGCGGTTGAGCTTGAACGCGCCGCCCTCGTACTCGGCCAGGTACCACAGGCCGCAGTCGACGATGTCCTTCGAGATGTCCACCGTCTCGTCCACGTCGCAGCCCCACCCGGTCGGGCACGGCGCCATCACGTGGATGTACTTCGTGCCGCGGATGGTGGCGGCGTGCTCCACCTTGCGGATGAAGTCGGTGAGGTAGCCGATGGACGCGGTGGCCGCATACGGGATGCCATGCGCGGCCACGATCTCGAACATGTTCTTCTTCTGCGTCAGACAGCCGCGCATGTTCGAGCCGGCCGGCGTGGTGGTGGTCTTCGCGCCGAACGGCGTGAGCGAGCTTTTCTGGATGCCCGTGTTCATGTACGCCTCGTTGTCGTAGCAGATGTACAGCACGTCGTCGTTGCGATCAATGGCGCCCGACAGCGCCTGGATGCCGATGTCGGCCGTGCCGCCGTCGCCCGCGAAACCCACCACCGTGCAGTCGTCGGGCTTCTTGCCCTGGGCGCGCAGGCCGGCCTCGATGCCGGTCAGCACGCTGGCCGTGGCGGCAAACGGCGTGATCATCGCGTTGTTGGCGAAGCTGAGCTGCGGGAAGTTGAAGCCGACGGCGCTCATGCAGCCCGCAGGCAGCGCGCACACCGCGTTCGGCCCGAGCACCTTGAGCGCCGCGCGCACGGCGAGCGACCCGCCGCAGCCGGCGCACGCCTTGTGGCCGAAGAAGAACTCGTCGTTGGAAATGGTCTTGGCATTCACGGCCATGGTTACTCCGCCTCCTTCTCGACAGCGCCCAGCGCGTCGGCGGGCGAGTCGATGCCGAGGAACGAGACCCTCGGGTGATCGACGCCCTCGGCCACCTGCTCAAGCATGCGGTACATGCCCGCCACCTGCGTCTCGGATATGTCGTCGCCGCCCAGACCGCCCACGAAGTTGTAGGTGGGCACGCCCACGGCCGCCTGCTGCAGCGCGGAATTCACGTTCGTGAACACCGTGCCCTCGGCGCCGAACGACACGTCCTTCTCCAGCACGCCCACGGCCTTCGCACCGCGCAGCGCCTCGGCGATGAGCGCGCTCGGCATGGGGCGCAGGTAGCGGATGCGCAGCATGCCCGCACGCACGCCCTGGGCGCGCAGCTGCTGCACCACCGAGCGCACGAGCCCGGCCGCCGACCCCAGCGTGACGAGGATCACATCGGAATCGTCGCAGTTCAGCGTTTCGATCATGCCGGGATACTCGCGTCCGAACACCTCGGCGAACCGCTTCTCCACCTCGCCCACCACAGCGGGC
Organism: Eggerthella hominis; assembly: GCF_014287365.1. Lineage (NCBI taxonomy): Bacteria > Bacillati > Actinomycetota > Coriobacteriia > Eggerthellales > Eggerthellaceae > Eggerthella > Eggerthella hominis. Next base: position 240,394 of record NZ_JACOOA010000002.1, read on the forward strand.
GCATCGAGCATGTCGCGGTGCTCCCAGTACTTGAAGTAGCGGTTGTACTCAGGACCGGCCGAGAAGCCGATGTTCACCGGGTTCTCGAAGTCGAACCGGTTGCCCGCAGGCTTGTAGGGCGGCAGGAACGCGTCGGCCTCCTCGGGCTCGGGCACGTCCACCGTCTCGTAGGTGTGCGTGAGCGCGAAACCGTCGAGGTTCACCATCACGGGCGTGGCCACGGCGGGGTCCTCGGCCACGGCGTAGGCCATGAGCGCCAGATCGAGCGCCTCCTGGTTGTCCTCGGCGTACACCTGGATCCAGCCGTGGTCGAGCAGCGCCAGCGAGTCGCGCTGGTCGCCGTAGATGTTCCAAGGCAGCGCCGTGGCGCGGTTCGCGTTCATCATGACGATGGGGAACCGGCCGCCCGACGCGTAGGTCAGGCACTCGGCCATGTACAGCAGGCCCTGGCTCGACGTGGCCGTGAACGTGCGCGCGCCCGTGGCCGACGCGCCGATGGCGCACGACAGCGCCGAGTGCTCGCTTTCCACATGCACGTACTCGGCGGCCAGCGAGCCGTCTTCCACCATCTCGCTCAGGCGCTCCACCACCACCGTCTGCGGCGTGATGGGGTACGCGGAAATCACCTGCGGACGCGCCAGGCGCACGCCCTCGGCGAACGCTTCGTCGCCGGAAAGGAACCGTTTCATCGGGCATCCGCCTCGCTTTCAAGGATCATCGTGATGGAACCGAACGCGCACGCCTTCGCGCAGATGCCGCACCCCTTGCAGAAGTCGAGGTCGATGGCCACCGGCGCACACGTTGTCGCAGGTCCTGCGACGTCAGCGAGGGTTTTCGTGGTGCCCGAGCCGGGGTCGATGGCGGAGGCGTGGCGTGCTTGCGCACGCGAGCCTTCGTCAGCGGCCGCAGATCGGGTGCCACGGGAAGCCGCAGCGTCGGCCACCTTGTACACGGTGCCATCGGGGCAATACAGGTAGCACTGGAGGCACCCGGTGCACGACGCGGCGTCGATCACGGGGCGCAGGTTGCGCCACCCGGCGTTCTTCACCGTGAGGTAGCCCGCCTCGAAGCACGTGGAATGCGCGAACTCGGAGGGGTCGAGAGCGGCGGAGCGGAGGGTGGGGATGTGAGTATCTTCGTTGCGAAGGGGGCTCGACTCGCAGCCCGCCTCTTTGCGCGACGCGGCGGCTTCGCTGGCTCCGGCAGCCTTACCCGTCGCGCACGGGGTTGGTGCGCTGGACGAGGACGTGCGGGCCATCCCCAGCGCCTCCCGAGCCGCCTCCACGATCGCGATGTTCTTCGCGTGCAGCTTCGCCGGCATGTACTGGCGGATGGCCTCCTGCACGTTCTCGACGCTCACGCGGTCGCACAGCGCCGACAGCGCGCCGAGGAACACCGTGTTCGGGATCGCCCGACCCAGGATGGCCGCCGAGATGCCGTCGGCGTCGAGCGCCACGATGCGCGCGTCATCGAACGCGCGCGTGCTGTTCACCAGCACGACGCCGCCCGGCTTCAGCTCGTTTTCCCAGCCCGCACCCAGCAGCGTGTCGTCAAGGTAGATGACGTAGTCGGCCCGGGACACCGCGCTGCGGTCGCCGATAGGCTCGTCGGACAGCTTCGTGAACGCCCGCATCGGCGCGCCGCGCCGCTCGGGGCCGAACGAGGGAAACGCCAGCGCATGCGCGCCCGCGTCCAGCGACGCCGCCGCGCCCAGCAGCCGCGCCGCCGTAAAGGCACCCTGGCCGCCTCGGCCGTGCCACAGGATCTCAATCATGAACTCTCCCCTTCGCATCTTCGCACGTTGGTCATGCAAGTATAGCGCTCGCACGCGGGGCGGCACGGCGCGCTCCGGCCAAAGCGCGCACGTTGACGGCCAAACTGCACAACGAGCTCGATCTTGCTTGAGCCGCACGCACCACCATCCCCTCCTCTACGGCGGGCAGCAGCACGGAATCGCCGGTTTCGTGCTGGCGGGATTTCCCGCGCGCTTTCTCCCGCCCGCCTCCGGGCGCGCGGCGACAGCTGCACTTCTATTTGATGCCTGTGGATATCGCACATCCGGTTCGCGATGAACTATACTTTTCAAAACACGACGCGGTTCGAGAAGGGACTGAGAAGCACAGCATGGCGCGCTTCACGTTCAAAAAGGAACAGGCCAAGGGTTCGCACGCTCGGCAGGAGGACGACCTCGAGCGCTCCGACGACCTCGCCGACGGCGCGCCCGCGCCGTCCGACACGACGCCGTTCCTCGGCGCATCCTCGCGCGAGCGTCGCGAGGCGGCCGGAAGCAAGCCCCGCAAGCCCAACTTCATCACGCGGCGCGTCAACCGCTGGTGCAACCGGCTGCTGGGCGCGGTATCCGAGCGCTCGCTGGCCGACCAGGAGGAGGAGTACGCCGCGCACCGCACCACCCGCGACTACGTGTGGAACACGGTGGGCGTGGGCGCATGGGGCATGGTGTTCCCCATCCTCACCGTCGTGGTCACGCAGCTCGTGGGCGTGGAGCAGGCGGGCATGTTCTCGCTCGCGTTCGTCACCGGCACGCTGCTCATGATCCTCGCCAACTACGGCGTGCGCACCTACCAGATATCCGACGTGACCGAGGAGCATTCGTTCTCGGATTACCAGATCAACCGATGGATCACCTGCGCGTTCATGGTGCTCGTCGGCGTGGTGTACTGCATGGTGCGCGGCTACGAGAGCCAGATGTTCACCATCAGCCTGGGCGTGTACCTCTACAAGATGGTGGACGGCCTGGCCGACGTGTACGAGGGGCGGCTGCAGCAGGTGGACAAGCTGTACCTGTCGGGCGTGTCGCAGGCGTTCCGCTCTGTCGTGGTGCTCGTGGCGTTCTCGCTGTGCCTGCTGATCACCCGCAACCTGGCCGTGTCGTGCGTGGTCATGGCCATCGCGGCGTTCGCCACCTTCGTCGTGTTCACGTTCCCACTGGCGATGTTCGAGACGCCGAGGTCGAAGCGTTGGAACCTCGGCAGCATCGTCGAGCTGTTCAAGCAGTGCTTCCCCCTGTTCATCGCGCTGTTCCTGTACGCGTTCATCGACAACATGCCGAAGTTCGTGATGGAAGGCGTGCTGAGCTACGACAACCAGCTGTACTTCAACGCGCTGTACTTCCCCGCGCAGGGCATCCTGCTGACCGTCGGGTTCATCTACAAGCCGCTGCTCGTGAAGATGGCGAACGTGTGGGCCGACCCTGCGAAGCGCAAGCGGTTCGACCTGATCATCGTCGTGATCATGGCGGTCATCGTCGCGGTCACCGGCGTCACGGCGCTCGCCATGGCGTGGATCGGCATTCCCGTGATGAGCTTCCTGTACGGCGTGGACTTCGAGCAGTTCCGCGGGCTATGCTACATCATGCTGGCCGCAGGCGGCGTGACGGCGGCGATCGACTTCCTGTACCAGGTGATCACCGTGCTGCGCCAGCAGCGCGCCGTGACGAAGCTGTACGTGATCACGTTCGGGTTCGCGCTGTTCGTGCCCATCCTGCTGGTGAACTTCACCGGGCTGCCCGGCGCCGTGATCGGCTACCTTATCGTGATGTGCATCCTGTTCGTGCTGCTGATCTGGGAGTACATGCGCATCCGCATGGCGCTGTCGCACGAGGAGGCCACCACGGCCGAGATGCCCCGGCCGATGCGCCCCAGCGAGGCGCGTGCCGAGCGCGCCCGTCGCGAGCAGGTGCGCGCGAAGTGGGGCGCTCACGGCACGCCGCCCGTCAGCGACGACGCCCTCGACCTGGCCGGCCGGCCCCACCCCCTCGACGAGGACGACGACCCGCTACCTCAGTAGCCTGTCGGCTTCGAGCAGGACGAGGACTCGCCGGTCGCCTTCGCGCAGCGCTTGATCAACCCCACGATGAACAAAGAGGCCGTTTCCGAATGTTTCACGGGAAACATTCGTACGTGTTGCACGGCGTCGCGCACCGGCGCCCCTCCCCGGTGGCGCAAAAAGCGCCCCTCCCTGGAGGGGCGCTTCACGTTGCGGGGAGATGCTTCCTAGAACCGTGCGTACTTCTCGAGGTTCTTCTTGAGGGTGTCGACGAAGCGCTGGCCGATGTCGCTGAGCTGCTGGCCCTTGCGCACCACGTAGCCGAGGTGCAGCTTCACGTCGGTGTCGAGCGGCACGGTGTTGAGGCCCGCGCCGTCGGAGATGCCCACGAGGATGCCGCTGGTCACCGTGTAGCCGTTGAGCGCCACGATGAGCTCGGACAGCGACGCGCGGTCGGTGCACGCGATGCTCTTGGCACGCGGCACGCTGGCCAGCGCCTCCTCGGCGAAGGCGACCGGCGAGTCCTCGTCCTGCTCGAAGTAGAGGTACGGGAAGTCCTCCATGTCCTCCAACGTCAGGACGCTGGCGTTCACCATCGGGTGGCTCTTCGGCAGCGCGACGCGCGGGGCCGACTGGATGAGCTCGACGAACTCGAGGCCCGCCGCGTCGAGCGCCGCGTTCACCTCGTCGGCCGTGGCCGACGTCTCGAACAGCACGCCCAGCTCGCTCTTCCCGTCGACGACGTCGTCGATGACGCCCTGCGTGGTGCGGTCGCGCAGCGCGTAGCGGTAGGAATCGCCGCCGAGCGCCAGCACGGTGTGCGCGAACGTCTGCACGTTGAACAGATAATGCTGGCCGGAAACGGCGAAGGTGGTTTCAGTGGTCATAGGTGATCCCTTCCCTAGCGCGTAACGCAGCCGCGCTCGTCAATAAACCTGGAGGCCTTGTGTTCGGACGACGTACCCAGCTTACCTGCATCATACACGATGACCTTGGCCGGGCGCACGCCCGTGTGCGCCTTGAGCGCGGCCTCGGTGCGGCTTGCCACCTCGTCGTAGGGTTCGTCGCTGCCGAGCGAGCGCTCGACGGACACCTCGTACTTGCAGGTGAAGTTCTTCTCGTACACGCGGATGGAGTACTCGCCCGTCAGGCCGTCCAGGCCGCGCACCACGTACTCGATGTCGCTGGGGAACACGTTGACGGCGCCCACGATGAACATCTCGTCCTTGCGGCCGGTCACGTGGATGCGGGCCAGCGTGCGGCCGCATTCGCAGGTGTCGGTGCTCACGTAGCCGATGTCGCCCGTGCGGAAGCGGATCATCGGGCGGGCCTTCTTGCACAGCGTCGTGTACACGAGCTCGCCCGTCTCGCCCGGCGCCAGCACCTCGCCCGTGGTGGGATCGACCGTCTCCACGAGGATCTGGTCTTCCACGATGTGCAGGCCGTCGTGCGCCTCGCAGGCCGCTGCGCACGCGCCGTAGATGTCGGACAGGCCGTAGAAGTCGACGACCTTCGCGCCCCACAGGTTCTCGATGGCCTCGCGTGTGGACGTGATGGAACCGCCCGCCTCACCGGCCACGATGATGGTGTGGATGTTGAAATCGGTCTTGGGATCGAAGCCCTTCTCCTTCGCGATCTCGCCGAGATGCCACGCGTAGGACGGCGACGTCCAGATGACCGTGGGCTGGTACTGCTTGAGCACGAACAGCAGGCGGTCGGACGGCACGGCGCCCACCCAGATGGTCAGCGCGCCCAGGCGCTGCGCGCCGATGACGTCGGGACCGCCCACGTACAGGGCGAAGTTCAGGCCGTGCACGTACCGGTCGTTCGGACGCATGCCCGCCTGCCAGAACAGGCGCGCCTCGGTGTCCTGCCACAGGTCGAAGTCCTCCTGCGTGAAGGGGCTGACCGTGGGGACGCCCGTCGAGCCGGACGAGGTGGCCATGAAGACGACCTCCTCTTCGGGCACGGAGCACATCTCGCCGAAGAAGCTTCCCACGTGCTGCGTCTCGCGCTCGGTCTTCTTGTCGCAGAAAGGCAGCTTCGCGATATCCTCGAGCGTCTGGATGTCGCCCGGCTTCACGCCGGCCTCGTCGAACGCGCGCTGGTAGTAGACGGTATTGTCGTATGCGTAGGCCACCATGTCTTTCAGGCGTTGCAGTTGCAGCGTCTCAAGCTCCGGCCGCGGCATGCATTCGATCTCCGGATCATAGTACTTCTGATCGTAGGGGATGTCCTTCGCCATGGTTGCTCCTTGTTCGTTTGCGTATATGCAGCGTATTGCATGAAACCACGAACGCGGCCGAAACACAACCTCCCGGGTCATTCGATGTTTTGATGGTTTGCTATCTATCAGATAGATAGCTGGGTAAAATGACGGAAAGAACGTCGAACGAACCATCCCGGCACGGAAGGCACCTCCCATGACCCTTCAGCAGCTGCGCTACCTCATCGCCATCGCGGAGTACGGCTCCATCAACGCGGCGGCGCAGAACCTGTACGCGTCGCAGTCGAACCTGTCCACCGCCATCAAGGAGCTGGAGCAGGAACTGGGCATCACCGTGTTCACGCGCAGCAACCGCGGCGTGACGCTGACGAACGACGGCACCGAGCTGCTGGGCTACGCGCGCCAGGTGATCGAGCAGGCCGACATGCTGGAGATGCGTTACGCCGACAAGGGCTCCACCCACCTGCGGCTGGCCGTGTCCACGCAGCATTACGCGTTCAGCGTCCAGGCGTTCGTGAACGTGGTGGAGGAATGCGTCGGCGAGGAGTACGAGTTCATCCTGCGCGAAAGCACCACGGCCGAGATCATCGACGACGTGCGCACGTTCCGCAGCGAGGTGGGCATCCTGTACACCGACGACTTCAACCGGCGCGTGCTGCAGAAAGCGTTCGACGACGCCGACGTGGCCTACGCTCCCCTGTTCGACGCGCGCGTGCACGTGTTCGTGGGCGAGCACCACCCGCTGGCGGGCGCCGCGCTGCTGCGGCCCGACGACCTGGCCGACTACCCGCGCTACTCGTTCGAGCAGGGCACCACCAACTCGTTCTACTACTCCGAAGAGCCGCTCAGCCACCTGCCGCACAAGCGCAACATCCGCATCTCGGACCGCGGCACGCTCACCAACCTGCTGACCAGCTACAACGGCTACACCCTGTCAACCGGCGTGCTGTCGGCCGAGATGCACTCGGGCATCGCCAGCATTCCGCTCGACGTGGACGAGGCCATGCAGGTGGGCTACATCATGCACAACGAGCGCCGCCCGAGCGACCTGCTGCTGCGCTACATCGACGAGCTGCACGCCATCATCGAAGCGAACCCGAGCGTCTCCGCGCTACCGTCCTGACGGCGAGGAACGCGCCTGCGGCCAGCGCGGCCGTAGCAAGCCCGAAGGCATCCCATGCAAATGTTTCACGTGAAACATTTGTTTGTGTTGTTCATGTAGCACGCGCTATGCGTTCTTTCGACAAAAAAGCGCCGCCCGCGGGTGCGGACGGCGCTTCGAGGTGCGTTGGCGCGCTGAGTGCGAGCGGCTTAGTGGATGGTGCTGCTCACGTAGGGGGTTTTGTCCTTGAGCACCACGTCGTGGGCACCGCCCTCGACGATGGACGTCGACGACACCACGGTGAGCTTCGCCTTGTCCTGCAGCTCGGGGATGGTGAGCGCGCCGCAGTTGCACATCGTGGACTTCACCTTCGACAGCGTGAGGTCGACGTTGTCCTTGAGCGTGCCGGCGTAGGGCACGTAGCTGTCCACGCCCTCCTCGAACGACATGCCCTTCTTGTCGCCGCCCAGGTCGTAGCGCTGCCAGTTGCGGGCACGCGCGGAGCCTTCGCCCCAGTACTCCTTCATGTAGGAGCCGTTGATGTTCACCTTGTTCGTGGGGCTCTCGTCGAAGCGGGCGAAGTAGCGGCCCAGCATGACGAAGTCGGCGCCCATGGCCAGGGCCAGGGTCAGGTGATGGTCGTACACGATGCCGCCGTCGGAGCAGATGGGGATGTAGACGCCCGTCTCCTCGAAGTACTCGTCGCGGGCCTTCGCCACCTCGATGGTGGCCGTGGCCTGGCCGCGGCCGATGCCCTTCTGCTCGCGCGTGATGCAGATGGAGCCGCCGCCGATGCCGATCTTGATGAAGTCGGCACCCGCATCGGCCAGGAAGCGGAAGCCCTCGGCGTCCACCACGTTGCCCGCGCCCACCTTCACGTCGTCGCCGTAGTGCTCGCGAATCCACTCGATGGTGAACTTCTGCCAGTCGGAATAGCCCTCAGAGCTGTCGATGCACAGCACGTCGGCACCGGCCTCCACGAGCGCCGGCACGCGCTCGGCGTAGTCGCGCGTGTTGATGCCCGCGCCCACCATGTAGCGCTTGTGGGAGTCCAGCATCTCGTTGGGGTTCGACTTGTGCGAGTCGTAGTCCTTGCGGAACACCAGGTACATGAGGCAATCGTCGTCGTCCACCACGGGCAGCGAGTTCAGCTTGTTGTCCCAGATGATGTCGTTGGCAACCTTGAGGCTGGTGTCGGCCGGGGCCACGATCATCTTCTCGCGCGGGGTCATGAAGTCGGCCACCTTCGCGTCCATGGACATGCGGGACAGGCGGTAGTCGCGATCGGTGACCACGCCCACCAGCTTGCCGTGGGCGGTGCCGTCGGCGGTGACGGGCATCGTGGAGTGGCCGTGCTCTTCCTTGAGGGCCACCACGTCGGCGAGCGTCATCTCGGGCGACAGGTTCGCGTCGCTCGTCACGAAGCCGGCCTTGTAGTCCTTGACGCGGGCGACCATGGCCGCCTGGTTCTCGATGGTCTGCGAGCCGTAGACGAACGACAGGCCGCCTTCGGTGGCCAGCGCGATGGCCATGCCGTCGTCGGACACGGCCTGCATGATGGCGGACACCATGGGGATATTCAACGAGATAGGGGCTTCTTCGCCACGCTTGAACTTCACGAGCGGCGTCTTCAAGCTGACGTCGGCGGGAATGCACTGGGCCGACGAATAGCCGGGGACAAGCAAATACTCGTTAAAAGTACGGGACGGCTCGTCGAAATAGTATGCCATGAACTCCTCCATCTGCGATCGGTGCGGTGATCCGGCGTCCCGGCGGCGCGCGATCGCGTCGTCAAGTCCACCGTTACTCAGGTGTTACCCGCTATTATAGCCACGGGAGCCCCGCCCACGCGAGCATTCCCAGGGAATATGGAGAAAAACATGCGGGGTGCACGGCGCACGGCCATAGGGCGCTTTTCGTTTCTAGCGGCTTCTTCCTTGCTGCTCGACGACGCTCATGAGCTCTTGTTTGGAGTGGACGCCGGTTTTCGCGTAGACGCGCTTGATGTGGGCCCACGCGGTGTTCTCGGAAATGACCAGCGTTTCGGCGATGAACTTGGCCGAACGGCCGCGCGCCAGGTAGCCCAGGATCTCGCGCTCGCGCGGCGTCAGCTCGAACCGCGCCGCCACCGCGTCGACGCCCGCGCCCAGCGCGTCGTCGACGGTGGGAACGGCATCCGCGCTCGGCGCGCCTTCCCCGCCCTCCCCCGCCGCAGCGGGAGACGCGTCCTGCGGGTGCGCGCGGCGCAGCGCAACCACCAGCACGATGGCCAGCGGGTAGATGGCCGCGAACGCGAGCAGCGTCAGCAGCGACAGCCCGTAGTCGGCGCTGAGCGCGCCCAGAGCGCTGCCGATGGACAGGCCGATCACCAAGAACAGGCCCGAGCCGCCCAGGTACACGCTGGACAGCACATAGCTCGACATGCGCAGCGTGCGCGCCCGATCGACGATGAACAGCAGGAACACCATGCCGCACACGTCGTAGCACGTGATCATGACGAGGCCTGCCAACCCGCCGAGCGCCTCGCCGAAGAACGGCAGCAGCGAGAGGATCGCCAGCATCGCGGGAAGGCAGCCTTTGTAGACGGCGGTGGGATCGGGATGGCGCATGGTCAGCCCCGCCACCAGCGCGGTGATCGCCGTCGCCGCCACCAGCGGCATCCACATGTTCACATCGCCCACGATGCTCTCGGACTGCGAGCCCAGCACGGTGGTATGCAGGATGCCCACGACGCCCACCAGCACGAACAGGCACAGGCACGCTTGCAGCAGCGTGAGGCGATCGCCGCGGCTGGCGGGAAGGAGCGCGGCGTGCTCGGCAAACGCGAGCGTCCGCTTGCACCGCACGAGCAGGCACGCCGAAGCGGACACCGCCACGATGGACAGCACGCTTGCCGCAAGCGATCCCAGCAGGGGCAGCACCGACACCAACACGCATTGCACGACGAGCCCGCCCACGATCTGGTACACGCCGTACGCGGCCTCGGGCTCCGCCACGAACACCTCGAGCCACGCGGCGTTGAGTACCGTGAGCGCGAAGCCGCACAGCACGCCGTAGAACACGGCCGCCACCGCGAACGGCAGCCCCGTCATCACGCCGGTGGCGCTCAAGAAGAACCCGACGAGCAGCGCGATCACCGCCGGAACCTGGGACAGCGCGCCCGGGCGAAGCCGCCCCGCGCGCACGAGCGCGATGATGACGAGCGCCGTCGTGAACGAAGCGGCGTTCATCGCGAACATGAAGTCGAGCTCGGACACGAACCCGACGGTGGAGGACACCGACCCCATCGCCGTGATGTAGGCAACGGAAATCGCGGTCTTGCACAGACCGAAGCCGAGCGCCCCGAGGGCTATGCCTGCAAACTTGTTCGACACGCAATTTCCTCCCGGTTGCATTGTACCTTGTCTTGCGCGGGACAACGCGGGCACCGGCTGGAAAACCGCCCGCAGTTCCCCGCATGCAAATGTCATTGACCAGGCTATACGCAAAAAATAACCGAAAATGGGCGAGACGAAAACCGTCGATTTCGACACGTGTACCGATTATCGGGGTCGACTCCGACCACCCCTTCTGGCGATACTCGCTTCGTTCATTTCGACGAGGCGCGGCGACGCCGGCGCCCCGTCGACCGATCGAGGAGGGAGCTTCATCATGGAACTCAATCGCAGGGACTTTCTCAAGGGATCGCTCGCGTTCGGCGGCGTTGCCGCGCTGGGCGGCTTGGCGGGGTGCGCCGCGCCGCAGCAGGCGAGCGACGGCCAGGCGAAGGATGCCGAGCCGGAGAAGAAGAGCGTGCCCGAAAGCTTCACCGACGGCAAGTGGATCGGCACGGCCATGGGCCACGACGACAACCTGCTGGTACAGGTGACCGTCGCCGGCGGCGACATCGCGGGCATCAGCGTGCTGCGCTGCGACGACACCATCGGCATCGGATCGACCGCCGCGCCGATGATGGCCGCGAAGATCCTCGAGGCCAAGAACCTCGACGTCGACACGGTCACCGGCGCCACCACCACCTCGATGGCCGTGCAAAGCGCCGTGGCCGACGCCATCACGAACGCCGGCGGCAACCCCAAGGACTTCCGCTTGGGTGCCACGGCCCCCAGCGGCGGCACCGCGCAGACCGCCGACGTGGATGTGGCGTTCATGGGCGCGGGCACCGCGGGGCTCATTGCGGCGACGCGCCTGCTGGAAGCCGGCAAGACGGTGGTGCTCTTCGAGAAGCAGGACCTCGCCGGCGGCTCCATGCCCATGACGTACTCGGGCGTCGCCGCCGCCGAATCGCAGCTGCAGACGAACTACGCGCTCGGCCGCGCCGACGACAACCCCATGTACAACAAGGAGGGCATGCTGGGCGTCATGCAGAAGTACCTCGTCCCCGAGAACGACCGCTTCGATGGCGCCATGCCGTACCAGACGGCCATGTACTCGAACTCGGGGCAGCTCGTGGACTGGATGCACGGCATCGGCGTGGGCTTCTACAGCCTGGGCGTGAACAAGGCGTACGGCGTCACGCCGTACCTGGCCCCCGGTTGCTACATGGGCGGCTGCGGATACGCGAAGGACTTCCTGGTCGACCGCATCGGCGCGCTCGGCGGGCAGATCGTGTACGCGACGAAGGTGACCGAGCTCGTGCAGGATGCCGACGGTCGCGTGACCGGGCTCAAAGCCGAAGGGCGCGACGGCTCCACCTGGACCGTCACGGCGAAGGCCGTGTGCCTCACGTCGGGAGGGTTCGCGGCGAACAAGGACATGATCAAGGAGCACTACCCCCAGTACGCCGACTTCAAGTTCAACTGCGCCCCCGGCTCCACCGGCGACGGCATCGAGCTGGGTCAGAAAGCGGGCGGCGCCATCGAATGCATGGGCCGCGACCTGGGCGCGTTCCTGTCCACCACGAACCAGGCCGGCTCGAACTTCGAGATCGCCTTCCTGTACCAGACCACGCCCGGCATCCTCGTGAACGCGTCGGGCAAGCAGTTCGGCAACATCATGTCGGACAACCACGGCGTGCTCGGACGCGCGCTGCTCGACGAAGCCAACGGCGGCGCGTTCTACTACATCACCGACGAAGCGGGCCGCATCACCACGAACAAGAACGAGCTGTACGCCATGGACACCTACAAGTGCCTTGAGCACCGCGGCGACATGGTGCACTACGATTCCGTGGAAGCGGCCGCCGAGGAGCTGGGGCTGACCGACCTCGCCGCCACGCTCGAGACGCACAACGCCCACGCGCTCGCCGGCGAGGAGGACGAGTTCGGGCGCAAGAAGCTGCCCTACCTCGACACGCACGACGGCGTTTGGGTGGTGTCTTGCATCCCCACGTTCTACCTGACCACGGGCGGATTGGCCATCGACACCGAGGGACGCGTGCTGAACGAGGCGGGCGAGGCCGTCGCCGGCCTGTACGCGGCGGGCGACGTGTGCGGATCCATCGAGGAGAAGGACGGCCGGCCCTACGCGATGGGCTTCGACGCCGCCATGAACTACGGCTACCTCATGGCCGAAACCGTGAAGAGCGAGATCTAAGCCGCATTCGAGGCCCGCAGCGCCTTCCCTCCGGCGCTGCGGGCCTATCCCATCCCCAGCCAGGTTCGCACGATGGGCACGTAGCCCGCCACGAACACCACCGTGATCAGGCCCGGCAGCACGAAGCGCACGTACAGACGCGTCCAATGCGGAAAGCCGATGCCTTTGCCGGTGTCGGCCTCGCGGATGAACGCGTTCCAGCCCCAGCCGCGCTTCGACGTGCAGAACAGCAGCAGCACGAGGCTGCCGATGGGCAGCACCGTGTTCGAGATGAGGAAGTCCTCGATGTCGAGGATGTTCCCGATGCCCGGCACCTCCACGCCGGCCCACAGGTTGAAGCCCAGCACGCACGGCAGTGACAGCAGCGCCAGCGCCGCGCCGTTCACCAGGCACGCCTTCGTGCGTGGCAGGTTCCACTCGTCCATGCTGAAGCCCACGATGTTCTCGAACACCGCGATGACCGTGGACAGCGCCGCGAAGCTCATGAACAGGAAGAACAGCGCGCCCCACAGCTGGCCGAACGGCATGTGCGAGAACACCGAGGGCAGCGTGACGAACACGAGCCCCGGGCCCGCGCCCGGCTCCACGCCGAACGCGAAGCACGCCGGGAAGATGACGAGGCCCGCCATGATGGCCACGAGCGTGTCGAGCCCCGCGATGCTGAGCGCCTCGCCCGTGAGCCGCCGATCCTTGCCGATGTAGCTGCCGAAGATGGACATGGACCCCACGCCCACCGACACCATGAAGAACGCCTGGCCCATCGCCGCGAACACGGCCTCGAAGAACGTGCCCCACTGCTCGGGCGGCGTGGCCCCCGCGAACAGCTTCCCGAAGTCGGGCATGAGATAGAACGCGAGGCCCTCCCCCGCGCCCGGCAGCGTGACCGCGCGCACGCACAGGATGGCGAGCACGGCGAACAGCGCGCCCATCATCACCTTCGTCACGCGCTCGATGCCCTTTTGCAGGCCCGCGCGCGTCACCGCCACGCCGATGCCCACCGTGAGGACCATGTACGCGGCCGACTCGACGGGGTTCGCCAGCAGCGCGTCGTACACCGCCGAGACGCCGGACGCATCGAGCCCCTCGAACGTGCCCATGGCGCTGCGCACCATGAACGCCAGCATCCATCCCGTCACCACGGTGTAGAACATCATGAGCAGGTAGTTCCCGCCCAGCGCGATCCACTTGAAGCGGTGCCACTTCGACCCGGCCGGTTCGAGCGTGTCGTAGCTGCGCGCGATGCCCTTCTGGCTGGCGCGCCCCACCGAGAACTCCATGATGAGGATGGGCAGCGCGAACACCAGCAGGAAGAACATGATGAGCAGCACGAAGGCCGCGCCGCCGTACTGCCCCACGATGTAGGGAAAGCGCCACACGTTACCCAACCCGATGGCGCACCCCGCGCTGATCAGGATGAACCCCAAGCGCGAGCCGAATTTTTCTCGAGCCATGAATCCTCGCTTATCGAAAAGCGCCCGGATCGAGCGTCGCGGGCGCGCATATGCAATGCGAGCAGTGTAGCGGAAAACGACGATGCGGCCAATTGACAGTTCGGCAGCGTACGGCGCATCGTCAGCTCGAAGCGCCTCCCGTTCTGCGCCCCCGCCTACGTAAACTGAATTATCGCTAACCTGTTTATCTAATTTATAGATAACTACTGTCCAAAACTACGAATGACCAAACCCCTTGCCTCCAGCGCGGCGTCCGTTGATAATGCTTTCACCCCACCGACGAGAGGAGAACCCGTGCTCATGCGAATGCAATCGCCCCAGCTCACGCATCCCGGCGCCCGCTTTCACCCGCATCCAGCCTTCCTGCTGCCCTCAGCGCACCGGGAACGACACGGCAGATGAGAACAGGAAGCCCCGCGGCTTCTTTTTTATGCCCTGCCACCCCGTCCACCAACCGTATTCGCACCCATCGAGACGAAGGATCGAACCCATGACCCGCAACGAATCCCCTGAAGCCCCTTCCGAATCGCGCCCGCCGCGAACCCGCCGCGTCATCGCAGCCCTTGTCGCCTGCCTAGCCGCCGCCCTGCTCATCCTGCCCGGCTGCACGTCGGCCGACGGCGCCGCCGACGCCAAAACCATTCGGGTCGGCGTGTGCGCAGGGCCGTATCAGGACATGTTCGAGCAGGCCATCGAGCCCTCCCTGACCGAGCAGGGCTACACGGTGAAGTACGTCGAATTCTCCGACTACGTGCAGCCGAACAACGCCCTGGCCGACGGCGAGATCGATCTCAACCTGTTCCAGCATGCCACCTACCTGGAGAGCTTCTCCAGCCAGCACAACCTCGACCTCACATCCGTCGTCGAAGTGCCCACCGCCGCCATGGGCGTGTTCCTGGGCAAAGCCGGCTCGCTCGACCAGCTGTCCCCGCACGCCACCGTCGCCATCCCCAACGACGACACCAACCTGTCGAGAGCGTTGCGCGTGCTGCAGCAATCCGGCCTCATCACGCTGGACGCCACCGTCGATCCCGCGAAAGCAGGGGTGAACGACATCGCGGAAAACCCGCGCGAACTCTCGTTTCAGCAGGTCAACGCCGAAGTGCTTCCCACCGTGCTGGACAGCGTCGACGCTGCGGTGATCAACGGCAACTACGCCATCGGCGCAGGCCTCGACCTTGCCGACGCGGCGTACGTCGAGCAGCTGTCCGAGGGATACTACAACGTCATCGCCGTGCAGGGCGCCGACGCCGACGCCGAATTCGCCCAGGCCGTGAAAGGCATCGTGCAGTCCGACGCGTTCAAAAGCGTCATCGACGACCCCGACAACATCTTCGCCGGCTTCGGCAAACCGAGTTCGTACTAGATTCGTGCGAGATTCGTGCGAGATTCGCACGAGAAAACCGTCGCAAAGGAAGGGCGTTCCATGATAGAGCTGAAAAACCTCCAGGTTGAGTTTTCCCGAGACGGGGTTTCCGCCGCAGCCGTCGACGACGTGAGCCTGACCATCCGGGAAGGCGAGGTGTTCGGCATCATCGGGTCGAGCGGCGCCGGCAAGTCGACGCTCGTGCGCACCATCAACCTCCTACAGGCGCCCACGGCGGGAGATATCGTGATCGACGGCACGTCCATCGTGGGCCAAACCGGAGCCCGCCTGCGCGAAACGCGCTGCGGCATCGGCATGATCTTCCAGCACTTCAACCTGTGGAACGCCAAAACCGTCTACGACAACGTGGCCTTCCCCCTGAAGAACGCCGGCTGGAAGAAGCGGAGCATCGAGGAACGCGTGACCGAGCTGCTGGAATTCGTGAAGCTGAGCGAGAAGCGCGACTCCTACCCCCAAACGTTGAGCGGCGGGCAGAAGCAGCGCGTGGCCATCGCGCGCGCCCTGGCCGCCAACACCCGCATCCTCCTGTGCGACGAACCCACCAGCGCGCTCGATCTTGAAACCACGAAATCGGTGCTCGACGTGCTGAAACGCGTGAACGAGCAGCTCGGCGTGACCATCGTGGTCATCACTCACGAGCTGGATGTGGTAAAAAGCATCTGCGATCGCGTCGCGGTGATGGACGGCGGACGCGTGGTGGAGGAAGGCGAGACCTACGAGGTGTTCTCCAACCCGCAGTCCGAGATGCTGCGAGGCCTGGTGCGGCACTCCCAGAACTTCGCCCTGCCGAGCGACGTGTTCGAGCAAAGCGGCTCCATCATCAAGCTCACCTATGCAGGGGAAAACGCCACCGAACCCGTGCTGTTCGAGGCGGGGAAGCTGTTCGACGTGCGCCTTTCCATCCTGCACGGAAAGATCGAGTACATCAACGAAAAGCCCTTCGGCATTCTGTACGTGCGAGCCGAGGGCGCTCACGACCAAATCGACCGAGCGACCGCGCATCTGAAAGAGCAGGTCGAGCAACTGGAGGTGCTGAAGCATGCCGGATAACATCAGCGAGATTCTTCTCGAAGTGGGCAAAACGCTGGGAGAAACCGCGTTCATGTGCAGCATCGCGCTGGTCATCGCCATCGTGGCGGGCGGCGCGCTGGGCATCCTGCTCTACGCTTCCAGCACGCACCTGTTCATAAACAGCCCCTTGCTCAACAAGGTGCTGGGCGTGACGGTGAACGTGGTGCGCTCTATTCCGTTCCTGATCCTGCTCATCTTCCTGCTGCCGCTCTCGGCATTGGTGGTGGGCACGAAAATCGGCACCGAGGCCGTGGTGATTCCCCTGGCCGTCGCGGCGGTTGCCTTCTTCGCGCGGCTGAGCGAGGCATCGCTGGCCGAAGTGGATAGGGGCATGATCGAGGCTGCGTTCGCCAGCGGAGCCAGCAAGCTGAAAACGATGTTCTGCATCGTGCTGCCGGAAGCGCACGTGCCGCTGGTGAAGGACGTCACCATCACCGCCATCTCGCTGCTGGGATTCTCGGCCATGGCGGGACTCGTGGGAGGCGGGGGCCTGGGCGACCTCGCGTACCGGTACGGCTACCAGCGCTACAACGTGGGAATCATGATCGCGTGCATCGTGGTGCTGGTGGTGCTGGTCCAGATCATCCAGGCAGCAGGCGACGGCTACGCCAACCGCATCGAACGGAAGCGCTCGTAAGAACGCCGCACCGCGCACTCGCGACGAGGGGCGGGACGCCTTCGCCGCGTCCCGCCCCTCGCGATTTCGGCTCCTACGCGTTCTTCAGGAACGCTTCGTAACCTTTGAACGCCTCGTAGATGTCGGCTTTGCTGGTGACTTCCCACGGGGAGTGCATCGACAGCACCGGCACGCCCGAGTCGATCACGTCCATGCCGTACTAACTGAACAAAGCCATGAAAAACAAACTGTTACCGCAGGTCAACCGATATCGGAACCTGTACTTTCCGTGACACGTACGTCACAGGTTATAATATACACCGAATCAAGCACTGTGCCGGACGGGAGGGTCATTCAGATTCTTCGAGTAGCGCCGCTTCAACAATGACCCCAAGTCGAAGAATCAAATCGGATGCCAAAATGGCTTTCAAAGAGTGTACGATCGTTCCGTGGTTTGTTTGAAGTCCGTGGCATATCTTATTCCTAAGAGGATTGGCCGCTGCTAACCCCTCCCAATCATCACGACCAGTCAGAATAGTATTGGTAATATACTCAGACGATGCATCCCAATGCAAAACGCCTCCACTAGTGCAAAACACAAGCGAAGTAACTTTGGCGCGAGCAGGAAGCTTCATATTCGATCGTTTACGTAAGTTGTGGTGTTCTAGAACGAAATCGAAATCCTCATCTGAAAGAAGCCCTGACTCTAACGCAGTTGTGCAAAATTTGGTAACTAGCCCGTCAAAAAGACACATTAGAAGAGTTGTTGAAGCCAGGTAGTCACCGGCTTCATGCTTTTTCAAAGCATCCTTCATCATTGTCAGCTGACCTGCGTTTACAAGACTGCTTTTAGACCATCGATCACCGATTTCGTCCAGTTTTGAATTTGCGTAATACGAAAGGACAGCTTCTGTTACCGAGGCTTTTAGCTGACTTTCGTCTTCGCTCCATGCAGCGATACCGGCTATTTCTTCTTCAAACTCTTTGCTACCGTCCCAATAGATAGGCCATTCTGTCTTTTTGCAGCAATCGACAAACGCAATCGTCTGGTTTAAACCTTGCGCCACGGACTGTATCTTCTCGAATGTGTCAGCGTGCTCGTTCCAAAAAGAGTTTATATTTGGTGCAAATTCTTTTATTCGCGATGTAATGGACTGACATTTTTCAAAATGTGAAGAGATGTTCTTGGTTGCCAACCTAAAATCGACACCGCTAAAAAATCCTCCGGCAAGCCAGCCCTCCGTCTTCGGCAGCCTGTCGAATGCAGAGCTTTTCATCCTTTCGGACGAAACCTTCTCAACGAGATTGGATAGGTTAGCTCCTCCGTCTTTGTCGATATAGACCACTCCTCATAGAATCATTTACAGCTTTTTTCTTATGACAAACCAGCAGCATGCGCTATGCTTTCTTAAAATCTCTCATTTACCAAGTTATTCCACGTCGATAACCGCACAAAGAATCACAGGCGCTTACGACGCAGCCACAACAAAACAAACTGAGCTACGTGCAAATCTCGCAAGCTTTCTTCATGCCTGCGTCCGTTAAGCAAGACTTTTGTTGACTCGATCAGTCGGAGGACGTATCCAAGATGCCTCTCAAGAGTGGCTCGAATTCCAAAAGACGCTCGGACTTAATTACCATTCCAAGATTCATCATGATATTTGATTCGACATGGGGCGTATTACTCATAACGATTTTTCCGTCTACTGTTGCGAGAGGCCCTGCGTACATTATCCCTAACAAAAAGAGCCGTGTTCCCACAAAAAGATCATTGCCTTGGGAATAAGAACCTTGATCATATATGAACACAGGCGATCCGCTCGACCCCGGGAAACAGGCAGAATCGATCATGAATTCCTTCTTCCCAAGATAATCATACCTGAATGGGGTTGCCGTTATCCCGCTTCTGACAATAGGCAAATTATTTGCTTCATCCCAAAGGCCATTGGGATACCCAATCATCGTAATGCGATCAATACAACTCAAAGCGTCAACGTCTTTTGACTTGGGCAGATTATCAGCATTTAGAGATTTGTAGAAGAGTCGTCGCTCGTGATTGTCAAACAATTGATGCAGGGGCGCAAAAGGGCAGACGCACAAATCAACATCATCGTCAGGATGAAAAATCCAACTTTGTCGAAAGTTTTGTATTGGCACGGACTGAACCTCTCCGGTCAAATTTCCGTTACCATCGGCTAAAGAAAAAACCAAATTCCCCTCTATAGCATCCTTAACGACGTGCTTGTTTGTAACGATAGCAGGTATCGAGGCGTCTTCCTTTACGCAAAAACTAAAGAAAAAACCTGTTCCCGTGCAAATCCCTCGAGGAGTTCTCGACTCAATCCTTATCGTCGTATGCAAAAGCTCTTCTGAGAGCGACATCTCCATATTCTACCCAATCTTTACGACACCATGAAACTACAATACGATCACTCTGGCAAAGCGAAAATAAGGCTATCGTTATTAGTTCAATGCCCCGTACCACGCCCGGGGCTGGCGGCTAGCTAATGTTTGCTAGCTTTATGATTGGCAAGGGTCTTACCAGCACCGCTCTTGGCTGATTTAGAACTGGACTTCGAAGCCAGGGTTTTCCCAGCTTTTCCAACCTTGCCTCCGTGGTGAGTAGCCATGGTATCACCTCCTTTCGGCGCGTCTGTCATCCAGATACAATGCCATTTTACTTGAAGTTCAAGTAGCTCACAATACTGTATATAGAACATTTGTTTTCCACAATATATTGTGGAAAACAGGTTGAAAGATACAGATCCAGAATTGACAAAAGCGGCATTCGAATCCCAATAATCATACTTTTGGGACGCTCCTCCAATCGCACGCTAAACCGTTCGAAAAGGCCGGAATACCGTCCCGAAAGTCGTTCCAATATCGTACGTCCCAATATATAATAGCAATTAGATTATTGGGACTATATGAAACGAGGCAACGGCGATGAGGTTCTTCTACGCGCGATGCTCCACCAAAGACCAGAACGAGGCGAGGCAGACAACTTACGCGGAGGAGCTGGGGATCGAGGACTCCTGCATCTTCATAGACAAGGCGAGCGGCAAGAACGCCAACCGCCCCGCCTTGCAGGACATGCTGTCCCGTTTGCGCGAGGGCGACGAAGTATACATCACAGAGCTTTCGAGGCTCGGGAGGAACACCCGCGACCTGCTGGAGCTGATGGACAGGTTCGAGCAAATGAAGGTCGAGATCCACAGCAAGAAGGAGGCGATAGACACCACCACCCCCGCAGGAAGGTTGGTGTTCCATATCTTCGCCAGTGTCGCCGAGTTCCAACGCCAGATCATCCTTGAGAACGCAGCGGAGGGACGTGCGGCGGCAAGGGCGCAAGGGAAACCCATCGGTCGCCCCAAGGTGGATCAGGACGCCTTGGACATGGCCCTGCACTTGTATCAGACGGACGCGGGCAAATCTGTTCCCGAAATCTGCTCCAAGACGGGCATAGGCCGGAGCACGCTCTACAGATTTGCCGAGGAAAAGGGTTTGGCCAGGGCTTCGAGGAGCTAGGGCGAGCCGAACGCTCTACCCCTCGCATAAGCGCCAAACGCCCTTTCCCAGCCCTCTAAGCACCTGCTTCACCCCAGAACAACCAAACACCCATCAGAGAATATTCGAGGTCTTATTTCTCCGTGTACTAGCCAAGAAGCATATGCTATTTGAGCAAGCTATCCAGTCTTGGAATTGTAGGCGGGCAGTTAAAACTTCCAAAGCAAAGAATTCCGACCGCAAAGGCTGTATGCGGTTCATCTGTTTACCCACCGCTTGATTTACGATTCCGACCGCTTGCCCCTCAGTGTCGCGAAACAGCCGGAGCTGCCGCAAGATACGCATTCAAGCATGACGATATGAAGATTCTATGATTCCGCTAAATTGTAGAATGATTAAGCTGAAAATGGTTTATAATGGATGTCATATATCATACTATAGGACACAATAAACCTATTATGAATTTAATATCTATATTTTAGCAAGAAACAAGGGGCTGTCAATGGAGAAAGGGGGATAAATAAAAAAAATAAATCTCGAAGAAGGATCGGTTAGCGCCAAGCGCGAACACCGCTAACGAAAAAACGAACGATAATCGAAATTCCCCTTATCAATTTTTATAAGGGGATAATCAAATCACGTTCATTTTCAGATCAAACAAAACAATCCAATAAAGGAGGTGGGTCATTATGCCCATTGAAGAAGTCTACTACAGGGAAGGGCGGTTGCCTATCGAACTGCACGAAACATATACCTACAACGAATTACGCCTCCTCTTCGAAGAGGAGAGGAAAAAAGGAGGGGCGAGAGAAAGCCAAAAGAAGAATTGGGGAAGATTTTTTGAGTGGACGAATCCTACCACTCAAAAGTTCGTACCTACGAAATTGCATGTCCCTCCAAAACCCAAGATAGACGGCAGGGCGAGCAACGGCGGCGCAAGAGAAGGGGCTGGTAGACCCGAATCGTTGCGCTTCGAGTTTGACCGCATCATCGGAAACTTCCTCCGACATTGCAAATTGCAATACAAAGTCAGCGATGACATGCATATCGCATATTTCTCCAACGGGGAAATTGCTCGGCATTTCGGGCTGTACAGAAAAGGAATATTCGCCGCCTCGCGTGAATTCTCGGAGGTTCTTGAAGAACGGAACATCTTTGTCGAAAGAATCAAGGGCGTTGAGAAGATGATCGAAGAGGGGGCGAAGCAGCTGCATCTTTACATCAGGTTCGAGACCGCGTTGGAGAGGATAAGGGACAAGCTGAACGAAAAGACCAGGACTCTGATATTCGACAAAATCAATCGGACTGAGGGGCTTGCGCTCGGATACGGAATAGTGGCGCATAAGGCAGATTGCCCGGATGAAGTCGAGTTCCACGATGAATGGCTCGATACATGGGATGAGTACAGCAATACGTACATGGGCAGTCATGAACTTGACCATCTGAGTGCGGTAGCAAAAAGCGGTAATTGGAAAAAGATGATTGAATACGTGACCAGTGCGATCAATTCCGATGTCGCCAACGATCAAGGCATTTCTATGGACTGCGATGACGAAGGTGAGTTGTGTTTCGATTTTGATTTTGAAGCGCTTTCAGATCACAAGTATTCCCGGATTGAAAAGGTTCGCAGAGTTGTTTTTAATCCTCTAGAACTCGCTATGTTCAGCCCTAAAGAAATTGAGGAGAGCAAGAAAGCCTTCAATAATCGGGTGGCTGATGATGTATTGGAGTTCGTTTCAAAAAAGACCGACGATGCGCCCATGTGCAAATACATCATCGACAAGTATGTGCGGAACTGACCGCAAATTAGGAACAAGCAAAATAATTAAAATGTAATAAGGAGACAATTATGAATAATGAAAAAACTAATGTAGCGAGTCGGCAGCTAGCGCCATTCGTTCGAACTGAGAACTACGAAAAGATATATTCGAAGGTGCAGGAAAAATGGGGAGAAGCGTTTTTGTCAAAGTTTACTCAGGCAATTTCAAACTACGACCGGTTCGAAGTTCAACCGTTTTTAACAAGTGAGGATGAAAAGATAAAACTGCTTTGGGAGAACAGCGCTAGAACACTCGACGAACATAAAGAGAAAGAATTGACTAAGATCAAGAAAGGTGGGAGACGAAGCCTCGAAAAGCTCAGTACCGAAGAGTTAGAAAGCGTGAGATACATGCTTGAAGAAGTCGTACCCTATAACGATATCCGTGAGACATATTATCTTACATACGGGTGCCCCAACAAAAACACGGAATCGGAGATATACGATATCTTAGAGCAGAGAAACGGACGGAACCTACTCGAACGGTTGACTACAGATGCAGACTACTGTGAAACCGTTGCACATATGTCGGGTTATCCAAAAGAAGAATGGCTTACTCATGCGATGGAGCTAGGAATAGACCCAGACAAGCTGGACAGGCTGCTTTGGGCGGAGATAGAGATTTTCTATCGTAATGGCGAACTCTTTGATAAAGAGCGAGAGAACTTCATGGCTTTTCGTGAGTACTATGAAAAGAACTGTGCCGAGACGTGGGAATCCTATTGGTCTTACATCAAGATGCTCGCTCATGTGACCGAGCGCGTTGAGGAGGAATGGACGAGGCGCGTGACCCTTTCGTAAGATTACAGGTTGTATATCGTTGCAGCAAGGTTTTCAAAATGGTTGAGGAAGTAGGATAAAAGCCAATACGGATGATTAATTACTCCGATTGGCTTTGTCCCCCGGTAATTTCATCGTCAGTTGTTCAATTCCTGCATGCATTTGCGACTTCTTTTTCCTCTGCATTTTCAAGGTATCTGAAAGATTGTTTCCTTCACTTCTCGCAAGATGGGGTATTCACCCGCAAAGCTGCTTACCTCGTCTTAGAGCGTCGAATACTCTCGTTTTCCCTAAGAAAAGAGGTGTTCGCAGCCTCGTTATCATAGGTCGCTATCAATGCTTTTCTTTGGAGTGAGTACATCAAATCCGAGATAGATATTCGGCTTTCAAATCGACTTTTGGATACTGTCGAAAGACCTGGCTAGTCTCGTTTACATCGCCTGCCATGCCTTAGAGTTTCGGCACCTTTGAGAGAGCTGTTTCCTTCGTTTCGTTCGATATGGGTATTTGCCCATGAAAGAAGGTTTGCGTGCCTTAGAGCGTGATCGGCTCCCGTTTCCCCTAAGCAAAGAGGGAAAAGAACATCGGTTGCCATACCTCCAAAAAAGCATTTCGATATCAGATTCGAACGGGTAGTTTCTATAAGCATCCGTGGCTTGAAACCTTACCTGTATGCTATAGGTTTTTCGGCATCTAAAACGGGCTGATTTCTTGATTCAGCCAATATGGGTATTTGCCCTAGGAGGTGGCTATCTCGCCTCCTAGGGTCTTCAGCGTGCGTTCCTATAAAGAAAATGGGGTATCAAAGAGGTTCTTCTATAGGTTGCAAATGGATTTCACCGTGGGTTGGGTTCGGCCAGATGATGCAGCAAGATAGGAATGAGATTGGCTTGCATATCCAATAGTATCAAAACCGCAAGAATCACCGATCGCCCTTGTCAATATTGCCCAGTTCTGGCTCATCCTCATCATCGACGGCGCTTATCGCGTGTTCGGCCATAGATTCCTTCGGAACATAGTGCGGCGGTTCGTATCCAATTTCTAAATCTAGCTCTTCATCTGCATCGCTTTCGCCACGCAAATCATATTCTGCCATGCACTCCGGACAAACGAAAGACAAGCGCCTGATACCATCATCAAAGAGGATGCGGCACTTGTCGAAATGCTCGTCATCCCCTTGTTTCGTCTCACAGATCGCGCAGCAAGTATCCGGCTGAAATAGACCCATCATAGCTCCTCAAATTGTTCGCTTCCATATTATGCCTAATTTTCATCTACTTTTAATTCAGCGTATAGACTTACATCAGCATAATAAGGGTCTTCACCCTTTCGAGCAAAGACCCTTATTGCGAATACTCCGCTACTAGTCAAACTCCTATGCCCATTATCAATTTGACCAGTTTCCGCAAAAGATGGTTTCTCGCTTCCCCACCACCTATTGGTTGTTACTCCTGAATAGCTGTCACAACTCCGTTATCCAGGTATACGTACCTGCTAGTGGAATAGACCCACTGTTCGTGCGTCCCGTTGCCAGTTTTAGTGGTATTAATCTTGCTAGGGGAACCCCAAGTCGAATTTTTCACTTCTTCAGCAGTCATTCCGATAGAGGGAGCTTTTTTTCGGAGGGGTTTTATCGAGATTACTGTCGAATTCCTTCTTGGTTTTATCTGACGGAGTGAAGGTATCGTCATCCCCAAAACTCGCGTCCAGTTTTATGGTTTTTATCCCATTCTCTTCGGTTAGCGTATAGCGGTCGTTTTTGAAAGCGCTGGTTCCTTGATATTCGTACTTGTTAATAAGGACGAGTACATCACCCTCTTCTTCGGGAACATAGTCGGCATCAAAACCAGCATCATACCCCGCCTTTTTGTAATGGGTATACTCTGAGACGTGTCCGTCTTCCAGCACTATCCATTTATCCTCCTTCCCCCATGCATTGACAGGCGCTGCATATGCTCCATTAAATGCTGCAACCCTATCGATAAGAGTGAGATAGTTGACGGCTTCTTCGAAATCGGCAACACGGTTAAGCAAATTCTTTGCACTCGATAAGTTCCCTTCGGAGAAACACTCCACACCTTGTTTGTAGGTGGATTCCAAACTCTCACCTTCGATTTCTTTGCATACGGTGCAGGTTTTGGGCTTTTCCCAAGTTGCTTCAAACCACTTGTGTCCAAGAGCCGATCCTTCGATCTGACTGCATCTGTTACATGTTTTCGGCACCGTGCAAGTAGCGTCCATCCAATCATGTCCGATTGGCTCGCCTCGCGTCTTTTGGCAGATAGAACAGATTTGCGGTTCTATGCAGGTTGCGTCAGACCATTCATGGAAGCAAATGACATGCGTTGCGAACAGGACAACCACGAGCACGAGAACCGCGCCGAAGCCGGATGCGGCTGCGATAATGACGTTTCTTTTCCTGGCGCTTGCTTTCGGGTCGCTCCCGGCATCATCCTTTTGGTGTTTGCCATCGCTTGGGCTGACGGCGCTTTCTTCTCGGCTGTCGCTACCGCTTGAGCTTTGCTCTGCCTCGCCGCTTCCCGCTTCCCTACTATCACTTTCCGTAGCTTTAGAAGCCTCTTGCTCGGCTGACCTTTTCTGCGAATCCCGCATCATGCTCCTCAACATCGGCGCATATCCGCATGAAGGGCATTCGTCTTCTTCGATTGGTATCTCCTTGCCGCATTTCGGGCAACGAACTAAGCTCATTTTGATCCCCTTTGTCTGGTTCGGATTCTTCTTAGCGAGGCAATACGACAAAGGGATTACAAGAGGTAATCAAATGACACCATAGTGAACTTGTCTTCGATATCTACAACGATGCCCCCGTGCGCAGTTTCAGACTCAGAATCCGTGTGCCCGCTATGCGCCATCTCAGCCGAATATGATACCTCTGCGGAAAAGTCATAATGGCTCCCGAACTGGCCGGTGTTTGTGAGCACGGGGTCATTAGGGTAATAGCCCGTAAGATCCACGGTGGAATACAACGCCCCCGAACCATTATGTTTTTGCATGATGCAGCCAACAACTTCCTCTTCTGACTCTTTCACGCTCAAAGCGAGAAGACACCCCGTCTTTCCTTCGTCAGTCAAATACCCGTAATGATTATCGATTATTGATTGGATTTCATCTTTATCATGCATTGAGGCATAGCTCACAGCGCCAGTCGACAGGATTTCCTCTTCCGCGATAGCCGCTTCCTTCTGGGGGTTTACCTCCGTGCTTCCGCTGTATCCACACCCAGATAACGCCAAGGCAAGAGTTCCTGCTATGCAAAGCGCTGCCAATTTTTTCGATTCCATGACACGATCCCCTTTCAATAGGATGCAATTTAATAAGGACGGTTGCACTCGATCTGCTTCGCGTTTCCGCGACCCCCACCCATCGAAACCTGAAACTTCTTTGCCGCATTCTGGGCATTCGATTAGAGCCATGGTTCCCCTTCCATCGTTTATTCTTCGCTATTCAACAGTGCTTGCCTGATCACCTGTCCAGCACAACCATGCAATCGCATTCTTCGTTGCCGCAGCATGCGCCGGATTCGTAACCTTTGACGTACCAGTTCTTGCCGCAGTCGGGGCAAACCCAATACCCTTTCCAGCTGTCCTCCTCTTCGACGTACAGAACAGGGACATGGGGCATCTCGCTATTCCGCGAGGATAGATAGAGGAACTCGCTTTTCTTTACTTCGAACTCCTCTTGGGTTATCGCCCCGAGATCGAGTAGCTGTTTGTATTTGAGCAAAGCGTCCGCAGCATCAGAGGCTTGATTGCCTTTGTCCTGCACGACCAGGGAGATTATCAGCCCGACTACGCCGAGGAAGAGGCCTAGAGCGAAGAAAGCGCCGTAGCTATAGCCTTTTCGTTTCCCTATGCTCGCAGATACGAAACCGCAGACCGCGCCAACCGCTAAAGCAGGCAGGAATAGCATCTCCATACAGTCGCTCATTAAATCCCCTTCCGATCCACTTCCCAGAAACAAGCGATTGTCAAAGCAATATCCCAAATTGGGATATTTTATACTATCACCTATTGTTGGCAAAATGAACATCGAAGCCAACAAGACGATAGGCAGGTGCCTCCAACGGCTGCGGATCGATGCTGGCATCACTCAGGCTCAACTTGCAAAAGAGCTGCACAAACCCCAGTCTTACGTGTCTAAAATCGAAATGGGAGAACGAAGCCTACAGGTATACGAACTATTCGATTACTCCCAAGCTCTCGATCTTTCCCCTCAAGAAGTGATAAACGCTTTAGAGATCGCACTATCCAGTTAAACAACGAGCCAGCTGAATAGAAAAAGGAGCGCTGATCGCACTCCTTTTGATTGTTGTCGGTGAATTGGGGTTATGCGAACATCAATCGCACTCCTGATCCATCATGTCGCACAGCTCGCGCTTCAACGCCGAGGACTTCGCAGCAAGCTCGTCCGAAGCCGACAGCAGGACGGCGATCATGCCCTCCATGTAGTCCATGGGGTCGTTGAATTCCGTCTGCATCGCCGTGTTGGCGCATTCCACAGCCTGGTACAGCTGCCTCGCTTCGTCGGCTATCTCCACAACGCAATCGAGCACGCCCACAGGGATGGGTGGCTTCTCGACTTTGACGCTCAGCTCTTCTGCTTTGCTACGGTTCTTCTCGCTTTTGGCGTTCTGTTTCTTGGACTTGCTCATTTCGCGTCTCCTTTGCATACCGTCGCCCAACACGACGGACAGGGCTGTTTCGTTATCGGGAAGGATCGACTACGCTCTATATCGTGAAATCGTCTATTCCCTCGATTGCCTCTACCTACGGCGTTGTTTTTACAGGCTCGTAAGCACGGAGCTTTGCCTTGCCATTTCAACGATATCCGCATCCCCAAGACTGCGCAGATATGCCGTAGTAATAGACACCGATTCATGCCCAAGCAAACGCGAGAGCGAATACACGTCCATCTTGTTCTTCAATTGCTGCTGGGCATAGAAATGCCGACACGTGTGAGGGCTGCAACGCGCGCCGGTAATACCTTCGCTTCTCTTATTCAGGATGTGTTGCATTCCGCTATGAGTGAGACGTTTTCCCGTAAACGAAAGGAAGTAGAAAGGCTCGTTCCGGCGACAGCTGAAATAGCTTTCCCTAGCCCTTTCAAATCGGAGCATAGCTTTTTTGAGTATGGGAGTTATGGGAACAGCTCTATGCTTTCCACCTTTTGCATAGGCGATAACGATAAAGCTCTCTTGAATGTCCGAGGGTCTGATAGAGCAGAGTTCGTTGCTTCGAATACCGGTTTCGAAAAGCATCGTTATGATCGCTGCGTCCCTGATATCCGTGAAGCGTCGACCCTTACAGTTGCCTAGCATCTTTCGAACGTCTTTGGGAGTGTAGATCGGTATGCGCGGTCTGTCTTCCTTAACCCATCTTATCCCACCACGCGATGCGTCAAAACCTTCGCCATGCTCCTCATAGCTGTAAGCCATCCAGCTCTTGATGCTTTTAAGGCAGCTATTGATGTAGCTCCCCTTGCATCCTCTTTTGAGCATATATTGGGTATACCGCTTTACGTGCGAAGAGGTTACTTCTCTAAGCTCATGAATGCCTATTTCGTCTTCGCAAAAGCGTCCGAAACATCTGATTTTATCCCGGTAGGTCGCAACCGTTCTTTCCGCATACTTGCGTATCTCGATTTCCAGAACGTAATCTTCCACTGCTTCGCTGATCTTCACCGTGATCGCCTCTCTTTGTCCTCCGATCAGCGACCACGGTATTTCACAGCCTAGCGATGTTTTTCACAGCTTTCGTACTCTACGAAGCGCATCCTACGCGTTCTTCAGGAACGCTTCGTAACCTTTGAACGCCTCGTAGATGTCGGCTTTGCTGGTGACTTCCCACGGGGAGTGCATCGACAGCACCGGCACGCCCGAGTCGATGACGTCCATGCCGTATTTGGCGGGGATGTAGGCGATGGTCCCGCCGCCGCCCACGTCCACTTTGCCCAGTTCGGCAGTCTGGAACGACACGCCCGCATCGTCCATGACGCGGCGGATGCGCGCGACGTACTCGGCGTTCGCGTCGTTGGAGCCGCTCTTGCCGCGGCTGCCCGTGTACTTGTTGAACACGAGGCCGCGCCCGAGGAACGCGGAGTTCTTCGCCTCGAAGGCGCTCGCGTAAGCGGGATCGAAGCCGGCGGACACGTCGGACGACAGCATGCTGGAGGACGCCAGCGCGCGGCGCAGCGGCAACGGGCCGCCCTCGCCCGCCAGCTCCATGACCTCGGCGATGGTGTTCTCGAAGAACTGCGACGCCATGCCGGTGGCGCCCACGCTGCCGATCTCCTCCTTGTCCACGAGCACGCACACGGCGGTCTTCGCCGGCTGCTCCACGGCCAGCTGCGCGACCAGCGAGGTGTAGGCGCACACGCGGTCGTCCTGGCCGTAGCCGATCACCATGCTGCGGTCGAACCCGAGGTCGCGCGCGCGACCGGCGGGAACGATCTCGATCTCGGCCGACAGGAAGTCCTCTTCGTCGATGCCGTACTTCTCGGCCAGCAGCTTGAGCGCGAACGCCTTGACGGGCTCCTTCTCGGCGTCGTCCGCCGGGGTGGCGGTTGCGTCCGCATCCTGCGCGGCGCTGACAACCGGGCGATTGCCGATGAGGATGTCGAGGTCCTCGCCCTCCACCACCTCGTTGGCCTTCTTCGCCATCTGCTTGCCCGCCAGGTGGATCAGCAGGTCGGTGACGCAGAACACGGGATCGTCCGGGTCGTCGCCCACCTGGACGTCCACCACGGTGCCGTCCTTCTTGGCGATCACGCCGTGCATGGCCAGCGGCAGCGTGACCCACTGGTAGTTCTTGATGCCGCCGTAATAATGCGTGTCGAGCAGCGCGAACCCGTTCGATTCGTACAGCGGGTTCTGCTTGAGGTCGAGGCGCGGGCTGTCGATGTGCGCGCCCAGGATGTTGAGGCCCGCCGCAAGCGGCTCCTCGCCCAGCTGCACGAGGATGAGCGCCTTGCCGTGCGCCTGCGCCCACACCTTGTCGCCGGTCTTGAGCGCGCGACCCTCGCGCACCGCGTCGTCGAGGCTGAGGTAGCCGTGCTCCTCCGCCAGCGCGATAGCTGCCGCAGCGCATTCGCGCTCCGTCTTGTTGTCCGAGATGAAGTCGATGTATTCGGCCGCCAGATGCTCGAGCGCCTCAAGGTCGGCGTCGTCGTACTTCTTCCAAGCTACGTCCCGTTCCATGTTCACGCGTCCTTTCGTCGCAAGTATTTTGTTCCATACCATTATCGCCAAGCTTGGCGCTGGCGAAACCCGGGAAGAGCAATCTCCCGCAAATCGTAAGCAAGGGGGAACGAGAGGATTTCCGCACTCGAATCCGCGCCTCAGCGCACAAAAAGCAGCGACGTGCGAGCTTCGAGGCACCTTGCACCGTCTCGCAGAAAGAACCGTGCACGCAGCGCCACGCTGGCACGATTTGCGACCTGGGATTACACCGGCGATGCCATCGCAGCCGACAAAGGCGGCGTTCGGCCGTATCGCACGTCGCTGCTTTTTGTGCAAAACGACTGCATTTTCGTGCATCCGGGCAAAACACGCTGCAAAGCCCGAACTCCTTCCCCCTTTGGGCTGTTATATGGAACACTGCCGGCTCAAAGGTAACCGTTCGGTAAACTCGGTGAAGATTGAGGATTCTCACGGGGGTAAAGCGGGAGAATCTACCATGATTGACGAACTATCAACCAATACGTAACGCTTGCGCATCCGTAGGGGATGCACCGAAAGGCACCTCATGCTGCAACTGCTCAATATATGCAAGTCGTACACGACGGCCGACTTCACGCAAACCGCGCTCGACAACGTGTCGGTTTCGTTCCGCGACAACGAGTTCGTGGCCATCCTGGGCCCCTCGGGCTCGGGCAAGACGACGCTGCTCAACATCGTGGGCGGCCTCGATCACTACGACTCGGGCAACCTCATCATCGACGGCATCTCCACCGAACAATATAAAGATAAGGATTGGGACGCCTACCGCAACAACCGCATCGGCTTCGTGTTCCAAAGCTACAACCTCATCCCCCACCAGACGGTGCTGTCCAACGTGGAGCTGGCGCTGACGCTGTCGGGCGTGTCGCGCGCCGAGCGGCACGACCGCGCCGTGGCCGCGCTGGAGCAGGTGGGCCTGGGCGACCACATCAACAAGAAGCCCAGCCAGCTGTCCGGCGGCCAGATGCAGCGCGTGGCCATCGCGCGCGCCCTCATCAACGACCCTGAGATCCTGCTGGCCGACGAGCCCACCGGCGCCCTCGACTCCAAGACGAGCGTCCAGATCATGGACCTGCTCACCGAGATCGCGAACGACCGCCTCGTCATCATGGTCACGCACAACCCCGAGCTGGCCGAAGACTACGCCACGCGCATCGTCACGCTCACCGACGGCGTCATCCGCTCCGACACCGACCCCTTCGACCCCACCGCCGAGGACATGCGCGAGAGCGAGAAGCCTGCGCGCCGCACGAAGATGTCGTTCCTCACGGCGCTGTCGCTGTCGTTCAAGAACCTCATGACGAAGAAGGGCCGCACGCTCATGACGGCGTTCGCGGGCTCCATCGGCATCATCGGCATCGCGGCCATCCTGGCGCTGGCCAACGGCGTGAACAACTACATCAAGTCCGTCGAGGAGGAGACGCTGTCGGAGTACCCGCTGCAAATCCAGAGCACCGGCTTCGACATGACGTCCATGATGTTCGGCGCGGCGGGCGAAGGCGCGGAAGCCTCGGGCGCCGCCGAGGACAAGGGCGAAGACTCCGTGCACGTCGTGGAGATGGTGTCGAACATGGTGTCGAGCATCGGCTCGAACGACCTGGCGTCGCTCAAGGAATACCTCGACAGCGGCGAGAGCGACATCGACCAGTACACGAGCGCCATCGAGTACACCTACAGCGTGGCGCCGCAGATCTTCAGCGCCGACACCGAGAAGCTGCGCCAGGTCAACCCCGACAAATCGTTCTCCGCGCTGGGCCTGGGCTCCTCCACCAGCTCGAACAGCCTCATGTCCATGTCCATGAGCACCGACACGTTCTATGAGATGCCGAGCGACCCCAACCTGTACGAGTACCAGTACGACGTGAAGGCCGGCAGGTGGCCCGAGAACCACAACGAGGTGGTGCTCGTGCTGACGGGCAACGGCGGCATCAGCGACTTCATGCTGTACACGCTGGGCCTGCGCGACTCGGCCGAGCTCGACGACATGGTGAAGAAGTTCGCCGCCGAAGAAGAGGTGACCGCGCCCACCGACATGGAGGACCCCTCCTACGAGGATATCCTGGGCGTCTCGTTCAAGCTGGTCAACGCCGCCGACTACTACGTGCACGACGACGAGTTCAACGTGTGGAAGGACAAGACCGACGACGAAGCGTACATGCGCGAGCTGGTGGAGAACGGCGAGGACATCGAGGTGGTAGGCGTGGTGCAGCCGCGCGACGACGCCACCGCCACCATGCTGAGCTCGGGCATCAACTACCCGGCGACGCTGACCGACTACGTGATCGAGGAAGCCGCCGACAGCGCCATCGTGAAGGACCAGATCGCCCATCCCGACACCAACGTGTTCACGGGCAAGTCCTTCGATGACGAGGACGGCGACGAAGACGGCTTCAGCATGGAATCGCTGTTCACCATCGACGGCGACGCCATCCAGGCTGCGTTCAAGTTCGACGAAAGCGCGCTGACCAGCGGGTTGTCCGGCATGTCGCTCGACCTGTCGGGGCTGTCGCTCGACATGGGCTCGCTGCCGGCGTTCGACGGCTCGTCCATCGCCATCGATCCCACGAGCATCGACATGGGGCAGTACCTTGATTTCAGCGACATCGAGCTCGACCTGGGCGACGTGCAGCCGGACATGGATTCGGCGAAGATGCAGGCGGCCATGAAAGAGATCATGGAGGGCTTCTATCCCTGGTACGCCCAGTGGGAAGGCTTGGATCCCTCCGATCCCAACAACATGCAGAAGGCCGCTCAAGCCTACCTCGAAAGCGAAGAGGTCCAGCAGAAGATCGCCGACGCCATCATGGGCTCCATCAACATGGACCAGGCCACCGAGGCCCTGCAAACCCAGCTGCAACAGCAGATCGGCGCGAAGATGCAGCAGGCCGTCCCCGCCATGGCGCAGGCGCTGCAAGGCCAGCTGCAGGCGTCCATCTCGACGGCCATGAGCTCGTACATGCAAAACGTGCTGGGCGCGTACATGCAGCAGATGCAGGCCGCCATCGAAACGCAGGTATCCGCCGCCATGCAGCAGTCCATGAGCCAGATCGCGGCGAACATGTCCAACGCCATGAGCATCGACGAGTCCGCGTTCCAGAACGCCTTCCAGATGAACATGAGCGAGGAAGAGCTCGGCGAGCTGATGATGTCGCTCATGAACACCGAGGACACCTCGTACGACAACAACCTCAAGAAGCTGGGCTACGCCGACCCCGCCAAGCCGGGCGGCATCGACATCTACCCCATCGACTTCGAGAGCAAGGAAAAGGTCATCGAGATCCTCGACGGCTACAACGACCGCATGACCGCCGACGGCCAGGAAGACAAGGTCATCACGTACACCGACTTCGTGGGCACGCTCATGTCCTCGGTCACCGATATCGTGAACATGATCAGCTACGTGCTGGTGGCGTTCGTGGCCATCTCGCTCGTGGTGTCGTCCATCATGATCGGCGTCATCACCTACATCAGCGTGCTCGAGCGCAAGAAGGAGATCGGCATCCTGCGCTCCATCGGCGCCAGCAAGGGCGACATCAGCCGCGTGTTCAACGCCGAGACGATCATCGTGGGCTTCACGGCCGGCGTCATCGGCATCGGCCTGACCGCGCTGGCCTGCATACCCGCCAACGCCATCGTCTACTCGCTGTTCGACGTGGCGAACGTGGCCTCGCTGCCGTGGCAGGCGGCCGTCATCCTGATCGCCATCAGCGTGTTCCTCACGTTCCTGGCCGGCCTCATCCCCTCGAGCGCCGCCAGCCGCAAAGACCCCGTGGAGGCCCTCCGCAGCGAGTAGGCCATCGCCGCATCGACCGCACCCGCGCCGCCCCGGCACACCGAAGGGCCCGCAGCTCGCACCTGAGCCGCGGGCCCTTCTTCAAGGGAGGGGGAGGATCGTCGTCGGTCGTCTAGAGGCCGGCCACCGTCTTGCCGGCGAGGCGGCCGAAGGTGATCGTGCGCCCGCACGCGATGCCGGGCAGCAGCTCGGGATAGTTGTTCGCGAAGAACCCGCCCGAGTCGTTCCCCGCCGCGTACAGGCCGGGAATGGGGTCGTGGTTCCCATCGAGCACCTGCAAGTCGGTGTTCACGCGCAGGCCGTCGAGCGTGCACAGCAGCTGGCCGCCGATGGTGGCCGCGCGGAACGGGGGCGTGTCGAGCGGCAGCATGCGATAGCCCTCTTTGCCGAAGTCCTCGTCGACGCCCTTCTCGCACAGCTCGTTGTAGCGCTCGACGCTTTCGACGAACGCCTTGGCGGGAATCTGCAGCTTCTCGGCCAGGCCTTCCAGCGTGTCGGACTCCACTACCACGCCCGCCGGGATCAGCGTCTCCTCCATCATGGCCGTTTCGGACTCCACGTTGAAAATCTGCACGTGGCCGCCCGTCGGGCTGGGAACGATGCGCGAGCACGCCAGCGTGTGGAACTGCTCCACCTGCTGCACCCAGTTCGCGTCCCAAATCTCGCAGTACACGCCATCGCGCTCCAGCGAGCCTGCGGCGTACATGAAATCGTACGGAACGCTCTCGTTGCAGAAACGCTCGCCGTCCTTGTTCACCTTGAGGAATGGCTGGCTGCCGATGTGCGTCATGATGCCCGGCTGCGTGTAGGCGCAACCGCCCTTCGCGCCCGCCGGAACGCCGCCGCGGTCGAACACCATCACCGTCGGCTGCTCGTCCATGGCCGCACCCGCCCAGAGAGCCGCGCGGATGCCGTCTCCGTTGTTCGACTCGCCCGGCGCCTCGAGCGCGGTGCAGTGATCCACCGCCATCTTGTTCTTGGCCGTCATCATGTCGACGTTGCTGCAATATCCGCCCGTCGCGACGATCACGCCCTTCGACGCGTTGACGCGCACATAGCCTTCCTTCGACTCCGCGAGCACGCCGCTCACGCGCCCCGTTCCGCCGTCCTCGCGCTCCAGCTGCTTCATCGCCGTCGAAACGCGCACGTCCACGCCCAGCTCTTCGACCTTCTTCGCCACGAAGTCGAGGCTCTTCAGCTTCTCGTCGTCGTTCTGCACGTTGTGCTGCATCGCGAACGTCTGGTACGCGCCGTGGTCTTCGGCGCCGACGTCCGTTTCCAGGAACACGTACGCGCTCGGGTCCTGCTCGCGCACCACCGCGTCGAGCCAGTCGACCGTCTCGCCGGAATGATCGGCCCACAGGCGGATGAGCCGCTGGTCGCAGCGATGGGACGCGTAGAAGCACAGTTGCTCGATCACCTCGTGCTTGTCGATTTCGACGCCCTTCTCCTGCTGCATCGACGAGCCCAGCGCGCCGATCCACTCGCGGCAGTTGGCGCCCACCTGCGGCGTTTTCTCCAGCAGCACCACCCGCGCGCCCTCTTCGGCGGCCGCGGCGGCGGCGAACAACCCGGCGTTGCCCCCGCCGATCACCACGACGTCCGTCTCCACGGTTTCGACGATATCCGACGCGGCGACCTCTTCGGGCGCGCCCAGCCAATCGGCTCCGGCGTTCGACTCGGCCGCATCGGCGTCGGCCGTCTTCTGCTGCGGCGAGCACCCTGCAAGCCCCGCCGTCGCCACGCCCGCGGTTGCCAGCGCGCCCAAACCGAGAAAGCTCCGTCGGCTCAATGTTCCCTTCGACTTCATACCCATCCTCCTTCTTCCACGACGCACGCCCTCTTGCGGGGCCTTCGTCAACCAACGGAACCAGCATGAGGCCGTTCGCGCACGGGCACATCGCGGCTGCTGGGGGATTTCGCCCCGCGCAGGGTCCGTTCGCTATCCTAAAAAAGAGGGGAATTTGCCCTCGCACCCCCTCTCACCGGGGGTTCGATATGGTACAAAGACATGAGTTGCGGAGGGGAGGGGGCAACGGCACATGGCAAGCGTCAGCACGTTCTTGAAGGACATGAGCGAGTGCATCGACGCGCGTCTTCTGGGCGCGTCGGCATCGTTCGGCTCGTACGCGCTCGGGCTGGGGGCGCTCGCTTCCGTCCCGTCGCCGTCGGGCGGGCTCGAAGACGCCGCGCGTTCGGCGCTGCCGCTTGCCGCGCTCGTCGGCCTCGCCCTCTGCTTCGCAGCCAGCCACCGGGACGCGAGCTTCCCCCGCCGCGCATGGCTGTGGGCGGCGAGCGCCGCGATGACCCTGTGCGCACTCGCCCTGTTCCTCGCCGGCGGTGCGCTGGCGGAAACGGCGGCGTCGTGCGTCGCCTGGGCGGCGCTCCCCTTCTGCCTGACGGCGCTCGTCCGGCGCTTCGGCGCGCTGCCGCTTCGCCGGCGGATCGCCATGAGCGCCGCGTCGGTCATCTGCGCCCTCGGCGGCCTGCTCGTGCTCGCGCTGCTCGCCGCGCCGGTCGCGTTCGCGGTCATGGCCGCCCTGCCCCTCGCCGCCACCGCCTGCCTGCCCGAGCCGTCCGAGCTTCCCGGCTGCGAGGACGCCGAACGGCCCGACGCGGCCGGCCCGCAGGCCAATCCGGTTCGCTTCGCACCGTCGTTCCTGGTCACCGCGCTCACCTACAGCGTGCTCGCGTCGTTAGCGGCCGGCATCGAGATGCCGGACGGCGGCGCGCTCGGCTTGCCCGCCCGCGCCGCCGCGCTCTCGATCGCAGGCATCGTGCTGCTGTCGCTGCACAAGGGACGCAAGGGGTTCGTGGAAGACTCCAACTCGGCGTACAAGCCCGTGCCGCCGCTCATGGCGCTCGGCCTGGTGCTGATCGCCTGGGCGCCCGAGCCGTTTGCCCTGTGGGGAGCCGCTCTCGTCGCGGCCGGGTTCAGCGTGTTCTTCGTCTACTACTGGATCATCATCGGCAACCACATCCAGAAGTTCTCGTGGAACGCCGCGCAAGCGGCGGCTTGGGCGTGCGCACCGCTGTTCGCGGGCCTTGCCGCAGGACGCCTGCTTTCCGGCGGCATCTTCGCCGTGACGGAAAGCCCGCTGCAAACCACGGCGGTGCTGGGCCTGTTCCTGCTCGCGCTCGTCCTGTGGGCGGTCGCGAAGGGCGACCTGTTCGCGAACGAGCCGGGAGACGCCGCGAACGTGTTCAAGCTCGAACCGCCGACGCCCGCCGCGCTCGCCCACGAGGACGAGGCCGCGCTCGCAGCGTTCGCGCAGCGCTACGGCATCTCGAAGCGCGAGCAAGACGTGGTGCGCCTCCTGTCGAAGGGGCGCAACGTCCCTTTCATCTGCGACGAGCTGTTCATCGCCAAGAGCACCGTCCAAACCCACATCAAGCACATCTACGCGAAGACCGGCGCCACGAACCGCCAAGAACTCCTCGACGTCATCGAAGCGGCCAGGTGATCGAGCGCCCACATTGTGGACGTTGTGCGAATCGGGAAACTGGTTCGATTACCCCCTTGCGCGGCGTTCGCGTTGGGGGTATTATTCTTATTGAGATTGATTCTCATTAAGAGGGCACAGACGAAAACGTAAGACGAGAAGGAGATTGTCCCATGAAGGTACGTTCCGAGATCCCCACCGCTGAGAACACCACGAACATGGACGGCTTCGGCACCTGCGAAGTCGGCACCACGCTCGACAACCTGAAGGCCGCCATCGGTGGCGAGACCGGCGCCTCTGCCAAGTACGCCGCGTTCGCCAAGGCCGCCAAGGAGCAGGGCTACGACCAGATCGCCCGCCTGTTCGAGGCCACTTCGGCCGCCGAGCAGATCCACATCGGCCTCGAGTACGCGCTCGTCGCCGAGATGGAGCCGGGCTTCGAGAAGCCGGCCGCCCCTGAGGCCGAGGGCGTGCAGACCGACCTGAACCTCATCATGGGCGCGCAGGGCGAGATCTTCGAGACCTCCGACATGTACCCGGCGTTCATCAAGGTCGCCCAGGAAGAGGGCAACACCAAGGCCGTGCAGGTGTTCACCCGCGCCAAGCTGGCCGAGTCCGTGCACGCCGAGCGCTACCTGGCGGCGTACAACGACATCGACGCTCCGGACGACGACGCGTTCTACCTGTGCCCCATCTGCGGCTACATCCACAAGGGCGAGAACTTCGAGAAGTGCCCCATCTGCTTCTGCCCGAAGGCCTCCTTCCGCGCGTTCTAAGCCAGACCTCTCTTTTCGATCAGGAAACGGCCGCCCCTCGGGCGGTCGTTTCTGCGTCCGGGGCCGCACGCCCTCCGAATGTTTCACGTGAAACATGTGTACTGGTTGCCCGTTCGACACATGACCCCCGACGATTCCCCGATCGCCCCCCCCTTCGTTCGTGCGATACCCGGGGGCGGGTTGCGCTATCATGGGGGCTCACGCGAAAGAAGGCTCACATGGAACAGGAACGGAATCAGGACCGGCAGGCGCCCATCTCCCCCACGATCGACGGCATCCTCGCGCACAATCGCGGGTTCGTCGAGCGCCGCGAGTTCGAGCGCTACGCCACCGACAAGTACCCCGACAAGAAGCTGGCCATCGTGTCGTGCATGGACACGCGCCTCACCGCGCTGCTGCTGGCGGCGCTCGGGCTGAAGAACGGCGACGCGAAAATCATCAAGGTGGCCGGCGCCGAAGTGGCGCACCCCTTCGGCAGCGTCATGCGCTCGCTGCTGATCGCCGTGTGCGAGCTGGGCGTGGAAGACGTCATGATCGTGGCGCACACGAACTGCGGCGCGCAGCACATGAGCGGCAAGGAGATGGTGGCGAACATGGAGCGCCTCGGCGTGTCGGCCGAACGCATCGAGTTCGCGCGGCACTGCGGCATCGACTTCGACAAATGGCTGGCCGGCTTCGGCGACACCGAGGAGGCCGTGCGCAGGAGCGTCGACATGGTGACGAACCACCCCGTCATGCCGCCGCACGTGCGCGTGGCCGGCTTCATCATGGACTCCGACACCGGCGCCCTCACCCAGGTGGATTGCTAGGCGCGAGGCGCTAGGCGGCGGGCATCCCCTCTTCCACCAGGTCCATGAGCTCTTCGCGCGAATGCACGTCGAGCTTCTGGTACACGTGGCGGATGTGGGTGCGGGCCGTCTCCTTGCTGACGACGAACGTGTCGGCGATGCGCTGCGCCGACCGCCCGCGCGCAAGCGCCACCAGCACGTCCTGCTCGCGCGGCGTGAGGCCGCCCCGCTCCACCAGCTGCGCGATGCGCGCGGCGAACGCGTCCTCGCCCGCGTCGGAGGAATCGCCCGCGCACGCGTCCTCCACCGAGCGTCCCGTGAGGATGGGCGTGAACTCGAACACGAACAGCGCCAGCAGGATGACGGCCAGCATGAGGTCGTACGCCAGCAGGGGCATGTCCGTCCCCACCACCGCCTGCCCGAGGCGGGTCGAGAGGTTGTTCGGCACAAGGAACAGCAGCCACCCGACCGAGAACAGGCGCACGGGCGACATGGTCTTCGCCGGCGTCGAGAACATCGTCCACACGTACGCGAAGATGAGCACGCGCGACACCGTCATGAGGCCGATGTTCATCGATGACCACGCAGACGAGAGCACCGCCGACAGGTACAGCGACACCGACAGCAGCGCCAGGATGGTGGATCGGTAGAACCCCATGTTGTTGCCGCGCAGAAAACGCGCCCCCAGCACGATGACGAGCGACGCGACGACCATGCCCGCATCCACCGCGAGGCTCGACGACGCGGCGTTCACCACCACGCCGGCCGCCTGCTCCACCGAGCCCGACCCGCCCACCTGTATGCCGCCCATGACCACGGCGTACAGCGCGATCGTTGCGAACGACAGCCACACGGGCACCACGCCGCGATACTCCTCGATCGTCCGCTCCGCGCGCTCGACCTGCGCCTCGCGCGCGGCGAGCACCAGCAGCGCCGGCGATGCCGCGCACAGCAGCAGCACGGCCCCCACCAGCCCCACGTCCACCAGCACCTTCGACAGCAGGTCGAACGCCACCACGAACAGCATCGCCGCCGCCAGGCACAGCGACGAGGCCTTCGCGCCGCGGGGAATCAGCAGGTCGGCCCACCGCACCAGCAAGAGCGCCGCCCCGAAGCCCACCACGAGGCCGCCGATGCGCGCGGCGAACGCGCCCAAGCCCAGGTTCAGCACCTCCGAGAACAGCAGCACGCAGCCGATCACGTTCACGAGGGCGTCGACGGCCAGAAAAGCGGTCGTCTCGATGCAGCGTTGCACGAGCGCGGCGAACACGGCAGCCAGCAGGAACGCCGCCATGATGGTAATGCCGCCGGTCAGCGGGTCGGCGCCCGTCATGATGGCGAACGTGTCGACGGACACGCGGTCGCTGATGCTGGCGCCCTCGCCGAACAGCACGAGGCACGCGGCCAGGCCGAAGGCCGCCCGCAAGAACCACCGCTCTTTGATCATCGACAACGCGTCCACAACGCTCCCCCGCCAGCGAGCTGCCCGTACGTTCGACGAGGTCAGCTCATCCCTCATCACCTGCCCGTGAGTATAGCAGAAGAGGGCGCACGAACGGGGCCGCCCCTCGGCGGCCCCGCGTGAACGCAGTCGTGCTTTCAGCGTCATGCTACCCCTGCGCCGGGGCGT
Organism: Eggerthella hominis; assembly: GCF_014287365.1. Classification (NCBI taxonomy): domain Bacteria; kingdom Bacillati; phylum Actinomycetota; class Coriobacteriia; order Eggerthellales; family Eggerthellaceae; genus Eggerthella; species Eggerthella hominis. Next base: position 281,339 of record NZ_JACOOA010000002.1, read on the forward strand.
CGCCGCCCGCAGGAGCGCCGCCGCCCGCCGGCGCCGCGCCGCCCGCCGCGTCGCCTTCGGGATTCGCTTCCTTCCAGACGGCGTACACCGACTCGTGCTCCGTCTCGCTGGAATCGGCCGCGGCCGCCTGCTCGCCGGCCACGCGCCCGAACGTCAGGCACAGCGAATGCGACAGGCCGCACACGATGGTGGGATAGTCGATCGCGAAGCGCATGCCCTGCACGTTGCCCGCCATCCACAGGCCGGGGATGGGGTTGCCCCACGCGTCGATGGCCTCGGCCTTCTCGGTGCCCTTCAGGCCGCCCATGGTCAGCATGAACGCCCACTGCCCGCTCGAGCTGTAGAAGTACGGCGGCGTCTCCACCGGCCACAGGCGCTTGGCCTGCTTGCCGAAGTCGGCATCGTAGCCGTCATGCGCGAAGCCGTTGTAGCGATCGAGCGTCTCCTGCAGGGTCGCCGCATCCACGTGGATGCCCTCGGCCAGCTCCTCGACGGTCCACGCGTACTGCATGTTCACGCCCTGCTCGGTCAGCATGGCCTCGATGGTTGCCTTGTCGCCCGTCTCGATGGCCGCGTTCCAGGCGTCGATGTCGCCCGAGAAGCTCATCTGCGCGCCGTGCGTCGGCGACGACCATTTCAGCTGCTCGGGGTACTTCGCATCCGCGATTTGCCAGAACACCGTCTGGGGCTGCTCTTCGGCCAGGTCGGAGAACGATTGGCCCGGGATGTCCTCGTTCGTGAAGCGGCGTCCGTTGATGTCCACCAGCAAGAACGGGTCCGACCCCAGCGAGCCGGGCGTGCCATGTGCCATGTACGCATGCGGAATGCCCTGCATCATGCCGCCGATCCACATGCCCATGAGATGGCCGTCGCCCACGTTGCCCGTGCTGGGATACACGTTCGTGTCGATGGCCAGCTGCGCCTGCGACGGGCACCACGCCTGCATCATGTCCTCGTTGTGCCCATAGTCGCCCGTGGCCAGGATCACGCCCTTCGTGGCGGTGAACTTGACGTAGCTGCCGTCGGACGTCTCGGCGATCACGCCCTCGACGCGTCCCTCGGTCCCGTTCGGCTGCCCACCGCGCACCAGCTGGCGGCCGCGATGCTCGTAGAAGAACTCCGCGCCGTGCTCCTTCGCGTACGCCTCAAGCTCGCCGACGGCGCCGGGGAAGCCGCCGTTCATGCCCGCCTCTTCGCCCTCGGGCACGGTGAACTCCTGCTGGTTGCAGAACTGCGGGAACCACTCGCCGTCGACGGGGTCGTACTCCACCTCCATCGGCCAGCGGGGAATCTCGATGCCGTAGCCCTTCGGCTCGAGCATGGTGTTGTACCACCAGTCGAAGTCGGAGCCGGAGCGCTGGCCCCACACGCGGTACAGCCGCTGATCGGTACGGTTGCCGGCGTAGCGCTGCAGCGCCAGGCACATGTCGTTGATATCCGACTCGCTGGCCTCCAGGCCGTTCGCCTTCTGGAACGAGGAGTTCACGGTGCCGATGTCCTGGCCGCGCGTCTGATAGGTGCTCAGCGTCTCGATCACGGCCACCGTCGCGCCGTTCTCGGCCGCCGTCGCCGCCGCGGCCAAGCCGGCCAGGCCGGCGCCCACCACCACGACGTCGAACGACTTCTCTTCCACAACGTCGGCGATGGCCTCCGGCACGGCGCACCAGGTCGCCGTCTTCGGCGTGCCCTTCGGAGCGCCGACGGGCAGCTCCACCGTCTGGGCCGCGGAGGCCGTGGAGCCTTCCCCGGCCGACGACGACGCCTGCGGCGAGCAGCCGGCCAGCCCGAAGCCGGCGGCCACGGCGGCCGTCGCGCCGAGGCCCAGGAACGAGCGGCGGTTCATTTCGAATGTTGGAGCCTTCATGGCAGTTCCCCTTCCTTGGTTCGCCGCGCAACGCCCGTCGCGCGGCCCTTCCGTTCGCGTCGCCTGCGCCGGGGCGCTTCTTGCCGGAGCGAAAGGTCCTCAAGGGAGGGAGGGGGAGTTAAGGACCCTTCGCTCCGGCAAGACCGGCGACAGGAAGGAGCCTATCGAGCATGGCCGGCCAGGCCATCCTCCAGGAGTGGGGAAACCGCGCGAAATCGTCGGCGCAGCTCTCACCCAGCCTGGAGTACGCGACGCGTCACCCCAGGTGGGAGAGGGGTATCAAGCTGGGGAAACGATTGAGGGTAGCAGCGTCCCTGCCTCTGCTACCCCTTCGGGGTTCTCAGGGAATCGGTCATGTTGTTGAGGGCGGCGTCGCTGAAGCCCTCGCTGTAGGCGCTCGGGATGACCACGGTGCCGCCCGAGCCCTTCACGCTCTCGTACAGCAGGTGCATCGTACGCAGGCGCAGGGCCACCTCGTTCTCCTCGTACACGTGCGCCGCGTCCACGAGCATGGCCGAGATGTCCTTCTCCACCTCGGCCAGCACCATGCGCGCGTTCTTCTCGCGCTCGGCCTGGGCCTCGGTGGACATGACTTCCTGCAGCTCCTGGGGAATCACGATGTCGCGGATCTCCACCGACAGCACGGTGATGCCCCACAGCGACGTGCGCTCCTCGATGACTTCCTGCAGCTCCTGATCCAGCTGGTTGCGGCGGATGGCCACCTCCGACACGCTCGCGCGGCCGATGGCGTCGCGCAGCGCGGTCTGCGCCACGAGCGACACGGAGTTGTAGTAGTTCTCCACCTCGAGGCAGGCCTTCTCGGCGTCCCACACCATCCAGAACAGCACGGCATCCACGTTGATGGGCACGAGGTCGCTGGTCAGCGTCTCCTCGGCGCCGAACCCGGTGACCATGATGCGCTGGTCGGCCTTGAGGGCGGTCTGCTCGATGAAGGGGATGGTGAAGTACAGGCCGGGGCCCTTCGAGCGGCTGAACTTGCCGAAGCGCAGCACGACCACGCGCTCCCACTGCATGGCGATGTGGATGGACATCTCGGCCAAGCATGCCAGCGCGAAGCCGACGAGCACCACCCACACGGTGAACGCGCCGGCGATCAGGTAGCCCGCGGCGATGGCCAGCACGAGCGCCACCACGAACACGAACGCCGAGAACATGAGCGAGCCGTTCTGCGACGTGCGTCGATCGGTGCGCGAGTTGTACTTCTCGATGGAGAACGGCTTGGCGGCCGGCGCGTCAGTTTGATTCTTTCCTTTGCGATTTTTCATACAAGCCCCGTCTCATGCTCGCGCCGCCCTCCACGTCCTGCTGGACGCGATGGGCGACGTCGATCATCCTCAACATGATTTCATCAAGCGTCATGCCCAAAGCGAGGCACCGCCTGATGCTCTCCTCGATTTCCGTATCGGCGATGGACTGCACGTCGTCGGCAGCCAGCTTCCCGATATCGCGGACGAACACGCCGCGCCCTCGAACCGACTCCACGTACCCGTCGTGCTCGAGGTTGATGTACACCTTGCTCACGGTGTTGTAGTTGATGGCGGCTTCGGCGGCGAGCGTGCGGACGCTGGGCAGCTGGTCCCCGGGCTGGTAGTGGCCGGTCTTGATCAAGTAGACGAACCGGTTGCGCAGCTGCACCCACACGGGCAGCCCCGACGACTCGTCTATCTCGAATAATGCCATGCCACTTCCCTACTCCGTCTACAGGGGACCATCCGTCCCGCATTGTACAAGATAACCAGCTTGCTCAGCGGCGGCAACCGCGCATCTTCAATGCATCCCCGACCAAACAACGCAGAACCGCAGCAGCAGCCCGCCCGCGATGCACAGCACGTCCACCGGCAACAGCCGCAGAAGACGCCGAGCAGCCATCATAAACCCCTCGCTCGCCAACGGAACGAGCAGGCCCAGGCCGACCAGCCCCACGACGAACCACGGGCCCAACCCCTCCGGATCGAACAGCATCGCCAGCGACTCATGGGCGAACGGGTCGAGATACGCCAACCCCACGAACGCGACGAGGGCCACCGCTTCGAGCGCCAGCACAACGAGGTGACACCGATGAAGCAGAAGCAGCCGATCGTCGAGCAGCCGCACGTCCCGCCCGAAAGCGCTGAGCACGAACACCGACGACAAGCCCGCCGACAACGACGACAGCACGAACAGAACCGGTACCGCCACGTTGAACCACAGCGCAACGGCCTCGATGCTTCCCACGTATACGCCCGTGTACCCCATCATGAGCAACGACGCCACCGCGCACACCGCTTCGCCCACTTTGCGCGCGGGCGCATGGACGAATGGGATGTACAGCACGTTCGCGGCCAACAAAAACCCCGCCACAAGAAGGTTCGCCAGCAACGTGAACGAACCGAACGAGAGGATGGAAAGCGTCGGTCGAGTGAACAGCATGAACACCCGCTCGGGACGTCCAAGATCGAGCAACAGGCACAGCGCCGCAAGACATAGAACGACGAAGCCGGCGCCGAAGCACCGGGCTTTGAGATCGTCGAACGCCTTCGTTTGAGCCTGCGAACGCCGCACGCTTCGATGAAATGCGAACGACCAGATTGCCGTCACGAACATGATGCCCGCCCCGCATCCCCCAAGGAACAGGTACAGCACCACCAAGGTCCCGAACACCTGCAACTCCTCTCCCCCGAAGTCGTTCAGTCCATGATAGAGCCTCGTCCTCCCTCTGGCTAGCCGCTCGTGCGCTTGAACACCTGCTTGTCCTCGTCGAACGCAACGTCGAATCGCCGAGCATAGCACGCGCACAGGCCGAATACGAGGTCGGCTGCGCCTCGGAAGTAGCTGGATGCCGCGCGCTCGTTCACGCTGTAGCGCCAAGCCGCAAGCCAAGGCAGTACATGCTCCACCAGGAACGCCTCCTGATCGTGCGCCAGCTGGCGCGCTCGAGCCTCGTCGCCATCGGAAAGCGCTTCGGCTTCGAGCCCCGCGAGATGGCCGACGAATCCCAGCATGAGCCCCAGATGATCGTCGGGCTCAGCGTGCAGCCGCTCGATCTGCAACCCGTAGCGCTGGTACCACGCGCGCACCTCAAGCGTGTGCTTGCTGAACAGTTGGCTGTTCGGGTCGACGTAGAACGACTCCCAGCTGGGCGCATCGGGCGTACCGGCACCCACGAACAGCCTGAACCACTCGCGCTTGAGAGCGGCCATGCGCTCTGCGGTGAGCGGTTCGTCGCACCAGGCATCCATCGCCGTCAAGCCCGCGCGCACCCGGGCATCGTCCATGCCGAACGGCGCCTCTTCGAACATGCGCTGCTCCACCTGATTTGCTATTTCAGCATCGTCCGGTTCGCAATACAGCAAGCGCGAGGCAGCGACGAAGCAAACCCCGGCCGCTTCCAGCTTGCCGCAATCGTAGATATCCCCCATGTGCAACCTCCTTTGTTCCCGCAATCCGACCGCGCTTCCGTCGCATGCGTTCCCGCCGCCCGCCCTTTTGGCCCAGCACTGTTGGGCGCAAAACGGCACCTATGACAATCCAGCGAGGCAATTCGGAGCGATTTTGCCGAAAGGGCCAGCAAAACACCAGGTCAATTTTCTCACACCGACCCGCCCCCTTCCGAATTTTGTCATAGGACCTGTTTTGCGCCCACCATCGTGAGTCAGAAACCGACGGCATGCAACTTGCGAGTGCCGCCTGATCCGTGCGTCGCACGGATCAGGCGGGATGCTAGATCTCTTCTTCCAGGTTCACGAGCGCGCCCGTTCCGCTGCCCGTCTTCTGGGCGTTGCGATGCGGGTTCATGATGAGGTTCGGATGCGTTGTATCCTTGGGCAAAGGCTCCACTTCCACGTCGCCTTCCCCGTACTTCGCGATCATGTCCTCGCGCGTGCCGAAATCGAGCGCGCGCATGGGACAGCCGGTGACGCAGATCGGCTTGCCGCCGCCTTCAACCTCGGCTTTGCACATATCGCACTTCATCATGTAGCCCTCTTCTTCGCCGTACGTCGGGGCGTCGTAGGGACATACGGTCTGGCAGGTCTTGCAGCCGATGCACACCTCGTGATCGGTCCACACGATGCCGGTTTCCTCATCCTTCTGCATGGCACCCGTCGGGCAGTTCGCCACGCACGCCGGATCGACGCAGTGGTTGCAGGCCATGGAGACGAAGTAGCCGAACACGCCGCTGGGCACGTAGCTGCCCGCCTCGTTCCGCTCCCACGTGCCGCCCTGATAGTTCAGCACCCTGCGGTACAAGTTGCTCACCGGAAGCTTGTAGGTCTCCTTGCAAGCGACTTGGCAGGTTTTGCAGCCGGAGCACTTGTTGGAATCAAAGTAGAATGCGTACTGAGCCATGATGCACCTCCCTTATTCCACGCCAACCGGCATGACGATGGGCCGATTCTTGTCGGGATCGAGCGTCAGATTGCCGGTGTACTTCTCTACCTGCACAAGCGTGCCAATCCATGATTGAGACGCCTGCCCCGACGCCTTCGGCGCTTGCAAGATGTTCGGATCGCCGCCCAGATCGATGCCCGTCGCCTCGTCGATCTGAATCCACGCGCCGTCCTGCAGCGCCACCGAACCGGGAACGAGCGTCGGAAGCACCTTCGCCGGACGGAGCACCTGACCATGCGGGCTGGTCATGAGCACAAGATCGCCGTTCTTGATGCCGCGCTCGTCGGCGTCCACCTCGCTCATGAAGCATTCCTGCGGGAACGCCTCGCGCAGTGATGTGACATTGTCGTTCACCGTGTGGGCACGACGCAGCGAATGAGGCGTCCACAACAACAGCGGGTACTCGTCGGTTTGGGTGCCCTGACCTTGCTCGGGATCTGCCACCTGCCATTTGCCGATAGGTGCCAGCGTAGTGAAGCCCATAGCGTTGATCACATCAGCAAGGGCCTGACAATGGATCTCGAACTTTCCGGAGGTTGTCGCCAGCGGATTCGCTATTGGATCCGCATAGTACGCATCCCAAGGATGACATGATAGAGCGTCGCCCTTTTTACGCTGTGTCTTCCATAGACCACGTTCTTTGAAATCCGCAACCGTCATCGCGCCTTCCTGCGGAATCCCTTCAACACCCAGCTCGTCGATATCCTCCTGCGTTATGGTAAACAGAGGCTCGTACGTCTTAGCCGCATGGTCGGTTAGGTACGTTGCGCCGGCCAGCGAATGATAGGTACGCTCAGCATCGGTCATCGTGTTGATGGTTTTAGGGTCGAGCCCAACGCGTTTTGCAAGCTCTTCTGAAATCCACGTTTCCGGCTTCGCCTCGTAGAGGGGATCCATGATGCGATCAGCCCAGTACACTGTCTCGGAGTTGTTCGTCCAAGCCACATTGCCCTTTTCCCACCATGTGGCAACGGGCAGAACGATGTCGCAGTATTGACGAGAGGGATCGAAGAACGGATTAGCGCCCCAAACGAAATCGACTTTCCGAAACACCTTGATAGCAACATTGGCGTTCGGAAGAGAGTTTAGGGAATTCTCATAACCGCCGGAATAAATCATGTGAATGTCGATCGGCCTTTTGCCGCCGGGCCACACATCGCGACCATATTCGCCGTCCAAGATCGATTGCCAGCATTCCGAGTATTCAAGCCTGTCCCACGAACGGGCGTCTTCAATCTCATCCCATGCGGGCATCGAGTTGCAAAATGAGGGCGGCTGTAGCGGATTGTTCACGTTCTTGCCGAAAGCGTTCACAGAGTTTCCGGACATACAGTATGGGGTCGTAGACATGATGTTCTCATGCAAGCCAACCCAAGAGGCAAAGTTGCCAGGCGTTCCCAGTCCTCCATGCATGAACGCGAGCGTATAAAACACCTGGGCGAACATTTCTCCCGCAGGGATTTTAGTAGTGGATTGACCGGCGAAGAAGTTCACCTTTTCTGTGTTCGCAACCTCTTCGGCAAGGTTGCGAATAACGTCTGCGGGCACGCCGCATATCGCTTCGGCCCATTCCGGGGTCTTCGGCTCGCCATCGTGCGTCCCAAGCACGTAGTCTTTGAAGTTTTCCTCCTTTGGTGCACCCTCCGGCATATGATCAGCATCGAAACCAACGCAGTACGTATCCAAGAAGTCCTGATCGTAAAGATTATTTTCTATCTGGTGGTACATCATGCCGAGGCATAAAGCAGTATCAGTGCCTGGGCGGACTGGAATCCACTCGTCAGCTATAGCCTGAGCTGTCTGATTGAGCCAAGGGTCGATGATGATAACCTTGCCGCCAGCTTCGCGAGCCGCCTCAAGCTGGAGCGCGGTGTTGCCGGCCTTGTTCGCCATCCAATTGTTTCCAAAGTGGAGATGCAATTGACTCTCCTGGATTGAAAGGGCATCGGGAGCCGAGTACATCGATCCGGTCATCAGAAGCTCAGGGGCAGGCCATGCGCCAACCGAAACCGTACCCGTCTCATGATGGACGATGCCGCCAAGTGAGTTCATCACGCGCAAAATAGGATCGAAATATGTCGCGCTTTCATTGCTGTACGCAGCACCAAACACTGAATGCGGGCCGTACGTTTCATACGTTTTTTTAAGCTCGGCTGCAATATAATCAAGAGCTTCTTCCCAGCTGATGCGCTCCCATTCATCTTTGCCGCGCATCTCGCCATTCGGATCCTCGGGGCTCCAGCCCTTGCGCTTCATGGGGTATTTGATTCGCGCAGGAGACATAATATTGCTGATTTGAGCACGTCCGCGCAAGCAGGCACGGCGCTGCGGAACCTCGATTGTGTCTTCATCCTTCTCATCAGTGCGAATTTTTATAGGTACGCCATCTTCGACGTACACCTTCAGCAGACAACGAGATGAACAGCAGTTGCAGTTGTTCATGCAGGCGCCTGTTTTCCATTCGCCTTTTCCCTCGGCAGCCGCCGACGTGTCGGAAGATTCTTGCTGACCGCCGGGCGCGCACCCGGTAAAGCCGACGAGCGCCGCAGCGCCGGCCGTTGCGGTTCCCCACTTTACGAAACTTCGCCGTGTCAATGTGGTATCCACGTGTAACCCCCTCTAGATCGCGTTCGGGAAACAAGCCCGTCCGAGATTGTCCCCCAACAATTCACCGTCGACCCATGCATGAGTATAACCGTCATATCTTAGTATGATAGCTACTGCGGCCATACTATCACCATAGTGTAGGACAGTCAACGCGAAAAACCTGTTCAGATGTGCCTAGTTTAAGGATAATATCCTGAATAAAACCCTGGTCTACCCCGCATGATGTCTCAGTTGTTGTTTTAGCTATACTATGATACTATGACAGAATCGTGACCAACAAAGGGGGTTGGTATGAGGTTCTTGATCGCATTGGCGTGCTGCATCGTTCTTGTTGTTCCGCTTGCGAAGCCGTTGAAGCGCTACCCTGTCCCGTTCTATCTCGCGGCGCTTGCGCTTGTGGGCCTGTACTGGTTCGGGACGAGCGCGAACGCAACGGGCGGCCTGTGGCCGTACTTCATGCCGCTCATGCAGCGATGCGCGCTTGCGTTCGCGCTGTTCACCGTCGTGATGTTCGTGGGCGTGCTCGACGAGGGGTCGTCGCTGCGGGCACGGCTCATGCCCATCCGACGGCAGCTGTCCATCCTGGGATGCGTGTTCGCGCTGGGGCACCTGGCCTTTTACGGCGTCTCCTACGTGCCGCGGCTGGGCTCGGCGTTCGCCGGGAACCTCGGGTTCTCGCTGGCGCTCGCAGGGTTGCTGACTGCCCTCATGGCCGTCTTGCTGGTCACCTCGTTCCAGGCGGTGAAGCGGCGGATGAGCGCCGCGCGCTGGAAGGGCGTGCAGCGCCTGGCATACCCGTTCTACCTGCTCACGTACGTGCATCTCGCGTTGCTGCTGGGTCCGTCCGCGCTCGCCGGACGCGACACGGCCGCCATCAGCCTGGCGGTGTACTCCGTGGCGGTGGGCGCCTACGTCGTGCTGCGCATGCGGCGCGCCCTCCTGCGCCACCACGCGCCCGACCCGCATGCCGCGACGGTCGGCTGACGCACCTTCGACGTTCCCTCCCTCCCCTGAACGGGCGGCTCGCGCGAGCCGCCCGTTCGCATAAGCGGCCGCACCGCCCGATGTTTCACGTGAAACATCCGTTCTCGTGCCTCTTGTGCCTCTTGTGCCGTACGCGTGCCCAACAACCTGCCCGTCAGGCCCACTTGTGGGTGACGCCGCGGGCGTCGGCGAGGGCCTCGTCGCCCCACTGGGCGAAAAGCCCGTCGTGGTAGATGTCGGGCCGGTAGGTTTTGGCCTGGCCGTAGCCGTCGATCACCTGGATGGCGTTCAGCATGTCGCGCGCGATGACGGCGGGGTCGTCGGCCTCCGCGGCGCTGGCGGGCAGGGCGCGCCACACGTAGGCGAGCGGGCGATCGTACTTGTCGGTGACGCTCGTGTCGTACTGCAACCACAGGACGTCGCCTTTGCCCACCAGCTCTTTCATATGGTCGGACGCCAGCACGCCCTCTTCGCAGTTGCGCTCCTCCTGGGGTGCCACGCTTTCGGGGGTGTCCATGCCGATCAAGCGCACCGACACGTGGTCGCCGCTCTCGGTCGCAACGGCGAGCGTGTCGCCGTCCACCACATGGCGCACCGTCACGCATTCGAACGAGGCGGGATCGAGGTGCGCGCGCTGTGTCTCCGTCCCGCGCGACGCATCCCGGTCGGCGGCGCGGTACGCCGCCTCGCTCACGCCCGCGGACGCCTCGCGCGCGGCAGACGCGGACGACGAGGACGACGCCCCCGGCGAAGGAGCATCCCCCGCCAGCGCGTTGATCCACACGGCGCCGACCAGCACCACCGCGACGATCGCGACCAGCCCGATGCGACCCGCCCGGGTCGCGCTCAGCGTTTTCACCAGCTCGCGCAGCGCGCGCTGCGTCGATGCGCTCTGCGTCACGAGAGCCCCTCGCCCACTTCGAACAGCGTCTGGCCGTCGAGCGACGCGATGCGCACGCCCAGCACGCGACCGTCCTCCACCTTCATGCGGCCCGTGCACTTCGGGAACCCGCCGCGCGGACGGAACGGCGCGCCGGGGCAGACGACGTACGACGCCGGACGCGCTTCGGGCCCGTACACCAGCTCGGGAACATGCGTGTGCCCGTGGACGCACACCTGCGGGATGGGATCGCCCGCCGCCAGGCCCGCGCAGCCGTTGAACCCGATCTGCACGTCGCGTGGATAGTGTGCCACGAGGAAGCGCACCCCGTCGATGACGGGATGCGCGAAACGGCCCACGCGCGAGCCGTACTCGTCGAAGTCGTTGTTGCCGAGCACCGCCGTGGTCGGCGCCAGCGCCTCGAGCGCATGGAGGATCTCGGGGCCGCCGATGTCGCCCGCATGGATGATGTGGTCGACGTCGGCCATGGCCGCAAGCGCCTCGTCGGGCAACCGCCCATGCGTGTCGGATATAAGGCCGATAACGGTCATGCCGGAGCTCCTCTCGAGATAGAATCAGCGTGAGGCTCCAGTATAGGATATCGAGCCAACGTTGGCACAAGGCGTGAAAGTCTCGTTGAGGCTGGGGAGCCCGCGCGCACGAGCCCGCACGGGTTCGTGCGCGCGAGAAAGAAAGCCTTACTCAACCGCAAACAGCAGCGTTGCCGCAAGCGGCGACACCATCCCGTCGGCCGTCTTGGCGCGCACCGTCATGCGGTAGTCGCCCGCGTCCTCGAACGAGGTGGAAAACTGCCAGTTCACCCACTTGTCCGCGGTGGCGCCCTCCGTCGCGCACGACAACCACGTGGCACCGCCGTCGAACGAGAATTCGATGGCCTCGATCGGGCTTCCCAGATCGTCGGCAACGCCCTCGAACGTGATCTCGTCGCCCACGCCGAACGTGCACCCGTCGGCGTAGTTCATGATGTTGATCTTATTGCGATAGCACGGATCGACCTGCTGCACGTCCGGTTCGGCATCTTCGCGCGTCAGCTCGATATCCGTGATAGCGCGAGTGAAGTACCGCGCCACCGTCTCGGGCATCCACAGCTGCAAGCTGGACCCCTCCGTCATCGACGTCAGCTCCTTGCCGTTCACTTGGTAGACGAGCATCGCATCGTGCTCCAGCGCATAGCGCAGCGGCAGCGGCTGGCCGAATCCGTCGGCGCCGTACGCCGTCACGGTGTTCACGCCCTCCTCCAAATCGGCCATTTCCACGATGGAAGCCAGCGGCACGCCGAGAACGGCCGCCTGCCCGAACGGAGAGCCGGTGGCGCACGAGCACGCCATGAGCGCTTCTTCGCTCGCGTCTTCGGAAAGCTCGCTCACGTCCACGGTGAAGTTCTTCTCGATATGCCCTCCCACGTTCACGTAGAAGCTGGCAAGGCCGCTTCCCTGCGCCTCGAACTCCGTTGCAGGCTTGGAGCACATCGAGGTCAAGGCCGTGCCGAACACGTTGAACAGCTCGTCGTTCGGCGTCGTGCCCGCCTGGTTGAACGCGAAGCTCCCTTGCACGTTCGGCACCTTCACGTACGAGCCGTCGTCGATGTTCGCCCACGAGGCTTCCACCACGTTCTCGTTGAACGCGTGCGTCGTTCCGCTCGATGCGTCCGAGGCGTCGGCGCTGCCGGGATGCAAGGCGCTCAGCGCCAAGCCCGAGCCGGTCAGCAGGAGCGCCGCGCCGGCGACGCCGGACAGCACGCGGGTAGTTCGTTGCGTCATATCAATCATCCTCGCTTACTGCTGATCGCCGGAAGTCTCGCCGTCGGCCAAAGCCGGATCGACGATCTTCCCTATCTCGGTGATCTCGTCTTCGGTCGGCATCTCGTCCTTGGCATTCACCAGCACCTCGTGATCGCGATAGCTCACTTCGCCGTCGACGTCCGTGCCGCGAACGCTCAGCACGTACGCGCCCTCCTTCTCAGGCGTGAACGTGAAGCTCCACCACAGCCACTTCGCCGGGTCGACGTCTCCCACGTCGAACGAGGTCCACGTCTCGCCCCCGTCCATGGAGAACTCCACCGTCTTCATGGGATGGTCGAACGCGTCGGCGTAGCCGTTGAAGGTGAACGGCTGCCCGTTCTGGATGATGAGGCCCTCGGGCACGCCGCACACGGTGACGTTGGGGCGGTTCACGTGCGCGCCTTCTTGGTTGACCTGGCCGCATTCGCGCTCGTCCATAACGTCGGACGTCACGTGGTACCCGTTGATCTGCTTCGAGAATATCTGGGCATCGTACGTTTCCTGCCAATGCGTCACCGGGAAGCCGTGGCGCGCGTCCAGATACTCCCCGCCGATCTTGTACACCAGGTACCCCTTGTCCAAAACCGACAGGTCGAACCCGCTGCGCGAAGACCCGTCCGCACGGATGGCGCGCACGCTGTTGGTGCCTTCGGTGTAGCCCCCTGCCTTCTCGATGAGCCAGCTCACCGGGATGCCCGTTATCTCGGCCTGGCCGATTCCGCCTCCGCCGATCGGATTGAGCTCGCACACCATCTTCGAGGGCTTCGTCACCACGACGCCCGCGGCCTCGGCCTCGGCCACCAGCTCGGGCAGCTTCGCCGTATAGGGCTCGTTCACGTTGCCGTCGATGGTGATTTCCCACTCGTCGAACATGCTCTGGGGCAGGTCGATGTCCAACCCCGCGGGGCTGCAGGCGTAGCGCATGTGATCGTAATAGCCGTGGACGAAGTCGTAGCTGTACAGCTCGCTTTGGGATTGCACCTTGTCCTGCGTGGCCGAGAACTCGCCCTGCACGTTTTCAACCTGGTTGATGCCCTGGAGCGCGTCGTGCTTCACGTTGTCCCACAACTGCATGCCGTTGCCATCCGCCGTCGCGTCGTGGCACGATTGGCACGTGCCGTTCGAGCCCTCGGCGAACTTGGAGCCGCTTCGCTCGTTGAAGTGGATGGCATGGATCAACCGGCCGAAATCGTCGCCGTTGTCGCGGTGGCACGAGATGCACTGGTTCACGTCGCCGTACGTTTCCAGCGCCTCGTTGTCGATGGTGGCGTGCTTGTATTCCATGTTCTCGATCATCGCGTTCAGGTCGGCGTGGCACGAATTGCAGCCGCGATTATCGGCATCGAGATAATACGTGTTGTACGAGATGGTCCAACTTTGCTGCATCCAATGGGGGCACTCGTACTCGGTCGGCGTGCGCTGGACCAGCTGCCCGTTCGCGTATCGGATGATCTCGGGCGCGTACTCCTCGGCGATCTTGTCCCACTTGTCGTAGTTCTCGACGATGAACTCCTTGCCTGGATACTGCACGTCTCCGTCCGGCTCCCCGCCACGCACGATCTCGTCCGCGGTCGATGCGGAATCGGCGGCGAGCGCAGGACCGACCACGCAGCAGGTTGCCGTCACGGCCAACACCCCCGCCATGCCGAGCGCGGCTTTCAGTCGCATGTTTCTCATGATCTCCTCCGTCTTCTCTGGTCAAAATGCGGCGGTGCGCGCTTGCTTTTCGGCCCTCCTCCCCACCTGAAACGCACGCGTTCGCCGCACGTCGGAACGATGGTAGAATCACGCGGCGGGGAACGCCATCAACGCATCCGGGTGAATGAGGGGTCCGACCCGAGCGGGTATCCCCCGGTTTGGTTGATGGAGGGAGGAGGCATTTTCGCCTATCGTGGAAATCGTTTATAATGACCCCGCTCTGCAAGGGCTCGCGGCCACCTGCCCGCATCCTCCTTGCATCTGCGTCAGGGGAAGAATCGGGGGGATCGGGCATGCACAACGTCGCCGGCAGGCGTATCGACCGCAGCGCGGTCTTCGCCTCCTTGGGGCTGGGCACGAATCTGCTCTGGTGCACGCTGGCCGGGCACACGGGAGGATTCCCCTCCTCGCTGCACGACCTGGACCCCGCCGTCAACCCGCGGCTGTTCTTCCTGCTGGGCATACTTGCCGTCGGCATCGCATTCGCCCTCGCGCCCCGCTGGCTGCGCGAGCGCGATCGACCCTTCTCCTACGTGCTGCCGCTCGCCTCTTCGGTGGGCACCGCGAGCTTCGCGCTCGCCTCCCATCAAAGCCTCTTCGACCCGATCGTGCTGGCGGTCGCTGGCTTGATCGTATTCGGAGCCGGCTATTTCTGGATCGCGTCGCGGTTCTACCTGCTGCTCACCAGGACGCAAACGTTCGCCTGCACCGCTTGGTGCATCGTCGCGGCATTGGGCGCGGAAACGCTCGCGCTCCCCATCGTGCGCGAGCTCGTGTCCTCCACCTGGCAGATCGTCATCACCATCGCGCTGCCGCTCGTCTCGGCCGCGCTGTTCAAGGCAGCGCGCACCGCCGCACCGGTCAACCGCGCCAAGGCCGTCGCGTCGCGACGGTCTTCCCACTCCGAAGCATCGACGACGCTTGCCGCGCAACCGCGTCGCGCCATGCTGCCGGAAGGGCACGAAGGCCGAAGGAGCCTGCTGGTTCTCGTTGCCGCCGCCGCGCTTCTGCTTGCCACCGTGCGATCGTTCAGCTCGATCGGGCTGTGGGGCAGCGAGGCTGCGGCGCAGGGCATGACCGCCGGCATCGCCTCGTCCCTCGCCTCCACGGCGATCCTGGCCCTCTTCGCATACGCCACGCTCGTGAAGACAACCCGGTGGCGCCTCGATTTGAGGTTCCAGCCGGCGTTCATCATCGTCATCGGCGGCCTGTTCCTCGTCGTGTCGCAGAACCCCGCGCCCGGCATCCCCGCCGCGTTGCTCGACGCGTGCATGAGGCTGGACGACTCCTGCGCGCACGTGCTGTTCTGGATCGTCGTGGTCACGGCGATCGACGCGCTCACCATGCCCTCGTACCGCATGATGGGCATCGCCGCGGCCATTTACGCGCTCAGCTCCATGCTGTGGGTCGCGCTGCTGGGAAGCGGCGCGGCGTTCAGCAGCATGGTGATGCTCGGCGCCGCCTACTCGCTCACCATCGCCGCCATTCTGAGCGAGTGGATGGGAGCGCGACGGCTGGACGCGGGCGACAGGGAGAACGCCGCGGAAAAGCCGGCGACCGCGTCCGAGAACCCGCCGCTCGGCGACCTGACCGGCGAGCACGTATCGCGCGCCATCGCGGTTCGCTGCAAGGACATCGCCGCGGCCAACAAGCTGTCGCCCCGCGAAACGGAGATATTCATCCTCCTCGCGCAAGGCCGCACGCGCACCCTCATCCAGGAAGAGCTGGTGCTGGCCGAAAACACCGTGAAGACGCACATCGCCCACATCTACGCCAAGCTCGGCATCGGCAACCGCCAAGAGATGATGGATCTCGTGCTGGGCGCCGCGGAAGACGGCGAGGGCGCTTCCCGCTAACGCTTGGCGGACGCGGATGCCGACCAGGGGATCGCCCTCAACCTCGAGGACCCGAGAGCGTTCGTCTATCTCGATTCTGGTAAAATGTAGTCCTGTTCCAGCAGGCAACACGCGCCTTTTCTCCGCCGGGAAACGGCGGCCTCCGAAAAGCGAGAAACGGAAGCGCACGCGATCCATGAAACCGATCGAGAACATGATCCGGGATGCCGAGCAAGCGAAGCCCGCTTCTCCGAAGGTGCTGCTCCTGGGCCTATCGTTCCTGGTAGCCAGCAATCTCATGTTCTTGAACGCGTTCATCCCGGACGGCCTTGAATACGCGCTGGTTCCCGGCTCCGAGTTCTTCCACATAGCGGAGCTTCTGGCTTTTCTGCTGGGAGGCATGGTTTGCGCGCTCGCCTACTATGCGGGGTTCTGCCGCACGGCGAAGCAGCCGAGATGGCATCGCCTGATCGCTTTCAGCTCGGTGTTCTACCTGGTAGGAATCGTCAGCATGGGACTTCACGGCGTCGTCGCAACGCTCACCATCCCGTACGCGATTCTCTGCGGCGCGCCCATCGGCATGGCCAACGCGCTGCTCGCGATCCTCTGGGGCCGGGCGTACCGGGCCGCTGCGCCGAAGACGATCCTCCTGCACGCAGGCCTGTCGCACGCGATCGGCATAACGCTCAGCGTGCTTCCCTGGCTCGTGTTCGGCAATCCGAGCCAGCAGTGGCTTTGGATCATCTACCAGGCGCTCGCAACGATAGCGGCGGCGCGTCTGCTGGCCACCGCGAAACCGCAAGCGGCCCCTCGCCGGGAAAGCGCCTCCCCGCAGAAGAGCGCGAACGGCGCGGCGGCGTACCTATGGTCGGCCCTGGCAGGCCTTTCCGTCTTCGCGCTGGTGCTCGGATTCTACTGGGAGCATTATTCGTTCGCCGTCTTCTACGACCCGACCCTCCAAACCGTGGTCACCGTGCTCGCCGGAGCCGCATTCGCCGCCATCGCCTGCTCGAAGAAGGAAATCCTCGGGTTCAACAACGTGTACAAAGCAGCGATCCCCCTTGCAGCCGCCTTGCTTTTGGCCGATCCCTTTCTTTCGTATATGGAATCGGGGATGGAGCTGCTCTCGGGCATTTCGTGGGCCGCTTGCCTCATGATCTTCGAAACCATCGCCTGGACGGCGCTTTCCGTTCTCGCCTCGATGCACCCTTCGCTCTCCGACAAGCTGTTCACAATCGAGCGCATGCTGGTGTCGGGAGCCATGTCGGCAGGCATCGTCCTCGGCCGCCTCGTGAGCTCCCAAACGGCGGATCTCATCTTCACCGCGCTGATCTTCGTTTTCCTCGCATTCATCATCCTGTCGTTCGTGTTCTCAAGCGTCAACGGCAAAAACGGCGCGGTCGAAAGCGCTCCGGACGCCATCCAGGCAAGAGCGCTGCAGATCGCGAAGGAGCACGACCTCTCGAACCGGGAAACCGAGGTCTTCCAGCTGCTCGTCCAGGGACGAGGCGAGAACGTCATAGGCTCGCATTTGTTCATCTCGCCCAACACGGTCAAAACGCACCGCAAGCACATATACAAGAAGCTGGGCGTGGACTCGCGCGAGAAGCTTCTCGATCTCGTGCAGGAATACCCCGAAGCCTAGCGGCCGTTTCAGCAGCCAACCCGGAATCACCCCTTGAGGGGATGGGGTTTTCGGCATTCGCCCCAGGGGGCGATGTTCGCACGTTCTCCACCTTTGTAGCGTGTTCTTCCGAGATGCGAGCGCAGCGCGCTGCAGCAACTCAACCGCATCCGTTAACAAAGGAGGACGTCTCATGGGTAAGGGATCGAAAAGCAACCGCACGCGCAACGGCGGGCAAGCACGCCAGGGGGGCATATCGCGGCGCAGCTTTCTTGCGGGAGGCGCGGCCATGGGCACGGCCGCCCTTGGCGCCGGGCTGTTGGCCAGCTGCTCGCCCAGCAGCTCCACCGCGGCAGCCGACGGCCAGGGCGCGGCGGTCGCCGACGGGAACGGCAACGTGCAGGCCCAATGGTGGTGGGAGACCCCGCCCGCCGCGATCGACGACAGCGAGATCGCCGAAACGCATAGCGCCGACATCATCGTCGTCGGCGTGGGCAACGCGGGCGTCATGGCGATGCTCACGGCCGTCGAAGGAGGCGCAAGCGTCATCGGCATCGAAAAGGGTTCGGGCAGCTGGTGCGGCGCCAACAAAATGGCTTTCATGAGCAACATCGCCATCACCAAGGAACACGGGCTGGATTTCACCGACGACGACCGCCGCAAAGCCATCTGGGAGCTCATGAAGTGCGGTGCCGAGCGCCCCGATTACCGCTTCTACCAGCAATGGATGAACGATGGCGGCGAATTCGCCGAATGGATGGACGCTATCGCCCAGGAAAACGGCCTCGCGTGGGAAATGCACGAGTGGCCCTACCCCGAAGGCTACGATGTGGAGCGCGAGAACTACAAGCATTACCCTATCGCCGTGTCCATTGAGCCGAACTCTGATTTCTTGACCGCCGTGCGCGACAAAGCCATGAAAAACGGCGCAGAAATCTTCACGAACACCTCGGCTGAACAGCTTGTTCGCGAAGACGACAACGGCCGCGTCACAGCCGTCATCGCCAAGAACCAAAACGGCGACTACGTGAAGTTTGAAGGAAGCAAGGGCATCATCTTGTGCACGGGCGAATACAGCGCCGACAAGCAGATGGTGCAGGCGTACTGCCCGCGCGTGTACAGCCCCGACGCGTTCTCGATGACGCTGAACACGGGAGACGGCCACCGCATGGGCATGTGGGTCGGCGCCCAGATGGAAAGCTCGCCCCACGCGCCGCTACGCCACGCGTTCAGCTACGGCCTGCTTCGCTGCTCGGCGTTCCTTCACGTGAACGCCTACGGCGAGCGGTTCCACAACGAAGACGTGTCGAACCCCCTGTGGAACGAGTGCGTCGAGCAGAATCCGGGCAAATTCGCGTGGCAGATCTGCGATTCCAACTGGCAGCAATACGTGCCCCAGATGACGCCCGAATACAACAGCGTGTGGGAGGTGAACGACGAGCTGATCGCCGAAATGGAAAGCGCCTCCACCACGCCCGTCGAGGAGGAGGGGTTCACCGGCACGTCCAGCAACGGCACCGTGCGCTACAAGGCGGACACCATCGAGGAGCTTGCCGAGCTTATGGGAGTTCCCGTCGACACCCTCGTCGCAACGGTCGAACGCTACAACGAAATGGCGTACAAAGGCGCCGACACGGACTTCTTCCGCGGATCGTGGCGCATGTTCCCCATCGACACCCCGCCCTACTATGCGGGCAAGAACTACGTGAGCGATCCGCTGCTGGTTCTGGGCGGCCTGGTCACCGACCCGATAACCATGCAGGCGCTCGATGCCGAAGGTCGCAGGATTCGCGGCCTGTACCTGGCCGGCAACGTGGTGGGACGCAAGTTCAACGTGTACTATCCCGGCCTGGCGGCGGGCCTTGCCCTTGCCAACAACCGCCTGAACGGATGGCGCGCGGGAACATGCGCCCTCGAAGACGACGGGGGAAGCGACGGCGGCGAGGCGATTCCCAGCCGCGTGCTTTCCGCGCCCACGATGCCCGGTGGCCCCACCGCAGGCGCGGAAGACGCGTCGGGGGGAGCCCCCGAGGGCGCCCCGGAAGGAGCCCCGGAGGGCGCGACTCCGCAATCTTCGTGATGCGAGCCGAAACCGAACGAGCCGACGACGAAGCATGAGCAAGCTGTGTGGGACGCGGGAACCCTCCACCCCCTCCCGCACAGCCCTCCTGACACCCTGCAAACAGAGAGGAAGAAGCCCTATGCAGTGCCCCTATTGCCAAGCGAGCATTCCTGCGCTTCAAGCGCGCGCCTTCGATCAGCTGTCCGCCAAGGAGCAGGTTCTCGCGCGCATTTCCGACGAGAAGCTGAGCAGCACCGAGGAAGCGTGCCCCTCGTGCGGGAAGACCATGCACATCAGAAGGCACCCCGCAACCGGGGAAACGTACCTGCTCGACAAGAAGGATGCGTGCAGCTTGAATTCCATGAGGCTTGCCAACCTCTATCTCAACCTGTTCGACGACCCCTTCGCCGCATTCCTTTCAGGCGACGCGCGGAAGGAGCAGTCGATAGCGCAAGCGATCTGGAACGTGCTCGACGACGAGGAAGCGGCGGCCCGCAGCCGCGAAGACTGGAACACGCTCGGCAAGCTCCTGCTTGAGAAAGCGCGCTATCGTTGCAGCGTCGGCGAAGACTTCTTCCCCGTCCAACGCGAAGCGCTGCGATGCCAGCTGAAGCACCTCCAACGCAGCGGGGCGACTAAGGTGCGCATCGTCTCGGGCCACGACGGCATGGTATGCGCGCGATGCGCCGAACACGAAGGCATGGTGCTCAGCATCGAAGAGGCTCTGGAAAGCATGCCCCTGCCCGTACGGTGCGACGCCTCCAGCAGGAGGGTTGCCGTGGAAGACGACCGCAGCTGGTGCCGCTGCTTCTACGCCCGGAAAGACTGAGCGCAGCGCCCGAACGCGATGAGCGCGTCTTATTCCACCAGGTCGATCAGCTCTTGGTGGGTGTGGATGCCAAGCTTGGCGTACACGTGCTTGACGTGGGCTTTCACGGTGTTGCGCGACACCACCAGCTGCTCCTGGATGTAGGCGCGATCGCGCCCGCGCGCCAGCATCATGAACACCTCGAGCTCGCGCGGGCTCAGGCCGAACCGCTCCGCCACCGCGCGGCAGCGGGCCTCGAAGTCCCGCTCGGGAGCGTTCGCCACCGCCTCGTCCACCGGCGTGACGCCCGCGATGGTCGCCGAGAAGCTGAACGTCTTCAGCCCGATGAGCGCGTACCCCACGAACACGAGGATCAGCAGGCCGCCCATGACGGCCGCGCCGTACGAACCGCTTCCCAGCAGGCCGTTCGCCAGCACGCCCAGCGCCGCGCCCACGATGGTGCCCAAGCCGGTCAGGCCGCGGCCCCAGGCGAACGCCGCCACCGCGCCGCGCTCGTTGCGCGCGGCGATGGCCACGAGCGCCACCCACGCCACCATGTCGAACAGCGTATTGCCCGCCGAAAGCAGCGTGACGCTGGCCACCGGCGCCAGGTCGTACAGTGTGGAGCCCGCGAAGAAGCCCGCCACCACCAGCAGCACCGACACCTGCGCCAGCAGGTCGGCCGGGAACGCCTTGCGCGATAGCAGCACCACCAGCGCCACCGCGGCAACCGGCACGATGACCAGGAAGTCCGACAGCGGCACGCCGCCCACCTCGCCGAATCGCAGCGAGTAGCCGAACGCCACGCGGAACAGGAACAGGCACACGAACAGCTGGCTCCCCAACGGCAGGAACGACGACGGCTGCGTGACCGAGAAGTCGGCCGGCGCCTCGCCCGCCTCGGTCGCCTCGAGCACCGGCAGCGCGGCGCGCCAGGTCAGCGCGAGCGACGCGAACGGCAGCAGCAGGAACAGCGCGATGCCCGCAGCGGCGGGCACCACCCATGCCAGCGCCGTCATCAGGTAGTACGCCACGAACGCCAGCGCGACGCACAGGCCCGTCTGCCGCAGCGTGAACCGCGAGGCCGCCATGCCCACCGCAACGACGATCCAGCTGCGCCCGACGGCCGCCAGGCTGGCGGCAACCGTAAGCCCTATCGCGTTGCTCGCATGCAGGGAAAGCGGCAGCAGCACCGCACCCGCCGCAAGACAGCCGATCGCGCCCCGTTGCAGCACGCGCACGCGCAACAGCGACGGACGGAAGGCCGCCGCCAGGCCGATGACGATGAGCGCGACCGAGCTCGCGAGCACCGACACGTCGCGCGCGTACGTGAACACCGCATCGAACTGCGGGAACACGACGATGTTCATCAGCGACGTCGCCAACAGCACGAACGCGAGCGCCGCCGTCGTCCTGGCGAAGTCGCGCGAGAAGATATGCTCGTCGGGCAATGTCATGTTCGCCATTGTAGCAACTATTGCGCGCTACGAACGACGGGACCCGCCGTGCGGCGGGTCCCGTCGAAAGAGGATACGCGCATGGGCGGCCGAGGGAGGGAGCCGGCCCATCGCGGAGGGTCGGCAGCGCCTACGCTTGGCCCGTGGCGGCCAGCATGCCCGCACGGCGGCCGAACGTCATCGTACGCCCGGCTGCCAAGCCCGTGAACAGGTTGGGATAGCTCACGCTGAAGAAGCCGCCCGAGTCGTTGCCCACCATGTACAGGCCGTCGATCTGCTCGCCCGCCTCGTTCACGGGGTGCATGTCGGTGTTCACCGGACAGCCGTCGATGGTGGCGAGGAACCACGAGCCCGTGCGCACGCCGTAGTACGGCGGATGGTCCAGCTTCAACAGGCGGTACGGCTCCTTGTTGTAGTCCTCGTCCTTGCCCGCGTCGGCGAACTGGTTGTAGCGCTCCCACGTCTCCACCGTGGCGTCCACCGGCAGGTTGAGCTTCTGCGCCAGCTCCTCCATCGTGTCGGCCTGCTGGATGTAGCCGGCCTCGATAAGCGCCTCGAAGTCGCCCGCCATCTTCGAGATGGGCATGTTCGACGGCGCGCCGTTGTCGAAGGGGTACAGGCGGCAGCATCCCACCTCGTTGATCTGACGCACCTGCTCCACGTAATCCGAATCCCAGATGTCCACGTAGGTGTGGTACGGCTGCATGAACGCGGAGTGCAGCATGTAGTCGTAGGGGCCGCTTTCGTTGCAGAAGCGCTTACCGTTGAGATTCACCTTGAGGAAGGGCTGCTCGCCGAACCAGAACCACTTGCCCACCAGGTCCGACCCGGCAACCTCGTCCGGCTTGCAGCACGCGCGGTTGAACGTGACGGCCGCGCCGATCGGGTCGATGGTGGCGCCGCACCACAGAGCAGCGCGGATGCCGTCGCCCGTGCAGCTGCCGCCCACCGGCACGTTGATCTTCAGGCGGTTGTTCCACGCCTGGCGCGCCTCCACCATCTCGGTGTTCGCCACGTAGCCGCCCGTGGCCAGGATGACGCCCTTCGACGCGTTCACGCGCAGGTAGTGGCGGTCGTTGCCGTCGCGGCAGATGACGCCCGTCACCCGGCCGTCGGCGTTCTGCTCGCACTTCACCAGCATGGTGTCGTAGCGGAACTCCGCGCCCAGCTCCTCGGCGTAGTCGCGCAGCGTCGTGCCGAACGTCACGTCCTTGTCGTCCGTCAGCTTCTCCGGACTGTGACCCGTCGCCCACGCCTTGTCGCGCGCGCCCTGGCCCTCGGTGCCCACGGATCCTTCGAAGCGCATCGTGAACGCGCCGTCGCGCTCGATGATCTCGCTCAGCCAGTCGATCATCGCGCCCGACTCGTCGGCCCACAGCTTGATGAGGTCGTAGTTCACGAAGCCGTTGGCATAGCGGACGATATCCTCCATCGCTTCCATCTTGTCGATCTTGAACTGCGGAAACTCCTCGAACGACTCCTGTTGCAGCTTGGAATCGATGGCACCCAGGTCCTCGCGCGGCGTGGCGATGGCGCTCATCTGCTCGATGCCGAGCACCTTCGCCCCGTTCTCGGCGGCCGAGATGACGGCGGGCAGGCCGCCGGTGCGACACCCCACCACCACGACGTCGACGTCGATGGTTTCGGTGATGCTCGCTTCGTCGATGGCGGGCGCCTCGCCCAACCAAGAGGGCGTGCCCGGCTTCTGCGTGGTCTCGTCCTTCAACTCGGCGGCGTTCACGTAGCCGTTGCCGCACCCCGAAAGCGCTCCGGCAGCCGCGGCGCCGAGGGCCGTGATGCCCGCTCCCTTGAGGAAGCTGCGGCGGGAAAGCTTGCTACTCATCGGTGGCCTCCCATCCTTCCGGCAGGTTCAAGTCGTGGCACTTCGCGCAGTACAGCGTGCTCGTCTCGTGCACCTTGTGGCAGTCGCTGCACTCTAGCACGTTGTCCTGGTGGCTGGAATGCGGGTTGTACTTCTCGTCGTTGCCCTCGAAGCCCCAGGTGGCGTCCACCACGTCGTTCATGTCGTGGCACCCGCTGCGCGCGCAGAACTCCTCGTTCGCGAACTCCTTGCCCGTGGCCAGCAGCTGGCCCTCCTCGTCCATGGGATAGCTGTCGGACACCCAGGCCATCACCTCGGACACCTGCGTGGTGATCTCCGCTTCGTGGCAGTCCAGGCACGACTCGCCCGCCGCCGCGTGCTGCGTCACCAGCTTGCCCGGATCGCCTTCGGTGTAGCTCTCCACGTACGCGTCCATCGGCGTGTGGCAGATCGCGCTGCAGAAACTGGGCTGCTCGTGCCACACCCACATGCCGACGCCGGCCACCACGACCACCGCGGCCACCACGCCGGCGACGATCCATCCGCGCTTCGCGCTTCGGCGCCGCGGCATCTCGGACGTGCGACCCCCGTTCTCGCTCTCGGTCATCTCTCCTCCTTTTCGCTCTCATCTTGCGTGCATGCTTGCTCGCTTGTTTGCACGCTTGCCATGGCTCGCATCATGCGATCGCACGCCGCATTTGACCATTACCCCCGTGGGGGCATCTTTACGTTTCGGCTGATGGTATGCGTATTATGGAAGCTTAGAATCCAAAAATGACGAACGCGTTACGAATTAGCACTCTCGGTTGTCGAGTGCTAATTTGCGTCCTAGAATAGGGGCATACCAAGCGAGGCGGCGTACCGGCGCGTCCGGAACCACCGCCTATCACACGATGCGAGGAGTTGATGAACCATGGCCATGATGGTACCGATGCGGAGGAACCGCAACCTGCTGAGCGAGCTGATGACCGATCCGTTCGACGCGTTCTTCGACGCGGCCACCGCGCCGATGCAGAAGATGTCCCCCACGCTCATGCGCACCGACATCAAGGAAACCGACGCGGGATACGAGCTGACCATCGACCTGCCCGGGTTCAAGAAGGACGACGTGCAGGCCGAGCTCAAGGACGGCTACCTCACCATCACCGCCCAGACGCAAGCCGAGACCGAAGACAAGGACGAAAAGGGCACGTACGTCCGCAAGGAGCGCTTCAGCGGCAAGTGCAGCCGCACGTTCTACGTGGGCGACGACATCGAGGAAGACGACATCAAGGCGAAGTTCGAGGACGGCGTGCTGAGAATCGCCGTGCCGAAGAAGCAGGAGCAGCCGAAACTCGAGGAGAAGAAGACCATCTCCATCGAAGGCTAGCCGCCCAACCACAAGCGAACCGAAGCACCCCGATCAGGAAGGCGACCAAACGGTCGCCTTCCTTCGTTGGTCAGCGCTACCGCACTCGAAAACATGCGCAGGAACCCGTACGGATGTTTCACGTGAAACATCCGGCTCGAGGTGCGTGGTATCATGAGGCGAACCCGATTGGAGGATCCATGGACGAAACCGCACGCGACATCGAGACGTTCCGCAGCTGGGTGGCCGACACGCCGCCGGGCGGCATGGTGTTCTTCGGCGGCGCGGGCGTGTCCACCGAAAGCGGCATCCCCGACTTCCGCAGCCCGGACGGCCTGTACGCGCAGAAGTACCCCTACCCGCCCGAACAGATGATCAGCCGCAGCTTCTTCGACGAGAACCCCGGCGCGTTCTTCGACTTCTACTGCGACCGCATGCTGGCGCTCGATGCCCAACCGAACCGCGCGCATCGCAAGCTGGCCGAACTCGAGCAGGCGGGCACGCTGGCCGCCGTGGTGACGCAGAACATCGACGGCCTCCATCAGAAGGCGGGCAGCGCGCGCGTGTTCGAGCTGCACGGCAGCGTCCTGCGCAATTTCTGCATGCAGTGCCGCGCGCCCTATCCCGTGGACGACCTGCTGGCCCTCCGCGCGCAGAGCGCCGACGGCGTCCCGCGGTGTCCCGCCTGCGGCGGGATCGTCAAGCCCGACGTCGTCCTGTACGAGGAGCCCCTCGACGAGCGCACGATGCACGGCGCCGTCGACGCTATCGCGCAGGCCGATCTGCTGGTCGTGGCAGGCACCTCCCTGGCCGTGTACCCGGCCGCGGGGCTCATCGACTTCTTCACCGGCAGCCGCCTCGTCATCGTCAACCGCACCCCCACCCCGCGCGACCGCCAAGCCGACCTCTGCATCGCCGCGAACGTCGGCGAGGTATTCGGGTTCTAAACCGCGCGCGACCGCCTTCGAGAACAGGAGCCCAACCCCATGCCCAACCCCCTGCCCACCTCCGCTTCTGCCATCCCCCAGCTCTCCGACATCCGCCAAGTATCCGACGGCTGGATCAAGAAGTACGTCCTCGTCTACGCCATGCCCGACGGCTCCACATACGAATACGAAAGCGCCTCGCGCAAGAGCCTCGACGCGTACCGCGCCGAGCTGGCAGGCAACGCAGCCGGCGAAGCATCGCCCGCCGACGCCGTGTGCATCGCGGGGCAAACCGCAACGGGCGAGCTGCTGCTCATCCGCGAGTTCCGCTACCCGCTGAACAGCTGGTGCATCGCGTTCCCAGCCGGCCTCAGGGAGCCGGGCGAAGACCTCGCAACCTGCGTGGACCGCGAGCTGCGCGAGGAGACGGGCTACGCCCTGCGCACCGACGCGGGCGATGCGGCGCTCATGCCGCTTCCGCAGGCGGGCTACTCGTCAACCGGCCTCACCGACGAGACGGTGCACGTCGTGTTCGCCCAGGTTGAAAAGGCAGCCGACGCGCAACCGGAGCCGGCCGAGTTCATCGAGCCGTTCCTGCTGCCCATCGCCGACGTCCCCCGCTTCCTCGCGGAGAACACCACCCCCATCGGCACCCGCGCCCAGCTCGTCCTCGAAGCCTTCGCCCGCCGCCACTAGCCGCCACTAGCCGGCGGTGATGCTCTCGGCCTCGTCGTCCAACCGAAGAAGCAGCTCCGCCTGGGAGTGCACGTCCAGCTTGCCGTAGAGGTTGCGCATGTGCGTCTTCACCGTGGACTGGCTCACCACCAGCTTCTCGGCGATGTACGGCGCACGGTAGTTCTGCGCCAGCAGCACGAGGATCTCGCGCTCGCGCGGCGTCAGGTCGAAGCGCGCGGCAACGGCGGCGCAGCGCTCTTCCAGCCCCGCGCGGGCCGCTTCGGCGGCGGCGACCTCGCCCGCCTCGCGCCTCGTCGCTTGCCGCTGCATGATCAAGAACGACAGCGCCCCGCCCGCCGCGAACGTCGCCAGCACGACCACCACCGTCAAGCTCGCGTACAGCCAAGCAGGCATGGACGCGTGCAGCCCCACGAACAGGGCCCGGATGGCTATCATGAACGCGAACGAGCACAACAGGGGCGTGGATGCATTCCCCCTGCGCACGCCTTCGGGAAAGAGAAACGGCGTCATCATGATGTAGAACAGCGTCACCTTGTACGTGGAATCCACGATGAGCATATGCAGGAACCACAGGTCTTCCGAAGCCTGCGACGTGTAGAACGACACGAACGTCACGGGAAGCACGAACAGCTCGTACACGAGGATGAAACTGCGATTCCACACGCGCTTGACGACGAGCAGCGCGATGAACCCCGCAGCGACGATGCCGCAGCCGATAGCCAGCTGGATCAGGGCCGCCATCGAAGCGTCCCCTTGCAGCCCCATCCACGACGACTGCGACGAGACCATGGGCCCGCGGCACACGAGGGGCAGCGCGATCAGGCTGACCGCGACGACGCGATCCTTCAGCGTCGAGCAGGCGAAGCGAGGAAGGGGGCGGTCGAGTTCGTCGCCCGCTCGACGCTCGCTTACCTGGAACCGGGGGTTGTACAGCACGAACAGCCCTCCGGCGACCACGGGCAACGCGCCCAGCAGCACGCGTGCCA
Source organism: Eggerthella hominis (assembly GCF_014287365.1). NCBI lineage: Bacteria > Bacillati > Actinomycetota > Coriobacteriia > Eggerthellales > Eggerthellaceae > Eggerthella > Eggerthella hominis. Next base: position 309,127 of record NZ_JACOOA010000002.1, read on the forward strand.
CCTCCCCCGAGAACAGCGCGAGCCCCATCGTCAGCAGGCCGGACAGCAAGCAGGCGACGGCGAACGCGCAGGCGGCGCGGCGCGCGCCCAGCGAGACGAGGCGCTCGCCCCACAGAACCAGCAGCAAACCCGTCCCCACCCGATACAGCATGAGCATCGCCAGGGCCAAACCGTCGTCGACCAGCGCGGCGTACAGAAGCAACCAGGTGGAGCCGATCGAGAGAAGAGCGACCAGAACCCGTATCGACCGGCGGTCGCTCACGCGCAACGCGGGACGCGCCCGATACAAGACGACGATCGCCAGCATCACCGCCGCCTCGACGACGTAGGGAACCGGTGCGAACATGGAAAAGCTCACGAACCGGGCGACGGGCATGCGCTGGATCTCAAGCGCCATGAGCGCGCACGCCAAGCCGACAACCGCGAACCCAACGCCGGGCGTTCGCGCGAAGAACAAACGAACCGAACCCATGAAACCCCTCCTCCCAAGATACGGTTATATCAGAAAACCAGGATGAGATGCTCCCCCGCCTGCAACTTCATACCGTTTGTGGTAGGAAATCACCACCCGTTCTCGCGTACCTTCGTACCAGCTTGGATGCCGGCCGCAAACCGCCCTCCCTCCCATGCGGCACGAGGCCTGCATCCAGGCACGCATGATGCAACAAGGAAAGGAGAGGGTGGTATGGAACTGAACCGTCGAGATTTTCTGAAGGGGGCCCTGGCAACCGGCATCGTCGCCACGGGCGCAGGGCTCGCAGGCTGCGCGCCAGCCGCATCCGACGCGAAGGCCGACGAGGCCGCTTCGAGCTATCCCGAAGGGCTTCAGGCGAGCGACTTCGAGGAATCGCCCGTCATCGTCGAGCCCATCACCGACATCGCCGAGGAGAAGACGTACGACGTCGTGGTCGTCGGCGCCGGCACGGGCGGCGTCCCCGCCGCGCTGAGCGCGCTTGAGGAAGGCGCGACCGTCGCCGTGCTGCAGAAGGAATCGAAGCCCATCGCCCAAGGCGGCACCTGCTCGGGCGTGCTGCTCGACCAGAGCGACGAGCAGGGCGTGATGAACTACCTTCAAGGCTACCTCGAGGATTGCCGCTGGCGCGCCGACCGCAAGCTGGCCGAAACGTACTGCAGGTACTCGGGCGAAGCCATCCGCTGGACGCAGGTGCGCACGGCCGAAGCGGGCTTCCCGCCCTACACAGTGCGCCCCACAGCCGTGACCGAATACGAGGACGGCTCGAAGTGCGCCCGCCGCAGCATCATGTTCGGGCCGAAGCCGTACAACAACGGCACGATGGTGGAGCATTTGGCCGAGCTGGCCGCAAGCAAGGGCGTGGAGTTCTTCTACTCGACGCCGGGCGTGCAGCTGGTCACCGACGACTCCGGAACCGTCACCGGCGTAATCGGCAAAAGCGGTAGCTCCTATATCAAGTTCAACGCGACGAAGGGCGTCATCCTCTCCACCGGCGACTACCAGAACAACCAGAGCCTCGTGGAGCGCTACTGCCCCGACGTGAAGGAGTTCGACCGCAAGCAGAGCAACAAGACCGGCGACGGCATCCTCATGTCCATGGCCGTAGGCGCCGGGTTCGTGCCCGTGGGCCACTCCCACATGATGCACGACTTCGACTCCGGCCCCATGTTCGACGAGCCGTTCCTGTTCGTGAACGAGGACGGCGAGCGCTTCATGAACGAGGACTGCGTGTTCGAGGAAGTGAACTGCGTGCTGCGCAACCAGCCGAAACCGGGTTGGTACTCCCAGATCTTCGACGACGACTACGTGGAGCAGGTCACGGAATGGGGCGGCAAGCCCACCGACAAGGAAAAGATCCAGGCGTACATGCCCGACGTCGAGATGGATCGCTCGGCCGAAAGCGGCGCGAACGTCATCGAGAGCCTCATCGGCACGTACTGCTGCGACACCTTGGACGAGCTTGCGGCGAAGCTGGAAATCCCCGCCGATGCGCTCAAGAAGTCCGTCGCGCGCTACAACGAACTGGTCGACGCCGGGTTCGACGAGGACTTCGGCAAGCAGGCGAAGTACCTCAAGAAGATCGAGAAGGCGCCGTTCTGGGGCATCCACAAGCACGTGCGCGTGTCCGCGCTGTGCGCGGGCGTCACCGTGAACGAGAACTATCAGGCGCTCCGCACCGACGGGGAGGTCATCCCGAACCTCTGGGTAACCGGATTCAGCGCCGGCCAGCTGTGCGGCAGCCCCGACTGGTCGATGTACCAGGGCGGCATGTCGGCCGGGCACTGCATCATGACGGGCCGCATCTGCGGCATCCAGGCAGCCACCGGCGGCAAGCTGGAATCCAAAACCCCCATCACGGAAGCCGACGTGGAAGCGCTGGCGTAACCGGCATCGGATTGCCGCGGCGGCCCCTGCGCCGCCGCGGTTCTAGCCTCGGTTGATCACCTCGACCTGCAAACCCTCCAGCACGTCGAGGGCCTTCTCGTTGAGATCCGGGTCGAACGACGCGGTGCAGGCGGCGTCCACGATGATGGGCACCTCGGGGCAGGCCGCCTGCGCCAGCACGGCGTTCGAGATCACGCAGATGTTGGACACGAGGCCCACCAGCTCGATGCTCTCGAACGGCGGCTTGCCCAGCTCGGCCGCGGCAAGCTGGGCCACGCGCAGCCACTCGAACAGTTCGGCCGAACCGAACGTCGGCTTGCTGAACACCTCGTCCATCGGACGCACGAGCGACGCGATCTCGCCGTACAGCGCATGCCCGGGCGTGCCCTCGATGCAGTGCTCCACCGGCAGGTTGCGGCCCTCGCGCGTTTCCAGGTAGTCGCGGCGGTGCGTGTCGAGCGTCCACACGATCTCGTCGACGCGCTCGCGGTACGCCTCGATCTTCGCGGCGATGGGCCCCGCCAGCTTCTCGGCCCCCGGAAAGCCCAGCGCCCCGTCCACGAAATCGTTCTGATAGTCCACGACGATCAACAGGCGTTTCATGCGTTCCTCTCCTCGTTCTCGGCTTGTACTCTCTTCAGCTCGCTCAGCAGCCACTGGTACTGGTCCTGCACGCGCTCGTACGCCGCCGCCACCGGCAGGCACGCGGCGGCGACCGAGGCCATGATCGCATCGTAATCGCGCGTCATCGCCTCCACCACCGCGGCGTCGATCTTGCCGGCGGCAACCTGGTCGGCCAGCAGCGCGAGCACCTTCTCCTTGGGATACGCCTGCTTGTAGCTGCGCGTTCCCACGAGCGCGCTCACGATGTCGGCCACCGCGATGATGCGGTCGGGCAGCGTCAGCTCGTCGGCGTGCAGGCCGCGCGGGTACCCCGACCCGTCGAGCTTCTCGTGATGGCGCACGGCCGGCAGGATCATCTCGGGTTCGACGCAGTCTTCGAGGATGCGCTCGGTCAACGCCACATGCGTGCGCATGACGGCCATCTCGTCGTCGTCGAGGCGCCCCGGCTTCTCCAGGATGGACAGCGGGATGCCGATCTTGCCCACGTCGTGCACGAGCGCGCTCGCGTACACGTGCGCGGCGGACGGCTGATCGCCCAGCAGGCGCAGCGCCAGCTCGTAGGCCACCCACGCCGTGGTCACCGTGTGGGTGACGGTGTGGCGGCTGCGGAAGTCGATGACGTGCACGAGCATGTCGAGGTACGACGTGGCCGAGCCCGTGCCGGACGGATCGGCCACGATATGCGAGCGATCGGGCGCTTCCACCCCGTCGCGCAGCACCGAGATCATGTCGAAGCGCCGCTGCGCCTCGGAGAACAGCGCCAGCGCCTCGGGCGAGAACAGCCCCGGCCGCGACGCCGCCAGCAGACGCTCCACCTCGGCCGCGTCGGCCTGCGGGTGCTCGAGCAGCAGGATGTCCACGCGATCGGCCACGTGCAAGGCGGTGGCCAGGAACTTCACGTACGGGTTCTGGTCGGTGAACTGGTCGTAGGGCATGTGGTGGTACAGGATCACCTCGGCGTAATCGCCGAGCGGCGACAGCTCCTTGAAGAACAGGTAGCCGTAGAACGAGTGCTCCCACACGCTCTCGGTCTCGAACGCCACCATGCGGTCGATTTCCTCCGTGCGGTACGCCCCCACGTCGTGCAGCAACGCGATGAAGTACGCCGCGCGCCGTTGCGTCGCGTCGATCATGCCGTTCGCTTCCAGCATGGCGTCGAGCAGCGACGCGACCCGCAGCCCGTGATCGACGAGCCGCGGGTCCACGCAGTTGAGCGCACGCTGCACCATGACGGACACCGCGACGATGGAAAGATCGTCGTCGAAGCCCTCAGGGTGCGAGAATCGAGGCTGACGCGAAATCGTCAGTCCCCCTTCGTGCGTCCCTGCGGAGAAACCGCTCAATCGAGCTTCGCCATCTGGGCGCGCGCCTTGTCCAGCTGCTCCTGCACGTCGATGCCCACGACGTCGAGCCCCTCGGCCGCCACGAAGCGTATCTCGGGAATGCCGAACATCTTGGCGATGCCGCTGACGTACTCGAAGCCGAAGTTCGCCCCTTCCACGAAGCCGCCACACGTGGTGATGTACGTGATGCGCTTGGCTTTGCAGATGCCTTCGCAACGCGCGTCTTCGGTGTAGTGGAACGTCAACTCGCACACGCTGACGTGCTCGAGGTAGGTCTTGAACGCGGCCGGGAACGAGAGGTCCCAGTACGGCACGCCGATGACGATGTCGTCCGCCTCGGCGAACTGGCGCGACAGGCTGAAGATGGGATCGTCCCACTCCCCCGCCTTCTGCTTCTCCGTGCGGTACGCCACGCGCTCGGCGTCGAACGGCTTGAGGTCGAGCGCCGCGACGTCCACTTCCACCACGTCGTCGAAGCGTTCCAGGTATTCGCGGCACAGCGCAAGCGTGCGCGACGTCTCGCCGCGCATGCACGCGTTGACAAACAGCGTGGTCATTCGTTCTCCTTCTATGCGAATCGAAGCGCGTGGGTGAACCCGGCCCAGCTGAGCGGGTCGGTGTCGCGCACACGCGCGCCAAAGGTGGGGGCATGGACGTAGTGCGAGCCGCCCGCGCTGCAAGCGATGCCCGCGTGTCCGTTGTAGCCGTCGCCGTAGCTGATCCACAGCACGTCGCCCGGCTGCGCCTCGGAAACCGGCAAGCGCGCGGCCGCGGCGTAGTACATGGATTCGGTCTGGTGCGGCACCGAGATGCCCACCTGCGCGTACGCCCACGTCACGAGGCCCGAGCAGTCGAACTCGTCCGGTCCGGCCGCGCCCCACACGTAGGGACAGCCGATGCGCGACAGCGCGTAGTCCACCACCGAGCCCTGCGAGGGGATGGAGGCGGTGTTCGTGCTGTACGCGTATGTGCGCGTGACCTGGGCCGCAACGGCAGCAGCTTCGGCGGCGCGCGCCGCTTCCTGCTCCTGCACCAACAGCGCCTGCGCCTCGGCGTCCAGCTGCTGCAGCGTGGTTTCCAGCTCGGTGATGGTCAGCTCGGCATCGGCCTTGATGCGCGCCGCTTCCTCGGTCTTCTCGGCGGCGATGCGCTCCTGCTCTTCCAGCTCGAGCTTCGCCGCTTCAACCTCGGCGCGCAGGTCTTTCGTCTGCTGCACCATCGCGGCGTCGTTGTCGTTGATGTCGTTCAGCAAGTCCCAGCTCGTGGCGAACTCTTCGAACGTGGTGGCGCCCAGGATGATGTCGAGCGCCGTGGACTGGCCGTTGCGGTACATGCTGCGCGCCCGCTTGCTCAGCTTGTCCTGCAAATCGGCGATCTGGGCGTTCGCCTCGTCGATGCGCGCCTGAGCATCGGCCACGGCCTGCACGGCCGCCTCGTGCTCGTCGAGCGCTTTGTAGTAGTTCTCGCCGGCGATGGTCAGCTGCTCCTGCATCTCGTTGATGCGGGCACGGACGGAATCGGCCTCGGCGAACTTGTCGGCGGACGTGGGATCGGCAAACGCGAACGTCGGCCGCAGCAGCGTGGCCGCGCCCAGGGCGGCTGCGCCGAATAAGAACGTGCGGCGATCGATGCCGCGCGCAAAGTCAGTCATGTAAACCTCCTCGAATTCGTTGCGTATGCCTCCACGTTGAGTTGCACTCTCTTATTTTGGACGATTCGGCACCGCAACGAGCAACGAATTCGTGACAACTATAACACGCCGGCTTGACGGTTTCACAATCTTCACGTCCTGCACGTAGGCGCAGATGACGTATCGAATTCCAGGGGTTCCATATCGAGATGCAGCGCTTGTTCGACCACTTTCATCAGCGCCTCATCGCTGATATCGGGGTTGATTTTCACCAAACCTACCAACCCGAAGATCACCACGCAGAACATCTCGTACACGAACTCGATCTCCACATGATGGTAGGCGGCGTACTCGACCACCACCCGATCGTTGAGGCAATCCACCGTCTCGCGCACCGCGCGCACGTCGAAGGAGTCGCGCATGCCCAGCTCTTCGAGCACGCGGATCATGGGCCGCAGACCGTTCGCGTCGTACAACGCGCGGCGGAACGCGGCGATGCAGGCCTTCAACGAGCCGGCCGTATCGCCGAACACGCGCGACTCGTTCCACACGAGGACGCTCTCCACGAGGTCTTCCACGTAGTCGTCGATGACCGCGTCGATGACGGCCTGCTTGTTCTCGAAGTAGTAGTACACCAGCTCGCGCGTGACGTTCGCCTCGGCGGCGATGTCCTTCACCGTGGTCTTCCCCACGCCGCGCTCCTCGAACAGCACGCGAGCCGCCAGCATGATGTCGCCGGCCGGGCCGTTCAGCCGCCGGCTTTCGGGCGCACCGCTTTGCCGCCCAGCCGGGCGCCCCGTGGTGCTCTCTCTGTCGAACCGCATCGCGCCCTCCTGCGTTCAGGCGCGCATGGACGCCGCGCGCAACGCTTACGCTTGGCGTCCATTATACGGTGTTTGTCAGCGATTCGCCTCTTCAAGCTCCTGGTACGACTTCGTGTCGGCGTACAGCTGATCCTTGAGCGGGTTCAGCTTGAGGCGGCGGATCTTGCGGAACTGGTACACCGCCAGCGCCGCGTTCGACGCGAGCGCCAGCAGGCTGACCACGAAGAACGCCGTGGGATTGTGCGTGGTGGGGATGGGTGCCAGCACGTCGGCGAACTGCGGGATGGTCATCACGAACATGATCCACAGCGCGAGCGTCTGCGCGCGATGCTGCAGCCACGCCCCCTTCTTGATGAAGAACGTGGGGATGGTGCAGGCCAGCAGCAGCGCCAGGCCGGCGTAGGCCGAGTGGTCGGAGATACAGTTGTAGGTGTAGGCGAAGTTCCACAGGTCGTACGCGATGATCCACGCCCAGATCATGTCGGGCCAGATCATGTCCTTCGACGGATCCTTCGAGATGAAGATGCCGAACCAGCCGCAGATGGTGACGATGTTGAGGATGCCGGCGATGCCGTTCATGATGTTCCACGGCCCCGAGATGGTCCACAGGTTCTCGACGATACCGCCCTGCCACAACCCGAAGCTGAACACCTGGAAGTCGCGGATGACGGCCTCGGCGATGTTCACCGCCAGGATGAGCGGCGGGAAGCACAGCGCCCAGCGCTTCTCGTACAGGTAGTGCGTCTTCCCGTCCGCGCCGCGCCACTTCACGAACCGCAGCGCCATGAAGCCCAAACAGCCCGCCAGCGCCGAGTACGTCTTCACCCAGTTGAACCACGTGCCCGTGCCGTACTCGTTGCCCGGCGCCGCCGTGGTGGGCCACACGAAGACGGTCAGCACGATGGGCACGACGGCGAACAGCGTGATGCCCGCCCACAGCGACGTGCGCCCCAGCTCGTTGAACGCCATGAGCGCGAACAGGATGAACAGCCAGATGACCCAGTACAGCGGATCGGCCGCTTGATAGAGAATGCCCATGATGAAACCCCTTCCGACCCCTTTGCTCCGAGGTTCGCGCACCGTGCCCTCCCGTTTCGGGAGGCCTCGACCAGACGCGAGCCCCGCCTTGGGGCGAGTATACGAAGAGCGGCCCGAGAAGTCTTTCACATCGAGGGCGTGTTTGTGAAAGAAGCGGCTGCGCCGACGATGCTAGACTGACGGCAACAGCGTCACCTGGGGAAAGGGGTTTATCATGACCGTGCCCGTTTGGATCACGCCCATCTCGATGGTCGTGTACACCGTGTTGCTCATGCTGCTCACCGAGTTCATGCGACGGCACTATCGCGCGTCGATGTGGGTGTGGGTGGTGTCGCTCGTGACGGTGCCGCTGTGGATCATCAACATCCCCGGCGACGACTGGTTCCGGTGGGCGAAGAACCTCTCCGTCATCCTGCCGCTCATCTTCGCCGGGCTCGGCCGCATCGCCGCCGTGCAGCAGAAGGACACGCCGTTTTGGCGGCTCATGCGCAAGCGCTGGGTGCGCTGGGTGCTGTACGGCATCGTGTTCTGCAACATTGCCGAGGCCACGCTGCGCGACGTGCAGATGGGCAACATGATGAACGCGCTGGCCGGCTTCATCCTGTGCATCACCATGCCGTTCGGCGACAAGTACTGGAAGTACGACACGTCCAGCCACGGCGAGATCCTGTCCTACACCGTGCCCATGTGGAACTTCCTGTACACCACCTGGAACGCCTGCTTCGTGTACGCCGAGGGGCACGAGTTCTTCGCGTCCACCTGCTGCATCCTGGCGGCGGCCGAGCTGTACCCCATCATCATGCGCCGCCCCGAGCTGTACATCACGGGGCGTATCTACACGCTGGGCGCGCACCTGCTGCTGCGCAGCTGCTTCCCGCTGCTGTTCCCCACCATCATGAACAGCGCCGCGTGGTTCAGCCCCGACGTGATGTACTGGTGGGGCATGGCGAACGGCATCATCGGCATCCCGTTCGTGTTCTGGTACTGCTACCAGCTGAGCTCGGGGAAGGCGCCGATCGTGTTCCGGCACGGGAAAGCGCGGCTTGCCTACATCGAGGGCCGCGCGAACGGCACGATCGACGAGTACGGCGACCCCGTGGCGCTGCCGGCCGGGAATGCGGGTGCGGTCGCGCCGCAGGGACGCACGCCGGAGGACGAGGAAGCCGTGGGAGCGGCCGGCTAAGGCGGCGGATTGGCGCGAGCAAGATTGTCATGGGCGCAAAACCGCACCCATGACAATCCTCAAGGCCATAACGAGCTCCGAACGAACCCCAGGTGGTATGAAAAATTCCGTCACCTGGGGTTTCTCTTGCTTCCCGAACGACAAAGCCGGTATTGTGCGCCTCGAGATCGCCATGGCTGCCATTTCGCGCCCAACCCGAAAGAAATCCGGAGCCCCGAAATCGGGAGATCGGGAGAGCCCATTCGCATTGTGGAGCCAAGGAAAGACGGCGCGGCGGGCAAAGATTACGAGGACTCCGAGATGATGAACTCGCCGATCACCCGGCCGGTCTCGTCGTATACGGGGAGCCTTCGCTCTCTTTCGGTAGGCTTGCGCTTGAGCGGCTCGGACCGTGTGGCGAAATCGTATTTCTCGACTTCCACGTACCCCTTTTTCCCATTGGACATGACAACCCCCATAAAGGCGTCGTTCTCAGCTATATCGCCGCCGTTGTAGCTGGCGTACGGACTGCCCGCCGCACCTGCAAACGCAGCGATGGCGCCTGTCGCGACAAGCATCGCGATCGTGATCGCGACGGATTTTGCCCAACTGGTTTTGAATGCGGATCGTGCCTCCATCGCAACCACCTCCAGAATGCTGGATCTTTTCGTCTTCGCGTCTGCGAGAAGAACGCGCCGGGCTGCATGCGGACGAGCTACCGGCGCTTCTTCTCGGCGTCGTCCAAAGCGTTCAAGGCGGCGTTGTAGCCGCCGGCTCCGTAGGAGAGGCACTTCGACACGCGGGCGATGGTGGTGGCCGACGCGCCGGTTGCTTCCTCGATGGCGGCGTAGGACTTGCCGGCGTCCAGCTGGCGCGCCACGGCCAAGCGCTGGGACGTCTCTTTGATCTCGCGGATGGTGAACAGGTCCTCCAACAGGGAGAAGATCACGTCTTCGTCATCGAGTGCCGCGAATACGCGCAGGAGGTCTTCGACTTCGGGCGTTCTGAGATCGCTCATGTTACTCCCCAATCCTCATCAGGCCGTATTCGATGGAATCCACGAGGGCGTTCCACGATGCCTCGATGATGTTCTCCGACACGCCCACCGTGCCCCAGCTGCCGTGCTTGTCGCGCGTGGTGATGACGACGCGCGTGATGGCGTCGGTGCCCACGTTCTCGTCGAGGATGCGCACCTTGTAGTCGACCAGCTCGATGTCGGCCACCTCCGGGTAGAAGGCCACGATGGCCATGCGCAGCGCGTTGTCGAGCGCGCCGACGGGGCCTGCGCCCTCGCCCGTGGCCACGAAGCGCTGGTCGCCCACGTGGATCTTGATGGTTGCCTCCGACATGGCGTCCTTCGCCAGCGCGCCAGTGTCCTCGTGGTCGTCCACGATGACGCGGAAGCTTTCCAGCGTGAAGTGCGGCCGGTACGCGCCGAGATGCCACTGCAGCAGCAGCGCGAGCGAGCCGTCGGCCACCTCGTAGGAATAGCCCACCGCTTCGCGCCGCTTGATGTCGTCGAGGATCTCCTGCGTCTTGTCGGCGTGTTGCGCCAGGTCGATGCCGAGATTCTTCGCCTTCGCGATGAGCGACGCCTTTCCGGCCAGCTCGCTGACCAGCATGCGCTGCGTGTTGCCCACCGCCTCGGGACGCGTGTGCTCGTAGGCCTCGGGGAAGCGCGCGATGGCGCTGGCGTGGAGGCCGCCCTTGTGGGCGAACGCCGAAGCGCCCGTGTAAGGATGGTGGTTCGGCACCGAGAGGTTGCACGTCTCGGCCACGAACTGCGCCACGCTGGTCAGGTCGCGCAGCCGCTCCTCGCCCACGCAGGTGCAGCCCATCTTGAGCTCGAGGTCGGCAATGACGGTGAGCAGGTCGGTGTTGCCCACGCGCTCGCCGAAGCCGTTGACCGTGCCCTGCACCTGCACGGCGCCGGCGCGCACGGCGGCCAGCGAGTTGGCCACGGCGCACCCCGAGTCGTTGTGGCAGTGGATGCCCAGCTGCTGCTCGGGAAGCGCCTGCGCGACCGCAGCCACGATGGCCTCCACCTCGTGCGGCAGCGCGCCGCCGTTCGTCTCGCACAGGTCGATGGAGTCGGCACCCGCCTCGCTGGCCGCGCGCACGCAGGCCATCGCGTAGTCGGCGTTCGCCTTGTAGCCGTCGAAGAAGTGCTCGGCGTCGAACACCACCATGAGACCCTGCGCCTTGAGGTGCGCCACGGAGTCGCGGATCATGCGCAGGTTCTCGTCGAGCGTGGTCAACAGCGCGCGGGTGACCTGCTCGTCCCATGTCTTGCCCACGATGGTGACCACGGGGGCGCCGCTGGCGACAAGGTCGGCCAAGCCGCGGTCGTCCTCGGCCGCCACGTCCTTCTTGCAGGTGGAGCCGAACGCCGCGATGCGCGCGTGCTTGAGCGGCAAGTCCTGCACGCGCTGGAAGAACGCGATGTCCTTCGGGTTCGACGCCGGGAACCCGCCTTCGATGAAATCGACGCCGAACGCGTCCAGACGCTCGACGATGCGCAGCTTGTCCTCAAGCGACAACGTGATGCCTTCGCACTGCTCTCCGTCCCGCAGCGTGCTGTCATACGTGAGGATTCGATTCACCTGAGGCGCTCCTTCGCTCAAAAAACGAAGCCCGCCGATGGCCGCACAGAGCGGGCAACGGGGGCTTCGCACCATAACCGACTATCGACCTAGATTTCCGTCAACCACTCGCCGTACTCTTCGATGTTGCCGTACACCACGGCGAAGAAGCGGTCCTGCAGCAGGCGGGTGATCTCGCCCGGCTTGCCCACCACGCGGCCGTCGACGCTGCCGATGGGCGTGAGCTCGGCGGCGGAGCCGGTCATGAACACCTCGTCGGCCACGTAGAGATCGCTGCGCGTGAGGCTTTCCTCAATCGCGGGAATCTCCAGATCGTCGGCGAGGCACAGCACCGTGTCGCGCGTGATGCCCTCGAGCAGGCCGTCGGACAGCGGCGGCGTGGACAGGATGCCGTCGCGCACCACGAACAGGTTCTCGCCGGTGCCCTCGCACACGAGGCCGGCCTCGTTCAGCATGATGGCCTCGACGTACCCGTGCTGCTTGGCCTCGAGCTTCGCCAGGATGGAGTTCATGTAGGACGCGGTGGCCTTCACCGCAGGAGGGATGGAGTTGTTCGTGCGCTGGCGCCACGAGGACACGCCCACGGCCACGCCGCTCTCGAGCGCGTCGGCGCCCAGGTAGGTGTCCCACGGCCACGCGGCGATGGCCACGTCGGTGGATGCGCCGGTGGGATCCACGCCCATCACGCCGTACCCGCGGTACACGATGGGCCGGATGTAGCAGGACGGCAGGTTGTTCTTGCGGATGACCTCGAGCGTTGCCTCGCACAGCTCGTCCACCGTGTACGGCAGGTCGATCAGCGCGATCTTGCAGCTGCGATGCAGGCGTTCCATGTGGTCGCGCAGGCGGAAGACGTAGCTCTTCTTCGTCTCGGGGTTCTGGTAGCAGCGGATGCCCTCGAACACGCCGGAGCCGTAATGCAGCGAGTGGGACAAGACATGCGTGGTCGCCTCAGCCCAGGGGAGCATCTCCCCGTTCTTCCAGATGTAATCCACTTCAGTGATGTCTGCCATGTTCGCATCCCTTCTCGCATGGGCCTCGGTCCCCAGCCTGACGTGCGGGTTCGTTCCTGATTCGTCCGCCCATTGTACTCCAATCGGCTAAAGTGCGCGCAGGTTTCCGGCGAAGGGTCACCGATTTGACGAAAGGGACAAAAAAGACGCGCCGAAGGACGGGGGGAGGGAACGCCGCCTCGTCGATGCCAAGGCTATAGCAGCAGGTCGTCCACCTTCTCGTAGGAGCCGATGCGATAGCTCTCCACAGCGTTGCCCTTCACCACGTACAGCGTATCGTCGATGTACACCCCGCGCGTGCCCGTCCAGCCGCCGCCGTTCACGTCCTCGGCCATAAGCTGCTCGAAGCCCTCCCCATCGACGTAGTCGAACACGTAGTACGTCTCGCGGCCGGCGTAGCCCGAGAAGCCAATCATGTTGCGATCTGCGCTGATAAGCACCGCGCGGTAGTCGTGGAACACGTCGGATCCGTACGCGTCTTCGATGAGGAAGGTGTCGGCCTCTTTCACGTCCGTCGGGTCGGACACGTCGAACATGGTCACCTTCATGCCGTTGGTGACACCGCTCTTCTCGTCCACGTCCATGCCGATGCCCAGCAGCTTGCCCTCGCCGTAAGGATGCAGGTACTCCGAGAAACCAGGAATCTTCAGGCTGCCGATTATCTGGGGGTTAGTCGGGTCGCTGAAGTCCACCGTGAACAGCGGATCGGTTTCGCGGAAGGTGACGAAGTACGCGGTATCGCCGAAGAATCGCGCCGAGTACACCCGCTCGTCTTCGGCCAGGCCCGTGATGGAACCCACCTCCTCGAGATTCCCGTCCAGCACGTGCACCTCGTTGGTGGAGGTCATCTGCGAGGTTTCCGCATCCCACGTGCTCACCGTGGTCACGAGGCGCACCATGCCCTCGTGCTCGTCGATGCTGAAACTGTCGTTGAGGGTTCCACTCACCTTCGTCTGCGCCACGCCTTCCAGCTGACCGTCATGGTAGGCGATCTTGCGAATCGTGATACGGCCCGGATCGGCCTCTCCCTCGGAGCGGGCGAGCGCGATGGGCCATCTGTTCTCGTACACGTAGATGTTCTCCGCGCTCACGTAGAGGGAATTGGAATCCGTGAGCACGGCCTTCTGGTCGACCGTCTGGGTGGGGTCGTCGACGGCTATCGAGGTGACGACTAGGTACTGGTTCGCCCCGACCGAGGGCGGAAGGTAGATGTCCTGGCTCGCGATATTCTGGCCGGCCACGCGGGGAACGTAGAACTCGGGATCGTCCGGGATCGTGGCACAGGACACGTTGTAGGTGCTGAACAGGTACAGGTAGCCGTCCACGAGCCGCGACGACTGGTACCTGCCGCTTTGCGAGACCGAACCGAGGAGCACCGGGTCGCCCGGATTCGACACGTCGTAGGTTTCGAGACGCACTTCGGAGAAGTCGAAGATTTCGCCGCCCTGATCGTCTTCCCTCGTCATCGACACGTTGGTCAGCACGTACGCCTTGCCGTCGCGCACGTAGAACTCCGATATCTGGCCTTGGTCGCTCGGGACGATGCTTCCCACCTTGCGCATGGCATCGTCCGTCGCGTCCACCACCGCGATCTCGGCAGCGCTTTCCTGCAAGATGAAGAGGTGCTCGCCATCCGTCTTGACGATGTCGGCCTCGTCCACGCCTTCGGTGCGCACGTTGGTATCGGAATAACCTGCGCCCGATGCGGCGCTTGCAGCCGAGTCGCTTTTCGCAGACAGCGCGCCCGAAGCGGCCGAGTCGGCGGACGACGCCGCTTCGGGAGAGGAGGCGTCGTTCAACGCGAGGATGCCGCCGGTGGCGGAGCCGTACAGGCTCTCCTGCTCGGTCCGATACTTCTCGAGGCACTCCTTCACCTGATCGTAGCTTTCCGCTGCGGCTATGCTGCCGTCAACCGGCGCGTCGGACTCGGCGGGCGAGGAGTCCGACGGAGCGCCCTTGTCCGACAACGCCGAGAAGGATGCGTCGTTTTCCGCACCGCTCGGCGCGGCCAAGAACGCGCGACCGGCGGCCAACCCCACGCCGGCAACCAGCACGAGACAGGCCGCGATGCCCCAGGGAACAGCCCGCCTGCGCCAGCCCGACGGCGCGCGGCGCGCAGGCGCAGCCGACGCGCCTTCCTGCGCTTGCGCGCGCTCCAACAGCGCCTCAACCGCTTCCGGCCGAAGAGACTCGGGCACGACGACGTCTCGCGTCGCCTCGTCGATCGCCTTCATCACGTCCTGCTCGTCCCGCGTCGTCATCGCGCCACATCCTTCAACTCGGCGGCCATCTTCTCCAGCGCCCTCTTGCGTTTCGAGCGTACCGTGTTGGCGTTCAGCTTGAGCGCGCTGCCTATTTCCGCGCTCGTATAGCCGCCGAACACCGAGAGCGACACGATGAGCCGTTCCTCCTCGCTCACTGCGGAGAACGCCAAGCGCACGTCCTCTCGGAGGTCGCCAGCCGAGCCCGGGATTGCGGCGCCATCCAAAGCCACCAGCGCTTCACGTCCGCGCGAAGGGTCGGCCAACGGCTCCTCGCGACGAGCGCCCTTCAGCTTCCTGCGACATACGTTTGCCAGAATAGCGAACATCCACGACTTGAACGCCTCGTCGCTCCTCAATTGATGACGCTGCCGGAACCCGGTCAAAACCGCCTCGCTGACTGCGTCTTCGGCGTCATGGGACCGCCCCATCATGCAGAGCGCGAACCGATACAGATCGAGGTACACCGCACCGTAGTGTCGTGCGAACACGCGCGCATCCATTGCCGACCGTACCCCTCTCCAAGACGTCTTTCTTATAAGAGTATGCGCAACGCCCGAATGTTGCATCGAATTTCTAAAACCGTGAAAAAAGACGAGCAGCCGAGCAGGGTCGCTCGCTCGGACCCCTCGCCCACGCGCAATACTCCCAGCGCCCCGCCGCTCAGAACCACCTGAGCCTTTTGAGGACGAGGAGCAGCGCGACCGACGCGAGGACGGTGCAGCAGGTGACGATGCCGAAGCCCCAGGGAATCTCGGACAGGGGGATGCCCAGCAGGTTCATGCCGAAGAACCCCGCCACCGCGGTGGGGACGCACAGGACGAGCGACACGGTGGCCACCACCTGCATGGTGCGGTTCAGGTCGTGGTTCATGAGCAGGCTGAAGTGCTCGATGGTGGAGTCGAGGATCTCGGAGTAGATGCGCGTCGTCTCGAGGGCCTGGCGGTTCTCGATCATCACGTCGTCGAAGCGGTCGCGCTCCTCGGAGGAGACGAAGGGCATGCGGCGCAGGTGCTTCTCGAATATGGCATCGTTCGTGGCCAGCGACGTCTTGAAATAGACGAGGGACGAGTCGAGGTTGTAGAGGTCTTCGAGCTCCTTGCGCGACGGGTGCTTGACCGCGGCCATGAGGTCGACACGACGGCGGTTGATCAGGCGCAGCGCTGCGAAATACGCCGCCGACGAGGCCGTGAGGATGTCGTCGGCGAACGCCCGCACGTCGGTCGGACTCGACAGGTCCTTCGAGGCCATGAGCTGCTGGATGAGCGGGATCTTGTACACTGTGCACACGGTTATCACGTTGCTCGGGGTTTCGAACAGGGCGAACGGGATGGTTTTGTAGCTGCGCTCGTTCGACGACCGATCGCGCACGGGCGTGTCGAGGATGAACATGGTGTAGTCGCCGTTGCGCTCGATGCGCGACACCTCCTCGAGGTCGAGCGCGGCGCGCGCGTCCTCCTCCTCGATGCCGAAGCGATCGCCGAGCCACGCCAGCTCGTCGGCCGTGGGCTCGAACAGCGCGATCCAGCATCCGGGCGCTTCCTCGTCGATCTTCTGGAGAGCATGCTGCTCGCTCGTGCGGAAATACTCGATCATACGATGCCGCCCATGGAAACGCTCCTTTGCGAGACGCGCGGAAACCGGAACCTGCAAGGCCGTCGCGCCGCAGCGCCCGCCCCGCAGGTTCCGATTATAGTGCATGCGCCGCCCGGAGCGAGGGGGTTATGCCGCCATGCCGCTGCCCATGCTTCCGTTGCGCTTGCCTTGCTGGACGTCGCCGCCTTGGCCGGCGGGCATGCCGCCGCCTCCGGCGCCGAGGCCGCCCATGCCGCCGGTGGCGGTGGTGGACGCGGTGATCTCGGTGGCAGAGCCGCCGCTGACAGTGCCGGAATCGGTGTAGCCGTCGGCGTTCGCACCGGTCACGGTGCCGCCCGTTACGAGCGAGTACGTGCCGCCCTCCGCGAGCGCGGGGCTGGACACCAGCACCATGCCGAACTGCTTGGCCGCCGTGAGCGAGGCCACCACCGTGCCGTCGGCGTCGACCACCGCGACGCTGTCGCCCGCGTTGCCGCTGACGGTGGCGAACGCGAAGGGCTGCTCGCCGCTCGTGAAGTTCTGGGCCATGCCCGTGGAGCCCACCATGAGCACCGTGCCGCCCGTCACGGTGGCCGTGAGGTCGTAGTCGAACGCGCCGTCGCCGCCGCTCGTGGGTCCGTTGACCAGCAGCACGCCGCCCGTGACCTCCACGGAGCCATTGCTGTCCACGCCGTCGCCCGCGGCGTCGAGCACGGTGTAGCCGCCGTTGATCTGGATGAGGCAGTTCTCGTCGCCCATCCCCATGCCGCCGCCTTGGCCGCCCGCGCCGCTTTCGGCGAACGCGTTGTCGGGCGCGCCGCCGTTGAGGTCGCGCTCGTTCAGGGATTCCCCGCCGCCCTGCGGGCCGCCGGCGGGCGGTTCGCCATCGGCGGGGGCATCGCCCATCGTGGGAGCCTCGCCATCCGCGGGGGCGCCGTCGCCCGACGGCGCTGCGGGAGCGGCGTCGGTCGCAGCAGCAGCGCTGCCGGTCGCGTCCGTCGAGGTGGAGTCCGCCTCCCCGTCGGTGAGGTCGGCCGGGGCCGCGTTGATGGCATCGTCGCTGGCCACGATATGCGTGTCGCCGCCGTTGATGTACAGCTTCTCGGCTTCGTAGCCCTCGTAGCACGCGGTCACGTTCACCGTGCCGTCGTCGATGACGAGCTTCGTCTCGGCATGGAATGCGTCGTCGCCGGCCTCGATGCCGAGCGTGCCGCCCGCCAGCAGGCCCTCGAGGTCGGAGTGCAGCGCATCGTCCGTCGCGGCGATGGAGAATTCGCCGCCCGCGATGCGCAGATAGGTTTGCGCCTGGATGCCGTCGTCGCCCGCCTCGATGGCGAACGTGCCGCCGTCGATGGAGACGAAGCCCTTCACGGCGTTCGTGTCCTTGTTCGACCTGATGCCGTCGCCGCCGGCCGTCAGCGTGAAGTCGCCGCCCGCGATCTTCACGCAGTCGCGGCCGCGCAGCGCGTCCTCCGTCGCCGACACCGCGTAGGTGCCGCCCGTGACGACGAGGTCGTCCTTCGAGCATACCGCGTGACGGTACGCTCCGGTCACCGTCAGCGTGCCCGAACCGTTCAACGTGAGGTCGGCGCGGCTGAACAGCGTGGCGTACGGCTCGTCGGAGCCGTCTTCCAGCACGTACTCCGCCCCGTCGGTGAGCGCGTTCTGCGTCCCGTCGGCCAGCGTGACGAAGCACTTGTCGGCCCGCTTCACGTACACGGCGGGCCCGTCCTCGTTGTGGATGGTCGCGCCCGCAAGCACCACCTGCACCTTCGCGTCCTCGGGCGCCTCGACCACCAGCTGGCCGTCGTCGAGCGAGCCCGACACCACGTAGACGCCCGCAGCCGTGATGGTCACCGTGGAGCCGTCCGCCGTCGCGCCCGACCCGTCGACCGTAGCCGCGCCGCCCGCGAGCGCGATATGCGTGGCGGAGGCGTCGTCGTAGGAGGGATCCTGGTCGCGGTTGCTGTAGTCGAGATCGAGCGCCGACGCGTCGAAGGACGCCGCGACATCGGCGAACGACGTGGCGGCGGAGGAAGCGCTGGCGGAGGCGGCGGGTTCGGCGTCGCCGTCCGACGCGCACCCGTGCATCAGCAGCGCCGAAAACAGGATCAGCAGCAGCACGATGCCGCACACGAAAGGCCTTAGGACCTGCAGTTTTCCGTTCATCACAACACATCCTTACTCGCGGCGGCGCGGCCGCAGGTGATCTTCAGGTTGCCGTTGCGGCAGCGCAGTTCGTCGATCATGCGCTTCTCGAGGCCGGGCTGCTTCATGCGCACGGCGTACTCGAGCAGGAACAGGCTGCCCATGTTCGTGGTTTGCACGAGCGTCAGCTCGTGCTCGTCGGTGTAGCGTTTCAGCACGTCGTCGAACACGCCGTCGTACTCCAGGTCGTCGGGGATGGTGATTTTCAGCGTCTTCTCCGGCTCCTTCTGCTTGCCGAAGGGCGACAGCACGTAGCCCACGTTCACGATGGCCACGATGATGGTGAACAGCACGGCCAGCGCGATGAAGCCCATGCCCGTGGCCAGGCCGATGGCCATCGCGAGGAACACGCTGCCGATGTCCTTCGCGCTGCCGGGGATGGAGCGGAAGCGCACGAGGTTGAACACGCCCATCACCGCGATGCCCGCGCCCAGGTTGCCGTTCACCAGCGTGATGACCATCTGCACGATGAGCGGCAGCAGCGCCAGCGTCACGACGAAGTTCTTCGAGTACGTGTGGCGGAACATGTAGATGAGCGCCACCGCGGCGCCCAGCACGATGGACGCGAGGCAGCACAGCAGGAAGTCGACGGTGGACACGCCCGCAACGAGCGATTCCGCCGATCCGAATATCGAGGTTAAAGCCGCATCTAGCACGATTGGTTCCTTTCGTAGGGTTCTTTGCTTTCCTTGCCAGGACACGGGAATCGCCGCATTCCATGCATTTTTTTCGTTTTGCGAACCTTTTCACGCCCCATTCCCGCCCTACTCCCCCGTCGCGCAGGGAGCGGTTTCGCAAAACGCCAGGTCGCGAATTTCAAAAATGCCCGAGTCAGGCTCCGAAGTTCGCAAAACGAAAAAATTGCTTACTTCGAGCCGATTCGCGTGTCCGCGGCGCACTCAGCAGCGCGTGGAAGCATGCGAAGGCGCGCGGAAGTGGCGCGGGCGGCGGCTGCGCAGCGCGGCGGCGAACCGCTCGGCCTTCTGCTCGGCGGCCGCCTGGGACGCGCGCGCCGTCGAGGGCTCCGTCGCGCTCCGACGCGCGGCGGCCGTGCAGGCCCGGTAGGCTTCCCCGTACTTCGAGAACGACGACGGGTACGCCTCGCACGCGTCGAGGGCGCGGACGAGCCACAGCGGGAACGGGCCCGACGACTTGATCTCCATCACGGCGTCGCCGGCGCTCAGCAGCGCGTGCGCGGCGTCGGGGCGCGCCGCGAACAGGTCGCGGTAGGCGATGTCGGCGTCGAAAGTGATGCGCAGGTCGTCCGGCACGTCGGCGGGCGCGGCGGGTGCGGCGGGCGCGGGGTTGCCCGCGCTCGCAGCCCCGTTGCAGCACGCGAGCGACGCGTACGCCGTGCGCTCGCAGGTGATGAGCATGGAGGGCCGCAGCGGTCGATGGCGCGCCGCGAACTCGTCGATCTCGCGGGCGATCTGCACGCTGCGCGGCGACAGCGACTCGGCGGCCATCACCGCATCGGGCAGCGGGAAGCGCGCGCAGGCCTCCTCGTACGGCGTTCCGTCCAGGTAGGCGCAGGCGGCGGCCAGCGAGCACCCCACCCGGCGCTTGTACACGATGCCCTCGTACTTCTTCTTGATCTCGACGAACACGCGGTCGTCGGCCTGCGGCGCGCCGTACCCGCGCAGGCGCAGCTTCTCCTTGTACAGCGGCTTGTCCAGCGACCGCTCGATGAGGGCCCGCTCGGGCGTGTCGAGGTAGCGGCTGACGATGCGCGTCCGGCCGAACGCGTCGGGCGCCATGCGGCCGCGCAGCGCGGCCGTCATCGCGCGGTGCTGCCGCGCGTCCAGGCGATACTTCACTTCCTTGCGTTCGAATACGTCGGTGAACGTTGTCATGGGATACCGGTCCTTTCCATCAGACACCGCATCCTAGTCGCGCAGCCTGAAAGTTCCCTGAAAGGCCCGCCGCCCGCAGGCAACCGCACAGGAACGTCAAACCCCCAGAGGGGATCGCCTCCCCCGGAGGGGATTCGACGCGTTTCTTTCAGACGCTTTTCAGGGTTGCCGCTACAATGGAGAGCGAGGCACTCGAAGGAAAGCAGGTCGGCATGCAGGTCCTCATCGTTGAAGACGACGTGCGCCTGGCGCAGGCGCTCGCGCACATACTGGCCGAGAACGGCTACCAGACGGACGTCGTCCACGACGGCGCCTCCGGCCTCGCTTACGCGGAATGCGGCACCTACGACGTGATCATCCTCGACGTGATGCTGCCGAAGATGGACGGGTTCGCCGTGGTGGCCCAGCTGCGCCGCAAGAACATCAGCGTGCCGGTGCTGCTGCTCACCGCGCGCGACGCCGTGCCCGACAAGATCACCGGCCTCGACAGCGGCGCCGACGACTACATGACTAAGCCCTTCGCACCCGCCGAGCTGCTGGCCCACCTGCGCGCGCTCACGCGCCGCCAGGGCGAGGTGCTGTTCGAGAAGCTGGCCGCCGGCGACCTCGTGCTGAACCTGGAAAGCTACGACCTGTCCTGCGGCGGGAAGTCCATCCACCTCAGCTACAAGGAGTTCTCCCTGGCGAAGGTGCTCATGGCGAATGCCGGGCAGGTGGTGTCGAAGGACATGCTCATCGCGAAGGTGTGGGGCGTGGAATCGAGCGCCGAGGACAACAACGTGGAGGCGTACGTGTCGTTCCTGCGCAAGAAGATGAAGTTCCTCGGGTCCACGGCGCGCATCGAGACGCTGCGGCGCGCGGGCTACCGCTTCGTCGCGGACGCCGCCGACGCGAGCGAAGACGGCGAGACCGACGCGGGCGAGGACGCCGCCGTCAAAGCTCCCGGCTCCTCGGAAAGCACGGGCGCCTCATGCTGAAGCAGCTGCGCATCAAGTTCATCGCGCTCAACATGGCCACCGTGGCCGTGGTGCTGGCCGTGGTGTTCACCGCCATCTGCGTCATCAACTACCAGCAGAGCGTCGCGCGCGTGCACGAGACGCTCGACAGCGCCGTCGCCCACGTGGGCGACGCGTCCGCCGGCCCGCTCGACGGCGGCCAGCCTGGCAGCGGCGGCGAGCAGGCCCCGGCCGACGCCGACCGCGAAGGCTCCACGCCGCCCGAGATCGGCGGCAAGCGCGGCGGATCGGACCCCACCATCCCCGTGGCCGTGTTCTCGGTGGGCGACGACGGCGCGCTGACCGCCGTCCCCACGCGCACGACGGCCTCCATCGCCGACGACGTGCGGACGCAGGCCGCAGAAGCGCTGGCCGACCAACCCGACGGCACCGGCAACCTAGACGGCCTGGGGCTGTTCTACGAGAAGCGCGTCGTGGGAGGCACCACGTACCTCGCGTTCGTGGACATGAGCGCCGCCAGCGGCTGGCAGACCCTGGCCCTCACGCTGGCGGGCGTGGGCGTGGCGGCGTTGGCGGCGTTCTTCGTGGTCAGCATGTTCTTCTCGCGGTGGGCGCTGCGCCCCGTCGACCGCGCGTGGCATCAGCAGCGCCAGTTCGTGGCCGACGCGTCGCACGATCTGAAAACGCCCCTCACCGTGATCCTCGCGAACACGTCCATCCTGCTGGAACACCCCGAGCGCAGCATCGCCAGCCAAAGCCAGTGGATCGAGAGCACCCAGCACGAAGCGGAGCAGATGCAGGGCCTCGTGGGCGACCTGCTGCTGCTCGCGCAGGTTGACGAGGGCGCTGCGAAGCCGGCGATGGATCGGCTCGACCTCACCGACCTCGTGGAAGGCGAGCTGCTGCAGTTCGAGTCCGTGGCGTTCGAGCGCTCCGTCGACCTGCAATCGAGCCTCGACGAGAGCGTGCCGGTGCGCGGCAACGCGATGCGGCTGCGCAAGCTGGTGGGCACGCTGCTGGACAACGCGTGCAAGTACGCCGACGACGGCGGCAGCGTACGCGTCGTGCTGCGCCAAAGCGTGCGCCGCATCGAGCTGTCGGTGCACAACACCGGCTTCGCCATCGCGCCCGAGGACCTCCCCCACGTATTCGACCGCTTCTACCGCGCCGACAAGGCGCGCACGCGCGACGACAGCGGCTACGGCCTGGGGCTGGCCATCGCGCACGCCATCGCCGAGGAGCACGGCGGCACCCTCGCCGCAGCCAGCGACGAAACCCACGGCACGACGTTCACCCTCACGCTGCCCACCTTGTCCACCTGACGGCGCGCGCGAAGTCTTCTATACTGGAAGCTCAACCTGAACGCATTTGCTTCGCAAGGAGATCTCGCACATGGCACTACACTCGTGGCTGGCGCAACCGCAACGGCGGTTGGGACCGCTGGGTCTTATCGTACTGCTGGTCATCACGTCGCTCGTCACTCCCCTGTCGCTGGACATGTACACGCCGGCCGTCCCGCACATGACCGAGCATTTCAACACGTCGGAGAGCATGGTGAACCTCACGCTCGTGGGGTACTTCCTGTTCTTCGCCGTGGGCCTGCTGGCGTTCGGCCCTACGAGCGACCGCTACGGCCGCAAGCCCGTGCTGCTTGCCGGCATCTTCACGTATGCGCTGGCCAGTGCGTTGTGTGCGCTGTCGGCGGACATCGTCATGCTCATAGCCATGCGCATTCTGCAAGCCCTCGGCGCCGGAGCGGTGAGCGCGGTGTCCACGGCGGTGGTGAAGGACGCCGTCGTTCCCGAGCGGCGCGAGGCGCTGCTGTCCGTGGTGCAGGTGATGTTCGTGGTAGGGCCCGTGCTGGCGCCGGTGGCGGGCGCGCTCATCCTGCAAGTCGCCGACTGGCGCATGACGTTCTGGGTGCTTGCGGGCATCGGGCTGCTCTGCGCCGCGCTGGCCCTGCTGTTCGACGAGACGCTGCCTGCCGAGAAGCGTTACGAGGGCACCGTGCTGGGCAGCGTGAGGCAGCTGGGCGTGGTGGCGCGCAACAAGGGGTTCTCGGCGTTCCTCGGCATCGTCGGGCTGTACAACCTGCCGTTCATGGCGTACATCGCCGTGGGGTCGTACGTATACATCACCTTCTTCGGGCTGACCGAGCTGGAGTACAGCATGTACTTCGCGTTCGCCGCGCTGCTGACGGCGGCGGGCCCGTTCATCTGGCTGGCGGCTTCGCGCTTCATGTCGGCGCGCCGCTTCACGAGCATCCTGCTGGGAGTTGCGCTGGCATCCGGCGCGGCCATGCTGGCCGTGGGCGAGCTGGGCCCGACGCTGTTCTGCGTCGCGTTCCTCGTATTCGCGCTGACGGAAGCCGCCGTTCGCCCCTACAGCACGAACATCCTGCTGTCGCAGCAGGAGGGCGACACCGGCGCCGCATCGTCGCTCATCAACTTCACGCACACCGCCATCGGGTGCTTGGGGATGCTGGTGGCCGTGCTGCCGTGGCCGAACTACGTGGTGGGCGTCGGCGCGATCATCGTGGGCTCGATGGCCGTCGCCCTCGTCGGCTGGGTGGCGCTCCTGCGCTCCCGCATCCCGCTCAAGGGCATCAAAGACGTCGACGCAACGCGCCCCGCGTCCCCCAGCGCCGAGGGCGAAGCCGAACCCGCCTACGACGAGGGGTAGGATCTATCCCCTCAGGACTTCGACGATGGTGCGGTCGGTGCGGAGCTCGGCGTCCCAGACTTCGAACGCCAGCAGGGTTTCAGGGACGTCGGTGCCGGACGCGGCCTGCGCTTCCTCGAAGACCTCGCGATAGCACAGCTCGAACGTTTCGCGCTCGACGCGCCGGCCGCGAAACGTGCCGCCGGGCAGATCGAGCAGGCACATGCCGCGCTTCTGCGGCGGCGCGACCAGCCGCTCCCCCGGCAGCGCCCGCACTTCGAGCGCGACGTACCAGGACGGCCCCGCCCCCACCGCAGCGCTCTCGCCCGCGCCCTCGCCCGCATCTCCGCCCGGCAGGCAGATCATGCCCTGCAGGAACAGCGGCGCGATGCCGGCGCGCTTCGTTTCGCCGTACAGCTCGGACATCGCCTTCGTGTAGCGCTTCGCATCGAACGCGGGGCGCGCCCAGGGCATCGCCAGAAACGTGCGCTCCCCCAGCGCGCGCTCGTACGGGGCCGCCGACGTGCGCAGGGCATCCTGCACGGCGATCTCCGAGCGGTAGCCGTCCAACTCCATGAGTATGGCCTGCGTGGCGCGCAGCTTCTCCTTCGCCAGGGCGTGCGCGCGCTCCAACAGGGACGATATATCCATCACGCCGCGCTCGGACACGTAGTCGGCCAGCTCTTTGAGCGGCACGCCCAGCTGCACGCACGACACGATCACGTCGAGCTCGTTCATCTGGCGCAGCGCGTAGTAGCGGTAGCCGGTGTCGGGGTTCACGTACGCGGGGCGCAGGATGCCGATGCGCTCGTAGTAGCGCAGCGCCTTCACGCCCACGCCCTTGAGGTGGGCAACCTCGCCGATGGACAGCAGGTCGTTTCTCATGGCGCTCCTCCACATTCTGCACATGGCGATTGACTCGTCCCTTAGGGGATACTTTAGGATATCAGAACTTGATCAATCAGGGTCAAGCGAACAGGAGGAATCATGTCACCCTACGTGCTGCTCGGCATCGCCGTCATCTTCGAGGTGTTCGCCGACTCCATGATGAAGCTGTCGAACGGTTTCACGCGGAAGCTGCCCATCATCGGCATCGTCGTCGGATACATCGTCGCGTTTTACCTGATCGCGCAAACGCTGGAACAGCTGCCGCTCGGTTTCGCCTACGCGGTATGGACCGGCCTCGGCATCGCGCTGACCGCCGTGGTGGGCACCGCGTTCTGGCACGAGGGCTTCAACGCGAAAAAGGCCGTGGGCCTCGTGGCCATCATCGCCGGCGTGGTCGTTTTGAAGATGGGAGTGTAATCATGGGTCGCATTCATCCGTATGCGCTGTTGAGCGTGTCCATCGTCCTCGAGGTGTTCGGCACCACGATGATGAAGCTCTCGGTTGGGTTCACCGTTCCGCTGTTCACGGTGCTGACCCTCATGGGCTACCTCGTGTCGTTCACCCTGCTCACGTTCACGCTGAAGCATTTGCCGCTGGGCCTCGTGTACGGCATCTGGGGCGGCGTGGGCACGGTGCTGACGGCCGCCATCGGCATCATCGCCTGGGGCGACCCCTTCAACTGGATCACGTGCGTGGGCATCGCGCTCGTCGTGGGCGGCGTGGTGCTGCTGAACCAGGGCACGCAAGAGCTGGAGGACGCGCGGGAGATGCAATCGCAGGTGGAAGAAGGTCGATCGTTCTCCAACTGACGCGCGCCGCGCCCACCAAAGAGATGGGCGCGGCGTCGGGCAGAGCTTACACGTAGAACAGCATGTCGTTGTACGTGGGGACGGGCCAGCGGTCGCGGTCCACGATGATCTCCATCTCGTCCACGGCGACGCGCAGCTTGTCCATGATGGGCAGGATCTCGTCCGCGTACTTGTTCGCGCGTTCCTGCTGGCACTCGATGGCGAGCGCCGCGTGATGGGCCTCGTCGAGCGCGCGCAGCTGCACGTCGATCTCCTTGATGCCCGACAGCAGCTTGTGCAGCAGCGCCTCCTGCTGATCGGTGTCGGCGCCGGCGGCCGCGGAGCGGATGGCGTTGATGTTGCCGGCCACCTCGGCGGCGTAGGCGTTGATGGCGGGCAGGTACGCGCGGCGCACCATGCGCTTCATCGTGCGCGCCTCGATGTTCAGCAGCTTCGTGTACTTCTCCAGCTTCACCTCGTAGCGGCTGCGCACCTCGGTCTCGGAAAGCACGCCGAACTCCTCGAACAGCGCGATGCTCTTGGGCTCCACGAAGCACGGCAGGGCCTCGGCCGTGGTGGCCTTGTTCGCCAGGCCGCGGCGGGCAGCCTCCTGCGTCCACTCGTCGGAGTAGCCGTTGCCGTTGAAGATGATGCGCTGATGCGCCGACAGCGTGTCGCGGATGTAGGCGATGGCCGCGGCTTCGAAATCCTCGCCGGCCTTGCCCTCCATCGCGTCGGCGAAGTCCTTGAGGCTCTTCGCCATGGCCGTGTTCAGGATCATGTTCGCATCGGACAGGTTCACCGCCGAGCCCGGCATGCGGAACTCGAACTTGTTGCCGGTGAACGCGAACGGCGAGGTGCGGTTGCGGTCGGTGTTGTCCTTGAGGAAGTTCGGCAGCACGGCCACGCCCAGGTCCATGGCCACCTTCTCGGCGTTCGTGTACTCGTGATCGTCGATGAGCGCGTCCACGATGGCATCGAGCTCGTCGCCCAGGAAGATGGAGATGATGGCCGGCGGCGCCTCGTCGGCGCCGAGGCGATGGTCGTTGCCCGCGGAGGCCACCGACATGCGCAGCAGCTCCTGGTAGTCGTCCACCGCCTGGATGACGCCCGTGAGGAACACGAGGAAGCGCAGGTTGTCCATGGGGCTCTCGCCGGGCTCCAGCAGGTTCGTCCTGCCCTTCGACAGCGACCAGTTGTTGTGCTTGCCCGAGCCGTTGATGCCCTCGAACGGCTTCTCGTGCTGCAGGCACACGAGGCCGTAGTGCGACGCCAGCAGGCGCATCTTCTCCATGGTGAGGAGGTTCTCGTCGATGGCGCGGTTCGCGTTCGTGAAGATGGGCGCCAACTCGTGCTGCGCCGGGGCAACCTCGTTGTGCTTCGTGCGCGCCGACACGCCGAGCGCCCACAGCTCGTCGTCGAGCTCCTTCATGAACTCGTTGACCGAGGGGCGGATGGCGCCGAAGTAGTGCTCCTCCAGCTCCTGGCCCTTGCAGGGAGCGTAGCCGAACAGCGTGCGGCCCGTCATGATGAGGTCCTGGCGCCTCGCGTAGTCCTTCTCGGAGATGAGGAAGTACTCCTGTTCGGAGCCCACCGTGGGCACCACGCGCTCGTACGCCTCGCCGAACAGCGCCAACACGCGGTTGGCCTGCTCGTCGATGGCGCTCATGGAGCGCAAGAGCGGCGTCTTCTTGTCGAGCGCTTCGCCGGTGTAGGAGCAGAAGGCGGTGGGGATGCACAGCACCTCGTCCTTGATGAACGCGTAGCTGGTGGGGTCCCACGCCGTGTAGCCGCGGGCCTCGAACGTGGCGCGCAGGCCGCCGGAGGGGAAGCTGGAAGCATCGGGTTCGCCCTGGATCAGCTCTTTTCCGGAGAAGCTCATGATGGCACGGCCGTCGCTGACCGGATCGAGGAAGCTGTCGTGCTTCTCGGACGTGATGCCGCTCAGAGGCTGGAACCAGTGCGTGAAGTGCGTGGCGCCCTTCTCGATGGCCCATTCCTTCATGGCATGCGCCACGACGTTCGCCACCTCGATTTCGAGCGGTTCGCCTTCCTTGATGGTTTTGAGCAGGCTCTTGTACGTTGCGGAGGGCAGACGCTCCTGCATCGTGTGCTCGTTGAACACCATCGAGCCGTAAATATCCGAAACCTTCGCCATGAGGATGCGCTCCTTACTCGTTGCTTTCAAGGCGGTGCGCCCGTCCGCTGCGCCTGCGGTGGGGCCATCCGCATACGATAGCACGGCCGCCGGGCAAACCACGTGATCAACTTGCTGTAATCAAACTAACGGCGAAATGTTTCGAGCAGTTTTCGAGGGTGGAAAGCTTCCGCTACCAGTCAACTTCCTCGTAGTCGAAGCCTTGCTCGCGGAAGCGGGCGAACAGCTCTTCGGGGGTGATCGCTTCGACGGGCGAGGCTTTGAAGTCCTTGACGTTGCGCGTGACGATGTAGTCCGCCTTGATTTTCGCCGCGCACTGGGCGACGAGGCAATCCTCGAAATCCGCCCAGCGCAAGCCGAGAGCACGTTTTGCATCCTCCGGCGATACCCCTACGACCTGGAGGAACGACAGGTTTTGCTCGATCATCTCCTGGGCGGCGTCGCTGCCGTAGTCTTTGCGCAACAGGTAGTAGATATCGGTCAGCATGTTCACGCTGATGTAGGTGGACGCTTCCTGCACCACGCCCAGCAGGCACACGCGGCGAGACAGCTCGTAAAACGGTCCGCGCCGGCCGATATGATCGAGGATGATGTTGGTATCAAGCATCAAGTCCATAGCGATCCTTCAAACGCGCGTCCCGTAGCTCTTCGTCGGACATCGTCAGGGGACGCTTCGTATGCACCCGATCGAACGCCTCGATGCGACGGCGCAGCTCGTCCTTGTCGGGCTTCTCGCTTTTCTCGAACGGAAGGCCGTCGTGCTTCACGGTGTATTCGAACAGGCGCCTGACGGCCGAAGACGGAGTGTAGCCTTCGCGCCGCATGATCGCGGTGGCCCGATCCTTCATATCGCCGTTCAACCGCACGGTCATAACCGACTCCATGGCACCTCCTTAGTATGTAGTACACGTACTACAGTATAGAGGGAAGCGCCGCAGCCCGCAAGGGCCCTCCCCTACCCGAACGCGTCCAGGTGGTCGAGGAGCTCTTGGCGGGAGTTCACGTCGAGCTTGCGGTAGATGTGGGTGGTGTGGGTCTTCACCGTGCCGGTGGTCACGAACAGGGCGTCGGCGATGTAGGGAAGCGTCCGGCCGCGCGCCAGGTAGCCCAGCACCTCGGCCTCGCGCTTCGTCAGGCCGTGGCTCTGCGCGAAGCGCGCCGCGCGCTCGAGCACGACGGACTCCGGGTCGGCGGCCACGGGCTCGCCCGGGTCGCCCGAGGGCTCGACGGGCGCCGGCGAGTCGGCCGAGGAGCGCTCGCTCGCCGATTCCGCTTCGCCCGCGCGGCGCACCAGCATGAAGAACAGCGCCAGCAGCCCCAGGCCGCACATCACGTCCAGCACGAAATCGCCGGAGCCGAACAGGGCGTACACCTGCTTTCCCACCACGTTGCCGGCGAACACCACGCCCGAGATGAGCCCCTGCCCCACGCTGAACGACAGCAGCGGCGACAACCCCAGCTCCTGCGTGCTCTGCGTGATGACGAGGAACACGAGCGCCTGGAGGAAGAACGCGCTGCCCTGCACGAGCGCTCCGCCCACGGGCACGGCCGCCGTCCCGAACACCATGATGGCCACGAGCCCCACCGCCGTGAACGTGACGGTGATGCGGTACACGCCGTCGACCGAAAACGACGCGCGGCGCGCGGTCAGAGGCACGAGCACCATGGTCGCGATGCTCGCGCACACCACGATGCCGCCGAAGAACAGGCTGTCCACGCCCGCATACGAGCGCCCCATCAGCACCGACGCCATGAGGTTGCCGATGAACGTGGCCGCGATCAGCACGCTGACGGCGCGCCACGGAAGCACGCGCGCCTCCCACGAGCCGGCCATCAACTCGCCGGGCGTCGCGGCCTCCCCGGCCGCCGCGCGCGAGGGGAACACCTCCGACGACAGCTCGTGGCGCATGGCCGCGTCGCTGCGCCACAGGGCCCAGGACGCCAGGGGCAGCGCGCAGACGAGCGCGATGCTCGCCGGACCGGGAATCTGCGCCACCACAAGGTACAACAGGTACGCCACCAGGAACGACAGCACCACGAGCGAGCGCATGCGCCGAGAGCCCAGCGAGTAGCGGGCGCCCCACGCCACGCCCAGCAGCATGACGGCACCGCCGTCAATCGCCCCGCAGGCCACGATCACGGCCAGCGCATTCGCGCGCACCGCCCACGCCAGCACGAGCGTGGTCAGCGCAACCAGCAGCGCCGCGACGAAGAACGCCCCGCGCTTCACGATGAAGCGCCGCCAGCGCGACGCGAGCACCACGATGCCGGCGCATACCAGCACCGAGGCCTGCGACGCGAAGAACCCGTACTCCAAGCCGATGCTCGCATCGAGGCCGCCGCGCTCGGGAAACAGCGCCGGGCTGAGAAAGCAGAGAAACCCCCACGCCCACAGCAGCGCCGAGCCTAAAACCACCCTCACGTTGTTCGCGCGCATCATGCGTCCCCTCCCCAACCTCGCGCATGCCCATCAGGTCGCTTACGGGTATCCTACCGCATGCGCGCTCGTCATGCCGCGACAACGAATGACGCTCACCTGGGAAAACGCAAAAATCTACCGTTTCGTCAGATGCGGTTCGACCCGCCGTTTGCCATGCTGCGATGCAAGGAAGCCGCGCCGAGGGGCACGAAGGGGCACGAGGCCGAGCACGTCGGCCGCCGCCGCGGCTTCAAGCGAACAAGGGAGGATCTCATGAACCAGCCTGACAAGAACACGATCAACCGCCTCAGCCGCCGCTCGTTTCTGACGGGAGCGGCTGCCACGGCCGGCCTCGCCGCCTTCGCGGGGCTCGCCGGCTGCGCGCCGCAGAGCACCGCAGGCGATGCCGCGAACGCGGCAACCGCATCCGGCGCCTCGTCGTCCGGCAGCGCTCCGGTGGGCGCCATGCAGACCACCGACCCCGCCCAGGCCGTGTGGCCCGTGGTGGAAGAGGTGGAGGTGGGCGCCGCCGGCGAGGGCAAAATCGCCTTCGTGGCCGAGCCCATCGCCGCAAGCGACATCGTGGCCACGCACGACGTGGACGTGGTGGTGTGCGGCCTCGGCCCCGCCGGCGACGCGGCGGCGCTGGCCTGCGCCGAGCAGGGCCTCAAGACGGTGGCCGTGGAGAAGCAGACCACCGGCAACTACAACTCCGCCACCATCGGCGGCACGAACTCCAAGCTGCACGAGCACTGGGGCATGACCTACGACACCGACGCCTGGATCAGCGACGCCATGGTGGATTGCGCCTTCCAAGGCGACATGGAGCTGTACCGCCACTGGCTGGAGTCGAACGGCGAAGCCGTGGACTGGTACATCAGCCACTTCGACAACCAGAACCTCGACGACTACCCGCTGACGTTCGCCGCGGGCGACTTCCCCGACTTCCGCGACGAATGGGATCCCACGTCGCTGTCGCGCTCGTGGAACACGTCGCTCAACCTGCCCTACCCCGCCGGCGAGCTGGCCGGTATCCTCGCCGGCATCCTCGAGCAGGCCGGCGTGGAGATCCGCTACAGCTGCCCCGCCTGCCAGCTGGTCACCGACGACTCGGGCAAGGTGACGGGCGTCATCGTGCAGAGCGACCAGGGCTTTGAGCAGTACAACTGCGCGAAGGGCGTGGTGCTGGCAACCGGCGGCTACGAGTTCAACCAGCAGATGCTCAAGGAGCGCTGCCGCCCGCGCGGCGTGCCGGGCAGCTGGCTGACGGGCGCGTTCGGCAACACGGGCGACGGCCATCAGATGGGCCTGGCGGTGGGCGCTGCCGAGGACGAGTTCCCGCACGCCATCATGCTGGACCCCGAGCAGCTCATGCCGTATCTGCGCGTGAACAAGCTGGGCAAGCGCTTCACACCCGAGTACGAGCCGTACGGCCACTTGGCGCTGGCCATCCAGGCGCAGCCGGGCACGTACGACTTCTACGTGGTGGACAGCGCCATCGGCGAGAAGATCGACAAGATCTGGACGCCCAGCTCGTCGTGCTACGGCCCGAAGGAAGTGTGGACCGCGGCCGCCATGAGCGAGAAGGCCCTCAAGGCCGACACGCTGGAAGAGCTGGCGAAGCTCATGGAGGTGCCCGAGGACCAGTTCACGGCCACCATCGAGCGCTGGAACGAGATGGCTGCCGCCGGCAAGGACGAGGACTTCAACTTCCCCGGCGAGATGATGATGACCATCGACACGCCGCCCTACTACGCCACGAAGGAGTTCGCCGACGGCCTGTGCACCGCGGGCGGCCTGCTGGTGGACACCGAGTGCCGCGTGCTGACCAAGGATCGCCAGCCCATCGACGGCCTGTTCGCCATCGGCCTCACGTCGGGCGGCATGTTCTTCAACACGTACCCGCACAACCTGAACTGCCTGAGCCACACCCGCAACTGCCTCATGGGCTACACCGTGGGCAAGGTGCTCGGCGGCAAGGCGTAACCTCGCCGCACCACCTCGCACCAGCATCCGCCTCCCTCCCTCCCCGAGGCTCCCGCCGGCAGCACGCCGGCGGGAGCCTCCGAACAAGCGATCTACTTCGAGCCGCTCCAGCTTCCCGAGCCGGAGCCTTCGGCCGCGGCGGCAGCCGCTTCCTCCGCCGATTTCTCGGGCTGGGCCAGCGTCGCCTCCTTCACCGCCGCCGGCGTGGCGGCGTCGAATGCCGCGGCGCGGGCAGCGGCCAGGGCGTACGACGCCTGGACGAACGATATCTCCAGCGAACGCCCCTTGCAGCCGACGAAGCACTGGCCGCAGCTTTGACAGTTCTCGGGATACGCGATCACCGACTTCATCTCGTTCTCGTCGAAGCGGAACACGTCCATCGGGCACACGGTGACGCAGTTCTTGCACCCGATGCAGTTGTTCAAATCGTAGCGAATGACGCTCATCTCAAACCCCCTCCTTATTTCTTCCAGCTGCCGGACGACTCTTCTTCGGGCAAGCCCTTCGCCTTGGCCTCGCCGGGGAACCTCACGCCGTAGCGCGTGGCGTAGTCCTCGGAACGGTCGCCGGTCCACTCGTCTTTCACGGGAATCTTGTCCAGCGCCATCGAGCCGTCGTCGCCCTTCGTGATGGCGATGTAGCACAGGTACGACTCGTCGTCGCGGTAGGGATAGTCGGAGCGGTAGTTCGTGCCGCGGCTCTCCTTGCGCTCCAAGCTGGCGCGCAGCTTCATCTCGGCGGACAGCACCTTGTGCTTCATCTCCAGGCACAAACGCTGCTGATGCGGGTTCGTGGCCTGCAGCTTGGGGATCACCTTGTCGCGCATCTGTTGCACCTGCACGAGCGCGGCGTTCAGCGATTCCTCGGATTTCGAGATGAGCACCCACCACGGCGCCATGATGGCGTGCAGCTGGTCGCGGGCCCAGTCGGGGCTGAAGCCCTTCTCCATGGCCAGCGGCGCCTCCACCTCCGCCTTCACGGCGTCGATCGTCTCCTGCGGCACCTTGGCCTCGACGGCGCCGGCGGCGTACGCCGCGGCGGCCTTTCCTGCGATGTCGCCCTGGATGGACGTGAAGTTCGAGGTGAAGCCCACGCCCACCGGGTATGCGGAACCCGTCACCGCGCAGCCGTTGATGCCGTCGCCGGCCACCCACAGGCCCGGGATGCCCGTGGCGCCTTCGAGGTCGTCGAAGCCGCACCACACGCCTGACGAGAAGTGGGAGCACATGCCCACCGCGGCGCCGTAGCAGTCGCCCTTCGGCTTGGGGCTCATCATCTTCCCGATGCGGATATCGTCGTCCTTGCCGCTCAGGCTGCCGCCGCGTCGCCCGATGTCGGCCGCCGCCTGGTCTTCGATGTTGGTGCCGTCGTTGGCGGCGAGACCGTTGATGGTGTTGGTCACGCGGCCCATGACCATGGTCTTCTCTTTCGTCTGCGCGTAGCTGACCGCCGTATCGGCCGTGATGTCGCCGCCGCACAGCCAGATGTTCTCGAGCCAGTCCCACGAGTTGGTGACGAAGGAGTCGCCCGACGCGTACGACGCGGTCACGTGGAAGTCGTCGTACTCCTTGCCTACGATGGGAAGGCCCAGGTTGTAGGCGATGTACTCGCCATCGAACGTGTCGCCGCCCACCGGGTAGCCGGTGGGTTTATAGCACCCGCCGCCCATCGCCATGACGACGGACTTCGCGTGGAAGGTCATCACGGCGCCGCTGGGCACGTGGAAGCCCACGGCACCCGTCACCCGGTCGCCGTCGCGCGCCACGTCGACCACCATCGTGTAGCTGACCACCTCGATGCCGTTCTGCTCGAGCAGCGGCAGCCAGCGCGCATGGCGATCCTTGTCGGCGAACGCCTCGTGATAGCCCTGGAAGTCCAGGTCGTCCCAATACTCGGTGTCGACGCAGCGGTCGAACCGATCCATGAGGCCCCATCCCGCCAGGCGCTCGTACGCCTCCTTGGAATGGTCGATCCACATCTGGTACCAGTCTTGGTTGCTCACGTATTCCGAGCCGATCATGATGCTTTTCTTGAACGCGTCGGCATCGTCGCCCATGTCGGGGTCGAACCACCGATGCGAGCTCGGCCAGGGCGACAGGCCCGAATAGCCCGGGCAGCCCTTGTCGACGAGCACCACGTTGGCACCCGCTTCCTTCGCCGCCATCGCCGCGTTGAGCCCCGCGAACCCGCCGCCGATGACCAGCACGTCGCACTCGTACGTCGTGGTGTCGGGCGCGGCCGCTTCCGGCACGGGCAACTCGACCGTGGTGCGCGGCTCGCCGGTCGCGGCGTTCGCCTCGCTGCCGCTGGCGGTGGCTGCCGTCTGCGGCGCGCAGCCTCCGAGGGCCGCCATCATGCCCAGGCTGCCCGCGGCCAGGCCTCCGGTGCGCAGGAACGCGCGGCGCGACATGCCTTCGGGGGTGATCCCCATCCTCTTCTCGCTCATAGACCTCTCGCTTCCTCCCAAACCCCGCTCGGGGGCGTGTTTGCCGCCGAGGAAAGCGCGGGCGCACCGTCGGATCCGGCCGCGCCGCATGCGCCTCGGCACCGCGAGCATCCGGCAGAACGCGGCCTGCGCGCATCCTACGAAACGTATAAACGAGGTTGAAAAAGGGAAAGCGGAGTTGTACGAAACGTACAAAGGCCTGATGGGAAGCGAGTTGTCGGACGTTTGGACCTGCAGGCGACCGTTGATCGCCGCGCCGTCATTGGACGCGGTACCCGTCGATCAGCGCGATGAGCTCCTGCTTGGAATGGATGCCCAGCTTGCGATACACGTGCGACAGGTGCGCCTTCACCGTCGACTCGGACACGATGAGCGCCTCGGCGATCTTCTTCGCCGAGTAGCCGCGATACGTGTACACCACCACGTCCAGCTCGCGCTGCGTGACGTCGAACGCGCCCGTAGCCTCGCGACACAGGTTCTCCTGCCAGCTGTCGCCCTGGGCCTCGGCCTGCGTGGCCATGCGCCGCGAGAACGACACGAGCACGCCGATGCCCACCGCCGCCGCGGCGAACGCGCCCGTGGCCGCGACCGGCGTCACAAGCGGCAACTCGGCCAGCAGGCCCAGCACGCCGCTGCGGTACATCACGTCGAGCGCAATGAACTGCGGCACCGCCAGCACGAACACGCCGAACAGCCCGAACACCAGCGGCGCCGACAACCTGCGCCGCGCCCCCTCGTACGCCAGCGTGGCCGCCAGCAGCACCTCCACGCCGTGCTCGGCGGCCACGAGGATGCGCTTGCACACCAGCACCCCGTCGCCCGCGGGATCGCCAAGCGTCACCATCAGCAGCGCGCCCATGTACACCAGCGTGAGGACCGCGATGGCCGTCACCACGTTCGAGAACGTCATGCCCTTGCGCGCGAACAGCCCGGCCAGAAAGCCCGTCACCGCAAGGCCGGCGAGCGCCGTCACCAGCTGCGGCATGAGGCCGAGGCTCCCGGCGCTCGACACGCCCGTCCCCATGGTGGTGAACGCCCGCACCGCCACCACGCCGAAGTAGATGAACACCGCGCACAGCGCGAGGACGCCCCACGGCAGCACCTTGAGCGAGGCGAAGCTGTGGGATGCGGGCTCGCGGTAGGCGCGGCGGGGGCCGAAGGCGAAGCAGATCGCCGACAGCGCGGGGCACGCGCACGAGAACAGGGCGAGGGCGCCGTTCCCGACGATCAGCAACAGGCTCCACAACAGGCTGAACAGGCAATACGACAGGCAGATGTACATCACGGAGCGCTCGATGCCCTGCGCGCTGGCGAACGCGAACCAGCTGATCGAGAACACGGCCACGTACAGCGCCACCAGCGAGATAGCCACGCCGCTCGCAGCTTCGGAGAAGGTGCCGAACAGCGGCGAGCAGAACAGCATGACGCTTCCCGCCAGGCCCGCGACGCCCGCGACGGCGCGGATGACGGGCAGATGGGCATCCAGCTTCCCCATGCGCCCGCGCAGGGCGATGGCGATCGCCAGGAACAGCACGAGCATGATGGAGTACACCATGTGCTGGGCCGAGACGGCGCCCACGTTGGCGCCGTCGAACTGGGGCGACAGGGAGAACGGGTAGTACGGGGACACGTGCACCGAGAACCACAGCAGCGCCATGCCCGCCAACGGCACGACGTCGGCCTTGCCGAGCGTATGTTTCCCCTTGTTCCCTTCCATAGCCCTAGAGTATACCACCGCCACTTGCGTACCTCATGAGGTGAAACGTCCGAATGGCCTCGATGGCGCATTGACGCCCAGGGGGGGGGCGTGCCAAAGACGGCGTGCCAAGAAAGCGTGCCAACACCCCCGTCCCTTTGGCACGAACACCTTTGGCACGAACAGGGTTCCCGAGTTATGCACCCTCGTGGCATCAAAAACCCTCCAAAAACGCCGGGTCCCTGAGTTATGCACCCTCCTGCACGCCTCTCACGCTATGCGATCAACTTGCGACCTGGGGATACGCCATACTCCCAATCATGAAGCACTTGCGCGAACGCGATTCGGCCTGCCAATGGGGTGCATAACTCAGGGACCCAGACGCGACGATGCCCCTTCTTCTCTTTGACGCACGGCTGAATCAACCGCAGCGCGTGAACGGGTTCGCGCGCTGCGGAATGCTGGACGCTTTAGCTGTGGCAGGTGTGGCATTCGTAGACGCCGGCGTGATGGCAGCTTGCGCAGGCGTCGGCGGCGTTCTCGTCCGGCGTGGCCTCCTCGTGCATGGTGTGGCACTTGGAACAGACGAGTTTGTCGTGCTCGCTGTTGCCGGGAAGCTCGTGCGGGTTGACCGTCAGGCCGTTGTCGTCGGTGAGCACCGTGAGGTCGGCGGTTGCCGCGGCAACCTCGGCCTGGTCGTGGCACGACAGGCACGCCTCCTTCGACACGTCGGTTTTCTTGAGCTTCTTCGGCACCTGGTAGTCGTTCATGTCCACCTCGGCGTGCGCGCTCTCCAAGCCCGACGTGTCGGTGTGGCAGGATGCGCAGGCCAGGTCGCCGTGACTCGCGGATATCTCGCAGGCGGCGTTCGTCAGCGAGTCGCCCTCCGCCGTGTGGCACGTGGCGCACTCGGCGTCGGCCGTCCAGGTGAACGACAGGCCCGCCTGCTCGCTGGCGTTGGCTTTCGCCGCATCGCCCGCAGACTCCTGCGGCGCGCAGCCCGCCATACCGAGCGCGCTCGCGCCCGCCACGAGGCTGATGGTCATCGCCAGCACCGCGACCGTGCATACTCGTTTCTTCATGGGTCCTTCCTTCTTCCGTTGTCGCTAGGCCGCGATCTCGGTGCCCTCGAACGTGCCGGGCGCGGTTTCGAGGTAGTTCGGGTTGCTGCCGCCCGCATTGCCGGAGAACGTGGCGCCGTTGTTCGCCACCACGCCGCCTTCGCTGACGATGGCCGCCGCGTCGCCCGAAGCGGTGCACTGCGATATCTCGCTGCCCGCCTCCAGCGTGAGGTACGCGTCGGAGCCCACCACGTGCACGGCGCTGGCGCCGCTGGCCGCGTTGCCGCCGGTCAGCACCGCGCCTTCGTCGAGCGTCAGGCGGCCCAGGTCGGACACGAGCACCAGGGGGCTCTCGAGCGCCGCCGCGCTCGTGCCGTCGAGCACGACGTTCTTGAGCGTCACGAACCCGTCGGTGATCTGGAGCATGGGGCCCGCGTCCGCGTCGCCGCGCACGATGGAGAACGGGGCGTCGCCGTCGCTCTTCACCGTGATGGTGGTGCGGAAGCCCACCTTGGGCACGGTGCCGTCGGCCGACAGCGGCGCGTCGGCCAGCAGCGTGACCGTGCCGCCGCCGTTCTGGTTGGCCTGCTCGAGCGCCTCGCCGAAGGTCTTGAAGTACGAGGATATGTACTTGCAGGTCATACCCTGCTCAAGCGCCTCGGCGTCCTTGTCCTGCTTCTCGGTTTTCGCGGGCTTGTCGGCCTCGCTAGCCGCCTGGTCCTGCGCGGCGGCCCCCGGTGCGTCCGCGGCATCGGTGGATCCGGCGCCCTGGTCGCTCGCGCAGCCCGCGAGGGCAACCGCCAGCAGCGCGGCGCACAGCAGCGCGCACGTTTTCTGGAACAATGAGAGCTTCGTCAAAGTCATCGGAGCATCCTTTCAAAATCGCTCGCCTTGCCAGCGGGCTCCCGGGGAGGGAGGGAGCGGGAGCCGCCGGCAAGGGAGTTCGGGTAATGCGAGATCAGCGGGCTACTTTGCGTCCCACGGCTCAAGCGTCATGGCGTGCTGCGCGGCGATCATGCCCGACGACAGCGCTTCGAAGATGTTGCCCAGACAGTACACGAAGCCGTTGAAGGAGCCGAACTCGCCGCAGTTGTACAGGCGCGGGATGGGCTCGTAGGCCGGCGACATCGTTTGGCAGTTCTGGTTGCGCACGGGGCCGCCCTGCGTGTTGATGCTGGAGAAGCCCAGCTCGATGGCGTAGTAGGGACCGTCGCCCAGCGGGAGCATGTGCTTGGCGTCGCGCGCGAACTCGGGGTCTTCGCCCGCCGCCGCGTACTCGTTGTACTGCGCCACCGTGGCCTTGAGCGCTTCCGCGTCGATGCCGTTGATGGCCTCGTCGGCGGAACGGCAGGGGCGCTCGGCCTTGATGTTGGCCGCCAGCTCCTCCAGCGTGTCGCCCTTGAAGATCCAGCCCTTGCTCACGGCGTCGTCGTTCGTGCCGAACTCGAACCACGGCTCCTCGGGATGGTGGTAGTTGTACACGCCGGCGTACGTGTTGATGATCCCGGCACGGCCGGAGCCTTCCCACAGCGGCTTCTCGTCGAAGAACGCCTGGTCGAACACCAGGAAGAACGGCAGATGGCGGTAGTCGCACGCCTTGGCGTCGAAGTCGAGGCCCGTGATGTGCTCCATGTCGTGGGCGCCGGTGCGATCCTCCTTCATGAAGCGCTTGCCGTTGTAGTCCACGATGAGGTAGTTGTACGGCTTGATGCCGTCCGTGGCGTCGGTGGAGATGGAACAGTTCGCCTCCTCGGAGGGCTGCTTGAAGCACAACGCCGCCCACTCGAGGCCGTGCATGTGCCACAGGTCGGCGCCCACGCTCTGCGCCAGCGCGAAGCCGTCGCCCTCGTTGTTCGGCGTGCCCCAACCGTACACGCGCACGCCGGGGTTGTTGTAGTTGTACTGGATCCACGGGTTGTTCTCGTAACCGCCGCAGCACAGCAGCACGGCCTTGTTCGCCTTGTACGTGAGCTCTTCGCCGTCGGGGCCCTGCGCCACCACGCCGCAGACCTCCTTCGTGTGCGGGTTCTGGATGAGGCGCGTGGCGCGGTTGCTGAGGCGCACGTCCACGCCGTAGCCCTCGGCCACCTCGTCGAGCTCCTCGAACAGGTACATGCCCACGATGCCGTCGCGGCCGGACACGTAGCCGCCCTGGTACTCCTTCGGGCGCTTGTGGCCGTCGTTGCTCTCGTCGACCCAGTCGATGTTGATGCCGTACTGCTCGCACCACGCGGGCAGCTGCTGGGACTTCTGCAGGAATTCCTTCATGTCGTCGTCGTTGCGCACGGTGCCGAAGGCGCCGTGGTTGAACGTCTTCCACCACTCGTCGACGTCAACCTCGGCGCACGTGTGGATGTGGCCGCCCGAGCACCCCGTCGATCCGCCGTCGCGCTCGGCCGACTTCTCCAGCACGATGGCGCTCACGCCCGCGTCGGCCGCGGCGATGGCGGCGGTGGAGCCGCATCCGCCGTAGCCCACGATGACGAGATCGGCCTCGTCGGTCCACGACGACGGCATCCATTCTTCGCTTGCCGAGGCGCTCGAGCACCCCGCGAGCCCCACGGTGGCCACGCCGGCCGCTCCGGCCATCGCGAGGCCGGCACCTTTGAGAAAGCTCCTGCGGGAAAGATCGGTTTTCATGGTATCGCTCCTATCTCGTACCCTTCCTTGTGATCCGAGGCGGGGCGTCTCCTCGCCTCCGTCGCCCTCGGAACGCTTTCGATTCTTGCAGGGACGATCGGCAAAATCACTCCATGAACTGGGTGGGAGCTCTACCCGAAAGGTGTGGTTCTGGATTTCACCCCCGAATCAGGCCGTGCGACGGGGATGCGTTGGGTATGATGGCGGTGCGGCAGGGGAAGCCGGTATCGCAGGAGGGGGTCCGACGATATGACGAATATTCGCGCGCAGGTTTTCGGGTCGGCGGCGGCGCTGCCGCTGCTGGGGCTCAGCCTCATCTTCGCCTGGGTGTACGCGCCGCTGCTCGTGGGCGAGCAGTTCTATTTCTTCCATCATTTGGGGTTCGGCTGCACGCTGGTGGCGTTGGCGCTCGCGGTGTCGCTGCGCCCACAGCCGACAGCGGCGAGCGCGCGCGTCGTGTGCACGGCATCGCTGCTGGCCACGTGCGCCATGGGGCTCGTGCCGCTCGCGCTGTTCGTGCCGGGCTCCGCCAACGTCGCGTCCATCGTGGCGGGCGGCCTGCTCAGCGGCGCGGGCACCGCGTGGATCCTGGGGCGCTGGTTCTGCCTGCACTGCCGGTTCCGCACGGAGCTGGCCGTCAGCTACACGCTCATGGCGTTCTCGCTGTCGTCGTGCATCCGCTTCGCGCTCGTGCCGCTGTCGCAACTCTCGCCGCTGGCGATGCTGGCCGTGCTGTGCGTGCTGCCGTTCTGCTCGCTGTTCCTGGCGAACCGCTGCGAGCGCGTGGACCCGGGCCCGCTCGCGCTGCGGAAATCGTACGACGTGACCGCCCCGGCCTCCGAGAAGCCGCCCTTTTCCGGCACGATGGGCTTCTTCGTGGAAATCGTCATCTACGGTCTCGTGTTCGGGGTGCTGCGCAACGGCATCTCGGAGTGGTCGAACGACTCGACGTCGCTGTACGTGGGCCACCTGTTCCGCATCCTGCTGCCGGTGCTGCTGCTGGCGTGGATCACCATCCCGCGCAGCGACGAGCGCAAGGAGCGCATCCTGCGCGGCGCACTGCTGGCGTGCGCGTTCTGCGTGACCGTGGGCATCTTCTTCGGCGACTCACCCACCGTGGTCATCTCGTCGCTGACGCTGGCGGCGCGCAACTTCGTGACCATCCTGCTGTACCTCATGCTGTACCGCACCGTGCGCGATTGCGAGGCGCATCCGCTGGTGGTGTTCGGCATCGGGCGCGGCGTGTACGAGCTGGCGCTCACCGTGGGGCTGCTGCTGTTCAGCGTCACCGACGTGTCGTCGTTCATCGCCTCGATGCCCATCACCACGTTCTACTTCGTCATGACGTGCGTGCTGTTGCTGCTGCTCAACAGCTTCTCGCGCATCACGGCGGTGATCCGCCGCACCCCACCGGCCGCCGAGGCCGCGCTGCACGATTGCTCGCTCGACGAGCGCTTCGCCGCCGTCGCCGCGCGCTACCAGCTGTCCGAGCGCGAGACGGAGGTGATGCGCCTGCTGTGCCGCGGCCGCACGAAGCGCTACATCGCCGAGACGCTGTACCTATCGGAAGACACCGTGCGCTGGCATTCCAAGCAGCTCTACCGCAAGCTGGAAGTGCACAGCAAGCAGGAGCTCATCGACCTGGTGGGCATCGAATGACGCAGTCTACAGGCAATACCCTCCGTGCGCCGATCCGTCCACCACGGGATGCGTCTCGACGAGGTACGTGTCGACGGAGCCGATGAACTCGGACCCGTGAGCCGCCAAACGCTGGAACTCCTTGGAACCGTAGAAGCATTCGAAGGCGTCCCTGTCCTCGAAATAGAGCTCGGCCATGCCGTCGCAGGGAAGCTGCTCGCTCGAGACGCTCGCTCCGTCGACGAAACGGTCGATCACGAGGTTCTGGTTATAGCCCGCGTGACCGGGAACCGCCTCGACCAGCTTGGCGTGCGCATAGCACCACTCGCGCCGGAACTCCGCAGCGCTCACGCCCTCCGCCTTGCTCAGGAACGACACGCGATGGACGAGGCTCTTTCCCCTCAAGTGAGGAGGGACTTCGCGCACCACGTTGCGGGAAAACACCAGGATGTCGCACAAGCGCTTCTGCAAGAGGATCTCGGCGTCGTCGAGAAGGGCGTTGCCGGTCTCAGCATCCAACGACCGGACCCCTTCGAGCATCTCGCTGTACGTGTCGAAATGAAGTTCGGAATAGCCGTCGATATCGATGCCGCCTCCCCCGATCGGATGGCGATGCTCGTTATCGACCACGAGGTTCTGGTTGTAGATACGCAGGTTCTTCATCCCCGCGGCAATCGGCCCATGGATATGCAGCCAATGATGCGCGAAGGATTCCCGGGTGAAACCGTCGTTCTTCTTCAGCAATCCGCATCGAACAATCACTGCTCGCTCCCTTCGCCGGGCCGGCTTTGCGCCGGCCCCGCCCTCACATCATGAAAACCCGGTACGCGTTCGCGCAGTCTTCGGAGCGCTTCTTGATGTTGGCCTCGCCGCGCAGGTACGTCAGGGACATCTCGGTGAAATACCATCGGCCGTCGATCTTCGCGTACGCGTTGTCGTAATGGGCGCGACCCACGAACTCGCCGCCGCGCTGAGCATCGTACAGATCGTCTTGCAGCGACCAATGGGAGATGGCCGTGTCCTCGCCCGTCAGCTCGATCCAATGATGGTGCCCCTGATGG
This sequence comes from Eggerthella hominis, assembly GCF_014287365.1. NCBI lineage: Bacteria > Bacillati > Actinomycetota > Coriobacteriia > Eggerthellales > Eggerthellaceae > Eggerthella > Eggerthella hominis. The sequence goes on from NZ_JACOOA010000002.1 coordinate 352,018, forward strand.
CTCGAGGTGACGTCGTCGGTGAATTTGGCCTGCATCGTGGCGAGCATCCCCTCGCGCCCTTCGTAGCGCCCGCCCGTCGTGTTGTTGACGAACACGAAGTCCTCGACGAGGCAAGCCCGCAGGCCGTCCCAGTCTTTCGCATCGAGGGTGTCCCAGTACCGCGCCTGCAACCGCTCGATAGCCCTCATGTCCTCCAGGGCCCCGATGCGCTTCTCCAGCTCCTCCAGCGTTGCCATTGCGCCTCCCTTCCGCTAGGTCAAGCTGAACCCGCCCTCTTCGTAGATCGTCTCGCCCGTGATGAACGAGGCGTCCTCCGAGGCCAGGAACAGGGCGACGTTGACCATCTCCTGCACTTCGCCGTAGCGTCCGAACGGCATCTTCGCCAAGAACGCAGCACTGCGCTCGGGATCGTTGATCGTCCCGGCGGCAATGCGCGTCTTCGACGTGCCGGGGGCGATTCCGTTCACATGGATGTCGTACTTCGCCAGCTCGAGCGCCATCACCTGCGTGAGCATCTTCACGCCGGCTTTCGAGGGGCCGTACGGGGCGATGCCGCTGATGGTCTTGCGGGAGCTGTTCGAGCACGTGTTCACGATGTAGCCCTTCACGCCCAGCTCGACCATTGTGCGCGCGACGGCTTGGCCGACGTAGAACACGCCGTTCAGGTTCGTGTCCATCACGTCGAGCCACCCCTCCCTGCTGCATTCCAAGAAGGGCTGACGATGGCAGATGCCGGCGTTGTTCATCAGCACGTCGATGCGCCCGAAGCAATCGACGACCTCCTGCACGCTTTCCTGCACGCGATCGTAGTCGCGCACGTCGCAGTGCACGCAATAGACGCGATCGTTGTCCCCGAACACCTCCTCCATCGTGTCGTCCTCGATATCGAAGATGGCAACCTGGGCGCCCTCCTTCACGAACTGCTCGACCATGCCGCGCCCAAGGCCGTTGGCGCCGCCGGTAACCAAAGCTATCTTGTCCACGAACCGCTGCTTTTCCATGATTCTCCTTATTGCTTATCCTTCGTTATCCCAGAAAACGTCGATGCCCCTCTCCGAGTTGGCGGCGAAGCGCCGAGGGGCATCGCCGGTCGTTCGCCTAGAGGCTCTGGCCGCCGTCCTCGAAGATGATCTCCCCCAGCATGAACGAAGACTCTTCCGATGCGAGGAACAGCGCCGCATCCACGGCCTCCCTCACCTCGCCGTAGCGGTGCATGGGGATGTCGTTCAAGAACTGCTCATTCATCTTCGGGTTCGAACGGGTAGGCTCGCTCATGCGGGTCTTCGTCGTGCCGGGCCCGAACGCGTTGACGCGTATGCCGTACTCGGCAAGCTCCTTGGCGAACTGCTTGGTGTAGATGGCGATGGCCGCTTTGGTGGCCGGGTAGGCCCCGAGGTACTTCGGGATGAAGCGGAAGGTGTTCGAGGACGTGTTCACGATAACGCCCTTCGTCTTCTTCTCCACCATGCGCTGCGCCACGGCCTGCGCCACGTAGAACGACCCGTTCAGATTGGTGGCGACCACGCGGTCCCACGCGTCCTTCGGGCAGGTGAGCATGCCGTATTTTTCTCCGTCCTTACAGCATATCCCGGCATTGTTCATGAGGATGTCGATGCGGCCGTACGTCTCGACGGCCTCGTCCACCATGCGGTGGACGGCATCGTAATCGGTTATGTCGCATGCGATGGTATGGACGCGCCCCTCGTCGCCGAACGCGGCCTCGAGCGTGTCCACCTCGATGTCGACCGCGACGAGCTCCTCGACGCCCTCCGTGAGGAACCGCTCCACCATGCAGCGCCCGATGCCGTTCGCAGCGCCCGTCACCAATACGATCTTGTTATCAAACCGAGCCATGGCACATCCCTTCTCCTTGACAGGTGATCGCGAGAGCGCCGAGGGGATGCGGCGCTCGCCACGCGCCCCTCGACGCAGAGCACGCCGTTATTTCTTGTCGGCCGTCGCCAAATGAAGGTAGGTCGTCGCACCGCCGTCCGCAGCGATGAACTCGCCGTTGATGAAGCTGGAGTCATCGGAAGCGAGGAACAGGACCACCGACGCGATTTCCTCGGGCAGCGCATAGCGCTTCATGGAGGACGCCTCCACGAGGCCGGCGCGATTCTGGCCGCGCGGCATGGTCATGCCGGAAAGCACGAGGCCGGGGCTCACGGCGTTGACGCGGATGCCGTAGGTTCCCAGATCGGTGGCGGCGGCGCGCGTCATGCCCATGACGGCGGCTTTGGCCATGGCGTAGCCGATGAAGCTTCCGGGGCCGAAATGCGTGCCCTGATAGGAGCACGTGTTGACGATGGTGCCGCCGCCCGCTTCGATGATGGCGGGCGCGCAGTAGTGCATGCCGTTGTACACGCCCCAGCAATCGACGTCCATGATGCGGGTCAGGGATTCGCGCGTCTCGGTGAGCACGGTGCCGTTCTGGCACATCCCGGCATTGTTGACCAGCACGTCGAGCCGACCGCTTTCGTCGACAACCTTCTTCACCAGCGCCTGCCAGGCATCCTCGTCGGCAACGTCCATCGGAAACGCGACGGCCTCCCCACCGTCGGCCTCGATGGCGGCCGCGACGCGCTTCAAGCCCTCTTCCTCGATGTCGGCCATGTACACCTTGGCGCCCTGCTGGGCGATCATCTTGGCCTCCATCTCGCCCTGACCGCCCGCCGCGCCGGTCACGATGGCCACCTGGCCCTCGAACGTGCCCGTCCCCTCGGCAACGCGCGGCCAGCGCTTGGCCTGCGCCTCGGCGTAGACCTTCTCTTCGAACGCCTTCTGATCGGGACCCGAGACGACGGCGTTGTCGAAAAACTCCGCTCGCTTTGACTTCATGGCAACCTTCCCTTTCCACGTACGGCGGTCGCACCGCGCCGCGAGCACGATGCGACCGGGCTCTCGTCTACTTCTTCAGCTCCACGGGCACGGCTTCGACGAAATACGTCGTGACGGTGCCGATGAACTCAGCTGCATGCACGCTCGCACGCACCTTGAAGCCGGGGGTGCTGTAGCACTCGTCGAAAGCGTCCATGTCCTCGAACCAGAACTCCACCATGCCCTCCACGGGTAGGTCCGCGTAATGGACGGGAGCGCCCTGGATCATGCGGTCGATGACCAGGTTCTGGTTGTAGCCGCAGTACCCGCTCATCAGCTTCACGAGCAGGGAGTGGGTGTACCACCACTCGTCGTGGAACGTCGCGGCATCGACGCCCTCCTTGCGGTCGCAGAAGGAAACGCGCTTGATGGCCTTGCCGTCGAGATACGCCGGAACGGGCGCGTCGACCTTCTTCACCGCGACCAGCGTGGAGATGGGTTCCTCGACGAGCGGCTCCAAAGCGGTCAGCAGCGCATCGCCGGCCTCGGCGATCGCCTGCTGCATGTCGCCGTAGCTATCGAAGAACATCTCGATGAAGCCGTCGATGTCGATGGCGCCGCGACCCAGATGAGAACGCTGCTGACGATCGGTCACGAAGTCGATCTCGCACTTGCGCAGCTGGGGCATGCCGGCGATGACGTCGCGCACCTCCCCCATCATTCCCTCGCGGAACGCCTCTTCAGAAACTCCTTCTTTGCACTTCAGCAAGCTAATCCTGGAAATCATGTTTTACCCCTTCCTCAGATCGTTCGGGAATTTTAGTATCCGGCAGCGGTTGGGCACCTTCAACAACGCACTTGAAAGTGTGCAACTCACTTTTTGGTTAGTGAGGTTCGATCGGGCGCGACCGGGCACCCTGCGGGTTTACGCCTCCGCGACCTCATTGGCCTTCAGCTTCTTGTAGAACATCCACGCAAGCGCCAAGAGCACGAGGCCGACGATGCACAGCATGCCGAGAATCGGGAATGCGGAGCTGTAGCTGCCCGTAGTGGCCAGGGCGTTGGCCGAGATCACCGGGCCGATGAACGAAGCCATCGTGTAGCCGATGAACATGAAGCCGTAGTTCTGGCCTGCGTTGCCGGGACCGTAGGCATCGGCGCACACCGACGGCATGATGGCCATGATGCCGCCGAAGCAGATGCCCAGCACGCATGCCTCCGCGATGAAGATCAGGGAGCTGGTGGCATTGGCGAACAGGAACAGGTGGATGACCGCCGTCACGGCCACGGCGACGAACATGGTTTGGAACCGTCCGAACTTGTCGGAGATGGCGCCGAGCCCCAAGCGGCCCGTGCCGTTGGCGATGGCGAAGATGCCCACCATGAGCGCGCCCATGGCGGCGTCCATGCCGGCTTGGACCTGCCCCACCAGCGACACGGTGGACAGCATCACGCATCCGGTGCAGGCAACGGTGCCGAAGAACAGCAGCAGAGTCCAGAAGAACGGGGTCTTCAGCATCTGGCCGGACGTGTAGTTCTTCACGCGCTTCGTGTCGCTCTCGGCCGGCGGGGTCCAACCCTCGGGCTTGAAATCGGCCGCGGGCATCTTGAGGAAGCGGGAGAGGACGATGAAGCCGACGATGCAGAACACGCCCACGATGTTGAAGGCGATGCTCACATTGAAGTTCTCGATGATCATGTTGCCCATCGGAGCCGTGAACAGCGGGTAGATGGCCATGATGGCCAGGGCCACGCCGTTGGCGAAGCCGCGTTTGTCGGGATACCACCGTGTGGCGATGGCCAGGGCCAGGTTGTAGCAAATGCCGTCACACACGCCCACCAACAGGCCGAACGTTATGTACAGCACCGGGATGGTGCTGGCGAAGCCCGTCAGGAACCAGCCCAGGCCGAAGCCGATGCCGGCAACGGTCATGATGACGTGCGCGGGCGCCTTGCGCTGCAGCCATCCGCCGATGGGGCCGCTCAGGCCGATCATGGCGATCACGATGGTGTAGGCGAACGACACCGACTGAGGCGAGAAGCCATAGGCCTCCATCAGGGGCTTTTGGAAGATGCTCCAGATATTCAGCGACGCCGTCAGCGCACCGCACAAGGCCGCGCAGATCAGGATGACCCCGCGGCGATATGTTTTAACTGACATACTCTTTCCTCCTTGTTTCCTTCGAAATTGCATTCCGAAACGAACCTGCGATTCGTCTCGCGTGAAACCCCAAATCCGCCCGCCAGTCACCTCCCTCGGTTCGCGTCGCCTTCGGTTTCCCTTCATGCACTCCGTGTCCCGCCGAGTCGCGTACGCCGACACGACGGGACACGGGATGATGCCCTACAGAAGACAGCCCACGCGCCGACCATCGGCGAACGCGTGCTTGAAGAACGCGTTCTCGCCGCCCAACGTCGAGCCGATTTCGTACACCTCGCCGACGAGCGAAGACGCCATGTCGAAGAACGCCCCATCGCGCCGCTCGGGCAGCATGACCATCATGGAATCGCACGTCACCAGCTCTTCGCCGCCCTGCGCAAACCTCAGCAGCGCCCCCTGCTTGCCGAATTCGGTCACCGTGGCGTTGCGCACGACGCGAACGCCCTGGCGGTCGAACCACGGCACGATGCGCTCTTTGTACTTGATCGGAATCAAGCCGCCGATATCCCCGTCTTCGGCAACCAGCACGATGTCCTTGCCGCGCTTGCGCATGAACTCGGCGCATTGGGCGCCTTCGGCACCGGCTCCCCATATCACGATCTTCTTGCCCACGGGGAAGAACTTCTCGCTCATGGAGGCAAGCTTGTCCGGGCCGAACATCTTGAGCGGCACCTGCGCAAGTTTCGACATCAGGGGGATGGTGAACACGTTCTTGCGGTCGATGCCCGGGATGTCGGGGATGTAATAGGGCGACGATATGGCCACGACCACCGCATCGGGAGCCTCTTGGCGGATGAGCCGCTCGTCGACCTCCGTCTTGAGCTTCACCTTGACGGTGGATCTTTCAACCATGGCGGTCAGGTGGTCGAAGATGTGCATGACTTCCTCGCAACCGCCGCTTTTGATCATGGCCGCCAGCTTGGTGCGGCCGCCCAAAGCGCCCGTTTTCTCGTACAGGGTCACGTCGTGCCCGCGCTCGGCAAGGGTGCACGCGCACTCCATGCCGGCAGGACCGCCGCCCACCACCATGACGCGCTTCCTCTTCTCCGCAGGCCGCGCGGCCAGCTGGCGCTCTTGGCCCAACGTGGGGTTCACGCGGCAGATGCGCGGCTGGGTCACCGGGTCTTCGCAGCTGGCGCAACGCGTGCAGCGCATGATCTCGTCGGTGCGCCCCTCTTCCACCTTTCGAGCGAACCAAGGATCGGCCCACAGCGTGCGTCCCAGCGCAACGACGTCGGCGTCGCCGGCCTCGAGCACGCGCTCCGCCAAATCCTCGTCCATGCGGCCCGCCGTGATGACGGGCACGTCCACCGCGTCTTTGATCTGGCGCGCGACGGCCGTCCACAGGCCCACGCCGCGGTACTCGTCCATGAAGGGCTCCATGAACGGATCGGGGTCCGGATAGGGGAAGTAATCCGGGCAGTAGCGAAACGGCGTGGGACCGTATCCGTATCCGGCGATGCTGATGTATTGGGCACCGGCCTCCACGAACGCCTTGGCGTTCTCGGCAGCCTGCTCGGCCGTGATGCCCTGCTTCGTGGGATGGAACTCACGGCCGTTCAGACGGCAGCCGATGACGAAGTCGGGGCCGCACGCCTCGCGGATTCCCGCGATGATCTCGCGCACGATGCGCGTGCGATTCTCAACGTTCTGGCAGCCGTACTCGTCGTCGCGCTTGTTCCACAGCGGGCTGACGAAGCTGTCGAGGAAATACCCGTGCGCGACGTGCACCTCGACGGCATCGAACCCGCCTTTCTGCAAGCGCACGGCAGCTTCGATCTGCAGGCGCTGCTTTTCGTGGATCTCCTCGACCGTCAATCCGCGCGGGGCCTGGCACCACGGCTGGGGAACCGGCATCTCGTCCTCGGACAGCGTGGAGGAGGAGATCGGCGGACGCCCATCCGGCGTCGGGCCGGCCGAAGGGCCGATGTGGTGCAGCTGCCCGATGGTGAGGCACCCGTGCCGGTGAACGGCCTCGTTCAACTCCACCATCCCGGGAATGAACTTGTCGTCGTAGGCGCCGAGGTAGATGCCGCCGGCAGGCTCCCACAGTATGGCCGCGACGTCGATGGCCGCCACTCCCCCTTCCGCCATGTTCTCGTACATGACGATGGCGTCGCTGCCGTCGGCGGTGCAGTCTTCGTTCCAACGCCACGACGATTGCGGGGCCTTGATCATCCGGTTCTTCAACACGAAGTTCGGCGCTATCTCGATTGGAGACAAAAGCTTCTCGTAGGTGTTCATGCGCACTCCCCTCCCTCGCCTTGCGATTACAGCTTCAGCGCGGCGGCGCGGCCCTGGCTCACCGCATCGACCATGAGCGTGGAGCCCGGCCCCTGGCACGCGCCGATGGCAAGCACCTCGGGGGCAAGGTCCTTCAGCTGGTCGTACAGGCTCAGGCCGGAGCCGGGAGACTTGAACACGAGGATGCTGTCCGCCTTGAGGTAGCGCTCCTCGCCGTCCTTGGCGTACGCGATGCCGCGCTTGTCGATCGAGCGGTACTCCACACCGGTGACGATCTTCACGTCGTTCTCCTGCAGCCACTTGAGCGACCTGCTCTTGTAGCGCGGCGGCATGCCCTCGCCCACCGTATCCAGATCCTCGAGCACCGTGACGTTCTTGCCGCGCTTGCGCAGGAAGATGGCGCCTTGCACGCCCTCGATCTGGCTGCCCAGGACGACGCAGTTCTTGCCGATGCCCGGCAGGGCGATCTGCGAGAGCTTGTTGATGGCGTTCGCGCCGAAGAGCTTGAGCGGCTTCTCGGCCAAGCGGGTGAGCTGGGGAACCGTGGAGACGATGCCGAGGTCGATGCCCGGGACGTCGGGCGTGCCGTACACGCCTCCCGTCGCGACGATGATCGCATCGGGCTTCATGGCGCGCACGAAGTCGGGCGTCACCGTCGTCTTGGTCTTGATGGTCAGCCCCGGCGTCTTCTTGGCCTGAGACGTCAGCCAGTCGATGAGCGCGGGGACGTTCTCGCACACGGTACCCTTCACCATGGTGGCCAGGTTCAGCTCGAGGGCCAAGACGGATTCCTTCTCGCACAGCACAACCTCGTGGCCGCGTTCGGCGGCGACGCGGGCGGCCTCGAGCCCCGCTGCGCCAGCGCCCACCACGAGCACCTTCTTCTTCGTTTCCGCGGGCACGACGGCCATTTCGCGCTCGCGCAGGAACGCCGGGTTCACGCGGCAGCGGCGGTGCGGCGTCTCGTTCATGCGCAGCTCGTCACACGTCGCGCAGTGGTTGCAGCGACGGATGTCCTCGGGGCGCCCTTCCGCAATCTTGTTGGGCATGTCGGGGTCGGCCCAGAGACCGCGCGCGAACATGGCCAGGTCGACCTCGCCCTTCTCGAGCGCCGCTTCGGCCTTTTCCGGCGTGGCGAAGCCGACGCCGAACACGGGCGCGGACACGGCCTGCTTGATAGCGGCGGCCGGAGGAATGGAGAGGCCTTCGCCATCCAGCCGATCGAGATACTGCTTCATGTCGTCGTCAGGCGAGGGGTACATCCAGTAGTCCAGCGCGAACTGCATGGGAACCGGGCCGTAGCCGTAGCCCGTCACGCTGATGTAGTCGACACCGGCGGCATCGTAGAACTTCGCGATCTCGACGCCCTCCTCGATGGTGATGGCGTCCGGATGGCCGTATTCCTGGCCGTTCGTGCGCACGCCCACGATGAAGTCCTCGCCGCAGCGCTCCTTCACGCCGCGAATGATCTCGCACACCAAGCGCGTGCGGTTCTCGAGGGACTGGCAACCGTACTGGTCGTCGCGGTGGTTCCACACGCGCGACACGAAGCTCAACAGGAAGTAGCCGTTCGCCGCGTGCACCTCGATGCCGTCGAGCCCGGCCTTCTTCGCGCGTTCGGCAGCGGCGAAGTACCGCTCCTTGAACGCCTCGATCTCCTCGAGGGACAGCCCACGTGTGGGATGGCAGTACGGCTCGGGGCTCGGAAGCTCCTCCGCGGTCAACGTCGACGAGCACCAGGCCCCTCCCTTGGTCTTGATCGCCGCGCCGTTCTGGAAGATCTGGGCGATAAGCTCGCACCCGTGGCCGTGCACGGCATCGGCCAGCCGGGAAAGACCGGGGATGAACTTGTCGTCGTACAGGCCGCCCAGCGGATAGGTTTCCACGGTGTAGACGCCGCCGTCGGCATCGTCGATCAGCGTTGCGGGATCGTCGCAGATCATGCCTCCCAGGATGATGGCCGAAGCGCCACCCTGCGCCATCGTGTCATACAGGCCGATGATCGTGTCGTTGCAGAACTGGCCAGGGTCCCACGACATCGCGGACGACGGGGCTTTCACCATGCGGTTTCGCCACTGATGGGTGCCGACGGCAATAGGCTCAAGCAACTTCTCGTAAGCTCTCATATCTTCATTCCCTCTTTCGCTCATCTTCGTTAAAACGTTTTTGTCGCTGCGTGAAAGACCGCTCGGCTGCCTATGCGGAAGGCAAAGCGACGGGATAGGTTTCGGTCAGGTAGGTGTTGATCGTCCCGACGAATTCCGAACCGTGCACGGACGCGCGGGCGAACTCGGGAGATGCGTAGAACTCGTCGAAGGCCTCCTTCGTCTCGAACCACATTTCCACGACGCCCTCGACGGGCAGCTCCTCGTACGGAACGGACACGCCGCCGTCGATGCGGTCGACGACGAGGTTCTGGCTGTACCCCACGCATCCGGGCACGGTCTGCACCAAGCGGTCGTGGACGTTCCACCATTCCTTGACGAAACGCTCGGAGCTCACGCCTTCGGCGCGGCCGAGGAACGACACGCGCTGGATGAGCTTCTTGCCGCGCAGATACTCGGGAATCCGAATGACCTCGCGCTTGGCCAGCACGAGGATCTGGCAATGGGGATTGGCGAACTTCGGGATGTCGTCCACGCCTTCGCCGTGCAGCGACGCCACGCCCTCGAGCATGTCCCCGTAGCTGTCGAACTGCAGCTCGGAATACCCGTCGATCACCACGGAGCCCCGACCGAGGGCGTGACGGTGCTCGCTGTCGACCACGACGTGCTGGTCGTACTTGCGCAGGTTCGCCATGGTGCTCGCGATGGGACCGTGAACGTTCAGCCAGTAGTCCTTGAACTCCTCCATGCCCATTCCGTCTTTTTTCTGCATCAATCCACATCTGCTGATCATGCGATCATCCTCCCTGAATCGAACGTGCGAACGGCTACGAATTTCGGCGCCCCCAGCGCCTCGCCTGCATGAACATCGCCGCATCGCGGCGGCTGCCGCGCCGGGGCCGTCCAAAGAGCTCGGGCGGCTCGCGACCTCTGCATACCCGCATACTATGATGATTCGAAATCGGCCTCAATAACGCACTTTAAAGTCATAAGGGCACCTGTAAGTAAGTGGTAAACCCCTGTTGGGCGGCGATGTTTGGGCCTCCGCCTACAGCAGTCCCACCGCCCTCGAAAGCGTGAGAACGCAGATCAGCACGGTCGTCGTCACCAGCACGTAAGGCCCGTTCCACCGCAAGCCAACCTTGATTGGCGACTGCCCGACCATATCGGAAACGGCTATGACGTTCGCCGATGCGGGGCTGAGCGCGTTTCCCATGGCCCAGCTGATCGACAAGACGAGAGCCAGGTAGACGGGCGTAACGCCGCACTCCGAAGCGCTGATTGCCCCTCCCACCACGGCGACGACCGCGATGGGGTGGATGCCGGCGGCCGAGGTCGCCAGGGTGACGGCGATTATCGCTATGGTGAGCAACAGCACGTTTTGCCCGGTGAGCTGCAAGAGAACCTCGGCCATGGCATCGCCCACGTGAGAGTAGCCGATGCTCTGCGCGAGAAACCCGGCTCCAGCGAACAGCAGTATCTGATTCTTGACCTGCGGAAGCTTGTTGTTGAAATAGTCACCCTTGAACTCCTTCACGTACGTCGGCAATCGCTTGACGATCGCCATCCACACGACGGGGCAAACCAGCGACGCCATGGCGACGACGATGATGATCGAAAGCCCGCCCAGCTGGGACACCGTCGCAATGGAGGCGATCAGCAGCAAAGCGCCTGCGCCCAGCTCGACGACCTTCCTCGCATCGAAAGCGCCGACGGGCTCTTCCACCCTGCCGGAAGGGGCATCGGCCGTCTTTTCCCTCGCGAGGGTCATCAGGAAGCCGACGGCGCCCGCCACGAGCGCGCACGCAAGGGCGCAGGGAAAGAAGTCCACCCAATCGATGCCCGTCAGCTGAACGACCAGGGCGATGGTCGCCGAGGTCGGCGCCCATATCATGCAGGTGACGAACCCCCGGCTGAGCGCCGAGCTGAGAAGCTTTTTGTCGTCGCTGTGGCGGCTCGCTCGGGACATCTCGTAGGTCAGCGGAACCGCCGCAATGCTGATCAGCACGCCGACGAACGCGGACATGATGCTCACCAGCGCATAATACCGGCTGCCGGTGCTCGCGTAACGAGCGAACATCCCGCGCAACGACTCGCTGTATCCTCCATGTTGCACGGGAATCCCCAGCAGCGGCACCATGATGAACATCACGATGAGGTGCGCGTTCTCCCGCAACGCCTGCTTCCAGATATCGAGCGGCGCCTGCGAGTAGACCAGCAAAGCGATGCTCAAGGAGAACAGCAGAGCTCCGATCGTCCTTGCCGACCCGGTTGATGCCGCGAAGCTCAGGACGATCACAACGGCCATCAAAACCAGGTTGAGATCGTCGATCAGCGGCGATCCGAGGAGCACGTTCGCCATATAGCTTATGCCCAAGCAAAAGGTGATCGCGCTTCTCGCAGTGCGAGCGAGTCTCCCTACGCTGCCCATGCCCCCTTCTTCCCCATCCGCCATCCTCGCGCGAGGGAGCACGGGGGATCGCCTCCCCCGTGCTTCTTTGCTAGCTCGACGCGTTCTTTCCCTTGACGTAATACCCCTTCAAAAGGAAGATCGTGGTCAAGAGCGTTATGAGGACGGACCCTATCATCAAGTAGGTGATGGACAGGCGATCGCCCGTGGCCGCGATGAGCGCCGTTGCCGCAAGGGGCGCCAAGCCGCCGAAGACCGCCGCCGCGATATTGTAGGAGAAGCCGATGCCGCTGTTGCGGAGCTTGGTGGGGAACACCTCGGCCGAAACCACCACGATGGCGACGGCGAGAATCGTCTGGAACACGATCAGCACTCCCAGCAAGCCGATCATCAAGAGAGCGTTGGTCTGCTGGATCAGCACGTAGAACACCGGATAAGACAGGATAAGGAACCCGAGACAGCCGATGATCAGGCATTTCCGCCTTCCCACCTTGTCGATGAGCAGGCCCACGATGGGACAGAGCAGCAAGTTGATCGCGATGACCGACGTATTGACGACGAACGCGCTCGAGAACGACGTCCCCATGAACTGCGAGATGTACGTCGGCATATAGGTGATCAGGATGTAGTAGGTCGCGCTGGAGCCGACGAGCAGCCCGATCACCGTGATAATGGACTTCTTGTAGCGCAGGAACAGGTCTTTGACCGGCGTATGGTCCTCTTCCTTCACTTCCGCCTTCGCCTTCAGGAACTCAGGGGAATCGGGGACGTTCTTGCGCATGTGCACGCCGTAGAAGGCGATCAGGATTCCGCAGAGGAACGGCACGCGCCACCCCCACTCGTACAGCGCCGCTTCAGGCAGAAGCGTGGTGACGAGCAGCCCCGCAGTGGACCCCAGGAGCAGGCCGCAACCGACGCTGAACGGCTGCCAGCTGCACAGGAAGGCCCTGTTGTTCGGCGTTCCGTACTCCGAGATGAACGTCAGCGAAGAGCCGAACTCGCCGCCCGTTGCCAGGCCCTGCAGCAGGCGCAGCACCGTCAGCAGGATGGGTGCCAAAAGTCCCACCTGGGAATACGTTGGCAAGCATCCCATGAGCATGGTGCAGATGCCCATGCACAGGATCGTCAACGTCAAAGCCTTGATTCTTCCGTGCTTGTCGGCGTACGCGCCGATCAGAATACCGCCGATGGGGCGGACGAGAAAGCCCGTTCCGAACACCAGGAAGCTGAGCAAGAGCCCGACGATCGGGTCGTCGGCAACGAAGAAATCTGCGGAAATGATCGCTGCGAAGTACCCGTACAGCCCGTAGTCGAACCATTCCAGCATATTCCCAAGGCTCCCCGAGAACACCGCCCTGGCTAACGAAGTTTTTTTCTTTGTAGCTGCCACCATGTTTCATCCTCTCCCGAAAAAGCCTGAGACGATCATGTTGCTCGCAATGGGTTCACGGACGTTCAGCCGGTAGCTCTCGAACCTCCCATGCCCCCTGCCATCCAACATCGATTCGCACCCCTCCCCGGACAACGTGCGCGCCGGGGATTCCGGGTTGCAGCTCTCGAAACCCCCGGCGCGGCGGCCTACGCCATCGCGATAGGCTGCGCCTCCACCAAGTAGGTCGTGATGTTGTCGATGAACTCCGTGCCGTGCGCGCCCGTGCGCTTGAAGGCCGGAGATCCGTAGCACTCGTCGAACGCCTTCATGTTCTCGAACCAGAATTCCACCACGCCCTCGATGGGCAGCTCTTCGAACGGCACCGATTCCCCGTCCACGATGCGGTCGATGACGAGGTTCTGGTTGTACCCCGCATAGCCCGTCATAGTCTTGACCAGCGCGGAATGCATCTGCCACCACTCGTCCTGGAACACCGCCGCGCTCACGCCGTCCTTTCGCCCGAGGAACGACATGCGCTTGATCAGCTTCACGTCGTCCAGATAGGCGGGAACCGGCGTGTCGACCTTCTTCACCGCCACAAGAGCCGGGATGCCGGGTGCCGCGAACTGGGCGTAGTCGGTCGCAAGCGCCTCTTCGAGAGCGGCCATGCCGCGCACCATGTCGCCGTAGCTGTCGAAGAACATCTCGGTGTACCCGTCGATTTCCGTCGAGCCGCGGTCGAACGGCGAGCGCTGCTCGTTGTCCACCACCACGTTCGTTTCGCACCCTTTGAGGAAGGGCATCGTGGCCAGAAGCTCCCCATGAGCCTGCGTCAGATACGCGGCGAACTCCTCAGCAGTCAGTCCCTCTTTCCGTTTGAGCAAGTTGATTCTTGAAATCATGCCGATCATCCTTTCTGAAACGTACCCCTGTCCTTGCACCGCAGATCATTTCGAGATGCGGTTCTTACCTCGTATTCTGTTGACGCGGGAATACTGGCGCAATAATGCACTTATAAGTGCGCTTCTTACCTGAAAGTGAGACAGACGGGTAATCGAAAGAAAGCCGAGAGGGGCCGCAAGGCGGTCGGCAAGCCCTGAGAGCGCCCTAGCAGGGCCTCGTTTGAGCGCCCGAAGACTACGCTTCGGGCGCGTCGCCTTCGCGTGCGTCGTCTTCGCGCGAGCCGGTGCGCACGTCGAACGTCGAAGGATCGAATTGCCAGGTGATACGCTCCGCAGCCCCCTGCTCGGAGCCGTCGTCGGCGCTGCCGTACACCAGCACGCCCTCGCCCATCGTGCCCTTCGTGCGCTGCAGCGTCTCCGCAGAAAAGCCGCCGTACGCCGCGCCCCAATCGCGGATGAAGTACAGGACGTTCGCGAAGCTGATGCCCTTTTCCGTGAGCAGATAGTCGACGCGCAGGGGCTTGACCTCGACGACGACGCGCTCGATGATCCCCACCTGCTCGAGCTCGCTGAGGTGCTGGCTGAACATCTTGTGCGATATGTCGTACGGAATGCTTTTTCTCAACTCGCTGTAACGCGCCCTCTTGCCGGGAGCCATGCTCAGATACCACACGATAAAGGGTTTCCACTTGCCTCCCAATATCGAAGCGACATACGAAAGGGAGCATGAAGTTAAATCGTCCATTCTCTCAAGCATACAACCCACTTCCCTCAACTAGCGATTCAACGGACAGCGTGATTGATTATAGAGAAGACGGAGGATCGCCAAGCTAGCGATTCCATCGGCATGACGCGAACGCGTTCCAGAAGCGTTGTCCTCTCTCCTCAAAATCCCGCGGCTGCCGCCGCACGGCGTTCGCCCCGGAAAGCACCTTGTGAGCACCCCATTTTAGGCGACCCCTGAGTTTAGTATCCACAGCGAAAACGAGTCATGCAAGAACGCACTTGAAAGTAACCTCCCTCGGCGGTTTCTCCCCTTCGCATACGAAAAACCCGCCTCCGAGGAGACGGGCTCAGAAGAACCGCACCGCAAGCGCGCAGCCTACAGGGCGTGCTCGTACATGACGGCGGAGAGGCCGAGGAAGTTGTAGAACCCCTCGTAGATGCCGCAATTCACGAAGCCGCACGATTCGTAGAGGTTCTGAGCGCGCACGTTGGTGGTGAACGTGTCGAGGCGCACGGCCTTCTTGCCGGCTGCGTGCGCGACGTCGATGCAGGCCTCCACCATGGCGCGCGCGAACCCGCGGCCGTGGTAGGCCGGCAGCGTGCCCAGCACGTGCACCACCAGCACCTCGTCGGGTTCGGCCATCACGCGCCAGGGCGCGCGCTCGTAGCCGGCATCGCCTTCGCCGTTCAGCACCATGGCCGACGCGATGCGCGGCGCGCGGCCCTCGCCCGCGCCGTCCGCGCCCGCGTCCACGAGACCCACGTACACCTCGCCCGCCTCCACCGAGGCGCGCAGGAACGCCGGCGACGGGTGCACGCCGTGCTCCCAGCACACGTCGAAGTCGGTGTCGCGCATCTCGTCGATCATCTTTGTGTAGAAGTCCATCACCTGGTCGAACTCGTCGACCCGCGCCTGCCTGATCGTCAACGTCGCCTTCGTCGCCATGCGTAGCTCCCTTCGTAGGGTCCGTGCTCCTTATGCAAAAAGAGCCCGCCTCCAAAGGAAGCGGGCTCTGCAGAAAACGTGCTGTTCGCGAACGCGATCCTAGCGCTTCGAGAACTGCGGGCGCTTGCGGGCCTTCTTCAGACCGTACTTCTTGCGCTCCACCATACGGGAGTCGCGCGTGAGGTAGCCGGCCTTCTTGAGCTCGCCGCGGTAGTCGCCAGCAGCCAGCAGCGCACGGGAGATGCCGTGACGCAGCGCGCCGGCCTGACCCGAGATGCCGCCGCCGTTGAGCGTGGCGATGACGTCGAAGTGATCCGTCGTGTCCGTCACCTTGAACGGGGTCAAGGCGTAGTTCACGAGCGCCTGGCGACCGAAGTACGCAAGGGCGTCGCGGCCGTTGATCGTAACCTTGCCGGTGCCGGGAACGAGGCGCACGCGAGCGACGGCGTTCTTGCGGCGGCCGGTGCCGTAGTACAAAGCTTCACCTGCCATGGGTTAACCCTCCATCTTGATCTCGCGAGGCTGCTGAGCCATGTGCGGATGCTCCGCACCGGTGTACACCTTGAGCTTCTTGCCCATGGCGCGACCGAGCGTGTTCTTCGGCAGCATGCCCTTCACGGCATGCTCGATGACGCGCTCAGGATGCTTGGCCATGGCCTCTTCGAAGGTCTCGGACTTCAGCCCGCCGGGGAAACCGCTGTGGCGGTAGTAGCTCTTCGACTGGGCCTTCGTGCCCGTCACGCGGATCTTGTCCGCGTTGATGATGACCACGAAGTCGCCGGTGTCGACGTGCGGCGTGTACTGCGGCTTGTGCTTGCCCTTGAGAATCTGAGCGGCCTTGGCAGCGACGCGACCGAGAACCTGGTTCTCAGCGTCGATCAAGACCCATTCGCGCTCAACTTCGTTGGGCTTCGCGTAATACGTCTTCACTATCTTCCTCCAAAAATCCTGTCCTACCCCGCCGTGCGGGGCGGGTCTCCGTCGCCTGTTGGCGGCTCGAACGATAACGGGCCGACCGCGATGCGGCGAATGATCGGTTTCAAAAGTGCAGGTCGATCGGATGCCGGGTTCCTACGCCGACGCACGATCTTGGGTCTGGACTCCCTCGCTCGCGCTTCCGCTTCTCACTGCATGCACGGGGCTTTCGAAAGCGAACCTTTGCATTGTATACGGGTGTTTCGCCAGAAGTCAACGGAAATCCTCCACGTTGCGCGCGATCTGCACAAAGAGTCCGAAGTCCCCAAGCCCTCCCAAGCCCCGCCAGCGAACGAATGTTTCACGTGAAACATTTGGGGTGGGACGCTGGGGCGGGCGGGCGCGAAAAAGCCCTGCGCCGGGAGGGAGGTGGCGCAGGGCTCGGGGAGGGTTGCAGGCTGAGCGCGCCCGCGAGCGCGGGGCGCACGCGGGGCCACGGCGCGCGGGGGCGTCTCGCGGCCCGCGCGGCGCGGGGCGCTTACGCGCCGGCCAGCTCGTGGCCCAGCAGGTAGCCGTAGGTGATGCAGCGGCCGTGGCTGTTGCCGGCCACGTTGATGGGATAGTCCACGGCGCAGATGTCGCCCATCACGTTGCCGAGCGCGTACAGGCCCTCGATGGGCGCGCCCTCGGCGTCGAGGCACTGGAAGTCGTTGTTCGTGCGCAGGCCGCCGGGCACGGCGAGCAGCGCGGGACCCACCTTGAGCGCGTAGAACGGCCCCTCTTTCACCGGCGTCAGGAACACGGGCTTCTTGTAGTAATCGGTGTCCTCGCCCGCCTCGCACATGCCGTTGTAGCGCTCCACCGTGGCCTTGAACGTGGCGGCGTCGCAGCCGATCTGCTTCGCCAGCTCATCGAGCGTGTCGGCCTGATAGGCGTTGCCGGCCTTGATGTACTCGGGAATCTGCGTCTCGAAGTACTGGGGCGCCAGCTCCAGGTCGCTGCCGTAGGGGCGGAACGAGTCCCAGAACATGCCGCCGCCGTAGGGCAGGCCGTTCACGAGGTCGGTCTTCCAGTTGGCGTCGAAGATGGACCACGCCTCGCCGTTCGGCTGGCGGTTGATGGCCAGCGACTTGCCCTGCACCCAGGTGTCCTCGCACATGAAGCGCTCGCCGTTGTCGTTCACGAACAGGAACGGGCCGTGGAACCAGCAGAACGCCTGCGGGTGCATCATCGTGGGCAGCGGCAGGTCCTGCAGCTGCGCGCCAACCCACATGCCCATCTTGTGGCCGTCGCCCGTATTCACGCCCACGGGCGTGTACTGGCTGCGCGGCTGGCCGTACTCGGCGCAGATGGGGGCGTACGCCTTGCACATCTCGAGGTCGCCGCCGATGTCGCCCGTGCACAGCACCACGCCCTTGCTGGCGTTGTACTGCACGTAGCCATCCTTGCCCTCGCAGATGCAGCCGGTCACCTTCGAGCCGTCCTTCACCAGCTGCACGGCCGGCGAATCGAACACGAATTCCGCGCCGTCCTTCACGGCGTCGTTGTAGCACAGCTCGGCGCCGGCGAAGCCCGTCGAGGTGAGGCCGGCCTCCTCGGGAATCATGAGCATGTGGTAACCCGGTTGCTCGGCGTACACGTCGTCGTGGCTGTAGAACGCGCCCACCATCGCGGAGCCGCCCACGGCCTCGGCCTTGGCCAGCAGCCAGTTGGACGCCTCTTCGGAGCTGTTGAAGAACTTCACGATGAGGTCCTCGTTCGCGCGGCTCGCGCACTGGGCGATCCAGTGCTGCTTGGCGTTCACCTTGTCCACCTCGATGCCCAGCTCGTCCATGTAGTGCGAGTTGATGGCGCCGAAGCCGCCGCCGCGGCCGTTCCAGCTGGACGTCTTCTCGACGACGGTCACCTTGCCGCCCTTCTCGGCCGCCGCCGCGGCGCACGCGCAGCCGGCCAAACCGGCGCCGATGACGAGGATGTCGGTGTCCACCGTCGACGTGACGTCGGTGATGGGATCGGGAACCACTTCCCACGCGTACTGCGTCTCGCCGCCGGCCGCCGCGCTTCCGGCCGCGTCGCCGCCGGCCTTCGCGTCGCCTGCGCTCGCCGCGGGCGAGCAGCCGGCCAGGCCCGCGCCGGCGGCGACGGCCGCGGTGGCGCCCAGGCCCAGGAACGCACGGCGGGACAGCCCGTTCTTCATGATGTCGGTCATTGGAAACCCCTTCCCTCGATGAGCGGAATCCCTTGTTCCGCATAGCCCCATCCTGGCCGAACGGCCGCGCGTGGGCATCTGGCGAAGCGGCCCATTTTCGCCGAAACCCGCAACATGGGCCGTTGCGGCCCATGCCTCAACCAGGGTTCCCGCTTGCGCTCCCCCGCCTGTTTTGCTAGGTTTGAAGCGACGCGACGAGGGATGGGAATGGGGAGCGATGCGCACGAAACCGCAGGATGACGACCACGTTGGCTTCTCCGGCTGGCGCTTGCTGGGTTTGGGATTCTGGCAAGCCTGGTGGATGATCAGCATGTGCACCGACGTGCTGCTGCCCACCACCGACCGCTTCCCGTTCGCGGGCAACACCACGCTGTGGGTGCTCGTGCTGACCACCGTGGGCTACCTCGTGGTGGTGGCGCTCGCGCGGCGCCTTTCGCCGTTCCTCACGCATCGCGCAAGCTTCCTCGCTGCGGGCGGCCTGACCGCCGCGGGCACCGTGACGCTGCCCATCGCGCTGACGCTGGGCTCAGGAGCCGCGGGGTTCGCCTGGTTCCTTGCCGGCACCGTGTCGCTGTCGCTGGGCAACGCGCTGCTGCTCATCATGTGGGGCGAGCTGTGGAGCGCGCTGGCCACCGGGCGCGTCGGGCGGCACCTGTACGTGTCGTACACGTTCGCGTTCGTGCTGTTCTTCGTCGCGTACGCGCTGCCCGAGGCGGCGGCCGTGGCGTTCACGGCGGCGCTGCCCATCGTGTCGGCCGCGGTGCTGGTGGCCTGCAAGCGCGAGCCGCGCCGCGAGCCCTCGGTGCTGCCGCTCGACGTGCGCACCATCCCCGTGGGGCGCATTTTCGCCTGCATCCTCGTGATCAGCATCGTGTACGGGGCCTCGCAGGGCATGGTGAACACGTTCGCCGAGGGCGATGCCGCGTTCACCGCGAAGGCGCTGCTGCTAGCGGGCTGCGCGCTGGCCGCCATCACGCTGTCGATGGTGGTGGCGCCCTCGGCCGCCGAGCCCATCGCGCTGTACCGCCCCGTCATCCCCGCGATGGTGGCGGGGCTCATCCTGCTTCTGCTGCTGCCCGCGCCGTACCGCTTCCTGGGCGCGGGGCTGGTCATCATGGGCGTGTACTGCCTCGACATGTTCATGATGTTGGTGTCCACCGACGTGGCGTTTCGCGGGCGCATACCCGTGGCGCTGTCGTTCGGCCTGGTCATCCTCTGCGCCCGCACCGGCACGCTCATCGGGTCGTTCGCCGCGGACCAGCTGCTGAACGCGGCGCTGTGGTCGGAGGCGCTGCGCTCCGAGGTGTTCCTCGTGGGCGTGCTGGCGCTCGTGCTGGTGGGCATGCTGTTCTTCACGCAAACCGACGTGCAGAAGCTCTACGCCACCTCGCGCGAGGAAACCGCCGACGCCAGTCTCGAGCAGAAGTGCGCCGCCATCGCGCGGATGTGCCGCCTGACGAACCGCGAGGCCGAGGTGCTCGTGCTGCTGGCCCGCGGACGCACCGTGCGCTATATCTGCGACGAGCTGTCCATCGCGCAGGGCACCGCGAAGCACCACGTGAGCAACATCTACCGCAAGGTGGGCGTGTTCGACCGCCAAGGGCTGCTCGACACCATCGAGCAGGGCGGCGTGGGGAAGCCGGGCTGGGAGTAGCGCCGGGCGCTAGGACGCCGCCGGCTCGTCGCGGTAGAACGCGTAGGTGCCGCCGCCCGCGCGCTTGGCGCAGTACAGGGCCTTGTCGGCCTTGCGGTACAGCTCTTCGTACGTGACGCCATCCTGCGGATACAGGGCGATGCCCAGGCTGATGGACACCGGCCCGTGGTCGTCGTCGGAGGCCTCGGCGGCCTCGCGCACCGCCGCACACATGCGTTGCGCGACGGCCTCCACCATGAGGTGCGACGAGATGCCCCGCAGGCACACCATGAACTCGTCGCCGCCCACGCGTCCCACGAGGTCGTCGTCGCGCACCGCGCTGACCACGCCCGCCACCGAATCCACGATCACGCGGTCGCCCGCCACGTGGCCGTAGCGGTCGTTCGTCGTCTTGAAGCGGTCGAGGTCGGCCATGATGAGCGCGTGCCCGTGATGGACTTCGGACCGCTCGATGATGCGCGTGCAACCGTCCTCGAACGTCGCGCGGTTCAGCACGCCCGTAAGCGCGTCGCGCTCGGCCCGCGCCTTTTGCACCAGCTCGCGCTCGTGCCGCTCGGTGGTGTCGCCGAACGCGACGACGGCGTACACCGGGCGGTTCTCGCCGTCGAACACGAGCGAGTAATCGACCTGGTACCAGCGGAACCGCCGCGTGTCGAAGTCCCGCATGCGCAGCATGACGCCCCCGCGCGGCACGCCTGCCTCCATATCGCGGTACAGCGACCGGTACAGCTCAACGTGCTCGGGCGCGATCATGCCGGCGGCGATGGCGCTCTCGGGAACGTTCACCATGCGCGCGGGCGCCGTCAGGTAGCCCTCCACCGCGCCCTGCATGGTGAGCGCGCGGTCGGCCAGATCGAACGTGGCGATGTTCTTGCCGCTCATCTGCGCGGCGATGCGAAACGCGTCCTCGCTCATGCGCAGGCGCTCGGAGGTGTCCATCCACGAGCTGGCATCCAGCACGAGGCAGGTGACCGTGCCGCGCCGCGCATCGTGACGGCACCGCGCCATCGTCCACAGCAACGTGCCGGTTGCCGTCTCCTGGTTCACCTCGATCTCGAAGTCCGTCTCGCCCGCCTCGATATGCGCGCGCAGCTGGCCGCAGAACGCGCACCAACCATGCGAGTTCCGCACGTCGAGGGGGTAGAAATCGTCGGGGGATCGACGCTGGTAGCCCAGCAGGCTGAAGAACTCGTCGTTGGCGTACAGCGGCTCGACCGCGCCCGCCTCGTATCGCACGCGGGCCATCCCTGCGGGGATTTCGGATTCGACAATCGTATCAAAAAATAGTTCGCCCATAAAAGTAGTATACCCCCCCCCCCGCCAAGGCAACAACCACAACCTTAACCTGTGAGCGTAGGTTGACGCCCGCGCCGACCGCTCGGGCTAGCGGCGTCGCGCGCCCTGCCGCCGCCGGGGGTCGTCCGCGCCCTCGTCGGCCCCATGCCCCGATCCGTCCACGGTGGTGGCCAGCCGCGTCTCGCGCAGGAACAGCATGAGCACGAGGCCCGCCACGGCCAGCGGCAACGCGAGCCAGAGCACGGGCGCGAGCGCGTCGCTGTAGGCGGCGCCCACCGCATGGCGCACGTCCGGGGGCAGCGCGTGCACGATGGCCGGCGTGAGCGAGTTCGCGTCCGTGCCGAGCGCCCCGACGCCGCCGACCGGCGCGAGGCGCTCGGCCAGGGCGCGCGCGAGGCCGCTCGTGAACAGCGCGCCCACGACGGAGGTTCCCAGCACCGACCCCACCTTGCGGAAGAAGCCCGTCGCCGCCGTGGCCATGCCCACGGCGGAGGCCGGGAACTCGTTCTGCACCACCAGCACGAGGATCTCGAAGTTCAGGCCCACGCCGAAGCCCATGACGGCCAGCAGGCCGCCGACGACGACCGCCGACGGGTCCTGGTCCACGGCGACGAACCCGACCATGCCTGCCACGAGCA
Source organism: Eggerthella hominis (assembly GCF_014287365.1). Lineage (NCBI taxonomy): Bacteria > Bacillati > Actinomycetota > Coriobacteriia > Eggerthellales > Eggerthellaceae > Eggerthella > Eggerthella hominis. Next base: position 374,413 of record NZ_JACOOA010000002.1, read on the forward strand.
CGGCGAAGCTGACCACCATAAGCTTCTTGTACGTGCCCAGCTTGTTCACGAGGTAGCCCGACAGCAGCGAGGCGGCGAACCAGGCTGCGTTCATAGGCGCCACCAGGTAGCCGGCGGCGGTGGCGTTCAGGTCGTCGACGATCTGGAAGTACGTGGGCAGGTACGTGAGCACGCCGATCATGACGAACATCGTGATAGAGCTTGCGACGATGGAGATGTCGAAGTTCCTGTTCTTGAACAACGACAACGCCATGAGCGGTTCCCGTGCGCGGCGCTCCGCCAGCACGAACAGCGCGCTCGCAATCGCGGTGGCAACCAGCAGGCCGATGATGGTCGGCGAGGTCCACGCGTGCTCGTTGCCGCCCCACAAGGTTGCCAGCGTGAGCGCGGTCACGGCGGCCACGAGCGTCACGGCGCCGCCGACGTCGAACGGCGCCCTTTCCGCGGCGCGGCGCGGTTTCGGCAGGAAGACGGCGGCGATGACGATGGCGGCCAGCGCGAGCGGCACGTCGAACCAGAACGCCCAGCGCCAGCCCACCGCGTCGGCGAAGAATCCGCCCAGTAACGGCCCGGCCAGCATGGGCACGGCGTAGGCCACGCCCATGATGCTGAGGTAGAGCGCGCGGCGGCGCGGCGGCACCACGTCGGCCACGATGGCCTGCGAGAGCACCATGAGCCCGCCGCCGCCCAAGCCCTGCACGGCGCGGCCGATCACGAGCCCTTCCATCGACGGGGCCAGCGCGCACGCGGCCGAGCCCGCCACGAACAGGGCCAGCGCGCCGATGAACAGCCCTTTGCGGCCGATGAGGTCGCCCATCTTGCCGTACAGCGGCATGGTGACGGTGGCGGCCAGCACATAGGACGTGGTCACCCACAGCATGCGGTTCACGCCGCCCAGCTCGCCCACGATGGTGGGCAGGACGGTGGCCACGATGGTCTGGTTCAGGGTTCCCACGGTCATCGCCACCAGAAGCCCCGCGAACACGGCGGCGACCGAGCGCCGCGACAGCGGCGGATCGGAAGCGGGGAGGGCCGTCGGACAGCCGCCGCCCGCGGCGGGTTGCCGGCCGCCGCCGGGGACGCTCCCCTCCTCCGCCTGCCCGTCGTTCGCCATCGCCTGCTCCGTCCGCGCTCGCCTGCGCCCTCGTCCACGGCGCCGGAGCGCCCATCCAGTCGGGCAAGCTTTGCAGAGGGGAGGAACGCGCGTCAAGGGCTGTTGCCCGCTCGTTACCGCAGGTGAGCGGTTCCGTTCAGCGCGGCTCCCGCGGGGCGGGAAGCGGGCGGCGTCACGCCAGCTCGCGATCGGCCGCCCACATGCGGGCGTACTTGCCGCCCGCGGCCACCAGCTCGTCGTGCGTGCCCTGCTCGAGCACGCGGCCGTCGCCGACGACCGCGATCGAATCGGCCCCGCGCACGATGGCCAGCGTGTGCGCCACCATCACCACGGTCTTGCGCTTCGCCAGCAGGTTGGCGATGGCCTCCTTCACGGCCAGCTCGTTCTCGATGTCGAGCGAGGCCGTCGCCTCGTCCAGCAGCACGATGGGCGCGTCGCGCAGGATGGCGCGTGCGATGGACAGGCGCTGGCGCTCGCCGCCCGACAGCCGGCCGCCGTTCTCCCCGATGCGCGAGGCGTAGCCTTCGGGCAGGGCGCGCACGAACCCGTCGGCGTTCGCGAGACGGCACGCCTCCCGCACCTCGTCGTCGGTGGCGTCGGGCCGGGCGTAGCGGATGTTGTCCATCACCGAATCGTCGAACAGGAACACGTTCTGATCGACGATGGACACGCCCGCCAGCACGCTTTCCGGCGCGTAGGCCGCGGTGTCCGCGCCGCCGATGCGCACCGCGCCGCGCGCGGGCCGGTAGTACTGGGCGATGAGGTTGAGTGCCGTGGACTTCCCGCACCCCGAGTCGCCCACGAGCGCGGTCAGCTTGCCGTCTTCGCACGTCAGGCGCAGCCCCTCGAACACCGGCTCGCCCTTGCAGTAGGCGAACCCGACGTCGGCCAGCTCGATGCGCGATCCCGTCGCCGGCAGCGCGTCGAAGCCGCCCGCCTCCTCCGGCTCGTCCACCACCGCCTGGATGCGGCGCTTCGCGATCATGAGGTTCTTGTAGGCCGTCAGGTTCACGAAGATGCTGTTCCACACCTTGTTCATGAACAGCGGCAGCATGATGATCAGCAGGTACGGAACCGCGCCCAGCGCCCCGTCGAGGTACGCCGCGCCGCACATGAGGAACAGCAGCGGCTGGCACAGCCCCACGATGATGGACATGACCGCGCCGAGGGGGATGAGGGCCGCCTCGTACCAGAAGCTGACGTCCGAGTACTCCCGCATGCTGTCCACGATGGCCTCGTTCTTCACGCCGCCGATGCCGTAGGCGCGCAGCGTCTGCATGCCGGTCACGTGCTCGACGGTGCGGCTCGTGTTCGCGGCGCAGATGTCGCTTTTGCGGGTGCCGTAGCGTCGCACCTGGTGCCACGACAGCGCCATCGCGGGCACGATGAGCGCGAACGAGAGCGCCACGACCGCGCCCGCCGGCAGGTAGAGCCAGCTGACGAAGCCGGTGAGCATCACGGCCAGCGTGATGTCTTTGACGACGGATCCGGTGCGGTGGGTGAGGATCTGCTCGTAATCGTTCACGTTCGCGGTGAGCGCGTTGAGGTAGTCGCCGCTCGACCGCTCGGTGAACCGCGCGAGGGGGATGCGCTTGATCTTGTCGCCCAGGTACTGGCGCAGGTTGCGGCTGACCTGCGCCCCGCCGATCTGCCCGCGCACGTAGCCGTAGCCGTAGATGAGGAGCCGCAGCACGAACACGAGCGCGAGGGCGCCGGTGAATCCCAGCAGGGTGCCGAAGTCGGCCGCGCCGCTGAACACCTGCTGCATCACCAGGAAGATGAGGCCGAAGTTGCAGCCCGACAGCAGTCCCTCGATGACGGTGCACGCCACCGAGACGGAGAAGTCGCGGTTCTTCGCGAACACCGAGGTCGAGGCGGAGGCGGAGGCCAGGGCCGGGGCCGGGGCCGGGCTCGAGGGCGCTTGCGCGGACGCCGACGATGCGCCCTGCGGCTGCGCGGCGGCACGGTGGACGGAATCGCTTGCGGCGCGCTGCCGCGGCTCCGCTTCCGCCGCCGCGGCGCCGAACCCGAACGTGATGCGGCGCGCCCGCTCGTAGTCCGCCCATGCCTTGCGGTAGTACGGGCACGCGGCAAGCACCTCGTCGTGCGTCCCCACGGCCGAGATGCCGCCGTCCTCCACCACGGCCACGCGATCGCAGGTGCGCACCACGCCCAGGCGATGCGCCACGATGACCACCGTGCGGCCCGCGCAGAGGTTGGCGATGGCCTCGTCGATCTGCACCTGGTTCTCGGGGTCGGCCGCGCTGGTGGCCTCGTCGAGGATGAGCACGGGCGCGTCCTTGAGGATGGCGCGGGCGATAGCGATGCGCTGGCGCTGCCCGCCCGACAGACGCTCGCCCAGCGTGCCGATCTCGGTGTCGTAGCCGCGGGGGAGCCCCATGACGAAGTCGTCGATGCGCGCCTGGCGCGCCGCTTCGCGCACCTCGTCCAGCGTGGCGCGCTTGCCCATCCGGATGTTCTCGAGGATGCTGCCGCTCGTGAGGAACGTCTTCTGGAACACCACGGCCACGTGCGCCAGCAGGTCGTCGTAATCGAGGTCGCGCACGTCCACGCCGCCGATGCGCACCGTGCCCTCGGTCGCATCGTAGAAGCGGGACATGAGCTCGACGATGGTGGTCTTCCCCGCGCCGCTGGGCCCCACCACGGCCAGGCGCTCGCCCTGTTGTACGGCGAGGTTCACGCCGTGCAGCACCTCGCGCGTGCCGTCGTAGCTGAAGCGCACGTTCTCAAGCCGCACGTCGCTCTTGGCGGGAAACGGCGCGCCGCCGGCGAAGGCGGGCAGGTCCAGCAGCTCTTGCGCCTTGATCGCCCCGCTTTTCACCTGGGCGAACTTGCTGCCGATTTCCTGAAGCAGGCGAATTTCGGTCAGGTAGAGCGACCCGACGAACGCGAACAGCAGAAACGTGCTGCCCGAGATGGCCCCCGTGGAGAACAGGAAGCCGCCGAGCGGCACCATCACGAGCATGCCGCACTCGATGATGATGACGAACGCCGCGAAGCCCGGACCCGTTTTCCGCGCGATGTCGCACCACACGGCGTGCTCCTCGTCCACGGCGGACTGGAAGCGGCGAAACGACTTCGAGCCCATGTTCAGCGCCTTGATGACGCGCATGCCGCGCACGTACTCCACCATCACCGCGTTCATCCGCGACAGCGCCGCGCTCGCGCGCGGCATCACGCCGGCCATGCGCTTGAAGATGACGCCCATCACGACGAACGCCGCCGCGAACGGCACGAGCGTCGCCAGCGCCAGCGGCACGTTCACCGAGCACAGGAAGATGAACGCTGCGACGGGGCCGGTCAGGTACATGATCGCCTCGGTGATGTTGTGGGCCAGGAACAGCTCGAGCTTCTCGATGTCGTCCGACAGGACGGTTTTGATGGAGCCGGTCGACCGCTCGTCGAGCTGCCCGAGCGGCGCGTGCGCCAGATGGTCCACGACGCGGCACCGCACGCGGAACAGCGTGTTGTACGCGCCCTTGTGCGACAGCGCGCCCGCGCATCCGAAGCACGCGTACTGGATGCACACGCCCACCGCCACGACGAGCGCGTTCGACGTGACGACCTCCCACGTGCAGGTCCCTTCGTAGGCCGCCTTCATGATCTCGTACACGCCGTAGTACGGCACCATGGTCATAAGCCCCGAAACGAACGCGAACACGACGGCCGCGATCAAGTACTTCCGGTCGGGTCCCGCCCACTTCAATATCAATCTGATCGGACTGTTCATGCAAACTCCTTGCACCTGTGAGATATCGTTCGGCTGCAAGGATAGAACACGCGAAACAGAAGTTTGCCCGCTGCAACTTCGCGCGTCCGATGCAACTCAACCGCCGTCCGATCGTCGTACCGAAGCGTTCCGTCACCGGCAACGGAGACACCGCGATTCGAGGATGATCGCCCATCTTTTCCTTGACAGAGTTAACCGTGTATGACATTATTCGTAACGTCGTTATCGATAACATTGTTATTGATGAGAAGGGATCGGGATGTGAAGCAGGTTGAGGAAACGCGCGGCCTCGTGCTGCAAAGCGCGCAGCGAGAGTTTCTGGACAAGGGATACGAGAAGGCGAGCCTGCGCAGCATCGCGCAGAACGCCGGCGTGACCACCGGCGCGCTGTACGTGCGCTTCCCGAACAAAAGCGCGCTGTTCGCCGCGCTGGTCGAACCCGTATCCGCGCACCTGCTCGGGCTCTTCCGCACGGGCAACGACCAGGGGTTCGAGCAGCTGGACGAAGGGCGCCCCGAAGACATGTGGAGCACCTCCGAAGACGTGATCACCCGCATCGTCGACTACATCTTCGAGCACAAGGAGCCGTTCGACCTGCTGATAAACCACGCGGCGGGAAGCGGCTACGAGCACTTCCTCGACGATCTCGTAGAGGAAGAAGTCAGCCAATCGCTCGCCTACCTGGACGCCATGCGCGAGCGCGGCCTTGCCTGCGCGAGCCCGTCCCACGACGACCTCCATGCGCTCGTGAGCGCGGAATACTACGCATTCTTCGAAATCGTTCGCCACGACACCTCGAAAGAGGACGCCGTTGCGCGCATCAAACTCATCGTCGACTTCTTCCGCCCCGGCTGGGAGAACCTCTTCGGCGGGTGATGCCGTCTTTCCATGACCACTAGTTAGCTCAAACTAACAAAAGCAGTCCGCTCGAACACCCGCGCACGACGGGCCTTCCTTCGTGCGCCCGATTTCCACCAGCCCGGCCCGACAGGCCCACCCGAAAGGAGAGCAGCATGAGCACCGAGAAAACCATCGACACCACCCGAGGCGCACGCGGGCGCGCCTCCAAGAAGAGCATCGCAACCCGCGACGTCATGACCGTCGCGGCCATGATGGTGCTGACGTTCCTCGTATGCATGGTCACGGGACCCCTGACCATGCCGTTCCCGTTCGTGTATCTGTACCTGTGCGCCGGCATCCAGATGTTCCTCTGCGCGACGTTCTACCTCGTCGTGGCGAATCGCCTGAACAAGCATGGCGTCTTCCTCGTGTGGGGCATCGTGTACGGCACGGTGCTCGCGCTTTCAGGCTACGTGTTCCTGCTTCCCTACTTCGCCGGCGTCGCGGCGATCTGCGAGCTGGCCATGATCGGCAAGGATGCGTACCGCAGCCCCGTGCGCAACACCGTCGGCTGGACCATCTGGGCGGTCGGCATGGTCATCGGCAATGCCGTGCCCGTCTGGGCTGCGTGGGACGCCTACGTGGCGAAAGCGACGACCGACGGCTTCACCGCCCCGGTTCTGACCATGCAGCTCGACCTGCTGTCGAACCCGCTGCACCTGCTGGGCGCCTGCGCCATCACCGCCGTGCTGGCCGTGCTTGGATGCCTGTTCGGCAACCGCCTGCTCAGGAAGCACTTCAAGAAGGCGGGTATCGTGAAATGAGCGGCGCCGTGCACCCTGCCGCGCCAGCCGAGGCCGCTCTGAACGCGCCGACCCGTCGGGACGGGGCAACCCGGCAGCACGCCCGCATCCGCGAGGTCAACGTCCTCTCGTTGCTCGCGATCATCGTGTGCACGTGCGCCGTGACCTTCCTGTCCACCAGCACGATGCTGCACGTCGCGTTCACCTGCGCCCTTTTCGTGCTCATGGCCGCGATGGGCTTCGCAAGGGCCGGTGCCGGGTTTCTGCTCGCGTTCGCGGTGACGCACGCATGGCTCGCCCTCAACGTGCGTTTCGACATCGGGTTCCCCTCGCCCATGGCGTTCACCTTCGTCCTGGAGATGCTACCCCTCCTCATGCCGGTGTACCTGCTCGTGCAAGCTCCCTCGGGAAAGCTGATGGCAAGCTTGCGCCAGCTGCCCATCCCCTCCCCCGTGCTGCTCGCCGTCATCGTCATCCTGCGCTTCATGCCTACCATGCTGTCCGAGCTGGCCGACGTGCGCGACGCCATGCGCACCCGCGGCTTCCTCCGCTCGCCGGCGCACGTCTTGGCGCATCCGCTCGCAACGCTCGAGTTCGGCGTGGTGCCCATGGTGTTCCGCTCGCTCACCATCGCCGACGAGCTGGCTTCATCCTGCATCGTGCGCGGCATCGAGAGCCCCTGCGCGAAGCAGAGCTACTATGCGCACGGCATGCGGATCGGCGACGGAGTGCTCATGGCGGGATTCGCGATCGCCTCGATCTTGATCGTGGTGGGGTGAGCGACATGATGCCGAACCACGACCCGCAGGCGCCGGCCATCGAACTCGCGCACCTGACCTTCGCCTACGAAGGCTCCGCTCCCCAGCTCGAGGACGTGAACCTGACCGTCCAACCCGGCGAGGTGGTGGTGCTCACCGGGCCCTCGGGCGGAGGCAAGAGCACGCTGACCCGCGTGGTCAACGGCCTGGTGCCGTCCTTCTACGAAGGCGAGCTGACCGGGACGGTGCGCCTCTTCGGGCGCGAGGTCGACGACATCCCTTCGTGGGAACGCGGGCTCACGGCGGGCAACGTGTTCCAAGACCCCCGCAGCCAGTTCTTCGCGAACGAGGTGGCGGGCGAGATCGCGTTCGGGTGCGAGAACTACGGGCTCGATCACGAGCTGATCGTCGAGCGCGTGCACGGGGCGGCAAGCGAGCTGGACATCGCCCCCTTGCTCGAGGAGAAGGTGCGCCTGCTGTCGTACGGCATGCGCCAGCGCGTGGCCATCGCCTCCGCGAAGGCCATCGACCCGCCCCTCTACGTCATGGACGAGCCCTCCGCCAACCTCGACCACGAGGCCACCGAGCAGCTCGGCAACCTGATACGCGCGCTCAAGCAGCAGGGAAAGACCGTGCTCCTGGCCGAGCATCGCCTGTACTATCTGCGCGGCATCGCCGACCGCATCGTCTACCTCGCCAACGGCCGCATCGCCGACTCGTTCACGCCTGCGGAGCTCGTCGCCCTCGACCCCGCGCGCATCGAGGCCCTCGGGCTGCGCAGCGCGAACCTCGAGGGCCTGACCGCACCCGCCAGGAAACGGACCTGCGCGGCCCCGCACGTGCCGCCGCTGCTCGAAGTCGAGGGGCTGCGCAAGTCCTTCGGCGAGCGGATCGTGGCCGACGACGTGAGCTTCGCCTGCCGCCCCGGCGAGATCGTCGCCGTGGTGGGCCCCAATGCCACCGGGAAGAGCACGCTGGGAAAGCTGCTCGCCGGCCTCGTGAAAGAGGACGGCGGCACCGTGCGCGTGGAGGGGAAGAAGCTCGCGTCCGGACGGCGCCGCGGGCGCATATGGTACATCATGCAGGATCTGGACAGCCAGCTGTTCGGCGAAAGCGTGCGCGACGAGCTGCTGTGCGGGCAGAAGGCAACGCCCGAGCGGACGGCCCGCGCCGACGAGGTGCTCGATGCGCTGGGCCTGGGCGCGCTTGCCGACCGCCACCCGGCAACGCTTTCGGGAGGGCAGAAGCAGCGGCTCGCCCTGGGCGTCGCGCTCATGCACGACGCCTCCGTCATCGTGCTCGACGAGCCCACGAGCGGCTTGGACGGAAAGAGCATGCGCTCCGTCGGCAGGCAGATCGAGAAGCTCGCGCGCGAGGGCCGCGTCATCCTCATGATCACGCACGACGTGGAGTGCGCGGTTGCCACGTGCGACCGCGTCCTGCACCTGCGCGACGGGCGGGTCGCGCAGGACTTTCCCCTCCGCGACGCCGAAGAGCTGCTCGCCGCCATGCGGTGACCGCGCCATCCGATCCCAACGCCCCTACCCCACCGAGAAAGGGGGTGCAACCATGCACCCGGAAGAGAACGCCCGCACCCAGAAACGCCCCGAAGCCGAGCAACCCGCCCAGCGGCGCTCCGGCATGGCCTACCTGCTCCACCTGGCAGGACGCTACCGCCTTCATCTGGCGCTGTCCGCGCTGTTCAGCGTGATGAGCGCCCTGTGCTCCTTCGTGCCGTTCGTCATGGTGTACCAGGTGCTGCTGTTCCTCATCGAGGGGAACGCCGACGCGGGCGCGGCGCTCCAGTACGGCATCATCGCCGCCGTGGCCATCGTGGGCAAGTTCGCGTTCGCCATCGCCTCGGGCGCGTGCTCGCACATCGGGGCCTTCAACACCCTGTACCAGGTGCGTGCGCAGATCAGCCGGCACATCGCGAAGGTCAGCCTCGGGTTCTTCGATCAAACGACCTCGGGCGCTCTCAAAAAGGTGATCATCGAGGACGTCGAGCGCATCGAGAAGTTCCTCGCCCACCAGATCCCCGACATCGTCGCCGCCGCCTGCACGCCCGCCATCATGTTCTGCTACCTGCTCACCTTGAACGTGCCCATGGCTCTGGGCATGCTGGTTCCCGTGGTGCTGGGCGTTGCCGTGCAGCTGTTCGCTATGGCGGCCACCGGCAAGCAGATGCCCACGTACCACCGGCTGCTCGCCAAGCTCAATGCGGCCATCATGCAGTTCATCAACGGTATGCCCGTGATGAAGGCCTACCGTCTGGACGCAAAAGGCTACCGCGAGTACGCCGATGCCGTCACCGAGTACAACGAGTTCTGGAAGCAGTGCACCAAGAGCCAGGGCTACTCCTACGGCGTGTTCGTGGCCATCGTGGAAAGCGGCATCCTGTTCGTGCTGCCTTTGGGCGGCGTGCTGTACCTGCAGGGCTCCCTTTCGGCCGCCGACTACCTGTTCTTCATGATCATGAGCATGGTGTTCCTGTCCAGCCTCCTGAACCTGCTCACGTTCGCCATGACGTTCAACCAGATCATGAGCGGCATGGAGCGCATACAGGACATCATGGACCTGCCCGAGGCTTCCGAAGGCACGCTCGCGCTCGATCCGACGAAACCGCACGCGGTGGCGTTCGATCACGTCACGTTCGGCTACGGCGCCGCCGAGACCAACGCGCTCACCGACGTCAGCCTCGATCTGCCCGCCGGCAGCCTGACCGCGTTCGTGGGCCCCTCGGGCGCCGGCAAGACGACCGCAGCCCAGCTCATCCCCAAGTTTTGGGAAACGCGCCAAGGCGCGGTGCGCATCGACGGCCACGCCCTGTCCGAACTGCGCACCGACAACCTCATGGATCTGGTGTCCTTCGTGTTCCAAGAGGCTTTCATGCTCGACGACACCCTGTACGAGAACATCAGGCTCGGCCGACCGAACGCCACGCGCGAGCAGGTGGAGGCCGCCGCGCGGGCCGCGCAGATCCACGACACGATCGAGGGCCTGCCGAACGGCTACGACACGCTGCTGGGAGAGAACGGCGTCAAGCTGTCCGGCGGCGAGCGGCAGCGCGTGTGCATCGCTCGCGCCATCTTGAAGGATGCACCCATCATCGTGTTCGACGAAGCCACCAGCTTCACCGACATCGAGAACGAGCACCGGATCCAGCTTGCGCTCTCGCACCTGCTGACGAACAAGACCTGCATCATGATCGCCCACCGCCTGCACACCATCGTGCATGCGGACCAGATATGCGTGTTCGACCACGGCCGCCTGCGAGAACGAGGAACGCACGATTCCCTGATCAAGCAAGACGGCGCCTACGCCCGCATGTGGGACGCCTACACGCACCGCACGGAGAAGAAGGAGTCGCTGGCATGATAACGCTCATCAAAACCGTCCGAACCGTAGCGGGCGACAAAGCCAAGACCCTCGTGCTGCCCATCGCGCTTTCCTGCGCGGACTCGCTTTTGCACATGGGCATGTTCGCCGTCATGATCGCAGCCATCATCAACCTCGTCGCCGACGCGTTCAACGCCGAGCTGCTTGCGTTCTACAGCGGCGCGCTCGTCGTGCTGTTCGTCGTGCGTGCCGCGCTGTACGCGACGAACTACGCCCAAACGCAGTTCCGGGGCGCGGACATCACCGCCGACCTGAGACTCTCCATCGGCAACCATCTGCGCAGGCTGAACCTGGGGTACTTCGACAAGAACAGCATCGGCCAGCTCGCATCGGTTCTCACCACCGACGTGAGCGACTTCGAGCAGACCATCACCACCTCGCTGGCGAGCTTCTTCAAGGTCGTCTGCTTCAGCGTGCTCGCATGCGCGTTCGCCTTCGCCATCAACTGGCTCTACGGGCTGATCATCCTCGCGATCGTCGTCGCCTCCCTGCCGCTTGCGCGCCTGGGCGGGCGCGCGGCCAGCAAGGGCGGCGTCCGCTATCGCGAAAGCGTCCACGCGGTCATATCCCGCATCATCGAGTATATCAACGGCATCAAGACGTTCAGGCTCTACAATCTCACCGGCCGGCGCTTCGAGCGGCTCGACCGCAGCTTCGCCGATTTGAAGCGCGAATCCATTCGCATGGAGCTGTCCATCATGCCGTTCTCGGTGCTGTTCTCCGTGGCCACCTCGCTCATCGTTCCGCTCGGGCTCGTGGCGGGCACGCTCATGTTCATGGACGGCCAACTCGACGCGCCCCGCCTCATCGCGGCGGTCATGATCGCCGTATCCATCTCCAGCATGATGACCACGCTCGGCGTGATCTACCCCGAGCTGAACTACCTGGCCAAAGCGGCGGAGAGCATCGAGCGGATACAGGCCGAACGCCCCCTTGCGTACCGCGACGGCAACCCCCGTTTCACGAGCTTCGACGTGCGGTTCGACGATGTGCGGTTCGGATACGCCGACGGCAAGGAGGTGCTGCACGGGGTGACGTTCGCGGCGCAGCCCGGGACGCGCACCGCGCTCGTCGGGCCTTCGGGTAGCGGGAAGACCACCGTCATCAGCTTGATCTCGCGGTTCTGGGATGCGAGCAGCGGCAGCGTGCGCGTAGGCGGGCACGAGGTGCGCGACATCGCGCCCGACGCGCTGGCCGAGCAGGTGGCCGTCGTGTTCCAAGACGTGTACCTGCTCGCCGATACCGTGGCGAACAACATCCGCGTGGGCAAGCCGGATGCGACGCAGGAGGAAGTGGAAGCGGCCGCCCGCGCCGCGCACTGCCACGACTTCATCGAGGCGCTGCCGCAGGGCTACGACACCCTGGTGGGCGAAGGCGGTTCCACGCTTTCCGGCGGCGAGAAGCAGCGCATCTCCATCGCGCGAGCGCTCATCAAGAACGCTCCCATCGTGCTGTTGGACGAGTCGACCTCGAGCCTGGACGCCGACAACGAGCACGAGATCAACCGGGCGCTCGACGTGCTCATGGCGGACAAGACCGTCATCGTCATCGCCCACCGCCTGGACACCGTGGAGCGCGCCGATCAGATACTGGTGCTGGACGACGGTCGCGTACGCGAGCGGGGCACCCACGACGAGCTGCTCGCGCAGGGCGGCTGGTACGCCCACGCCATCGCCGAACAGGAAAAAGCCCGCAGCTGGACGGCATAAGAAGCACAGGAAAGCGGGGGGCAAAGCGCCGCGCTCCCTCGGCAACCCTCGTATCACCCCTTCTCCAGCAGCGCCCTCACCGCTTGCAGGTCGCCCTCCACGACGGCTTCGGCGGCTATGCGGCCGGCTTCCACGCGAACGGCCTTGTCGCAGGCTTGGCCGATGAACTCCAGGTCGTGGGTGACCACGAGCACGGCGCGGCCCTCGTCGGCCAACCGGCGCACGAGCGCCGCCACCGTGCGCATGCTGCCCAGGTCGAGCCCGCTCGTGGGCTCGTCGAACACGAGGAGGCGCTTGCCGGTGGCGATGCAGGCCGCCACGGCGAGGCGCTGCTTCTGGCCGCCCGACAGCGTGGCGGGGTGGCGCTCGGCGTACGCCGCCAGCCCCAGGCCGTCGAGCACCTCGTCCACGCGCGCGGCGTCGGGCGCCTCAGCGCCCGTCAGCCCGAAGCCCACTTCGGCGCGCACGCTGTCGGCGAACAGCTGGTAGTTCACGTCCTGGAACACCATCGAGCAGGCGCGCAGGCGTTGCTTGGGCCCTGCGGGCGCACCGTCGATCGTCGTCGCGCCCGCGCTTTCCCGATGCAGCCCCACGATGGTGCGGCACAGGGTGGACTTCCCCGCGCCGTTGGCGCCCACGAGCGCCGCCACTTCGCCCTCGCGCAGGTCGAGGTCGATGCCGTGCAGCACCTCGCGCTTGCCGTACGAGGCGTGCACGCCGCGCAGGCGCACGAGGGGCGCCCGCGGCTCGCGCGCATCGCCCGGCGACCGCCGCTCGCGCGCCCGCTCGTCGGCCAAAGCGCGCACCCGCAGCCCCAGGTCGCGCACCTCCGACGACGGCAGCGCCCGAAACGCCGCGCCGTCGAAGCGCCGCGCGATGCGCCCCTCCTCCATGACCACCACCTCGTCGGCCACGTCGGCCAGCCACCACAGGCGATGCTCGGCCACGAGCACGGCCGCGCCCTGCGCCTTCGCGTCCAGCAGGTAGCGCCGCAGCGCCGCGATGGCCGCCTCGTCCAGGTTCGACGTCGGCTCGTCCAGCACGAGGTTCGCCGGATGGGGCGCCCACGAGCTGGCGTACGCGATGCGCTGCTTCTCGCCGCCCGACAGCGAGAAGATGCTGCGGTCGGCCAGCTCCTCCAACCCCAGCTGGCGGATGGTATCGTGCGTGCGCTCGCGTATGCGCTCCTCGGGCCACGCCATGCTCTCCAGCGAAAACGCCACCTCGCCCGTGGAATCCACGTTGAAGAACTGCGTGCGCGGGTTCTGGAACACCGAGCCCACGCACGCGGCCACCTCCCAGCTTTCGAGGACGGCCACGTCGCGCCCGTCCACCAGCACGCGTCCCTCGAGCGTCCCCGGGAAGAACGAGGGCGCCAACCCGTTCGCCAGCCTCGTCACCGTGGTCTTGCCGCAGCCGGACGCGCCGCACACGAGCACGCACCGGCCCGCCTCCACGCGCAGGTCGATACCGCGCACCCCCTCGGGCGCGCCCGCGCCTTCCGCAGGCGCGCGGTACGCGAAGCTCACATCGTCAAACTCGATCATCGTCTCGACCTCACTTCCCCACGCCCAACAGGCTGCACGCAAGCGCCGCCACGACCACGCCCACGCCGGCGGCCACCAGCAGCCCGTCGGACGCGCGGAACTCGATATGCGTGTAGCACGTGCGCTGCGCCGGGTTCTCGATGCCGCGCGCCACCGAGGCCATCGACAGCTCGTCGGCCACGTTCGACGCGCTCATCATGAGCGGCACGTACAGGCACTCCACCGTCATGCCCGATCGACGCAGGAATCCGGCCAGGCTGGCGTTCACGCCGCGCATGCGCATGGCGTCCGAGATGAAACGCCAGTCCTCGCGGATGGCCGGCACGTAGCGCAGCATCACGGCCAGCGGGATGGTCACCTGGCGCGGCACGCGCATGCGCGAGAACGCGCTCATGAACTCGTTCACGTGCGTCGTGGACACGATGACGGCCGCCAGAAGCCCGCACGGGAACACCTTGCGCACCAGCATGAAGAACGACGACAGCATCGTTTTCAGCACGCCGGCGTCCAGCTGCGCCGTGGCCAGCATGCACGCCATCATCACCGCGTACAGCCCCAGCATGCCCAGCGCGAGCCGCCCCTTTCCCAGCGCGATGCCCAACGCCACGCTCAGCAACATCAGGAGCGCCTCGAACCACAGCCCGGGCGACAGGAACACTGCGACGGCCCACAGCAGAAGCAGCGCAAGCTTGGCCCGCGGATCGGGCCGGAACGCGCGATCGATCATGCGGTGACGCCCGCCTTCTCGAACTGCTTCTTCAGCAGACGGCGTCCCACCAGCGCGCTCACCAGGGCGCACACCAGCGTCAGCGCGATCATGCCCGGCAGCACCCAGCCCGCGCCCGTGGACACCATCGTGTCGAGGTACGCCTGCTCGGTGCCCTTCCCGGCCAGGTAGGAAGTGTAGCCCGACGGGTCGATCCACAGCATGAGGTAGGACCCCATGGGGTTGAGCGAGAACACGAGGAAGCTCACGAGGTTGAGGTTCTTGTTGCGGAATCGGCCCGCACCGGCGATGAGGTCGGCCACCACGCCCAGCACGACGAGCGCCACCGCCCACAGCCAGTACATGCCCGTCACGAACATGATGAGCCCCTCCACCACGCCCAGGATGATGATGGGGCCGTGCTTGGGCACCTTCGCCACCAGCAGCAGGTAGATGGGGCCGGTGAGCAGGGCCGCACCCGCCGGCATGAGGAACGTCAGCACGGGGTTCGGGGCGAACAGCATGCTGCCCACCATCATGAACACGAAGTACAGGGCGATGAACACGCCGCACGTCACCAGGTCGCGGGCGGTGAGCCCCTTCTTGTCGGATTGCATGGCTGAACGCATGACAGACCTCCTTCTGATTCGTTTTCATGCGGAAAAAGATAGCCTCGGTTAACAATGGTGTATCATACGCGGAGGGGCGGAAACGACGTCGCGCATGCGCGCCCGCGCGTCCGAACGTCGCACCGCCGCGTCCGATCGTCGCACGCGGCGCGCCCCTGCGGCGCACGTCCCTGCGGCCGACCGCCGCGCCGCCGCGAACAACCGCATGAAGGAGCAGAACCCATGGAGCACCGCCCGCCCTCGCACGACATCATCCACGCCCCGTCGCTCGAGCAGATCGGCTTCGAGGAATACGAGCCGCCGGAGGGCTTCTGCCCCCTGTGGCGCTCGTACCGGGGCGAAGGCGAAACGTCCGGCAGCTTCCACATCCTCGCGCCCTCCGATCGCTGGCAGATCGCCATCCACGACTTCACGCTGCTCCACGACACCGTCATGGAGTTCGAGCTGCCCGAATACCTGAGCGTGGCCTGGTACGAGTCCATTTCGGGAGAGGAGTTCACGCCGTATCGGCGGCTGCGGGCGAAAAGCATCTGGGGATTCTACAGCGGCGACGGGGGCTGGCGCGGGCTCGTGCACGGCGGCGTGCCCGTGAAGGCCGTGTCCATCGAGGTACGGCCCGAGATGTCGCGCGCGTACCTGGAGCGCGAGTACGACGGGCAGTTCGAGCGCGTGCGCGACGCGTTCGCCTCGCTGAGCGACGACGGCGACTCCCCCGAGCTGCGCGCCCTGCTGGCCGGGCTGTGGCCCCGCCCGGGCGACGAGCATCGCAGCCAGCTGTATTACGAGGGCAAGGTGTTCGAGGCCATGGGGCTCATCGTCGAGCGCACGAAAGCGCGCCGGGACACGTCGGGACGCGCCGTCGCGCCCGAGGACCGCGAGCGCATCCAGGCCGTGGCGCTGTACATCGACGACCACTGCGCGAGCGCGCTCACGGTGGACGACCTTGCGCGGGCCGCATGCATGAGCCCCACGAAGTTCAAGGAGTGCTTCAAGGCGGTGACCGGCTCCACGCTCACGCGCTACGTGCAGAGCCGCCGCATCAGCCAGTCCGAGGGGCTGCTGCGGATGCCCGACCTGTCAATCGAGCAGGTGGCGCACGCGGTGGGCTACACGTGCGCCAGCCGTTTCAGCGAGCTGTTCCGCCGCGAGACCGGCCTGCTGCCCAGCGAGTACCGCCGGGGACTGGAGCGGTAGGAGGCGCGGCGGCCGGGGCGGAGCCGCTAGGACGCCGCGGGCATGGGCGCGTCCTCCGCGGGCGCAGGAGCGACCGCGTCGTCGCTCGCGATCCGCCAGCCCTCGGCGCGCCGGCGGATCTCCACGAAGCGGCGGTACGTGCCGCCCTCGGCCATGAGCTGGTCGTGCGTGCCCCGCTGCGCCACCGTGCCGCCGTCGATCACGAGGATCTGGTCGGCGTTCTCGATGGTGGCCAGGCGGTGCGCGATCACCACGACGGTCTTGCCCGCCGTCAGCTGGCCGATGGCCTGCTGGATGAGCTGCTCGTTCTCCGGGTCGACGCTTGCGGTGGCCTCGTCGAGGACGACGATGGGCGCGTCCTTCAGCAGCGCCCGCGCGATGGAGATGCGCTGCTTCTGGCCGCCCGACAGGCTGCTGCCGCCCTCGCCCACCACGGTGTCGTAGCCCTGCGGCAGCTCCTCGATGAAGTCGTGGCAGCACGCGCGCTTCGCGGCGGCCACCACCTCGTCGTGCGAGGCGCCGGGGCAGCCGAACGCGATGTTCGCCTCCACCGTGTCGTTGAACAGGTACACGTTCTGGAACACCATCGAGAAGTTCGCCAGCAGGCTGTCGCAGGTGAACTCGCGCACGTCGTGGCCGCCCACCCGCACGCTTCCGGCGCTCACGTCCCAGAAGCGCGCCATGAGGTTCGCGATGGTGGTCTTGCCCGAGCCGGACGGGCCCACGATGGCGCACGTGGTGCCCTCGGGTATGGCGAAGCTCACGTCGTGCAGCACCGTGCGCGCCTCAGGACCCTCGTCGTAGGAGAACGCCACGTCCTCGAACGCGATGTCGAAGCGGTCGAGGTCGAGCGCGCGCCCGTCCTCGTCGATGAAGCGCGCCTGCTCGATCTTGTCGAGGCGGTCCAGCACGTCGTTCAGGTCGCCCAGCATGTGCGCCGAGTCGGCCACGCCCTCCACGCCGCCGAAGATGGTGAACGAGAGCAGGGCGATGGCCAAGAACATCCACAGCGGCAGCGTCCCGCCGAGGCACGCCCAGGCCGCGAAGCCCACGAGGGCCACGCTGGCCAGCTTGAGCGCCACGAGGTGCGCCACGTTGAACGGCGTGAAGCCGAACTCCACGTCGACGCGGGCCTTCTTCGCCTGGGCGCACGCCGCGTACATCGGCTGCAGCGCGGAGCTGCCGCGGCCGTACGACTTCGCCGTGCCCAGCCCGCGCGCGAACTCCACGATGGCGCCGGACAGGCGCTCGGAAGCCTCGTGCGTGGCCGGCGTGAGCTTCCGGCTGCGTCGGTTGATGCCCGCCAGCGCGAGCGCCGACAGCCCCACGCCCGCCAGCGCCGCCAGCGCGCAGCGCCAGTCCATCACGGCCAGAAACGCGATGACGGCCGCCACCGACACGTAGCCGTTCACCACGGCGTCGATCATCTTCATGCCGTTCAGCTCGAGCATGCCCAGCTCGGTGGTGGTGGTCGCGAGGATGTCGCCCGTCTTCATGCGGGAGAAGTAGCCCAGCGGCACGCGCTTGAGGATGGTGCCGATGCGGATGCGCACCTCGGGCGCCACCTCGTAGCCGATGCTCTCCTGCAGACGGTTCTTGCCGTACGAGAACGCGAACCGGGCGGCGATGCACGCGACGATGGCCGCCAGCGACAGCCACACCGCCGACGGGTCGAGCGTCGAGACGCCGCGCGCGTCGTCCACCACCTGCGCGAGCATCCACGCGGCCAGCATCACGGGGGCCGCCGTGGCCCACGTCATGAAGAACGAGCACACGCAGCCCAGGTACAGGTTGCGCCGGTACGGTCCCGTCCACGCGATGATGCGCTTGAGCGCTTTAAGCATCGAGGGCCTCCTTTCGGGAAACGGCAGACCACGCCTTCGCGCACACGTGAGCCTGCCACATGGACGCGTAGAGCGGGCAGGCGGCAAGCAGCCGGTCGTGCGTGCCGTGCGCGACGATGCGCCCGCGATCCACCACCGCGATGTCGTCGGCCGCCGCCACGGTGGACAGGCGGTGCGCGATGACCAGCAGGGTCTTGCCGCGCGTCAGCCGGGCGATGGATTGCTGGATGCGCTCCTCGTTCTCCGGGTCGGTGAAGGCCGTGGCCTCGTCGAGCACCACGATGGGCGCGTCCTTGAGGATGGCGCGGGCGATGGAGATGCGCTGGCGCTCGCCTCCCGACAGCGCGTGCCCCGCCTCGCCGGCCGGCGTGTCGTAGCCGTGCGGCAGGCGGCCGATGAAGTCGTCGCAGCAAGCGGCGCGCGCGGCGGCCAGCACCTCGTCGTCGGTGGCGTCGGGCTTGCCCATGCGGATGTTCTCGCGAAGCGAGCAGTCGAACAGGTAGTTGTCCTGCGCCACGAAGCTCACGAGCTGCGACAACTGATCCAGCGGCATGTCGCGCACGTCCACGCCGCCCACGCGCACCGCGCCCGCGCCCACGTCCCAATGCCGCGCGATCAGGCGCGCCAGAGTGGACTTGCCCGAACCCGACGGCCCCACGAGCGCGCAGAACGACCCGCGCGGCACGCGCAGGCTCACGTCGTGGAGCACCTCCTCCCCGCTCTCGTACGAGAACGACACGTTCGCCAACTCCACGCCCTCGTCGCGCACGGCCGCGCGCTGCGCAGGCTCCGGCAGCTCGGGCAGGTCGAGAAACTCGCTCGCGTCGGCCACCGCGTACTCCATCGCCTTCGCCTCGTTGAGGAACGATGACAGCTTCATGAGCGGCGCCACCACCGCCAGCGCCAGCACGAACTCCAACCCCAGCTCGGCCGGGGTGACGTCTCCCGCCAGGTACAGCGCTAGCCCGACGGGCAGCACGCCCAGCAGCGTGGTCGGCAGGATGGAGAACGCGAGGTTCATGCTGACCCAGGTGGCCTTGAACCAGCCCAGGGTGAAGTCCTTGAACGAGCGGACGGCGTTGGCGTACTTCTGGTAGGAGTTCGAACCCTGGTTGAACGCCTTGATCACCTGGATGCCCTCCACGTACTCCACCATCACGCTGTTCACGTGGTTGCCCTCGGCCATGTAGGCGGCGTACATCCTGTTGTACGCCCCCAGGCCGCTTGCGAACACGACCAGCCCGATGGGCACGGTGACCAGGCACGCAAGCGCGATGCGCCAGTCGATGAGCGCCATCCACACCGCGATGGCCGCCGCCAGCAGCACGTTGCCCGAAAGCTCGGGGATCATGTGCGCCAGCGGCACTTCCACGCCCTCGATGCGATCGACGAACACGTTTTTGATCTGGCCGATGCTTTTCGACGCCGCGGTGCCGAGGGAGGTCTTCATGAGCTTCTCCACCACGTCGTCGCGCAGCGATTCGAGGATGGTGTACGCGGACACGTGCGAGAGCAGCGTCGATGCGCCGAACAGCACCTTCGACGCCACGTAGCCCGCCGCGGCCGCGCCCGCCCAAGCCAGCACGGCACCGCCGTCGGGCGCGGGGGCGATCATCTCGTCGATGATGCGGTACACCGCGTAGAACGGCACGAGCCCGGCCGCCACGCTGGCCACCGAGCACAGCAGCGAGACCGCCATCTTCCCCCGGCAGCGGCCGGCGTACGAAAGCAGCACGGCCAGCCACGATGCCTTCGCGGGCGTTTCTGTCACAGGAGCCACCAAAACCACCTTCTCAGTTGGGAATGCGAACGCTCCCGACTATACGGCTCCCAGCAGGCACGTTCCGCTCCATCAAGCCAGCCCTGTTCCAATCAGGTGGGAAGTTCGCCGCAGCTCACTAACGTCGCACGTACCTTGCGCGGTCGCGGCGGTGGACGGTGGGGGTTTGGCCGATCACGGCCTTGAAGGCGGCGGTGAACTTGGAGGGGCTGTCGTAGCCCACGGCCAGGCCGATGTCGGCCACGCGCAGGTCGGTTTCGCGCAGAAGCGCGGCGGCGCGCTCCATCCGGAAGGTGCGCAGGTACGCGTACGGCGGCAGGCCGTACACCCCCTTGAAGCAGGTCTTGAACGCCGTGGGCGGCAGCTCGAAGCGGTCGGCCAGCTCGTCGATGGTGTGCTCGACGGTGAGGTCGGCCACCATGAAGTCGCGCGCCGCCTTCACCTTCTCCACCTGCGCGCGATAGAAGTACGGCCGACGCTCGCGCACGGGGCCGGGATCGAGCACCTGCAGGAACAGCAGCAGCTCCAGCACTTTGAGCTGGAAGTACGTCGTGCGGATCTCGTCGGGCACGGAGTACAGCTCGCAGAAGATGTGCTCCGCGCCCGGTGCGTCGCGCATGATGAAGGGGTCGCCGCCGCGGCAGAAGCGATCGCGCAGCGCGCGCAGATTAACCGGGAACCCGCCGAGCGCTTGGGCGATGGAGCGCTCGGCGCGGGCGAGGTCGAAGGACACGGTGATGCCGCGGTAGTGACCCAGCGGCAGGACGAACATGCCGGTATGGCGGGAGCGGTCGTCTATCTTGAGGTCGCCGGACGCCACGTAGGAGTAGGCGCCGCCCGCGACGGGCTGCTCGATGCGCCCCTCGCGGCAGTGGTCGATGCACAGCATGTCCGGGCCGGCCACGAACCCCGAATCGTACGCGTCCAGCCGGAAGTCGTTGAACGAGAGCCCCACGCCGTCGAACACCTGGCAGAAGGCCATGGACCCCTCGCCCGTGTCGTTCTTCACGCGGAGCACGGCCCCTCCCGGCCGCTCCTCCACGACGCCTTCGCCACCCGCCATCACGCACGACAGCACATCGCCCGCCTCGCCCATCGATCAGCCCGCCTCCAATTCGTACGCGAAATCGCAGCTGCGGCTGAGGAATTCGCAGTCGTGCGTGACCACGACGATGCAGATGTTCCGTTCAGCCAGCCCTTTCACCAACCGGCTTACCTCAACCATATGCCCGAAGTCAAGCCCGCTCGTCGGCTCGTCCAACAGCAGCACCTCCCGCCCGGCGAGCAAGGCGCAGGCCACGGCCAGCCGCTGCTTCTGGCCGCCGGACAGCGCCATGGGGTGGCACGCCTCCAGATGCTCCAGGTCGAGGGCCGCCAGCACCTCGTCCACACGAGCCGCGTCGACGCCGCCCGCCGACAGCTCGCACTCCCCGCGCACGCTGTCGCTGAACAGCTGATGGTTCACGTCCTGCATGACGAGCGAGCACCGGCGGCGGCGCGCGCGGGCGTCGAGCGACGCGCCGTCGAAGCGCAGCTCCCCCTCCGTCGCGCGCTCGAGGCCCGCCATTGCGCGCACGAGCGTCGACTTACCCACGCCGTTCGCGCCCGTCACGCCCACCACCGCGCCGCGCGGGACGTCGAAGCTGACCGGGGCGAACACGCGCCGCTTCTTGCGCAGGCTGGCGAAACCGCGCAGCGACAGCCCGTGCTCGAGCGCACCCGTCGCGCACGCGGGGGCCGCCGGGCACGTCACGGCCATCGCGACGGCGGGGTCGACGGCGCGCAGGCCCAGGCGGGCGCGCTCCTCCTCCGACAGCGCGCGCAAGTCCTCGGGCGAGAACTCACGCGCGACGCGGCCCCCTTCGATGAGCACCGCGCGGTCGATGAGATCGGCTACGAAGTACAGCCGGTGCTCGGCGACGATCACCGTCTTGCCGCGCGCGAGGATGGCAGCGATCTGGTCGTGCAGCACGCGGATCGCGCGCGCGTCGAGGTTCGCGGTGGGCTCGTCCAGCACGTACACGTCGGGGTCCATCACGTCCACCGAGGCGAACACGAGGCTCTGCTTCTCGCCGCCCGACATCTTCGTCACGCCGCGGTCGAGCAGGTGCTCGACGTGCAGCGCCCCCACCGTCGCCCGGATGCGCTCCTCGATCGCGTCGGCGTCGACCCCCGCCGCCTCCAGGCCGAACGCCAGCTCGTCGTTGGAGGTGAGGTTGAAGAACTGCGATTTCGGGTTCTGGAACACGCTGCCCACGTGCCGCGCGAGCTCGTGCATGGCGCAGCGCGCCGGATCGAAGCCGCACACCTCCACTTCGCCCATGCGCTCGACCCCGGGCTCGAATTGCGGGATGAGGCCGTTGATCAGCTTCGTCACCGTGGTCTTTCCCATGCCCGAGCGCCCGCACAGCAGCACGCATTCGCCGCGGCGCACGGTGAGGTCCACGCCGTCCAGGATGAGCGCGTCGCCGGCCCCGCGGCAGGACGCATCGCGCAGGCGGACGACGACCGGCGCCTCGCCGCCGCGCGCCGCGGCGCGCCCGCCGCCGCGCGCCTCAGCGCACTGCCGAGCCGCCGCCATCAGTACGCCCCTCCCCACAGCGCCACGACCACGACCGCCGCCGCGGACGCCGCGAGCACCGCCCAATCGGCGGCGCGCATGCGCAGCCGCTCGGTGTCGGTAGAGCGCACCGGGTTCTCGATGCCCCGGCAGGTCGCGGCGCGCGACAGCTCGTCGGCCGTGGTGGTGGCCGACATGATGAGCGGCACCACGAAGCATTCCAGCCGCTCGGAAGCGGGGATGTCGCGCAGGCGCATGGCGTCGCGGATGTGCGCCATCTCGTCTTTGAGCGCCGGGAAGTAGCGCATGGTCACCGTGAGCGGGATGAGCACCACCTGCGGCACGCGCAGGCGCTCGAGCGCGGCCGTCAGACGGTGCACCGAGCATTCGGCCACCAGCAGCGAGCCCACCATGAGGCACAGGAAGATCTTGCGCGAGAACGTGAAGCTGATGGTGAACATGGTGGCTGCAACGCCTCCGACGTGCGGGAACACGAGATTGAGCACCGCCCACAGCACCGCGTAGCCGCCCGCGAACCCAAGCGCCATCCTCACGTGCCCCGTCAGCGCCTGCAGCAGCGCCACGCCCAGCACGAGGCCCAGCTCAACCGTGAGGCTCTTCGACATGAAGGCCACCACCGACGCCGCCAGTAGCACGCCCATGATGGTGCGCGGGTCGAGGTCGAGCACGCCGGAGCGCGGCGCCCGGCCCAGCACGCGACGATCCTCAAGCGCGTAGGCGGCCTGCATTAGACGAGCCCCGCCTTCTCGAAGTGCTTCTTGAACAGGCAGCGCGCGATGTACGCGCCCGCGAGGCCCGCCACGATGGTGACGGCGAACATGGCGATCAGCATCGGCGTCGTGGACAGCGCGTCGAGCGACGCCAGGTAGTCGGCGCCCATGCCCTGCTCGGCGATCTGGGAGACGAACGAGTCGTGGAACACCCACAGCGGCAGGGGGCTTCCGCACATGCCCAGGCCGAACACCGCGTACGCCACCGCGTTGCCGAGGAAGCTGCGATAGCGCGCAACCGCGCGGATGACCTCGGCGACAACGCAAGATGCCGCCATCATGGCCAGGATGAGCGGCGTGAACATGCCCGTCGCGAAGTAGATGAGCGCCACGATGAGCCCCATGATGACGACGGCGCCGGGCTTTTGTACCTTCGCGCACATGAGCATGAACGGGATGCCCGCGAACAAGCCGTCGAGCGCCGGCATGAACACCCACAGCGCCGGATGGATGCCGCCGCACAGCATGAACACGAACTGGATGACGAAGTAGATGGCCGTGAAGATGCCGATGTTGATGAGGTCGCGGCCCTTGAGCACCTTCCCCTCGCTCGGGGAAGGTGCCGGGCTCGCCGTCGATGCGACGCTGCTTGCCATGAAGGTCTCCTTACTTGTTAGCCAAGGGTTACTTATATCGGAGACAGTATGCGGCAACGGGGCAGACGGTTCTAGTCCGATCGGACAGCGCTGTTCCATTCGGACGGGAAACTCTCGCGCGTCATGGTGCGCACCTGCTCAAGCCACGTGCGGCGGTCGGCCGGCGTGCTGTCGGCGACGACGCGGAACATAACCCGATCGAACGCGGTCACGCCGCAGAAGTCGCAGATGCAGTCGCGCCACAGTCGCTGCAGCGGATCGCCGAAAGCTTCGAGCTCGCGCGCTTCTGGCGTGTTCGACGTGTTGAACACGAGCACCGCGCGGGCTTTCAGCAGGCCGATGGGCAGGCCGCCGCCGGAATCGCCCTCGGCGAACCCGTAGGCCACGCCCTCCCGCAGCACGCGATCGACCCATCCCTTGAGGATGGCGGGCGGCTGCCCCCACCAGTTGGGATGCACGACGACGATGCCGTCGGCCTCCTTGATCTCGCGTTGGTGCAGGGCCGTCAGATCGTCGGCCGGCACATCGCTGACCAGCTCGGACGGGGGAATCACCGGGTTGAAGCCCTCCGCGTGCAAATCGTGGAACGCCACCGCATGGCCGTCCTCCTCCAGCGTTTGCACCACGGTCCGGGCGATGGCCGCGTTGAAGCTGCCGTCGTAGGGATGCCCCAGGATGACCGAAACGTTCATGCCGTCCTCCGGTAGATGGCGCAGTTGTTGGGGGTTTCGTACAGGTCCACCTGGGACACGGGGAAACCCTGCTCCGTCAGCCGGTCGCAGACGTAGCGCGCCAGGTTTTCGGCGGTGGTGCGGAAGGGCAGGACGGTCAGGCTGAAGCCCTCGGCCTCGAGGGCGGCCAGCGTCGTCGCGGCCAGCGAGCCCTCTTCCACGAGGAAGGTGTGGTCCAGCTCTTCGGCCAGGTCGCGCACCGCGCGCTTGAACACGCCGAAATCAACCACCATGTCCTTCATCGTGCCATCGGCTTGCAGGTCGGTGACCTCGAGGTACACCACCGCTCTCCACCGGTGGCCGTGCAGGTTCTCGCACTTGCCGTAGTAATCGGTCAGGAAATGGGCCGAGTCGAAGCTGGCCTCGGTTTTCAATCCGTACATGATGGCTCCTTTGCATGGCCGCTGTGTTCGCCGTCATGATAGCACACTCCCACGGTCGCATCCCACCTGTGCGCATAGAACGAATGTTTCACGTGAAACATCGGGAAGGGGCCGGACGTCCGCGGCGGCGGGCGTGGTGGCGGGCGGGGGGGGGGGCGGAAGCGGCCCGGGCGCGTCGTCCCGGGCCGCCTGCCCGCCTACTGCTCGCGCCGCCCGCGCACGAGGATCGTCTGGTGCGGACGGAGCTTCGCGGCGAGGACGTCGGCTCCGTCGGCGGCGCTCACGTCGCCCACCTCCACGAGGCGCTCCAAGCCGCTGCGCGAAACGCCCAGCTTGGCCCGCAGCACCTCGGCCAGGCGCAGGCCCGCAAGGTCGCCGCCGTCGATTTCAACCCGGCAGTCCTCGCCGCCGGCGGGCCGGTCGCCTTCGACGACGAAGGCGACCTTGCCCCGGCGCGCGCCGTTGCGCCTGAGCAAGCCGACGTCGAGCGCGCACCGCAGCGCCATCGCGGGGTCGTTGCCCGTGAACCGCTCGAGCTCTTCGCGGTCGATGCTTCCCGGGCGCCCACGGCTGATCACGGCGCTGTTCCACACGCTTCCGCACGTGGCGCACCGGTAGATGAGCCACACGTCCAGACGTTTCTTCTGGGCGTTCACGCGAAACAGGCCCGTGGACGCGAACTCCGCATCAGCACCGCAGGTCCCACAAGGGCGCAGCGCGACCGGCGCGGCGGTCGCCTCCACGCGCCATATACTCGTTTTCATGATGGTTGTTGCCTTCCTTCGCAATCCGAATACGTTCGAAATGGAAGGTGGGCACAGGCGGCACCACGCCGTTATTCAGCTTTTTCATACAGGGAGCCTCTCTGATTGTCTGTGCATCTCAACCGGACGGCCCATCGCAAAACAGCCGCGCGCAGCGGCGGCAGGCGGACGGGCAGCGCCCATCACGAAGCGGCCGCGCGCGGCGCGGCAGCGGATGGGACGGATGTGTCGCGTGGTTTAGAGGTTGGGAGGAACAGTCATGAGAGGAGAGCCTTTCGTTGGATTGCGGGCCGTGCGGCCCGGGCCGCCATCATACCGGGCGACCCGCCGCGCGTCAACCGAGCGCTCTCAGCCGCGCGCGTCGAGCGCGGTTACCAGCTTCCGGAACGAGTCCTCGCACAGCAGTGCTCGAGGCGGCACGCCTCCTCGTCGGCGACGACGGCCTCCACGCCCGCAGCGCGCAGCAGAGCGCGGAAGAACGCATGGCGTTCGCTGACGCGCTCGGCCACGGCGCGCCCCTCGGCGGTGAGCCGCACGTCGTGGGCCACCACGTGCACGAGCTTCTGGCGCTCCAGCTTGGACAGCGCCTTCGACACGCTCGCCTTCGACACGCCCAGCCGGCCGGCTACGTCCACGGCGCGGACGTAGCCGTGCTCGCGCTCCAGCGCCAGCACGGCTTTCAGATAGTCTTCGGCAGACTCATGAACAGGCTGCTTCACCTGCACCTCCTCTCCGCGCGGGCGGCCGCCGCGCGCGCAGTGCGTTTCCCTTCCCTCCGGTATAGCAGAAACGGGCCGCCCGTTCCGCTCCAAACAGCCGCGCGCCTACTCCGATCGGACATTTCGCAGGCGACGCGCGACGGCGCGCGCCCTACCCTGCCAGGCGCCAGCCGGCGGCTTCGCGACGCAGGTTCACGAAGTCGCGATAGAGCCCCTGCTCGCCCATGAGCTGGTCGTGCGTGCCCCGCTGCACGATGCGGCCCTCGTCCACCACGAGGATCTGATCGGCGCCGGCCACCGTGTTCAGGCGATGCGCGATGGACACGAGGGTCTTGCCGCGCGTGAGCTCGCCGATGGCGGCGATCAGCTCGTGCTCGTTCTCAGGATCGACCGAGCTCGTGGCCTCGTCCAAGATGACGATGGGCGCATCCTTCATGATGGCGCGCGCGATGGAGATGCGCTGGCGCTCGCCGCCCGAGAGGCTGGCGCCGCCCTCTTCGAGCACCGTGTCGTAGCCCTGCGGCAGCTGCATGATGAACTCGTGGCAGCGGGCGCGCCTGGCGGCGGCCTCCACGTCGGCATGGGTGGCGTTCGGCATGCCGAACTTGATGTTGTTCTCCACGGTGTCGTTGAACAGGTACACGTTCTGGAACACCATCGACACGTGCGCGAGCAGGCTCTCGGCCGTGCCCTCGCGCACGTCCTGGCCCCCGAGCAGCACCGCGCCGGCGTCCACGTCCCAGAATCGGGCCATGAGGTTCACGAGCGTCGTCTTGCCCGAGCCGCTGGGCCCCACGATGGCGCAGCTCGTGCCCTGCGGGATGCGCAGCGACACGTCGTCGATGACGCGCCGGTCGGCGTCGTAACCGAACGAGACACCGTTCATCTCGATACCGAAATCGGCGGGCGCGAGCGGCGCGTCCGTCACGTTCTGCTTCGGGATGTCGCACACCTCGTCGACGCGGTCGAGCTCGCCCTCGATCTTCTTCGTGAGGAACGCCGCATCGTTCGCGTGGATGAGCTCGCCGTAGATCATGAACGCGGCCACGAGCAGCGTGAGCGCCCACGACAGCGGCAGCGCGCCGTTCAGGTACAGCGCGCAAGCGGTGAACAGCACCGCGCAGCTGGCCAGGTTGAACACGAGCGCGTACAGCTTGAGGATGCCCTGCGCGGCGGCCTCCTGATGGTAATCGGCCGCGCGCTTCTGCTGGAACGACGCCTTCGCGGCGGCCAGCGATTCGTCGGGCGTGGCGAACGTGCGCAGCACGGCCATGCCGCGAGCGTACTCGATGACCTTGTCGGTCATGGCCTCCTGCGCGGCGGTCACCTCGCGCGTCACGCTGGTGGCGCGGCGGCGCAGCACGTTCAGCACGCACAGGCCCGCGGCGATGCCCGCGAACGTGATGGCCGCGATGGGCCAGGCCACGGCGAGGAAGAACAGGCTCATGATCACCGCCATGGCCACGCCGCCCGTCAGACCCGTCAGGCAGATGGTCATGAACTCCTCCAGCTGGTGCACCGTCGTGGTCAGCGTCGTGGTGACGGCCGACAGGCGCTGCTCGGAGAAGTAGCCCATGGGCGCGGCCTTCAGCCGGTCGCCCACGCGCAGGCGCAGGTCGCGGAAGATGTGGAAACCCTGCGCGTCCATCGTGATGTCCACGAGGTACTGGAACACGTACTGCCCGATCACGCTGACAGCCAAGATGCCCAGGCATTGCAACGCCACGACGGCGTCGAGATGGTCGCGGTTCTCGAGCGCCCAGAACACCGCGCCCAGCATACCGGCCATGAAGAACGCTTTCAGGATGTTGCACACCATGCCCCACGTCAGGCTGCGCCGCGCCGCCGGAGAGAAGCTGCCAGCCAGGTCGAGCACGCGTTTGATGAGCGCGAACATGCTACATCGCCTCCTTGATATCGTTGTCGCCCGTCGCCGAAACGTCAGCGAGGGTTTCCCCGGTGCCACCGGGGGAAGCCGCAGCGTCGGCCGGTTCCGCCGTTCGTAGAACAGCGGAACTTCTGTGCTGCTCCCACATGCGACGGTACAGCGGGCAGCATTCCAGCAGCTCCTCGTGCGTGCCGCGGGCGACGATGCGGCCGGCGTCCATGACGAGGATCTGGTCGGCGCCCGTCACGGTGGACAGGCGGTGCGCGATGGTAACGAGCGTCTTCCCGGCCACGAGCTTGCTGATGGCGCGCTCGACGAGCGCCTCGTTCTCGGGATCGGCGTAGGCCGTCGCCTCGTCGAGGATGACGATGGGCGCGTTCTTTAAAATGGCGCGCGCGATGGCGATGCGCTGCTTCTCGCCGCCGCTCAGCCTCTCGCCCGCCTCGCCGGCGCGCGTGTCGTAGCCCTGCGGCAAGCGGCTGATGAACTCGTGGCAACCCGCCGCGCGGGCGGCGGCCTCCACGTCGGCCTGCGAGGCGGCAGGACGCCCCATGCGGATGTTGTCGGCGAGCGTGCGGTCGAACAGGAACGTGTCCTGCGCCACGTAGGAGATATGCTCCATGAGCTGCTGGTACGGGATGTTCCGCACATCGACCCCGTCGAACGCGACGCGCCCGTCCGTTGCGTCCCAGAACCCGGCCATGAGCTTCGCCACGGTCGATTTGCCCGAACCGCTGGGCCCCACGATGGCCGTGATCTGCCCGGGATGCGTCTCGAAGCTGACGCCGTGCAGCACCTCGGCCCCCTCGTGGTAGGAGAACGACACGTTCTCGAACGCGAACGACTCGCCGTCCAGCCGCACGCGCTCGGCGGGGCGCACGAGCTCGGGCGCGCCCAGGAAGTCCCAGATGACGTTGAGGCACACGTCCATGCGCGAGATCTGGCCGCCCGCCTGCGCGAACTTCAGCAGCGGCGCGATGAAGCCCAGCGGGATGACGATGCACGTCAGGAATATCGGCAGCGTCAGCTGGCCTGCGGACATGAGCCACACGCCCAGCGGCAGCGACACGAGCAGCGTGCACGGCACCACCGACTTGACGGCCGCCATCCACACCCAGCTCTGCTTGAACCACGCGAGCGTCGAGTCGTGGTACTCGGCGACCGCGGTGGAGAATCCGCCGTACGAGCTGGCCGTACGCCCGAACGCCTTGATCACCTGGATGCCGTTCACGTACTCCACGAGCGACGAGTTCATCCGCTGCTCGCTGCCGATGTAGCGGGCCATCTTCGGCTTGTAATCGCGCATCATGGCCGCATAGAACAGCACGCCCAGCGGGATGGTGGCCAGCCCGGCCAGCCCCATGCGCCAGTCGAGCGCGAACACGATGACCATGGCCAGCAACGGCCCGAACACGTTCGACGGCAGCTCGGGCATGAAGTGGGCGATGGCGTCTTCCAGCTGGTTCACGTTGTCGACGAAGCGGTTCTTGAACGTGCCGGTGGGCGTGTCGATGATCGTGCCCATGGGAACGCGCTCCATCTTCTCCGCCATCTGGTCGCGCATGGTGGCCAGCGCCTTGAACGCGATGCGGTGGCTCATCATGGACGAGCGCCACGTGCAGAAGAAGCGCGCGACGTGCGCGAGCGCGGCGACGGCCGCCAGGAGGGCCGCGCGCTCGAACGTCAGCGTGCCCTCGATGAGCCCCGCCGCCAACAGCGCGATCACCACGTAGGGCACCATGCCCACGGCCTCGCCGATACAGGCCAGCACGAGCGAACACACCATGCGCCCGCGATCCGGCCGCATGAAGTAGTACAGCTTCGCGAACGCGCTTGGCCGCACGTCGCGGTTCGCCGGAGAAACTTCCATTGGTCAACTCCTCAAGTTAGCTTTATCAAACTTCGCTCAGAATGCCCGAAACGCGCGCCCGCCGGCGCAGGATCGAGGGACTCCCGCCGCATCGCGGCACCGAAACGACTATTCGGGGTTGCGGAGCGCGCTCGCATCGCCAGGGCCGTCGAAGCCGACCTCGACCGCCGACCCGCCCTCGCCGATGCGCAGCACCCGGTCGCACGCCGCCAGCAAGAACTCGTAGTCGTGGGTGATCACCACGATGCCGCGCCCTTCTTCGGCCAGATCCCGCAACAGCTGCGCCACGCCCATCATCGACGCCCAGTCCAAGCCGCTCGTGGGCTCGTCGAGGCACACGACCTTCGCATCCTTCATGTAGGCCACCGCGATGGACAGCCGCTGCTTCTGGCCTCCCGACAGCGATGCCGGGTGACGGTCCTCCAGCCCCGCAAGCCCCATGCGCGCAAGCGCTGCGCGCGCTCGCGCCACGCGCGCCTCGTCGGCACGCTCGCCCAGAAGCAGCTCGGCTTCGACGCTTTCCGCGAACAGCTGGCAATCCGAATCCTGCATGACCAGGTAGCTTGCCCGCACGCGCTCCTTCGGCCGCAACGAGACGCCGCCGATGGACACCGTGCCCGCGCACTCCGTCTTGAGGCCGCACACGAGGTCGATCAGCGTGCTTTTGCCCACGCCGTTGCGTCCGACGATGCCCACGACCTCGCCCTCCCGCACCGAGAACGACGTTCCCTTCAGCACGGGCGGCGCGCCCCGATAGCCGAAGCTCACGTCGTGCACTTCAAGGGCCGCGGGTCCCCGGGCCTCCGCGCGCGGCACGGCGCGCACTTCGTCGAGGCTCGACGCGCGCAAGCCCAGCTCGTGCGATGCCTCGGGCGTAAGACGCGCCAATTCTCCCGCGGCGAAACGCCGCTCCACGCGCCCTGCGCGCAGCAGCAGCGCCTCGTCGGCAAGGTCGGCCAGATAGTGAACCCGATGCTCGGACACCACCACGGTCACGCCGCGGTGCAACAGCGTCTCGACGATGGTGCGCAGCCGAGCGGTGGCCACCTCGTCGAGGTTCGCCGACGGCTCGTCCATCACCACCACGCGCGGGCGCATCGCCAGCACCGACGCCACCGCCACCGCCTGCTTCTCGCCGCTCGACAGGTCGAAGATGCTGCGGTCCATCAGGTGCGCGACGCCGCACGCTCCGGCCGCTTCGGCCACGCGTCGGCGCATCTCGAGCGCGGGAACGCCGAGGTTCTCGCACGAGAACGCGATTTCGGATGACACGTCGGTGGCGAAGAACTGGCTGCGCGGATCCTGGAACACCGACCCCACCGCGCCGGCCAGCCGCTGCACGCTGACGGAAGCCGGCTCCATGCCGCACACGTCCACCGAGCCGTCGAGCGCGCCTCCCTCGAAGAAATGGGGGACCAGCCCGTTCAGCAGGCGCGTCGCAGTGGTTTTACCGCACCCGCTCGCGCCCAGCAGCAGCACGAGCTTCCCGCCGCCCGCGCGCAGGTCGAGGCCGCGCAGCGCAGGCTGGCCATCGTGGGCGTAGCGAAACGTCGCACCTGCCACCACCACCTCGTTGGCCGTCATAGCGCGCTCACCGCCCACGCGACGTAACCGGCCGCCGTGCAGACGAGCACCGCGGCCGTCACGAGCGCCCCCGACGCTCCGATGCGCACGTCGCGGTACGTCGTGCGCGCACCCACAAGGTCGAGGCCGCGCGTCATGGCGGAAGCGGCCAGATCGTCGGCGATTTTGATGGTGCGGATGATGAGCGGCACCAGCACGTACTCGAGCGAGCGGCCGGGATGCAGCACCAGGTTGCGCACCGAGAGCTCCACACCGCGCAGCCGCATGGTGGCGCTGATCTTCCGGAACTCGTCGGCAGCCGTGGGAAGGTAGCGAAACACCACGGCGATGGTGATGACGAGGCCGCGCGGCAGGCGCAAGCGCTGCAGCGACGCGATGAGATCATCGATGCGCAACCCCACCGACATCCACATGATCAGCGCAAACGTAGACAGCGAGCGCGCGAAGATGAAGAAGAGAAAACCCACCATGCCCGCCACCGTGGCGTTGGGGATGAACCCCGCGCCCCACTCGGCAAGCGCCACCGCCGCGAGCACGGCCACGAATCCCAGCGCGCGACGGGCCTCGCCCGACAGCAGCCACAGCGCCGCGATAATCGCGTAGCACCACAGCAGCAGGGCACGATGCGGGCTGAACAGCGCGGCCGACCCCACCACGAGGACGATGAGCAGCTTCATCCGCGGGTCGAGGTTTCTCACCGCCGGCACGCCCGATCCCCCGTCGCGAGGCACGGCGGTCGCGTTCTGCATGCGCGCGGCCTCCATATCAGGCGATCCCCGCGCGTTCGAAGTGCTTCTTCAGCACAGCGCGTCCCAGCAGCGAGCCCAGAACGCCGCCAAGCGCGGTAACGCCCAGGCAGACGAAGAACAGAGGACCCGCCACGATATCGAACACGCTGCCGTAGAACTCAGCCATCGTGGGCACCGAGTTCAAAAAGAAGTCCTTCATGAGCACGAGCGGGGCGAACGCGCCCAGATACCAGCCCACCATGATGGACGTGAAGCTGGCGGCCATGGTGACGAAGCGCTTGCGGTCGGCGACGTTCCAGATAACCTCGCCAACCAGTGCGCCCAATGCGATGACGAGGCCGGTGAGCCAAAAACTCATACCGACGAGCAGCCCCACGAGCACGCCCGAGATGAGCACGACGCCGCGCTTGTTCACCTTCGCGTACATCAGCATGAAGATGATGCCCAACGGGATGGCCTGAATGCCCAGCGTGAAACACCAGCCGATGGGCGTCGAGCCCGCAATCATGCCGATGCTGAAATACACCACCAGTTCCAGCACGGTGAGCACCGCGATGGTCACGAAGTCGCGCACGTTCAGGCGCTCGTTGCGCGTTCCCGGCCGCTTTCCCGCGGGCACGGCCTCGGTTTCGGGCATGGCTTGCGCCTGCCCTGCGTTCTGTTGCATGGCGTTTCCTTTCAAATGTTAGATTAGGGTAACCTTTGGTTCGAGAAAAGGCGGATCCCGTCCGCCTCGTCTTCCGTTTCCTCACCGCATGTTAGAAGCCGAACACCACCTGCCAATTGAAGAACCCGGCGATGCGCTTGCAGTATCCGAGCGCCTTTTCCAGGGGGAACCCGTGGACGAGGGGCTCGAACACGGTGGACCAGTACGCCGTGAGCAGGATGTGCAACTCATCGGCGTCGATGTCGCTCACCGGCAAATCGCGTCGACGCGCCTCGTTCACGAACTCCATGCACAACGCCGTGTTGCGCGCCACGAAGTCGTGAAGGAAGTTCGCATAGGCCGTGCCCTCCGCACAGCACAGCAGGAGCCGCATCCCTTCGTAGCGCTCGTAGAAGTAGATCATCCACTGGCGATGGATATCTTCGGACAGAGCCCACAGCTCGCGAAGGTTCTTATCGTCCATGAGCGCGTAATCGCGGCGCTTCGCCTCTTCCTCAAGCGCGCGGATGTCGGCGAGCGTGGGAGCTACCACGGCTTCGAACAGATCGGCCTTCCCCTTGTAGCGTTTGTAGAGCGCACCCGTCGTCACGCCGGCGTCCGCGCAGATGCTCTGCAAGGACGCCCCCTCGAAGCCGCGGGCGAGGAACTCCCGCCGTGCGCTGTCGAGGATGCGAGGGTCGATGCTCGCGTCGGATTTCGACAAGCTTCCAACCGCCTTTCCCTCTACTGATAATTTCATTATCGATAATGTGATTATCAGTATAGAGGCGGTCCGGGCGGATTGCAAGCCCGAACTTGCGGCGCGGTTCGCGATCGACAGCGCACGGAAGCGCAATCGGCTCGCCCGCCTTCCCCGTCGGGTGCCTAGCCTTTCAGCTCCACGACGGCATCGCCGGCGAGGGCGGCCAGCAGGTTGTCGTGGGTGATGATCGCCACGGCCTTGCCGCCGGCGGCCAGGGTGCGGCACCACGCGGACACCTCGCGCACGCCGCGGCCGTCGAGGCCGCTCGTGGGCTCGTCCAGCACGATGAGGTCGGCGTCCGAGCAGTACGCCGCCGCCAGCGTCACGCGCTGCTTCTGACCGCCCGACAGGCTCGCAGGATGCCGATCGGCCAGGTCGACCAGGTCGAACGCCTCGAGCGCCTCCCATGCGCGCGCCTTCAGCGCCTCGTCCACGCGCCGCCCCAGCACCACCTCGTCGGCCACGCTGCCGGCGTACAGCTGGTAGTCGGCGTCCTGCATGACGAAGTAGCTGCGCCGCCGTCGCTCGCGGCGCGGCACGGGGCGACCGTCGAACGTCACGCGCCCCGCCTGCTCGCGCGTCGCGCCGCACAGCACCTTCGCGAGCGTGGTCTTGCCCGCCCCGTTCGGGCCCTCGATCACCGTCACCGCCCCGCAGGCGAACGCGGCATCGAAGTCGCGGATGCCCCGCTTCGTGGACGGGTAGCGGTACGTCAGCCCCTCGACCCGCCAACCGCTCGCTGCAGGCGCAACGCCGCCGGCGCCCGGCGCGGGCGCGGCCATGTCCGGATGCCGCAAGCCGTATGCCGCCGCGTCCTCCAGCCCGAGCCGTGCGAACGCGTCGGCGTTCCACCGCTCAACGACGCGGCCGGCGCGCAGGCATACGTAGGCGTCGGCCACCGGCAGCAGTTGGTGGAGCCGATGCTCGGACACCACCACCGCGGTGCCGCGGCGCTTGAGCTCGGCCAGGATGCGCACGAGCGCCTCGGAGCCCTGCGCGTCCAGGTTGGACGTGGGTTCGTCCAGCACGAGCACGGCCGGACCGCACGCGATGGCGGCGGCGAGGGCCACCCGCTGCTTCTGGCCGCTCGACAGCTCGGACAGCTTCTCGCCCAGAAGCCCTTCCACGCCGCACGTCTCGGCGGCGGCGCGCACGCGACGCACGGTTTCGGCGGGGTCCACCCCCAGGTTCTCGGCCGAAAACGCGATCTCGTCACCCACCGTCCCCATGAAGAACTGGCTGCGCGGGTCCTGCATCACCACGCCGAGACGCTCGGTGCGCTCCCGCGGCGCGAGCCGGCGCACGTCGGCGCCGCACACCTCCACGACGCCCGTCAGATCGCCGGGAAAGAACGTGCCCGCCAACCCGTCCACCAGGCGCAACACGGTGGACTTGCCGTCGCCCGAGCGCCCGCACAGCACGAGGCAGCGGCCGGGAGCCACCGACAGCGACACGTCGTCCACGCGGCTGCCCGATGCGGGCGCGGCAGAACCCGCTTCCGCTTCCAAACCTCGCTCGGATTCGTCCACGTAGCGGAACGTTGCCCGGTCGAGCAGCACGGCCGCCGCCCGCTCGCTGTCCTGCGCTTGCGCCATCACGTCACCTTCCCCCACACGCATAGCCCCGCGCACACGGCCAGCACCGCCACGGCGGCAAGGGCGTCGCGCGCCTCGAATCCCACATGATGCACCGACGTGCGCACGCCGTCGGCCTCGATGCCCCGCAGCTCCGCCGACGCGGCCAGCTCGGCCGACAGGCGCAAACAGCGCATGACGAGCGGCGTGTAGCAGCACTCGTAGGCGAGCGCGGGATGCAGCGCCACGTCGATCGCGCGCGGGAACACCCCGCGCAGCCGGATGCCGCGCACGATGGAGCGCGCCTCGAACGAGAGCACCGACGCGAAGCGGAACAGCATGCACACGCCCACGAGCACGCGCTGCGGCACGCGCCACCGCGCGAGCGCGCACATGATGGCCGAAGGAGACAGCGAGAACAACGCGCAGCCCGCCGTGAACGGCGGCACCATGTGCAGCAGGCTCACGAACAGCACCCCGTACAGCCCCGGCAGCGGCAGGAAGCTGAGGCCCGCGACGACGGCGAAGCTCGCGCACGAGCGCAGCGCCAAGCGAGCGCGCCCGTTGCCCGCCAGGTACAACGCGGCGGCCACCTGCAACAACGCCGTCTCCAGCAAGCCGGTGAGCACGATGGACGCAACGCCGAACGCCACGACGGCCAGCAGATGCGTGCGCGGGTCGAGGCCGAACAGGCCCGCGCGCAAGTCGGGGCGCGCGAAGGGGCGCGCTTGCGAGCTCGTCTCCATCGGGCGCTTACGCGATCTTCGCTTTGCGGACGTGCTTCTTCAGGAACTTCGCGCCGATGACCGCGCCGAGCGCCGTGCCGGCGGCGAACATCGCCAGCATGAGCAGGATCCACGGCAGCTCCGTGTACTGCGACACCATGGCGGCCACGTCGCTCGCGCTGTAATACGCGCCCAGCTGCTCCATATACGCGTCCTTGAACAGGAGATACGGGATGATGCCGTAACAGGCGAACGTCGCCCAGTACACGAAGAAGCCCACGGCCGAACGCACGATGCTGCGGTACGACCCCTTCCCCCACATCACCAGCTCGCCGATCACGGCGCCCACCACGGCCACGGGCGCGCAGTACAGGCCGCCCATGAACGTGTACAGGACGCCGAACAGCAGGATGGAGCCGCCCAGCACGCCGCGTTTGCCGATGCGATCGGCCATGACCAGGTAGAACGGAGTGGATACCAGCGGGAACAGCCACGATCCCACGAAGAAGGTGTTCTGCGGCGAGAGCACCGCGTCCTCCGCCAGCTTCACGACCATCGTCGCCACGATGATGACGATGTTGAAGATGACGAACGTGAGCACATCCCGCGTCGTCCACCGGTTCGCCGTCGCGGAAGCCGCCCTCTCCCCCTGCGTGTTTGCCACGTTCGATGCCATTGCGCACGCTCCTTTCCCGTCGAACGCCGCCAACCGGCAGCGCGTTGTTAACCCTCGGTAACTTTTTGGTATAATGAGCGAATCAGCCGGACGGCAGCAGCGACGACGGGCGCGCGCGACGATTCACGGCAGCGAAACGACCGTTTCGGGCAGTGCGGAACGCGCGCGATCGGCAGCCCGGGGGCAGACGGAGGAGGAAGCGAATGCGCAGCATCAAAGACGACATGTACGACGAGGCGTTCCGCCTCTGGGACATGGTGCCCGCCGGCACGGTGCCGGGGTACGGCTCGGCGGGCAGCGTCTACCGGTTCGCGAACGGCTGCGGGCACGGCGAATACTGGGCCTACTTCCACGACAACCTCTTCGCCGTCAACGCTTTCGACATGACGTTCGAGCACGCCGGCGTCATGCGCTACCGCCACGCCGAGCACCTGTCCATCGGATACTACGAAGCCGCCGACCTCATCGTGCAGAGCGGCGGCAGCACGCTGCGCGCCGGGGCCATCTCAACCTACCTCGCCGAGGAAGGCGCCGAGTACGTGGCGCTCTACCAGCCGGGTTCGGCGACCCGCGCGACCTCCATCACCATCTCGCCCGATTACTACCGCGACTACCTGCAGGCCCGCTTCGGGAACATCCCCGACGTGCGGCGCGCCTTCGCGCTGGTTGACGGTCGCACCGACTTTCCCGAGCTGGTCGCCTTGTTCAAGCAGGTGCGCGCCTATCAGGGCACGGGCATGGCGGCCACCCTGTTCTACGAGGGCGCCGTGGCCGAGGCGCTCGCGCTGGTCATCGAACGCGCGGCGGCCATCGAGGCGGAGCGCGCCGAAGGGAGCGCGCCGTCGCTGTCGAAGGAGGATCGCGCGGCCCTCGACGACCTGAGCGCCTACATCAACGGCAATCTCGCGGGCGCCTTGTCCTGCGAGGAGCTCGCGCGCCGGGCGTGCATGGGGCAGACGAAGCTGAAGGCCGCGTTCAAGGCGGCGTACGGCACCTCGCCCGCGGCGTTCGTCGCGGACGCGCGCATCGAGCGCGCCATCGAGCTGCTCAACTCCACCGACGAGCCCATCGCCCACATCGCGCGCGCCGTGGGCTACCGCAAGCCCGGCGCGTTCGCCGAAGCCTTCCGCCGCCGCACCGGCGTGCCCCCCAGCGCCTACCGCCGCCGCAGCGCCTGAGCGGAGGCGATCGAAGGATCGTCGAGGGTCGCGCCTCGAATGAAACCAGAACGAATGTTTCACGTGAAACATTCGGACGCCCGGATGCCGACCCCTTGCGCAGCTCGGGGAGAACGACGCAAGGCGAGGAGCGCAACGTCCGCGGGTCCTGCGCTGCCGCATACGTTGCGCGTCTGGCGCTTTTTCGGATCCGTGCTTGACGAACCTCCGACACTCGGGTATATGTTATCCAAAGCTAACTTATAGGCGCATCCGACACCCGCGGAGGCGCTGCCCGAGGGAGGCCGCATGGAAGCAATCGAGCAGGAACTATCGCCTTGCGAAGCGTTCGAACGCAAGCTGGTGCACCACTGCACCCCCACGCTCGCGGCGCTCAAACCCGCGAACCTGTTCACCTGCCGCAGCACCCTCTCCCCCACGGCCGTCCAGCACGGGCGACGCCCGACTGCGGCGGCCCTGCGCGACGACCAGCTGTCCGACGCGCTGCGCGCCTGCCGCGCCAAGCTAGCGCCGCACGGCGTGCGC
Organism: Eggerthella hominis; assembly: GCF_014287365.1. NCBI lineage: Bacteria > Bacillati > Actinomycetota > Coriobacteriia > Eggerthellales > Eggerthellaceae > Eggerthella > Eggerthella hominis. The sequence goes on from NZ_JACOOA010000002.1 coordinate 413,209, forward strand.
ATCGAGGTGCTGGCCCGCCGCACGAGCGGGGCGCTCGTGTACGTGTACCGGCCCCGGCTGCTCACGCGCGCCATCCAGCAGGAGCAGGTGGCCGCGTTCCTGACCGCCGAGGGCTACGACACCTCGTCGCTGTCGGCCTGCATCGAGAAGCTGCACAAGCGCATCTGCGGCACCGACCTGCAAAGCCAGATGACGGGGCGCTGCTCGTTCCCGCACGAGATCGGCTTCTTCCTGGGCTATCCCTACGAGGACGTCATCGGCTTCATCGACAACGAAGGCGAGAACTTCCTGTGCAGCGGATGCTGGAAGGTGTACGCGAAAGAGCGCGACGCCCAAACGTGCTTCTGCTGCTACAAGAACTGCACCACCATGTACCAGCAGCTGTTCGACGAGGGCGTTTCCATCGAATGCCTCGCCGCGGTGGACGAGGACTTCCCCGCCGCCGAGGCGTTCCGCGCGGCCGGCTAGCGCGCGAGCGGACGGCACGTGAGACGCGAGACGCGGCTCTGTTGAGCGAGGTGCGCGGCGCGGCTTCGTCGCGCACCTCGCTCAACAGAGAGCGCATGCGACATCCCTCGACACGAAGGAGATACCCTATGAGCAAGGTTGCAATCGTCTACTGGAGCGGCACGGGCAACACCGAGGCCATGGCCGACCTCATCGCGCAAGGCGTGCGCGCGGCCGGCGGCACGGCCGACCTCGTGCATGCCGCGGACTTCACCGCCGAGCGCGTGGAGGACTACGACGCCCTCGCCTTCGGCTGCCCCGCCATGGGCGACGAAGAGCTGGAGGATATGGAGTTCCTCCCGATGTACGACCAGGTAGAGCCCCATTTGGCCGGTCACAAGGTGGTGCTGTTCGGCTCGTACGAGTGGAACGACGGCGAGTGGATGGAGCTGTGGGAGAAGCGCGCCGAAGAAGCCGGCGTCGACGTGGCCGATTCCGTGATCGCCTACGACTACCCCGACGACGAGGCCAGCGCCGAATGCCTGCGCGTCGGAAACCTGCTGGCCGGCTAGCGGGCACGCGAACGGCCCGGGACGCGCGCCTGCCGCACGTCCCGGGCCGCCTGCGCGTTACGCCCGCGCGGCTTCCCCCTCCTCGATCGCGGCCGTCCGCGCGCGGCCCTTCCCCATCCCGCGGCACGTGCGCACCATGAGGGCGACGGCGATCAGCGCCAGCAAGCCGTCGGTGATCGCGCAGGCCAGCCACACGCCGTGGATGCCGAGGCCGCCCAGGTTCGGCACGATCAGCACGAGCGGCACGAACAGCAGCAACGGCCGCGCAAGCGCGAGCAGCGCCGCCAATCCGCCCTTCCCCAACGACTGGAACAGCGTGATGCCCATCACCATGACGCCCATCGCCAGATAGGCGACGAAGAACACGCGGAAGTCGTCAACGCCTTGCGCCACGAGCGCCGGATCGGTGATGAACAGCGACAACGCGGCCTCGGGGAACAGCATGGCGGGTATCCAGAACAGCAGCGCAAGCCCCGTCGCCCCCAGCGAGAACGCCACGGTGCACCTTCTCACGCGGTCGTACAGCCCGGCGCCGTAGTTCGTGCCCGCCGCGGGCTGGAAGCCGTTGCTCATGCCCCACAGCGGGATGAACGCGAACGACTGGATGCGCAGCGCAGCGCCGAACAGCACCTGCCACTCCGCGCCGCCCCACTCGGCCGCCGCGCGGTAGATGATCGCCTGCTGCACGAGCGTGAGCACCTGCATGAGCATGGCCGACACGCCCACCTTCGCCACCTCGGCCAGCACCGCGCGCGACGCCGCCACGCGCACGATGCGCGCCGTCTTCTCGCGCTTGAAGAACCACCACAGCATCGCGCCCGCCAGCACCGCCTGCGACAGCACGGTGGCGCACGCGGCTCCTTCCAGGCCCAATCCCTGATCGCGCAGCGCGAGGATGAACACCGGCGCGAGGACCATGTTGAGGATGGCGCCGCCGGCCATGATGCCCATGGCGCGGGCCAACTCCCCCTCGCCGCGCATGATCATGTTCGAGCTTTGGGCGAAGTTCACGAACAGGCTGCCGAGGAATATGATGCGCAGGTAGCGCTCCCCCAGGTCGAGCATGGCGCCTTCCGCGCCCGTGAGCGCGAGCAGCGGGCGGGCGAACGCGACGCCCACCACCGTCACGGCGAGGGACAGCACGAGGTTCATGACGACGAGGTTGCCCATCACCTGGTCGATGCTCTTCTGATCGCGCGCGCCGATGGCCCGCGACAGCACGGAGGCCGAGCCCATGCCGATCATGGCCGCCAGCCCCGAGTTGATGAACGTGAACGGGTACGCGATGGACACCGCACCCATCGCGTCGACGCCGATCAGCTGACCTGCGTAGATCGCGTCGACGAACGTGTACAGGCCGATGACCACCATGCCCACGATAGCCGGCAGGCTCAACGACACCATGAGCCTGCCGGGCGATCGGGTGAGTATGAGCTCGCGTTTGTTCTCTGATGATGCCATATATGCTCCTATCGCTCTATCATGTTATCCTGATCTAACTTAGAGACGAGCGCGTCCGGGCGCAAGGGCGGGCGCGCAAACGCGTTGGAACGGAAGGAGGGCGCGTTGATTCGCGCAGACGGAAATCGGGACGGGACGGCTGCCGCATGCGCCGACTACGACATCATGCGCGAGGTGTTCCTCCCCTGCCTCGCCGACATGCAGATGGAGGAAACGCGCGCGGCGGACGTGGGCGCGCCCGAACGCGAGGGGCGCATGTTCCGCATGCCGCGCGACGTGGCCTCGGGATACTTCTGGCTGTACGCCGAGCGCGATTTCGCCATCTCGGCGACCGACATGCTGTTCCCCCGCGACTTCCGCGAGCAATGCCGGCATCCGCGCTTCGTCTCGGTGCGCTACTACCTGTCGGGAAGCTGCGTCGAGAGCGTCACGAACCGCACGGTGGAGGCACCCTACCTGGAGGGGCACGTTCTGGACACGCCGCATTGGGACTGCCTGTGCCGGGCCGGCACGCCCATCCGCAACGTCGAGATCATGCTCGCCCCGCCGTTTTACGAGCAGTATTTGCGCGAGGTGTACCGGGATGAGGCGTTCAGCGCCGAGGAGGCGTTCGCCAGCATCGACGGGCTTTCCGACTTCCCCGAGATGGTGGTGCTGCTCAAGCAGGTGGAAGCCTACCGCGGACGCGGCGCGTCGGCGCGGCTGTTCTACCGAAGCAAGGTTGAGGAAGCGGTGGCGCTCGTCGTGGACAAGTCGCGCGCGATGGCCGGCGAGCGCACCAGCGAACTGGCCAGCGAGGACATGCACGCCATCGAGCGCGTGCGGCGGCGCCTGGAGCAGCAGCTGGCCGCGCCCGTGGACGCCGACGAGCTGGCCCGCATCGCCTGCATGGGCCAGACCAAGCTGCGGCGCACCTTCAAGCAGGCGTGCGGCTGCACCATCGTGGAGTACCGCCAGCGCTTGCGCTGCGCGAAGGCCGCCGAGCTGCTGGCCGTCGGCGACGCGCCCGTGGCGCAGGTTGCCGCAGCCGTCGGCTACCGCCCCGAGCGCCTGGCCGAGCTGTTCGCCCGCACCCACCACACCACCCCCAGCGCCTACCGCGCCGCCATGCGCTAGGCGGGCGGAAAAGAAGGGGGCGCCTCCTCCGAACCCAAGGAAGCGCCCCCTTTTCGCTTAGGCGGCCGTGAACTCGGCCACGTCCGCGAGCGGGCTGGCTGCGCCGGCGTCGTTCACCGAGCGCACGAGCAGCCGGTAGAACCCGGGCCGCTCGGGCGTGTACGAGAACGTCCAGTGCACCCACAGCTCGTCGGTGGAATCCGACACGTCGTACGTGGTCCAGTTCGCGCCGTTGTCGAGCGAGAACTGCACCGACACGATCTGCTTGCCGTAGTCCTCGGCGTACCCGCTGAACGTCACCGGCTTGCCCACGGATACCTGCATCGGAGCGATCATCGTGTGTCCCCTAGCCCTGCGTTCCCGCGAGCACGCCCGCGTTGGGGCTGTTGGGATGCTCGTCGGCCGCACCCGGAGTCGCGGGCGCGACGTCCTCGGTGGACACCACGATTTCCACGACGTCGCGCACGAAGTAGTTCGCCGGCGTCTTCGTCATCCACAGCTGGTTGCTGCCGCCCACGGAGGCCGACAGGTCCTCGTCGTTGATCTCGTAGGACAGCACCGCATGGCGCCCCACCACGTAGCCCAGCGGGAACGTCTGCTGCGTGCCGTCGGCCGACACGAACGTCACGGCGTTCGCACCCGAAGCCGCGCCGGCCTTCGCCAGCAGATGCTCCACCGGGATGCCCGTCACGTCCGCGGTGACGATGGCGCGCCCGCCGGCGGGGTTGCCGCCGCAGGTGCAGGTCATCACGTTGCTGGTCGACTCCTCGTTGGCGAGGTCGCCCACCGAAGCGGTGAACGCCGTTTCCACGTCGCCCGACACGGACAGCTTCCAGCCCAGCGGGTTGTCCGCCACGAGGGGCACCGTCGCGCCGCAGATGGCCTGCGACACGCGCTGGAAGAAGGTCTTGATCACCTCGTTGGACGTGATGGTGGTCTGGTCGAACGAGAACTCGCCCTCCACCTGGGCGGGCGTGACCTGCGTGCTCTCGACAGCCGTGCCGTTCGTCGCGGCCTCGGTGCCGCCGGCGGCCACGGGCTCGTCGGCAGCGGGTTCGCCGGCCAGCGCCACCGCCGGCGCGGCCGCCATGGAGGCGACCATGGTGAACCCCGCGAGGGCAGAGATCGTGGCACGACCGCGTTGCGTCGTTGTTTTCATTATCGTACCCCCTACTCTACCGTGAACATGAACTGGGTGTCGTACTGGCAGACGCGATCGGCGCCGTCAGGCGTGATGCTGGTCGTGCGGATGTCCAGCAGGTAGGCGCCGGCCGCGGGCGGCGTGAAGTCCATGCGCCAGTACGTCCAGTTGTCGGCGTTGTTGTCGGGCGTGTCCACCACGGTCCACGTCTCGCCGTGATCGAAGGAGAATTCCATCTTCTTGATGGGCTCGTCCCACGCGTCGGCGAAACCCTCCAGGTGCACGGTCTTCGCCTCCTCGCCGGACAGCACGATGCCGGTGGGATAGTTCAGCACGCCGCTGTTGGGCTTGGAGTAGATCTCGCCCGTGCGGTCGTCGGTGAACTGGCCCACGTACAGCTCGGCGTCGATCTTGTCGTCGGGCACCGTCATGAACGTGAGGTTGGAGATGCGCTTCGTGAAGTTGCCGCCGGACGTCTTGTTCACCCAGATCATGCAGGGATAGCCCTGCGAGTTGGGCAGCAGCTCGCCGTCCATCTTCGTGACGATGACCGCGTCGTTCTCAAGCAGCCAGTCGATGCCCATCTTCGCGTAGTCGTACCCGTCGCTGCCGATGGGGCTCACCACGTTGGCGCCCGATTTCGGCTTCGCGTAGTCGATGATGGCCTTCAGCGGAATGCCCTCCACCTCGCTCTGCATGATGGTGGCCTGGCCCACGCCGTTGATGGTGCAGTCCATCTTCATGACCTGCTTCACGGTGCCGAACTGCTGCTCCATCTCGGGAAGCGTCATCTCGACGGGGTTCTCGCAATCGCCGTCGATGGAGATGACCCAGTTCTCGTAGATGGACGTGTCCACCTTGGAGTCGTCGGTCAGCCACTCGTTGGGCTCGTCCTTGACGGTTTTGAAGATGCGGTTCTCAGCCGGCGTGATGGTGGTCTGATCGTAGGTGACCGAGGCCTTCAGCTCGTCGGATGCCACGTCGGTGATGCCCTTGTACAGGTCGTACTTCACCTCGTCCCAGCGCTCGAACACGCCGGTGTTGGAGTCGATGTAGTGGCACGACTGGCAGTTCCCGTTGTCGTCATCGACGAACATGGTGCTGTTCATGTGCAGCGTGTGGATGGCGTCGGCCAGCTTGTGCCCCGAGTAGGAATCGGAGTGGCAGGCGATGCAGTTCTGATAGCTCTGCTCGGTGGGGTACCCGAAGAAGATCAGGCGATGGTACGTGGGCAGGCTCATCAGGGCGTTCTCCAACGTGTGGCACGAGGTGCAGCCGCGGTTGTCGGCGTCGAGGTAGGTGTTGTTCCACCCCAGCTCGTCGGTGGGAACCGGCTGCACGAGGTTGCCGTTGCGGTCGGTGTAGCGGCGCGGCGCTTCGGCCTTGGCGTTGGATTCGTTCTTCTCGGTGTTCTTGTAGAAATCGGGCAGCGATGCCACGCCGTCGACGAAGCGGCCCTCGGTGGGGAACCCGCTGAACGCGGACAGCTCGTCGGGGCCGTCGCCGGCCTTCGCGCTCGTCTTGCCGTCGGTGCTTTCCGTGCTCGTGCCGGCGGCCTTCGCGTCGTCGCTCATCGCCTTCGGGCTGCATCCCCAAACGGCGAACGAAGCGACCAGCGCAACCGCAACCAGCACGACCAGTGCTTTCGCTTTGCTGGGAGCGTGCAGGCGTGCACGCTCTTTCATGGTGTCTTTCATTGACCCTCCTTTGACAATGAAAATGGCCGAACTCCCCCGAATCCTCCTTTCTCCTCGCCGGTTGTCACTCGTCGTCCGACCGGCGGCGCCGCTGCGGCCCGTCGTGGTCGGCAATGGGCGTGCGCCGGAAGTCGTAGTGCTCGATGTACGTTTTATCCAGCAGGGACTTCTCGTAAAAGCCCACGTCCTTGTTGTATTCCGCCGCGATGTCGTCCGCGCTTTTGAACGCGTCGCGCAGCGAGCCGTCTTCGCGGTAGAAGCGCGAGAACGCGTCGGCGCAATGCTCCTTGAGGTAGTTCAGGAACACCTCGCCGAAGTTGTCGGACGCCACGAAGAAGTGGCGGATGCCGTCGTCGTGCTGCCGGAGAAACCCCTGGTCCAGCAGCCGCGCGAAGTCGCTGCGCGCGCAGGGATACGACACGTCGTAGCGATGCACGTGGATGCCGTAGGTGAACTCGGCGTTGCTGTGGAGGACGGCCTCGAGCAGCACTTCCTTCTGGCGGAAGTTCATGCTCTCGTCGGCGTCGATGATGGCGCGGAAGCGCTCGCGGCGGCGCGCCATGCCGTCGAGCTTGGTCATGGTCCAGCGCTGCTCGTCGATGATCAGCCGCACCGCCTGCTCGAAGAAGCGGGTCCAGTCGAAGTAGCCGTCGCAGGCAACCACGAGGTCCTCGGGCGCGCACGCCAGGCCGTGGCCGCGGCCGCCGTCGTCATCGCGCGGGTACAGCAGCTTGACCACGGGCACATGCGCCGAGAAGTGGTAGCCGGCGCGGTGCAGGATGAGGAAGTACAGCAGGAACGCCAGCACGTTGTTCCCGGCAGGGAACAGGCGGAACGTCTTGAAGTAGTACAGCGCGATGAGGGCGTCGACGAGGGTGTGGTTGCCGTCGGGCACCCACACGTGCGCGCAGAACGACTCGAGCGCCTTCGCGCGCAGCTCGTCGACCGCGTTCGCCTCGCGGCTCTCGATCTCGCGCACCTCCTTGATGGAGATGCCCTCGGTGAGTGCCGCGTACAGGCGCTCGACGAACGCGATGTCGAGCGGCTCGTCGCGGTAGTCCTCCACCGTCAGCAGGATCTTGCCCGCGTTTGACACGAGCAGCTCGATGCCGTTGACCGGCTCGCATGCCTGCACGCACACGCGCCTGAGCTGGGCCGCATCGAGGTCGGCGTTCTCCAGCCGCACCGCGCGCACCACCTCGCTGGCCGCGAGGTTCAGTTCGTAGTGGCCGCCTTCGGGATCGGTCAGGATGCGCCCGTAGTGCACCGCCAAACCCTCGTTGAGCTGGAATTCCTCCAGCAGCTTGTTCAGGCGCCACGTGGGCGCGTACCAGTTGCTCGAGGAGGAGGGTGCGTCGGGCGCGTCGCCGGGCGCCGCCGCGTCGAAGGGCACGGGCAGCACGTGGCCCTGATGGCGGCGCAGGTTGTTGAGCGCGAACCAGTACAGGGACAGGTCTTCCTGGGACACGTCGAGCTCGGCCGCGAGCGACTCGAACGTCTGCGCGTTGCGCGCGGCCAGCGACAGAGCGCCGCCCAGCAGCGAAAAATCGTCCGCTATGAGCCTCTTCGCCATGAGCCCCCTCTTCCCATACCCTTCTCACGTGCATGTTCGCAGAAGTGGTGCGCGAACATCAAGATACTGAGCCGTGACTAGAAACTATTTACCACCGAAGGGGAAAAGGGTTGCATTTCAGAAGGGAAGAGCGCGAGAAAGCGGCAGAACCGCGGCCCCATCAGCGTGAAGGCCGAGCGACCGGGCGGCGTCGGGTTCCGACGCCCGTGCGGCCGGCTCGGCGCCGGGGACGCGCCGGCCCTCCTCAACGGCTATTCGAGCGAAGCATCAAAAAGGCCCGCGCGCGTTCGCGAGCGGGCCCGGTGCTTCCGTATGTGCGCAGCGCGCTACTCCTTGTTGCCGAAGATGCTGCCCAGCAGGCCGCTGAACGGCGAGCCTTCGCCGGTGATGTTGGCGATGACGTCGTGCACCGCGCCGTTCTCCATCAGGCCGGAGAGGTGCTCTTTGAGGTCGCCGCCCTTTTCCTGCACCTGAGCGAGCACGCCCTCGGCCACGGCCGCGATGTCGGTGTCGCCCAGCGAGTGGCCGGTGATCTTCTCGATTGCCGCACCCGGGTCGGCGACGATCTCCTGCAGCATCTCGGGAGCCTGCTGAACCTCGCCCACAACCTTGTCGATGATGGCTTGAATGTCCATGGTCGTCCTTTCACGTCGACGCATTCACTGGGATCAGTATAGCGAGCGCGCGCCGCCGTTCGACCCGAAGGATCGTCCTGCAACGAGGAGTTGAAACGCAGGTCAGCCGCGCGCCTGATAGATGGGGGTCCTGCTTACCTTGCCCATCTCGACCACATCGCCCGAACCGTAGCGCACGTACAGGGTGCCCCCGCCGTCGCCGTTCGCGTAGGCGAGGTGCACCCAACCTGTCTCTTCGCCACGCTCGTCTTCAAGCAGGTAGATGTTCGGGTCCGCCGTTTCCTTGAACGTGCCCTTGGCCACGCCGTCGGGGCCGTTCTGCGCCTCCCACGAACGCTCAGCGTCGAACACCTGGAAGGTGATGGATGCGCCGCTGGGAAGCTGATACGTCCCTCGCAGCTCGAAGCCCTCCTCGATGCCCTGACGCAGGTGGTTCCGCTCCCCCACCATGCTGACGCCGGCGAACACCGCCACGAGCAACAGCACCCCCGCCGCGCCAATGCCGATGCGAACGAACAGCTTCTTGCGTTCCATAGGGCACCTCCGTGATCGAATCCCGAACCGGTCTTCTCACCCGAGCTAGGAACCCTATCGTACCACAGCCCCCTACACCGCCGCGAGCGCCTGGTCGACGTCGGCGATGAGGTCCTCGGTGGCTTCGATGCCGCACGACAGGCGGATGAGATCCGGCGTGATGCCGGCGGCTGCCAGCTCCTCGTCGTTCATCTGGCGATGCGTCGCGTTGGCCGGGTGCAGCACGCAGGTGCGCGCGTCGGCCACGTGCGTGGCGATCTGCGCCAGCTTGAGGTTCGCCATGAACGTCTCAGCCGCGGCGCGCCCGCCGGCCACGCCGAAGCTCACCACGCCGCTGGCTCCGTTCGGCAGGTACTTCTGCGCCAGGTCGTAGTAGGCGTCGCCCTCGAGGCCGGGATAGCGCACCCATGCGATCTTCGGATGCGCGGCCAGGTGCTGCGCCAGCGCCAGGCCGTTCTTGCTGTGCTGCGCCATGCGCAGGTGCAGGCTCTCCAGCCCCAGGTTGACGAGGTAGGCGTTCTGCGGCGACTGGATAGCGCCGAAGTCGCGCATGAGCTGGGCCGTCGCCTTCGTGATAAACGCGCCTCCCAGCCCGAAGCGCTCGGTGTACGTCACGCCGTGGTAGCTCTCGTCGGGCTCGCACAGGCCGGGGAACTTGTCGGCGTGCGCCGTCCAATCGAACGTCCCGGAGTCCACGATGGCCCCGCCCACGCTGGCGCCGTGCCCGTCCATGTACTTCGTGGTGGAGTGCGTCACGATGTCGGCTCCCCATTCGATGGGACGGCAGTTCACCGGCGTGGGGAACGTGTTGTCCACGATGAGCGGCACGCCGTGCGCGTGCGCCGCGGCGGCGAAGCGCTCGATGTCGAGCACCGACAGCGCCGGGTTCGCGATGGTCTCGCCGAACACGGCCTTCGTGTTCGGCTGGAACGCGGCCTCCAGCTCCTCGTCGGTGCAGTCGGGCGCGACGAACGTGCACGCGAGGCCCATGCGCTTCATGGTGACGGCCAGCAGGTTGAACGTGCCGCCGTAGATGGCCGAGCTGGCTACGACGTGGTCGCCCGCCCCGGCGATGTTGAACACGGCGAAGAAGTTAGCCGCCTGGCCCGACGACGTGAGCATGGCCGCCGTGCCGCCCTCGAGCTCGGCGATCTTGGCCGCCACGAAATCGTTCGTGGGGTTGGCGAGGCGCGTGTAGAAGTAGCCGGCCTCCTCGAGGTCGAACAGGCGGCCCATGTGCTCGCTCGTGTCGTACTTCCAGGTGGTGGACTGGTAGATGGGAATCTGGCGCGGCTCGCCGTCGCCGGGGCGATAGCCGCCCTGCACGCAGGTGGTGCTGATGGACTCGCTCATGGGTGCTCCTTGTTGCACGTGAAGGTCGAATTTGCTTTGCCCATTATAGCGGGGAGCGCTTTAGACTCGGTAGTGCCGTCTTTTCGATACCTTGCTATCGCAATTCCAGATGGCCAAGCGATCGCACTGAAAGCTAGCCGATATTGAAAACGCAGGGCTCGACCAGTCGATCGGGCCCTGCGCAACACAACCCACACCCAGCACGCCGCACCGTCCACGCTATCGCAGAGTTGCGTACATCACCGCCTTGATAGTGTGCATGCGATTCTCGGCCTCCTGGAACACGCGCGATTGCCCCGACTCGAAGACCGCGTCCTCAACCTCCATCTCCTGCACACCGAACTTCTCGGCGACTTCGGCGCCGACGATAGTGTTCGTGTCGTGGAACGACGGCAAGCAGTGCATGAAGATCGCGTCCGGAGCGGCCTGCGCCATGACCGACTCGGTCACGCGATAGGGCTCCAGCAGACCGATGCGCTCCTTCCACAAGCTGTCCGGCTGGCCCATTCCCACCCATACGTCCGTATAGACCGCATCGGCACCTTGAACGCCTTCTTCGATGCTATCCGTAACCGTGATTGTCGCTCCGCTCTCCGCGGCCAGCTCCCGGCACGTAGCCAGCAGCTGAGGATCGTACGTACGGTTGCCGGGGGCGTCGGACTGCGGGCCCACCTGTGCAAAGTCGATACCCAATTTTGCGCAGATGACCAGCAGCGACGCCGCCGTGTTGCCCACTTGGCCGAAGAAGGCCAGCTTGCGGCCCTTCAAGTCGCGGCCGAATTCCTGCCGCATGGTCAGCACGTCGGCCAAAGCTTGGGTGGGATGAAACTGCGCGGTCAAGCCGTTCCACACCGGCACGCCGGCAACCTCTGCCATTTCCTCGACAACGCTCTGTTCGAAGCCTCGGTATTCGATGCCGTCGTACATGCGCCCGAGCACGCGCGCCGTATCCTCCACCGACTCCTTCTTCCCCATCTGCGAGCTGCCCGGATCGAGGTACGTCACGCCCATGCCGAGATCCATGCCACCCACTTCGAAGGCGCAGCGAGTGCGCGTGGACGTCTTCTCGAACAGCAGCACGATGTTCTTACCCTCAAGCCAACGGTGCGGCACACCTGCACGCTTGAGGCCCTTGAAGTCCTCGGCCAGGTCAAGCAGGTAGTCGATCTCCTCGGCGCTGAAGTCCAGCAGCGTGAGGAAGCTCTTGCCAGAAAGATTCAATCCCATGATTCATCATCCTTTCTTTTTAGATTTACAGGGCCTCGCGCACGAACGGCATGCTCATGCAGCGCGGGCCACCACGGCCTCGGGAAAGCTCCTCCGACGGGATCACGCACAACTCCACGCCCGCCTTGCGAAGCACCTCGTTCGTCACCACGTTGCGCTCGTACACGCAAACCTTGCCCGGGGCGATGGCCAGCGTGTTCGACCCGTCGTTCCACTGCTCGCGCGACGCCTCCACCGAATCGCCGCCGCCGCATTCGATAAGCGACACGTCGCCCAAACCCGTTGCCACTTCCAGAATCCGCTTCAGCGATCCCGCCAGCTCCTCCACCACGACCTCCTGGGGCTGATCGCCCTTCCTCAAGCGGTAGGCGCGCAGCTCGTCGTACATGCCCGGATACACGGTGAACTTGTCGTAGTCGATCTGCGTGCACACGGTGTCGAGATGCATCGTCTCGTAGCCGAAGGGGATCTTGATGGCGTACACGTTTTCGACGGCGGAGGGATGCGCGCCCCAGAACAGGTTGCGTGCCAGCTCGTCGATGGCCGCAGGCTCCGTGCGCTCCGATATGCCCACCGCAACCGTCTTCTCGTTGATGTTCAGGATGTCGCCGCCCTCGATGTGGGCCGTATGGGCGTTGTCGTACCAAAACGGCGTTCCCGCATAGTCCGCATGGTACGTGAGGAACGTCTTGTAGAACGGAACCTCCCGATTGCGTTGCGGATGGTACATGCGGTTCAGCGACACGCCGCCGCCGATGGATGCGATAGGGTCGCGCGAAAAGTAGGAGGCGGGCATCGAGTAGACGATGAAATCGTCGGGCGCCAAACCCTCTCCCGCTAGATGCGCGAGCGTGCGAGGGCCATCGGCAAGATCCAGCTCGCGCAGCCTCATGCCCTCGAGGGCCTTCGCAACGAGGCGCCGGTTGTCGGAGATGCCGTCCAGCACTTCGCGGACCAGCGGAGCCAGCTGCGGGTCGGGAATAGGGGCCTGGGCCAGGTACTCGTCCAGAAATGCCTCGCGCGCCCGGGGATCCTGGTCCATGGATTCCGCAAGCAGGTCTTCCATGTACAGCACCTCGGCACCTTCGTCGCGCAGCATCTGCGCGAACGCGTCGTGCTCCTGCTGGGCGTACTCGAGATAGAACGCATCGTGGATCCAGCACTTCTCGAACTCGTCGGCCTTCATGTTCGCGAGCTCGCGGCCGGGGCGATGGAGCACCACCTTCTTGAGGGCGCCGATCTCGCTCGTTACGCATAGGGGCGTATTCGCCATTGTCTCTCCTTCCTCGGTGCGCATGCGGCAGCTCCGCATGCGCACCTCCTTCGAACCGTCGTCGGCAATCTACGCAACGGGAAGCATCGCGGAAACAGCCGTGAAACCTATACAGACCGCGCTGAGCACCAACCAGAACTTCCAGCAGGTCTTCCACCATTGCTCCAGGCTTATCTTGCACACCGCAAGCCCGGCGATGAGGATGGCGCTTGTGGGGCAGATGATGGTCATCATGGGCTCGCCCAGGCACAGAGCCGTCACGGCGCCCTCGGGGTTGAGAGCCATCAGCTCGGTCAGGGGGCCGAAGATCGGCATCGTCAGGGCCGCCAGGCTCGACGAGCTGGGCACGAGGATGGTCAACAGGTTCACCACGCCGTACAGGATGGTGGTGTAGACGGCCGACGGCACGCCTGCCAAACCGGTTGCCAGCCCGTTGAGGATCGTGTCGATGATCATGCCGTTGTCGGCGATGACCAGGACGCCGCGCGCGAGGCCCACCACGATGGCCGAGAAAGCGAAGTCCTTCAAACCGATGACGAACTCCGAGGCGATCCGCTGCTGCGAGAACCGTGCGATGAGGCCCGAGATCAAACCCATGGCCAGAAACACCGCCGAAAGCTCGCCCATGTACCAGCCTTGAGTCACCAGGCCCCACACGATGAGCAGCATGCCTGCGAGGAACACTCCCAAGACCAGCTTCTGCGCCGTCGTGAACGGAGCATCGTCGGCAACCGTACCCAGTTTTTCGCGCTTCGCCTTATCGGCTTCGTACGTCAACGACAGCTTCGGATTCTTACGCACCTTCCTCGCATAGAGCATGACCCAAGCGATGGACAGCCCCACGATGACCACGAACATGATGGCGCGAAGCCACAGCTGCGGGTTGCCGGTGATGCCGACGATGCCCTGCGCGATGAGAACGCTGAACGGGTTGACGGTCGAGGCGATGTAGCCCGCTTTCGCACCGATAAAGACGATCATGAACGCGGTGAGGGAGTTGAATCCCATTGAGATCATGATGGGCACGAATATCGCGAAGAACGGCAGCGTCTCCTCCGCCATGCCGAACGTCGATCCACCCAGCGCGAACAGCAGCATCGCGATGGGTATGACGAGGATGTCCTTGCTCTTGAATCGCTTGACCACGCGCCTCATGCCGGCGTCGATGGCCCCGGTTGCCGTGATGATCTGAAACGCTCCGCCGACGATGAAGATGAACGCGACAACCTCGACCGCGGCTTCAATGCCCTGCAGGGGTGCCTGCAGCACGGCATCGACGCCTTGGCGCAGATCCGTCTGCTCGCCGGTCTCTTCGTCGACAATGACCTTGTCAATCTCCTGATAGGTCCCTGACACGGTGACCTCGCGACCGTCGACCTCCGTCGTGTCGAAAGCACCGGACGGAACGATCCACGTCAGCACGGCAACAAGTATCATCAGCACGAAGATGATGGTATAGGTATGCGGCACCTGCAACGTGCGCTTGATCTTTTCTGCCATTTCACCTCTCTCCTTTCCCATAGCCCTTGGTTCCCCACCTGGCGTCCATGATCTCAGGCGCACCGACAGGATCCGGGAAATGCAGGGGCCGCGAAGGGTACGCGCCCGTTAAGCGGCGAAGGAGGCAACATGTTTCGTCGTGTTTCCGAAATGTGTAGACATTAAACGTCATATTTTGGAAGTTCGCTTGTACAGGGGACGGCGGATTCGCTATGCTTCCCCTAAGAAGACGGAGGAAAGGACGGTCATGGGCGGCGTGCAGGTGAAAAGCGAGATAGGCCCGCTGAAGCAGGTGTTGATGCACCGGCCCGGAGAAGAGACGCAGCAGTATCCCCACGGGGACTTTTTGCAGGTGTTCTACTTGCGCCCGGCCCATACGGAGTTCGACCTGGCAAAAGCGCAGGCCGAGCACGATCGCCTGACCACGCTGCTCTCCGACGAAGGCGTCGAGGTGCTGCACGTGCAAGACCTCCTGGTCGAAGCTATCGACAGCACCGAGCAGGCCAGGACGGAGCTGACCGAAGCCTACGTGAAGGACGGCCGCATCGAGGGAATCGAGCTGACGGAGGGCGTCAAAGAGCACCTCGCCAAAGCGATCACGAGCGAGCAGCTCGTCAAGCGTCTCTTCGAGGGCGTCCGCTACGGCGATATAGATCTGCTCGCCTCCGACCGGCAGTCTTTGGCCACTTTGACCGGAAGCTCCTTCGATGCCGACACGTTCCTGATCAACCCCATCAACGCCGCCTTCTTCACACGCGACCCCATGAGCGTCGTCGGCAAAGGCATCACGCTGAACCACATGTATTGGCAAGACCGCAACCAAGAGGTCAATGTGCTGGAAGCCGTTGCGCGGCACCATCCCCGCTTTGCGTCCGCACCCTCGTGGTTCGACCATCGCTGCTCGTTTCACCTCGAAGGCGGGGACCTCGTCAACCTCGATGCGCATACGCTGGCGGTGGGCCTGTCCAGCCGCACCGAAGCGGCGGCAATCGACGTGCTGGCCCGCCGCCTCCTGTGGGAGGCGGACGAATCCGAGATCACGAGCATCTACGCGTTCGACGTACCCCAGATAGGCAACCGGCTGCATCTGGACACGTGCATTTCGCGAATCGACTACGACACCTTCGTGGTGGATCCCGCCCTGGCCCAGAACCCGACCGTGTTCAAGATGAGCCGCGGGCGCAAAGAGGGCAGCGTGAGCATCAAGGAGCTTTCAGGCGACCTTCGATCCATGCTCAAGCAGGCGCTCGACATCGGCCCCATTCGCCTCATGGACCTGGATAGCGGCGCCAGCAACCGGATCGAGTTCGAGCGCGACAACGGCGCCACGAGCATGCTGTGCCTGGCTCCCGGCAACCTGTGCGTCTGCGAAGAGAACGTCACGGCGAACAACCTACTGGACAAGGCCGGCATGACGCTGCACCCTGTATCGATCCAGGAGATGACCGCCGGCTTCGGCGGCCCCACCAGCCTGTGCCTGCCGCTGTGGCGAGAGAACGTCTAGGAAGCGCCCGGACGATGGGCGTCGGCGACAACATCCGCGCGTTGAGGACCCGCGAGCACCTGTCCCAAGCAGAGCTGGCGAAACGGCTGAGTGTCACGAAGGAAACCGTGTCCCGCTGGGAAACGAGCAAGAGCTTCATACGCAAAGCGCACCTCGATAAGTTCATCGAAGTGTTCGGGGTGACGGCCGACGACGTTCTCAGCGAGGGGCTCGGATTCGCATCGGAGCCTTCCGTCGCGCGCGATCCCTCGTCCGGCGCGGGCCCGAACGACGTCATGCAGCTCCCGTACCCCGTGTACAAGGTGGAGCGCTCCGGCAACGGCACCACGCTGCGGTGCTCAAGCGAGGCGTACGCCCCGCTTGACGTCGCTCAACGGCATCCCGTCGGGATATTCGTGCGCATGGACTGTCGGGAAATGACTCGTCTGTATCCCGTAGGATCGCTGCTTTTGGTGGATCAGAAGCTGAGGCCGTGGAACGGATGCACGGTGGTCGCGTACCTCGACAACGCAACCGTAGTCATTCGCCGTTACCTAGCGGGAAACAACACTATTATGCTGTCCTCGTGGACCTACGACGCACCCGCCCCCGACCTCATGATCGATAGGCGTCGAGTCCGCATCGTTGGCGTCGTCGTATGGTACCAGGCAGATCACGACCTGGGAGCATGAAGCGAGATCAACGCAGCGCTAGCTCGCGCACCGTCACGAATTTACCGACGAGACCGTTGACCTGCGCGCTGTCGCATTCGATCTTCGCGTGCTGCTGTTTTGTTGTATGCTTTTCCTTAGTATGCACCCATTGCCCGTGCGCGATGCGAAGGAGAGCACATGAGGGGATTCGGAAGGTTTGCGCTGGGAGCGTTGTTGGCATGTTCGCTCGTACCGATACCTGCAGGTACGGCGGCGGCGGACGAGACCGCAGGCTCCGCAGACGGTAGCGCGGACGCGGCGCTCGCCCCGGGCACGTACGTCGAGCACGAGGCCATCGCGTACGTGATCGACGGCGGAGCGCAAGCGTTTTCGCTGAACGACGACCTGCTGGGAAGCGCCGAGAACCTGATGAGCATCGACGCGGGAACGGCCGTCGAGGCGTTGAAAGACGATGCGGGGGCGGTCGAAGCCGCCGCTGCGGTTCGATCGCGCTCGTCGAGTAACGGCGACGAAGCCTCGGCCGGACGCCTGGTTCTCGTGAGGGACGAGAGCAAGACCGCCGAGCAGCTCATCGGCGAGCTGGAGTCCGATGCGCGCGTGGCGTTCGCGGAGCCGAACGCCATCGTGGAAACCGTCGACGCGGACGGCGCAACGCCCGAGCCCGACGCACTCGCCAAGCCGACGGCGGAGGTCGCGAACGACAAGGGCGAAACCGAGCCGGAAGGCGACGGCGAAGAAAGCACCCCCTCCTCAGAAATCGTCTTCGGCCAAGACAAAGACGAGCCCGCAACCGACATCAACGAATTCGTATGGGGCTTCCACAACGACGGGCGCATGGGCGGCATGGCGCAGAACGAGGCCGTGGACATGGGCTACGCCGCATGGAACGATGCGGCCGCAGCCGAGAAGCTGGACGAAGTCGTCGTGGCCGTCATCGACTCGGGCGTGGACGCTTCGAACCCCGATCTGGAACCGGTCATGTGGAACGAGGGGCTGACGTCCGGCATCGCGACGACGGGCAAGGAAGACGAGCATGGCTTCGCCGTCGTCGCAGACTCCGCCGCAGGCGTCTCGTCGACGACGGGCCTCACGGAATACCACGGCACGCACGTAGCGGGCACCATCGGAGCCGCATGGGACGGCAAAGGCGTCTCGGGCCTGGCGGGGAACGTGAACCTCATGGCCGTTCGTCATGACGACACCTTATCCGGCGCTCTGAAATGCTTCGATTACGTCAGCCGAGCCTGCGATGCGGGCGTCGAGGTGCGGGTGACGAACAACTCGTGGGGCCTGGGCCAGGGCCAATGGCGCTCGCTCGACATGGCCGTGACGGAAATCGGGCGCCAGGGCGTCGTGAGCGTGTTCGCGTCCGGCAACTCGACGTATGACACCGACGCTGCAGGCAGCACGGTCGGCCTCTTGGCCGACAACCCGTACGCGATAACCGTCAACGCTATCGACCCGACGGGCAACCTGTCCACGTTCACTCAGTACGGGGAGACCACGACCGACGTGATGGCACCGGGCACGGCCGTCCTGTCCACCTATGCGACCGGCGCCGCAAACGGAGCGGGGGTCACCGAGGGCCCGCAGTACCTTGGCGAAGAAGACGGGGAAGCGGCGCTGTACGAAAGCTTCGACAGCAAAAGCCACGCCGCTGCGGGGGTCGACATGCAAACGTTTTCCTCGTTCTCCGTCGATTCCGACGCCGCCGACACTTGCGAGATCGTGGCCGGCGGCCGGCGCTTCGACGGCGAGAGCGCCTTGGAGCTTCCCTACGATTCGGACTCCGCCGAAATGGGCGACCCCGCAAGCGCCGTCAGCGGCACGGTGGATCTCTCGGGGCTTGCCGAGAAGCCCACGCACTTGAGCATCCGCTACACGGCAACCTCCGGCGAGAACGCCTCAGTCGTACCGCTGACGAGCGTCGGCGTGAAAACACTCGACGGCAGCTGGAAAGAGCTGGCCACCAAAGAAGGCTCCTTCGGCTATGGCGGCGATTCGTGGGCGGGCCTCTCGGGGCAGCTGCCGGACAACGTCGACTGGGCGAATTTCCAAGTGGACATACGCTACGCCGTGGCGAAGCTGTCCACAACCGGCGGCACGAGCGACCTGGGGCCCTACCTGGCCGGTACCTTCGTGGTTGACAGCATCGGCCTGGGCAGCGACCTGGTTCCCTACACCTACCTGCAAGGCACGTCCATGGCGAGCCCGGCAGTGGCCGGAGCGGCTGCGGTGATCGCAGGGCAGGGCTTGGACGATGTGGCCGCAGACGATCCGGCGAAAGCGGCCGAAAAGCTGGCTGCGTTGGTGAAGGGCGCAGCCGAACCCGACGCCCGCTACGAGGGGCTTTGCTCGACGGGCGGATACGCAACGGTGGACGGCGCGTCGAACCCCGGCCCGGCCATCACCGAGGTCGTGGACAACGGGCGCACGGTGACGGTGCGCGGCTACTTCATGCCGGAAGGAGCGACGGCGATGCTGGACGGTGCGGCGGCGACGGTGTCCGAGCGGGCCGACCTGGGCGACGGAAAGACCGAGTTGACCGTGCAGAAGCCCGAGGGCTTTGCGGGCGGCCAAGCGGTCGTGCGGGTGGAGGCGAACGGCAAGCAGGCCAATCACCGCGTCGATCTGGGAAAACGCGTTGAAACGACGTACTACGACCAGACGGATCTGCCCGTTCCCGACGAGCTCAACACATGGGGCGCATGGCAGCTGGTGGGCTTTAATGGAAACGTGTACTGCCTGCCGCGCACATCTGTTTTCGATTCGAGCAACAGCTACGACCATCTGCTGCGCTACGATCCCGATACGAAAACATGGGAAGAGGTGCCGTTTCCCGTCGACCTTCTCGGCACGAAAGGTTTTGCTGGCAGCATCGTCGACGCAACGGGGGCCACGCTCGGCGGCGCGCTTGTGTTGCAGCTGGTCAACAGGGAGGACAAGGTATCTTTCGTCCGCTATACCGCCGACGGAACATGGGAGATGCTCGACTTCGACTTCCCCGCGGAGAACGGTGTGCCGTACGCCTCCACGCTGGGGAGCGACGGCAAGCATCTGTACCTGTTCGGTGGCATAACCGGGGAAGAAAAAGACAGCACGGTCGTGTATCGCGCCGACCTCGAAACGTTCGTTTTCGAGGAGGCAGGGGAGCTTTCCACGGGTCGCATCCGTCCTCAGGTAGCGTATGGCAACGGAGCGTTCGCGGTGACGAGCGGCGTTTCTATAAGCACCCAGCTTGGCGGCATCGGAGGCGTCGAACTGGCGATGCCGCGCGAAGGCGACTCGGACGACGCGTCGGGCGAAGGGATTCCCAAGGGATGGCTTGAGGGCACTCCGGTCGACCTCTCGTCGCTCGTAACCGAAACGGGGCAACTGGCGTACGCGGCAGGCGGCGTCGAAGACGGGTTCGCGCTCGTCGGGCCGACGAGCGACGACGGCACGACCGACACGTATCTGCTTTCCGGCGACGAGGCGTCCTCGGTGGCGGCGTATGGGAAGAGGGCTTCGCAGCAAGCGTTGGTCGCTCCGGCCGCTACGGCGTACCGCGGGCGGTTCTACGTGCTGGCGGGGTCGCAGAACGAACCGTACCACGTATTCAGCTCGACGGCCATGGAGACGGGTGCGCAGCCCGGCGATGCCGAGATCGTGCCGACGCCCGACCCGGGGCCGGAGCCAACCCCCGATCCCGATCCGAAGCCGACGCCCGACCCAGCGCCGACCCCTAACGCCCCGAGCGGAAGCACGCCCAAAGCGCTCGCGCGTACGGGAGACCCACTTGCGCCCTCTTCGCTCGTCCTTGCCGTGCTCGCATCCGCCGGCGCAGCGGCACTCGCCGTCTCGACGGTTCGCCGTCGTCGCGCTCGCAAAGCGTAGCGAAGAGGTGGATGGCCCGGTACGAAGCGCTCGCCCCTCGGCGCCTTGCAATCCGAGAGCGCCTCGTACCGGCCTTCATGCGGCGCGTATCTGCGCCGATAACTCGTTACCTGTTATACGGATAACCAGGCATTCTGATTAGAAGGTATCATGGTCAAGACGCCGCAACGATCTATGGAATGCGAGGTTCCCATGCCCATCAGAATCCCCGACTCCCTGCCCGCAACCGAGGTGCTCGAGGGCGAGAACATCTTCGTGATGACCGAATACCGCGCCTTGCACCAGGACATTCGCCCGCTGAAGGTGCTGCTGCTCAACCTCATGCCCACGAAAATCGTCACCGAGACGCAGATCATGCGCAAGCTGTCGAACACCCCGCTGCAAATCGACGTCAACCTGCTGCAAACGGCCAGCCATGCGGCGAAAAACGTGTCCGAGCAGCACCTCGACACGTTCTACACCACGTTCGACGACATCAAGGACCAGCGCTTCGACGGCATGATCATCACCGGCGCGCCGGTGGAGCTGCTCGACTTCGAGGACGTGGACTACTGGGACGAGCTCGCCCGCATCATGGATTGGTCCGCCACGAACGTGCACTCCACGTTCCACATCTGCTGGGGCGCGCAGGCCGGCATCTACCACCACTACGGCATCCCCAAGTACGAGTTGGAGAACAAGCTGTTCGGCGTGTTCGATCACGACGTGGTGAAGCCGTCGTCGCCGCTCGTGCGCGGGTTCAACGACTCGTTCCGCGCACCGCACTCGCGCTACACCGAGGTGCACGCGGCCGACATCGAGGCGCATCCCGACCTCGAGCTGATCGCCGTCTCCGACGAGGCCGGCGTCTACATCGCGAAGAGCACCGACAGCCGCCACTTCTTCGTGTTCGGGCACCCCGAGTACGACGCCGGCACGCTCATGGTGGAGTACGAACGCGACGTGGCGAAGGGCCTCGACATGCCGCTCCCCCGCCACTACTTCCCGAACGACGACCCGACGCAAACGCCGAAAGCCACGTGGCGCGCGCATGCGCAGCTGTTGTACACGAACTGGTTGAACTATTATGTGTACCAGACCACGCCATACGATTTGGCGAAAGTAGGCACCGAAGAGGATAGCGTCCATGAGTGACTCAGAGCACAAGCCGCACTACATCCTGCGACCGGTCACCACGCCGGTCGCAGGCTCGAAGCCGTCGGAGGAGGGGCCGCAGCCGCGTTCGGCCGACCCGTTCCTGCGCCCCGCCCAGGAAGACGACGACGGCTACGACCCGTTCAGCGACCGCCCCGCCGACCCCGACCCCGCGTTCCAGGAAGACCCCTGGCGCTAGCAGGCAGCGCACAGGGCGCTCGGCGCGCCCGGCGGGTCACAGCGCTTGCACCGCCTCCTTGAGGGCCGCCACGTCGTTGCGGTTGACGAGGAGACGCTCCTCGCCGTTGAACGACACCAGGTAGAAGCTGTTGTCGTAGCGAATGAAGCTCAGGGTCATCGTCTCGTACGTCGACGCGGTGCGGTGGAAGGTGATCGCCAGCTCGGCATCCGCGCCGCCTTGGGCGGCGTCGATCGTGCCCTCCCCCTCCGACTCCATCCCGTCGATGGCATCCGTCAGGGACGACACCGCGCTCGCATCCGCCGACGCGCCGTCCACCTCGTACGACGTGCTGACCACGGTCTCGCCGTCGTCGTCCTGCTCCTCCGTCCTCACGAACGACACCGTCGTCGCCTCGCCGTCGCACACGATGTCGAGCGCGTCCACCGTATCCCAATCCATGAGGCACACGTCGTCGGGACGCAACGTCTCGAACGTGGCCTCCAGCAGGTCTTCCACCTTCTCTGCGGCCACCGTGTACACGTACGTCGAGCCGGCCGGGTGGGCGTAATAGGTGCTCGAACTCGCTTTCGAACCCACGATCAGCACGTATTCGCTCGGCTCATCGTCGTTCGTGTACGAGAGGGTCGCCGTGAGCACCGGGTCGTCGAACCCGTACGTCGCGGCCGCGTCGTCGGCGTACGCCGTATCGACGCACGACTTCCACGTGATGCGATTCACCACGTTGGCCAGGGTTCGCGCCTTGCTCGTGTCGAGGGCGCGCAGGGCGTCGCCGTCCTGCAAGAACCATTGATAGGACGACGAGTAGGTCGCATCGGACCCCTCTTCGAGGTACGTCATCGACAGGACGTCGCCGCCGCGATCGACCTCGAACGCCGTGACGCTCGAAGATCCCGGCGCGCTCTCGGTGACGTAGAGGTCAGCCATCGAGCAGGAAAACGCGTTGAGCAGGGCGATGTCCACCACCTGCACGTCCTCCGACCCCTCGCGCCACGCGTAGCACGAAGTGCCGTCGGCCGTGGCCGCGCCCACCTCGAACGACACCGAGCTGCCGTCCGTCAGGACGAGCGTGGCCCGGACCGTCGGGCTTTCCAGCCCCATCGCCGCGTCTTCCTGCGAGCGCGCGACGGATCGGCTCGAGCTTGCATCGGCCGCCGCCGACGCAAGCTCCGCAGCCGCCGACTGGTCGAGGGACACGCCTGCGGCTTCCGCATCCGCCCACGTGCCGTCCTCCTTGACCACGGTGGCCGTCGCGCCGCCGTACGTCCAGGTCACCTCTGCGATTTCCTCCGACGAGACGGACAGGAACGGCTCGCCGGCCGCCAGGGAGCCTTCGCCTTCGGCATCGGCCATCCCCGACGCGAGCGCATACGCGCCGCCCAGCGCCGCCAGCGCCAGCGCCAGCACGAGCACCGTGCGGGCGCGCTTCGATGCCAACCCGGCCATGCTACAGCCTCCTTCGCGAGCGCCAGACCACGAATCCGCAGATCAGGAAGAACAGCGGCACCACGCCGACCACGAATGCGCTCACCACGCTGGCCGAGGACGAATCGATGGTGATCATCGTCGTGCCCAGCCCCTTGCTCGCAACCGCGATCGTGGCGGCGTCCTCGGCGTCGGCAAGCCACGCCAGCGCGTTCACCACCAGCTTCGAGTTGTTGCCGCCCACCTGCTTGTCCAGCGACGTGTCGAGGAACTGGCTCGAGCTGAACCACACGACCCGCGTCTCCTCCTCGTCGCCGACCGCTTCGGTCACCGCCGCCCCCACCATGGTGGAGCCGGACACGTCGCCGTCCTCCTTCGCCAGCGTTTCGGCGTTGTAGGCGTCGGCTTTCACGTACGCCGACGTCGACGTGCTCAAAAGCGGCGTGATGGTGAGCGAGCTGCGGTACGAGTCGATCTCCGCGA
This sequence comes from Eggerthella hominis, assembly GCF_014287365.1. Classification (NCBI taxonomy): domain Bacteria; kingdom Bacillati; phylum Actinomycetota; class Coriobacteriia; order Eggerthellales; family Eggerthellaceae; genus Eggerthella; species Eggerthella hominis. The sequence goes on from NZ_JACOOA010000002.1 coordinate 437,012, forward strand.
TGCCGTGCGCAAGCGGCACGAGCACGTACGCGTTCGCGTCGGCAAGGCCCTCGGTGATGACGTGGTCGCCGATGTCGGGCAACAGGTAGTAGGGGTAGCCGCTCAGCGCGTGCGAGCCGTCTCCCTCCACGATGATCCCGTCGACCGCCTCCAGGCCGTACGCGTTCATCACGTCGTCGAAGTTCGGCAGGTCTTCCGCCGAGTAATCGGTGAACAGCAGCAGGCTGCCGCCCTGCTCAAGATAGGCGAGCAGCTTGTCCTTCTCGTCCGTGGACAGATCGCTCGTGGGCGCGTACGCCAACACCGCGTCGGCATCCTCGGGCACGGCATCGCTCGCCAGCAGGTTGAGCTCGGTCGTCTCGATGTTGGCGCTTTCGATGCTGGACGCGACGCCCGTGGGCAGATCGCTTTCGCCATGGCCCGTCAGCGTGTACACCACGGGAAGCTCGTCGGTCGTCAGCGCCACGAGCGCGCTGGTCACCGCCGATTCGCCGCCGAACTCGTAGCTGTACGACGACGAGCTCATCGTGTATATGTCGTAGTAGTCCACGAGGCGGTACTCGTCGCCGCACGTGACGATCAGGCTGTTGCCCGTCACCTCGTCCGACGTGTACTGGCTGGTGAACGCCGGGTAGAGCACCGGGTCCTTCTGCACCACCGACACGCGGTCGCTCGCGTCGGCGTACTGCTGGAGCAGGCGCACGATGCGTTCGTCCTCCTCCCCTTCCTCGGCGATGAGGTATATCGTCACGTCGTCCTCGAGGCCCGCCACGTAGTCGGCGGTTTCCTAGGATATCGACGTGGTCTGCTCTTGCGATATGTCCCATTCGGTGAGCGACGCGGGAAGCGCCTCCACCACGAGCACCGCCGCGATGCAGATGCCGATCACCGCCACGCATACGGCGGCCGTGTAGCCTCCCGTTTTGAACGAGCGGCCGGTGAACAGCTCCCTCAGATGCTCCTTGGAAAACGTGCGGACCACCGCGTCCCGCATGCGTCCCACGCGCGAACGCACCGACGTCGAACAGGCGCCCATCAGCTCCACCTCCTCTTCTCGAAGCAGTGCACCGTCAGCACCGCGAAGGCCGCCGTCACCGCGAGGAAGAACGCGATGGAGGCAAGATCGAACACGCCCTCGACGAACGGCGAGAACCGCTCGAACAGCGAGATGCCCGACAGCACGTCCGGCACCGCGCCCTCCAGCACCGAGCCGTTGAACGCGGCCACCGCCAGCAGCGCGACCTCGGCGACCACGCCCACCGCCACGGCGAACACGCCGTTTTTCGTGAGCACGATGAGCGCCACCACGCCCAGCGCGATCAGCACCGACACGACGAAGCACGCCGGGCCCACGCCGCTGGGAACCAGCGACGAGAGACCGCTGATGAAGTAGTCGACCAGCAGCACGATGAAGCACACGACCGCGGCCGTCACCTGGCTCTCGCACAGCGACGAGCAGAACATGCCGACGGCCGTCAGCGCCGCGCCCAGCAGGAAGAACGCGAGGATGCTCGCGTAGGCCGTGGGAAGGTACACGTCGCCGAACAGCGAGATGATGACGGGATACGTGCACGACACCACCGTCGGCACGGCCAGCACCACGAGCATGGCGAGGTACTTCCCCATCACGATCTTGCCCGACGAGAGCGGCAGCGCGTACAGCAGCTGGTCGGTGTGCTGCCGGCGCTCGTCCGCGAAGCAGCGCATGGTGAGCAGCGGCACCGCCATGAGGTACACGAACGTCAGCCCCGAAAGCACGTACTCGAAGTTGCCGTACCCGTAGTTCAAGTTGTAGATCATCATGTAGATGCCGATGAACACCAGCATGAATGCGACGAACGCCCATCCGGTCATCGTGATGAAGAACGATTTCACCTCGCGCGAGAAGATGGCTAGCATGGCACCTCCACCTCCTCCGGGGTTTCCGTCGTCAACTCGACGAACACGTCCTCGAGCGAGGCGCAGCTCGTCACCATCTGCAGCAGCGCCACGTCGCGCTCGGCGAACGCGCGGGACACCGCGGCGCGGATGTCGGCATCGTCCGCAGCCTCGATGCGCACGTCGACGGCGCCCTCCTCGGCGGCGGGATCGCAGGTCACCGCGCCCGCGTGGGGCACGCCGGAGGCGATGGAGAGGGCGGTGCCCTCGCTCGTCCGCACCGTCGCCACCGTGGTGCTGGAGCCGGCGAACAGCTTCTCCAGGTTTTCCGGCGTGTCGTCGGCCACCACGCGCCCCTTCGAGATGATGACGATGCGATCGCACAGTGCCCTGATCTCCGACAGGATATGGCTGCTCACGATCACGGTATGGCGCTCGCCCAGGCGCTTCACCAGATCGCGGATCTCGATGATCTGGATGGGGTCGAGGCCCACGGTGGGCTCGTCGAGGATGACGACGTCGGGGTCGCCGATGAGCGCCTGCGCGATGCCCACGCGCTGCTTGTAGCCCTTCGAGAGGTTCTTGATGGGGCGGCCGATCACCTCTTCCAGCCCGCAGGCGAACCCCGTGCGCTTCACCTCTTCCGTCACCTGCAGGCGCGGCAAGCCCTTCGCGCGGGCGACGAAGTCGAGGTACTCCCACACGGTCATGTCGCCGTAGAGGGGCGGCTGCTCGGGCAAGTACCCGATCCTGCGCTTCACCTGGTCTTTATCGGCGTATATCTCCAGGCCGTCGTAGCGTACCTCACCGTCGGTGGCGGCCAGGCAGCCGGTCATGATGTTCATCGTCGTGGATTTCCCCGCGCCGTTGGGGCCCAGCAGCCCGCAGATCGCGCCGCGCTCCACGGAAAAGGAGACGTCGTCGACGGCGAGGGTGCTTCCGTATCTTCTCGTCAGATGCTTGACCTCAATCATGTGCGTGCTCCCATCGATTCGCGTTCCTTTCCGGAGGGGACGGCGCCGACAACGCGCCGCAACCGTTGCGCGTCCGAGCCGACGCGCGCCCCCATCAACGTACGGAACCAACCTCAACCCAACCTCACGCCCCCGCGGGCCTCCATGCGTCGTCCGACGTTTTTCCATAGTTCGTTCACAGCTGGCCGACGCGATTCGGATATGCTCGAAGAGGCGCGGACAAGGGAGCGCGCATCGCGATGACGAGGAGAAGCGCATGTTCACGATGCTGGTGGTGGAAGACGATCACGATTTGTGCGAGCTGTACGGCACGGTGCTCGAGGAGCGCGGATGGCGCGCCGTCACGGCCGAGAACGGGCGCGCGGCGCTCGAGGCCATGCAGCGCGAGCCGATCGACCTCGTGATCACCGACCTCATGCTGCCGGAGGTGGACGGATTCCAGCTGACCGCCCGATTGCGCGCCGAGCACCCCGAGCTTCCCATCCTCATGATCACCGCGCGCGGCGCGGCGGCCGACAAGCGGCGCGGGTTCGCGCACGGCACCGACGACTACATGGTGAAGCCCATCGACGTCAACGAGATGGTGTGGCGCATCGATGCGCTGCTGCGCCGGGCGCGCATCGCGCGCGAGCGGGTGGTGCGCCTCGGCGCGACGACGCTCGACATCGACGCGATGGAGCTCGTGCGCAACGGCGCGCGCGAGACGCTGCCTTGCAAGGAGTTCCTGCTGCTGTGCAAGCTGGCCTCGTCGCCGAACCGGGTGTTCACGCGCCGCCAGATCATGGACGAAGTGTGGGGCGTCGACTCCCAGGTGGGAGCGCACACGCTGGACGTGCACGTGAACCGGCTGCGCGAGCGGCTCAAGGACAATCCCGACATCAGCATCGCCACGGTGCGCGGGCTGGGGTACAAGGCGGTGAGCTCGTGAGGCGCGAGGAACGGGAGCGGGCCGAGGCGACGGAAGCGAAGCCCGCAGTGAACCGGACGTTCAAGATGGCCACCGCGCTCTCGCTCGTGCTGTTCGTGACGCTCGCGCTGGTCACGTTCGCGGTGGTGACGGCGTCGATGATGGTGGACGGCTCCCGCTCGGCCGGCGACGGCGCGGACGAAGGCGCGCTGCACAACCCCCTGATCGGCACCGCCATCGCCAGCGTGGTGCTGGGCGGCGCCCTCGGCACGTGGCAGAGCAGGCGCATCATCGCGCCCGTCACGGAAATCGGTGAAGCCGCCAAGCGCGTGGCGCGAGGCGACTTCGACGTCGAGCTGCACCGTTCGTCCAGCGTGCGCGAAGTGCGGGACATGGCCGACAACTTCACCGCCATGACCCGCGAGCTGGCGCAGACCGAGCTTCTGCGCACCGACTTCGTGAGCAACGTCTCGCACGAGTTCAAGACGCCGCTCGCCGCCATCGAGGGTTACGCGACGCTGCTGGAAAGCCCCACGCTCAGCGACGAGCGCCGGGCGCAGTGCGTCGCGAAAATCGCCTCGAACGCCCGGCGGCTCTCGTCGCTCACCGACAACGTGCTGCGCCTGTCGAAGCTGGAGCGCGAAGCCGCCCTGGGCGACACGCAGGCGTTTTCGCTCGACGAGCAGATCCGCGCATGCGTGCTGCTGCTCGAGGACGCCTGGAGCGAGCGCGGCATCGCTGTGGACGTGGAGCTCGAGGACGTGCGGCTGCGCGGCGACGAGGACCTGCTCGCCCACGTATGGACGAACCTGCTGGGCAACGCGGCGAAGTTCGCTCCGGACGGCGGGCGGGTGAGCGTGCGGCTGCGGCGCGACGGCGCGTTCGCCGAGGTGACGGTCGCCGACAACGGCCCGGGCATGGACGAGCAGACGCAGCGCCGCGCCTTCGAGAAGTTCTACCAGGGCGACGCCTCCCACGCCAGCGAGGGCAACGGCCTCGGCCTCCCCCTCGCCAAGCGCATCGTCGAGCTGCACAACGGCACCCTCACCGCAACAAGCGCCCCCGGCAAAGGAGCCACCTTCACCGCGCGGGTACCCGGAGCCGTCGGCGAACGAGCGGTTTTTTGATGAGGGCCCTACTTGGGACCCGACAAAACCAGATTCAAACCTCAACGCACCCTCGCTCGCCGACGGCTCCCGCGGCTACGACGAGCTTGCCTCGCGCGACGCCCCTTGCGTTCGCTAGTTCCACTCGATGAATGTGGCGGCGTCCAGGTCTTCGAAGGTGGCGATGAAGCGTTCGGCGGCCTCGCGCAGCGATTCGACGGTGCCGGAGATGTCGCAATCGTAGATGCCGAGCGTGCGATAATCGGCAGCTTTCAGCGTGCCCACAGCGTACACCGAGTCCTCGACGCCCCAGGTGGTGGCCAGCGGCGTGCCCATCGCTTCGCGGGCGCGATCGTACACGGCGGGCTCGCGCTTCGACGCGCCTACGTCATCCACCGACACGATGGCATCGAAGTACGGCGCGAAGCCGCAACGCTCGAGGCCCGCCTGCAGGTACGGCTGCGGGCTCGACGAAGCCACGCTCATGCGCACGCCGCGCTCGGCAAGCCCCTGCACGAACGCGAGCGCGCCCGGCCGCGCCAGCACGCGCTCGCGGTAGAACGCCAGCATGAGCTCGTCCATCATGGCGATCACCTCGTCGCCCGACGCGCCCAGCCCGAAGCGCTCGTGGAAGAACGCGCCGCACTCGGGAATGGTCATCGCGGTGAGCGCGTCGGTGTCGGCCGCCGACAGCGTCACGTTCGCGCGCCGCGCCAGCTCGGTTTCCGCCTCGCGCCACACGCGCATCGAGTCGAGCAGCGTCCCATCGCAATCGAAGATCACGCCGATCCGAGATGCCTCCATGCAAACCCCTTCGCCCGCGCCGAGGCGCTGCGCCTCGGCCGAATCCTCATGTCGTGACCCAGCTTATCAGACGTCAAACCGTCAGCGCATCCGACCCGTGCCGAATTTACAGGATACTTACCAGCCCCGCGCGGCGGCGGGTTACTTCACGCCGTACTGGTCGTAGTAGGCGTCGAGGGCGGCCTTCACCTGGTCGTCGATGACGACGCGGCCCTGCACCTCGCGGTTGTGCAGGCATTCCGTCACCTCGGCCATGCTCACGATGGACGCCACGGGGAAGCCGTACTTCTCCTGAACCTCCTGCTGCGCGGTCACCACGCCGCCCTTGCCCACTTCCATGCGGTTGAGCGACACGATGAGGCCCTTGACGTCCACGTCGGCCGCGCCCTTGAGCACGGGATACGTCTCGTCGATGGACTTGCCCGACGTGGTGACGTCCTCCACCATGACCACGCGATCGCCGTCGTGCAGCTCGCTGCCCAGCAGGTTGCCCGCGTCGGCGCCGTGGTCCTTGACCTCTTTGCGGTTGGAGCAGTAGCGCGCCTCCTTGCCGTACAGCTCCTGCAGCCCGATGACCGTGATCACCGACAGCGGGATGCCCTTGTACGCGGGCCCGAACACCACGTCGAAATCGAGCCCGAAGTTGTCGTGGATGGCGCGCGCGTAGTACAGGCCCAGGCGGTGCAGCTGCTCGCCCGTCACATAGGCGCCCGCGTTCATGAAGAAGGGGGACTTCCTGCCGCTTTTCAGCGTGAACTCGCCGAACTTGAGCACTTCGCTTTCGACCATGAACTCGATGAACTCTTGCTTATACTGCTCCATAGGGGTCCCTTCTCCGTGTCTTCCAAGCGCGCCGCGCCCGCTGCGAACCATGATACTAGAAAGTGCGGTTCGCTGTGCCTTGGGCGCAAATCGGCACCCATGACAATTTCGAAAGGGCCATTACGTGAAAAGCGGGCGGGGAGATTTTCGCCACCAGGCGTTTTGCGAAAAGTCGCAGTCGGCCAATGGCCGTAACGCACCGAAAATTGTCATGGGTGTCATTTCGCGTCCAAGGCGGCGGACGCGACCCGCCGTCCGCCGCCTGTTGCGCCCTCGGCGGCTCTATCCTTGCTGCCCCAACAGCTCGCGCACGTGGGCGCTCGATGCCCTCAAGCGCTCGGCGGCGGCCTTGATGTCGGACACGTCGTCGACCGACGCCGCCTCGGCCTCGCGCGCCTTCTTGCCGAAACCGGCGGGGCGCTTCGACAACGCCTTGCGCAGCGTCTCGGCATCGGCCTTGACCTGTTTCTTCTCGTCCTTCTCCAGCTGCTTGCCCACCTGGCCGAACGCCCGGTCCACCTCGTTCAGCAGGCTCTGAGCCTCCTCGCGGGCCGCCATGGCCTCGCGACGCTCGTTGTCCTGGGAGGCGTACTGCTCGGCGTCGCGGATGGCGCGCTCGATGTCGTCGTCGGACATGCGGCCCGAGTCGTCGATGGTGATGGACTGCTGCTTGCCCGTATCCAGGTCCTTCGCCGACACGGTGAGGATGCCGTTCGCGTCGATGTCGAACGTCACCTCGATCTGCGGCACGCCGGCCGGCGCGCGCTTGATGCCCTTCAGCTTGAACGTGCCGATGGACTTGTTGTCCTTCGCCATGGGACGCTCGCCCTGCAGCACGTGGATCTCCACGCTGGTCTGGAAGGCGGCGGCGGTGCTGAACACCTGCGAATAGTTCACCGGCAGCGTGGTGTTGCGCTCCACGAGGCGCGTGGCCACGCCTCCCACCGTCTCGATGGACAGGCTGAGCGGCGTCACGTCGAGCAGCAGGATGCTGTTGTCGGCTTTCACCAGGCCCGTCGACGTGCCCGACAGCGTTGCGCCCTGGATGGCGGCGCCCATGGCCACGCATTCGTCGGGGTTGATGGACGCGGACGGTTCCTTGCCCGTGAGCTTGCGCACGTGATCCTGCACGGCCGGAATGCGCGTGGAGCCGCCCACCAGCAGCACGCATCCCAGCTCGGAGGCGGCGATGCCCGCGTCGTTGAGGGCGGTCTGCACGGGGTTCGACGTGCGTTCGACCAGGTCGCGCGTCATGTCGTTGAACGCGGCGCGCGTGAGCGTAGTCTCGAGGTGCAGCGGACCCGACGAACCCTGCGCCAGGAACGGAAGGTTGACGTGCGCGGTGTCGAGCGACGAAAGCTCCTTCTTCGCCTCGCGCGCCGCCTCGGTGACGCGCTGCAAGGCCGTTTGGTCGCGGCGCAGGTCGATTCCGTGCTCGCGCTGAAACGCGTCGAGCAGGTAGGCCGCCACGCGCTCGTCGAAGTCGTCGCCGCCGAGGTGGTTATCGCCCGACGTGGCCAGCACCTCGATGACGTTGTCGCCGATCTCGATGACCGACACGTCGAACGTGCCGCCGCCCAGGTCGTACACCATCACCTTCTGCGGCGTGCCGTTGTCCAGCCCGTAGGCCAGCGCGGCGGCCGTGGGCTCGTTGATGATGCGCAGCACGTCGAGGCCGGCGATGCGCCCGGCGTCCTTCGTAGCCTGGCGCTGCGCGTCGTCGAAGTACGCGGGCACCGTGATGACCGCCTGCGGCACATCCTGACCGAGGAACGCCTCCGCGTCGCGGCGCAGCTTGCGCAGTATCATGGCGGACAGCTCCTGCGGCGAATAGGCTTTGCCGTCCACGGTGGCGCGCCAGTCGCTGCCCATATGGCGCTTGACCGACTCGATGGTGCGGTCGGGGTTCACCGCCGCCTGGCGGCACGCGATGGTTCCCACCAGGCGCTCGCCCTCCTTCGAGAACGCGATCACGCTCGGCGTGGTGCGCTCCCCTTCCGCGTTCGGCACGATGACGGGCCGGCCGCCCTCCACCGTCGCCGCGCAGCTGTTCGTCGTTCCTAAGTCGATGCCGATCGTTGCCATAGATGCGTCCTTTCAGGTTGAGATTGCGTAGGTGCAAGTGCGAAAACTCGAATCACTGGTAGTTCGTAACGTCAGCGAGGGTTTCCGTGGTGCCCGAGATCGTGGGGAGGGCGAGGGCGAAGCGTACTTCGGTACGCGAGTCCTCGGCCTCGCTGCGAGGTCGGGCACCACGGGAAGCCGCAGCGTCGAGCAGTTCCGACGGCCGGTAGGCCGCCGAAACCATCAGAACGGCATGCCGCAGAAGCGGCACAGCGTGGGGCCGAGGCACCAAACGCCGCAACAGATGAGGCCGGGGTCGACGCCCATGCTGAAACCTTGCGACTGGCTCTCCTGCTGATAGGTTTGCCCGGTCTGCTGGAACTGCCGCTGCGCGCGCTGGTAGTCCGGGTTGTTCGGATCCATGCGCACCGCGCGCCTGATCTGCTCGAGCGCCATGAGCGTGTTGCCCGCAGCGTCGTTCGCGAGCGCGCTCAGGTAGTACCAGCGCGCCGTGCGGCCGTCGCTCGTCACGGTGTTCAGGATGTCGACCGCCTGCTGCCCGCGCCCGGCATTGATGGCGTCGACGGCGTTGCGCATCTGCACGCTGTCGCCCGCCGCCGCCTCGGGATGGATGGGCTCGCGGCTGCCGTAGCCCGCGCCGCCGAAGCCGAACAGGTCGTCGAAGTCGAAGCCGAAGCCGCCCGACCAGCCGTAGGGGCCCTCCGTGCCGTAACCGGAGCCGCCGCCCGCGCCCTGGCCTTGGCCCGCGCCGCCGCCCGATCCGCCGTAACCTGCGCCGCCGTAGCCCGCGCCGCCCTGCGGGCCCGACGCCGCGCTCGCACGACGATCGCGCGCCGCGTACTTCTCGGGATTGATGATGCGGTCGTACGCCTCGTTGATCTTGTTCATGCGATCCGCCGCAGCGGGATCGTTCGGGTTCAAGTCGGGATGGTTCTCGCGCGCCTTCTTGCGGTACGCCTTCTTCACCTCGTCGGCGGACGCATCACGGCTCACGCCCAGCACGTCGTAGGGGTTCTCAACCACGGCGCTTCTCCTTGTCGTTTTCCTTCGCATGGTACTTCTGCCACACGCCCGCGTACACCACGCTGCGCAGCAAGCGCAGGTCGCGTTCGAGCGGCAGTCGCTCGAACGCCTCGGCCACGCCGGCCATGAGCAGGTTCAAATCCTCGTGCACGTCCTCCGCACCGGCTTCGATATCCACCAGCGGGTTGTAACTGCCCGAGGCCTTATCGTCCTCGTAATCCATCGCCGCGTCCATCACGTACACGAACTTTCCCAACCGTGCACCTAATCTCCGCAGGTCGTCGGCCCAGAAGTCGTCCGGCCGGTAGACGAACAGCTCGCCCATCAGCACGCCGAAGCGGTTGGCGGCCGCATCGGGCGCGGGCGGCTCGCTGCCCGGTGTCGCAGCCGCCGCACGAGCAGCCGCCTCGATGGCGCCGATGTCGGCCATGCCCGTCTCAACGGCCTCGCAGATGCGCGGGTTCCGCGCGCGGATGCCGCGATACGGCCCGGCCAGCGCGCCGGCGAACGCGCGCGCCCGCACGCTGCGGTCGTCGTTCCAGTCGTCGAGGCCCTTGTAGTACGCCAGCGCCACGGTCACGTCGGCCGCGTAGTCGATGCACGCGGTGCTGACGAACCCGTGCGGCTTCACCGGATGGGGCACGCAGCGACCTTCGCCCGCGCGTTCTTCCGGCTCGTACAGCGAGCCCAGCAACAGCGCCAAAAACACCAGGTCGTAGGTGAGCGCCACGCGGCAACGCTGCCCGCACTGCTGCCCGATCGCACGGCACAGCCCGCAGTACGCGGCATGGTAGCGCTCGCGCTCGGCGTCGTCCAAGCCCTCCCAGCTGGGCACCACGTAACCGAACATGCTCAGCGCCCCAGCTTCTTCGAGAAGTCCGCAAGCGCCTGGAACCCCTCGATGATGGTGTCGAACGTCTCAGGCGGCTCGGCGGCGAACGCCGTGCCGTACCGACGCTGCACCTCCTCGTCGATGCCGGCCATGAGCACGCGGCCCTCGTCGGTCACCCGCAGCCGCAGCGAGCGCTTGTCCGTCTGGCTGCGCTGGCGCTCGATGAGCCCGCGGTCTTCCAGCTTGCGGCACACCGACGGGAAGTTCGTGCGCAGGATGCCCGCTTGGTCGCTCAGCTGGCCCGCGGTCAATCCCGGCGTGCGCATTAGCTCCATCAGCACGTGCATCTGCTGCAACGTCAGGCCGTGCTGCTGGCAGATGGGCGCCATCGTCTCGTGCAAGATCTTCTGAACGTCGTAGGTAACCACGAAAAGCTCGTGCTTGAACGTCGAGATGTCCACGGCGCGGCCCTTACGACTTCTGTTTCGTCTCGGTCTTGCACTTCGGGCACACCACGCGCAGCGTGCCCTTGCCGCGCGGCACCGAAAGCACCTGGCCGCAGCCCTTGCACTTGAAGTAGCGCGTGGTCTTGCGGTTCGTCCACTGCTTGCGCATGAGCGACAGCTGCTTGCGCGGTTTCTCCACGATGCGCTCGAATGCGGCGTTCTCGCGATCGCGCGCGGCGATGTTCTTCGAATAGCTGCGGAACAGCGAGTACGCCAACACGATCAGCGCCACCCACGACAGCAGATCGAGCCCCGGTACGATCGACGCCAGCAGCAAGACGATGCCCACGACCACGAGGAAGTTCGACAGGGTGTCGGCACCGCGACGCCCCTGCATCATGCCCGACAGCTTCCACTGCAAACGCTCGAGAAAACCCTTCACGCGAACCTCTTTCCGTTGCATGCGGCCCACCGGGGCCGCTGCGCTCATGCCGGCGTTGTCGCCCGGCTCTCTTCGATCTCTCAGGAAATATAGTATTAATGTAAGAGTAATTTTCAGCCGCGACACGCCGATGTCATCGAACTGACATGATGCGGCCATAAAGCGCCCACAGGGCGGGGGTCATCATGGGCGCGGTAGGAGCGGGGAAACATTTGCGAACCTATGAGCTGGCGCCGCGCCGATTCGCGACGGGAGCGGCGTGCGATCGACTCGGCACAAGGCGCGCGCATCCCGAAGAGCGCGCCGCGCCATAAGAGGGAGGGGCTACGCCAGAAAGCGCTGCTCAAACTCGACGATGGGTGCGGGGCGTCCGACGTAGTAGCCTTGTGCGCGCGTGCAGCCCGTGGTACCCAGCGCCTTGAACTGCTGCTCCGTCTCGATGCCCTCGGCCACCGACTCGACGTGCAGGTCGTCGCACAGGGTGGCCATGCCGCTGACCACGCGCATCGTGCGATCGGTTGCATCGATGCCCCAGATCAGCGACTTATCCATCTTCAACACGTCGAATTCCAGCTGCACGAACAACGACACGTTCGCGTTGTCCACGCCGAAGTCGTCGATGGCCACGCGGAAGCCGCACCCGCGCAGCTCGTCGGCTACGTTGCGCAGCAGGTTGCCGCCCTGCCCGCGCGCCGACTCCGTCACCTCGATCTCGATGAGCGCAGGGTCGACGCCGTACCGCGCCACGGTTTGCACCACGCGGGAGACGAACCCCTCCTCGCCCACCGTCAGGCGCGAGAAGTTCACCGCGAGCGGCACCACGCGGCCGCCTTCGCGCTGCCAGCGCGCCACCGTTTCGCACGCGCGCGACAGAGCGAAGAAATCCACGTCCGCGATTTCCCCCATGTCCTCCAGCGCGGGAATGAACGAGGCGGGCTGCGCCGCGACGCCGCGTTCGGGGTCGAGGTAGCGGATGAGCGCCTCCGCCCCCACGAGCGCACCGGTTTGCGTTGCCACCTGCGGCATGAGGAAGATGTCGAGCAGCCCTGCGGCCACCGCCTCCTGCGCGCCGCCGGGGCGGACGAGGTTGCTGACGGCGGCGTCCTGCGCGAGATCGACGCCCAGGTCGACCGCGCGATGCCGCCCGCGCTTCGCGCGGCGCATGCGGTCGCCCGCCGTGTCCAGCAGCCGGTTCGTGTCGTCGCAGCGCTCGCTCCACGCCGGCCCGGCCGATGCCGGCAACCCCATCTGGGCGAAGCGCACCGTCAGCGTGCGCACGAGACGGTTGAAATCCTCGTACGCCATCGGCGTTGCCACGGCGCAGAACTCGTCGTCGCCGATCCGGTAGACGCCGTCGCCGAACACGTCGCGCATGCACACGGCGATGCGCTGCAGCATCTCGTCGCCTTCGGCGCGGCTGCGCTCGCGGTTGATGACCGCGAGGCGGTCGGCGTCCACCAGCACGAATCCGATGCGATCGAATGTGCCGCGATCGTAGTCGCGGTGGAACGCACCGCGCGAATGCGCGCACGTCAGTCCGTCATTCCAGGTCAAATCGTTAACCTGGCGCTCCGCCACCGCGCGCTTCATGCTTGCGGAAATGAACGACGCCAAGCCCACGAGCGGCTGCTCGATGATCTCGAGGCGACCCTTCTTGGGATCGTCCGCGCCCAGATAACCCACGAGCTTGCCGTCGATCTCGAGCGGGACCGCCACGAGCGATCCGATGCCCTGCGCCGCCAGCGCCTCGCGCTCGTCGGAGCGCCCGCCGTCTTCCAAGTCGGCCACCGAGTTGATGATGACGGCGCTTCCCCGGTCGAAGCGCTCGATCCAATGGTCGATCAGCGACAGCGGCAAATCCGTCAGGTTCTGGATTTCCGGTGCCACGCCCTCCGCGCACCATTCGTAGATGTTCGTCATGCGATGGTTCTCGATGCCGAAAATGTACGTGCGATCGGCCTCCAGAAACGTGCCTACCATGCCCAGCACCGCGTTGAGCGCCGCGCCGAGGGGCTCGTTCTCCAGCACGCGTATGCATTCGACGTTGAGGCCGTTCGCCCCGGCCAGGAACTTGAACGATTCCTTCTCGCGCTCGTGGTCGGTGATGTCGAACGCGATCTCGAGGCGCGCCTCGCGCCCCTCCCAATCGATGAGTTTGTCGCGCAGCAGGTAGTGATGCGTCGTGATGGGGCTCGTGTACTCCCACTCGAGGAACGTGTGCGCGTTCAGCTGCTTGTTCGTGCAGAACGGGCAAGGGGAGGTGCGATTTTGCAGCACGCTGTAGCACAAATGCGTGCCGTCGTCGGCATCGCGACCGTAAATCTCCTTGCCGGCTTTGTTCACGAACAACAGCTGGTAGGTGTCGGGGTCGCTGACGTACACGAGTTCGGACAATCCGTCGAGAAGCGAATCCATCGCGTTTTGCATGCAGCGCTTCCCCCTTCGTCCCGAAGTTCTCGTACGGCCCGGTGACCAGCAGAACCAGTATAGATGAACATCGGAAGAGTTGCTAAGGGGGTGGGGTAAAAACGAACGGCCCCACACGTAGGTGCGAGGCCGTTCAAATAAAAAGCGGAAACGCGCGGGAGCCTTACTCCTCCACGCGGATGACGCTGGGCTCGTCGCGCAGCACGTCGTCGAGCTCGGCGATCTCGGCCAGCACGTCGCGCACGCTCTTCTCGCGCGCGGTGTGGGTGACGTACACGAGATCCACCTGGCCGCCCTCCTTCTTGCCGCGCTGCACCACGGAGTACACGCTCACGTTGTGCTTCGCGAACACGCCGGCCATCGCGGCCAGCACGCCGGAGCGGTCGGCCACCTTGAAGCGGATGTAGTACTTCGTCTTGAGGTCGTCCATCGGCACGATGGGAAGCTCGTCGGTGCAGGTGCAGCCCACCAGCGGCCCGATGCCCAGCGTGACATGGCGCGCCACCTCCAGCACGTCGCCCATCACGGCGCTCGCAGCCGGGCCCGCGCCCGCGCCCTCGCCGAAGAACATCGTCTCGCCCACGGCGTCGCCCGTCACGTAGATGGCGTTGTACACGCCGTCGACGGTGGCCAGCTGGTGGGTGAGCGGCAGCATGGTGGGATGCACGCGCACGTCCACGCCCTCGTTCGTGCGATGAGCCAACGCCAGCAGCTTCACGCAGTAGCCCATGTCGCGCGCCGCGTCGAGATCCATCGTGGTGACGTTGCGGATGCCCTCGGTGTGCACGTCCTCGATGGTGACGCGCGAATTGAACGCGATGGACGCGAGGATGGCGATTTTCGCGGCGGCGTCGAATCCGTCCACGTCAGCAGTGGAATCGGCCTCGGCGAATCCCTTCTCCTGCGCCTCTTTGAGCGCGGCATCGTAGCTGAGACCGTCTTCCACCATGCGCGTGAGCATGTAGTTCGTCGTGCCGTTCACGATGCCCATGACCGAGCTGATCTCGTTGGCGATGAGTGAGTGCTTCATCGGGTCGATGATGGGGATGCCGCCGCCCACGCTGGCCTCGAACGCGATCTCCTTGCCGGCTTCGTCGGCCGTGCGCATGACCTCTTCGCCGTACGTGGCCATGAGCGCCTTGTTGGCCGTGACCACGTTCTTGCCCGCCTTGAGCGCGCCCACCACGATCTCGCGCGCCACGGTGGTGCCGCCGATGAGCTCGACCACGATGTCGATGTCAGGGTCGTTCAGGATGTCCTGGAAGTCCTGCGTGAAGATGTCCTCCACGCCGTGGGCGATCGCCTGCTCGGGGTTGCGCGAGCACACGCGCACGAGCTCCACGTCGATGCCGTAGTGGCGCTTGAAGTCTTCGCGGTGGTTCTTGAGGATGTCGATGCACCCGCCGCCGACCGTGCCCGTGCCGACCAATCCCAGTTTTACCGTCATGCTGCGCTCCCTTTCCCGAGTACGTTCCTACAGATCCCGCGCCATCAGGTCGTCGTACGTTTCGCGCCGCGTGGTCACGCGCGCCTCGCCGTCCTTCACGAACACGATGGCCGGCCGCGGCTGGCCGTTGTAGTTGCTCGCCATAGTGTAGCAGTACGCGCCCGTGCCGAAGACGGCGACGATGTCGCCCAGGTCGGCGTGCTGCATCGGCATGTCGATGACCACGGCGTCGCCGCTTTCGCAGTGCTTGCCCGCGATGGTGACGATCTCGGTGCGCGGCTGGCCGGCCTTGTTCGCGATGACCGGCTCATAATCGGCGTGGTACAGCGCCGTGCGGATGTTGTCGGACATGCCGCCGTCCACCGCCACGTACTTGCGGATGCCCGGCAGCGTTTTCAGGATGCCCACCGTGTACAGCGTCACGCCCGCGGTGGCCACGAGGCTGCGGCCCGGCTCGGTGAGCAGGCGCGGCTCGGGAACGCCGAACTTCGCGCACGCCGCGTGCACCGCCGACGTGACCGTTTCGGCGAACTCGTCGATGGAGGCCGGCTTGTCGTCGGCCGTGTAGGCGATGCCCAAGCCGCCGCCCACGTCCAGCTCCTCGATACGATAGCCGTACCCGTCCTCGATGCGCGCCATGAGCTCCACCATGACCTCGACGGCCTCGGGGTAGGAGTGCAGCGCGAAAATCTGCGAGCCGATGTGGCAGTGCAGGCCCGCCAGCTTCACGTTCGGCGCCGCCAGCACGTCCTTCACGCACCCGTAGGCGAAATCCTCGCGCATGGTGAAGCCGAACTTCGAGTCCTCGCAACCGGTGCGGATGTACTGGTGGGTGTCGGCCTCGACGCCCGGCGTGATGCGCATGTAGATGGCCTGCTCGACGCCCAACTCGCCGGCGATCTCGGAGATGCGCTTGAGCTCGATGCGGCTATCGATGATGATGCGGCCGACGCCCGCCTGGATGGCCTCGCGCAGCTCGCGCGGCGTCTTGTTGTTGCCGTGCATGAACACGCGCTCCATCGGGAAGCCCGCCGCGCGCGCGATGGCCAGCTCGCCGCCGCCCGACACGTCGAGGCACAGGCCCTCGTCGGCCACGATGCGCGCGGCCTCCTTGTTGAGGAACGCCTTGCTGGCATAGACGACGTCGGAGTTCTCGTAGCGGCTGCGGAACGCCGTGAGGTAGGTTTCCATGCGCGTGCGCATGTCCAGCTCGTCCATCACGTACAGCGCGGTGCCCTGCTCGCGCGCCAGCTCCACCAAATCGACGCCGCCCACGTACAGGTGGTCGTCCTTCACCTCGGCGGTCAGGGGGAGCACCGCGCCCAGCTCCATGGTGGTGCGATTGTCGGGTTGCTTGCTCAAGTCGGCTGCGGGAAGAGACATGTGATTCCTTTCGTGCATCCTGGGGATTCGCCTAGTCTATCATCCCCGATATGCACACAGATTGCACACAGCGAAAATGTGGCAATCATCCACCGCGCGGCGGGTGGCCGCGGGTCGCACGAACGGCGCACAGAACACGCGCGGCGGCCTCCTCGACTGCACGTGCGGACACGCAAATCCGCTCGAAGTAAGCAATTTTTTCGTTTTGCGTACGATTTCGGAGCTTTCGGGCCGCTTAGAGCACCTCCGAGAAAAGGCGGGCTCGCATTTCCCCAGGTCGGATTTGTCCGCATCGACAAGAATCGTTGGAGCAGCGGCCCAAACGTACGCAAAACGCAAAAATTGCCTAGAACGCCGCGATTTGCGTGTCCGTGACACGCAAATCGCGATCGTCGCGCACGCCAAGCTCCCGCCCTTGCGTCAAGCAGCTCTACGCCACGCTGCGCTTGAGCAGGAATACGCTTGTACCCAAACGCCAGCCACCCGTGGTATATTTATCCACCAAGGGGACAGGGGGTCTTTATGATGAAAGACGACCGCGACATCAAGGGCGCATACGTCGCGGCCTTGCTTGAGCTGTGCGCATCGAAGCCCTTGAAGAAGATCACCGTGGGCGACGTGTTGAGCGAGGCGGGCACCGCTCGCCAGACGTTCTACAACCATTTCAGAGACATCAACGATCTGATCGCCTACGTCCACATTTCCATTCTCGATGAAAACTACCCGCCGTTCTGCCCGCCCGATGCCTCGGAGCAGGTGTTTCGCTTCATGCTCGAGCACAAGGAGTTCTACCGCCAGCTGCCGTACCACGACGGCCAGAACTGCTTCAGGGACAGCTACCTGGCGTGGCTCAGGGAGAACTACTACGCGGTGGCGTTCAAAGACATCCCCGCCGGGAGCGAGGAGTATCTCAGGAGAAAGGCCCTCGTGGACGCCTATCTGTACGGCAACGTCGACCTCTTCATGGAATGGTGCAAAAGCGGGCTGGAATGGCCGATCGAGGCACTCATGGCCGTGATCTACGAAACATCGCCCGACTTCATCCTCGACGAAATGCTGCCCGACTTCAAAGCGCCGCGCTAGGCGGCCGCACCGTCGACTAGACGACTGCACCCTCATTGTCTGTTTTCCCGCAGAACGCCGCTTCCTAGAATGAAAGCGGGAGGTTGCCGCATGCGGCAACCGAGAACATTTCTGGCTGAGAGGGGCAGACATGCACGCAGACGAGACCAAGCACACGCAAGAACCGACGAATCACGAAGGGATCAAGCGCCGCGACTTCTTGAAGGGGGCCGCATTCGGAGCCGTCGGCATGATGCCCATCATGACGCTGTTCGGCTGCGCACCGGAATCGGCGGCGAACGCTGCGGGCGCAACAGACGGCCAAGGCGCTGACGGAGCGCCGACGAAAACGTACGAATGCGTGCTCGATAGCGACGAGCTGATGGAGGCGGTCCTCAACGAATCCGAGGTGACCAACGACCTCACGCTGACCGACGGCACCGTCATTCCCGTTGTCTACCTGCGCATGCGCAATCGCATCAACCGCATCGGACGCGGCATCGGGTCGACGCCCGCCGAGAACAGCTGGGACATGATCAAGTACCTCTGGAGCGAAGAGGACGCCGAGCACTACCTGGAAATGCCGCTGCACGAGTACTTCACCGCCAGCGACTACGCCGGCGTGTCGGGCCGCTCGGAAGAGGAATGCGCCGCCATCCTGGAAGACCAGGCCGACCGCTGCCTCATCTGGCGCGTCCGCCGCGGGGGCCTGCCGTTCTACGCGCTCATGCCGTACATCAACGGCTTCTGGGAGTTCAACGAGCTCAAGGCCCTCTATTCGGGCGTCGAAGGTGCCGTTGCCGAATTCGACACCCAGGGAATCGCCGGCACCGACCCGAACGGCGAGAGCGGCTTCGACACCACGTTCCCGCTGTTCCGCTCCTATCCGGTAAGCGCCGAGGTCGTTGCCGAGGACCAGCTGCAGCCCTACCACGATTGGCGCGCCCTCATCAAGCGCAACTCCACTATCACCGTATCGGCCTGCCAGTGCCGCACCATGTGGGATGCGCTCGGCGTCGAGTTCCCCGAAGAGCACCCCCATCGCACCTGCCTGTCGCTGGGAGAGATGGCCGAGTACTTCATCGAGACGGGCATCGGCGAGCAGATCACCCAAGACGAAGCTATCGAGATCGTCGAGGACATCATCGAGCGGGGCATGGTGGTGGAATCCATCTGCGCCAAAAATGCCGACATCATCTGCTGCTGCCATTCGAAAAGCTGCGGCAACCTGATGGCCTATCGCGGCATCAACGGCGAGGGCGCGGCGTCGACATACTACAACGCGTATGTTCTCAGCTACGACGCGGATGCGTGCACAAAATGTGGAAAGTGCATCGAGCGCTGCCCCATGGAGTCCATCAGCTTCGGCGACGACGGGGCCTGCGTCATGGACAAGGCGTGCGTGCGCTGCGGCCAGTGCGTTGCGGTGTGCCCTTCGAGCGCCCGCATCCTCACCGCCAACCCGAGCTATCCCGAGCTGCCCGCCGACTACGTGGAGTGCAACAAGTTCTTCGCGAAAGACCGCATGCAGCGAGGCCAGCTCGTCGACTTTGTCGCGTCCAGCCTGTAGGAGGGCGTTATGCACGAGATGGCGCTGGTGCGCAACGTGGTGGACGTCGTGCTCGACGAGGCCGAAGCCGCGCACGCAGCCGAGGTTCGCGCGGTTCACCTCGTCATCGGCGAGGGGCGCGACGTGGTCGAGGAGTATTTCGAGAGCCTGTTCCAGTTCCTCGCGCGCGGGACGGTTGCCGAGCGCGCCGAGGTGGTCATCCGCCGCGTTCCCTACCGCGTGCAGTGCAACCGGTGCGGAGCCGTGTTCCACGTCAACGTGATCGACCGCGCGACGTGGGCATGCCCCGCGTGCGAGGCGTATCAGGATTACAAGCTGGTCAGCGGCATGGAGTTCTCCATCAGCAAGATCGAGGCGGTTGAGCGAGAAAGGACGAGCGCATGAACGAGACGCGCGTTATCGAAGTCAAGCAGAACATCCTCGCACGCAACGACCGCGCCGCCGACGCGTTCCGCGCGGCGCGCAAGGCCGACGGCACGTTCTTCCTCGACGTGATGGCGTCGCCGGGCGCGGGCAAGACGACGCTCCTGCTCGCCCTCATCGAGCGTCTGCGGGCTCAGGCGACATGCAGCGTGATAGAGGCCGACCTGGAATCCGATGTCGACGCCCTCAAGATCAAGGAAGCGGGCGTGCCGTCCGTCGAGCTCAACACGCGCGGCGTCTGCCACGTGGAGATGAGCATGGTGCAGAAGGCGCACGACGCGTTCGGCGGGGCGCGTTTCGACTACCTGCTCCTGGAGAACATCGGCAACCTCGTGTGCCCTGCGGAGTTCGACACGGGCGCGCACGCGCGCATCATGCTGCTGTCGGTGCCCGAAGGCTACGACAAGGTGTACAAGTATCCGCCCATGTTCGCCGTGGTCGATGCGCTCGTGGTGACGAAATCCGACTATCTCCCGCTCAACCCCGATTTCGACATGGAGGCGCTGCATGCGCAAGCGCGCGTGCTCAACCCCGGCCTCGACATCTTCGTCACGTCGGCCCGGACCGGCGAAGGCGTCGACGAGCTCGCAGCGTGGGTGCGCCAGCGCCGGGCGGCGGCGCTGGCGTAAACCCGGGGACGGGGGTGCCCTGCGGCGTGCGGGGTGCCCCTCCGGGTCGCGACACGCAAATCGCGACGAAGTAGGCAATTTTTTCGTTTTGCGTACGTTTGGACCTCTGCTCCAACGATTCTTGCCGATGCGGACAAATCCGACCTGGGGAAATGCGAGTCCGCCTTTTCTCGGAGGTACTCTGAGCGGCCCGAAAGCTCCGAAATCGTACGCAAAACGCAAAAATTGCCTACTTCGCCGCGATTTGCGTGTCTGAGCCACCGGCTCACAAATAAGCGCGCAACAGGGCGATCTCTGGCACTACGCAGAAGCGGATGGTGAAGCGCGAGGTGCCGAGGCCCGTGTTCACGTGGAGCGCTTGGGTGGCCGTGCGGCCTTTGATGGTGTAGATGCCGTTCGTGTACGTTTTGCCCAGCTTCGTGGTGACGGGCGGCTTCATGAACGGGAGGCGCACCTGCCCGCCGTGCGTGTGACCTGCCAGAACGATATCGTAGTCGTAGTCGACGTACTGGTCCACCACGTCGGGTTCGTGGACGAGCAGGATCTGGAAGTCCCAGGGCGAGCTCTTCGACTCGTCGGGCATGTAGGGCTTGCCGCCCAGGTAATCGTCGATGCCCGTGACCATCACGGCGTGGCCGAGGTCGGTGTACAGGTAGCAGTTCTCGCCCTGCAACAGCGTGAATCCCGAACCCTCGATGACGTCGCGGTAGCCCTTCACCTCTCCGCCCGCGCAATCGTGGTTGCCCCAGATGGCGATCTTGCCGTACCGCGCCTTCAGGCGCCGCAGCTCGCGCACGACGTTCTCGTCGTCGCGATAGGCGTTGTAGCGGTCGTACAGGTCGCCCGTGAACACGATGAGGTCGGGGGCGAGCTCGTTCGCCTTGTCCACGATGCGTTTCAGCTGGCGGACGGTGTATTCCGGCTTGATGTGGATATCCGAGAGCTGCACGATCCTCAGCTCCTCGGACCCCTCGAACGGCTCGTTGAGGCGATGCTCGTTCACCGTCAAGCGGTACGGCTCCACCTTGAGGGCGTAAAGCAGCAACCCGGCCACCAGCAGCACGATCGCGCCCGCAATCGACAATCCCGCCATGGCCGCTCCTTCCCGTCGCCGCACCGCGCCCTGCCGTCGCGCTGGACGATGCCGTTGCCGTAGCCGCATTATACCCTCCCCCATTGTCGCACGCCCGCGCGCCCAGCCGTTCGTCGCTGGCGTATAATGGGGCGATCATCCTCAAGGAAGGGAGCAGCATGGCTCAGCAGGAACCGTCGATCGACCAGTGGCTCGCAGAAGCGAAGCAGGACCCGAAGGCCGCGCAGTGCGGCATGTTCCTCACCCACAACGGCATCGTGCGCATCACGCCGAAGCAGCAGGTGCGCGAGGGCGTCGAAGGCCTGGGCGAGGTTGCCCAGGTGGAGTTCTCCTACGACGCGGCCGGCGTCGAGGCGGCGGTCGAAGAGGCCCTCACCTGGCCGGGCGTGTACTACGTGCGCACGTGGCTCAACGAGGGCGTGCTGAACGTGGGCGACTCCATCATGTACGTGCTCATCGGCGCGGACATCCGCCCGAACTGCATCGACGCGCTGCAAAAGCTCGTCGGCACTATCAAGAACGACCTCGTGGTGGAAAAAGAGATCTACGCGTAAAGCGAAGCCGACTCCGCAAAGCGGGCGACTTCACGCGACGGCCCCCGGCGAAGGGCCGTCACTCGAGCGGCACGCGGAAAGCGGCGAAGCGGGCGATTTCCCGCTTCGCCGCTTTTTTCTCGTTCTGGGCACATTTCCGCACACCGCTTCGTGTTGATGGCAAGGAGGCGATACCCCGTATGCAACCAACGCTCAGGCAGGACGACTTCATGGAGCACGCCATGCGCACCTGGGGAAGCACCGTCTACCGCCTGGCCCTCAACCAAACGCAGTCCCCGCACGACGCGGACGACGTCTGCCAAGACGTCTTCCTGCGCCTGCTGAAAGACGCGACCAGCTTCAAAGACGACGAGCACCTCAAGGCGTGGCTGCTGCGCGTCACCGTCAACTGCTGTCGCGACCTGCATCGTTCGGCTTGGAAACGCCGTGCCGAACTCACCGATGCGGTCCCCGATGCAACGGCCGAAGACCCGTGCGGCGACGATGCCGTGCGCGCCCTGCACGAAAGCGAGCTCGGGCGCGCGCTGAGACGCCTACCCGACAAGATGCGATTGATCGTGCACCTGTATTACTACGAAGGGTATTCGACCGAAGAGATCGCGCACCTCGCGCATTGCGTGCCCGCCACGGTTCGCACGCGCTTGCGCCGGGCGCGCACGCACCTGGGGAACATGCTGGGAAAGGAGGCATCCTTTGGGACGGACAGGACAATCGACTGAGCGGGACGACTACCATGCGCTGATGGACGACATCGAGATGCCGAACCGCGTGCACGACCGCGTCATGCGCGAGGCGCACCGTCTGCGGAGGGCCGAAGCGACGCGCGCGCAGCCGACCCGCCGCGGTGGCAGCCGACACCAGCGGCGCCGTTTCGTCGGAGCCGTCATCGCGGCGGCTTGCGCGCTCGCCCTCGTGGGCGGCGTCGCGTTCGCCATCTCGCGGCAGCTCGACGGGCCGCCAGCGGAAAACTCGTTCGCCCTCGACACGCACACCACCAACTTCGGCCACGGCGGCTTCACGAAAGTGTGGCACAGCGATCCGGAAATCGACCCGAACAACGCCGACGACGCGCCCGACTCGGGACAACGCTACCTCTCGGTGGCCTACCTGTTCGACCTCACCTGCACGGGAACGAACGTCGCGTCGCTCACGTACACGGTGGAAGGCGACCGCGTGCTGTTCTACACGCACGCCCTTCTGGCAGATTCCGCTTACCGGGAGGGTGACGATCCCTTCGTGGAGGATCGCGCCGCAAGCTTTACCGTCGGCTACGACGAGCAGAACGTGAACAATGCCGAAATCTGGCGCGCCTTGCGGGTGTCGTTCCCGCTGGAGGGCGAGACGGCGACGCTGTACGATGCGGCAACAGAGGAGTTTTACAGCGGCCGTCGCGAGCGGGACGTCGAGCTGCACGAGAGCCTCAACGCGCTTCTCGTCCGCCGGTATGCCGACATAGTCTCCCAGGCGCGCCTCGAAGTTACGGCGACGTTCGAGGACGGATCGACCGAGACGAAAACCTACGTCATCGCCCCGGTCGACAACCTCGAGGAAACGCTGCGCGCCTACGGCGACGCCCTGCGCGCGCAAGCCGCGGAGGCGGAGGCGAACCCCTCCGACGGGATCGACCCGGTCGGCGGGGTCGACCAACCGCAGCTGTTCACGTTCACGCAGGTCGAATAGGGGGAAAGCGCCGCTCCGCGCGCCTACGCCTTGCCCAGGATGTGGAGCACGGCGTGGCGACCGAAGGTGATGGTGCGGCCGTTGGCGCTGCCGATCAGAAGCTCGGGGTACGAGCCCGCGAACAGGCTTCCCGAGCAGTTGCCCACGGCGTACAGGCCCTCGATGGGCTCGCGCGCCTCGTCGATCACGCGCGCATGCTCGTCGATCTTCAACCCGTCGAGCGTGCACAACACGTGGCCGCCGAAGTACGCCCCGAAGTACGGGGGCGTGCCCAGCGCCAGCATGTCCTTCGACTCCTTGCCGAAGTCCTCGTCGACGCCCCGCTCGCACAGCTCGTTGTAGCGCGCGACCGTCGCCTTGAGGGCATCGGCCGGCATCAGCAGCTTCTCCGCCAGCTCCTCAAGCGTGTCGGCCTGCTGGATGATACCGTTCTCGATGGCCTGGAAGATCATGCCGTCGTTCGCCTCGAACGTCAGGCCCTCGCCGTTGGGGTTGCCCTCCGGCGTGAGCGTCTCGGACGGCGCGATTCGCGAGCAGCCGATGGTGTGGAACGCCTTGATGTGCTCCTGGTAGTTCGCGTCCCAGATGCTGGCCAGCTTGTGGCCGGGATGCGCCGTCCCCACGAACAGCGGGTAATCGTACGGCGAGCTCTCGCAGCACACGCGTTCGCCGCGCATGTTCACCTTGAGGAACGGCTGGTCGCCCATCCAGCACGACGTGCCCGCGTACGGATAGCCCAGCTCCACGTCGGGCGCCACGGCCGCGCGAGCGAAGGTCATGAGCGTGGGGATCTCGTCCTTGACGCCGCCAGCCCACAGGCCGGCCTTGATGCCGTCGCCCACGCATCCCATCTGCGTCATGGACACGCCGCCGATCGACGCCGCGTCGGGGTTGAGCTGCGCGAGCAGGTCGGGGTCGGCCTCGTAGCCGCCCGTCGCCAAGATGACGCCCTTCGATGCGTTGATGCGCACGTACGAGCCGTTGTTGTCGGCAATTGCGCCGGTCACACGCCCGTTGTCGTCACGTTCGAGCTGCACGAGCGCCGTCAGGTAGCGCACGTCGGCACCCCACTCCACGGCCTTCTGCAACAGATACGTGCTGGCCTTCGGAAGCGCCTGCACCATGGCTGACGGGTCGGCGTTGTCGCCCACCTTCTCCTGCGCGGCAGCCATCTCCTCATCCGTGTACGAGTAGCTGAACCCGTGCTGCAGCGGGTACACCGGCCAGCAGCCGTGGTAGGCGCCGCCCGTGTCGGTCTCGAAGTAGGGCGTCACGCCGAACTCGGCCACGGCGTCGCAGATCCAGTCGAACGCCTCGCCCGACTCGTTCACCCACACGCGCGCCACCCGCGGGTCGCACCACCC
Organism: Eggerthella hominis; assembly: GCF_014287365.1. Lineage (NCBI taxonomy): Bacteria > Bacillati > Actinomycetota > Coriobacteriia > Eggerthellales > Eggerthellaceae > Eggerthella > Eggerthella hominis. The sequence continues at coordinate 461,963 of NZ_JACOOA010000002.1, forward strand.
GTTCGTGTAGCGGGTGAACTCGTTGAGCACCGCCATCTTGTCCACGCTCACGCCCGCCGCCTCATCGATACGCGAGCCGACGACGCCCACGTACGTCTTCATGCTGCCCGACGAGCCGCCCTTCTCGATGCAGACGACCTTCGCGCCTTCCTTCGCCGCCACCGCGGTGGCCATGATGCCGCCCGAGCCCGCGCCGCACACCAAGATCTCCGTCTCCACCGTCTCGGCGATGTCGAGCGTCGACACGTCGAGCGGACTGCCGTACCACTCCGCAGCGGTCGCGGCCTCGCTCTCCTTGGCCGCCGCGCTCGATCCCTTGGCCGCGCATCCGCTCAAAGCGCCCGCCGCGAACGTCGATCCCGCCACGACCAAGCCGCCCTTCAAAAAGGTCCTTCGATCCATCGTGCTCCCCTTTCGTATCCGAAGCCGAACCCATTCGGCATATCCAGATCAAGCGTAGAGCGGCATTCTCGACCTGCGTATCACCGATTGGTATTAAAGTGGAAAGGTGCAGGTAATTGAGGGTATGGGAGGTGCTCGATGGATATGGCGAACCGGCGCTGGCCGTCGCTCGCGCTGACGAGCGTTCTGCTGGTCGGCTCGTTCTCGTATCTTCAGACGCTGCTGTTCCGTCCCAAAATGCTAACCGCTTACCTCTCGGGCGACGCGCTGCTCGTGTCCGTGGAAGCGCAAACCCTCATCACCGTCGCCTTCATCGTGCTGTCGTGCGTGCTGGGCGCTGCGGCGATCCGCCGCCGCACGCGCATCGGCGCCGCAGCCCTGCGCCTTTCGTGCGCGGGCCTGCCGCTGGCGTGCTCGGTGCTGCTCGCCACCACGCAAGTCCCCTTCGTGCCGCTGACGGTTTCGGTGCTCCTCGGCGTATCGTGCGCCTCGCAGATGCAGCTCAACTTGAAGAAGCGCCCCTTCGATGCGCGCTCCTCGCTGGACGACTACGTGCTGAGCGCCCTCATCAGCCTCTGCCTCTCGTCGCTGCTGTCGCACGGAGGCTACGTGTTCGCGCAGACCGACGCCGAGGGTTCGCTCGTGCTCGCCTGCATCATGACCGTCACAGGATGCGCGATCTGCCTCGTGCGAGCAACGCCGTCCGGGCAAGACGAGCCGTCCGAACGCGCGCCGGGCGACGCGCCCCTGCGCTGGAAGATGGTCGCGAAGTCGGTGGCCCCCATCCTGCCCGCCGGCATCATCTGCTCCATCAGCTTGGGCATGTCGCTGCACAACAACCTGTTCGAGGAGGCGCTGCGCGCGCCGGGGCTGTTCGCCCTGGGCATCGCGCTGACCGTCGCGGTTCTGCTGGTGCTGTTCAGGCGTTGGCGCGAGCGCGACGACGAGCGCGACGCGGAGATCGTCCTGGCCATGGCCGTGCCGGCCACCATCGGCATCCTGGCATCGTTCCTCGCCGGCGTGCTGGACCTGTCGGCCACGTTCGTCCTGCTCGTGTGCTCGAACCTGCTGTTCCTTTCCCTCACCTGGGTGGAGGTTCTGCACCTCTACGGCAGGAAGGCCCTATCGTCATCGGCGCTGCCCTTCCTCTCGATCATCCTGCTGCTGGTGGCGTTCGCGGCGGGCATGACGCTGTCCGCGGTGGTCCCAACGGCCGTGGCGAACATCGTCGTCCCCATCGCCGCGCTCGCCTACCTGGTGTTTCTCGTCTTCCATTCCCAGCGCGAGCTTGAGTACCGGCCGCGCGAGCAGCCGTCGGACAACCGGCTGTCGTACGATCTCATTCGCGAATCGGCCTGCCGGAGCATGGGCGAGGATTTCCGCCTGTCCGCCAAGGAGACGGAGGTGCTCGCGCTGCTGGTGACGGGCATTTCGGCCCCGGCCATCGGGAAGCGCCTGTTCATCTCGCATGAGACGGTGAAGACGCACAAGTACCACATCTATCAGAAGATGGGCGTGCACAACTTCGAGGAGGCGGTCGACGTGTTCCATCGCTACGCCGACCAGGCCTGCGAAGCGGAGGCGCGACCGTAAGGAAGCCCGGCCCCGCGCTGCGGAACCGGGCTCATGGAGGGGTGGGCGCAGTATCGGCCCACGGAGAGGGAGAAGCGGGCCGGCAGAGCCGACCCGCCGGGAGGATGCGTTACGCGAGGGCCTCGGCCACCACTTCGCCGACGTTCTTGCCGAACACGGTGATGTCGCACACCGCGTTGCCGCCGATGCGGTTGTTGCCGTGGATGCCGCCCGTCACCTCGCCGGCCGCGTACAGGCCGGGGATGGGGTTGCCGGACGCGTCGAGCGCCTCGTTCTTCTCGTTGATCTTCACGCCGCCCATCTCGTGATGGATGCCCGGGGCAACCTTGATGGCGTACATGTTGCCGTCGGCGAAGGCGATGCAGCCCTCGGTGCGGCCGAACTCGTCGGTCGCGCCCGACGTGGTGATGGCGTTGTACGCGTCGATGGTGGCCTGCAGCGTCGCGGGGTCGACGTCGATGGCCGCCGCGAGCTCGGCCACGCTGGCGCCCTTCTGCACGAGGCCCGATTTGTCGTACTTCGCGATGGCCTTGTTCGCGTCGTACACCTGCTGGTCGAACGTGCACCAGGCGAAACCGCCCGGCTGCTCCAGCTCGGCCGCCGACACCTTGTCGCGCGTGGACATCTCGTCGAAGAAGCGCTTGCCCTCGCTGTTCACGAGGATGGCGCCGCCGCCGCGCACGCCCTCGGCGATGAGCGTCGAGGACTCCTGCTCCACCGTCGGGTGAATCTGGATCTGGTCCATCTGCACGAGCTCGGCTCCCACGCTTTCGGCCATGGTGTAGCCGTCGCCCGTGGCACCCGGCTGGTTCGTAGTCACGTAGCCCTTGAGGTCGGGGCGGTACTGCACCACCATGTCGGGGTTCGAGCCGAGGCCGCCCGTGGCCAGAATGACCGCCTTCGCGCCCAGCACCGTCTCCTTGCCTTCGAACTTCACCTTGACACCCGTCACTGCGTCGCCATCCTTGACCAGCTCTTTCGCTTCGCAGTTCATCTTGATGGGGATGTTGCGCTCCTCGACGGCGGCCACGAGGCCGGGCACGAGCGTGAGGCCCACGGCCGAGCCGTCCGTCGGACGGTGGCAGCGCTTGACGGACATGCCGCCGGTCAGCGTGATGTTGTCCAGCGTCACGCCCAGACCGTCCAGCCAGTCAATGGCGCCGGCCGAGTTGTCGCACATGAACTTCACCAGCTCGGGATCGCCCGTGTTGTGCCCGCCGTCGAGCGTTTCCTGCGCGAACAGGTCGTTGCTGTCCTCGATGCCCTGCTCCTTCTGGAACTTCGTCTCCGAGGCGTTCATGCCGCTCGACGAGTAGTTCGTGTTGCCGCCGTTCACGCCCATCTTCTCCAGCAGCACGACGTTGGTGAGACCCTTGTCGTACGCGGCGATGGCCGCGGAAAGGCCGGCGCCGCCGGTGCCGATGACCACCACGTCGTACGACTCGCCCGCAGCCGCGCCCGCCTCGCCGGACGACTCCTCGTCCTGAGGCGCGCAGCCCGTCAAGCCGAAGCTTCCCAGCACGCCCAGCGCGCCCATCGCGCCCACGCCTGCGATGAAGCTGCGGCGCGTCAGACGATGCGGTGCGTGCATGCCGTTCTCGAATTCTGCCATGGTTCTTACTCCTCCCTTGAGCCCGTGCGCATTCGGCCGCGCCGGGCATTGCCTTGCGGATTCAACAGTATCGAAATGGTTGAAGTTGCCTACACCCATGATGGGCGTACTTGCATAAACCCGTATAATGATGCCCGCAATGAAAGTGCGCTATCCGGGAGGGAATTCGCACGCCAATGAAACCCGCACGCGAACAGAGTGCCGCGCGAAGCGTGCCGTTCGGCATGGTCGCAGCAGGATTGGCCTGCCTGTTCGCGGGAATCTGGACGAGCGACGGGGCCGCCTTGACGCTGCTCGAACCGCCCGGCGGCGACCTCGCCATGCGCGTCTCCTCGCTCATCGTGTACATCGCCCTGTTCGTCGGGGTGCGGCGACGCATGCGCGGCGCCCGCACCGGGCAACGCGACCTCAAGCGCTTCCTGATCATTGCCGCCGGAGCCGCCCTCATCGCCTACGCGTTCGGCACCGCGATCATGCTGAGCGCGGGCCCGTTCGACGGCTCCACGCGAGCCGTTGTCGCGTCCCTCGCGTTCTTCCTGCTCAAGGGTATCGGCGCGCCGTTGAGCGTGGCGCTTGTCTGCCTGAGCGCCACGCTTCCCTACCGCCTCGTGGCGCAGGTGTCGGCGCTGGGCATCCTGGGCGCGTTCGTGCTGAAGGAGGCGGCGGAGGCGTTGGCCGCGTTCGCTCAGCTGGGAGACGTGGGCGCGTTCGCCGTCGGGAGCGTCCTGATCGCGGCGGCGGCCGGCCTCGTCATCGCGGCGCTGCAACGTCAGCGCTCGGTCGTCAGGCTCGACGCATCCGCAGAACCGCCGGAGGAACGCGCGACGGTGCTGCTGCCCTTCCGCACGCTCGCCAACCGCAACCTCGTCGTCGGGGTGGTGGTGGCGTCCATGATGCTGGGGTTTTTGCGTTCGAGCTCCTCCATCGGGCCGGTCGATTCCCCGCCCGCCGTGATGGTGGCGCTCGTGCTCATCATCGCGGCCATCGGGCTTGTGCCGAGCATCGGCGTGCACGAGCTGTTCCGCGGGGCGCTCGTGTGCACAGCGGCCGGCTTCCTGCTGGGACCCGTGCTGGATCTGTTCGCAACCGGCGGAGGGGACGTGCTGGTCAGCATCGGCACGTCGCTGTTCGAGGTGGTGGTGTGGGTGGTCGCCGTCGTCATCGTGCGCTCGTGCACCGAACCGCTGCTGGCAGCCGCGGCGGCGCGTCTCGTCATCGTCGTGGGGCATCTGGCCGGCGCGGCCCTCGGCATGCTGGCCGAAGCGTGGGCGCGGGTGGACGCCACCGCACCCGAAGCGTTCTCCCTCGTCATCGTGTTCGCCTACGTCATCATGCTCGTGTACCTGTTCAACGACCCGGTGGCGAAGCTGCCGTTCACCGCAGGGCGCTTCGCCGCGCCGCAACCCGCAGCGCCCGTCGCTTCCTCCCCGACGACCGCCTCCTGCGCGCCCGCCGCGCCCGCCGCCGCGGCAGCGCCCTCCGTCGGAGCGCCCGCCCCGAGCGACCCCGATCCGTGGGAAGCGCGCTGCACCGCCGTCGCGCGCGAGCACAATCTGACGCCGCGCGAAACCGACGTGCTCGAGCAGCTTGCGCGCGGACGCGACCTCGCGTTCATGGAGGAGAAGTTCGTCCTGTCGCGCAACACGGTGAAGATGCACATCAAGCACGTGTACGAGAAGCTGGGCGTACACAGCAAGCAGGAAGTCATCGACCTCGTCGAGTCCGCGCGCCCGCAATCGTAGCCATCGCCTACAGGGTCTCAACGACACGGCAAACGTCCGGCGGCACTTCCGCACCATCAGCTACCCCGACCCTCGCTTTCTTCTAGAGTAGTCCCACTCTATCCGGCAGCGCATCGCCATCCGGCGTGCGCATTCAAGAAGAAAGGCGGCATCTATGGGAAAGTTTAAGCGCTTTTGCATGATCGTGTTCGTCGTTGCTGCCGTGCTGGGCGTGGGCGTGCTCGCAACCCTCTGGTTCGCCTGGGAACCGCTGTTCCCGGCAATCGCATGGCTCATGAGCATGCCTTGGTTCTTCATCGTCGAAGCCGTGCTGCTGGGCATCACGGCGCTGGGACTGCTGGTCGTGCTGATTCGCGCCATCACCGCTCCGGGCAAGAACTCGCAGCTCGAGCTTGAACGCGACAACGGCAGCATCGCCATCACGCAGAACGCCATCCAGTCGACGGTCAAGCACGTCATCGAGGGTCATCACGGTCTGGCGACGGACAACGTGAAGGTCCACATCACGAACAAGCACGATCCGCGCATGAGCATCCACGCGAAGATCGATCCGGGCCGCAACGCCGAGCTGGGACAGCTGGGCGCGAAGCTGCAGGACGAGATCGCCGCGACGCTCGAGGCCTTCACCGGTTACCCGGTGGATTCCGTGCGCATCACGTTCGCCGGCGACGCCGACGTGGTGACGCCCGCGTTCACGCAGCAAGCCACCAAGTTCACCGACGACACGCACCGCCAGCACCAGACCAAGCCGGTGCCGGCCCACGTGGTCGAGTAGGTGATGCGCTCATGACCCAATCCACGATGCGCATCCACACCGCGCCGGCCCCGGTGGCGGCGCCGAAACCGACGACGAAGCCGGTGATGAAGCCGCAGCCGAAGCCGACGGTGGCGACGAAGCCGAGCCCCGTGCCGGCGGCAGCGCCCGCGTCCGCGCCGGCGCCCGCAAGCGCCAAGCGCGAGGAACCGCAAGCCCAGCAGCGCACGGCCGACACGCCGTCCGACGTCATCGCGAACGCGGCGTCCGAGACGAAGCGCGACAAGGGCGTGTACGCCAGCATGAAGCGCGCGGTGTCCCCCTACGTCGAGCACCACAGCCATGCGGTGCTGTACGGCATCCTCGGCTTCGTCGCGGCGGCCCTCATCCTCATCATCGGATTCTGGCCCACCGTGCTGCTGGCCGTGTTCGCCGCCATCGGCGTGCTCATCGGCAAGTACCGCGACGGCGACCGAGCAACGCGCCAGCAGATGAAGCACTTCCTCGATCGGTTCAACTAGCGAAACGCCTCGCGTGCCGCGCCCTTCCCGTTCCCGTGATTCGCGCAGCCCGAGGCGTTCGCTCCATTATTTTTCACGCTACAGAAAGGAACTACCATGACCCAGAGCACTATGGCCAAGCCCGCCACCTCCACGTACAACCCCTATTCCGACATGGACGCCGACCAGAAGAAGGGCGACGCGCCCGTCACCGCCTCCGACGTTCCTGCCGAGCCGGTATACAAGCTGGTCATCGACGAGAACGTTGTTGAGAAGATCTCCTCGATGGCCGCGCAGAAGATCAACGGCATCATCGACATGAAGGGCAACGTGCTGTCCCGCATCCAGGAAGGCCTCGGCGGAGACGACAAGACGAAGGGCGTCAACGCCGACATCGTCGACGACACGAACGCCAAGATCAACCTCGACGTCATCATGGAGTACGGCAAGTCCGCACCCGAGATCTTCGACGACATCAAGAAGGTCGTCGGCGGCGACCTCAAGGATATGACCGGCCTCAACGTGGTCGAGATGACCGTGAACGTGGTCGACGTCATGACGCCGGAAGAGTACGCCCAGAAGAACGGATCCAACACCGACGACGGGCAGCAGGACGGCTCCAACTAGCTTGGACGCCCCCTCAGCGTCGTACCGCGGAGCCGCCCCGTCCGAGCTCCGCACCCCGCACTGCAAGCCCGCCCCGCCTCGAAGCGGGGCGGGCTTTTTGATGGCGGGAACAGGTTCTCGCGGTTGGCCCTACCCCGCCTTGCGCACGTCTTCCGTGATCTTCGCGAAGTCGCCCTTTGCGGCACGGTAGCGAACGAGGTCGCGCGTGTTCACGCTCTCGACGCCGTCGAGGCGCGTGACGGCGCCCAGGCCGAAGCCCACCTGCGGCGCGCCCTCGGCAGCCAGCTGCGCGAAGCGATCCACCTTCCCCGCGCGCGCGAAGCGCAGCGGAAGGTACTCGGCGAACCCGCGCTCGACCAAGGCGTCGCGCATCCCGTCCAGCTGGCGCGCGACCTCTTCGGGCTCCGCCTCGAGCTCGGGAGCCACCCGCACCAGCTCCACATGCGTCGCGTGCGAACGCGCGGCCGCAAGCGCGGTGCGCCGCACGGTGAGCGCGCCGTCCTCCCCGTCGCGCGCCCTATGGCCGAACGCCAGCACGAGACCCAGCGTGTCGTTCGCATAGGAGTGCAGGAAATGGTCGCAGATGATGGGCAGGTCGTTCAGGTTGTCCACCCGGTTGAGACGCACGAAGTCGACGGGGTTGAGCGACAGCATCTCGAAGTCGAAGCGCGTCACGCCGGCGCGGCGGAAGAACGGCATGGTGGCGCCGCTCACGTTCGCGATGGACGAGCGCATGGTGACGGGCGCATCTTCGGCCACGTCGCAGGCCTGTCGCACGGCCCGCACGATACGGGCGATGTCCGCGCCCGCATTCGACGCTACGCCGCCGCCCAGCTGCACGGCGCGCACGCGGCAGTCGTCGAACTGCCCCGCGTTCGCCTCGATCTCGGCCACGAGCGCATCCGCGTAGCGCGCCATCCGCGCGCTGTCCCATCCGAGGATCATGCCGTCGCGCCTGAGCGCGTCGTCCTTCACGCAAAACGGGATGGACACCTGCACGATCGCATCGCGTTTCTCAGTCATGGTGGGTTGCTCCTTTTCCTCGCTTCTCGCGCGAAGCGGCGACCGCCCGAGAGCGACCGCCGCGCGCCATGGGCCGGCTGGCATCAGGGAGGGAGGGGGTGCGCCAGCCGGCCCCGAATCGGTTGATGCGGCGCTACGCCTTCACGTCCTCGATCACGCTTTCCGCAGCGCAATAGCCCGAGGTGAGCGCCGAGGCGCAGCTGTTGCCGGCCGTGGGCGTGGCGTACTGGATGCCGTAGCGCTGACCGCAGGTGTTGCCCGCGGCGTACAGGCCCGCAATGGGCTCCTTCGCGCCGGTGAGCACCTGGTAGCGCCCATCGGTGCAGATGGCCGCGTGCTGGCACAGGCCGCCGGAGGGGTTGCCGCCCGTCGTGCCGAACGAGGCGAAGAACGGCGCGTCCTTGATGGGGAACAGGTTCTGCGGGTCGCAACCCCAATCGTCGTCGTGCCCCTTCTCGCACAGCTCGTTGTAGTGCGCAACCTCGGCCAGGAAGTTCTCCTTGGCCTCGCCGGTGTAGCCGACGATCTCGGCCAGTTCCTCAAGCGTGTCGGCAGCGTACACCGTGGAGTACTCCTTGCCGAAGCGGGCGAAGGCGCGCACGTCGAAGCCGTCTTTGCCGGTTTTGTAGTTCGCCATGTTCTCGCGCACTTCTTCCACCATGTAGTCCGAGCTGCGGTCCATCGTCTCGTGGCCGTAACCCTGGTGGGACAGGTATTCCTCCCAGTTGGCGTCCGTCACGTTCACCAACAGCTGGCCCGCGGGAAGCATGTCGAGGTAGCCGTTGGAGCCGTGTTTCACCATCGTCTCGTTCATGAAGCGCTTGCCGTCGTTGCCGAAGCACGGCCACGCGCCGCCGAACGCGAAGCCCGGCACGCCGTTGATGCCCGCGGCCTGGCCGGCGCGGGGGCCGCCCTCCATCGTGCCGCCGGCCCACATGCACATGCGGATGCCGGAGCCGTCGCGGCCCATGCCGCCGATGGAGGTGGCGTCGGTGCGATCGTTGCCGTACGACCAGGCGATGTTGCGCATCTGGTCGGACAGGTCGAGGCGCATGTCGGGGTTGCCGCCGAAGTCGCCGGCTGCCACGATGGTCGCCTTCGCGTTGATCTGATGGTACGCGCCATCGACGTCCTGGAAGATGGCGCCGGTCACCGCGTCGCCGTCTTGCACGAGCACCACGCCCTGATAGCCCCACTTGATGGTGCCGCCGGCGTCTTCGAACGCCGTGTGGACCGAGCGGATGACGAACGGCCACATGTTGATGTTGGATTCCTCATCGCGCCATTGGGTCATGGCCGGCCACGACTTCTGGCCGCAGCACTCGCCGCTGAAGTTGTCGTTGCCCTTGTAGTTCGAGGTCTTGGCGTACTTCTCCACGTACTCGGCGGGGATGTGCTCCACCATCCAGTCGAGCATCTCGCCCGAACGCGTGGCGTAGTCGCGCACGATCTTCTGGTGCGCATGGCCGCGCGAGAGGCGCATGTACTCGTTGAACACCTCGGTCGTGTCGATCTCGGGCGTGCCCTTGTCCAAGAACAGCTTCGAGTTGTAGCAGGCCATGTCGCAGGCGTATTCGTCGTACTCGTCGTACGTCTGCATCTCGGCGAGGAAAACGTTCGCGCCCTCCTCCTGGCAGCGCAGCGCCGCCACGGTGCCCGCGTTGCCCGCGCCGATGACCAGCACGTCGCACTCCTCGGTGTCGGCGATGTCGCTGACCTCGGGGGCGTCGCCCAGCCACGCCGGCTTGTTCAGCATGAAGTCGGCCGGCTTGATGCCCAGCTGCTCGCAACCGCCGCCGGCGGACAGCACGCCGTCGCCCTTGAGGGTGATGTACTCCTCGGGCGTGGTGGGCGCCTTCGCGCTGGCGTTCTGACCGCGATTGAACGTCGACAGCTCCTGCATCACATCGTACGTGCCGGCTTCACCGGAATCGGCCGCTGCTGCCGAGGCGGTGGATGCCGATTGCTGCGGCGAGCATCCGCCCAGCGCGCCGAGCGCGGCGACGCTCATCGTGCCGGCGGCCGCGCCCTTCAAGAAATCGCGACGCGACCAGCTGTGCTTCGAGGTGGTTCCCATGTTCCCGCTCCCTTCAATCAAATACCCGTGTTCCCGTTTCGTCACCGCGCGGTTTGTTGTGCGGCACCGAACGTTCGGCTACACTACGGTTCAGGCTTGGGTTCCGCCATCACTGAAAGCGATGATTTCGAGGTTCGCGCGGCGCACCCCCGGGGGTCGCCCCATAGCTGAATTTGGTGATTTGCGCTGTCTACGAGGGAAAATGCTGCGGCGTTGCAGGGAGGACATGGGAAGCGCACAACAACACGTTTCTGAGCGGGCGCGTTCGACGTCCGTCTCGTTCAAACCTGCGCTGCTGGGTGCGGGGCTGCTGTTCTCCGTCTTTCTCAACGCGATCCGGTTCTTCTCCGAAGGCGAGACGGACACCGCCTTCTCCTTGCACCCCTTCGCGGTGTACACCGGTTGGGGCCTGTTCGGCTGCGGCATCGTGCTTGCGGCGGTCGCCGTGCGCGCGAAACGCATCGGCCGTCCCGCGCCCGACCTCACCCGCACCGGTCCGGTGCTGCTCGGGGCCTGCCTTACCGCCCTCGGCATGCAATTCATGCTGCCCCTGTACACGCAGCTGTCGCTGCCGTTCATCGAGCCTGTCGTGTTCGGCATGGCGTTCGGGGCGGGGCTCACGATGCTCACGACGGCCTGGGGATCGGTCTTCGCGCGGCTCGAGCCCGAGAACCTGCTGTTCAACAGCGCGCTGGGCATCATGCTGGCAGCCGTCACCCACGTTGCCGCCGAGCCGCTCTCGCCCACGCCGCTGGGGCTGGCGATGGTCGCGTGCACGCTGGTAGCGTCCATCGCGCTGCTGTTCGTTGCCCGCACGCTCGACGAGCCCGCCTCGTCGCAACCCGCCGACACCGAGCGCGAGGAGGACGGTGATCACCGCGCGCGGCTGCGCAAGGCACGCGCCATATTGTGGATGCCTCTCGTGGGCGCATGCATCACCTGTTTCATCTTCGGACTGACCTGGGACCCCGTCATCTCCAGCGAGCAGACGCGCCTGCCCGACCCGCTGGGTGCATGGAAATCGCTCATCGGGCCGTCGATGCTGGCGATCATCGTCGCGCTCATCGTGCTGCGGAAAGCGGACTCGTCGCCGCTTCGCTTGCTCAACCAGGCCGTGTATCCCATGGCCGTCGCGCTGCTGCTGGCGTTGCCGGTGATCAGCACCGACAGCAACGTCGTTGCAGGCACCATCGACGTGCTCACCCAGGCCAGCTTCGCCGTGATCGCGCTGGCCATCTGGTGCAGCATGGCCAGCGCCGCCCGCAGCGTTCCCCTCGCCGCCGCAGTCGTGTTCCCCGCCTGCCTCGTGCTGCTGGCGCTCGCGTTCGTGGCCGGCCTGTGCGGCATCGCCATCATCGGCACCGACGGGCGCGCCATCTGCCTCATCATGCTCACCGTGTACCTGGCCCTCATCGCCATCTCGTTCGCGCAGGGGTCGCGACAGCGCGAAGTCCGTCGCACCGAGCCGCGCGGAGCGGACGACTCGCGCACGTACATCCACCGCCGGTGCGACACGCTGGCCGTCGAACGCGGGCTGTCGCCGCGCGAGCGCGAAGTGCTGTACTACCTGGGGCGCGGTTACAACCACGGCTACGTCGCCGAGAAGCTGTACATTTCCGAGAACACGGTGCGCACCCACGTGCGCCACATCTACGGGAAGCTGAGCATCGGCTCCCGGGAAGAGCTCCTCGCCCTCATCGACGCTGAAGACGCAGGAACTTCGGGAGCGCGACGATGAACATCCTCGACTATCTGGGTACCGAGTTCGCCTCGTTCGAGGAAAAGCCGTTCAACCCGGTCGATTCGGCGACGCTCTCGCAGTTCTGCATGGTGCGCGCCGAGGGCATCGTGCCGCCGCTGCGCGAGCGAAAAACGTTCGGCGCGTTCGGCATCGTCGTGAAAAACCTCCTGTCTCCGTCCGGACGTCCCGCCCGGTTCACCGATGCATTGCGCGCCGAGCGATACGAGCATATGTTCTCGGGCCTCATTCCCGGCCGCGTGAAAGAGAACATGCTCGCGCTTGCGGCCAGCCCGCGGTTCCGCGACGTCGCCGTCCGCGACTACCTCAGCCTGTTCGATACCGAGCGGCAGACGCAGTTCGCCGCCATGACGTTCGTGTACAAAAAAGAGTTCGCTTACGTGGGGTTCCGCGGCACCGACACATCCATCACCGGCTGGCGCGAGAACTTCAACATGGCCTACACTGCGCCCGTCCCCGCGCAGGAGCAGGCCGCACGCTACCTGGAAGCCGTCGCCCCGCACCTCCCGCGGCGGCTGTTCGTCGGCGGCCACTCGAAGGGGGCCAACCTCGCGCTGTACGCCGCGCTGAACGCGCCCGCCGCCGTGCAAGAGCGTATCGATCGCGTCTACACGCACGACGGTCCCGGCTTCAAGGCGGGCGCGTTCTCGCCCGACGACTGGCGGAAGCTGGACGGGCGCATCCATCGCACCGTGCCGCAAGACTCCATCATCGGGATGCTCATGGAGTCGCACACGCCGCCGCGCGTGGTGCACAGCACCGAGCGCGGCCTCATGCAGCACAGCCCGTTCTCCTGGGAGATCGACGGCGACGATTTCGTCTACCTCGACGACCTCACGGACAACGCGAAGTTCACCGACGCCCTGCTCACCGAGTGGCTGGCGCGTTATTCCGACGATGAGGCCGCGGCCATCGTCGATGCGTTGTTCAAGGCCATCGAAGCATCGGGCGCCCAGAACGCCACCGATATATTCTTCGGCGGATCCAAAACGGTGACCCTGCTCAGCGAGGCTGCGAAGAACATCGACGGAACGGCGCGCGACACGCTCGTCGGCGCCCTCGGGTCGCTCGCCGAGCTGGCCACCCATCACGTCACCCAGGGTATCTTCGGCATGTTCGCCCCCAAGCCGAAAGAGCGCCCCTAGACGTCCGGTCCCTCCTCCGCGCGCCGCCCGTCGCCGAGCTCGGCCGCAGCCTCTATCACCTCTCCGAGAACCCTCCGGAAATCCTGGGCGTTCTTCGACGTGACGACCGGCCTGCCTGTTTGAGCCTCGATCTCCTCGCGCGCGTTGCCCGCCACGGAACCGCCCCTTTGAGCCACTCCCTTGCTCTGCTCGAACGTCTCCGGCTCCTCAACCTTCGACAGCTCGGTCGTCGTCGCCTCGGCAAGCATGTTGAGCACCAGCTCGAGCGTGCTCATATTGTCTCGAAGGTTCTCCTTCGTCAGGCCCTTATGGTTCTTGTATTGGCGCGTGGTCATGCCCGCCCACGCTTTCGAAATCTCATCCGTGAGGATGGCGAATTCCGATCCTTTCGAGACGCCTCGCTCGATCCACTCATCCGTCAGTTCTTTGCGCACCGAGATCGTTTGCAAGCGCTGGTTCACCCATTCAGGGCTGTAGCCCTTTTTGAGATACGTCTCGAGCGCGCGGTCGATACCCTGCTCGGGATCGACGGTTTCTTCGATGCGCTCGGCGCCAACCTGGGCGAGCCACAGCTTGAAGGGCTCGGCCTTCGGAGAGGGAACGGACTGGACGATGCGGAGGATCTGAGATGTCGTGGCCACATCGGTTTTATAGAGCTTGCCGTCATCGGATTTCATTTTCAGTTGTACGATTTTATCGTACAACTGACTTCCCTCCTCCTGCAGCTTGCGTTTCAGATCGCTCCAATACCTGCGCGGATTGCTGCTCTCGGTCAGCACCGCCACAACGTCGACCACCGAGAAATACCACTCCTCCTCGTCGTCGTTCCAAAGAGCGCGAATGCGGGAGTCCTCGTACAGCTTGAGCGATTGGATGGGTGCCATGGCCACCTCCTTGCGTCCTGGGCGTCTTGGACTGGAGGTGCCTGGCTGAGCACAACGCCGCTTTTATCAGTAGATCCATTATAGCATTAAATGGGTACATATGTTCGTAAATATCAAAAACTTGATTGCACGGATGCGCGCCCACTACAAGACGAACACCCCGTCGAGCGAGCCGTGCCTCAACGCGTTGTCGAGACGCGGCTCGAGGCCGGCCGCGGCCCAGCGCGCAAGCTCCCGCGCCGCTTCCTCGTCGGGGCCGCGCAGGCCCAGCTCGTCGCATGCCCGGTCCGCCGCCCCAACAAGCAGCTCCCGGCGCTCGGCAGACGAGCGATCCGCCAGCAGCCGGGCGATACGCGCGCGACCTCCCTCGCCAACGCATAGGCCGCGCACGTCGCCGCCCGAGAGCACGCAGCCCACCGCGTTCGCCGCCACCGGTTCGAACAGATTCACGATGAGCTCGCCGTACGCAGGATGCACGCGCCTCAGCACCGCCTGGCAGCGCTCCAGGTCGCACCGCCGCAGGAAGCGGCATTCCGCCAGCAGCCGCTCGAGGTACGCCGTCACGTACGCCACGCCCTGGATCTCCTCCGGCACGGGGCGGCAGAGCGGATAGTCGATGTCGGCCGGAATCTCGTGCGCGAAGAATCGCGGCTCGTAGCGCGCCCCGAAGTCGCGCAGGCTTTCCAGCGTATCCCGCAACGCAACGCTCTCCAGCAGCGGCATGCTGAGACACACGTCCTTCCACAGGCCTTCCACCTGAGCCGCCTGCTCTTCGATGCGATGCAGGTTGCGCGCGAACATCTCCTCGGCACCCTGTTCGAGCACGTCGAGCATCGCCGCTTCGTCGGGATCGTCGGCGTCCACGCCCAGCACGAAGCACACCGATTCCAACAAGCGATGCGCGTCGTACTCGGGAATGGACGTGCTCTCGCCCATCGTGAACAACGCCACCTGCTTGGCCAGCACGCCCCACACCTGCGCCTGAAACGCCGCGCCTACGTCGACGCCATCGTCGAGCCGCGTGCGCAGCGCCCGGCCGTCGTCACAGAAACGAGGATCCTCCGATGCGGCTGTTCGTGTCGAATCCGATGCGGTACAGCTCGCCGTAGCCGTCGTAGTACCTTGCGGCGAATTCGTTGCTGGGCCGCTCGAGGCGCTCTTCGTCGAACACGCGGTCGAACTCGTCGTGCAATCGCTCGTCGTCCTCGTCATCGCTCTCCTCTTCCGCCGCCTCGCGCTGCGTCGTCTCGTCGTACTCCCCCGCCAACCGGCCCGCAACCTGCGCGCGCAGCTCCGCCAGCTTCACGCCCTCGAGCGCATCAACCGCACCGTGCACGCGCTCGTCGAACGCCGTGCGCAACGCGGAAATCAACTCGTCATCCGATATCCCGCCGCACGTTTCAGCCTCCTCCTTGTAGCGGTAGAACGCGTCCTGCACGTCCGCGACCGTCTCAACGTACGTCTCCTGAAGTAGGTACGGCGAATCGCGAAACGCCGCGACGATGTCGCGCAACGCCCCGCGCCCAAACTCCACGCGCCCCGTCGCCCGAAGCGCCTCGTGCCGGCGCTCGACGAGGCCGAGCATCTGTTCCTCCGTGAGACTCAACCCGTACGCGGCCGTCGCCTCGTTGCAGGAGGCAAGCTCGTCCCGCGCCGACGCAACCTGCAAACCCCGCTGCCAACCTGCGGACACATCAAAACCCATACGCATCACCTACCCGTCATTTTGCGCGCAGACAGTTATACCGCGCGCGCCGGGCAAACGCACGACTCGACTTTTATGCGATTTTGTGGTAATATATGCCCAGATCAAGCGGGCAGGAACACGACTTCATGCCCGCTTCTTCATTTCTCGAAACCGCTCGGTGGAAAGCCTGCATCGGCCCTCCAACGGTCGATCTTGATCCCTGCGTCAGCGACTCCCGAAATCTTGGCAGGTTTTGCCCGATATTCGCCGCATCAAGCCATCGATGTCGCAAATGGAAGAGCCTGCGAATCAGCGTCGAACTATCTTCCCCGTTCAGGAGCCATGCCACATTCGAGTCTCCAGATCGACCCCTCGTGCGGCGACGAATTTCGCCCAAAACCTGCCAAAACAAGCCAGCTCGCTGGCGCGACCAATGCGCTCCGAGCCACAGCCAACGCGCGCGACTCCACGAGCGGCTACTTCTTGAGTATCCTCTTGAGGTAGGCGATGTCCAGCAGATTCACCGTCTCGAAGCTCCCTCGATAGAACACGCCCCAGTTGTTGAACACGCCGGGCAGCTCCTTCGCTGTTTCCAGCGAGTCCACCTGGATGAGCGTCAACGGGACGCCGTTTTCTTCGCAGTACCGCCGTATCGCCTCGATGCGCTCGGGGACGTAGGGGCATTGGAAATCGTAGTAGATCGTCAGCTCGTCGCGCTCGATGGTTTGGGCCTTGGCGCGAGGCGTGAACGCCGGCACCGTGCCGTCGAACGATAGCGCGAGCAGCTCGTACCCGTCGTCGGTGGCGTCGACCGTCTCGAAGCCGAACTTCCGAGCGAACGCCTGATCGGACAGCCACGACTTCTGCTTCTTCGCGCCCAGCATGCATACGCCCGACTTGCCCTGCGCCCGAGCGTCGTCCAAACAGTATTCCATGAGCGCGCGCCCGTACCCCTTCCCCTTGCAGCTGCCGGACGCCCAGAGGCAGTACACGTACAGGTAGTTGTCGCCCACGACGGGAACCCACGCCGTTTCAAGCGGGGCGTATTCGATGAACACCGGGTCTTTCACCTGCAGCTTCCGGAACACGTGCCCCTCGCGCAAGCGGTCGGCGAGCCACTGGCGCTTCGCCTCGACGCCCGGGTGGGGCTTCCTGATGCGGATGATGCAGGACAGGTGCTCGTCGGCGAGGTTCTCCGGCGTCAGGTTGACGAATTCGGCGTCCATGTTCCTCCTACAGAAACCATTCCAGGTGGCCGCAGCCTTGGCAGACGAGCACGCGAGCGGACGCATTGGCCCAATCGAGGTTGAGCAGCGACGCCCCGGCGGTGTTCAGCTGGGCCGACCGCTCGTCGAACTCCTCGCCTCCGCAATGCGAGCACACCACCGTCTTCCCGGCAATCTCATAGCGATAATTGCCTGACAGCCCCCGATTGTACCCGTCCAAAAATCCCATGAGAACCTCCTCGCCGCACTGGTTTACAAGTCGTGCATGAGCTCTTGCTTCTTCGAGGCGTATTCCTCCTCGGTGATGGCGCCGCGCTTGCGCAGGTCGTCAAGCTGGGAAAGGCGTTGGTAGGCGAACGCGCTCGCACGCTGGCGTTCGTCGGGCAGGGGCTGTCGATCATTCGAACGCTTCACCAGCACCACGACGAGCGCCACCACCAGCGCAACGGGCACCAGCAACACCAGCAGCACGATCGTCATTTCCGGAACGCCCATGCCGAGTATCCTCATGACGCCACCTTCCCTTCGACGGGGAGCATAGTGCCACCAGTATAGCAAGGCCGGCGCCCCAAGGGGGACGCCGGCCGGTATAACCGAGGTATGCGGAACCGCTGCCGCTGCACTGCGGTCGTGGCTACGCCAACGCGGCTACGTAGTTCTGGTACTCGTCTTCGTTGGCGAAGGCGGGGAGATCCGCGCTGGCGTTCCACTCCGCAGGCCCGAACCAGTCGTCGGCGACGGTGCCGCCGAGGCGCTGCTCCACCAGGGAGCGCGCCGCCTTGCTGCCGCTCCAGATGGAGACGCATTGGCAGTTGCCCGTCTCGTACAGGTCGTCAACGAAGCCGGAGATGGCGACGCCGATCGCGTAGAGGCCCCCAACCGGGTTGAAGTCCTGGTCGACGACGCGGCAGTCGTGGTCGACGCGGATGCCGGCGTTCGTGTTCACGATGAGCGAGCTCAGCTTGAACGCGTAGAAGGGGCCGTCGCCCATCGGCACCAAGTACTGGGGGTCCTTCGCGAACGCCGAGTCAACGCCCGCCGCCGCATCGGCATCGTACGTGGCGACGGTCTGCGCGAGGGCGTCCTTCGGAACGCCGATCTTCTCGGCAAGTTCCTCGATGGTATCGGCGACGAAGAGGTTCTCGTTGTCGGCGTATTCCTCCAGGTCGGCATCGAGGTCGAAGGGACGTTCGGCCTGACCGTCGCCGTAGAAGCTCTCGGCATCCACCTTGTTCTGCTTGTAGTACTCCAGCAGGCCGCTTCCCATGATGGAGTAGACCGCGCCCTGTCCCTCCACGATTTTGCTGCGGTTGATGCCGCCGCGCGTAGGCTGGTCGGAAATGCGGCTCATGTCCTCGTTGACGAAGCGCTCGCCTTCCTGGTTGACGAACAGGGCCGTGTTCGTCTCGCCCGCCGCCAGGCACAGCCACGACTGGTAATGCATGCCGTCGACGTAGGCCTGCATGCTGGACAGCGCGATGGTCTTGCAGCGGCCGTGCGCCGTTTGCTCCGCCATGACCATGGCGTCGCCGTAGTGTCCCTGCTCCACCGACACGCAGTGCTCGAGCTCCTGGTTGCTGTAATGCTGCAGCAGCTCCAGGTTGTTGGACATGCCACCGCACGCCAGGACGACCGCCTTGGCGTTAAGGTTCACGTAGTCGTTCTTGCTCTTCACCTGAACGCCCGAGACGGTCGTCTCGTCCTCGAGCAGCAGCGCGATGCCGCGCGTGTTCGTTCTGATCTCGACGTTCGCATACGTCGCGTCGCTGTCGATCTCGCCGATGAGGCGCTGGATGGTCAGCGATCCGTTGCCGCCCTCGTACCCCGCGATGCCGTTCCATTTGGCGACGGGCTCGCCCGCCTCGAAGGCGTCCAGCACCGTCTTGAGCTTTTCGAAGTTCTTGATGGTGAGCGGAACGCCGTGCTTCGTGAACAGCCAGGCGCTGTTGCGGCCCATGTCGTACGCGCGCTCGGCGATGAGGCGACCGTCCTTGACGAAGTGCGAGGCCGTTGCCGCTTCCTCGCCGTATCGGGCCGCCGTGATCCAGTCGCGTCCCTCCGCGGGCATGTCGGGCTGCTCGGCGTAGTTCGCGCCGCCGCCGCACACGCCCTGGGCTTCGACGAGGATGACCTTCGCCTCCGGATCCTGCTCGGCCACGACCATCGCGCACACGACGCCGGCGATGCCCGCACCCACCACCACGACATCGGCATCTTCCTCGACCTGCACGTCGTGCACGATGCCGATCTCGTCGGCGTTCGTCGCTTTGGCGAAGCGCGTGCCGCCCGTCGCGGCGTCGGAAGCGGATGCCGCAGCCCCGGTTCCCTCGGCAGCGGCGCTCTGCGCGGGCGCGCAACCCGTCGCCGACAGCCCGGCGCAGCACACCGCCGCGCCCGCAACCATTCCCGCTCCAAGCTTCAAGGCTTCACGGCGCGATACGTTCGCTTTCTCTTTCATGGATCGTCTCCCTCTCCTTCAACTTCTCTTCCTACGCAAGCGGCGCGGTCACGCCGATTGCGCCACCCAAGGTAGCCCATGAAGCGCCAGGTGGGAGACTATTTCGGGCGTCTATATGCCAGCTTATTTTTCTAGTCTCCCCCAAACTGGGCCCGCGACGGGCCCCGTATATTGGTAAAATCTCAGGGAGCGCTTCGCACGAACGGTCGGATAGGAAGTCGAAGGATGCCAGACGAGCACACATCTCTCCCCCGCAGGCGCGACGGCCGCACGCGCCCGGTGGAGCTGTTCCCGGCCAGGCTCTTGGGGTTCGGCCTGTTCATCGCCTGGAGTTCGCTCGCCGCTTCCCTCGAGAAGAACCTCGACATCGCATCGCTTTCGTCGCCCGTTTCGCGCCTGTTCATCATGTCGGTGTTGTGCGCCCTGTGCTATATCGCCCTCGCGTGGTTCGTGCACGCAACCGGCCGCACGCTGTGGAGCAGGGCCGTCGTCGTGGCCTGCGGCGTGCTCGGGGCGCTCTTCCCCCTGCTGGAGCTCCTTGCGATGAGCACGTCCCTCTTCGCCGTGGACGTGTGCGCCATCACCGCCTCCAGCCTCGCCACCGTCGGGATGTTCCTCATGTGGAACATCCAGATCGCGGCGCACCGGCCCCGAACCGCCTGGATCGCCTACGCCGGGTCGATGGCGCTGGCCGCATGCGTGTACTTCCTCGTCAGCGCGCTCGGCGACGCCGCGCTGTTCGTCGCGCTGCTGACGCTTCCCGCGCTCAGCTGCGGCCTCCTCGTCCTGAGCACCCGCCTGCCGAAAGACGCCGACGACCTCGCCGAGGAAGGAGTCGACTGGAAAATCCCCTGGCAGCCGATCCTGCTGATCCTCGTATTCTCGTTCGCGTTCGGCCTCGTGTCGCATTACGAAGGCAACGCGCGCGTGCCCAGCGAGTTCGGCCGCCTCGCGGCCTCCTGCGTCATCCTGCTGTGCGTCACGGCCCTGTTCTCGCACTTCGACGAGAACGTCATCGCCAAAGCGTCCTCGCTTTTCGTGGTCGCCGCGCTGCTGCTGTGCGGAATCGGAGGGCTGGACGACTCGTTCGGCACGGGAAAGCTGCTGGTGAGCGTGGGATATTACGGCCTGATGCTGTACGTCTTCTTCGCGCTGAGCACCATCTGCTTCCGCTACAAAGCGCGCGTCGAGTGGCTGTTCGGCATCGTCCAATCGGTGTACGTGATCATGTCGGCCCCCAGCGCCCTGTTCGGCAACTGGCTGAAGGACGCGAGCTTCCATACGACGTTTCCCCTCGTCGACGTCGTGATGAGCCTCACCGCCCTGCTGGTCGTGGCGCTCAGCATGTTCCTGCTGACGAAGAACACGTTCACCAGCACCTGGGGCATCAAGGCGCTGCGAAAAGTGTCGAATGGCGAAGGCGTGGAAATCGAGCAGCTGGCGACGCGGGACTACCTGCAAGACCGCGCGTACCGCTGTGCGATGATCGCCCGCCAATACGGGCTGACCCACCGCGAGGAAGAGGTGCTCTCCCTGGTGGCGGAGAACAAGTCGTTCGCCGAGATCGAGTCGACGCTGTACATCGCCCACGGCACGCTGCGCGTGCACGTGCAGCACCTGTACGCCAAGCTGGACGTGCACTCGAAGGAGGACGTGCGAACGTTCGTCAACGATTGGCGCTAAAGGAAGAGCGCGGCGCACCCGAAGGTGCGCCGCGCTTGAAAGCAGATCGCTCTGAAGGATCGCCTAATCCGTGAAGTACCCCACGCCGCCTTCGAACAGCTGCTGGTAGCGGTCGCCGGGGACGTTCTGGTACAGGCCCAAGCCGCGACGCTCGCTGTGGCCCATCTTGCCCAGGATGCGACCGTCGGGGCTCGTGATGCCCTCGATGGCCAGCACGGACCCGTTCGGGTTCACCTCGAGGCTCATCGACGGCACGCCCTGCTCGTCCACGTACTGCGTGGCGATCTGGCCGTTCGCGCGCAGCTCGGCAACCAGTTCGGGACTTGCGACGAAGCGGCCTTCGCCGTGGCTCACCGGCACCGTGTGGATGTCGCCCACCTCGCAGCGGCTCAGCCACGGCGAAAGGTTCGACGCCACGCGCGTGCGCACGAGGCGGCTCTGGTGACGGCCGATGTCGTTGAACGTCAGCGTGGGGCACGTCTCGTCCATCGGACGGATGTCGCCGAACGGCACGAGGCCCAGCTTCACAAGCGCCTGGAACCCGTTGCAGATGCCCAGCATGAGGCCATCGCGGTTCTGCAGCAGGTCGCGCACCGCCTCGGTCACGGCCGGGGCGCGGAAGAACGCCGTGATGAACTTCGCCGAGCCGTCGGGCTCGTCGCCGCCGGAGAACCCGCCGGGCAGCATGATGATCTGGCTGTTCCGAATGGCCTGCACCAGCTGTTCGGTGCTTTCGGCCACCTTGTCCGGCGTGAGGTTGTTGATGATGATCGTCTCGGCCACGGCACCCGCCTGCTCGAACGCACGCGCCGAGTCGTACTCGCAGTTGTTGCCCGGGAACACGGGGATGACGACGCGCGGCTTCGCGACGATGCCGTTGTACACGAGCGGCGCGGCGCCGTCGAAGGACACCGCCTCCACGGCAGCGCCCTCGGCGCGGTACGGGAACACCGGCTCGAGATGGCCCTCCCACGCTTCCTGCAACTCGGCAAGGTCGATAACCTCGCCGCACGCCGCGAACGCGTAGGCCTCGGTCGTCTCTCCCACCTCGCCCACGCACACGGCGTCGGACGCGGTCGGCAGCTCCATGCACGGCGCAAGCTCCACGAGGAAGCTGCCGTACGACGGCGCGAACAGCTCGTCGGCGGTCACGCGGTCGGCCAGCTTCACGCCGATGCCGTTGCCCACGCACATCTTGAACAGGGCCTCGGCCGTGGCACCGTAGCCCGGCGTGGACACGGCCAGCGCCGCGCCGTCACCGATCAGGCGCTCCACCAGCTTGAACGTCTCCACCAGACCGGCGGCATCGGGCGTCACGCCGTCGTACGCGGCGGGCGCGATGCGCACCACGCGGCTGCCCGCCTGCTTGAACTCGGGCGAGGTCGCGCGATCCACCGAGCCCACGGCCGTCGCGAACGACACCAGCGTCGGCGGCACGTCGAGCTGCTCGAAGCTGCCCGACATGGAGTCCTTGCCGCCGATGGAGCCGATGCCCAAATCCACCTGCGCCATCAGCGCGCCCAGCACGGCGGCCGTGGGCTTGCCCCAACGCTCGGGCTCGTCGCGCAGCTTCTCGAAGTATTCCTGGAACGTGAGGTACATATCCTCGTGGAGGAAGCCGGCGGCCACGAGGCGCGCCACGCTCTCCACCACGGCGATGTAGGAGCCCGTGAATTGGTTGGCCTCGGTGAGGTACGGGTTGAAACCCCAGGCCATGCCGCTGACCGTGGTGGTCTCGCCGAACACGGGCAGCTTGGCCACCATGGCCATCGCCGGCGTCAGCTGACGCAACCCGCCGAACGGCATGAGCACCGTGCCCGCGCCGATGGTGGAGTCGAAGCGCTCGGACAGGCCCTTGTTCGAGCACACGTTGAGGTCGGTGACCAGCGAGGTCATGCGCTCGGCCAGCGTGTCGCCCGCCCAGGTGCGCTCGTAAGCGCCGCCGCGCACGATGCGCACGTCCTGGTGCTTCGCCGCGCCGTTGCTGTTGAGGAAGGCGCGGCTCACGTCCACGATGGTGGAGCCGTTCCACTCCATGCGTACGCGCGCCTCCTCCGTCACCGTGGCGATGGGGGTGGCTTCGAGGTTCTCCTCGTGCGCGTAGCCGATGAACGCGTCCACGTCCTCGGGTGCCAGCGCCACGGCCATGCGCTCCTGGCTCTCGGAGATGGCCAGCTCGGTGCCGTCCAGGCCGTCGTACTTCTTGGGCACCTTGTTGAGGTCGATGAGCAGGCCGTCGGCCAGCTCGCCGATGGCCACCGACACGCCGCCCGCGCCGAAGTCGTTGCAGCGCTTGATGAGCTGGCACGCGTCCTTGCGGCGGAACAGGCGCTGGATCTTGCGCTCCACGGGCGCGTTGCCCTTCTGCACCTCGGCGCCGCAGCTCTCGAGCGATTCCAGCTTGTGCGCCTTCGAGGAGCCCGTCGCGCCGCCGATGCCGTCGCGGCCGGTGCGGCCGCCAAGCAGCACCACCACGTCGCCCGGCGCGGGCGTCTCGCGGCGCACGTGGTCGGCCGGCGTGGCGCCCACCACGGCGCCGATCTCCATGCGCTTCGCGGCGTAGCCGGGGTGGTACAACTCGTTCACCTGGCCGGTTGCCAGGCCGATCTGGTTGCCGTACGAGGAGTAGCCGGCGGCCGCGGTGGTCACCAGCTTGCGCTGCGGCAGCTTGCCGGGCAGCGTCTCGGACACGGGGACCAGCGGGTCGGCCGCGCCCGTCACGCGCATGGCCTGGTACACGTAGCTGCGGCCCGACAAGGGGTCGCGGATGGCGCCGCCCACGCAGGTGGCCGCGCCGCCGAACGGCTCGATCTCGGTGGGATGGTTGTGCGTCTCGTTCTTGAACAGGTACAGCCAGTCCTGCTCCTCGCCGTCCACGTCCACCTTGCACCTCACGGTGCAGGCGTTGATCTCCTCGGACTCGTCCAAACCGGTCAGCACCCCGCGCGCCTTCAACCAGCGCGCGCCGATGGTGCCCATGTCCATGAGGCACATCGGCTTCTCGTCGCGGCCCAGCTCATGGCGCATCGCCAGGTACTGCTCGAACGCAGCCTGCACGGCCTCGTCCTCCACCACGACGTTGTCCAGCACGGTGCCGAACGTGGTGTGGCGGCAATGGTCGGACCAGTACGTGTCGATCATCTTGATCTCGGTGATGGTGGGGTTGCGCCCCTCCTCGGCGAAGTACTGCTGGCAGAACACGATGTCGGCCACGTCCATGGCCAAGCCGCGATCGGCGATGAACGCCGCCAGGCCGGCCTCGTCGAGCTCCAGGAACCCTTCGACCGTCTCCACCATGCCGGGCACGGGCTGCTCCATGTGCAGCGTCTCGCGCGTCTTGAGCGACGCCTCGCGCGCCTCGATAGGGTTGATCACGTACTGCTTGATGGCGGCGATGTCGTCGTCGGACAGCGCGCCCTCCAGCAGGTACACCGTGGCGCTGCGCACCTCGGGGCGCTCGCCCTGGCTGATCAGCTGGATGCACTCGCTTGCCGAGTCGGCGCGCTGGTCGAACTGGCCGGGAAGGTACTCCACGGCGAACGTGAACGCGTCCCCGTGCGTCAGGTCTTCTGCGGCAACGACGTTGTCGGACTGCGGCTCGCTGAACACGGTGGGCACGCACTGCTCGAACAGCTCGTCCGAGATGCCCTCCACGTCGTAGCGATTCACCATGCGGAGATTCTCAAGCGCCTCGACGCCCAACAGGCTGCGCAGCTCCTCTTTGAGCTGCTGGGCCTCGCCGTCAAAACCGGGCTTCTTCTCCACGTAGACACGAGAAACCATGGTCCCCACCTTACTTCGTCGAATCCTTCTCGGCCGCTTCGGCTTCCTGCTTCTCGGTCTTGGCCGCCTGGGCCTTGTTCAGGCGGAACCCGCTGCCGAACAGACCGCGCTTCTTCGGCTGCTCCTCGATGGCCGGCTTCTCGGCCTCCTCCTGCTTCGCGGCGCGCTGAGCAGCCTTCTGCTGCTTCTCGGCGGCGCGCATCTCCTTGGATTTCTTGGCCATCATCTCTTCCTGGTACGCGCGGCGCACCTTGCGGATCTTCGAGAAGTCCACGTACAGGGCGCCGATGATGCACACGTACGCCAGGCCGAGCACCACGTACGTGGCCGCCTCGGGAAGGAAGGAGCGGCCGACCCACGACAGCGCCGTCATCACGATGGCGCCGATCAGCAGGCCCCACCAGATCTTGCGGAGGCGCTTGTACTCCGCGGTGGGCGGGTTGTAGTACTGCCGGTCGATCTCGGTCTGCTTCGTGCGAGCAGCCTTCTTGTCGGCCTTCTTCTGCTGCTTCGTCTTCACGGTGGGCTGCACGCGCACCGACGAAGCCGCTTTCGACTTCGGCTTCATGGAGGCCGCGCTCTTACGCGTTTGACCCTGGTGCTCATCGGTCTGGTACCGGTCGTTCATGGGATTGCGCTGGGACATAGGTTATTGCTCCTTCAACGACGGAATGCGCGCAGCCCCCTTGGCCGCACGCATTCCGCTCGACTAACGCGTTCTTAGTAGGCGAACTTCCTACCCGTTATACGCTCGTAGGCCTGGATGTACTTCTCGCTCGTGCGATCGATGATGTCCTGGGGCAGGCGGGGCGGGTTGCCCTGGCGGTCCCAGTTGGCGTTCAGCCAGTCGCGCACGAACTGCTTGTCGAAGCTAGGCTGGTCGGCGCCCTCGGCGTACTCGTCGCCCGGCCAGAAGCGGGACGAGTCGGGGGTCAGCACTTCGTCGGCCAGGATGATCTGGCCGTTCAGGCGGCCGAACTCGAACTTCGTATCGGCGATGATGATGCCCTGCTTCTCGGCATGGTCGCGCGCCGTGGAGTACACCTTGATGGACAGATCGCGCAGCTGCGAGGCGTCCTCTTCGCCGATGATCTCCACGAGGCGCTCGAAGCTGATGTTCTCGTCATGGTCGCCGATCTCGGCTTTCGTCGACGGCGTGAAGATGGGCTCGGGCAGCTTCGACGAGTTCACGAGGCCTTCGGGCAGCTCGATGCCGCACACGGTGCCCTGCTTCTCGTACTCCTTGAGGCCGCTGCCGGCCAGGTAGCCGCGCACGATGCACTCGGCGGGGAACATGTCGGCCTTCTTCACCAGCATGAAGCGTCCGCGCAGGTAGTCGGCGTACGGCTGGAACTGCTCGGGCAGGTCGGCCACGTCGGAGGAGATGAGGTGGTTCTCCACCACGCCGTCCAACAGCTCGAACCAGAAGCACGACAGCTGCGTGAGCACCGCGCCCTTGTGGGGGATCTCGTCCTCCAGGATGTAATCGAACGCCGAGATGCGGTCCGTCGCCACAAGCAGCAGCTTGTCTCCCAGATCGTACAGGTCGCGGACTTTCCCTTGCGCATCAGGCTTGATGTCGATTCCGGTCATGCTGGTCCTTTCGTTGCTCTCTCGAAACGCCGCACGCGATGCGGCGGTCGGCGCTCCCCTTCTCCGTCGGCGCGCCCTATTATCGTCTATTTCTGATCTTTACGCGACTTCCCGCGCGATTTTTGCGATTTCTGCCCGCGCTGCGGATCGTCGCCCTGGTACAGCGGGATGTGGATGGTGAAGCACGCGCCCTCTCCCTTGCGTCCTTCCACCTGCACCCAGCCGTTGTGGCGCTCGACGATCTCCTTCACCACGGACAGGCCGATGCCGAGGCCGCCGCTTTCGCGGGTGCGGCCCGCGTCGGCGCGCCAGAAACGGGAGAACACCATCTTCGCCTCGTCGGGCGACAGGCCGATGCCCGTGTCCTGCACGCTGATGGACGCCATGATGTCGCCGCGCTTCACGCGCACGGTGACCAGGCCGCCTTCGGGCGTGTAGCGCACGGCGTTCGAGATGAGGTTGGCGGTGGCCTGACGGATCATGTCCGCGTCGCCCAGCACGCGCACGCCCTGCTCCATCTCGTACTTCAACGTGAGGCCCGAGTCGGCCACGAACGCCTCGTGCGTGGCCACGATGCCGGCGATCAGCTCGCCCACGTTGACCACTTCCTTCTTCATGGGCGTGGAGCGGCTTTCCAGGCGCGACAGCTTCAAGATGGCGTCAACCAGGCGGCTCAGGCGCTGGACTTCGGAGTTCACCGTTTCCAGACGCTCCTCGTCGGCCTCGAACACGCCGTCCACCATCGCTTCCACGGTGGATTGGATGGCCATGAGCGGCGTGCGCAGCTCGTGCGCCACGTCGGTGGTGAGGCGGCGCTCCAGCTCGCGGTCGCGCTCGATGGAGTCGGCCATCGCGTCGAACGTCTCGCCCAGGTGGGCGATCTCGTCTTCGCCGTGCAGATTGGTACGGGCCGACAGGTCGCCTTCCTTGATGGCCTTCGCCGTGGTGGTCATGCGGTTGATGGGGCTGACCAGCGTGCGGGCGAACAGGAAGCCGATGCACGACGCCAGCACGATGGCGAGCGCCGTCGCGAAGACCATGGCCTGGTACGAGTTGTCGCGGAACTCCTCGTCGGTCTGGCTCAAGAGCGCTTCGGAACCGTACACCCACATGCGAACGGACCCGACGGCGACGTTATCGGAAACGATGGGAGCCGTGGCGAATTGGTCGCCCGCACCCGAAGGCGCAAGCGAACCACGACTGTAATCCCTGTTCGGCATGGTGCCGGGTTCGCCGTTCTCGGGCGTCGTCGAGGAGTCGAATATCGGCTTACCCGTTTGGTTGTCGACGATCATCACGCCCACGCCGTTGAGCTTCGCCGCATAGCGAGCCACCGTGCTTACGCCTTCGTTGTCGAACGAGCCCGTGTCGGTGTATATCTCCGCGATCTGCTCGGCCGTGGATTCGGCGAGCTTCTCGATGTTGGCCTGCGTGTACGTCTGGAAGTGCTGCTCCCACACGAACGACAGCACGCCGATGGCCACGAGCGCGGTCATGGCCGCCACGAAGGCGAACGCCGCCGTGACGCGCGTCGTGTACGTCAGATTGTCCCAACCGAATCGGATGCCGCGGCGCTTCTTGCCGGTCTCTTCGTGCGGCACGACGATGGGACCCGTAGCGCCGGTGCTCCCATCCGCATCGACCGTCAAACGCTCGACAACCGGAGGCTGCGATGCTTCAGGTGCATCGGCGGCAGATGAAGGAGCCTGTTCGTTGGTATCTCGCACGTTGGGTTACTGCGCAACCTTCGTGGGATCCTCGAAGCGATAGCCCACACCGTGCACGGTGTGCAGCCACTTCGGGCTCCGCGGGTTGTCGCCGATCTTCGCGCGCAGGTTCTTCACGTGCGAGTCGATGGTGCGCTCGTAGCCCTCGAAGTCGTAGCCGAGCACCTTCTCCACCAACTCCATGCGCGAGTACACGCGGCCCGGGTACCGCGACAGCGTGGTGAGCAGCTTGAACTCGCTGGCGGTGAGGTCGATTTCCTCGTTGTTGACGAGCACCTTGTGGCCCGACACGTCGATGGTGAGCTCGCCGAACTCCAGCACTTCGCGCTGCGGCTCGGAGTCGGCGTGCACGCGGCGCAGCAGGGCGCGGGCGCGGGCGACCAGCTCGCGCGGGCTGAACGGCTTCACCAGGTAGTCATCGGCGCCCAGCTCCAGGCCGATGATGCGGTCTTCCACCTCGCCCTTCGCGGTGAGCATGATGATGGGCACGTCGGAGTTGTCGCGGATGGCGCGGCAGACGCGCTCGCCCGGAACGCGGGGCAGCATGAGGTCGAGTATAACCAGGTCAAAGTGATGCTTCGAGAATTCCTCGAGCGCTTCCTGACCGTCGCCGACCGCCGTCACCCAGTAATTCTCTCGTTCGAGGTAGGCCGTCACGGCATCGCGGATGGCCTTTTCGTCTTCCACCAGAAGGATGCGTCGTGTTTCGTTGCTCATGGATCACTCCTCAAGCTCGCTGTCATCTCGGATAGCACGCGCCTGCGTTCCCTACGTAGACCAGCTCCGAGCGTAGTGGTCGTGTTTGCGTTTATTGTAGCAATTAGACCGAAGGGCGCTTGAACCTGTGCGTGAAATGACACAATAAACACCATGGTAACCCGCAGATCAACACACGCTAACCACGCGAAACCGACCGTTGCAAAGAAACGCCTTGCGAACAGGCGCGCAACCTCCGACGGGGGCGCGCTGTACGCCGGCGGCAAGACCAGCTCGCGCGGCGGTCACGTCGGCAACGTCGCCGGGTACGGCGGTGCGCACGGCGGCGGCAGCCATCGCAGCAGCGCGCCCAACGTCGGCAACGTCGCCGGGTACGGAAGCGGCGGCTCCATCGGCTCGGCCGGCACGCATCGGCGCTCGTCCGCCGCATCGTCCCCCACCCCGCGCGGCGCCTCGAACGGCGGCGGCAACGGCAACGGCGGCGTGCGCGTCCCCACGCCGAACGGCGGGGAGATCCTGCTCACCCGACGCCACTTCCTGTACGGCGCGTTGGGCGTGGGCGCCCTGGCAGCGGTCGGCGGCGGCGCATCCGTCATCATCGAGCAGACGAAGAGCGATCCCGACGACAATCTCGTGGTGCTCGAGGTGCCCGAGAGCGCGGTGCTGTCGTCCACCTCCGAGGAATTCACCAATACGTTCGCCGCGGTCGACGACCCCGCGACGCTCATGAACCAGGTGGGCAACTTCGAGCTGCCGTACGGCTCCCTCGTCTGGGCAAGCGACGACGACGTGGCCGCGTGCCTGCTGCCCACCGACACCGGCAAGCCTCTGACGCAGGTGGCCCTGCTCGCGCTGAACTCGGGGAACTACCCCATCGTGCTGGAGCAGGCCGTCGGCATCGAGGAGGGCTTCGAGATTTACGACGTGCGCGCCACGTCCTCGGGTCTCATCTGGGCCGAGGCCGACATTCTCGACGGCGTCTGGCGCGTGTACACGGCGCGCAGCGACGGCGCCTCCCTGGGCAACCCCGCGCTCGTGGAAGAGGGCGACAGCGAATGGGAGATGCCCACCATCGCCGCCGTCGGCAACCGCGCGTTCTGGCAGGTGCTGCCGAAGGCAAGCGGCTCGAAGAAGGCCGAACCGTCGCTGTTCAAGCGCGCCACGATGGGCGCGACCGACACCGAGACGCTGTGGACCTCGATCGGCCGCATGGCGACGGCCCCCTACGCCACCGGCGATTCCGTGGTCATCACGCCGCGCACCGACACGTCGTCCATCCACTACCAGCTCGTGCGCGTGGACGCGAACACGGGCGAGGCGCTCGACACCATGGCGCTGCCCACGTCGATGAAGCCGCTCGAGGCGGGCTACGGCAACACCGGGTTCATGTTCTCGTTCGATGCCGGCTACCAGTACGGCGACGGCATCGCAAGCCTGGGCACGTACGCGCCGGCCAGCACCGTGACGAACGGCGACTACAGCGCCGCCCCGTGGTTCCGCTTCAGCCGCAACCCCACCGCACCTCCCGCCTGGTGCGGGTCGTACCTCATGGTAAAGTCGCTGACACAGGTCGTGGGCATCAACTTCGACACGAACCAGTGGTTTGCGTTCGACGTGAAAAGCGGCGCCGACGATTACGGCGAGTACCTGGCGTCCACCGGGTCGCGCGACACCGTGGTCACGTACACGAACGTCGACGACAAACCCCTCGACGGCGAGGCGAAGAAGTACTGCCTCGTCCGCGTATGGACGCCTGCCGGGTAACGCAGGCTCAAACGCTTTCGGACACGCAACGCGCGCGGGGGGCTTGCGCCAAGCCGCAAGCCCCCCGCGTTGGACGCAGCTTATCCGAGCGCCTTCACGTCCTGCTCGGCTTCCTCCCACTTCAGCTTCTTGCCGCTCTTGCGAGCGAAGATCAGCAGGCCCGCCACCACGACATTGAGCGCGATGCACAACCCGAACACCGCGTTGAACGTGCCCGTCGACGCGTACACGCCGGTCATGACGGGCATGCCGAACGCACCGACGATGTAGCCCGTCGAGCATATCAGGGCGAATATGCGTCCGAAATCGCGCGAACCGAATATGTCCATGATCAGCACGGTCAAACCCGCGCCCGCAACCACGTACATGACGTCGTTGACGCCCGCCGCGAATATGGCAAGCCACGGCTGGCCGGCGGCGAAGATCAGCATCACGAACGACAGTATGCTCACGCATATCCACGCCAACAGCGCCTTCACGGACCCGAACCTATCACACGTCGAGCCGACGGCCGGATTCAGGAAGATATCGAACATCGAAGCGGCCGACACCATGAATCCGCCGATGATGGGGCTGAATCCCACTTCGACCGCGTACGTGGGGAACAGCTGGTTCATGCACACCGTCAGCTGGACGAGGCACAGGAAGCCCACGCATGCGTAGAAGGCGGGCGACTTGATGGCAACCTTGAACGGCACGCCGCGAACGGCCTCGGGAGCCAAGCTCTGGGCATCGTCGCCCGTCTGCGGCTCGTAGCCATACGGCAGCATGCCCTTGTCGGAGGGCTTGTAGCGGATGATGAAGATGGTCGACGGCAGCACGAGCACAGCGGATACGCCAGCCAACACCAGGTACGCGCTGCGCCACCCGATCGACTCGATGAGCCCGGTGATGACGGGGCTCATCACCAGCATGTACACCGAGTTCACCGTCCAGCACAAGCCGATGGCCAGACCGGCCTTCTTGCGAAACCATTGATCCACCACGGCGCTCATGCACACGCCCGTGGTAAACGCGAAGCACACGCCGATGACGAACGCGCTGACGAACCACATCCATGCCTGCGTGTAGAAGGACATCGCCGCGCCGGCCACCAGCAGCACGGCCGATATCGCCGTCAAGCCGAACTTCCCCACGACCTTCGGCAGAAGCTTGCCCACGAACGGCAGCGAGAGAGCCAGCGCCAACAGCGTGATCGTGAAGTAATACGACATGACGGATATATCGATGCCCAGGTCATCGCACACGGGCGTCAAAAAGCTGCCCGCAACCACGCTGTAGGAACCCGTCGTGCCCGCAGACATAAGACCCAGACCCAGCACCAGCAGCCAGGCGTACTTGCTGCTGCTTTTCAGATTTGAGGTATCCATGCTTGTTCCCTTTCAGATGGGGGAGGTCGCGAAGCCTCGGCGCTGCGCGAAACCCATAGCCCGAGCAGCGCTCGACTTCGACTCCTGAGAAGAGGCTCATACAGACCCAGCACCGCAGCCATGATCGCCTTGATCGTGTGCTGGCGATTTCCCGCCTCTCGGAAGATGACCGAAGCATTCCTCTCGAAGCACTCGTTGGATATTTCCAGACCCTCTGCGATGAACTGGCGCTCTTCCTCGTTCGGCGCCTGGGACATCAAGCGGCGCCCGGTCGCATGGTCGGCATTGTGCGTCGAGGGCAGCTCGTGCATGCAGAAGATGTCGGGGTTCTTCGTACGCTCCATGATCTCGCTGCTCACCCGATAGGGACGCAAGTGCTCGAAATCGCCCATCCAGCTTTCGTAGAGGTTGGGATCGCACACTTCCTCGCCGCATTCGGGATTGATATAGCGCCATTCCTCGGTGACGAGCGCATCCATGCCCTCGAGCGCGTCAAGATCGGACGTGATGACGAACCGGGCGTTCGGCGCGTACCGGTCGAACATGTCCTGCACGTCGTCGATCATGCGCTGGCACATCTGGTGACGATCTTGATCGGGGCCGATCGCGTAGAAATCCATATCGAGCATGGCGGCCAATCGGCCGTAGAACAAAGGGGCACCCGCGCAGTTGCCCACGAAAGCGAGCTTCTTGTGGCGGCACGAGCCGCGTCCGCCCCACTGCTCTTCCATGGTCAGCGCATCGGCGAGCATCTGAGTGGGATGATCGCCCAGCGACAGAGCGTTGATCAACGGAACGCCCGCCCACTCGGCCATCTGGTAGATGTACTCCTCGTCGCGCTGGGCGCGGATGACGATGATGTCGTACATCTCGGAGAACACGCGCATGGTGTCCTCGATGGTCTCGCAATCGCCCATGTGGGAATTCGTCAGGTAGGTGAAGCCCATGCCCAGGTCGTTGCACGACGTTTCGAACGCGCACCGCGTGCGAGTGGAACCCCACTCGAAGTTCGCCACCACGTTCTTTCCCGGAAAATAGTGCTGGTCGACGCCGGATTGCTTCTGCGCCTTCAAGGTGGCAGACAGGTCGATCAGGTAACGGAACTCGTCTTTCGAGAGATCGCGAAGGTTGAGAATGTCGCGACCCAGCAGGTTATGGTTCATGGCAAAACGCCCTTTCTGGTATACTTTGTTCAGCATTTCTGAGACTGCGCCGATTGTCGGGAGAATAATCGGCGCGGTCGCTTGTTCAGCACCTTTACGCGCCTCTGCACGCTTTTCCCGCAGCGGGAACGTTCTTCGTCCAGCAATGCACGCCGCCGCCCGACATGTTGAGCGCCAGACTGTCCACCATCACGACTTCGCGATTCGGGAAACACGCTTTCAGCACCGATTCCGCCTGCTCGTCCTTCGCCTTGATGGCCGGGTCCATGCCCTCGTTCCAATAACGCTGGCCCACCACGACGCCGTTGCAGATGAGGAAGTTGCAGTATCCGGTGGAAGCGATGAAGTGCAGGTCGCCTTCGGGCCACGGAGTGCCGTCCGCAAAGCAGCCGCCCATCTCGTCGATGAACCCCTTGTACAGCTCGTAATCGTCGTCATCGGCGGTCAGCAGGTAATCGATGGGTATCGACACCGGCATGCGCACGATGGTAAACGGGTTGCCCTGCGCATCGGTTTCGGCGCGAAGCACCTCGTACGCCGCGTCCAGACGGCGCTTGCTTTCCGCTGCGGCAGCGCTCTCCGCCGCCTCCTCGTCGGTCACTTCGGCAAGGAGGATGGTCGAGCCATCCACGAACCGGCACATTTCATCAACATGCGCGGCGAAGCTCGTTCCAAAGTACGGAACCCCGGCACGATACTCGAGCGGCCCCATCCGGTAGTCGTCGTCCTCGACGGTGGGTTGCGGCAGCCAGATGATCTTCTGAACGTTGTACAGGCGCTTGTACTCTTCCTCCACCTGCGCTTTCGTGAATCCAGGGTTGCGTTTGCGCACCTCGGTATCCTCGATGCACATCATGATGCCATCGCCGCTGAACTCGCGGTCGCCGCCTTCCGAAACCAGGTTCGAGCTCACGATGTCGTAGCAGCCCAGCGAAACGGCCATATGCACGCCGGCCTTGCGAGCGCACACGGCTTCGGGCGCGTCTTCGCTCCATACGCCGTAGTAGGTCCACCCGGGGTTCACCATGACCCTGCCGCCATGGTCATCCACCATAATCGTGGGGCCATTGTCGCGAACGTACCAGTTCGTGTCGGGGAATTGCGTGAACTCGATATCGTCGAGGTCCACGCAGGCGGTGCGCAGCGCGGCGCGCGCTTTCTCCAGCACTCCCTCCGCCCCGCAATTGATATGGAGCTTGACGTCGCCATACTGCTGCAGGGCCTTGATGATCTCGATGCAGGTAGCGCGATTGTCGTAGCCTTGCATCTGGATGTCGTCGGGAAGCCACGTCATGAACACATCAGATTGCGGTTCGAATTCTCCTGGATGCCGATAGCTCTCAAACACGGGTCTCCACCTCCTCCGTGCTCCTCGGAAGCTCAGCGAGAGAAGCTTGGTAAACGCCCGTCCACGAGCGGCGCCCCTCGCATCCCCTCTTTCGCTCCCGATTGATGAATTTTATTTACCTACCGGTCGGTATACACTATAATACTGAGCGGGCTATCGTTCGTCAACCATTGATTTTGGAAGTGCGGGTACATTCCAGCAAGACCGCACCACCATTCGACATTACAATGATTTTCATGACCTTGGAGATCAGGTCACAGAGCGGAAGGAACACCATGGAAGAATCGATCACGCGGGAAAAGATATTGAAAGCGATGTACCAGCTTATCGCCGAAAAGGGCTACGACAAGGCGTCCATCAGCCAAGTCTGCACGCTGGTGGGCATCACGAAGCCGTCGCTGTACTACTACTTTCCCTCGAAGGAAGACCTGTTCCGCGCGGTCTCCGAAAGCATGTGGCCCACGCTCGACTTCCAGGACGAAAGCTTCCTCGCCATCACCGACGCGCCTGGTTACCATGCCTTTCTCGACGCCATGGGGCGATCCATCATCGCGAATTACCACGACGACGAGGAGCGGCGGCACGTTCTCGCCGAGATAGACCTGCAGGCCACGCGCATTCCCAGCATCGCGTCCCAACAGGAACGGCTGGGCAAATCCATGACGGAGGCGCTCACTGCCGTGTTGCAGCACGGATGCGACATCGGCGTGTTCGGGGACGGGTTCGACGCCACGAGAAACGCCGAGTTTCTGTACGTGGTGCTCAACGGCACGAGCCAGGTCATCTCGCGCCATGAGCCGGTGGACGTCTACGCCGTTTGGGAGCAGGCCATCGACGCCGTGTTCTCGCAAGCCAAGACAAACTAGAGAGCGCCCGCCACGTGTGTCGCGGCGGGCGCTCGGCATCGCAGGCTCCCCCCCGAAGGGAACCGCTGAGGACTGGGCTTTAAAACTCCAGCTCTTTGAGGCGGTCGAAGACCACGTCTTTGCGGGTGAGGAAGTCCCAGGGGTCGAAGATCTCGTCGAGCACCTCGGCGCTGAGGTTCGCCTCGGGGTCGGCTTCGAGGTTCTCGCGGTAGGTGGGGCCGTCCACGGCGTTCTGGATGTCCTCCCACACCTTCATGGCGTTGCGCTGCACGATGACGTACGCGTCCTCGCGGCTGATGCCGGTGTCCACGAGCGCCAGCAGCACCTTCGAGCTGAAGATGAGGCCCTTCGTGCGCCACAGGTTCTGCTCCATCTTGGCGGGGTAGGTCTGCAGGCCGTCGAGCATCCACTGCATCTTGCCGAACATGTAATCGAGCGCGATGAAGCTGTCGGCCAGCGCGACGCGCTCGGCGCCGGAGTGGCTGATGTCGCGCTCGTACCACAGCGCCACGTTGTCGAAGGCCACCTGCGCGTTGCCCTTCACGGTGCGGGCCAGGCCGCAGACGCGTTCGGCCGTGATGGGGTTGCGCTTGTGCGGCATGGCGCTGCTCCCCTTCTGGCCCTTCGCGAACGGCTCCTCGGCCTCGATGACGTCGGACTGCTGCAGCAGGCGCACCTGCATGGCGATGGACTCCAGCGTGGACGCCGTCACCGCGAGGCCGGCCATAACCTGCGCGTGGCGGTCGCGCGCCAGCACCTGCGTGGACAGCGGATCGGCCTCAAGCCCCAGGCGCTCGCACACGAACTGCTCGACGAACGGGTCGATGCTGGAGTACGTGCCCACGGCCCCGCTGATGGCGCCCGTGGCGGCCACCTTGCGAGCCTCCTCCATGCGCGTCTGGGCGCGCTTGAGGGCCCAGGCCCAGCTGCCGAACTTCATGCCGAACGTCATAGGCTCGGCGTGGATGCCGTGCGTGCGGCCCACGCAGAGCGTCTCCTGGAACTCGAAGGCGCGGCGCTTGCACGTTTCACCCAGCTGCTTGATGTCTTCGAGGATGATGTCGATGGCCTGCGTGATCTGGTAGGACAGCGCCGTGTCGCCCAGGTCGGACGACGTCATGCCGTAGTGCACCCAGCGGCTGGGCGGCTCCTGGCCCTCGGGTACGTCGGCGTCGATGTACTCGGCCATGTTCGTGGTGAATGCGATGACGTCGTGGTTCGTCACCTTCTCGATCTCGTCGATGCGCTCCACGGTGAAGTCGGCGTGCGCGCGGATCCACGCGGCCTCCTCCTTCGTGATGCCCGACTTCCCCAGCTCGGCCTGCGCCTCGCACGCCAGCACTTCGATTTCCTTCCAGATGGAGAACTTGTTCTCAAGCTCCCAGATGGCGCCCATTGCCGGGCGCGTGTAACGGTTGATCACACCGGTCCCTTTCCCACGTCGTACCTGATGGCAACCAGCATACCGCAAACGCGCGCCCGCGCGGCGTATTTCACGGAAAGCGCCGAGGGAACAAGGCGGGCGCAGGGCGGTCAGCAGACGGCAGCGGACATGCCCGCTTGACTTCCCTATTCTTGTTCGAGTAGTATATTTCCTATTATTTCACTAGGTTTTAGGGAGGATCCGGGTCATGGAGCAAGCACGACAGCACGAGGGGAACGCGCGGGGGCGCGTTCGCTCGATCAACGTGTCGAAGCGCAAGGGCACGCGCAAGACGCCGTGCGACGCGGCGGTGACGGTGATCGCGCATCAGGGCGTGGCCGACGACGCGCATGCCGGCGACTGGCATCGGCAGGTGTCGCTGCTTGCCTGGGAGTCCATCGAGAAAGCGCGCGCGACCGGCCTCGACGTGGTGGAGGGCGACTTCGCCGAGAACGTCACCACCGAGGGCATCGACCTGCTGACGCTGCCTCTGGGCACGCGCGTGCGCATCGGGAACGACGTGCTGCTGGAGCTGTCGCAGATCGGCAAGGTGTGCCACACGAAGTGCGCCATCTACCACCTGGCCGGCGACTGCATCTTCCCGCGCGAGGGCATCTTCTTCGTCGCGCTCGAGGGCGGCGCCATCAACGTGAACGATCCGGTGGAAGTCATCGCCCTCGGCGACGGCACCTGCGCCTACACCCCGCCCGAGGCCCTCGCCGAGCTGGCCGCCGCGCAGGGGTGAAGCCGCGTCCCCTCACGCGCCCGTCGCTCCGCACGGGGCGGGGGCGTCAGAGGGACTTGAACAGCGCCCGCACGTCGTCGAGCACCTCGTTGTCGACGACGACGATGGCCTTGTCGCCGGGGTACAGCACCGTTTCTTCGTTGGCCACTTCCACGTTGTCGTCGTCTTTCGGCGATACGGCCGCGATCAGGCTGTTCTCCGGCATGGGAAGCGATGACACGAGGATGCCGGCCTCGTTGGAATGATGGCGCATGCGCGGCACCACGATCTCGGTGAGCATGACGTTGCCGTGCGTCAGCGATGACGCGACGCTCACGCTGCCCAGCAGCGTCTCTTCCTCGATGAGGTTCGCGATGAGCGTGGTGGACGACACGCACTCGATGCCCACCTCCTTGAAGATGCGGAGGTTCTTCGGGCTGTTCACGCGCGCGATGCAGCGCGGCACGTTGAACACGCGCTGCGCGATCTCGCACGACACGAGGTTGTCGTCGTCCTGGCCGGTGGTGGCCACGAACACGTCGGCGCGGCGGATGCCGGCGTCTTCCTGGTACTTCGAGTCGCATCCGTCGCCGTGGATGACGAGGTAGCGCCCCTGGAGCGCCACCGACAGGCGGTCGGCCGTCGCAAGGTTCTCCTCGATCACCGCCACGTCGTTGCCGCTCGAAAGCAGCACCGAAGCCAGATATTCGCCAACCTTGCCGCCACCTGCGATAACGATGTACATATGAGAGCTCCCTTAGTCCTGGATGTAGCGGGCGAACGTCTCGATGAGCTCGTGGCGCACGCAGGCGAGCACCGAGTCCCCGTTGTAGAGGATGGAATCGCGCGTGGGGATGGAGCTGGCGGAGCCGTCGCTGCGCTCGAACGCGATGATGCGGATGTCGTGGTCGCGTTCGAGCTCGCCCACGCGGATGGTGCGCTTGTCCGTGGAGCTGAGGTCGAGCGAGAAGCGCAGCACCTCGAACTCGCCGAACGTGTCGAGGTGGGCGCCGTGGCCCGACACCACCTTGCTGAACACGTCCTCGGCCACGAGCGACGTGCCGCACACGTAGTCGATGCCCAGCTGCATGTAGGCGCGCTCGTGATCGGGGTTGTACAGGCGCGCGATGACGTGCGGCACGCCGAACAGGCGGCTGCCCACCTCGGCGCACATGAGGTTCGTGTTGTCGAACTGGGTGACGGCGGCCATGACGTCGCAGTCCTCGATGCCGGCCTTCACGAGCGTCTCCTCGTCGAAGCCCACGCCCTGCACCGTGGAGCCGTTGAAGTTGCGGCCCAGGTTCGCGAATGCGTTGGCGTTCTTGTCGATGACGCACACGTTGTTGCCGTTGTCCGACAGCATATTCGCCAGCTGAGATCCGACGCGGCCGCAGCCGACGACGATCACGTTGCTCATACCGATCCTTTCACCTGGCGCCCACGCGGCGCCGATTTTCTGCTGCGCCCTAGCATACTGCATGGACGCGGGCGCGACCAGCGTCGCCATAGAACGGCGACAAAGGCGTAACGTGGAGCAATCAGGTACTTAGGAACGAATGTTTCACGTGAAACACTCAGCGGAACGCGCCTCGACAACCTCGAAGCCGTGCTCTTTGTACCACGCGACGATGGTTGGGAGGTCGATCCCCTTTTCGTGATGGGCCTCGATTTCGTAGCGAAGCTCTTCCAACGTCGTGCGCGCGAGGACGTCCCTCATCGCAGCGACGGCCTCCCGCAGATGGATGAGCAGCAACTCTCGAATGGAGCCGCCGACGGGGCATGCGCCCGACAGCGTATCGGAGAACTTGAACATCTCGTCGACGGAATCCGTCTCGACGGCGGCGTACACGTCCCAAAGCGTGATCTCGCACGCGGGCCGAGCCAGCGCGGTGAAGCCGGTCCCCCGCTGCACCGTCAGCAGCTCCGCGCTTTTGAGCTTCGCGTACACGTTTCTGACGGTGACGGGGTTGGTTCCCACGCTTTCCGCGACCATGTCGCTGGTAACGCGGACGTCCGAAAAGTACGCGATCATGATGAGCGCGTGAACGGCAATCGTGAATTGTCTGCCTACCCTCATAAAAGCCCACTTTCTCGCCTGCTGCACCAA
Organism: Eggerthella hominis; assembly: GCF_014287365.1. NCBI lineage: Bacteria > Bacillati > Actinomycetota > Coriobacteriia > Eggerthellales > Eggerthellaceae > Eggerthella > Eggerthella hominis. The sequence goes on from NZ_JACOOA010000002.1 coordinate 501,720, forward strand.
CCCATGGTACCGCAAGCGAAGCGCAGCGGCAGGGATAGCTCGCCGAATTCACCGCCAAGCTATCCCCGTCCCCTGCCGCGCGCCGTGTGCTCGCTTGTGTTTACGCGAGCCAGGCTTTGGTGAGTCGGTCGATCAGGAGGCGCGCAACCACCTCGACGTGAACCGGCGGCAGCGCGTCCAAGGCGCCGGCTCGTATCGCCTTCAGGAGGTCGTCGTCGCGATCGGCACCGTAGGCAACCGTCAGATCGTAGTTGACGACGGGCACCGCGCCCTCGCGCAGGGCTTCCAGCTCGCGCGCCTTCATGTCCGCGAAATCCGCAAACCCCTCACCGACCGCGGCACCGTCAATGCCGACGTTGCCGATGGCCTGCACGCCGTGCCCCTCGGCAAATGCACGCATGGTTTTCATCGCGTCCATGCTTCCGTACGCGAGATTGACCAGGTAATCGACCGTTTCGGGCAGCGCCCCCTCGAAGGCGGCCTCATCGTTGACGTCCACCTGCACGTGATGCACGCGCTCGTCCTCGATCTCCCGACGGTCGCTGCGACTCGTCACGTACAACTGCGCCTCGGGGTCCCGCTTCAACCACTGCCGCGTGATCTCGCGACCGATATAACCATTGCCTCCGACCAATACGATCGTTGCCATGTTCGCCATCCTTCGTTGCTTGGTTTGTAATAATCGTAGCTACAAACATAGCGTACCGCCTCACGTTTGTAATGTCAATAACTACAAACTGAGAGAACGCGAAGGTGCGTGAAAAAGAACCGCCGGCTCGGGGCCGGCGGTTCGCTTAGATCATCTGCATCTGGCTGATGGTTTTGGTGTACCAGTCCATGTAGGTGGGTGGGCAGTACTTCTGCGCATTCGCCACGGTGATGGAGTAGCCGTATCCGCTTGCCAGGCCCGCCACGTGGGCGTTGATGGCCTCTTCCCAGCTGGACCAACTGCTGCTTCCCCAGCCCCAGGCGTTGTACGGCTTGAAGCACACAGCACCCTTGGAGCTTTCGGTGTTGGAGATGGCCGGCGACCAGCGCGGGTCGACGCCGTTGTTCCAAGCGGCCTCGGCGAACGTGGCGCCCTGCCCTGCCAGCGGAGAACCGGCGAGGTAGTTGTCGATACGGGAGGTCCACTGGGTGATGAAGGCTTCCTTGCCTACGGTGAAATCAACTTCGGAAAGCATGGCGGCTGCATTCGCAGCGCTTTCCTGAGCGGCTCGAGCTTCCTGCTCGGCCTTCGCCTGCTCGGCGGCCGCGATGCGGGCCTCCTCCTCGGCGCGTGCCGCCTCTTCGGCGGCGATGCGGGCGGCCTCTTCCTCGGCCTCGATGGCCTCGATGCCCTGCGAGATGTCGCGCGACGCGGTGCTCGTGAGCACGGTGGTCTCGCGCGGGGAAGCGGCGGCGTCGGAGGTTGCGGCGGAGAAGTCCGCCGATTGCGTTGCGGTAGCGGCAGCGCTCGTGCTTGACGCATCGATGCCGAACGAGTCGATATCGTGCGCGGCGCCGCTTCCAGCAGAGGCGAACCCGAAGCCGATGCACCCGGTCAGCACGCAGGATGCGCAGCCAACCGCGAGGATCTTCGCAGCCAGGTTCGACTTCTTTTGTATGAAGCGCTTTTTAGCCAAAACGTCGGTTACCTTTCGTTGAACAGCGCACGACCTCGGGCCGCCGAAGCGGTTGACAGCGTAGTAAGTTGTGTGGGGGTTTGCTGCCGGAAGGCGATATGCTGTTGTGACAGGACGTATTCTAGCTGAGAAGGGGGGTCGAGGGCAAAGTTTTGTGGAGACGCCCTACATGATTTGTTCGCTTGACAAGGGGAGAAACCGCATTTCAGCAGGTGAATTGCCTTACTCTTCACCAGGAGAAAAAGCGAACGGAATGTGTTGGCTGAAGCGACATGCCGCGCTTCAATCAACGGTCAAGGTTGCGACGGCCTCGCTGGAGCCGATTCCCTCCCACGGCTGCATGTCGAACCGGTATTCGCGCCCGTACGGAGCCGATATGACCAGCTCCTCCGTGACGCCCGGAACCGAGTACCAGACCATGCCCACAACGCAGAACGCCACGAAGCACAGGCCCGCCAGCAGCGTGAGCGTCGGCGACTTCAACGCCCCGCCCAGCAGCAGCAATCCCGCAACCATGAGCAGCAGCGGCCACAGGTTGACCAGCATCCGCTCAAGGGATTGCCAGCCGATCACGTCGAGGCTCATCAGCACCAGCACCACGCCGGCGAAAAACGCGATGAGGCCGTCCACGAACTTGCGCATGCGGTGCCCCTCCTCGCCGGGGATCACCATGCGCACGATGCCCAGGATGACGAAGATGAGCGGCCAGTACTGCCACCACACCGCGTCTTCCATCATGCTGGCCACCATGGCCGACACGCCGAAGAACAGCAGGAACGACCCCACCCACAAGGCAACTCTCACGCCGGAGCGCGAGGTTGGCGCCGGCGACTGCTGCGGTTGCGGCGGAGCCGAGGACCAACCTTCGTACGGCGGCGTCGGGGGCGGCGTGAACGGCGGCTGAGGGGCGCCCGTCGCGTCGACGGGCGGCACGGGCGCGCGCGACGCGCCCGCAGGGGGCTCGGGCGGCACGTGGGCGGCCGACGTATAGGTGGGATGCGTGTAGCGCCAGCTCGCCGCCTGAGCGGGGCTGGGAGCCTTCGGGGTCTTCGGGGTCTTCGGGGCCTTCGCCGTGCCCGGCTCGCCCTTGCGGGGCGCGTCGAAGTCCACCGCTCCGTACGTTTCGGAATGGACGGACTGGGGCTGCACGTCGAACGGGGCCTCTTCCTTCGGTTCGAGCGGCAGCACGATCCACAGCACGATGTACGCGATGCCCAGCAGGCCCGCCGAGGCGAAGGTGAACACCACCATGATGATACGGACGATGAGGGGGTCGACGTTGAAATAATCGGCCACACCCGCGCATACGCCGCCTATGAGCGCCTTTCGCGAGCGGAGCAGCCGTTTTTCACTCGTCACGCTTCCTCCTGGTCGATCGCCTCAACGGCATCCACGCGGGATGGGGAGGGATCGTCCAGTCGTTCCACGCGCACCGTTGAAATGCGGCGACGGCGCATGGCCTGAATCTTGAACCGGTATCCGCCGAGCGCAAGCTCCTCGCCCACCTGGGGCACCGAGTCGAGCGTGTTCATGAGCCAGCCCGCGATGGTTTCGTAATCGGACGAATCCTCCACCGGCCACCCGAGTTCCGCGGCATCTTCGACGGGGAATCGCCCGTCGACCAGCCACACGTTTTCGCTCTCCTGCTCGACGAACGGGTTCTCTCGGTCCGTTTCGTCCACGATCTCGCCGACGACTTCCTCCACAATGTCCTCAACGGTAATTAAACCATCGGTACCACCGTACTCGTCAACGACGATGGCCATCTGTTGACGATTCGTTTGCATCTCGGCCAACAGCGGGAAGAGGTCCTTCGTCTCGGGCACGAACATGGCTTCGTAGGCGTACTCGGCCACGGGCTCGTGCTCTTTGCCGTCCATGAGCGGTGCCACGAGGTCCTTGAAGTGGACGATGCCCACGATGCGGTCGATGTCCTCGTGGTACACCGGCAGGCGCGAGTAGCCCGTGCCGCGCATGCGTTCGACGGCCTGACGCACCGTGTCGACGTCTTCCACGAACATCATGTCCACGCGCGGCGTCATGATCTCGTGGACCGTCATGTCGCCCAGGTCGAGGATGTCGTGGATCATGCGCTTCTCGTCGTCAAGCAGCTCGTCGTTGTCCGTGACCATGTACTTGATCTCTTCTTCGGACACGTTCTGGCGCTCGTCAGCGTTCTTGATGCCGAACAGGCGCGACAGCCCATTCGCGGACGCCGAGGTGAGCGCGACCAGCGGCGAAGCGACCTTCTGGAACACCATGAGCGGGCCGGCCACCATCTTGCTGACGCGCTCGGCATCGGCCAGCGCGATGCGCTTCGGCACGAGCTCGCCCACCACGATGCTGAGGTACGACACGATGAGCGTGATCAGCACGGGGGCAAGGCCAGGCGCGATGACCGTGAGCCACGCGATGTTGAAGCCGGACAACCATTGCGCCAGCGGGTCGGACAGGTTCGTGGCCGCGGCCGCGGAAGCGAAGAACCCGACGAGCGTAATGGCCACCTGGATGGTCGCGAGGAACTGGCCCGAGTCGGCGGCCAGGCTCAGCGCGCGCTCGGCGCCCTTGTCGCCCTCGTCGGCGTCGCGCTGCAGCAGCACGTGCCGCGCGTTGACGAGCGCCATTTCCGACATCGAGAAGTACCCGTTCACCAGCACGAGCACGAACGTGACGACGATGCTAATCCAAATGTCCATGAATGCGATGCAACTCCTTCAGCAAGCGGATGATGCGCATCTTCTGCGCCCTCTTGTCGCGATGCGCCCCGGCCTCGCGACAACCGTGGGGCTGTCATGCCCGCGCGCTTGTGCACGCAGCCGCTTACATAACGTACAGGGAGATGGCCAGAAACTGCAGGACGCTTCCGGCGAGTACCCAGAGATGGAACAGGGAGTGCATGTACGGCACCTTCTTCAACACGTAGAAGATGCACCCGATGGAGTAGCAGATGCCGCCGCCCACGAGCAGCCACAGGCCCGGACCCGGGATGGCCTCGATGAGCGCGGGAAGGAACCACACGACGCACCAGCCCATGAGCAGGTACAACACGGCGGACACCCAGCGCGGGCGGAACACCCAGAACGCTTCGCAGGCAACGCCGGCCAGCGCCACGAGCCACACGAACGCGCACAGCCACACGCCGCCGGAATCGGCGAGCGAGATGAGGCAGAACGGGGTGTAGGACCCGGCGATGAACAGGTAGATGCAGCTGTGGTCGAGCACCTTGAACACGCGCTTCGCCCGGTCGACCGCGATGGCGTGGTACAGCGTGGACATGGTGTACTCGAGCAGCATGGTGAGCGTGTACACGAGCGCGGCGAACAGGTAGATGCCGCCTCCGTCGTCGAGCGCGCGCACGACGAGGATGGGGATGGCCGCGATGGCCAGCAGCACGCCGATGCCGTGCGAGATGGAGTTCGCGATCTCCTCCCCCAGCGTGTACTCCCGGATGTTGCGCGCCTTGTTCGCAGCGCTGGCCGAGGTGTTGGACACCTCGTCGCGCAGCGCGTGCATGTTGACGTAGTCGTTCGGCTTGAACTGCGAAGGCGTCCAGCCGGGAACGGGTTTCTGCACGGCTGCGGGCGCAGCCGTGGAGGGGCGCTCGGCATCGTGGCCGGGGCCGGTACTTCGAGCGCCTTTGGTGTCGGATGTGGTTGATGCGTTCATGGTGCTACTGTATCACATTTCCATGGGGCTTGAGCCATGCGAGCCAGGCGCGGGCATCGTCCTCTCGGGCATCGATGAGCCTGATGGTGGTGCCTCCAATGCCTGCTGCAGTGCGCGCGCTGACCGTGGCGGTGCCGGCATTGCGTTGAAAAGGATTCGTCTTGGTGTAACCGAACTGTATCTTTTTGCGCGGGAAGCTGATGGTCTCGCGCGCGAAACCGCCGTTGCTCACCTGCATGAAACGCTCGTTGTACGCGAAGCCGGAACCGCGAAACCACAGCACGGCGCCCACCGCGTCGAGGATGAGTAGCACCACCGCCAGCGCGTAGCCGAACAGCGCGCCGTTGTTGACGAAGAACAGGGTCATCGCCTCGTCGGGCACCGCGGGGTTCGCGAGCACGTTCACCGCGATCTGCCCCACCGCCACGAGAACGGCCAGCCAGAACCCCGTGCCCTGGATGAGGCAGCGACGGATGATGGCGCGGCGCAGCCCCACCGGCGCCACCGGGATGTTGTCGGTGGGCACGTCGGCGAACTCGGGGATGATGCCCGCGAGGATCTCGGGCACGCGGGTCATCTTCACGAAGGGGTGGATGACGAGGCCCTGCTGGTTGAGGCTTTTCTGCTGGTCGTCCGAGCCTTCCGCCGCGGCATCGATCTTGCCGAGGGACAGCTCGCAGTAGCCCAGCAGACGGCGGATGAAGCTCTGCTTCACCACCACCGATTGCACGCGATCGACGTCGACGCCCTGGAAGCGATGCTGCAGCAGGCCGTGCTCCACCTCGATGCGGTTGTCGCGACGGCACGCGCGGAACCCGCCGTACGAGATGCAGGCGCCGATGGCGGATAGGAGCCACAGCACGAGCGACGCGCCGACGAAGGCCGCCACGCCCGCCGCGATGAGGTTGCCGCCGAACAGCTGGACGCTCGCGCCCACGACGTTGCCCACGAGCGGCTCCATCGTGCCGGACAGGAGGGGCGCCATCTCGCCCATGAACTGCGCGACCGCGCCGACGATGCCGATGACCACGACGAAAAACGCCGTGTTGTTCGACAGGCCGGTGAAGATAAGCTCCTTGTTGGACATGCCGTATTCGTAGGTGACGCGGCCCGTGTCCACCGCCGCGCCGCCGAACACGCCGCGCACGTCCTGCCAGATCTCGGCCGGCGCGTCCAGGACGTTGGCGCTGGCGGCCTCGTGCGCGCCTTGCGGGACGGCGCCCGCCGCGACGGCGACGGCCGCAGCCGCGGCTTCGGCCTCGGAAGCGGCGCCGTTCTGCACGGCAACGACGTACTGCTTGCGCGCGAACAGCTCGCGGCGCAGCTCTTCGGCCTGCGTCTTCTGCACGTACGGCACCATGACGGCCTTGTTCGACGCGCCGCCCGCCGTGTCGATGCTGACGCTGCACACGCCGAAGATGCGCTGGATGAGCGTCGCGCGCTGATCGACGGACTGGATGCGCTGGTAGGGCACGTGCACGCGCTTCTTGTTGAGGATGCCCGAGTACAGGTTGAACTCCTCGGGCCCCAGCTCGTAGTAGAGATGCTTGTAGGAAATCACCTGGTAGACGGCGATGAGCGCCACGAGCACGACGATGCCGACGATCACGGCCCCGATGATGAGCACGAGCGTGGGGATGTCGCCGCGCGTGATGACCTCGCCGTCGGAGATGGCCCCGATGATGGCCGAGAACGAGGAGAACGCCACGACGACCAGCAGCATGAACGCCGTGCGCAGGCTGCCGAGCCAGATGTAGCTGTGGTGGACGTGGTGCTTCTGCAGCTCCCCGGGCGCAGGTTGCGGTTGGGGCTGCGGCGCTTGCTGGAAGTCCGTCATCACACGTCCTCCTGGGCGAGACGCGCGAGCTCGGCGGCGCGATCGCGCAGCTGCTCGGCAACGTCAGCGCTGAGGCCGGGTATCTCATGCTCGCCGGCGGCCGTGGCCACCGTGACGCTGGACAGGCCGAACGCGCGCAGGATGGGTCCTTGGCGCGTGTCGGTGTTCTGCACGCGAATGAACGGGATGACGAAGCGCTTGCGCCACACGATGCCGCGCGCGATGTCGAGGTAGTCGTTGGACAGCTCGTAACGCCAGCGCATGAAGCGGATGGGCGGCAGCACCACGAGCCACACGACGAGGCACACGACGAAGACGATGGCGATGGCGACGAGCACGATGAACATCCACGGAGCCGGCTCCACCGCCGCCGCGATGGCGAATGGAACAAAGCAGCAGAGGAACACCACCGTGAGCCAAATCGCATCGTTGATGCGCCACACGGTTTTGACCTTCGGATCGAGCTGATGCGCCGGCAAGTCTTTCATACCTATCCTTCTCGTCAGTACCTTCACAATAGTGCTTTCATGATACCAGAGAGCGCGTGCATACATTGTGCGCGGGAACAAGACCAGCTATGATGCTGCCAGTCGTGAAGGAGCAGCCATGCCGCATCGCCCGTCCCCATATCGCCCAGCCCACAGCCGCCGCACTGCCGGGTTCACCCTGGCCGAGCTGCTCGTGGTGGTGGCCATCGTGGCCGTCCTCGTGGCCGTCGCCATCCCCGTGTTCACGGGCGCGCTGGGCAACACCGAAGAAGCCACCTGCGCCGCCAACCGCCGCTCGGTGAAGAGCATGTACACCAACGCCTGGCTGCTCGATCAGAACCCCGACTCCCAGCAAACGCTGTTCGGCAATTGCGTCGCGCAGCTCAAGAAGCAAAACAACGACGTGCTGTGCCCGAGCGAAGGAAACTACACCGCCACGTTTACCCCCAACGGCGCCGTCATCATCAAATGCGATGTGCACGGGCTGGGGCTCGACGACGAACTGGGAAGCTGGCTCGCAACGTACAAAGGACCGTACTCCGGCGACGAAAGCGCCCGGAAAGCGTACGCTGCCGACAAGGGTCTCACGTCCTGGCCCTCCGTGAAGGGACTCGATGAGGAGACGTACTACCTCCAGTTCAAAAGCTATAACAACAGCGCAGCGAACGCTTTTCTGTACGCCGGACCGACATCGACGATCGAAAACAGCAACTCATGGCGAGCGAAGTATATATGCGACAACAACGGCCTCTACGGAACGCCCGGGCAGTGGTACGAGCTTCCCAAGGTGGAAGGCATCTCCATGTACGGCGACGGAGCCGAGGACAAGCTGATCAAGCTCCTTGAAACCGGCACCCCCGTCACCTTCGAAAAGAACAAGTTCGTCAAATCGGCCTAGGTTCCGAGTGTTTCACGTGAAACATTTGTTTGTGCAGTATACTCAAGGGGATCAAACCTGCGAGTGAAACGAGGTTCCCATGCGCTACGACGAGCTGCAAGACGAAATCAAGAATGCGATGCGCGCGAAGGACAAGCCGAAGCTGTCCATCCTGCGCCAGGTGCACGGCGAGATCAAGAACATCGAGGTGAACGAGCGCCGCGACATCACGGACGCGGACGTGGACGCCATGTTCAAGCGCCTCATCAAGCAGACGAAGGAGACGCTCGACGGCTCCATCAAGGCCGGCAACGACCAGGAGCGCACCGACACCCTCGCCGCCCAGGTGGCCATCCTGGAAAGCTACCTGCCCAAGCAGGTGTCCGGCGACGAGCTGACCGCCCTCATCGACGAGGTGCTTGCCGAGACGGGCGCCTCGTCGAAGAAGGACATGGGCCGCGTCATGGGCGCCCTCACGCAAAAAACGGGCGGCAACTTCGATAAAGCTGCCGCCGCAAAAGAACTCGGTCAGAAGTTGGCGTAGTCCCTACAGCCCGAAGAGGTAGTCGAGCTCGTCGGACCAGGAATCTTCGTCCACCTGCCAGGCGTCGCCGGACTTGACGAGGTCGAGGCTCACGTAGTTCGTGGCCATGGCGGTGGTCTTGTCCATGGCGGCCTGGTAGAGCTCGCCGAGGAGGGCCTTCGCGCCAGCCTCATCGAGGGTCTGCATCTCGCCGGCGTCGATGGCCGCCTGCGCGTCCTCCATGAACGTGGTGGCGAAGGCCATCGAGTCGCGCAGCGTCACGTCGGCGTAGGCGGTGCCCGTGCCGTCGCCGTTGTCGTACGCGCCATCAAGCTGGTAATCGAAATCGGTCAGCATCCACTCGACGAACACGGCAGGGTCGATGCCGAGGTCGGTCAGGCTGTAGCCCGTCGCGTCCGACAGCTGCTCGTCGGCGTCGTCGGCGATCTGCTGCATGATGGCGGCGTCCTTGTTCTTCAACAGGTCGAGCTTGTCGGACATCGCCGCTTCCATCTGCTGGTCGCCCTCGGTGATGGCGGACAGGTCGGACGTGGAAGAAGAGCGGTATTCGACGTCGTCGTAGGCGGCCACGAACGCGAGCATGCCCAGGCCGAGCACCACGTACAGGAAGAACGCCAACACGGACAGCACGATGCCGACGATGCCGCACACCTTGCCACCGGTCGCCTTGCTGTCCTTCCCCGTCGCCTTGACGGCCTGCACGGCAAGCACGATGGCGACGATGCCCAACACGATGCCCAGCAGGATCGTCGCCGAGAACAGGATGGCCAGGATGCCGCACACGAGCGCGGCGACGGCCTTGCCGTTGGACTGCGGGGCAACCGGCTGGTAGTAGGGAGGCTGCTGGCCGTACGCCTGGCCGTACGCCTGGCCGGGCTGCTGCGGCTGGCCGTAGGGAGCGGGCCCGGGAACGGGCGCCGTCGGCTGCGCGTAGGGGCTCGCCGGCTGCGCGGGTTGAGCCGGCTGCGCCGGCGTCGGGGTCGCAGGCGGAACGGGCTGCTGAGGCGGCTGCGGCTGGGTCTGGTCGTCCATGATGGTTCCTTCTCTCGCGCTTTGTTTCCGACAGTATAACGTAAGCGAAGCCGTCGGGTTTCCGACGGCTTCGCGAAGTTGAAGCTTTCGTTCAGGCGGAGGCTATCCTAGTAGTGCGCCAGGTCCTCGTCCTTCACGCGGCCGCGGAACGTGCGGTAGATGATGACGTGGTAGATCAGCACGAGCGGCAGGCCGACGCACGTGATGATGGTCATCCACATGAGCGTCAGCTCGGACGACGCGGCGCTCATGGCCGTGATGGACGCGCCCACGCTGTCGGCCGAGGCCACCACGAAGTTCGGGAACATCGACGCCGCCAGCAGCAGCACGAGCAGCGCCGCCGCGCCGGACTGGGCGATGAACGCGCCCAGGTCGCAATCCTTCTTCTTCGCGAAGAAGATCGACACGACGATGGCGGCCACGAACAGGATGGCCAGCACCCAGCGCACAGCGCCGAGCATCGGGTCCATCGCCGGCTGGAGGCCGATGAGGGCATAGGCCGACACCGCCACGAACAGCACGAGCGAGACGATCTGCAGCGGGAAGCGCAGCTTGGCGACGCGCGCCTGCAGGTCGCCGGGCTTCGGCGCCTTGAGCGCCAGCCACGAGGCTCCCTGCGTCAGGAACATCGACAGGCCCAGCAGGCCGCACAGCAGCGTGAAGGGCGTGATGAGGCCCAGCAGCGGGATGCCCGTGTAGTCGCCGTTGGCGCTCATGGGGATGCCCGCGTAGATGTTGCCCACGGCGACGCCCAGCAGCAGAGCCGGCAGCAGCGAGCCGATGAAGAAGCAGACGTCCCACACCTTCGCCCACTTGAGGTCGTGGCCGCGGTACTCCACGGACACGGCGCGCACGATCAGGCCGAACAGCACCAGCATAACGGCCAGGTAGAACCCGGAGAACGTAGTGGCGTACGCCGCCGGGAACGCCGCGAACAGCGCGCCGCCTGCGGTGAGCAGCCACACTTCGTTGCCGTCCCACACGGGCCCGATGCTCGTGCGCACGACGGCCTTTTCCTTATCGCCCTTCGCCACGAAGGGGTACAGCACGCCCGCGCCCAGGTCGAACCCGTCGAGGACGAAGTAACCGGCGATCAACACGAAGATCAGGAGGAACCAAAGCCCCTGGAAGAACGTGATTTCCATGATTACTCACCTTCCTTCGCGACGACGCCTTCGGTCTCGACAACGGGGCCTTCCTTGATGAAGCGGCCCATCGTGCGAGCCCACGCCACCATGAGGAACGCGTACACCACGAGGAACAGCACCATCGTGATCATGAGCTCGGGGGCGGACACCGACTGCGAAACGCCCTCGCTCGTGAGCAGGCTCACGCCGTCGGGGCCGGTCGCGGACGGGTACACCACCCACGGCTGGCGGCCGACCTCGGCCGTGAACCAGCCCGCCTGGATGGCGATGAGCGGGAACACCGGCGAGATGAGCACGAGGCGCTGCAGCCACTTCATGTTCTGGATCTTGCCGCCGCGCAGCGTGAACACGAGCGTGAGGATGATCGTGAGCATGATGAGGCCGTACATCGCAACCATGAGGTGGTACGTCTGGAACACGAAGTTCACGGGCGCGGTCTCGGGGTCGATGGCGCCGTATTCGGCGGAGGCGGCCAGCTCGTTGAGGCCCTCGTACTCGGTATCCCACGTGCCGGTGGCGAGGAAGCTCGTGCCACCCGGGATGGAGAACGGGCTGATGACCTGCTGGTTCTCTTCGTCAACCCAGCCGAATGCGTACAGCGGGGGCACTTCGGAGTCGTACATGCCCTCCATCATCGCCAGCTTCGTGGGCTGCTCCTCGGCCACGACCACGGCGGACGAGTGCGCGGTCACCAGCATGACGCAGCTGACCACGATGCCCACCACGGCACCCAGCTTCATCGTCTTCATGGCAAAGTCGGTGTGGCGCTTCTTGATGAGGTACCACGCGGACACGGCCATGGCAACGAACGCGCCCATGATGAGCACGGCGACGATGGTGTGCGAGTAGCGCGGCCACACCGAGGGGTTCATCGCCGCGGTGAGGAAGTCGGTGATGACGGCCTTCGATCCGTCGGCGGACAGCTCCGCGCCGGCCGGCGTCTGCATCCACGAGTTCGCGATGAGGATCCACAGGGCCGATAGGGCCGAGCCGAACCACACGAGCCAGGACGACACCATGTAGAACTTCGGCGAGACGCGCTTGCGGCCGAACAGCAGCACGCCCAGGAACGTCGACTCGAGGAAGAACGCGAGCAGCGCCTCGGCGGCCAGCGGCGCACCGAAGATGTCGCCGACGAACCTCGAGTAGTCCGCCCAGTTCGTTCCGAAGGAGAACTCCATCGTGATGCCCGTGGCCAAACCTATCACGAACGTCGCGGTGAAGATCTTCACCCAGAATTTGGTTGCTGCCGCGTCCTTGGGATCGCGGGAGCGGTAGTACCGTGTTTCGTTGATGGCAAGGATAAGTCCCAAACCGATGGTCAACGGCACAAAAATGAAGTGATATGCCGCTGTGCAAGCGAACTGCAAGCGCGCTAGCATCACGGGATCGGAGAAGATATCCATCGCACACCCCCTTACTCTCGTCTGTACCGACAGATGCCTATATTGGTCATTGTATCACCATTTGTTGAAAAAATGTTATTAGATGAATAACATTTTTTGACATACCGGGAACAAGGAGTTTACAGGAAGGTGCGGGGTGCGGGGGTGCGGGGTCCTTCCCTTTTGGCGCGACGGAGGCTTTCGGGGCCGTGCATCGCGCGACGCGCCGATCGCGGGTCGCGCGCAGTGCCAGTCGGCGCGCCAGGGACAAAGGGAGAGAGTCGATCACCGCGTCGCAACGACGGAGCCACCCCCCCCCCGGCACTCCGCAGCCGCATTGCGACCGGGAGCGTTGCCAACAGCCAGGGGCACCAACCAAGCCCGCAGGATGTTTCACGTGAAACATTTGTTTCTATTCCCCGTTTGGCGCATATCTCCCCGGCACGCGGCAGCGCGCAAGCCGGTGCCGAGCCGATCGCCTGTTCGGTTTTTGGGCGCAAAACGGCACCCATACCAATGTTGCCCGAGACGAACTCGGGTCGCAGCAGCTCGGAGGATCTCGCGACCTGGGCATATGCCGTGCGTCTTTCCGAAAACCTGGCGCGCCCGGCCCGAAACGCCGTTCGGAATTGGCATGGGTGCCGTTTTGCGCCCACATCGCTTGCGGCCGCCCCCGGACGGGCCCGGATGTTTCACGTGAAACATTCGTTCGTTGCGTGGGGGGGGGCAGCCCGCGCGCCCCGCCGGAGCGGGGCGCGGCGAGCGCTACGAGATGTGGCCCAAGAAGTCTTTCGTTCGGTCGGACTTCGGGTGGTCGAACACGTCTTCGGGCGTGCCTTGCTCCACGATGAAGCCGCCGTCCATGAAGATGACGCGGTCGGCCACGTCGCGGGCGAAGCCCATCTCATGGGTGACCACGATCATGGTCATGCCGCCCTTTGCCAGGCCCTTCATGACGCCCAGCACGTCGCGCACGAGCTCGGGGTCGAGCGCGCTCGTGGCCTCGTCGAACAGCATCACGTGCGGGTCCATGGCTAGCGCGCGGGCGATGGCCACGCGCTGCTGCTGGCCGCCCGACAGCTCGGAGGGCTTGTAGTCCACGCGGTCGGCCAGACCCACGCGGGTCAGCTGCTCGACGGCGATCTTCTCGGCCTCGTCGTGGGCGCGGCGCAGCACCTTCTGCTGCGCCAGCATGACGTTCTTCTTCGCCGTGAGGTGCGGGAACAGGTTGAAGTTCTGGAACACCATGCCCACTTTGGCGCGCACCTTGTTGATGTCGGTCTTCTTCGCGGTGATCTCGGTGTCCTCGAAGAAGATGCGCCCTTCGGTGGGCGTCTCCAGCAGGTTCACGCAGCGCAGCAGCGTCGACTTGCCCGAGCCCGACGGCCCCAGGATGACCACCACTTCGCCGCGTTGCACCTCAAGGTCGATGCCGCGCAGCACCACGTTGTCGCCGAACGCCTTGCGCAGCCCCTCGATGCGGACCACCGGCTCGCCGGTCAGATGCTTGGTTTCTTCGCTCGTTTCGCTCATATCCGCACCTCCTTAATGGCTGATATGGTTGGAGCCGGCCAGCGTCTCGGACATGCGCAGGCTCTTGGACACGGCGGCGTCGGAGTCGGGCAGCACGGCCTCTTCCGACGTGATGGCGATGTTCTTCTTGCGACGCCTGCCACCGGCCATGCGAGCCTCAAGCACGTTAATGAGCTTCGTCATGGGAATGGTGACGATGAGGTAGAAGCCGGCAGCCACGATGTACGGCGTCACATTGCCCGTGGCGGCCGTGATGGTTTTCGCGTACATCATGATTTCCATGACGCCCACGGCGGCGAGCAGCGACGTGTCCTTGTACATGAGGATGAACTCGCTCGTCATCGTGGGGATGACGCGGCGCACGGTCTGCGGGATGATGACGTAGAACATCGTCTGCGCGCCGTTCATGCCCAGCGAACGCGCGGCCTCGAACTGACCGCCGTTGATGGACTGGATGCCCGCGCGGAAAATCTCGGCCAGGTACGCGCTCGAATTCATCACGAGCACGATGGCGCCCAGCACGAACAGGTCCATCTTGATGCCGAGCAAGGGCAGGCCGAAGAACGCGATGTAAATCTGCAAGAACAGCGGCGTGCCGCGTACGATGTTGATGTACGTGGCGCCGATGGCGCGCGGGATGCGACTCTTCGCCATGCGCAAGAACGACCACAGCAGGCCGATGGGAATGGCCAGCGGGAAACTGACGATGACGAGCGCGATGGCGATGAGCCATCCGCTGAACACGACGGGAACCGACGTGACGATGATGGTGGGGTCGAAGAACAGGTGCAGGAACTTGTTGGAGTTCCACGCTTTCACCCAATCCTGCGTGCCCAGCCAGGTGGAGAACTGCTCCACCGGCGACGTGCTGACCACGTCGAACGTCTTGTCGGTGGCGGGCATGTCGCTCGTCTGCCCGTCGGAGGTGGTGTAGTTTCCGGCCAGGCCGAACGTGCCGCCTTCGCCGGGAAGCAGCGTGCGGTTGCACTCCACCATGATGAGCGAACCGGCCGGCGTGGGCTCGGGGAACGCGACGGCGATCGACGAGCCGTTCTCCACCTGCACCGTGGAGGCCGTATCGAGGCGATCGAGGCCGTCCATGACGGTGACCTTGACGTTTTCCTCGTCAACCGTGGAGCCTTCGGGCAGGTTGATGGTCAAGCCCGACAGCGATTCCTCGGAGTCGGTTTGACCCTGCCACGTCACACGAGTGGGCGTTGCGCCCAGAACCTTCTCGAGCGCGTCGTCGTTCGGCTGGGCGGTCCACCGCTCAACTTCCATCGCCTGGGCGCTCAACGGAAACGCGAACAACACGGCAAGTGCCGCAGCGACCAACAGCGCTGCGGCACTTGCGTGCATCCGCGTGCATCGAATAATACTCATGATGTCACGCAGACTGTATTATTCGAGCCACTTGGCGACAAGCTCGTCGTACTTGCCGTTGTCGCGAACAGCCTGCAGCGCCTTGTTGAGGGCCTTCGTGAGCTCCGGGTTCTCCTTGCTCACGGCAATGGCGTACTGCTCGCCCGTGGGGATTTCCTTGATGACCTGGCAGTCGGTGTAGGACTTCACGTAGTAGTTCGCCACCGGAAGGTCGACGGACACCGCATCAATCTGACCGGAGTCGAGCGCGGCGAACACCGCCGTCATCTCGTCGTAGCCGGTGACCTCGGCGTCCTTGATGTTCTCAGCGGCCCACTCGTAACCAGTGGTGCCGGTTTGAGCGCCGATCTTCTTGCCTTCGAGCTGCGAGACGTCGGTGATGCCCGAATCGCTGCGCACCGTGATGCTCTGGTTCACATTGCAGTACGTGTCGGTGAAATCAACCTGCTGCAGACGCTTGTCCGTGATGGTGAACGAGGACACGCCCACATCGGTTTTGCCGCCGGTCTGGACGAGCGGCACGATGGTGTCGAACTTCGTGGACGGCAGGTAGTTGATCTCGAGGTCGAGCTCCTCGGCCAAAAGACCCATGAGGTCGACTGCGAAGCCCTCGGGCTTGTCGCCGTTGAGGTTCTCGAACGGCGGGAAGTCGAGCGACGCGGCCACCGTCAGCTTGCCATCGTTGATAAGCGTGTAGCCCGTGTCGGTTCCGCTCGCGCTGGTGGCGCTTCCCTGGTCTCCGCCGGACGAGCAGCCGAACAGCGTGAGCGATGCCGCCAACACGCCTGCGGCGATGAGAGCGCCCCATTTCTTGATATTCATGATCCTCCCCTTTCACTGCATCCGCTTTTCTCAAACAGGTATAAGTATGATGCAGGTGCACTACTATACGACCCCGCGCGCCCTTTATCAAAGGGCGACGCGCCAAGAGAGGGGTTAGTTGGGCGTGATGGCCCCCGAGCGGTCGTTTCGGCGGGCCGTGCGGTTTAGCGCTCTAAAGCGATAAAGTGTTACGACCAGAACGAGCACACGACGTACAGCACCGCGAGAAAGCACAGGTTGAACGCGGTGAAGCGCGCAACGAAGCCGCCCGCCGTCTGGCGCGCCAGCTCGGGGCGGCGGCCGAACGCGGCCCGCACGGCGCGGTACTGGTTGAACGTGATGAGGCTGGCGAGCGAGGCCACGAGCGTGCCCGCGCCGCCGATGTTCACGCCCACGAGCAGCGCCTCGTAGCTGTCGGTGAAGTGCGACAGCAGCACTGCGGCGGGCACGTTGCTGATGATCTGGCTGGCGCCCGCGCTGGCCAGCAGCGCGTTGTGCGCCATGGCCCGCGACAGCACCTCCTCCACCGCGGGCATGCGCGCCATGTTGCCCGCGAACACGAAGAAGCACGCGAACGTGAGCAGCAGCCCGAAGTCCACCGATCGCAGGGCGCGGCGGTCGAGCACGAGCAGCCCCGCGACGACGGCGACGAGCGCTACCGGATACGGCACGAGACGAAACACCGAGGCGATGACCAGCGCGAGCAACGCCCCGCACGCGAGGGCGCGGCGGCGGTCGACGGGCGCGGAACGATCCTGCCCCAGCTCGCGCCCCGATTCTTGCGCGGGCCGCGCCTCGGGCACGCGGGGCGCGGACTTCGCGAACGCGGCGCAGCACACGCCGATGAGCAGCACCGACACGGCGAAGGGCAGCGCCATGACCGCGAGAAAGTCCGCGAGCGGAATGGAGAAGCGCTCGAACAGGTAGAGGTTCTGCGGGTTGCCGAACGGCACGATCATGCCGCCGAGGTTCGCCGCCAGGCTCTGCATGATGAAGGCGAAGGGCAGCGCGCGCTCCCACCCCGCCTTGAGCAGCGTGGCCGCGCACAGGGGCAGCATCATGACGAGCGCCATGTCGTTCGTGGCGATCATCGACAGCACGAGCGTGATGCCCACGATGGCCGCGATCGCCGCGCGGCAGGTGGAGAAGCGCGCCACCAGGGCGCGGGCCGTGGCCTCGAACACACCCGCGTTGCGCAGCGCGCCCACGAGGGCGAGGATGCCGAACAGGCAGGCCAGCGTTTTCAGGTCGAAGTAGCCCAGGTAGGCCGCATCGGGCGGCACGGCCAGCATGGTGGCCGCCGCCACCGCGGCCGACACGAGCAGCACCGCATGGGTCCGCGCGAAGCGCGCGCAGGCGGAAACCGCGTCCCTGCGCGCCAAAACGCCCCTTGCTTGAGGGGCGTTGATCGTTCGAGGCCGTGTGGGATCGTGCGTCATGGCATCAGCGTATCGCGTCGACCTCCGCAACGCAACCGGGCGCGCTCTTGGCGAGCTCCTGGAACGCGCGGTAGGCGGCGCCGTACACGCCGCACTCGTTGCCCAACGACGACGCGACGATGGGCGTGTCGCGGCACACGGACAGCGCGCACGCGCGGTAACGGGAGCGCACGGCGTCGAGGTACAGGTCGGCGCGCTCGGACAGGCCGCCGCCCAACACGAACACGTCGGGATCGACGAGGCACGCCATCTGCGCGAGGCCGAAGCCGAGCGCGTCCGAGAACCGCTCGAGCGCGTCGCGGGCGGCCGGGTCGCGCTGCACTGCGGCGTCGAGCACCGCGCGGGCGTCGGGGAACGCGGCCAGGGCCTCGTCGGCGGCCGCCTCGCCGCGCTCCGCGACGAACGCCGCACGCGCATGATGCACGAGGCCCGATGCCGACGCGTACTGCTCGAGGCAGCCCGCCTTGCCGCACGAGCAGCGCGCTTCCTCGTCCGGGTTCACGCACAGATGGCCGAACTCGCCCGCCGCGCCGTGCACGCCCGAGAACAGGCGCCCGCGCGCGATGATGCCCGCGCCCACGCCGGTGCCCAGCGTGACGAAGGCGACGTTCTCGTCCTGGCGGTCGTGCGAGGTGCCGCGCCAGCGATCGCCCAGCACGGCGGCGTCGGCGTCGTTCAGCACCGCCACGCGCGCTTTCGGGAACACGTCCAGCAGGAAGGCCTTGTACGACCGCAGGTCGAGGTCGAGATGCGGGCACAGCTTCAACGACTCCTCGGAGGCCACCGCGCCCGGCACGGCCAGGCCCACGCCGATGACGGCGCGCCCGCCGATGCCCGCTTGCTGCAGCAGGGGCACGATCTCGCGCGACAGCTGGGCGTGGGAGCCGTCGGCCAGCACGCGCTGCGAGTCGAACACGCGCGAGACGACGTGCTCGCCCGCGGCGGTGAACGCGCCCACCTTCGTGTGCGTGCCGCCCACGTCGATGCCGAGGACGTAGCGACTGGCGAGGTCGGGAACGGGCGCGTCGGGGGTCGCGGGAGCGCCCGTTGCGGAGGCGTCGGGGGTTGCGGCGGGCTCGGACACGGGCTCGCCGGCCCCGGCGACGGCGGGCGCGGCGCGCCGGGCGAACCAGCGGGCCGGGTCGAGGCGGCTGCCGACGACGAGCCGCGACGCCCCCATGACCAGGACGAACACAGCCGCCGTGTCGATGAGTTTGTCCACCAGCAGCGCGCCGAACACCGCGAGCACGCCGGGGACGCCCCAGCCTGCCAGCACGTCGCCGTACAGCTGCTCCGTCGCCGTGGTCAGCTGGCCGCCGGCCAGCGAGAACGACAGCGCCGTGGAAATGAGCGACTCCCCTACCACGAGGAACAGCGCGGCCCAGCCGAGCGAGCGCAGCGTGATGCGCGTGCCGCGCGCGAACACGATGCCGTACACGAGCGCGGTGATGGCGCTGAGGCCGTAGTACAGCAGGTTGCCCGCGTTGCCGAACTGCACGGCCAGGATGAGGTTGTTCGCGAACCCCACGATGAGCGCCGCCGCCGGCTCCAGCAGGATGGCGGCCAGCGCGGTGCCCGTGGTGTCGAGCCACACCGGCGTGCCGAGCGCCTGCGCGGCGAAGTACAGCGCCTCGTTGAGCAGCACGCACGCGAGCATGGTGACGCCGTACGCCACCACCTTCGGATGCGCCTTCGCGTACGCGCGCACGCTGCCGTACGAGAAGGGCGTGCGTCCCTTGAACGGCTTGCGCTCGCTGGTGCGAAAGTAGGCTTCGCCGTCCTCGTCGCGCTGGCGAATCTGCTCGAGGAAGCCGCCGGTGATGATGCCGGCGGGCAGCGCGATGATGGCGATGCCGAACAGCGACGAGGCCATGGATATGAACTTCCCCAGATCGGTGACCGGGTACACGTCGCCGTAGCCCACCGTGGTGAGCGCCGTGGTGGCCCAGTACAGCGCATCGAA
Source organism: Eggerthella hominis (assembly GCF_014287365.1). Lineage (NCBI taxonomy): Bacteria > Bacillati > Actinomycetota > Coriobacteriia > Eggerthellales > Eggerthellaceae > Eggerthella > Eggerthella hominis. Next base: position 521,462 of record NZ_JACOOA010000002.1, read on the forward strand.
GAAGTTGTCGAACGTGTCGGGCTCGTTCACGAACATGACGAGGCCGCTGACGAAGATGTACATGAGCGCGACGGCCAGCACCGACAGCAGCGTGTTGCGCTGGGCACGGAACACGTTCGCCACGATGGTGAGGTTCTTCGAGTAGCGGAACATCTTCGTGACGCGCAGCACGCGCAGGAACTTGAACGTCTCGGGCAGCACGCCGAGCGACGGCAGGATGGCCAGCAGGTCGATGATGGCGAACGGCGTGAAGGGGTAGCGTGCGAACGCGCGCCAGCCCTTCTTCCCCGTCTTGATGTCGTGCGTCATCCACCGCAGGATGTAATCGAGGAACAGGATGTACACCGTCACGACGTCGATCATGTTCATGGCGGCGGCCACGTCGGGGGTCATGTCCTGCGGGCGGAACATGAGCGGCACGATGCTCAGGAACGCCACCGCCACGATGAAGATATCGTAGCCGTGGCTCACTTTGTCGCCCGGTCGGGCGTGCTGCACGATTTGGAAGATTCGCTCTCTCATAGTGAGCGCTAGTGTATCGCGTCGCACCGAGCAGCCGAGGATGGAGGCCGGGTTCAACCGTCGGTTGAAGATCGGGAGGGCGGGAGCGCAAGGCTACCGCACCCCCACGCTTTCCACCGCCCCGAAGCGTCCGTGATAGTCCGACCCTCCCGTGCACACGAGGCCGTGCTCCTCCGCCAACGCCGCGCAGCGCTCGCGGTCGGCGGGCCCGTGGTCGGGATGGAAGCGCTCGACGCCGCCGAGGCCGCATGCCACGAGGTGGGGCAGCAGGTCGTAGCTGTCGAGCTGCCCGGGATGCGCGAGCACGGCCAGGCCGCCGTCTTCCACGATGGCTTGCACGGCGTCGCGCGCGTCCACGTAGTCGATGTCGCGGTCGCAGATGCCGCCGTTCTTGAACAAGCTGCGGTACAGCGTGCGATAGCCCTCGCTCGTGAACGGCTCGTCGGTCAGCGCGGCCATGAGGTGCTGCTTGTACAGGCACGTCGACGCGCGGCCCAGTTCCAACGCGCGCTCCACGTCCACCGCGTAGCCCGCTTCCACCAGCCGATCGAGCTGCCAGTGCGTGTTCGCGTTGCGCCGCTCCAGCACCGGTCCGCACAGGGCCGCCAGCGCGGGCGCGCCCTCCTCGATCCCCAGGCCCAGCACGTGCACCTTGCGTCCGCGTTCGAAGTCGTAGGCGCTCACCTCGATGCCGCCCACCACCTGCACGCCCATCCGCTCGCCCAGCTCGCGCGCCTCGGCCAACCCGGCGGTGGTGTCGTGGTTCGTGAACGCCAGGCGCTCGATGCCCCGCTCGCGCGCCTGGGCGAGCACCTGCTCGAACGTGTCCGAACCGTCGGACATCGTCGAATGCACGTGGAAGTCGGTTTTGCCGAGCGCCCCGGGCGCGCCGTCGGCAAGCCCCGACGCCAGCGCCACTGCCCCGCCCGATGTTTCACGTGAACCGTCCGTTCGCCGCATATCCCTCACGCCATCATTCCTTCCTGCATGTTGAACTCATGATCGCACAAGCCTTCCATGAATTCGAGGTCGTGGAAGATGCCGAGCATCGTGGTGCCCTCGGCTTTCAGCTGCTCGATGAGGGCGCGCACCTTGAGCTTCGACGCGTTGTCGAGCGAGGCGGTGGGCTCGTCGAGCAGCAGCAGGCGCGGGCGCTTGATCATGGCGGCGGCGATGTTGAGGCGCAGCTTCTCGCCGCCCGAGAACGTGCGGGGATACAGCTCCCACAGGTTCTCGTCGAGGTCGAAGTGACGCAGCATGCGCTCGGTCTCCTGCTCGGCGCGGGGGCGCTCGTCCGCGCCGTACGCCTCGAGCGCGCTTTTCAGCACGATATCGTAGGCCGTTTGCCGCGGCAGCGCGTTGAGGAACTGCGAGACGTACCCCAGCTCGTAGGCGCGCAGGTACAGCATCTGGCGCTGCGTGGCCTGCGCCAGGTCGAGCATGCCGAAGCGCTGCGAGTCGTACAGGATGCGGCCGCGCTCGGGCAGGTTCGTGCGCCAGATGCAGCGCAGGATGGTGGACTTGCCGCTGCCGCTGCGGCCCGTGATGCCCACGAACTGGCCCGGTTCGATGGCGAAGTCGATGTCCTGGCACCCCTGCACGCGGCGGTTCACGCGGTGGAGCAGGAACGTCTTCGACAGACCGTCGATTTCGAGGAGCGCCATGCTACACCGCCTCGACCAGGGGGCGGGACAGCTGCTCGAGCGAGACGAGCTGCTCGGTGTCGCGCCCGTACCCGCACGGCTGGTCGGGATAGTGCGAGCGGAACACCGAGCGCCCGCCCACGAACGCGCGGGTGACCACGGGCATCGTGCGCGCCGCGCCGTCGCAGGACGAACCGCAAGAGCCGCACGAGATCTCGCGCACGAGCAGCACGTCGGCGCGCTTGCCCACCGCGATGGAGCCCACCTCGTCGGCGATGCCCGCGGCCTTCGCCGGGTTGATGGTGACGAGTGCGAACGCCTTGGCGATGTCGAGCCCGCACTGGTCGCGCAGGGTGAACACCGCGTCCAGCAGCGCCGCCGGGTAGTAGTCGCTGCACAGCACGTCGATGGCACCGGCCTGCACGGCCTCGCGCGCGCTCAGGTTGCCGGAGTGGCTGTGGCCCAGCATGACGTTCGGCGCGCCCGCGATGGTGTGCATGCCGCGCGCCCGCGCCGCCCGCGCGATGTCGAGCGAGATGGGGAACTCGGAGATGGTGGCTTCGAGGCCGTCCATGAACGCCAGCTTGTCCTCGCTGTCGTCGTCGTGCGAGGCGATGGACACGCCGCGCTCGCGGGCCACGCTGGCCAGCGCGGTGATCTGCGCGTACGTGAGCTTCTCGCTCTCCTGCTGCTGGCGCACGATGGCGCGCACCTCCTCGTCGCTGACGTCGCGGTAGCCCTTGAGCGTGTCGCCGAACACGAGCAGGTCGCGGTACTGGCCCTGCCCCGGCGTGTGGTCCATGAACGACACGAGGTCCACCTTGCCCGAACGCAGGAAACCCTCGATGTCGTCGTACAGGTCGACCGAGTCCAGCTCGACGCGCATGTGCAGGCGATGGCGGATGAGGTGGTCGCGCTCCTCGCCTTCGCGCAGGCCCGCCACGCGATCGATGAGGGCGCTCACGTTGCCGAAGTTGCGGATGGGCTTGTGGTCGAAGACGTGCGCGCCGTACACCGACAGCGAGTGGAAGATGGTGGTCACGCCGTGCGACACGAGCTCGCGGTCGGCCTTGTACAGCGACGTGGACAGGTCCATGACCACGCTCGGACGCGGCGAGGCCACGTTCTCCACGTAGTCCGAGTGGATGTCGATGAGGCCGGGCACCACGTACGCGCCGCGCGCGTCCACCACGGGCAGCACGCCCATCGTGGCGTCGGGCTGCGCGTCGAAGTCGGACGAGCCCACCGGCTCGATGGAGGCGATGCGCCCGTCGATGACCACGACGTCGCAATCGGGAAGCGCGCGGTCGGCGCACACCACCGTACCGCCGCGAATGATGCAAGAATTGGTGTCCATGAAGAGGTGTCCTTTCGAGACTACAACAGCGAATAGACGAGCTGCTGGGTGTAGGCGTGCTGGGGGTCTTCCAAGATCTGGTCGGTCAGGCCGCTTTCGATGACGCGGCCGTCCAGCATGACAAGCGTGCGGTCGGCCAGCATGCGGATGACGCCCAAATCGTGGCTGACCACGAGCATGCTGACGTCGAAGTCGCGGCGGATCTGCTGGATGAGGTCGAGCACGGCGGCCTGCACGGACAGGTCGAGCCCCGTGGTCACCTCGTCGAGCAGGAGGATGGGCGGGTTGTTCGACAGCGCCTTGGCGATCTGCACGCGCTGCTGCATGCCGCCGGAGAAGTTGCGCGGCGGCTCGGCGGCGCGCGAGAGCGGGATGTTCACGCGCTCGAGCAGCTCCTCGCCGCGGTCACGCATGGCGCCCACGTGGCGGTTGCCGGCCGCGATCATCTGCTCCGCGATGTTCGACAGGCTGGAGAAATCCATGCGCAGCCCCAGGTAGGGGTTCTGGTACACCATGCCGAACACCGTGTTGCGGATGGCGCGCTGATGCTGGGACGACAGCTCCAACAGGTTCGCCGCGCCGCCGTCGAACGGTCGGGCGCGCACGTCGCCCTCGGTTGCTTCCTCGTCGAAGAACAGGCACTTCATGAGCGACGACTTCCCGCTGCCCGACTCGCCGACGATGCCGACGATCTCGCCCGGGAACACGTCGAGGCTGACGTCGCGCACGGCGTGTACCGTGCCGCACCGCGGGCACACGTTGCGCTCGAGCTGCGCGGCCGCGCCGAGGCAGTGCGGGCACCCCGCCCCGAAGCGCTTCGACAGATGCCGCACCGACAGGCACGGCTCCTCGTCGACGCCGAATCGTTGCGCATCAAGCATGAGGCGCTCCTTCCTGGTCTGAGGATGGATCGCTGGTCTTTCGTAGAGTCAGCGAGGGGGCTTCTGGTGCTGAAGATTGCGGTGAGAGGCCGACGAAGCGTGCTTCCGCACGTGAGGAGGCCTCGGAGCCGCAAGATTCGGCACCAGAAGCCGCCGCAGCGTCGACTGTTTTCGTCGGCTGGCAAGCCGACGAAACACAATAGTTCGTGTCGTTGCATTGGTGGTATGTTTCGCCGGTGGCTTCGTCCACGAGTTCGTCGAGGTAGACGTCCGTGGCACCGCACAGGCGGCAGCGCTTCCCGTCGAAGCGCTCCACCGCGAAGGGGTAATCTTCGAAGTCGAGGGGGACGACGTCGGTGAAGGGCGGCACGGCGTAGATCTTCTTCTCGCGGCCGGCCCCCAGCAGCGTGAGGTGCCGCGCCTGGTTGAGCTTGAGGTTGTCGAAGCGCGGGATGGGCGACGGTGCCATCACGTAGCGATCATTTACCAGCACAGGGTGGTCGGCGCCGGTCGTGGTGGCGTCGTACCGCACGATCTGGTCGAACAGCTCGAGCCACGCGCCGGTGTAGTCGGCTTCGGCATGGAGGCGCTTGGTGGCAGCCTCGCTGGGCTCGAAGCTGCGCAGCGGCTCGGGCGTGGGCACCTGCAGCACGAGGATCTGGCCGTCGTCCAGCGGGCGCTCGGGAATGCGGTGGCGCGACTGGATGAGCGTGGCCTCCTCCGTGTCGTCGGTCACCTCCACGTCGGTGGTGTCCACGACGAGCTTCTTGATGTTGACGGCGTTCACGCTGTCGTCGGAGCCCTGGTCGATCACCTTGAGCGTGTCGTCGGGGCCGATGATGGCCAGCGTGATCTGCAAGCCGCCCGTGCCCCAGCCGCGGCCGATGGGCATCTCGCGCGAGGCGAAGGGCACCTGGTAGCCGGGGATGGACACGCCCTTGATGAGGGCGCGGCGGATTTCGCGCTTCGACGCTTCGTCGAAGAACGCGTAGTTATAGCGCTGCTGCATCGCAGGCCTCCTTCGACTCGGCGACGGACTGGTCGCGCGTGCCGCGCACGCTGGACAGCTTCGACTGGAACGTGACGTAGTGGGGCAGCTTGAGGTGCGAGATGAAGCCGGTGGCTTCCACGCCGTCCACGTGGTAGAGCACGAACTCCTCGTCCTCGGTGGGGAACCGCGCATCTCCGTGCTCGAGGCAGTGATCGAGCACGCTCATGGCGATGGCCTTCGTCTCGGCGCGCCCGAACACGAGCCCGTAGCCGATAGCCAGCGACAGGCCGCCGGAACGCGCGTCCGAGCCCGCGCCGCCGTCGGCCGCGCCTTCGTCCTCGAACACGCTTTCCACCTCGGTCACCGGGATGGAGCCCAGGTAGTACGCGTCGTCGGCGGAGCCCGCCTCGAGCGGATGGTCCACGGCCACGGCCACGCGGCCCGAGCGCAACTCGCCCACCGTGGGGTGCGCGGGGCCGAAGCCGCGGATGGCGGCGTAGCCGAGCGCCTCCACCGCCTGGGTCATGCCGCGCGCGAGCGTCTGCAGGCGCACCGAGCGCGGCGCGGGGAACGACAGCGGCGCCATCGTGGCGTCCACCGGTTCGGCGTCGTCGGCGTCGACGTGCGCGAGCAGGCCCTGGGCGCGCAGGTAGTCCAGCACGCGCGGCATGACCGCGGGAGCGGCGTCGCGCTCGGGCGCTTCGGCGGCCTCCTCGAAGTGGGCGGCCAGCTCGGCGCGCTTCTCGGCCAGCTCTTCGGCGCCTTCGGTTTCCAGATCGAACGCCAGCAACCGGTGGCTGTAGTCGCGCGTGGCGCCGAGCACCTGGCCCCCAGGCACGTCCTTGAACGCGGCCGACACGCGGCGGGCAACGCGCATCTGTGCCGTGTCCACCGGACGCGAGACGTAGGGACGTTCCAGCGTGGAACGAAACGCGCGCAGCAGGAACACGGCCTCGTCGGGCGAGCCCTGCGCCTGCTTGAGCGCCAGCGCGGCCAGGCGCGGCGCGTAGAGCGAGGCCTCGCCCATCACCTGGTCGACGAGCTCGGGGAAGGTGCCCTCGATCTCGTTGGTGCCCCAGGCGGACGACGCGCTGACGCGCTCGTATTCCAGCAGCTTGAGGCTCTCCTCGATAGCCTTGCCCCCACCGCGGACGGCAACGTAGCCCATCTAGCGCACCCCCTTTGCTGCGAACGCGTCGAACGCGTCGGAAGCGCCGAGCGCGACATCGGAATGTTTCACGTGAAACATTTGTTCCTTTATCGCACTACATTGCGTCGATTGTTTCACGTGAAACATCGACGAGGGGGCGTCGATGAGGGTCGCGCGGGAGCTGCGCGGGATGGCCACGATGCGGCCATCCGGGTCCACCAGCACGATCTCGATGCCGCACGGGAATTCGTCGCCGCGCGCCTCGCGGGCGCGCACCCAGTCGGCACGGTCGACGGCGAAGCGGTTCTCGCGCTCCACGCCCGGTCCGCGCAGCGCCACCACGTGCACGGCCGGCTCGGCGACCTCGCCGCTCTCGGGCACGTCGGCCAAGCGCGCGCAGCCCATGAGCACGGTGGCTCCCTTCTCCGGGGAGATCAGCGTGCCGCGGCACGCCTCGGCCACCGCCTCGCACGCCGTTTGCACGTCCGCGCGGGCGGGCACCACCACGAAGTCGGCGTCGCGCAGGGGCACGCGGCGCGCGTGCGTCTCGCTCGTGAGGTAGGCGGCCGCGGCGTCAGCCTCGGAATCGGCCACGCAGAACGTCACCGCCTGGTCCACGAACAGGCGCGTCAGCAGCTCCAACGGCGCGTCGAGCGAGGCGGGGCGCGCCGGATGCTCGGGTGCCGGCACCATCTCGTGCACGGTGCCCGGATGCGCGAACGCGTCGAGCACGCAGCGGAACGCCCGCTGGGCGCGGTGCAGCTCCGCGTCTTCTCGTATCATCATGCTTCCACCTTCATCGTCGAGAAATCAACCTTCGTCGCCGCGGTGCGGCGTGCCTCGCGCTCGTCGCGAGCCTCGACGCGCGCGAGTTCGGCGCGCAGCGGGGCGTCCCAGCGGGACGCCCACGCGTCGCCGGCCGCGCCGGAGAACGCCGCATCCACCACGGCCAGCTCGTAGGCGCGGCAGCGGTCGCTGCCCAGCACGAAGCCGAGGCCCACCGCGTCGCCCAGGCGCACGCGGCACGACGTCATGAGCGCCTCGCCGAGGAAGAACAGGCTGCCCTGCGCCGTTTCGCGCGCCTGCACCATCACCAGCTCCTCGCGCGGCTCGTCGAGCACGACCACGGCGCCCTGCGCCTCGTCGCGCTCGACCTCGCACACGATGGCCCGCGCCAGCGCGGGATCGCCCTCCACGAGGGCGCGCGTGCGTTCGTATCGTTTCAACATGAGGTCCTTTCTTCAAAGTTCAATCGGTTCATCAAGGGCGGCGTCTCGCGAACGACGCGGACGGCGCGAAGGGCTACCTCTGCACGATGTAGCGTTTGCGCAGCTTGGTGGCCACCACTTCGAGCACGATGGCGACGGCCAGGCACAGGTACACGATCAGGCCCACCTCGTGGATGTTGTAGTAGAAGCTGCCGGCCAGGAACAGCTGGTAGCCGATGCCGCCCGCGCCCGCCACGGCGCCCACGGCCACGGCGTTCACGAAGTTGATCTCGAAGCGGATGAACGTCCACGACAGCATCTCGTTCACCTTCTCGGGCACCACGCCCTGGAACACCACCTGCCACCACGACGCGCCGCTGGCGCGCAAGGCCTCCAGCACGCCGGGGTCCACTTCCTCGAAGCTCTCCGAGTACGCCTTCACCAGGTACGCCACGCTGTGGAACAGCAGGCCGATGACGGCCGCCTCCGGCCCCAGGCCGATGGCCACCGAGAACACGAGCACCCACAGGATGGTGGGCACGGCGCGCGCCACGCTCATGAACACCTTGATGGCGTTGCTCACGCCCTTGTTCGACAGGTTGCACGAGGCCAGCAGCCCCAGCACGAACGCGATGATGGCGCCGATGAACGTGGTCAGCAGCGCCAACGCCAGCGACACGAACAGGCCCTCGATCACGTCGGGCAGCGTGAAGTGCCCGCCCAGGCCGGGCTGCGTCATCATCGTGACGAAATCGTCGATGGCCGCGGCCATCGCCTCAGGAAACGCCACCTTCCCGTAGTCCATCGTGACCAGCGCGAACACTGTCACCAGCGCGAATGCGCCCAGCACCGCGTACAGCGACACGTTGGACTTGGAAGCCACGTGCACCTTGATCTTCCCCGACCGCGACGTGCGCATTCCGCGCGCTTCGTCCGTCAAGCCCGTCATATGATCCGCCTCCTGACGAAGTTCGAGATGAGCTCGCAGGCGATGACCACGAGGATGATGGACAGCAGCACGAGCCCCGCGATGTCGTAGCGGAAGCTTTTGTAGTACACGTCGAACACGAAGCCGATGCCGGTGCCGGTCAGGATGCCGATGAGCGTGGCGTCGCGGATGTTCGTCTCGATCATGTACAGCACCCAGCTGACCACCGACGTGATGCTCAGGGGAATCACCGCCTGCGCCACGATCTGGCCGTAGCTTGCACCGCACGCGCGCAGCGCCTCGACCGGGCCCGAACTCATCTCGTCGATGCTCTCCAAAAAGCAGCGGGTCAAATAGCCGAAGCTCGTGAGGAACAGGGCGAAGAATCCGGTGAACTCGCTCTGCTTGAACGAAAACAGCAGGATGAACGCCCAGGCCACCACCGGGATGTTGCGGAACAGCGACGCGACAGCGCGCACGAGGAGGGGGAACGGGCCGCCCACCCCCACCGTCCGCGATCCCAGCACCGCGCAGATATACGCCAGGATCGCCGCCGTGCAACTGGAGGCGATCGAGGCGAGAATCGTCGAACCCAAGGCGGGCAGGATGGTGCCCAGCTTCTGGAGGGAGGCGAAGGAGGGGACGAATTGCGTCGCCATCCAAGCGAACCCGCCCGGGACGTCGAGGATTGCCTGCATGAAGTCGAAGCCGACGTACGTGCCCGACAGCGCGCCAAGCGCCACGAACACGAGCGCCATCGCCACGACGGCCAGCGTGCGCCGTCGGAAGAACGATCCGTCGTAGGTGCCGCGCGGGACCGCCCGGCGGGACCGCAGCCCCGCCAGCAGCCCCGCCGGCCGCAAAACGCGTTCCGTCATGCGGCCACCACCTCGAGCGCAGGGGCGTCCGCAGGGACGTCCGCCGTCGCGGTGCCGTAAATGCGCGCGATGGTGGCCTCGTCCAACTCGTCAGGGGTGCCGTCGAACACGAGCTTGCCGCCCGCCAGCCCCACGATGCGGTCCGAGAACTCCAGCGCGATCTCCACCTGGTGCAGGTTCACGAGGCACGCCACGCCCAGCTCGTCGGCCGCCCAGCGCAGATGCTCCATCACCGTGCGCGACGACTTCGGGTCGAGGCTGGCGATGGGCTCGTCGGCAAGCATGAGCAGCGGGTCCTGCACGAGCGCCCGGGCGATGCCCACGCGCTGCTTCTGCCCGCCCGACAGCTGGTCGGTGCGGGTGTAGGCGAACTCGGAGAGGCCTACCTGGTCGAGAATCTCGAACGCGCGGCGCTTCTCCTCTTCGCTGAACAGGCCTAACATGCCCGTGACGGTGGACTTGTAGCCCAGACGCCCCTGCAGCACGTTCTCGATGGCCGTGGCGCGGTGCACCAGGTTGTAGTGCTGGAACACCATGGCGATGCGGCGGCGGCAGGTGCGCAGCGCGCGGCCGCGCACGTGCGTCACGTCGTCGCCGTCGAACGTCACCGCGCCCTGCGTGGGGTCGATGAGACGGTTCACGCAGCGCAGCAGCGTGGACTTGCCCGCGCCCGACGAGCCGATGATGCTGACGAACTCGCCTCGATGCACCTGGAGATCGACGCCATCGAGCGATTTCGACCAGCCGTCGTAACTCTTCGTCAGACCGCGCAGGTCCAGCAACACCTCGCTCATTACGCAGCCCCGCCCAACTTGCGGATGGGCTCGTACCAGGCGTCGTCGGTCTTCACGAAGCACGTCTTCTCGGAATCCTTCTCGAAGATGCCCTTGGCGTTCTCGTCCTCGGGATCGACGAAGATCTGCGGGTCGTTCGCCACCTTGTCGGAGCAGAAGTAGTCGACGATCTTCGTGCGGTCCTCGTCGGAGATGGCTTCCTCGTTGAAGCAGATGGGCGAGTTCAGCACCGGCGTGATGGCGATGATGACGAACTCCTTGCCGCGCACGGTGTCGAAGGGAGCTTCGGCGTTGTCCTTCGCCTTGTACACGGCACCGATGCTGTTGGCCTCGCCCGACACGAGGTCGAGGTACATGTCCACGTCCACGTCGTCGAACGCGGCCACGTCGGCGTCGCCGGACAGCAGGTTCACGGCCGAGCCCTGGTGCGAGTTGCCGAACAGCACCTCGGAGAAGAACTTCCCGCCCTCGAGCAGCTCATCGGAGCTGTCGAGGCCGAATTCCTGGACGATGCCGCTCGAGGGCACCTTGAAGCCCGAGGTGGACGTGGCGGACACGAACGAGAACGACTTGCCCTTGATGTTCTCGATGGAGTAGGAGCCGCCGTTCTTGTACTGGTCGGCGTCCTCCTTGCGCACGCAGATGCGGCTGTAGTAGCAGGCGCCTTCGAGGCCGCCGTCCTCGTCGCTGTTCGTGAACGCTGCCAGCACCTTCGGATTCTTCTTGTTGGCCTGCACGTAGCCCTCGGGGCCCAGCAGCGCCATCTGCGCCTTGCCCGAGGCGATGGCCTCGATGGCCACGTTGTAGTCGGTGGAGGTCAGCAGGTTGGCCTCGCGGCCGCATGCGGCCTTAATGGCCGCGCCGATGGCCTCGCGCGAGGCGGTGAGGTCGGAGGACGAGTTGTCGGGCAGCCACACCATGGTGATGGGATCGGTGGATGCTGCCGCAGAGCCCGTGCTCGCGTCGGCCGAAGCCGCGCCCGCCGCGGCGCCCGAGCCGCCCGCCGTGCATCCCGTCAAAGCGCCGAACATACCCGCCATCGCCAGCGCCGCGCTGCCAGCAACGAACTGGCGCCTGCTCAAAAACCCTTCTGTCATGGTTGCGTTCCTCTCGTATCCCCGGCGCCCATCGCCGGGATCGCATGCGTCTTCGGCACGGGCCGTCTCTGCGGCCAACGTGCGAGAACCATCGTAAGAAAGGAAGGTAAGAACGAAGGAAGGGGTGCGTAAAGATGCCCCCAAGTTTGAGCAAAGGGGGCATCAGGAACGGGAAAGGTTTGGGTAAAGCGCGGAGGCGGCACCGTGCGCGGCCCCTTTTCCGCGACGCAGGAGTTCGAGGAACGAGCCGCGCGCGAACGAATGTTTCACGTGAAACATTCGTTCGCCACGCCCTGCCGCCTTGCGGGGCGAGGCGAACGGGCTACTCGAAGTGCTCGGCGGCCATCTCGAGCTGGTGGACGATGTCGATGCCCTGGGGGCACATGGCCTCGCAGGCGCCGCAGGCGATGCACGTCGAGGCGGGGCCGGGAGCGGCCTGCCACGAGTAGAGGCCCTTCACGAAGGCGCGGTTCTCGGTCATGAGCTCCAGGTTGAGCAGGCCGAGGATGGTCGGAATGACCACGCCCTGCGGGCAGTCCTTCACGCAGTAGCGGCAGTTCGTGCACGGCACGCTTGCCATGCCGCGCAGGGTTTCCACAGCCGCGTCCATCGCGCGCTGCTCCTCGGGCGAGAACGGGCGATTCGCCTGGTAGTCGGCCACGTTCTGCCGCACCTGGTCGAGGTTCGACATGCCCGAGAGCACGGTGAGCACGTTCGGCAGGTTGTAGCAGAAGCGATACGCCCACGAGGCCAGGCTGGCGTCGGGGTTCGCCTCGCGCAGCACGTCGGCCACACGCTGGGGCAGCTCGACGAGGCGGCCGCCGCGCGCGGGCTCCATGACCACCACGGGCACGCCGTGCGCCGCGGCCACCTCCATGCAGCGGCGCGCCTCCACCACCGGGTCGTCCCAATCGAGGTAGTTCACCTGCAGCTGCACGAAGTCCATCTGCGGATGCGCCGTCAGCAGCGCCTCGAGCGCGTCGGCCCCGTCGTGCATGGAGAAGCCGACGTTTTTGACGAGGCTGCGCTCCTTCGCGTCCAGCGCGAAGTCCCACATGCCGTATGCGTCGAACTTGGCGGTGCGCTCGCCGCCCACGTTGTGCAGCAGGTAGAAGTCCACGTAGTCGAGGCCCAGGCGCTCGAGCGACGTGGCCAGGTTGCTCTTGGCCTCCTCGGCGCTGGGCGCGGCCCAGGCCAGGCATTTCGTGGCCACGGTGTACGCGTCGCGCGGATAGCGATCGACGAGCGCCTCCTTGAGCGCGCGCTCGGACGTGCCCTCGTGGTAGACGAACGCGGTATCGAAGTACGTGCCGCCGCCCTCGATGAACGTGTCCACCATCTGCTTGAACTGCTCGATGTCGATGCTCTTCTGGTCGGCGGAGTCGAGCAGCGGCAGGCGCATGCAGCCGAAGCCCAGCTTCGGCGTGGTTTCGAATTCCGGTTTCATGGTGCTCCTCTCGATAGGTCCGCCTGTCATGGTAAGGGCTGGAGCGGACTCCAAGTCAAGAGGGGATTTTGGAGATGGACTGGGCGCAGGGGGGGCGAACGAATGTTTCACGTGAAACATTCGGGGGCGACGGCGCGAGGGGGGGGTCGGCCCCCCGTGGAACCAGCCGCGCTCGCGGGGTTAGCCGGTGGGGAGCTCGTTGAACAGCGCCTGGAAGTCGCACTCGAAGATGCTGTTCTTCAGGCGGATGAAGGCTATGTCGTGCTCGATGGCGGGGCCTTCCAGCTTGACGGCGCGCAGCGTGCCGGCGGCCAGCTCGCGCGCGACGGCCGCTTCGTACAGAAACGAGATGCCCAGGTCGTGCTCGACGAATATCTTGATGACGTCGAGGCTCTCCACCACGCTCGTATGGGCGAAGCCGTCCACCGTGAGGTTCTGGGCCGCCAGCGCATGCTCGAGCACCGCGCGCGTGCCCGAACCCGTCTCGCGCATGATGAGCCGCTCGCCGAACAGGTCCTCCACGCGCACGGGCTGCGTGGCGAACTCGTGGTCGGCGGCGCACACGCACACGAGGCGCTCGGTGCGGAACAGGTCCCACGCGTACGCGCTCTTGTCGAAGAAGCCCTCCACGAACGCGCAGTCGATCTTGCCCGCATCGAGCAGCGCCAGCAGCTCGCCCGTGCCGCCCGAGCGCACCGTGGCGTTCAGCTCGGGATATCGTCGCAGGTAGTCGGCCAGCGGCGGCGCCACGAGGTACTCGCCCGCCGTCAGCGTCATGCCCACGGCCAGCTCCACGCGCGCGCCCGTGACCGCGCTGCGCACGCGCTCGCGCAGCAGGCGCTCGTCGTGCGCCATCGTGGCGAGGGCGTCGCGCAGCAGCGCGCCCGCGTCGGTGAGCTGCAGCTTCTTGTTGCGATACACGAACAGCGGCGTGCCGTACGCGCGCTCGAGATGGGCGATGTGCTGCGACACCGCCGGCTGCGTGATGTTCAGCTCCTCGGCGGCACGCGTGTAGTTCATCGTCCGGCAAACGGTCAGGAACGTTTCGACGCGGAAATCCTGCATTGCGGCCCCTATCAGGCGAAGTTCTAATCATAAGTTAAACTTATCATAACATAATTATATAAAAGTTTTCTTTTGCATGAGGAGGTGCCAGAATGGGCAGCAGCCCGAAAGGCCACCCCCGTGCGTGTTTCAGATGGAGCATCGCGCGGAACCCCTCCCACCCGCGCGCATCAAGGAGTATGATGCGCGGCAGTAGAAAGGTTGCGCCGTGCGCGAGATTATCAAAAAGGTTCCCATCCCCACCGCAGGCGTTGCGCTCGGCCTGGCCGCGCTGGGCAACTTGCTGCAGCCCTACACCGAGATCGTCCACATCGTCTGCGGCGCGCTGGCGCTGCTGCTCATCGCCATGCTGGCCGCCAAGATCATCCTGTTCCCCGGCATGATTCGCGACGACCTGCACAACTCCATCATGGCCAGCGTGAGCGCGACGCTCTTCATGACGCTCATGCAGCTGGCGGGCTACCTCGCCCCGCTCGCGTACGCTCCGGCCTTCGTGCTGTGGTCGGCCGCCATCATCGCGCACCTCGCCCTCATGGGCTGGTTCACCGTGCGGTTCGTCGCTCACTTCAAGCTGCACGAGGTGTTCCCCACCTACTTCATCTGCTACGTGGGCATCGTCGTGGCCTCCGCCACCGCCCCCTCGTTCGGCATGCAACCGGTGGGCCATATACTGTTCTGGTTCGGCTTCGCGTGCTACGTGGTGCTGCTGGCCCTCGTGACGTACCGCTACGTCAAGCACGAGATCCCCGAAAGCGCGCGCCCGCTGTTCTGCATCTACACCGCCCCGATGAGCCTGTCCATCGTGGGTTACCTGGCCACGGCCCCCGATCCGAATCCCCTGTTCGTCGGCGTGATGCTGGTGCTGGCGCAGGTGCTGTTCGTGGTGGTGCTGACGCGCCTCCCCGTCCTGCTGCGCCTCAAGTTCTACCCCAGCTACGCGGCCATGACGTTCCCCTTCGTCATCACGGCCACGGCGCTTGGCAAGGCGCTCGCGTTCTTCCAGGCCGGCGGGGCGTTCGTGCCCGATGCGCTGTACGTGCTGTTCGCGGCCGAGGCGGCGGTGTCGGTGGTCATGGTGGGCTACGTGTTCGCTCACTACCTGCACTTCTTCTTCAAGCGCATCGAGGCGCCGGAAAGCGCCGCCGTCGTCCGCGAGAACAAGCAGATCGCCCGCTTCTCGGAGAACTTCGAGAACTAGGAAAGCCCTACCCCCCCCCCCCGGGGGGCCTGCCAGGCGGCGAATGTTTCACGTGAAACATTCGTTCGCGAATTCGTTGGCGAAGGGGTGGGGCGGCTACTCGCCCCACGCGCAGGTCACGATGCCGTGCGCGGGAACCTCCACCGGCGCCGTCCAGGGGCGCTCGGCCAGCTCGAAGCGCACCGGACGGTCGCCCCGGTTGAGCGCCACCAGCACGCGCCCGCCGTCGGGATTCACGAAGCCGGCGCACTCCACCGCATCGTCGAAGCGCGACACGAGGAAGCGCCGCGCGCCGGGGCGCACGAACCGCGACACGTGCCCGAAGTAGTGGAACGACCGGTTCACGATGAGCTCCTCCGCCTCGCGGTCGTACATGAGCGGCGCCTCGCAGAAGTTGCCCACGTGGTTCGGACCGCCGCGCTCGTCCAGCAGCAGGTTCCAGTCGATGAAACCCTGCGCGCCCGCGTTGAGGTGCCCCAGCAACGCATGGGCGTACTGCTCGGCCTTGCGCTCCTGCGTGGCCTCCTCCGCACGATCGCGCGAATACTCCACGCACCCTTCCGTGAACAGCAGCTCCTTGTCGGGATAGGCCTCGGCCACGGCGCGCACCTGCTCGAAGTGGTCGCCCGCGTACCAGTGGAACGCCACGCCGCCGAACGCGGCCGCGGCGTCGGGCCGCGCGAGCACGGCGTCGGCGCGGTCGAGCAGCCGATCGGTGTTGTGGTCCCACGCGAACAGCTTCACGTCCGCATGTCCCGCCGCATCGAGCGCCGGTCGCAGGTGCTCAGCCGCGAATTCGGCCTCCTCTTCGGGCGTGAACAGGCACGAATCCCACGTCTGCCGCGCCATCGGCTCGTTCTGCACGCTCAGGCGCCCCACGCGCACGCCCTCCTGCGCGTACGCGCCCACGTAGCGCGCCAGCAGCTTCGCCCATGTGCCGTAGTGCGAGCGGCGCAGGTGTCCCCCACCGTTCATCAGGCGATTCGTCTTCATGAACGCGGGTGGGCTCCACGGCGAGGCCAGCAGCTCCAGCGAGGGATTCGCGGCCAGGCCGCACTGGATGAACGGCAGCAGCAGGCGCTTGTCGCGCGCCAGCGAGAACGTTGCCAGCCGCTTGTCGAAGGGGCGCACGTAGGCGTAGTTGCCCAGCGCGAAATCGCAGCTTTGGATGTGGGTGCGGCACAGCGTGTAGGCGTTGCCGCCCTGCGCGGGGTCGCCTCCGCGCGCGCCGCCGAAGCACAGCTCGATGAACCGATCTTGCAGGTCGGGCGGCATGTGCGCGAACACGTACGCGCCGGCCTCGGTGAACGCCCCGCCGAACCCGACGATGCGCTGGTACGTGCGATCGGGCCGGCACACCACGAGGCCCATCTCCGCGCGCTCGTCGCGCCGAAACGGCACGTCGTCGCACGCCATCACGCGGCGCTCGTCCGTAGTCCACACGCGCATGGCGACCTCCCTAGCGATCGTCCTCCCGCTCGAGCGCGCGGGCCAGAATCTGCATGCGGGCTTCCACGTCCTCGATGATGCGGCTGCAATCCTTGAGCTCGTCGTAGGAGTCGATCCCCTGCACCTCGCTCACGGACTTGTACTTCAAATCGTGCTCCAAGCTGGCCCAGAAGTCCATGGCGATGGTGCGCAGCTGCACCTCGACGGGGATGAGCTCCTTCTTGTCGAGGAAGTACACGGGGATGCGCACGATGACGTGCAGGCTGCGGTAGCCGTTCGGCTTCGGATTGTAGATGTAGTCCTTGATCTCGACGATCTCGAGGTCGTCCTGCTTCTGCAACAGCTCCAGCAGGTTGTACACGTCGTGGATGTACGAGCAGATCACGCGCACGCCGGCCACGTCCATGATGTAGCGCTCGAGGTTCTCGAGCGTCGGCTCCTTGCCGTAGCGCTCCAGCTTCTCGAAGATGCTCGCGGGCTTCTTGATGCGCGATTCCACGTGATGGATGGGGTTGCGATGCTTCTTGAGGTTGAGGTCCTGGTCGAGGATCTCGAAGCGCACCATCATCTCGCGCATGGCGGCCTGGTACTTCTGGATGATCTCGCGGGTTTTCACCTCGGCGTCGCGCAGGCGCTGCAGGTCGTCGATGGGGCCGCGCAAGTCGTCGGTCAGCAGGAAGGGGTAGCGGTGGATGTCCTCGCTCTTCTGCTCGTCAACCGCGAGACGGCGATCGGAGGGTTGCTGCGCTGCGTCTGCCATGACGGAAACTCCTTCGGGCAACGATGTTCTTCTGGCCCCCTATGATAGCCAAGCCGGAGCGTCCGCGCGTCCCCGGCCGCCGAACCCCGCGCAATCACCAGATGCGCTACTTCTCGTGCACGCAGATGCGGTCCTTGCCGGAGCGCTTGGCCTGGTAGAGCGCCTCGTCGGCCTTCACGAACACGTCGCGGTACGCCACGTCGTCGTCTTCGGGAACGTACACGCCCATGCTGACCGACGGCGCGCTGTCCAGCGAGCCCACCTCCACGGCGGCCAGCTGGCGCTTGACCTCTTCCAGCTTGGCCAGGGCCACCTCGAGATCGATGCTCTTCAACAGCAGCACGAACTCGTCGCCGCCCACGCGGCCCACCACGTCGGACTCGCGGAAGTTCGACCGCAGCACGCTTCCCACCTCGTGCAGCAGCATGTCGCCCACGATGTGCCCGTACGTGTCGTTCACGTGCTTGAAGTCGTCGATGTCGAGCGCCACGCACACGCTGTGCCGCCGCACCGACGCATCGGAGAGCGCGGCCGCCACCAAATCCTGCGTGGCCGCGTGGTTGCTCAGCCCCGTGGTGGCGTCGTATTCGGCCCGGAACCGCAGGTCGTGTTCGTTGTTGATGTCCTCGATGGGGCCCACGAGGTGCCACGACCCCGCGTCGTCGTGCGCCACGAACAGGTTGGCGCGATACCAGGCGTACCCGGTGCCGAAGTAGTTGGCCCGGTACTCGATGCCCACCTCGTTCACGCCCGAGCGGGCGTTTTCGAACATCTTGCGCACAGCAGCCATGCTGTCGGGATGGACGACCTCGCTGCGCGTCGTCGTGAGCGTCTCCAGATAATGAGGGATGACCTGGGCTTCCATGCCGTTCCCCGTGCGGTCCATGTACAGCAGCACCGTGTCGGAATCGGAGTCGTAATCGAAGCTCATCTTGTGCGTCATCTCGCTGAGCAGGCGGTAGCGCTCGTTCTGCCACGAGCGTTCGCGCTGGTCGCGCAGCTCGGCCGTCACGTCGCTCACCACGGCGTACAGCGCCAGCGCGTCGTCCGACTCCCGCATGACGCGTCCCTGGATGCGCACGTCGATGGGAGCGCCGTCGTCGCGCACCGTGCGAAGCCCCACGTCGAGCTCGCCGCCGTCCTCGATGAGGCCGTGCTGCAAGCAGTAGTCGTCGAGCGCCCGCACCTCGTCGCTCAACGCGAGAGGCGCGTCCCACTCCATGTTGTCGGGTGCGCCCGGCAGCTCGTCGCCGAACATCGTGCGCAGACGGTCGTTCGCGTACCGCAGCCGCACCTCGTCGTCCCGCGAGGTGAACACGCCCACGCCCACCGGCAGCTTGCCCATGGTGTCGAGCACGCGCATCGTGACCTTGCGATCCTCGCTCGACATGCGCTCCGTGACGTCCTTGCTGCAGCACAGGATGCTCGACTCCGACACGCGCAGCAGGATGCTTTGGTACCAGCAGCGCCGATCTTCGAACTCCATGCGATACGTGCAGATGATGGGGCTGGAACCGTCGCTTTCGAGGCATTCGTCGAGCGCGGCGCGCAGACTGACGCGATCCTCGGGATCGGGCAGGCGGTCGGTCCAGAAGCGGAATGCGTCGTCGAGCGGCATCGTCTTGTCGGAGCGCGGCCGACCCGCGGAGAACAGCGAGCGATACGTCTTGCGCTCGCCGTCGAACTCGATGATCTCGTCGTACACCGAGCACAGCACCATCGCGTAGCGGCGCATGTCCAGCTCGTTGCGCTTCTGCTGGCGGTCGGATACATCCAAGAACGCGCTTTGGATGAGGGCGCGGCCGTCGATGTCGCGCTCGAGCGCCGACGTGCCCTCGATCCAACCCGTGGTGCCGTCGCTACGCACGAACCGGTAGGTGAAATCGATGGGCGCCGAACCGTTCTTGAGCGCGTGCACCGTCTCGCCATGCAGGACGTCGTCGTCATCGTGGATGGGGATGATCTTGCTCCCGGACATGCCGGCAAAGTAGGCGTCGATCCCCTCGTAGCCGAAGATCTCGCAGCCCTTCTTGTTGATGAACAGCAGATGCGGGTCGTCGTCCACCGTATAGCGCACGATGCCGCACGGCACGGAGTCGCTCAGCCGGCGCTGCGCTTCGCCCTGCGCTTGGAGGCGCTGCTCGTTCTCCTTCTCGTGCGTCACGTCGATAAGCACGGCCACCACGTACAGCGCCACCTCGTCGCGGTACATCGTGGACGCCGAAAGGTGCAGCCACGAGATGCCCCCGTCGCTGCGGACGGCGCGCATGATGCACGACGAGCGGGAGGCGCCGGCGCTCAGCTTGGCGGCCACGCCCCTGACCAGCGCGCGGTCGTCCGGATGCACCACCGCGAAGGCGTCCGCCTGCGAGCGCTCCTGGTACTGCTCGCGCGTGTAGCCGATCATGCTGGCGGTCATGTCGCTGAAATCGAGCAGCCGGACGCGGTCGGACACCTCGTAGAACGCGAGGCCGCCCGGGATGGTGTCGCGCGTGGCCGCGAGCCGGTCGCGCAGGGCCTGTTCCTGGGTGGTTTCCTCGGCGAGCAGGTACAGGTTGCTCAGATCGCCGGCGCGCGACAGCAAGCGGATGCGGATGCGGATCCAGCGGCCGTGGCCGTTGCTGCGGAAGCGCAGCTCGCTCTCGGCATCGCTCTCGCCGGCCACCGCGCGGCGGATGGCCTCCTGCAGGGGCGCGCGATCTTCCTCGATCAGCTGCCCCAGCATGTCCTTGCGCAGCCGCTCGGCCAACGCAAGGTCGTCGGGCATGCCGAACAGGCTGGCGAACTCGTGGTTCGCGCGCACGATTTCCAGCGTCTGGCTGTCGTACTCGGCGATGGCCGCCGCGCCCACGTAGCTGTTGAAGATGAGCGCCATCTGGGAATCCGCGTTCCAGAATTCGGTCACGTCGTCCTGCACGTTCTCCGTGAGCGGCCGCTTGGGGTTCTCGTGGGTGCCCTCGACCAGCATGCGCTCGAACGTCTCGCGATCCACCGGCCGCGAGAACAGGTAGCCCTGCATGTACTCGCATCCGATGCTGGCGAGGTAGGCCGCCTGCTTCGACGTCTCCACGCCCTCGGCGATGGTGGGCAGGTCCAGCCAGCGCGCCATGCGCACGATGGAGGCCAGGATGAGGCCGCCGCGCGTGCTCTCGTGCGTGTCGAGGAAGCCCATGTCGAGCTTCAGCACGTCCACCGGCACGTCTTTGAGCGTGTTGAGCGACGAGTAGCCGCTGCCGAAGTCGTCCATCTCCACGGTGAAGCCGGCGGCGCGCAACCCCTTGACCGCCCCGATCAGCTGATCGGGCGATTCCATGTAGGCGCTCTCCGTGATCTCGAGGTTCAGCAGGCTGGCGGGTATGTCGTAGCGCTCCACGAGGCCCTTGAGGTACGAGCACAGATCCGATCGGTAGATGTCGGCGCGCGACAGGTTCACCGACAGGTGCGGGACGGCGTCGATGCCCCACGCGTCGATCCACTCGCGCAAGCAGCGGCACGCCTGATCCCACATATAATAGTCGAACCGGGAAATGAGGCCGTTGCGCTCGAACACGGGGATGAACTCGGCCGGGCCCAGCAGGCCGCGGTCGGGGTGCTGCCAGCGCGCGAGCACTTCGGCGCCGGTCATGAGCCCGGTGGCGTAGCGGTACTGCGGCTGGAAGAACGGCACGAACTGGCCCAGGTCGAGCGCCGCGGTCATCTCGCCAGCCAGCTGCTGCTCTTTCAGCAGCGACACGCGCAGCGTTTCGTCGTACAGGACGTAGCCGCTGCCCACCGAGCCGCCCTTCGAGGCGCGCAGCGCCAGCAGGGCGCGGTCGCACATGAGGTTGACGTCCAGCTCGGGCTCGTCGATGGGGTACACGCCCATGCGCACGAAGAAGGTGAAGTCCTGGCGGTACGCGCTGAACCACTCGTTGAACACGGCCAGCATGCGATCGGGATCGAATAGGGAGCGGGGGAAGCAGGCGATGAAGTGGTCGGCGCGCAGACGGGCGGCCACCGCGTTGCCCGGCAGCTTGCGGCGGATCATGTCGCCGATGTCGGCGAGCAGGCCGTCGCCCGCGACGGTGCCGAAGAGGTCGTTGTACGCCTTGAACCGGTCGATGTCGCCGTACACAAGGACGTACGCCTCATCGGGATGGGCGTCGATCAAAGCGCGCACGCGCGCGTTGAATCCGCTGCGGTTTAGGAGACCGGAAAGAGCGTCGCGCTCAGAAGGGCTGGAATACGCCCCCCCCCGTCGGCTTTTTCTTCCTCCAGCGAGTTTTTTTCGATTCCATATTCCCATGCAGGACGCATCGCCCCCCTCGCCTTCTTGGTAGGAATATCTGATGGTGGGGATACAGTTTACCGCTTTGCGGCAGGGTATGCCATCAAATGCGCCAAAGAGTTGATGTGATCGCCGAACGACCCGCTCGCCCTGCGCCCACCGCCGCGCCGCGGAGCGGGCGGGAGCGTCCGGGGGCCTGGCGGCTACGCGCGTTCGGTGCGTTTAGCCTCGTTCCACAGCGCTTCGCGGTCGTCGGGGGCGAGGTCCTCGATGGCGCGACCCTGCTCCCCGGCGGCGCGCTCCATGTACGCCCAGCGGTCGCGGAACTTCCGGCACGTGGAGCGCAGGGCGCCCTCGGCGTCCACGCCCATGCGGCGTCCCACGTTCACGAGCGAGAACAGCACGTCGCCGAACTCGTCCTCGACGGCGGCGACCGCCGCGCGCGCGGCCTCGGCGGATGCGGGGTCGTCGGTGGCCGGGGCGGCGTCGGCGTCCGCCTTGCCGTTCGCGGCCTTGGGAGCGGCAACGTATGCCTCGCGCAGCTCGCCGACCTCCTCGCGCACCTTGTCCCACACGTCGTCGAGCGAATCCCACTCGAACCCGGCGGCCGCGGCCTTGCGCGAGATCTTCTGCGCCTGCATGAGCGCCGGGAAGCTGGTGGGCACGCCGTCCAGCAGCCCCTCGCGCTGCGCGCCCGCGCCGTCGGCGGCCTCGTCGGCGCTGCCCTTCTCGGCCAGCTTCACCTTGTCCCACAAATCGAGCGTCTCGCTCGCGTTCGCCGCATACGCGTCGCCGAACACGTGGGGATGGCGGCGGATCATCTTCTCGTTCACCTCGGCGCACACGTCGTCGATGGTGAACTCACCGTCGTCCGCGGCGATCTGGCTTTGCAGCACCACCTGCAGCAGCACGTCGCCCAGCTCCTCGCGCAGGTGCGCGACGTCGCCCGTCTCGATGGCGTCGACCGCCTCGTAGGCCTCCTCGATCATGTTGTGCGCGATGCTCTCGTGCGTCTGCACGCGATCCCACGGGCACCCGTCCGGGGCGCGCAGGGCGGCGATGGTGGCGACGAACTGGTCGAACGAGGGATGGCTTGCGCTGGGGGCGGGAGATGCGGGGGCGGTCATGGCGATCCTTTCTTCGGTTGCTCAACAGCAGTATACCGCCGCGCGGCGGCCGTGGTATGCTGCACGGCGATGCGAAAGGATACCGGTATGAACCAGCCCGCCACCACGAACGACCGCCCCGCGCGCGTGCGCCGCGCCGCATGGCTGGTGCGCCTGGCGTTTGCGCTGGTGTTCGTCATCAACGTGCAGTGCGCCGTGTCGTTCGTGCTGTGGCCCGACGCCTACGCGGCCTCGTTCGAGGTGGCGGGCGTGCCGGGCGCCGCAGCCGTGCAGGGCCTCGGCATCGCGTTCCTCATGTGGAACGCCACCTACCCCGCCGTCATCGCCAGCCCGCTGCGCTTCCGCGCCGTGGCCGTCATCGTGCTGGAGCAGCAGGCCATCGGCCTCGTCGGCGAGTCGTGGCTGCGCCTGGGCCTGCCCGCCGGCCACGCCGCCCTCTCGGCCAGCATCGAGCGCTTCGTGCTGTTCGACGCCGCCGGCCTCGCGCTGATGGCCGCCGCGTTCGGATGGCTGTTGTGGGTGGAGCGGGGAGCTTCCTCCTGATGGCGGATGCCAGGACCCCGCGCCGCCCCGACGCCTCGACGCGGCAGCGCGCCTTGCGTGCTCCTGCGGCACCTCGATTTGCACAAAAATCACCGCTGTGAAGCGATTGGGCCGCCTTTTGCGCCCCATCGACCGTCCTGCGACCACCGATTTCCCTCTGCAATCGGCATCGCCCCAGGTGGCAAAATATCGAGATGCCCGGATCGAGACCGCCGGGCTTCACAGCGGTGATTTTCGTGACTCAGCGGGAGTTTTTCGACAGGCAGCCGCACGACCCGAAGCGCGATGTTTCACGTGAAACATCCGTTCCCTCAAACGCGAAGCTCGACGGAATCGGATATACTGGCTGCTGATTTGAGGATGCGGCGGTGAGGAGCCTGGCATGGCAACAAGTTCGGGGGCGGCGGCCCTGTCTTCCGGGGCGCTTGCGCAGATTCGGGTGTTTCAGCAGAACGAGGTGACCGAGTCCGAGGTGTACCGACGCATCGCCGCCAGCACCAAGGACGCGGACAACCGCACCACGCTGCTGCGCATCGCCGACGAGGAGGCGAAGCACGCCGGCATCTGGCAGCGCTACACCGGCGAGCAGATGAAGCCCCAGCGGGGCGCGGTGCTGCGCTATTCGCTGATCGCGCGCGTGTTCGGCTTCACGTTCGCCGTCAAGCTCATTGAGAGGGGCGAGGAGAAGGCCCAGATCTCCTACGAGGAGCTGGCGAAGGAGGCGCCCGAGGCGCTCGGCATCCGCACCGACGAGGAAGCGCACGAGAAGGCGCTGCTGGACATGCTCGACGAAGAGCGGCTGTCGTACGTGGGCAGCATGGTGCTGGGCATGAACGACGCGATGGTGGAGATGACCGGCACGCTGGCGGGCCTGACGCTGGCCATGCAGAACACGCGGCTGATCGCGCTGTCGGGCCTGATCACCGGTATTGCCGCCACGCTGTCGATGGCGTCGAGCGAATACCTGTCGTCGAAGAGCGAGGGGCGCCCGGACGCGCTGAAGTCGGCCACGTACACGGGCATCGCCTACCTCGTGACGGTGGCGCTGCTGATCATGCCGTACCTGCTGTTCGACGAGTCGCACTACCTGTGGGCCATGGGCACGATGGTGGTCATCGTGCTGCTCATCCTCGTGGTGTTCAACTACTACCTCTCGGTGGCGCAGGATCTGCCATTCAAGAAGCGGTTCGGCCAGATGGCCGGCATCAGCCTGGGCGTGGCCGCGCTGTCGTTCGTCATCGGCATCCTGGTAAAGCAATTCCTGGGCGTGGATATCTAGGGAAGCGCTTGCGCGCATGATGCGACGCGGGCGAGCCGTTGGTCGGAGGACGGCGTGGCTCGCCCGGTCGCGCGAATGGTCGTGAGGGGCGGGGCGGCGCACGGTTGTCGCGCCGCCCCGCGCGCGCCTACCCCAGGATGGCGGCCAGGTCCTTCTCCGGGGTGCTGATGGGACGCACGTCGAACTCGCGGACGAGCACGTCGAGCACGCCCGGCGACACGAACGCGGGCAGCGTCGGCCCCAGGTAGATGCCCCTGATGCCGAGGTGCAGCAGCGTCAGCAGGATGCTGACGGCCTTCTGCTCGTACCACGACAGCACCAGCGTCAGCGGCAGGTCGTTCACGCCGCACCCGAACGCCTCGGCCAGCGCCACAGCCACGCGGATGGCGCCGTACGCGTCGTTGCACTGCCCCATGTCCATGATGCGCGGCAGGCCTCCTATGGTGCCCAAGTCCAGGTCGTTGAAGCGGAACTTTCCGCAGGCCAGCGTCAGGATGATGCTGTCCTCGGGCGCTTGCTGCACGAAGTCGCGGAAGTAGCTGCGGCCCGGGCGCGCGCCGTCGCAGCCGCCCACGAGGAAGAAGCGGCTGATGGCGCCCTGCTTCACCGCGTCGACCACCGTGTCGGCCACGCCGAGGATGGTTCCGTGGCCGAAGCCCGTGGTGAACGCGCCGTCCGCGTCGGTCGCCGTCGCGTACCCGCCCAGCTCGAGCGCGCGCTCGATGAGCGGCTCGAAGCTCTTGCTGCCGTCGGGCGCCCCCTCGACGTGCGCCATCCCGGGGTACGCCACGGGGCCCGTGGTGAACACGCGGTCGGCGTAGGAGGCCGCCGGCGGCATGAGGCAGTTCGTGGTGAATAGGATGGGCGCGGGCAGGTCGGCGAACTCGACGCGCTGGTTCTGCCACGCGGTTCCCAGGTTGCCCTTGAGGTGCGGGTACTGCTTGAACTGCGGATAGGCGTGCGCGGGCAGCAGCTCGCCGTGCGTGTAGACGTTCACGCCGCGACCGGCCGTCTGGTCGAGCAGCAGCTTGAGATCGTGCAGGTCGTGGCCCGAAACCACGATGAAGGGGCCAGCCTCCACCGCGCGCGCCACCGTGGTGGGCTCGGGCGTGCCGAAGGTTTCGGTGTTCGCCTGGTCGAGCAGCTCCATGCAGCGCAGGTTCACCTCGCCCACCTTGAGCGACAGCGGCAGCAGCACATCGGCACCCGCCTCGGCGTCGGCCAACGCGGCCAGCCCCTCGTGCAGGAAGGACGACACCGCGTCGTCGCGATAGCCCAGCGCGGCCGCGTGGTACGCGTACGCCGCCAGGCCGCGCAAGCCGAACAGCACGAGCGACTTGAGCGAGCGCACGTCCTCCGGCGCGTTCCACAACGCGGCCAGGTCGTAGTCGGGCGCGGCCTCCACGCCGTCCGCCGCCGCGACGGCGTCGCGCTCGGCATGGGCGCGCTCCCGCAGGTCGGCCAAGGCCGCATCGTCGAAGTCCACGTTCGTCAGCGTGGCGAACAGGCCCTCCATCGCCAGGTCGTCCGCCGCGCGGCGCGCCTCCGCGCCCGTCCCCGCCGCGCGCACCGTCTGCGCGAGGCCCACGAGCGCGCCCGTGACCTCGTCCTGCAAGTTCGCCGTACTGGCCTGCTTGCCGCACACGCCCGCCGTCCCGGTGCAGCCGGTGCACCCGGCCGTCTGCTCGCACTGGAAGCAGAACATCGTCGTTGTATCGCCCACGTCTCGTCCTCTCTCGCGCCTGCGCCCCGCATGGACCCAAAGGGGACAGTCCCCTTTGGGTCCATCCCGCGGGGGCATCCCCAATGGGGACATCCGCCGTTCGCGGCTCGGGGCGCAGCGCTCGGTCATCGTTTGCTTGCCTGATGGAGCTCACCCTACGATACTGGTGCAAGCATTTCCGTTGTATTTACAACAAAGGAGCCTCATGGACCGCTACCTGCCCCTCATCGGCCGCTCACCCCTGTTCGAGCGCATCGACGCCGCCGACCTCGAGCCCATGCTGCAGTGCCTCGGCGCGCGGCAGCGCTCGTTCCCCAAGGGGGCGTACGTGTTCCGCATGGGCGACCGCACCACGTCGATGGGCATGGTGCTGGAGGGCTCGGTGCGCCTCGAGAAGGAGGACTACTGGGGCAACCGCAGCATCCTCGCGTCGTTCGGCCCCGGCCAGTCGTTCGCCGAAGTGTACGCGTGCGAGCCCGACCTGGCCCTCGACATCAACGTAGTGGCGGCTGAAGCCGCCGTGGTGCTGCTCCTCGACGTGGGGCGCATCACCAGCATGTGCCCGTCGTCGTGCGCGTTCCACGCGCGGCTCATCCGCAACCTGCTGGGCATCATCGCGAAGCGCACGCACGCGCTGACGCGCAAGATCGAGCACACCGCGAAGCGCACGACGCGCGCCAAGCTGCTGTCGTACCTCTCCGACCAGGCAGAACGCGCCGAGTCGAGCCGTTTCGCCATCCCGTTCGACCGCCAGGAGCTGGCCGATTACCTGTCGGTGGATCGCAGCGCCATGTGCGCCGAGCTGTCGCGGATGAAGAAGGACGGCATCATCGACTACAATAGGAACCGGTTTGAAATCGTGCGAAGGAGCGCCCTATGATCGACCCGCGCAAGGCGGCCCTCATCATCATCGACATGCAGCACGGGTTCGTGGACCCCTCGTCCGCGCTGTGCGTGGACGGCGCGCTGTCCACGGTGCCCGCCTGCGCGCGGGCGCTCGACCAGGCGCGCGCATTGGGGATGCCCGTGATCCACGCCGTGCGCGAGTACGCCGCCGACGGCTCGGACGTGGAAGCCGTGCGGCACCGCACGTGGCTCGAGGGCGGCAAGCCCGTCTCGCGCGCCTGCGCCAGCCCGCGCACGTTGGAGGAATACGCGCCGCTGTCGCCGCAGCCGGGCGACCGCGTGATCGTGAAGCCGCGTTTCTCGGCGTTCTTCGGCACGTCGCTCGACCTGATTCTGCGCCGCCTGGGCGTGGGCACCGTGGTGCTCATCGGCACCACCACGCCGAACTGCATCCGCACCACCTGCTACGACGCGTTGTCGCTGGACTACAACGTGGTGCTGCTGGAAGACTGCACGTCGTCGCGCACGCCCGAGGTGCAAGCGGCGAACATCGAGGACATGGCGCACATCGGCGCGCACGTGATGGAGTGCGACGAGTTCTGCGCGCAGGGCCTGGCGAACGTCGCGGACACGGTGGCCGAAGCCCGCGAGGCGTGCGAGAACGGGACCGCCCTATGATCATGGAGGTGGCCACGCTCGACGACCCGCGGCTCGATGCGTTCGCGCGGCTGACGGAGGCGCAGCTGCGCAGCAAGCTGGAGCCCGAGAAGGCGCTGTTCATCGCCGAGTCCGGCAAGGTGATCGAGCGTGCGCTGGCGGGCGGCATGGAGCCGTTGTCGCTGCTCATGGAGCCAAAATGGCTGCCCGCGATGCAGCCGTTGATCAACGAGATCGCCGCGCGCTGGGGCGACGGCGTGCCCGTGTTCGTCGCCCCGCACGACGAGCTGACGAAGCTTACCGGGTTTGAGCTGACGCGCGGCGCGCTGGGCGCGTTCCGACGGCCGGCGCTGCCCAGCGTGGCCGACATCGTGCGCGACACGCGGCGCATCGCCGTGCTGGAGGACATCACGAACCACACGAACGTCGGGGCCATCTTCCGCTCGGCCGCCGCGCTGGGCATCGAGGCCGTGCTGGTGACGCCCGCCTGCTACGATCCGCTGTACCGTCGCGCCGTGCGCGTGTCGATGGGCACCGTGTTCCAGGTGCCGTGGACGCGCATCGGCGAGGAGGCCGGAGCGGGTGCAACCGGCACGGGCGGCTGGGCCGAAGCCGGCGTGCCGCTGCTGCACGAGCTGGGCTTCAAGACCGCGGCCTTCGCGCTGACGGACGATTCGGTGTCGCTCGACGACGCGGCCCTCAACGCCGAGGAGCGCCTCGCGCTGGTGTTCGGAACCGAAGGCGACGGCCTGGCGCACGACACCATCGGACGCTGCGACTACACCGTGCGCATCCCCATGGCCGGCGGCGTGGACTCCCTCAACGTAGCCGCCGCCAGCGCCGTTGCCTTCTGGCAGCTGCGCCCGCGCTAACGCGAGGGTGGCCGGACGAGCGAGCTTACACCTCGTCGCCGGGGTGGCCGGCGTGATCCACCTTGGTGGCCAGCGGGTGCTCCTTGAGGGTGAGCATGAACACGAAGCCGACGGCCAGCAGCGGCACCACGTACAGGAAGATGGGGACGAGGGCGTCGCTGTACGCGGTGGCGATGGCGTGGCGCACCGGTTCGGCAAGATGCTGCACGAACTCGGGCGTGATGCGGTTCACGTTGATGTTGTCCACGCGCGGCAGCTGCGCGGCGAGGTCGGCCGACAGGCGCGACGTGAACAGCGCGCCCACGAGCGACGCGCCCAGCGTAGAGCCGATCTGCCGGAAGAAGCTGTTCGCCGCCGTCACCGTGCCCACGATGTCGTGCGAGAACTCGTTCTGCACGATGAGCACGAGGATCTGCTGGCCCAGGCCGATGCCCACGCCCAGCACGAACAGGAACACGCCCGTCATCAGGAGCGTCGTTCCCACCGTCAGCTGCGACAGCAGCACGTAGCCGATCGCGGCCACCACGGTGCTGGCGATGGGCATCCACTTGTAGCGGCCGGTTTTCGTGGCCAGGAAGCCCGTGAGCACCGACATCGCCAGCACGCCCGCCATCATGGGAAACGTCATGAGCCCGGCCTGCTCGGGCGCGAGACCGTCCACGATTTGGAAGTACGTGGGAAGGTAGGTCACGGTGCCCATGAGGCCCATCATGATGATGAGGCCCGTGACGGTGCACTTCACGAAGTTGCTGTTCTTGAACAGGAGCAGCGGGATGATGGGCTCGGCGGCGCGACTCTCGACGAGCACGAACGCGATGGCCGCCAGGATGAACAGCGCGAACAGGCCGAATACCTCGGGCGACGTCCAGGCGAACAGCGTGCCGCCCCACGCCGTGGCCAGCACGAGCGACGACACCGCCACCGCGCTGGTGGCCACGCCGAGGGCGTCGAAGGGCGGGCGGTTGTCGCGCGGAGCCGGCTTCGCCAGGAACAGCGCGATCGCCGCGATGGCCAGCAGCGCCAGCGGGATGTTGAACGCGAACAGCCAGCGCCACCCCGTCACCTGCACGAACCATCCGCCCAGGATGGGGCCGATCACCGTGGACACCGCGAACACCGAGCCCATCACGCCCATGTACTTGCCGCGCTGGCGCGGCGGGATGATGTCGGCGATGGTGGCCTGCGCCAGGATGATGAGGCCGCCGCCTCCCAGCCCCTCCACCGCGCGCCCGGCGATGAGCCCGTCCATGCTGGTGGCGAACCCGCAGGTGGCCGACCCCACGATGAACACGCTGAGCGCGATGATGAACAGGTACTTGCGCCCGTACAGGTCGCCGATCTTGCCGTAGACGGGCATGGTGATGGTCACCGCCAGGATGTACGCCGTTTCCACCCACTGCATGTGCTCGACGCCGCCCAGGTCGCCCACGATGGTGGGCAGCGCGGTGGCCGTGACCGTCTCGGACAGCGAGCTGACGAACATCGCCAGCAGCAGGCCCGCGAACACGGCCGCCACGCTGCGCGTGCGATGCGCGTTCGAGGGCGCGCCGCCGGCGGGCCCGGGTGCGGGCGCCATCGTGTTGGGTTCGTCGCTTTCGCGCACGCGCGCCGCATCCGCCGCCGCGCCCGCTGTCCGGTCTACGCCTTCCATAGATGCTCCTTATCGCTGCATGATCCTTCCCAGTATGGCCGCGCTCCGCGCGGGTCGCGCACGCGCGGAACACACGGAAACCGAACGGTCAGCAGCGCGTCGCGCGCTCGTGGGATGGCGGAATGCCGACCAGGGTGGAGAAATGGGCGCAAAAGGGCAGCCCTGACAATGTTACTCGTGACGAACTCGGGTCGTAGCCGTCTCGAGCGTTGCGCGACCTGGGCATATGCAGGACGCCTTTCCGAAAACCCGATACAAACGACCCGAAACACCGCCTGAAATTGTCATGGGTACCGTTTTGCGTCCAAGTCGAAAGCAGCTCTACGGGGAACGGCATCGACGTCCCGCAGATCCAGCCCGTTGCCATCCCAGGGGCGAGCGCAAGCGAGTTCGTCGGATCCCGTGTGACGCCAGCCGGAAGCGTGCCTGTTGGCACCGCACGGGGCACGGGACCCTTCGCCTCCGCTCGAGATGACAACCCGAACGGAGGCATAGGTCGATGGCGGTTCAAGAGAGAGGCTTACGACCCCCCTCCCCCGGTTGGGCGTTGCCCCGTCTCGCCACCGGAATGTTTCACGTGAAACATTCGTTCTGGCTCCCCTGCCCGCCCCGTTCCGTTTCCGTGCAGTATTCGCCCACATGTTGCGGTTTTGCGGCACCGAGGGCGGAACGAGGCGACGCGGCGGAGGGCGACCTGGGGAAACGCTCCCGATCGGAGACGCGCGCGGGATGCCGTAGCTCGTTCGATTACGCGCCGAG
This sequence comes from Eggerthella hominis, assembly GCF_014287365.1. NCBI lineage: Bacteria > Bacillati > Actinomycetota > Coriobacteriia > Eggerthellales > Eggerthellaceae > Eggerthella > Eggerthella hominis. The sequence goes on from NZ_JACOOA010000002.1 coordinate 552,554, forward strand.
CGAGGAGTCGGGGTATTCGTACGTTTTCGCTCGTGCGCCGCCCCCGTACGCTATGCGTTTTGCATGCGGGCGAAAGCCGTCCGCGGTTCCGCGCGCGCGTCGAGTAGAATACGGGGGACGAGGAGGGAGGGGTCATGCAGCTCGAAGCGAAACCGGAGGCCGCGCGCGCGAAACGTGCGCTCGTGGGCAGCGCCTTGGGATACGGCATCGTGTGCGGGCTGACGTTCCCTCTCATGATCTCCAGCACGTTTCTCCAGGAAATGAGCCTGTCGCACGGGGCGGGCGACGCGTTCGGCGCGCTGTTCTTCCTCGCGTACGCGCTGACGATGGCCGGCACCGCACTGGCCTACGCGCTGCGCCGCAAGCCCACGCGCCGCGCGCGCATCGTCGGCGCCTTCGCCGCCGCCTTCCTGGGCAACGCTCTCATGTTCGCGCGGCTGGTGGGGCTCATCGAGGGCGGCTGGCTGTACGCTATCGCCGCATCGGGCCTGATCGGCTACGGGCTGGCCACTGCCGAACTGGCATGGATGGCGCGCATCACCAGCCTGCACGAGCGCGGCGAGGTTTCGCTTGCGCGCGCCGTGCCGCTCGCGTTTTTGTGCGGCGGCGTGGTGGCGGCGGTCATCTTCGCCGCATCGGGCACCTTCGAGCTGCTGTTCGCGCTTGGCATCATCGTCGTTTCGGCGCTGCCGCTCGTGCGCACGTCGCCGCTCGACGCGGCGGCGCGGCGCGTCAGCCTCGCGCAGGGCGGCGTGGGCGATTTCGTGAAAGCGGTGTCGTACCTGGCGGTGTTCTCGTTCGTGTTCGGCGCGGTGAGCCAGGTGGCCACCGTGGTCGAGGAGCCCATCCCCATCGCCGCGCAGGCCGTGCTGGGCATCCTGCTGGCGGCCGGCATCATGCTGGCGTACGTGGTGCGCAAGAAGCACGCGCTGTCGGTGGGCGACCTGTACGACATCCTGTTCCCCATCGTGGCCGTGGCGCTGATCGCGCTGCCGTTCATCACCTCGCCCATCGTGCACGTGATCGCGGCGGTGCTCGTGTTCGTGGCGTTCTATCTGTCGGGCATGAACGTGCGCATCGCCGTGTGCCTGCTGGGCGAGCGCGACCGCGTGTCGATGTGGGTGTACCTGAGCGTCGCGCTGGGGGCGTCGGCGCTGCTGATCCTCGCGGGCGTCGCGTTCGGCGCGGCGGTGATCGCGCAGGACTTGCTGGTGACGGGGCTCGCGCTCATCTCGCTCGTGTCGCTGTTCGTGCTGGCGCTCAACCCCATCGTGGCGAAGCGGCTGGAGGGCCGGCGCGCGCGGGCGGACGCGCCGTCGTCGCCCGCCCCGGAGACGAGCGACGTGCGCACGATGCAGGTTGACCTGCTGCGCTCGTTCGCCGAGGCCCACCGCCTCACCGCACGCGAGACCGACGTGCTCATCCTGCTGTGCCAGGGCCGCACGCGCACCTACATCGCCGACGAGCTGGGACTGTCGCCGAACACCATCAAGGGCTACATCCACAACGTGTACCAGAAGAGCGGCGCCGTGGACAAGCAAGACCTCCTCGACCGCGTCGAGCTGCACGCGGAAGGACGGTAGGGGGCTCGACAGCTGCGGCGCGGGTCCGCGGCGCGGGTCCGAGGCGCGGGTCCGCGGCGCGGGTTCGAGGCACGGGTCCGCGCCAGCGAAATCCCGTTTCGCGGCAGAGTATCGTGGCAGATTTTGCCCGATATTCGTCGTCCGGACGTGCGAAATTCAGCCGTAACCACCGTTTCGCCTTCTGCGTATTTCGTTTCCCCAGGTCGGCAGAACGAGCCGAGCGCCAATCGCAGCAAAGGGGCCAAACGAGGACGAATATCGGGCAAAACCTGCCAGAATTTTGGATTTCGCTAGCACAGCCCCGCCCCCCCCGCACGCTTTTCCCAGAAGCGCACCCTCCACTATGGAGGGTTTTCCCAATCCACCCACTTTGGCGCTGGTGGGGCGCAGCGCGGCCTGACAGGATGGCGACAGCGGATCGGCCGGAGGAGGGCCGACCGTCGGACAGGAAGCATCGTCACAGGGAGGATCATCATGACCAAGCAGGGACACACCATCGCATCCGCAGGCGTTTCGCGCCGCTCGTTCCTCATGGGGCTGGGCGCCACGGCCGCCGTCATGGCCGGCAGCGGCCTCGCCGGCTGCGCGCCGCAAACCACCGCGGCCCCCGCAAGCACCGGCGACGGCTCGGGCTCGGGCTCCGCGGACACCGCCGCCGGCTCCGGCGCGACCGGCGCCCAGAAAGCCGACACCATCCAAGCCGCCGCAGAAACCCCGGCCGAGAAGCAGGAAACCAAGGACGTCGACTTCGTCGTCGTGGGCAGCGGCGTGGCCGGCATGAGCGCGGCCGTGGAGGCCTCGCGCGCCGGTGCCACGGTGGTCGTGCTCGAGAAGCACACTATCACGGGCGGCGACTCGTCCATCTGCAGCGGCAACTTCTACTGCTGCGGCGCGAAGAAGCAGGACGAGCTGGGCTACACGGACTACGGCACGCCCGAGGAGGTGGCGCAGTTCTTCTTCGACCAGTCCGACGGCGACGCGAACATGGACATCTGCCGCCTCGTGGCCGAGAACGGCGGCGCGGCCATGGACTGGCTCGTGGAGCTGGGCTGCGACTTCGACAAGAAGCCCGGCGACAACGTGTCCGACCGCTCCATGGTGTCGACGACCAGCGGCAAGGGCATCGTGGACAACCTCATCGCCGAAGCGGAGAAGAACGGCGTGGAAATCATGATGGAAACGCGCGCCATCGAGGTGCTCATGGACGGCGGCAAGGCTGCCGGCGTGAAAGCGCGCCAGGGCAAGACCGAGTACACCATCAACGCGAAGGCCGTCATGCTGGCCTCGGGCGGTTTCGACGGCCAGGATTGGGCGAAGGAGCTGTACGCGCCGGGCGCCGTGGGTTGGCACACGTTCTCCAGCCCCAGCAACACGGGTGACGGCATCGAGCTGGCGAAGCAGGCGGGCGCGATGACGCTGCTCAAGGGAGGGCTGTCGCAGATCCACCTCGTGGGTCGCGAGCCGCTGCCGCTCAACGACGAGCTGAGCGCGCTGCGCATGGTGAACACGGGCGTGTTCGTCACCGACCTGGGCTATCGTTGCGCGAACGAGTCCATGACCAGCCAGTTCGACTACTTCACCCCGTTCGTCGAAAGCGGCCGCAAGGAATTCACCATCATCTGCGACTCGCAGCAACCCGAGAAGCGCCTGGAGCTCATCAAGAAAGGCGTGGAGAAGGGCGTGGTCGACACGGCCGACACCATCGAGGCGCTAGCCGAGGCGGCCGGGCTGCCCTCCTACCCGCTGGCGAAGACCATCGAGAAGTACAACGCGCTGTGCGAGGCCGGCGAGGACACCGACTTCCACAAGAAGCCCGAGGACCTGCAGGCCATCACGCAGGCGCCGTTCTACGCCATCCAGATCACGCCGAACACGAACGACTCGTTCGGCCAACTGGCCATCAGCACGAAGGCCGAAGTGCTCGACGCGAATCGCCAGCCCGTCCCCGGCCTGTACGCTGGCGGCACGCTGGGCAACGCCGAGCTGTTCTACATGCGCTACGCCGTGAGCGGCTCGTCCATGTGCATGGGCACCGTCACCGGCCGCATCGCCGCCCAGTCGGCCATGGAATACTACGGCGCCTAGCGCGCGCCAAGCGCTTGCGCCCGCGCGCGCCATCCGCATCGCCTTCCCTCCCCTCGCGCCCTCCGGTTTCCGGAGGGCGCCTTGCATTGGCCGAATGTTTCACGTGAAACATTCGTTCGACAAGCGGTGCGGGCGTCGCGCACCCCACGGCCGCCGCATGCGTGCGCCATGCGCCACACGCAACCCACGCCCCTGCCGCGCGCACGTTCGTCGCGCACGCCCCACAGCACACGCACGCACCCGCCGCACGCACGCCGCACGCACCCGCCGTACGCGCGTCGCACCGAGTTTGTGAATTTTGACTTGCGTGCTTGACTTCGCTATCTGTATGCAATAGTGTTACAGTTATCAACTGTACAAGACAGAATTACATTTCGAGAGACGGGGAACATCATGAAAGCTCGCACGAAGATGCGCGGTCGCTTGGTAGCCGTCGTGGCACTGGCGCTGACGGGCGCCCTCGCCCTGGCGGCCTGCTCGAGCGCACCCGCAGAGTCCGAGGACGCGTCGATGAGCGCGAGCGACTCCAGCACCGCCCCATCCACCAGCGCGTACACCAAGATCACCGCCGACGAGGCCCAGGCCATGATGGATGCCGGCTCCCCCACCATCGTGGACGTGCGCACCGCGCAGGAGTACGCCGAGGGCCACGTCCCCGGCGCCATCAACATCCCCGTGGAGAACATCGGCGCCGACAAGCCGGCCGAGCTTGCCGATACGGACGCCGACCTCATCGTGTACTGCCGCACGGGCGTGCGCAGCAAGCAGGCCTCCGACAAGCTGGTCGAACTGGGCTACCAGCACGTCAACGACATGGGCGGCATCGTCGACTGGACCGGCGACAAGGTCACCGGCGACCAGCCGAAGTAACCAAAGCAGCATCACGCGCGGGTCTTCCGAGGCCTGTGCGCGCTCCGACAGAATACTGACACGTGGACAGGTATGGGCAAATACTTCCCGCATGCAAGCTATCGGAACGCGCACGAACCTCGGAAGACGCACGGGAACCGCACTTCCCTCGGAAAGGAACCCTCATGAAACACTACGATGCAGCCATCATCGGCTTCGGAAAAGGCGGGAAGACCCTGGCCGGCGCGCTGGCGGCCGAGGGCAAAAACGTCGCCGTGATCGAGCAGTCGCCGCGCATGTACGGCGGCACCTGCATCAACGTGGCCTGCATCCCCACGAAGACTCTCGTGCATGCCGCCGCGCTGTCGCAGGCGCAGGGCGGCACGTTCGCCGAACGCGCCGCGCGCTATGCCGCCGCCATCGACGAGAAGGATCGCGTGACCGGCATGCTGCGCGGCAAGAACTACCACAAGATCGCCGACCTGCCGAACGTCGACGTCATCGACGGCCGCGCCTCGTTCGTGGACGCGACGCACCTCGCCATCGAGCCCGCAGCCGCGGCCGACGCCACGACCGCCGCCACAACCGACGCCGCGGCCGACGCCACCTCAGCCGCGCCCCAGCAGATCGAAGCCGACCGCATCTTCATCAACACCGGCGCGCGTCCCTTCGTGCCACCCATCCCCGGCATCGACAGCCCGCGCGTGTTCGTCAGCGAGACGCTGCTCGACCTGCGCGACCTGCCGGAGCGCTTCGTGATCATCGGCGGCGGCTACATCGGCCTCGAGTTCGCCTCCCTGTACGCGAACTTCGGTTCGCAGGTGACCGTCGTGCAGGACACCGAGGAGTTCATCCCGCGCGAAGACGCCGCCATCGCCGCATCGGTGCTGGCCAGCCTCGAGAACCGCGGCATCCGCGTCGTGCGGAGCGCGCGCGTCGTGCGCATCGACCGCGAAGCCGCACAGGACGCCGTCGTCGTCGAGGTCGCCGGCACCGAGGAGCGCATCCCGGCCGACGCCGTGCTCGTGGCCACGGGCCGCCGCCCCAACGTGGAGGGTCTCGCGCTCGACGCCGCCGGCGTGGAGCTCACCGAACGCGGCGCCGTGCGCGCCGACGAGCACCTGCGCACCACCGCGCCGAACATCCACGCGATGGGCGACGTCGTGGGCGGCCTGCAGTTCACCTACATCTCGCTCGACGACTTCCGCATCGTGAAGGACGACCTGCTGGGCGACGGCGCGCGCACCACCGAGAACCGCGGCGCCGTGCCCTACAGCGTGTTCCTCGACCCGCCGTTCTCGCGCGTGGGCATGACCGAGCAGGAGGCGCGCGACGCGGGCTTCGTCGTGAACGTGGCCGAGCTTCCGGCGGCGGCCATCCCGAAGGCGCAGCTGCTGGGCAAGCCCGTCGGCCTGCTGAAGGCCGTCGTGGACGCCGACACCGACCGCCTGCTGGGCGTGCACCTGTTCTGCGAGGAGTCGTACGAGATGATCAACACGGCGAAGCTGGCCATCGATGCCGGGCTGCCGTATCAAACGCTGCGCGACGCCATCTACACGCACCCCACCATGAGCGAAGCCTTCAACGACCTGTTCGCCGCCGTTCGCTAAACGCCGCGAACACGCGCTTCACGTGAACCATGCGAAGGCCCCGGAAATCCGGGGCCTTCGTCGATTCGGCGCATGACGCAACGCGGCAGCAGACTACTTCGCGATGAGCACGGGGATGGGAGATGCGTGCAACAGCTTGTGGCTGACGCTGCCCATGTACTCCTTGAGCCCGCTCAGGCCGCGGTTGCCCACAACGAGCAGGTCGTAGTCGCGCTGGTCGATCAGCTTGACGATCTCGGTGGCGGGGTTCGTGCCGGTCAGCAGCAGCGAATCGGTGCGCGCGGCAACCTCCTCGCCCATCTTCTGCTCCGCCTCGGCAAGCAGGTCCTCGCCGTCGGAGATCATCATGTCGAGAATGTCCTTGAAGTTCGCCATCTGCGTCTCGTCGAGCAGCGGGATGGGCACCACGTACACGATGTCCACGTGCGCTTCGGGATTCACTGCGGCCAGGCTGGCGGCCATGTGGAGCGCGCGGTCGGCACCCTCGGATTCGTCGAACGCCACGAGCAACTTGTCAACGGCCATGGTGGGCCTCCTCTCGGTCGCGGCGGGCGCGGTGCGCCGCCTGAAAACGTCCTATCTCCAGTATAGGGCTTTCCGCGCGAGCGGGGAAACAACTTGCAAACGCTTTCATGACCGCTTCCGCGCGGATCGCCGGCCGTCGCCCGCCGAGGTGGCGCGCACGGTACCATGAGGCGTCGCGGCGGGCTTCGGCGCGCAGCTGCAACTCTGACGAAAGGACGACCATGGAACAGTTCGACGCAGCGATCATCGGGTTTGGAACGGCGGGCCGCGCCCTGGGCGGTGCGCTTGCCGACGCAGGTCAGAACATCGCGGTCGTGGAGCAGTCCGACACCATGTACGGCGGCGCCTGCGTGAACAACGCGTGCATCCCCACGAAGTCCCTCGTGGAATCGGCGCGCCTCTCGGCCGCCATCGGCGGCCCCATCACCCAGCGCGAGGAACGCTACACCGCTGCGGTCGACGACATGGACGAGCTGCGCACCGCCTCGCGGATGCGCAACTACCACGCGCTGGCCGACCGGTCGAACGTCAGCGTCATCGACGGTCGCGCGTCGTTCGTGGACGCTTCCCACCTGCGCGTTTCCACGGCAAGCGGCACGCGCGATATCGAAGCGAAGCGCGTGTTCATCGACACCGGATCGCTGCCGAAGCTGCCCTCCATCCCCGGCGTGGACAGCCCGCGTGTGTTCGTCAGCAGCTCGCTCATCGACCTGCGCGAGCTTCCGCGCCAGCTCGTCATCATCGGCGGCGGCTACGTCGGCCTCGAGTTCGCCTCGTTCTACACCGATTTCGGCGCGCAGGTGACCATCCTGCAAGACGGCGATGCCATCCTCGCGCACGAAGACCCGGAAACGGCCGAAGCCGTGCGGAAAAGCCTCGAGGACCGCGGCGTCACCATCGTGTACAACGCCGACGTGACGAGCATCGACGACGAGCACGATCAAGTGCTGGTGTTCGCCCAGGTGAACGGCGAGGAGAAGCGCTACCCCGCCCACGCAGCACTCGTCGCCATCGGCCGCACGCCGAACACGGCGGGCCTCAACCTGGAAGCCGCCGGCGTCGATCTCACCGAGCGCGGCGGCATCAAGGTGGACGAGCATCTGCGCACCACGGCCGACAACGTCTGGGCCATGGGCGACGTGACGGGCGGCATGCAGTTCACCTACATCGCCTACGACGACTTCCGCATCGTCGCGTCCGACCTGCTGGGCGACGGCTCGCGCACCACCAAGAACCGCGGCGCCATCCCCTACTGCACGTTCGTGCACCCGCCGTTCGCGCGCGTGGGCATGACCGCGGACGAGGCGCGCGAAGCCGGCCACGCCGTGAACGTGTACGCGCTGCCGGCCGAAGGCATCTCGCAGGCGCACATCCTGCGCGATCCGGTGGGCCTCATGAAGGCCGTGGTGGACGCGGACTCCAACGTGGTGCTGGGCATGGACCTGTTCTGCGAAGACGCCCAGGAGCTGGTGAACACCGTGAAGCTGGTCATGGACGCGCGCATCCCCGCCTCCGTGCTGCAAAGCGCCGTGTTCTCGCATCCGTCCATGACCGAGGCGTTCAACAACCTGTTCACGCCGGAGAACCTGGAGCAGTAACGACGAGGGCGGGCACCAGCCCGCCCCGTGCCAGTGCACCAGCCCTCCCCTGGGCCCCCGCCCCGTGCCGCGCCTCCACACGCACCCCCTTCCACGCCGCGAGAACGCGCGGCGGAAGGGGGTGCGATATACTCTTTTTTCTTATCTGCGTCGAGGCCTCAACTTAATATTTAAGGGTATTGACATGGGCTTTCTCTCAGCAGACTATGTTTATCGCTTCGCACTACTACGACGAATTCCCCACGCGACAACCGTGTGCTTTCGCACGCCCTGTCGCGCCGGTGGGCGCGCAGCGCGCGATTCGTCGCCACGAGAAAGGAACACCGTTATGGCCATTGAAGCGTATTGCATGAAGTGCAAAGAGAAGAAGGAAATGAAGGATCCCGTGGAGGGCACCACGAAGAACGGCAAGCCCATCACGAAGGGCACGTGCCCCGTGTGCGGCAGCACCATCTGCCGTATCGGCGCGGCGAAGTAGCCACGCCCCGCGCATTGTGCGCTGCACAGACGAGAAGCGGAGCGCGACGCCGTGGGAAGGGCGCCGCGCTCCGTTGGAGATAGACCACCAGGAGGATACATGGAAGTTTCACCTATGAAGAAGTATGCGGCGGAATGCTTCGGCACCTTCGTGCTGACGCTGTTCGGCTGCGGCAGCGCTGCGGTTGCCGGCGCCACGCTGGGCACACTGGGCATCGCAATGGCGTTCGGCCTGTCCATCGTTGCGATGGCATTCGTTATCGGCAACGTATCCGGCTGCCACATCAACCCGGCCGTCTCGTTCGGCCTGTTCCTCGACAAGCGCCTGTCGGCCAAGGACCTCATCGGCTACTGGGTGGCCCAGTTCATCGGCGGCATCATCGCCGGTGCCGTGCTGGCGCTCATCATCAGCATGTGCGACCTCGGCGGCGTGCTGGTTACGGGCCTCGGCTGCGACGGCTACGAGGCCGCGTCGGCCGTGGGCATCTCCGTCGTGGGCGCGGTGATCGTCGAGATCATCCTCACCTGCATCTTCGTGCTGTCGGTGCTGGGCTCCACGGCCGACGAGAAGACGGCTCCGTTCGCCGGCATCATCATCGGCCTCACGCTGACCTTCGTGCACATCATGGGCATCCCGCTGACGGGCACGTCCGTGAACCCCGCGCGCAGCTTCGGCCCCGCCCTCATGATGGCCTTCAACGGCGACATGACCGCGTTGTCCCAGGTGTGGGTGTTCATCGTGGGCCCGCTCGTGGGCGCCGCCTGCGCAGCCGGCATCTGGATCGCGTTCAAGAACAAGAAAGCGGCGTAACCGCTTGCACAGCCGCGCGGCTGCGTCGCCCGGACGCAGCCGCGCACCGGAAAGAGGCCCCCGAACTGCACGTTCGGGGGCCTCTTCGCGATTCAGGGGCTTTTCGGACGAAATGGGAGGCTTGGGAGTTCGGGAGGGTTCGGGGGAGTTTGGGGATTCGGCAGGGCTTTGAGGAGCCCGCAGGCTCGGGAAGCATCAGAAGTTCGGAAGGCTCGGGAACGGCCCGAGGGTTCAGCCCGGCGCGCCGGCGCTACTTCTTCAAGCGCGCCGCAGCGGTTGCCGTCACGAAGCGCTTCACGGGATCGGTTCCCATGAGCATGCGCTCGTTGATCAGCCAGCGCTCGAGGGCCAGGTACGCGGGCGCTTTGTTGTTCTTGAGGCTGACCATGCAGATGGGGATGGCGACGGCGTCTTCCGGCGCGATGAGCTTCATGTCGGTGCCGGGATGCAGCTGGCCGAGCGCCGGAATGCCCACCGCGAACGACAGCCCGTTCTCCTTCGTGATGAACGCGTCGAAGCGCTCCGGGGCGGTCGGGCAGAAGCGGATGTCCACGCCGCGCGACCGGTACACCGACACGATGGACTCGTTGAAGGTGTCGAAATGCTCCGAGACCGCAACCGGGTAGGGACGGATGTCGGCCAACGTCACCGTCTTGTTCTGCGCGAGCGGGTGGGCACGCGCCATCACCACGCCCGGCATGACCTTGCCGATGGTTATGCAGTCGAACTCGGGGTGGTTGAACAGGCCCACCATGATGAGCGCGTCGAGGCGGCCCGCGTGCAGGGCGCTCGCACCGCGCGATCCCGTCTCCAGGCTCACGGATGTTTCGATGTTCATACCCTTGCCGATGAAAGAGGCTATGCTGGCACGCGCCTGCTCATGTCCGTAGAACGGGGGCGTGCACAGCCCCAGTCTTAAAGAGGAGACGCCCTCCGCGCGCCGGTTGTGAGCAAATGCCTCCAGCTCGTCGAAGTCGCGCAGCACGGGCTCGGCCTTGGCGTAGAATGCCTTGCCGAACGGCGTGGGATGCACACCGCGGCTTTCGCGCACGAACAATTCGTTCTTCAATTCTCGCTCGAGGTCCGCGATAGCTTTTGAAACCGCTTGCACGGTTACGTACTGCTCCTTGGCGGCTGCCGACAGGCTGCCATCCTGGAATACAGCGACGAAATATCTGATTTGTTTGATATTCAAAAAAGTCTACCTCAGGGCTTATGGAGCACATTTCATTTCGGAAATTCTACCCCTCCCATGCGTTATTCCATCCGAGACGCGTTCCGTTCAACTATCTTTTGAACAACCGTTTGACAAGCGAGAACTCCCGCGCACCGTCGCGCCTCTTGCGCGCTTGAAATATGCGTGTCACTTGCACGCACCTTGCCGAGAAGCGGGCCGGTTGGTGTAAGCTTCGAAGGGCATCAATCGCACGTGAAAAGGAGCACGCATGGCATCCCCCGGCTTCCCCCTCCGCAGCGCCGCCGACGGCTCGCCGCGCCGCATCGGCATGCCGCGCGCGCTGCTGCACTACCGCTACGGCACGCTGTGGACGGCGTTCTTCGAGGAGCTGGGGTGCGACGTGGTGGTCAGCGACCCCACCGACCGCAGCACCGTGGCGCGCGGGGACGCGCTGTCGAACGATGAATGCTGCCTCGCTTCGAAAATCTACCTCGGCCATGTGGCGTCGCTCGTGGAAACCGATCGCTGCGACGCGGTGTTCGTGCCGAGCATCGCCAACGTGGGGCGCCGCCGCGGGTTCTGCACGAAGTTCCAAGCGCTGCCCGACCTCGTGGCCAACACGTTCGCCGACAAGCGCATCGAGCTGGTATCGTGCCTGGTCAACGAAGTTGAAGAACACAAGGGCATGAAGGATGCTCTCATCGAACTCGCCACCGGCGCCTTCGCCGGTCCGCGCGAGGCGAAGCGCGCCTGGAAGGCGGCCTCGCGCGCGCAGGAGCAGGCCGAACGCGCCGCCCTGCTGGGGCAGACCCGCACGCTGGCGCGCCTCGACGCCGCGCGGGCGGCGGCCCGGCGGCCCGAGGACGCGCCCCTGGGCATCCTGTTGGCGGCGCACCCCTACATCGCGCACGACGCGTTCATGGGCGGCGCGCTGGTGGACATGCTCGAGCACATGAACGCCGAGGTGCTGTTCGCCGACGAGGCCGACCGCGAGCGCGCGCTGAAGGCCAGCTTCGACTTCTCCGACACGCTCCCGTGGATCGTCAGCCGCGAGCTGGTGGGCGCCATCACGCAGCTGCACGACCGGGTGGACGGCATCGTGCTGGTCAGCGCCTTCCCGTGCGGGCCCGACTCCATGACCGACGACGCCATCGTGCGCTGCATCCAGGGACGTCCCGTGCTCAACCTCACCATCGACGCGCAGAGCGGCACCGCCGGCCTCGAGACGCGCGTGGAGAGCTTCGTCGACATCCTGCGCTACCAGAAGAAAGGGGGCTACGTTGGCGCGTGACACGAAACGCGACGTGGTCAACCCGCTGCACACCGACAGCGAGGAGGAGGCGCGCGGCGTCCGCGTGGTGGTGGGCACCGAGCGCGGCCCGTTCAAACTGCTGCCCGCCCTGCCGAAGAAGAAACGCGCGAAACGCGATCGGCACGCCCGCACCCGCGTGGCGTTCTTCCGTTACAGCTACTACGATATCGCGTTCAAGTTCTTCGTCGAGAACGTGCTGGACGCCGATTTCGTCACGCTGCCGAAGCCGACGAAGCGCACCATCGAGCTGGGCTCGCGCCATTCAAGCGACACGGTGTGCGCGCCGTTCAAGCACATCCTGGGCGACTACATCGAGGCGCTTGAGCTGGGCGCGGACGTGCTCGTGCAGTTCGCGGGGCCCTGCCGCCTGGGGTACTACGGCGAGCTGCAGCAGTCCATCCTGCGCGACATGGGCTACGAGTTCGACATGCTGAACTTCGCCATGCTCACCGGCAAGCCGCTGACCGAGTACGTCTCGGTGTGCAAGAAGAAGGTGAACCCCGACCTGTCGGTGCCGCACGGCGTGCGCAACATGCTGGCCGTGTTCAAGATGATCGAGAACCTGGACGAAGTGAACGACTTCTATCTGGCGAACGCCGGCTTCGAGGCCGAGCACGGGTCGTTCGAACGCGCGCGGGAGACGTACTTCGCCGACATGCGCGGCGCCGCGAACGAGCGCGATATCGCCGAAGCGCAGCGCGCCGGCCTCGATGCGCTGCGGGCGCTGCCGCTGCGGCGCCCTGCGCGGCCGCTGCGCGTGGGCATCGTGGGCGAGTACTTCACGGCGGCCGACCCCGCCAGCAACCTGGACCTGGAGCGCAAGTTCCTCGACATGGGCGTGGAGCTGCACCGCGCGCTCAACATGACGAACCGCAACCTGCGCTACAACGAGAAGAACCTGCGCGCGAGCATTTCCGAATACGTGCGCTACGACATGGGGCCCACGTCGAGCATGACCATCGCGGCGGCGCTGCGCTACGCGCAGGAGGGGTTCGACGGCATCGTGCACCTCAAGTCGTCGGGCTGCACGCCTGAGGTGGACTGCATGCCCGTGCTGCAGCGCATCAGCCGCGACACCGGCGTGCCCATGCTGTACCTCAGCTACGATTCGCAGACGAGCGACACGGGACTCGACACGCGCCTCGAGGCGTTTTACGACATGATCGCCATGAAGAAGGAGAAGATCGGATGACGGAGCAGGAGAAGACCCGCCTGACCGGCAACGTCAGCGAGGGGCGTTCCGGTGCCGAAGATTGCCGCGAAAGACCGACGAAGCGTGCTTCCGCACGTGAGGAGGGCTTGGAGCGGGAAGGTTCGGTGCCAGAACGCGCCGCAGCGTCGGGAGCTCCGTTCGCCCCGTCAGGGCGAACGGAATGCTACCTGGGCATCGACATCGGGTCGATTTCCACGAAGGGCGTGATCATCGACGCCGATCGGCGCATCATCGCGCGCACGTACCTGTGGACCGAGGGCAACCCCGCCGACGCCGCGCGCCGCGTGGTGGCCGACCTGGGGTCGCAGGTGGATCGCGACAAGGTGCGCGTGCGGGCCACGGGAACCACGGGCAGCGCACGACGGCTGGTGGGCGCCATGTGCGGCGCCACCGTGGTGAAGAACGAGATCACGGCGCATGCCGTGGGCACGACGTTCCTCCATCCCGACGTGCGCACCATTTTGGAGATCGGCGGGCAGGACTCGAAGATCATCTGCGTGGAGAACGGCATCGCCGTGGACTACGCCATGAACACGCTGTGCGCCGCGGGCACGGGCGCGTTCTTGTCGAGCCAGGCGCACCGCCTGGGCGTGGAGGTGGAGGAGTTCGGCGACATCGCGCTAACCTCGAAGAAGCCGGCGAACATCGCCGCGCGCTGCACCGTGTTCGCGGAGAGCGACCTCGTGCACAAGATCCAGGTGGGCTACGCGCGCGAGGACATCATCGCGGGACTGTGCCGTGCCGTGGCCACGAACTACCTCAACAACGTGGGCAAGGGCAAGCAGATCGCCGCGCCCGTGGTGTTCCAGGGCGGCGTGAGCAAGAACGCCGGCGTGGTGCAGGCGTTCCGCGACGAGCTGGGGATGGACGTCACGGTCGACGAGGACGGCCACCTCATGGGCGCGTTCGGCGTGGCGCTGCTGGCGGCCGAGGCCGCGCCGCGGAGCGCGGGCGCGGGCGCGGGCGGCGGCTCCGGCGCAGGGGCTGAGGAGTTCGACTTCGACGCGCTGCGCACGTTCGAGTTCGCCACCCGCGAGATCGAGTGCCAGAAGTGTGCGAACCACTGCGAGATCATCTGCGTGTACCGCGACGGAACGATCATCGACTCCTGGGGCAACCGCTGCGACAAAGGCGCGGTGAAGGCGGGGTAGCGCCGAATCCGCAGGATGCGGCGCGAGCGGGCAGCAGGGACAATCGATTTCGTGGCAGGTTTTGCGAGATTTTCGTCATAGTTTGAGCATCGATGGAACCCTCGCATTCGACGCAGCGCTTTGACCAGCGGAAATGCAGGAGCACCGAACCGAGCCAGGCGCCGCAGGCGAAATTCGGAGCCTCCTATGACGAAAATCTCGCAAAACCTGCCACGAAGCCCTGATCTGCTGGCGCGACCTCAGCCCTCCCCGAACTGGAAGCCCGGGTACAGCGTCATGCCGCCGTCCACGAACAGCGTGGTTCCGGTCACGTAGCGCGCCTGGTCGGACGCGAGCCACGCCGCGGCGGCGGCCACGTCTTCGGGCGCGCCCACGTATCCCATCGGGATGAGCCGCTCGGTGGCGGCGCGCTGCTCGGGATCGGCCAGCTTCTGCGCGTTGATGGGCGTGTTCATGGCGCCGGGTGCGATGGCGTTCACGCGGATGCCGCGGTCGGCGTACTCGAGCGCCAGCGTCTTCGTCAGCATGCCGACGCCCGCCTTGCTGGCTGCGTAGTCGGCGAAGTGCGGCCAGGGAATCACCTCGTGCACGGACGACAGGTTGATGATGGTGCCGGGCATGTCATGCTCGAGGAAGTGATTGATGGCGCAGCGGCAGCCGGCGAACACGCCGGTGAGGTTCACGTCGAGCACGCGCTGCCACGCCTCGATGCTCTTCTGGTCGGACGGCGCGCCCTCCTCGATGCCCGCGTTGTTCACCCAGATGTCGATGCCGCCGAACGAGAACATCGCCGCGTCGTACAGCGCTTCCACGCATTCGGCCTTGCTCACGTCCGAGCGTATCGCGGCGGCCGCGCCGCCCGCCTCCTCGATGGCCCGCACCGTCTCGCGCGCGCCCTCCTCGTCGGAGCGGTAGTTCGTCACCACGTTCATGCCCTCGGCGCCGAAGCGCCGCGCCATGGCCGCGCCCAGCCCCTTCGAGCTGCCCGTCACCACCACCGTCTTGCCCTTGAGATCGTCGAACATGGAAGCCTTCTTTCCGCGCAAGGTCGCCGAGCCTATCGGCCTATCGTCCTGCGACCATAACGCACCCGCCCGCGCCCCCACTGCCCAAGCCCCCGCCGTCGCCCGCCCGTGGCGAACGCGTAACCGCCTTGGCGGCGAGAATCGCATGGAACTTGCGATGTGCGGCGTTGGGGGTTTCGGGATACTGGACGGGCAAACTGAAGGAAAGGACTGGCATGCTCGTTGAATTCAAGGGGATGTTTCCCGACGTGGAGCGCGCGGCGTACATTGCGCCGAACGCCGCCATCTGCGGCGACGTGGTGATGGCCGAGGGCAGCTCGGTGTGGTTCAGCGCGGTGATCCGCGCCGAGGTGGCGCCCATCCGCATCGGCGCGAACAGCAACGTGCAGGACAACGCCATGCTGCACAGCGACTACGACTGCCCCATCACGCTGGGCGATCGCGTGTCGGTGGGCCACAACGCCATCGTGCACGGCGCCACCATCGAGGACGACGTGACCGTGGGCATGCACGCCACGGTGATGAACGGCGCCGTGATCGGCCGCGGGTCGATGATCGCGGCCGGCGCGCTGGTGAAGGAGCGCGCGGTGATCCCGCCGTGCTCGCTGGTGGTGGGCGTGCCCGGCAAGGTGATCCGCACGCTCGACGCCGACACGGTGACGCGCAACATCGAGCACTCGCAGGAGGCCTACATCGCCGACGCGCAGGAATACGCCCGCGCCCGCGTGGTGGAGTAGCGCGGCGGCGAGCGACCGGGTGACGCCGTGCGCCCGGTCGCGGGCGCGGCCGGGTGATTCGCTCCGCGCCATCGCTCGTTTCTGCTAAAAAAATCAACTTGTGAACGAATTTTCGATGCAGCGAAAATGGTGACCAGGGAGTTTTCTAACGCCTGTATCGAATACAGCTCAGATTCCGTTCACAAGTTGAAATTTTTTGCAGAAACCGCCTGAATCGCGACTTTTCCACTCAACGCTTCGCGTGGAAGCGCACGCTAGCTCACCCAGTGGATGCGCTGCTCGTCGAAGCGGTCTTTGCCCTTCGGCGCCGGCTCATCGGCCGGAATGCCGCAGGCGATGATGGCGAACGGCTCCAGCCCCACGGGCACGTCGAGCACCTCGACGACGGCAGCCACCAGATCGACCTCCGGCGCCACCCCCATCCACACCGCGCCCAGGCCCAGGTCAACCGCTTCCAGCAGCAGGTTCTCGATGGCGGCGCTCATGTCTTGCGGCACGCATTCCGGGAAGCGTAGGCCCTCGGTGCGGGCGCACGCCACGATGGCGCAGGGAGCCTTGGCGGCCGCCTTCGCGTACGGCGTCGTGGCCGACAGCTTTTCCAACGTCGCGACGTCGCGCACCACGTAGAACTCCCACGGCTGCTGGTTTCCCGCCGACGGCGCGGCCATCGCGGCGCGCAGCAGCGCCCGCACCTCATCGTCGGTCACGAAGTCTTCCGTGAACCTCCGCACGCTCGCCCGCATGAATATCGCATCGACCATACAAGCCTCCTGACGCTCGGTTTGATTGCACGTTCATGATACCGCGTTGTCATCCCGCCTGCGCATCGCCCGCGTACAATGAATGAGAATCGAAACCAATCCCGCGTCCCATCTGCGACGCCCATCCGCGCGAAAGGATTCGCCATGCCCGATGAAATCGACGCGTACATCGCCGCGCAGCCCGGCGACGTGCGGCCCATGCTCAACGAGATCCGCGCCACGATTCGCGCCGCCGCCCCGGATGCCATCGAGAAGATATCCTGGCGCATGCCCACGTTCTGGCAGGGGAAGAACCTCATCCACTTCGCCGCGTTCAAGCACCACATCGGGCTGTACCCGGGGGCCGAGGCGATCGACGCACTCGCCGACCGCCTCGCGGGGTACCGCACGTCGAAAGGCGCCATCCAGCTCCCGCTGGGCAAACCCGTGGATCGCCAGCTGATCACCGATCTCGTCAGCTGGAACCTCGCGCGGCTCGCTCGCTAGCTACTCCCACTTGAAGAAGCGCACGGCGATCGCCGTGCACACCGCGGCCCACACCACCATGATCACCACGGGCACGATGGCCTGGTCGATGGGCAGCCCGAGCGACGTCGCCTTCAGCAGCTTCACGCCCTGGGTGAGCGGCAGCAGGTCGGCCACGCGCTGTAAGGCCGTGGGCATCATCTCGTAGGGAAGCGTCGTCCCCGACAGCAGCAGCATAGGGAAGTACAGCACGCTGGCCAGCACGCTGGCGATCTTCTCGTTCGGCGCGAGGCCGCCCACCATCATGCCGAGCGCCAGCATGGCCGCCAGCACCAGCACGTACGACCCGACGAACGCCGGCCACGACCCGGCGAACGCGTACCCGAAGAACAGCGCGGCCACCCCGAACACGAGCACGGCGGAGATCAGCGCGTACACGGTATAGATGGCCACCTGCACCGCCAGAATGGTGTACACGCTGATGGGCGTCACGAAGTAGCGCTTGAGAATCTTGCGGTACCGGTAGTTCGACACCACGAGCGGCAGGCCCATCGCGCCGCCGGCGCAGATGGCGATAGCCGACACCGCGCCCACCGACTGCGCCACGAACGTGTAGTCCGCGCCCTCGTAGGCCGGCTGGCCGCCGAACATCATGCCGACGACCAGCATCACCACCACGGGCATGATCACGGCGAAGATGGGCATGTTCATGTCGCGCAGCGACAGGCGGAACTCGACCCCGAACAGGGTGCTAAAGGCTTTCATGGGCGCCTCCTTCGGCGGAATGAGGGGTTGCGGTTGCAGCGCCGGATGCGGCGGTTTCGGAGGTTTCGGCGGGCTCGGCGGGCTCGGCGGGCTCGGCGTACGCGAGGTAGGCGTCCTCGAAGCTGGCGAACGGGCCGGACGCCACGGCCTCGGCCACCGTGCCGGAGAACACGATGCGCCCCCTGCGCAGGATGGCGATCCGATCGCACAGCGCTTCCACTTCGTCCATGAAGTGGCTGGTCAACACGATGGTCATACCCTGTTGGCGCATCTCGTCCAGCAGGTTCCACACGTCGCGGCGCGCCTTCACGTCGAGCCCCGTGGTCAGCTCGTCGAGGAACACCACCTCGGGACGCGGGATGAGGGCCAGCACCACGAACAGGCGCTGGCGTTGGCCGCCCGACAGCGACTCGACGGCCTGCTTGCGCACCTCCGTCAGGCCGAATCGCGCCAGCAGATCAGCCGGATCGTCGGCTTCGCGGTACAGCGCCCGCGTGGCGCGGCACAGCTCGTCCACCGTGATCTTGTCCTGATAGCGCGCCTCCTGAAACTGCACGCCCACCCGCTGGAACAGCTCCTTGCGCCGCAAGCGTGGGTCCATCCCCAGAATCGTCGCGCTTCCCGCGTCGGGGCGGTTCACGCCCAACAGGCATTCGAGCGTCGTGGTCTTCCCCGCCCCGTTCGCCCCCAGCAGCCCGAACGTCTCGCCGGCGGCCACGTCGAAGCCGATCCCGTCCACCGCGGGCACGCCTCCGTACGATTTCACCAGGTCGCGCACGTGTACTCCGTCGTTCATACGTCCTCCAATCTTTCGGTCGCCGAAGATACTAGAAGACGCGTCAACTCTGGTGGCAAAGTGGAGGGTTTGTTCAGGCGAGATTTTTCATGCGCTCGAGCAGTTCGATCATCTCGAAGGCGTTGCGCTCCGCCGCATCGAGCGACGTGAGCAAGCGGTCGCACACCGACAGGATGTCGTCGTCGGGATCAGGGTGATCAAGCACGTGCTCGATGTCGGCGGCCGCATCGCGATCGAGCGCGTCGAGCAGCCGCAGGATGGCGGCCAGCGAGTAGTTGGCGGCACGCAGCGCACGGATGATGGCCAGGCGGTTGAGGTCGGCGGCGCTGTACACGCGATAGCCGTTCTGCTTGCGCTTGACCTGCAGCAGGACGTTCATCTCCCAGTTGCGCAGCGCGTCGATGGTGGTGTCGAGGTGGTCGGCCGCCTCCTTGCGCGTCAGCATGAGCGGCTCGGTGCGGGCAGGGCTCGTAGAGGCGTACCGTGTTCGGATGCACGCCGACGGCGCTCGCGATGCGCGATGTGGTGTAGGTGCGGGGCTGGTCCATGCGCCGAGTATAGCCGACGAACAACGGGTGCAACCGTGCGAAATCGGGGATTCCGGCACACGCGTCGCACACGGTATACTGAGAGAACCGCGTTTTCGCGTACGTTCCGAGGAGGCCCCATGACGAACCTGCCAGCTCCCCACCGCCTATCCCGCCGATCGTTCTGCACGTTGTCCGTCGTGGCGCTTGCCTCGCTCGCACTGCCGGCCCGGCGCGCCTTCGCCGACGAAACGGCTGCGGCGGCAGGCGACGCACCCATCGTCATCGTGCACACGAACGACGTGCACTGCGCCGTGGACGAGAACCTGGGGTACGCGAAGCTCGTGAACTACGTCGACACCATGCGCTCCACGTACGGAGCCGACAACGTGACCCTCGTGGACGCGGGCGACGCCGTGCAGGGCAAGGCCATGGGCACGCTGACGAACGGCGAGTACCTCATCGACATCATGAACACGTGCGGCTACGATTTCGCCATCCCGGGCAACCACGAGTTCGACTACGGAATGACCCAGTTCAACACGCTGGTCGCCCGCGCGAAGGCGAAATACCTCTCGTGCAACTTCACCGATCTGCGCACGGGGAACCTCATGTTCGACGCGTACACCATGCGCGAATACGGCACGGGCGACGGCAAGAAGAAGGTCGCGTTCCTGGGCATCTGCACGCCCGAAACGCTGACGAAGTCCTCCCCCGTCAGCTTTCAGGACGAGAGCGGAACGTACATCTACGGCTTCTGCGAAGACGACTCCGGCTCGAAGCTGTACGATGCCGTGCAACGCGCCGTCGATCAGGCGCGCGCCGACGGGGCCGACTACGTGGTGGCGCTGGCGCACCTGGGCCAAAAGGGCGTGACCGCGCGCTGGACCAGCACGTCCGTGGTAGCGAACACGAGCGGCATCGACGTGGTGATCGACGGGCACTCGCACGAGTTGTACGCGCAGACGCCGCTCAACAAGAACGGCCAGCCGGTGCTGGTCACGCAAACGGGTACCCAGCTGGTGGGTATCGGCCAGGTGGTGATCAACCCGGCGACCGACACCATCACCGCGTACGCGTCGGACGATGCCAAAACCGTCACCGCGTCCACGACGAACGGCACCGCCAGCATCATCGAGACGTGGGACGGCATCGATGCCGCGACCGCCGCGTACATCGTCGGCCTGCAAGCGGAGCTCGCGAAAATCACGGAACGCGTCATCGGAACATCGGACGTGCGGCTCGTCGCGCTCGAGGACGACGATTACACCTGGGCCGTGCGTGCGCATGAGACGAACCTCGGCGACTTCGTGGCCGACGCGTACCTGGCGCTGGCCTGGCACGGCGGGGTCATGGCCGACGTGGGGTTCGTCAACGGCGGCGGCATCCGGGCCAACATCGAGCCGGGCGACGTGACGTACGGCGACCTCATCGACGTGCAACCCTACAACAACCAGCTGTGCTACGTGGACACGCTGGGTCAGAACATCCTCGACCTTCTGGAAGCGGGCGCCCGAAACCTCCCCGACCCCAACGGAGGCCTGCAGCAGGTGTCGGGCCTCACGTACACCGTGCGCACGGACATTCCGTCGTCGGTGCAGATGCCGGGCGGAACCTTCGGCGGCGTCACCGGCGAGTACCGCGTGCGCGACGTCATGGTGAACGGCGAGCCGCTTGACGTGAACCGGCGCTACAAGATGGTTTCGCACACGTATCTGATCGTGGAGGGAGGCGATGGCCTCACCATGTTCAAGAACGACGAGGCCGTGCTGCTCGATCTGGACAACAAGGCGCTCATCGAGTACATCCAGTACGATTTGAAGGGAACGATCGGCAGCGAGTATGCCAACCTGGCCGGTCAGGGCCGCATCGCGATCAAGGACGGTCCCGACCCCGAGCCGACGCCCCTGCCCCAGCCCGAGCCGGAACCAGCCGCCGACCCCGCCGCAGGCCCCGGCGGCAAGCCCCTCGCGCGCACCGGCGACCTCACGGGCGCCGCAGTCGTCGGAGCCGTCGCGGTTGCAGCGGCAGCGGCAGCAACAGGAGCCGTCGCCGTAGGCGCGCGGCGCTAAACTCCCGCCGCAACGGATGTTTCACGTGAACCATCCGTTCGCGCGCGGCAAAACGAAGGGGAGCTCGCCAACGCGAGCGCCCCTTCGTCGGCGTTACGCCATCAGCTTCGTCACGGCGTTCGCGTAGGCGACCGGGTCCTCGATGGGCAGGCCCTCAACCAGCAGCGCCTGGTTGTACAGCAGTTCCGCATACAGCTTCACCTTGTCGGCGTCGCCGGCTTCCTGCGCCGCGCGAAGCACGTCGAACACCGCGTGCTTCGCGTTCACTTCCAGCACGCGCTCGGACTTGATGCCGTCGCCGCCGTCGGGCATCTGCGCCATGATGCGCTCCATCTCGAGCGACACCGGGCCCGCCGCGGTGATGCACGCCGGCGCATCCTCCAGGCGCGACGACACGGCCACCTTCGTCACCGAGTCGCCCAGCGCGTCCTTCATGGCGGCGAACAGGGCCTCATTGTCCTTCGTCGTCTCCTCGGCTTCCTTTTTCTCCTCCTCGGAGGCCAGGTCGAGGTCGCCCGACGCCACGTTCTTCAGCTCGAGCGGCTCCGGCGCCTCCTCGCCCTCAGGCGCGGGCGCGCCGTACGTCATCATCGCCTGGAAGCAGAACTCGTCGACGTCCTTCGTGCACAGCAACACGTCGTAGCCCTTCCCCAGCACCGTCTTCACGATGGGCATCTTGCCCAGGCGCTCGATGCTCTCGCCCGCCGCGTAGTAGATGGCCTTCTGGTCGGCCGGGGCGGCGGCCAGGTACTCGTCCAGCGTGACCAGCTTCTCCTGCTTGGCCGAGTAGAACAGCAACAGGTCGGCCAGCTGGTCCTTCAGCGAGCCGTAGCTGTTGTAGATGCCGAACTCCAGGCCGCGGCCGAAGTTCTCGAAGAACCTCTCGTACTCCTCGCGGTCGTTGTCGCGCATCTTCTTCAGCTCGGACGTGATCTTCTTCTCGATCTTCTTCGCGATGGCGCGCAACTGGCTGTTGTGCTGCAGCGTCTCGCGGCTGATGTTCAGCTGCAGGTCCTGGCTGTCCACCACGCCGCGCACGAAGTTGAAGTGGTCGGGCAGCAGCTCCTCGCACTTCTCCATGATCAGCACGTTGGAGCTGTACAGCGCGAGGCCCTTCTTGAAGTCCTTGCTGTACAGGTCGTACGGCGCACGGCCGGGAATGAACAGCAGCGCGTCGTAGCTGAGCGCGCCCTCGGCGTGGATGCTGAACGTGCGCGCCGGGTCGGTGAAGTCGTGGAAGTCGGTCTTGTAGAACTCGTGGTACTCCTCGTCGGTGACTTCCGACTTGCTGCGCTTCCAGATGGGGATCATCGAGTTGATGGTGTCGATCTCGGTGTAGTCCTCGTATTCCGGCCGATAGTCGTCGCCGGCATCCTCGGGCTTCGGCTTCTGGCGCGTCTTCGACACTTCCATCTGCACGGGGTAGCGCACGTAGTTGCTGTAGCGCTTGATGAGGTTCTTCAGGCCGAACTCGCTGAGGAACGTGTCGTAGCTATCCTCGTCGGTATTGTCCTTGATGGTGAGGATGATGTCGGTGCCGTGGCCCTCGCGCGCGGCCTCCTCGATGGTGTAGCCCTCGACGCCGTCGCTCTCCCAGGCCCAGGCCTCGTCGCTGCCGTACGCCTTCGACACGACGCGCACCTTGGACGCCACCATGAAGGCGGAGTAGAAGCCCACGCCGAACTGGCCGATGATGTCCACGTCGTCGCCCTGGCTGTCGGAGTTCTCGGCTTTGAACTCCATGCTGTCGGAGTGCGCGATGGTGCCCAGGTTGCGGTCGAGCTCGTCCTTCGTCATGCCGATGCCGTTGTCGCTGACCGTGACGGTGCGCGCGTCCTTGTCGAACGACACGCGGATGCCCAGCTCGTCCTTGCCCAGCTGGACGTCCTTGTCGGTGAGGCTGCGGAAGTACAGCTTGTCCACCGCGTCCGACGCGTTCGAGATGAGCTCGCGCAGGAAGATCTCGCGGTTCGTGTAGATGGAGTTGATCATGAGGTCGAGCAGCTTCTTGCTCTCGGTTTTGAACTTGCGCATGGTTGGCGTCGCTCTCCTTTTCTTGTACGTGCCCGCCGCAGGTAGGCGCAACGTCAGCGAGGCTCGCGATGTGTGCCATAGTGGCTCGTCATGCGGCCGAGCGTGCTTCCGCACGTGAGGGCAAGCATGAAAGGGCCAGGATGGCGCGCAGCGTGAGCCCGCAGCGTCGGCCTGATCCGATGGCTGGCAAGCCATCGGAACGCCTTTAGCAGTCTCGGGCTTCGAGTGCTAACACGTGATTTTAGTGCGGCGCGCGGAGATGTCAAGCGGAAGACGCCCCGATTGCAGAACACCCGCACAGGAGAGGGCAGGAGGGGGCAGGAGAGGCCCCGGAGGGGCGAACGGGTAATACGCGAAAAGACCGGCCGGGGAGGGAGGCGACCGGTCTTTCGCATATCGTGCACCCGACGACGCAATCGCGTCGGGATACGACAGCTGCTATATACCCTGAGCTGCGTTGGTGCCGGCAAGACGCCCGAACGACATCGCCGTCGCCAGGCTCAATCCGGCGACGACCACGGGCTTTTCCACCAGGAAGCGGCGTCCCATGCTGTTGCCCGCCACGTACAGCCCCTCGATCGGGTTGTCTTCGTCATCAAGCACGTGCATCGCAAGATCGCACTCCAAGCCGCCGAAGATGTAGAGCATGCCGCCCACCCCGAAAGAGCACGCGAAGTAAGGCGGATTCTCCACCGGGAACATGCGCGACGCCATCTTTCCGAAGTCGTCGTCATGACCCTGATGGCACAGCTCGTTGTACCGATCGATCTCGGCTTTGACGACGGCCGGATCCAGCTTCATCTTTTCCGCCAGCTCTTCGATGGTGTCGGCTTTGCAGGTGGCCTGCTCCTCCACCATCTGGTCGGTGACGTACCCCAACTTGAAGCCGGACAGGACGGTTGCATACGCATCCACATCCTCGGGAGCGACGTAATGGTTGATGAATCCGTGGCCGTCGTTCATGGAACCTATCTGCTCGGGCCATGCGCTGTCGAATATCTGCCACGATTTGATGCCTTGCTCCCTCCCGTCCGCATCGAGGGCCACGGGCTGCCGCACCAGCACGTCGGTGATGTTCTGACCGGGAATGTCTTCGTTCATGAAGCGCTTGCCGCGCGTGTTCAGCTGCAAGAAGCTATCCACGCCCAGCACGCCGCCCATGTGGTGCGTGGTGGGTGCGTGCGGCCCGCGCTCCATGCGGCCGCCGGCCCAGATGCCCATACGCTGTCCATCGCCGGTGTTCACGCCGCCTTCGAAGATCACGGTTTCGGGAGCGTAGTACTGGCGCATGTCCGGATTGGCGCCGTAATCGCCGCACGCGATGACCACCGATTTCGCATTCACCTTCGCATAGGAGCCGTCTGCGGTCTTCGCGTACGCCCCGGTTACCTTGCCGTCTTCCACGATCAGCTGCTCGGCCGTAGATCCGTACAACACCTCCATACCCGCATCGAGCGCCGCGTTGCGGGCTGCCTCGCACGCCCATCCCATGTTCGGATTCGTCGTGATGGAGCCGTGGAAATACGGATAGTACTCCTTCTTGTAGTCGTATCCTTCAAGCGGCGGAAACGCCTTCGGGCGAATGTAGTTCTGCTTGTGAGACCCGTCCTCGAGGTTCTGGGCGCTCGAGTCGAGCACCTCGTAGTCGGCGCCCTCGATAAACCAATCGAAGTCCTCCCCGGAGTGATCGTACCAGTAGCTCCAGAAGGATGCGTCGGCGCGCCATCCGCATTCCTTTTCAATCTCGTTGACGATATCGTCCTTCGGCGCCCAGACGATGCCGAGATCCTTTTGAACCTGCGAGTCGACGATTCCCCAGTCGCCCGCCATCGACACGACGCTGTACGAATCTTCGGGCTGCTTCTCGATTGCGATGACCTTCGCCCCCTGGTCGGTTGCGGCCTTGGCAGCCGCCGTGCCCGCAAGACCCAGACCCAGGATCAGAACGTCACAGCTTTTCTCATCGTCGACGCTGGCGGGAACCTCGGGCTTCACGAGAAAGGCGGGCGTCCCGTCCGCCGACGCGGCCGCCCCCGACGAAGCGGCCTGCGCTTGCGCCTGCGAACCCCCTCCTTGACTCTGCTGAGGCGCGCAGCCGGCCATGGCCGTCCCCGCTGCCAGCGCCGCAGTTGCTCCCCATCCAAAAAACGCTCGGCGACTCATCTTGCTTTCCACAGCAATCTCCTCTCCTTGTATATGCTGTGCGCAGTGGCTTGCACCGCACCCTCCGCGCTCCAACCTACGCGCTTCGCCCGGCTGCTGCTTCACCTCATGGGTGGTGAATTTCGCAAAGCTGGACTCTAGGCGAATCCACCCGAAAGAGGTGAGTATGCCCGCTAGTCGTCGGTGTGGTATATTGCTTTGTTCAGGGGAGGGATATGAGACGTTTTTTCAACAGCGTGCCCAATGCCACCGCATGCGGCCTGATTCTTACGCTCGGTTACGCTTCCTACCTGGCTTTCGGCTACACGCTGTTCCACCCCTCCACGATGTTCTCCGCAGCGACGGGTCCCATCGAGGGGCGCACCGAGTTGCTGTTCCTCGTGGCTATTATCACCGCGCGCATAGTGGCATACGCCGTAACCTCGGTGCTGGCGGCTCTCCGCAAGCTTCCCAAACTCACCGTCACGCTCGCACTTGCCTGCCTGGGAGCAGCAGTGGGGGTTTTGGTGGTGGCGATGATCCTAACGTTTGCCTCTTTCGCACCCGATGAGGCCACCATCCCCTGGATGGTGTGCGCCGGTGCGTTTTTCGGCTTGGGAGATGCGCTTGCCACCTTGCTGTGGGGACGCTATTGCAGCACGCTCTCGTTGAGGCACGTGTACCTCTTCGTGCTGCTCTCGACCCTCGTCAGCCTCGGCGTGTACCTTGTGTTGGTTTTGCTGCCAGCGATATTCGTGTTGCCCGCGACCCTCGCGCTGTTCCTGCTCGCCGTCATCGCGACCAAACCGGGCATCGATGCGAGCCCTGCGCCCCTCGACGAGTTTTCCCTACCCGTTTTCAAAAGCGCCGTCGGCTCGCTCTGGCGACCCGTGCTGGGCACGGCCATCCTCTCGTTCCTCAGCGCACTCATGCTGCAAATGCCCGCCCAGCAGGAAATACCGCTTGCAACGTTCCAAACGACGTCGCTCGTCACGCAGCCCGTTGTGGTCATAGCACTGCTCGTGCCGGCGCTGTTCGTCAAGAAACAACCCGAGCTCAGCTCGATCTACAAGGTGGCGCTGCCTCTGTGCGCAGCGGGATTCCTGCTGCTTCCGCTTCTGTGGAACGACATCGGCGGATTGGCGAACGCGTGCGCCCAGTTGGGCACGCTCGTCGCCAACCTCATCGTCTGGTGCATGATCGCCGACACCGTGCGCGACACCAAGCTTCCTTCCGCGATGGTTTTCTCACTTGCGCTTTTGGCCATCAACGTCTCGCGATTGGCAGGTACGCTCGTCGCCTTCTTGAACGCCGGCACGCTGGGCCGCGACGACTTGCAGCTGACAACCGTGGCGCTGGTGGGCGTCTACCTCGTCGCCATGATTTCGCTGTTCATCCTGAAAGACAAGAATCGCAAGGAAACGTTCTCGCCGCAAGGCCCTCCCGCTGTCGTGGAGCCACTGGACATTCTTGCGCTCAAATGCAACGCGCTAGCCGACTCCTATCGATTCACGCCGCGCGAACGCGAGATAACGCAGCACCTCGCGCAGGGGCGCACCGTCCACACCATCTCAGAAATGCTGTTCGTCTCCGAGAACACGGTCAAATCGCACATCAAAAGCCTCTACGTGAAGCTCGACATCCACTCGCGCGCCGAATTGATCGATCTCATTTCGCAACAAGAGGTATAGTGGCGTGCCGCGCGCGTGCAGCGGCCGACTCGGAAAACCCGAAGTCGGCCGCTTTCCCACGCGAGGGGGTACGTGGTCATTCGGATGCGCGCACGCTTGCGGTTGATCCCTACCCTGTCGGCAGGTTGGTGCTTTCCTTCGCGGTCAGCCAACCGGCGGGCGTTTCGGCGTCGGCGTGGCATTGGGTGCAGTAGTTCACCGACGCGCGGTGGGCCTTGTGGCACGAGTCGCACGAGATGTCGCCGTGGTAGGCCAGGTGCGGGTTGCGGGCCAGGTCAGCGGTCGCGTTCGCCAGGTCGTCGCGCGTGAGGTTGTGGCACGACTCGTTCAGGCAGAACTCATCCGACGCAACGCCGCGCGCCGCTCCCAAGTCCGCCAGCGTGGCCTCCTGCAACGGCACGCCGTAACCGCCCGTCACCCAGGACGCGCCCTCGGCCATCTGCTCGCCCAGCGTGGGAACATGGCAGTCGAGGCACGTCTTGCCCGAGGCCTTGTGCGCCACCGCCAGCATGCTGGACGTGTCGGCCACCTCGTTGCCCCACTTGTCCACGCCCGCCTCGCCCAACGGCTGATCGTACGTCTCCACGTAGGGATCCATCGGCGTGTGGCAGATGGCCGCGCAAAAGCTGGGCTGCTCGTGCCACACCCAGAACCCCATGCCCGCCACCACGAACACGAGCGCGACCGTACCGACGACGATGGGCCACTTCTTCGGCTTCATGGCAACCACCTACGCCCGCTCGACTTGGCACAGGCCCGACTTGAACGGCGGGTAGCCCGTCACGTGGTCGAACTCGCGCTCGGTCAGCTTGTTCACGTTCGCCTTCTCCCAGCCGTGGAAGATGTCCACCACGCCCGGCAGCACGAGGTTCGTCACCTCAAGCTTCACCTCGATCTCGCCGAGGTGGTTGAACACGCGCACCTGCTCGCCGTCTTCCAGGCCGCGCTCGGCCGCCGTCTTCGGATGCAGGCGCACGATGGGATCGGGCATGAACTGGTTGAGCCAGGGGCAGTCGCGCAGCTTCGAGTGCGAGTACATGGGCACGCGCGAGCCCGTGTTCAGGATGAGCGGGTAGTCCTTCGCGCGGTCGGGTGTGCTGATGGGGCTGCTCACCGGTTCGTTGTACAGCGGAAGGCCCTCCAGCCCGCATTCCTTCATCACTTCGGACACCAGCTCGATCTTGCCGCTGGGCGTGTTGAAGCCGGGTTGGCCGTCCTTGCGTATCTTGCCCGTCTCGTACTTCTTCGGCTCGTAGGGGGCGCCGCCCGGCACCGCGTAGCCGTCGGGGTTGTCGCGCAGGTCCTGCATGGTCACCTCGAGGCCCGACGTGCGCAGCACCTCCGCCAGCGCCTCTTCCACGCTGCCGTCGAAGCACTCTTCCGCATAGCCCAGACGGCTGCCCAGTTCCATGGCCACCTGCCAGTCCTCGCGCGCCTCGCCGCGCGGCGTGATCACCGGTTCGCGCAGGTAGATCTTCCGACCGAACACCGCGAAGGGGGCCATGCGCTCGAAGCACATCGCAGCGGGCAGGATGATGTCCACGTAGTCGTGCGTCCAGGGACGGATGTAGTAGTCGGCCGCGCAGGCGAAGTCGAGCTTGCCGATGGCCTCCTGGTAGAGGTGGCTCTGCGGCCACATCATGGCGTTGCCGCCGAACATCACCATGGCCTTGATCTTGCCTTCGTCCACGTATTCGGGGAAGCGGTTCGTCTGCATCTGCTTCACGAACTTCGTCCACACGGGGAAGTCCTGCAAGTCGTAGCGCTTCGAGGCCAGGTCGGCATCGTAGATGTCCTCGCGGTTGAACCCGGCCGTGCTGGCGAACAGGTCGAACGGCAGGCCCGGGCTGATCTCCAGGCCGCCGGCCACGTCCACGTTGCCCGCCAGCGCCACGAGCGACGCGATGGCGCGCATGTTGTTGCCGGCGTTGGTGTGGTGCACCTGCGGGCTCGCGCTCGTGATGAACGAGCCGGGCGTCTCCTCGCCCCACAGCTTCGCGGCCGCCTCGATCTTCTCGGCTGGCACCCACGTGATCTCGGCCACCTTCTCGGGCGTGAACTCCTGCACGTACTCCTTGAACTCGTCGAAGCCGTGCGTCCAGTTCTGGCAGAACTCCTCGTCGAAGTACCCGTCGCGCAGCATGACGTGGGCGATGCCCAGCGCCAGCGCGCCGTCCGTGCCGGGGCGCAGCTGCAAGTGAATGTCGGCCAGGCCCGTCACCGTCGGCGTGACGCGCGGGTCCACCACGATGAACTTGCAGCCCTTCTCCTTCGCGTTCATCAGCTTGCCGAAGCGGTTCGGCAGCGACCACGCCGGGTTGAGCGACCAGATGAGGCACGACTTGGAGTTGTCGTTGGGATTCGCGCCCATCGTCTGCGCGCCGAACACGAGGCCGGTGCCGATGAGGGCCGCGTAGGCGCAGGTGGAACTCTCGTTGCCGTACGTGGGCGTGCCGAACAGGTTGGCCAGGCGGTTCACCGCGCCGCGTGGCTCCTTCGGGTCGCCGCAGTAGAAGAACACGCCTTCGGGGCCCATCTCGTCCTTCACCTTGTTGAGCGCGGCGACGATGGTGTCGTACGCCTCGTCCCAGGTGATCTGCTCCCAGCCGGCGTCGCCCTGGCCCTTCGGCTTCGTGCGCTTCATGGGATGCAGCAGCCGATGCGGGTCGTACAGCTCCTGCAGCGCGGACAGGCCCTTCGCGCACAGCGGGTCGTTGGGGTAGTTCGCGCGCGACACCACGCGCACGATCTTGTCCTCCTTCACCGTGGCGGTGATGCCGCACTTGGGCGAGTGATTGCACATGTCGCAGTACGTGTGCTTCGTCACCTCGGGCGCGGCCTCGTCGGCGAACGCGTTGTCGGGGTAGACGAACTCGTAGCCGCCTTCGATGGCGGTGATGCCGATGGCCATGGCCGCGGCGCCCTTGAGGAACCCGCGGCGCGACAGGCCGGGTGCGGCCGTCGCACAGGCAGCGTTCGCGGCCGTCGTACGAGCGGCGTTCGCGGCTCCGTTCGTGCTCTCGTTCGCCAGCTTACTCATGGTCCTCGCCGCCTTTCGTCTCGACTTCTGCCTTGCTGTCGCGCTGGTTCTTCACGCCCACGGCGATGCCCGCGCCCGCCGCAGCCGCGACGGCGACGGCGCCGATGGCCGCCGGCAGCGGAATGCCCGGGTCGGCCGGCTTCGAGTCCACGCCCTTGTTGGCCACGGTCTGCACCTCGGCGTGCGGCAGCAGGTTCTTCGGCATGCCGTCCACCGGCATATAGTAGAAGTGCGTGTTGCGAATCTGCACCGGGTCGTTCTTCGAGATGAAGACGCTGACGGGGCTCTCGGGATCGTCCAAGTCGCCGAAGTAGCGCGCGTTGCCGGGGCAGTTCTGCACGCAGGCGGGCTGCAGCCCCGCATCGAGGCGGCCCGCGCAGAAGATGCACTTCTCCACCACGTGCGTGCGCTGGATGCCCTCGGCCTCGTACGGCGCCTGCTCGTCGGTGTCGAAGTAGTTGCCCTCAACGTCGTTTTGTATGCGCGCCCCGTACGGACACGCGTGGATGCACGACCCGCAGTTGATGCACTCGTCGTAGTCCACCATCACGATGCCGTCGTCGCGCACGTACGACGCGCTGGTCGGGCACGCGTTGACGCACGGCGCGTCCTCGCACTGCATGCAGGCGTGCGGCAGATAGCAGCGTCGATTGTCCGGATCCTCGCCCCACTCGCGTGCCTCAACCTTTCCCCAGGCCACACCCGGTTTCGTGTTGTTGTGCATCTGGCACGCCACAACGCATGCGTAACACCCCGCGCAGCGCCGCAAGTCGATAGCCATCCCCATGTTCGCCATCGGTTCCTCCTCGTCCTGTTGGATTTTCAACCTGCCTGCACTGTACGAAACGGGGAAGGACGCCGGTAGAAGCCCCGGCGCAAGCTGGCGCTGTCGTGCGCAAGCAGGCGATGTTGCGTAGGAAAGAATCGGCGGGCGCGGCGCGCCTTGGGATACAATAGGGGCGCCCGCGGCACACGACGACAGGAGGGGTTCGTGACCACGACGCAGGACTACGACGCCATTCTCATCCCCACGCTTCCGTTCAAGCAGCTGCGCTTCGGCGAGTATCTCGATCAGGCGCGCAAGCGAAAGCTGTTCAAGGGCGAGTACATCGACCTCACGTGCATCGACAAGGACGACCGCTACTTCTATTACGTCGAAAAAGGGCAGTTGAAGTGCTGCTACGAGAACGAGGACGGGGCGCAAATCGTCCTGTACTACCGCAATGCGGGCAACGCGTTCCAGGCGGAGTACCACCGGTTCGCCTCGATCGGGCAGAACCGCATGAAGTTCGTCGCCACGAAGGACACGGTGGTGTTCGCGTTCACCATGCAGCAGCTGTTCGACATCGTGCGCGACGATTTCGAGCTGTTCGACGAGCTCATGTACGTGGTGCATATGAGCTTCGCGCAGATCGGCCACCGCATCGGGAACACCGGCATCCAGTCGTCCAGCAAGCGCATCCTCACGTGGCTGACGAAGCTGTGCGAAGTGCGCGAGCCCGATGCCGAGGGCGTGTACCGCATCGAGTGCAACCTCACGCTGCAAGCGCTCTCGGACATCCTGCTGGTGCACATCACCACGTGCAGCAAGCTCGTGACCGCTCTCGAAACGCAGGGCGTGATCGAGCGCACGAAGACGCACCTGCTGGTGAAGGATTACGAGAAGCTGCTCGCGTACAAGAACGAGGAGAACCCCGTGCTGTATTAGGGGGCTTGCAGCGGCACGCTCGCGCGAGGCTGGACGCAAAACGGCACCCATGACAATTTCGAGGGTGCCGTCGGGGTCCAAAAGACTCGCGAGGTTTTCACCACCTGGGGTTTTCCGCTTTCCGAAGGCGCACAACGAGAGCAATGCGCCTTCGGATTGTCATGGGTGCCGTTTTGCGTCCAAGCCGACGACACCCCATCCCTTACACTCCTTGCAAGCAGGTGTCCATGGCGTAGCGCAGCACGTCGGAGCGGTTGACGGTTCCCACGATCGCGCCGTCGCGCACCACCGGCACCTTCTTCAGGCGGCGTGTCGCCAGCAGCGAGCACACCTCCTCCAGCGACGAACCGGCGTCGATGGACACCAGCTTGTCGGACGCGATCACGCTCACCGGCAGCTCGATGAGCTCGCGCAGACGCTCGTCGAACGTTTGATTGTTGGCGGCTTCCACCAGGGAATACGATCCCGTGATCAGCGGATGCTTGTCGGCCAGATAGCGCATCACGTCGCCGTCGGACACGAAGCCCGCCGGCCTCCCCTGCTCGTCCACCAGCGGCAAGCCTCCCACTTTGAGGTCGACGAACGCGCGCATCACCTCGCGCACCGGCGTGGCCGCCGGCAGCGTGTAGGGGTCGG
The DNA here is from genome assembly GCF_014287365.1 of Eggerthella hominis. Lineage (NCBI taxonomy): Bacteria > Bacillati > Actinomycetota > Coriobacteriia > Eggerthellales > Eggerthellaceae > Eggerthella > Eggerthella hominis. The sequence continues at coordinate 585,344 of NZ_JACOOA010000002.1, forward strand.
CCTCCATGATGGACGCGAGCAACGACTGCGGGGAGGTCGCGCGCTCCACGGCCTGCTCGGACGCCCGTCGCCGAGCCGCGCGAGCGTACACGAGCGCCAGCACGAACCCGGCAACGCCGATGACCGCGGCAACCACCATCGCGAGGGCGAACCCGTCGGCCGTAGCCTGAGCGCTGCTCGCGCCGCCGGCCGCAGCGCTCGCCTGCCCCGACGACATGATGCCGATGTACAGCGACGGCCCGATACAGGCGGCGATCTGCACGAACGTGGTCATGAGCGCCACGCCGAACGGGTTCTGCTGCGGGGGCAACGCCCGCAGGCCCGCCGTCTGCGAGGGCGAGAAGATGAAGCCCACCGCCACGTACATCACCAGCATGGCCACGAACACCGCGGGCACGGACAGCTGCGGCGCAACCACCACAAGCGCAATGAACCCGACGGCGACGCCGCCGAAGCCCAGCGGCAGCAGGGGCCACTCGCCGCGCTTGTCCATGATGCGGCCGCCCAGCAGCGTCGAGCCCGCATTCGCCAGCACGGGCACGAGGATCACGAGGCCGGCCGCGAACGCGGTCATACCCGCCGCGCCCTCGAAGTACAACGGCAGCAGCACGCTCATCGAGAACATGCTCATCATGGCGATGGTCACCAGGATGAGCGCCGGCCAGAACGAGCGGTTCTTCATCGGCGCCAGATCGATCAGCGGATGCGCGCACCGCAGCTGACGCACGACGAACACCGCCGCCGCGGCCGCCGCCAGCGCCAGCGTCGCGGCAGCCATCACGCCGTTCGTCGTCAGCTGCGTCAGGCCGTACGACAACGCCGTCAGCACCACGGCGGACAGCACCACCGACGCCGCGTCAAGATGCGCCTCGCTCGTTTCGAGGTTCTTCACGTAGAAAAAGCCGAGCACGGCCAGCACGGCCATCGCCACGATAGGCACGATGAAAATGCTGTGCCAGCCGAACATGGTGACCAGCGCACCGCACACCACCGGGGCGAACGCGGGCCCGAACGTGATCATGCAGCCGCCGACAGACAGGTACGATCCCAGCTTGTTCTTCGGCGTGACCACGAGGATGGTGTTCATCATGAGCGGGATGAAGATGCCCGTGCCCACGGCCTGCACGAGACGCGCGACCAGCAGCATCTCGAAGCTGCCAGCCACGAGGCCCATCGCCGACCCGACGATGCTTAACGCGGCCGCGCTGAAGAACAGCGTGCGCACATGAAAGCGCCGGTAGAGGAACGCCATGCACGTCACCACGACGGTGGCCACGATCATGTAGCCGGTGACCAGCCATTGGGCCGTCACGGAATCCACGCCGTAGTCCGCCATGATGGACACGAGCGCCATGTTGACGAGGTTCTCGTTGAACCCCGCGAGGAATGCGCTGCCGTACAAAACGGATAGCAGCAGCACGAGAGATTTCCCTTGCATACAGGAAACGTCCTTTCATCTTCGGTTGTCTTGAATGGCCCCATCGAACCTACCAGCGCAGAACGCGCCTTTCGGGGAAACGAGACACGCCGCGTCCGCGCCAGAGCGCGTCGCAGCACCTTCGATTCTAGCGAAACGAAAGCGCTTTCGTAAGGATTTTTTTCATCTTGAACAATTGCACAAGATTCACGGCGGAACCGCGCACCATGTCAAAGAAGCGATCCGAGAGCCGTGGGGAGGATTGCCGCGTCGCAAGAGCGAGGTAACCGCCGGGTTTCACGCCGCGCTTTCGCGCGGGTCGCCCTCCTGCTGCTCCGCGCGCGCCTCGCGGCGCTTCGCGAGCCAGCTTTCGACGCCCACCGCGGCGATGCCGCACCAGATGAGCGCGAAGCACACGGCATGCGCCGGGGTGAACTGCTCGCCGAAGAACGCCACGGCCAGCACGAGCGCGATCGTGGGGCTGACGTACTGGATGAACCCGAGCACCGTCATGGAGATGCGGTTGGCGGCGGCCGAATACAGCAGCAGCGGGATGGCGGTGAGCAGGCCGCAGCCGACGAGCAGCGCGAAGTCGAGCGTCGGCGACGCGACCGCGAGGAAATCGGGCGTGGCGGGCACGAGGCTCCACATCCAGGGGGCAAGCGCGCCCACCGCCAACGCCGCCGCGCCCAGCAGTCCCGTAAGCAGCGACTCCAGCGCCATGCCGGGCAGCGCCGGGTAACCGCCCTTCTTCTTCACCGCGCCGTACGCGCTGAACGACAGCGCCAGGACCAGCGCGATCCACACGTCGCCGCCGTGCACGATCATGAAGTACGCCACGCCCGCAGCAGCCAGCACCGTGGCCACCTTCTGCATGGGCGTCAGCCGTTCCTTGAACACGAGCAAGCCGAACGCGATGTTGCACAGCGGGCACAGGTAGTAGCCGATGCTCGTCTCAAGCAGATGCCCGCTGTTCGCGGCCCAGATGTACACGCCCCAGTTGCACGTGACGATCAGCCCCGACGCGAGGAACGTGCCCACCGCGCGCGGGTCGCGCAGCAGATGGAGGAACCGCGTCCGCTTCACGAACGCGCACAGCAGCACCACGAACACGCACGACCACACCATGCGCCACGACAGCACCTCGAGCGCCGGAACGGCTGACAGCAGCTTCCAATAGACCGGCATGATGCCCCACACCAGGTGGCAGCCGACGCCCTGCAAAAAGCCGATCCGCTCGGACCGGCTGTCTCGAACCGCGACGTCTTCCATGCTACAACCGAATTCCCCTCTGCTCGAACACGTGGTCGGGAAGCGTCGCGCCACGCACGCCGCACACCGCACCGGCCACGCGGTTCGCCAACGCGAGCGCGTCTTCCCAGGTCCGCCCCGCCGCGCGCGCCGCCGTGAGCGCGCCCAGGTGCGCATCGCCCGCGCCGATGGTGTCCACCACCTCAACCGGCAGCGCCGACACCCTCACGTGCCGACCGCCCTCGAACAGGTGCGCGCCTTCCGCACCCGCCGTGATCACCACCGCGTTTCCGCACTCCGCTGCCACCGCGAACCCCGCCTCGTCCACCGTGGCGCAACCCGTGTACGCAAGCGCCTCCTGGTCGTTGAGGTGCCACACGGGATGCAGCGCGTTGATGCGCGCCGTCTTCTCCGCGTCGGCTCCCACGCCTTCGATGCGCGGACCGGGCGCGTAGTAGAACTGGACGGACGGGTGATCTTCAAAGAACGCGATGATCGCATCGCCGCCCGCACCCTCGACCTCGTAGCCGCTGGCGAACCCGCAGCAGAACCGCGACGCGTCCACACGCTGGAACCACGAGCGCTCGAAGAAGCGCTCGATGCCGGGCATCGTGACCATCGTGCGCTCGCCGCTCGGCTCCACGAAGCACACACAGCCGCCGCTGTCGCGCTCGGCGAAGCGCGGCGCCGCGAGCCCGCGCGCATCCAGCTCGCGCTGCACGAACCCGGCGAAGATGCCGCTGCCCACCGGGGCGAACAGCTCGTGCGGCGCGCCGAGCTGCCGCAGCACGTTCGCGGAGTTGAACGCGCAACCGCCCACCGTGGCATGCGACTCCTGCACCACGATCCCCTCGCCCGACCGCGGCAGGCGCGGCACCTGGCACACCATATCCACCATGATCGCGCCCACCGCCAGCACGGCGGGCCGGGACGACACCATATCTGCCTCGCTTCAACGTTGATTATCGTGCGCCCATTGTAAGGCAAGATGGCTTCAGTCGGTACGGCCCAGTCCGCGATAGCGGCTCACCGAGCCGTTCATCCCGAGAAAGCGCGACAAACCATGCCGCTCTATGGTCTCATAGCAGCTGTCGACGCTCTCCCTCATCACGATGTGAGCGTAGTTCCAAAACGGGTCGATTTCGTTCTGCATGATGAACTTGTTCGTTTGGGTATAGTGATACCGCAACCTCCCAAACACCCCCATGACATGGTATTCAGCCAGAAAATCGATGACCACGGTCGGCATATCGCGCCCATCGAGAAAGAACTCGACGTCTTCGCGAAAAGGGGGCAAGAACAGCGCCACGATGTAATCGAACAAGTCTATATAACAGGTACTGGAGAAAACGATGGAGTAGTACTGGCGATGGTTTTCCCAATGATAGGCCATCGTTTTGAAGTACTCCGCCTGGGACAGCGAGCGGTCTTCGATGTTGCGCGCGTAAAACGGAAGATCGGGAAAAGGATCGAAGCTCGCCGACGGCGGGCACACCTTGTTCCACCGCGCAAACCTCTCATCGTTCAGCATAGTCGCCAAATAGTCGCGATAGATCCAAATCATCAATTGATCGATGTTGTCGAAGTAGTTGTAGAACGTCTTGCGGTCGATGCCGAGATGCTTGGACAAATCGGTAACCGTCACTCGCTTGGTCGGCGAGAGCGGAACGAGGGCCATAAAAGCTTGTGCAAATTTGTGTCGGACCGACGCTTTCGACATGGCAGCTCCTTATCCCCGAAACGAACTCCCCTTGCAAGTAACCTACCCCGAAGAACCGCGGAAAGAAAATACCCCACTCCTTCAAAAGTGGGGTCTGAGCCGCACCAGAATTGAAGAAGTGTAGACAGCGGCGTCTCCCACAATGATCAATGACCCATATGATCAGGTAAAACTAAAGATACTGCATCAATTCCGTCGCCTGTTGCACCCACGGATAACCGGCAAGAAGCCCCTCGCCTGTACGGTAGCAAAACGACAGCTTCGCAAAACTGGGGACAGCCCAATTCCACGCTTTCCGAAAAGTGGGATATTGCCGTGTCGTTCGCCCGAGGGCTATAACAAGCGCATCCCGGGAATCGCAGAACGTTCGAACGCATGGTCAAACAACCCACAAGGAGGAAACGCCATGTCATCTACGTACGATTTCGTTGTCTTGGGCGGCGGCCACAACGGCCTGCTCACCACCGCGTACTTGGCCAAGGCAGGCTTCAGCGTCTGCTGCTTGGAAGCGAACGACGAGTTCGGCGGCAGCACGCGCTCGGGCGAGGTGTGCGCGCCCGGATACATCTCCGATCTTGGCGGCATGGTCCACAACATGATTTCCGCCACGCCCATCGTGACGGAAGATGAACTGGGCCTGTTCTCGAAGTACGGCTTCGAATACGCCCACGCGAAGGCTCTGTTCTGCTCCATCTTCCCCGACCAGCGCAGCCTTATCATGCATCACGATCTGGACAAAGCCTGCCAGAACATGGCGGAGTTCTCCGAGCACGATGCCGCCATCTATCCCGAGTTCCACGAGTACATGGTGAACATGATGGCCGTCGCGGGTATCGGCTCGCAGAGCGCTCCGCCGCCGTACGGCACCATGCACAACGTCATGTCCATGAGCCCCGAAGGACGCGAGTTCCAGCGCGTGCTGAACTCTTCGGCCCAGCAGATCGTCGAGGAGTGGTTCGACAGCGAGCAGGTGCGCGTCACGTTCACCCGCTGGTGCACCGAGATGATGATCGACCCCCGAGCCATCGGCACCGCGACGCTGCTGTACTTCACAGGCCGCGTGCACAAGCCGACGTACGCGCCGCCGTTCCCCATGGGCGGCAGCCAGAAGTTCGTCGAAGCCCTCATGGCCTGCTGCAAAGACCACGGAGCCGACCTGTTCACGAACGCGTTCGTCGACGGCCTCACCGTGCAAGGTGGCGAAGCGAAGAGCGTCCGCACGAAGAATGGCGAAGAGTACATCGCCACGAACGCCGTTATCAGCACCATCAACATCAAGGACATCTATCAGATGCTCGGCGACGACGCGCCGAAGGAAGAGGCGCGGTACGTGCAGCGTCTCAAGCAGGCCGATTTCGCTGCGCTCAACCAGTCGTTCGCCCTCAAGAAGATTCCCGAGTTCAAAGCCGGTCCCGAGGTGCTCGACGCGTACTGCATCGAGTTCGCGCCCGAAGAGAAGGAATATCTCGAGACGTTCAGCAACTACAAGCTGGGCGGCTTCAACGCCAAGCTGCCGCTGGTCACCATCCCCTCGCTCTGGGATCCCTCGCGCTGCCCCGAAGGCCATAGCGTGGTCAACCTGTACAGCTACGCGCCGTACCGTCTCTGGGGCGACGAGAAGAACTGGGAGACGCACGGCGACGAGCTCAAGCAGGCCGTGTGGGAGTTCTTCAAGGATCAGACCACGAACATCACCGACGACGACCTCGTGGGCAAGTGGGGCCTCACCCCGCTCGAGTACGAGCAGTGGAACCCGGCCATGAAGGAAGGCGACCTGGGCATGATCGGCTTGCAGCCCAGCCAGATGTACGACATGCGCCCCTTCCCCGGCAAGGGCCACGATTACCACGGCGACATCGACAACCTGTATTTCGTCGGATGCTGCAGCCATCCCGGCGGCGGCATCGCGGCAGGCGCGCGGCCCGGCGCCCTCAAAATCCTTGAGGACTACGGCGTGGACTACCGCGAAATCCTGAACAAGTAACCCCATCGCGATACGACCTCGATTTCGAGGGGCGGCCCCATCCTGCGATTCGGCCGCCCCCCTTCCAAGGAGTGTGATTCCTATGCCCAAGGCACCGAAACAGCCCTCGCTCATGATGCTGACCGAAACCGGCAGCCCCATGGTTGAAATCTTCAAGATGACGTACGAGGACGGCAATTTGATTCTCGACGCGAAAGCGCTCGACAGCATGCGGATGAACGTGCTGGTCACACCTGAGGCGATCGCCGCTGGCTGGCCCGTCATCATGTCCAACAAGAAAGCGGTCATGGCGTTCGCGAAACGCATCCCGAAAGCGCTGAAGGCGCGCAAGAAGCAGGCCAAAGCGGCGCCCGCACCGCACGGCGCCTCGTAGGCATCACACATTCTCCTGGAACCACACCGTTCTTTCGCTTGGGGTTGCATAGAGGGGAGCGAACGGTCGCTCCCCGTATGAAAAGGGGAAACCATGAAAGATTTCAACAAGAAAAGCCTCGTCGCACTTGTCGTCTCCATCGTCGTCGGCGCGGTCATCGCGCACATACCCCCGCCCGCCGGCCTTGACGGCGTCGGGATGACGTATCTGGGCATTTTCGTCGGCATGCTCATCATGCTGATCACCGACGCGCTTCCATCCTGGGCAACTTGTCTCGGCGCCATGGGGCTCATGGTCGCATTTCAGATCGGAACCGTGGCCGAGGTATTCTCGGCTTTCGGGGGCAGCATCGTCTGGCTCATGGTGGCGGTGTTCGCGTTCGCCACAGCCATCGAAAACTCGGGGCTCCTCACGCGCCTTGCGCTGAAAATGCTCACCATCTTCCCGAAAAACTACCGTGGCCAAGTGCTGTCGCTCATGACCGCGGGCCTGGTGGTGAGCCCGCTCATCCCGTCCAACAATGCCAAGACCAACCTGCTTGCCCCCATGGCGACGGAGATGACGAAGCAGGTTGGCTACGAGAAGAAGAGCAAGCCCGCGCTGGGTCTTTTGACCGCCGTGTTCATGCCGCCGTACATCGGCTCGCACGCGTTCCTGACCGGCAGCGTCAACGTCGCGTTCATGCTGGGCGTCGTCGGCCTGTCCTTCTCGTGGCTCGGATACTTGTCCATGACGTGGGTGTGGCTGATCCTGCTGCTCGTCGGCACGTTCGTGTTCTGCATGACGTTCTGCAAGCCGAAAGAGAAGCTCGATCTTCCGCCTACGTACTTCGCCGATAAATACCGAGAGCTCGGCAAGATGTCGAAGCACGAGTGGGTTACCCTCGTCGTCGTTGCCGCCTGCCTCTGCCTATGGATCGCCAACATATTCGATGCGGGCATGGTGGCCTTGCTGGGCGCCGTCGTGCTGACCGCTTTCGGCCTCTTGACTCCGAAAGATTTCCAAACGCGCATTCCGTGGGGCCTCATCATGTTCATCGGCGCGCTCGTGGGCATCGCCGGCTTCATGAGCACCACCGGCGTGAGCGCATGGCTGGCAGGCGTCCTCGGGCCCATCGTCAGCCCGGTGGTCAGCAACGTCTGGATCTTCGTGCCGGTGCTGCTCGTGCTCACGTGGATTCTCCGCGCCGTCATCCCGGCGCAGGGCGTGTGCCTCGTTATCCTGTATTCCATTTTCGGCCCGCTGCTTCCCGACGCGGGGATCTCGCTGTTCGTGTTGGGTTTCGTCGAGTATATCGGCGGCAACATCTGGTTCAACAGCTTCATGAACCCCTTTGTTCTGGGAGCCCTCGGTGTGGCAGGCAACGAATACGTTACCATCAAGGAATTCAAGAAGTCCGCGTATGCCTACGCCGTCATCACCATCGTCGCGATGATGGGCAGCATACCGCTCTGGATGGCCATGGGTCTGTGCTAGCGAACCCTGCGGCTCTCGCTTCTGATCGGCGAGAGCCGCACGAAAGGAACCTCCATGAATCTTCCCTTCGTCATGCTCGTTGCCTATATCGCCATCACCGTGATCATCAGCGTGGTGATTGCCACACGCGGCTCCGGGCGCAAAGACAAGTCATCCCGCCAGTTTCTCACTGCCCAAGGTAACCTTTCCTGGTTCATGATCATCCCGCTGCTGTTCGCGGAGATGATGGCCGGTGCCGCCACCATCGGCAAAGCCGCGACCGGCTTCACGACCGGGCTATCGGCCGTGTGGGTGAACTGGGGCATGTCCATCGGCATGATCATCTTCATCGTGTTCGCCGCGCGCTTCTACCGGGCTATGCATCGCAAATACGACATCCTGTCAGTGCCGGAAGCGTTCAAATTCATGTTCGACAAACGCTGCCGTGCGGTCATGCTCGTCATCATCGTGGTGGTGTACTGCTTCCTGTACTCGTCACAGCCGCTTTCGGCCGCAGCGCTCATCGCACCGATGATCGGCGCCGATGCGACGCTGCTCGCCTGGATTGTCTCGGCCCTGTTCATCGCCGTGACCTTGCTGGGAGGCATGAAGGGCCTTGCCGTCATGAACATCGTGCACATGGTGGTGATGTACGCCGGACTGATCGCGGCCACAACGGGCAGCCTCGACATGGTTGGTGGGTTCGCCACGCTCCACGACAGCCTGCCCGAGAGCTACTTCAGCCTGCTCCAGCCCGACATCTGGTCCACCCTGGCGAACGCAATCGGCATCGGCATCAGCTTCCTTGCGGCCGCCACGATGGTGACCGCCACCATCTCGGCTCGCTCGGCGCGCGATATGGCCGTAGGCTCGTGGGGCGCGGCAGCCATCGTCATCCCGTTCGCCACCTTGCCGGCCATCATCGGCATGTGCGCCGCCGTGGCCATGCCGGGCATCGATCCGAACACCGCCCTGTTCTCGATGTCGAACGCGCAGGGCCCCGCCATCGCAGGCGTCGTGTCGATGGCCATCGCCGCGGCCATCTGGTCGTCGGCCCCGGCTGCACTGCTGTTCATCTCGAACACGCTGACGCAAGACTTCTATGCGGTCATCCGCCCCGAAAGCACCGACAAGCAGCGTCTCGCGTTCTCGAGGATCGCCGTGGTGATACTCGGCATCGCCGCGACCTGGCTCGGCCTGAACGCGTCGTCCATCCTGGGCCAGCTGTACGCCGCCTTCCAAATACGCTCGGTGGTGGGCATCGTGCTGCTGGTTGCCATGGCGTGGCCGCGCGTGACGAGCGGAGCCGCTTTCTGGTCGATGCTCGGCGGGGGTAGCGTTGCCGCCATCTGGCATTTCGCCGGCAATCCTGCGGGCGTCGAACCGCTGTGGCCAGCCTGCGCCGTCACTATTATCGTGCTGGTCGCCATGACCTTGGCCAGCAAGAAGAGCGTTTCGGAAGGATATCGACGCTACGAAGCCGCACGCGACGAACTCGCGGCCGCCGAGGGACGGCAGCGGTCGTAGCGCACGAAAAAGGGCGGGGGCCCGAAAGCCTCCGCCCTTTTCGCGAGGTCGTGAACGTCTACACGTCCAAATGCTTGAATGCTTCGGGTACTTCCTTGTAGCCCTTCGACTTCACGGCACCGATGATCAGGCCGATGACGAGCCAGGTGATGCCCACGCCGTACGTGGCCAGCTCGAAGCCGGTGAACACGTATCCCAGGATGAGGATGCCGATGAGCGGGCAGATCAGGTACATCAGGATGTCCTTGAACGACGCACGCTTCTTCTCCTTCACGAAGAAGAACCAGAACACGGCGAAGTTCAGCAGGATGAACGACGACAGCGCGCCGAAGTTCACGAAGCCCGCCAGCGTGCCCATGTAGTCCTGCAGCGGAAGCGCCAGGCACAGCGTGATGGCGCCCAGGAAGATGGACGCGACCCACGGCGTGCGGTACTTCGGATGCACCTTGCCGAACACGCGCGGGATCACGCCGTCGCGGCCCATGCTGTACAGCAGGCGCGAGGACGCCATCTGCGCGTTGATGATGTTGGCGATGCCCACGGCGATGATGTTGACCAGCAGCATGATCTTGTAGAACACCGGGCCGCCCACCAGGTAGACGGAATCGAAGAAGCCCATGTCGGGGTCGGTGGCCGCCCAGTCGGGCTGCACGATGGCGGCGATGTAGGTCTGCGCCACGAACACGACGATGATGATGGACAGGGCGATGATGATGCCCTTGCCGATGTTCTTCTCAGGCTCGCGCGTCTCCTCGGCCAGCGTCGACATGCCGTCGAAACCCAGGAACGAGAGCGCGGCGATGGAGATGCCCGCCGCGACGAAGTGCGCGTCCACCTGGCCCGGCTGGTAAATCGGGTCGAGCACGAAGCCGCCTGCACCGCCGCCGCCCAGCACGAAGTTCGTGCCGAGGGCGATGAATGCGACCACGGCCACGATCTCGACGACGAAGATGACCCAGTCGACGCCGCGGCTCATCTGGATGCCGCGGATGTTGACGAACGTGTTGAACGCGATGAACGCGACGGCCCACAGCCACGCCGGGCTGCCCGGCACCAGCGCGACGCCCCAGTTCATCACCATGACGATGAGCAGGGAGGGCACCAGCACGTAGTCGAGCAGGATGAGCCAGCCGGCCATGAAGCCCACGTGCGGGTTGATGCCGCGCTGCACGTAGGAGTACACCGACCCCGCGATGGGGAAGCGCTTGCTCATGCGCATGTAGCTCATGGCCGTGAACAGGATGGCCACGAAGCCGATGATGTACACCAGCGGCGTCATGCCGTGGCTGTTCTGCTGGATGGTGCCGAAAATGGACTGCGGCGCGATGATCACCATGAACAGGACGCCGTACAACACCACATCCCACAGTCCCATACCTCTTCGCAGCTCTTGCTTGTAGCCGAACTGCTCGATGTTCTCTCCGGATGCCTTCGCCGGAGACCCGTCTTGAGCCGACATGGCCGATCCCCCTTACTCTTGGCGCGGTTGTGCGACCGCGCTTCTCCATCGCTCCGCTGCGCTAAAGCGCTGAGACACCAGCGCGCTTGCGCAGATAAGCGGCCTGCTCGTATTATGGCGCGTCATGCGCGCGAGCGCCATCTTTTATTTGGCGCTTTCGACGCCGTTCGGCGCCTCGGCCCTCGTTCAGCCCTCGTACGACTCCTTGAGCGCCTTGAACGCGGGCATGCTGCGCTCGATGGTGGCGCGCGGGATGCAGTAGCTCACGCGCACCCAGCCGCCCACGCCGAAGCTGTCGGACGGCACCAGCAGCAGCTCGTGGGCCTTCGCGCGGTCGCTGAACGCTTGCGCGTCGTCCTCGAGCGCGCGCACCCACAGGTAGAACGCGCCCTGCGGCTCCACGAACTCGTAGCCCAGCTCGCCGAGGCCCGCCGTCAGCAGCTCGCGGTTGGCCGCGTAGGCCGCCACGTCGGAGGGCTCGTCGATGCAGCGCTCGATGACGCGCTGGAACAGCACCGGCGCGCAGATGAACCCGAGCGCGCGCCCTGCCCCGGCCACCGCCGTGGACACTTCGCGCGCGTCGTCCATGAGGTCGGACACGTACAAATAGCCGATGCGCTCGCCCGGCAGCGACAGCGATTTCGAGTACGAGTAGCACACGATGGTGCGGGCCCACACGCAGGGCACGTAGGGCACTTCGTCGCCGTACGTGATCTCGCGGTACGGCTCGTCGCTGATGACGTACAGCTTGCGGCCGAGTTCCTCCTCCTTGCGCGCGAGCAGCGCGGCGAACGCCCGGAGGTTCTCGCGCGAGTACACGGCGCCCACCGGGTTGTTCGGCGAGTTGATGATGATGGCGCTGGTCTTCGGCCCGATGGCCCGCTCGAGCGCGTCGATGTCCAGCTGGAAGTCGGGCACGTGCGCCGGAACCTCCACGCAGGTGCACTCGGCGGTGTCGATCCACACCTTGTACTCGGGGAAGTACGGCGCGATGATGATCACCTCGTCGCCCGGCTCGGTGACGGCCGAGATGGAGATGGCGAGGCCCGCCGCGGCACCCGCCGTGAGGTACACCTGCTCGGGCTGGGCCGGCACGTCGTAGCGGCGGCGGATGTGGTCGGCCACGGCCTGGCGCACGCGCGGGTCACCGGCGGCCGGCGAGTAGCCGTGCAGGTCGCAGGGCGGCTCGTCCATGAGGTCGATGACGGCCTGCTTCACGGCCTCGGGCGCGGGCACGCTGGGGTTGCCGATGCTGAAGTCGAACACGTTGTCGGCGCCGATTTCCGCCTTGCGCGCCATGCCGTACGCGAACAGCTCGCGAATCGCGCTCGGCTCGGCTCCCAACCCGTACATTCTCTCGTTCACCATGTGCACCACGTCCTCGTCCTGTCGCACCGTTTCATCGTTGATTTCGATGAGGAACAGAGTAGCACACCGTTCGCGTACGAGAATCGCCCTTAGAGGAACGGCGTACGATGACGATTTAGTGACATATACTTCGATTCCACGTCGAGCACCCATAATGAACGCTGTTCATCTATCTGCAAGGAGGCGCATCATGAAACGACTCATCAACACCGCGCTCGTCTACCTCATCGCCGGGGCGGCGGCGGGCGTGTTCTTCCGCGAGTTCACGAAGTTCTCGCAGTTCGACGGGACCACGGTGCTCGGGTTCATGCATCCGCACCTGCTGGTGCTCGGGTTCGCCATCTTCCTGATCGCCACCCTGTTCGCGCTGGCCGACGACTACACGCACGACAAGCTGTTCATGCCGTTCTACATCGTGTACAACGTGGGGCTCGTCGTCACCGTGTGCATGATGTTCGTGCGCGGCGTGGCGGAAGTCACGGGCGCGCCGCTCGTCCTGCCCGACGCCGCGCTCTCGGGCATCGCCGGCCTCGGCCACATCATGGTGGGCGTCGGCCTCGTGCTGCTGGTCGTCATGTTCAAGCGCGTGGTGAACCGCAGGGTGAGCGCGATGGCGTAACGCGGACGCGGACGCAGGAAGGCCCTCCGGAGGATTCCGGAGGGCCTCGTCAACTCGGGAGCGTGAGGAGGGGGGTGCTCGCTACGCTTTCGCGAGATCGCGGCCGACCACGTACCCGAACGTCATGGCGCGCCCGAGCGACAGGCCCGTGATGTCGAAGGGATAGTCGGAGCCGCCGAACATGCCGCCCTGGGCGTTGCCCACCGCGAACAGGCCGGGAATCGGCTGCCAGTTCTCGTCAACCACGTTGCACGACTCGTCCACCTCCAAGCCGCCGGTGATGGCCGAGATCACGTACTGGCGGCGAATGCCGTAGAACGGCGGCGTGTCGATGGGGAACATGAAGTCCATCGACTTCAGGTAGTCGTCGTCGTGCCCCGCAGCGACAAGCTCGTTGTACCGCTCGACCGTCGCCTTCAGATGATCCGCCGGCACCTCGAGCTGCGTCGCCAGATCGTCGAGCGTGTCGGCCTTGAACGCCATGCCCCATTCGATGAAGTCCTCCAGCGTGCCGTCGTTCGCCGGATCGGACTGGTTGGGCATCTGCGCGTAGTACGTCTCGTAATTCCCATCGAATATCTGCGTCGAATGAGCATCGGGATACTTGATGGCCTCGTTGCAGCGGAATTCGTACAGCACGCTCTCGTCCATGAAGCGGTCGCCGTAATCGTTGATGTTGAGCCAGGGGCACTTGCGCATGGGAGCGTTCTTGTCGCCGTCGCCCACGTAATGGTGCACGTGGATCATCTTCGGATGGGGCGCTTCCTGCATGCGCCCGCCGACCCACAGGCCCATGAGATGGCCGTCGCCGTCGTTCACCGGCGGATTGTAGAAGTTCTCGAACGGCTCCGCGCCCGGGCTCCACTTCGCCAGCATGTCCTTGTTGTTGCCGTAGCAGCCGGTGGCCAGAACCACGCCCTTTGCAGCGTTGAACTGGATATGCTTGCCTGCGTCCGTCTCGCCGATCACGCCCGTCACGCGACCCCCGTCGTCGCGCACCAGCTGCTTGCCCGACGTCGAGTAGAATACCTCGGCGCCCTTGCTCTGCGCCAGCTCGGCGAGGGCGGTCACACCGGCAACCTGCTTGCCCTTGAACTTCACCGCAGGCACCGGCGCGGGGATGATGGCTTCCGCACCGGCCTCCTCGGCCCGGCTGAGCAGCCACGAACCCGATTCCGGCGACTCCTCGAAGTAGCGCTTGACCAGGTTCCAGTTGATGGCGTTCGAATTGTTCCCGTTGAACGTCTTCATCACCGCGTCCACGTCCATCGTCTGGCAGCCGGCCTCCGTGAGCTCGTCGCAGTTGATGACGGCGCAGAAGTTGCCGTGGGTCATCGGGATGCCCACCTTCTGCAGCACGGCCACCTTGGCGCCACCCTCGACCGCTGCGAGCGCCGCGCACGCGCCCGACATGCCCAGCCCGACGATCACGATGTCGAAGTCCTTTTCCTCGGAGACGTCGGTGATGGGCTCCGGCGCCGCAAACGCGTCGCGCGCTTGATCGGCCTGCTGCGCCCCCGACGTCCCCTCCTCGTTGCCTTGCGTCGCCGCGCCCGCCTTCGCCTGCGGTGCGCAACCGGCCAGCCCGAGCCCGCCGGCAAGCGCGGACACGGCGGCTCCCGCCAGAAAACCGCGGCGCGAGATTCCCGTTTCATTCGTCGTACCCTGTTGCATGTTCATCCCTCCTTGATTGGAAGCGCGAACGTTCTTCGCACTCGTCTTGGGTCGCATCATGCGACGAAGAACGGCGCGGGTCACCTCACCCAAAGGCTGATTCGCGGCGTTGCAGGGGTCTATCTTTATCATCCACCGAAACCGTAACACCTGATCACAGGGCATGCATCGACCGGTGCCGCACCGGCACGAAGCCCAACTTCGGGCCGTGGGCACCTCAGTGCGCTATCATGACGGCAGGGAGGACGGGGACAGCAACGCAAAGCGGGGTCGATGCCATGGGAAGAACGCCATTGATGAAGAAGACGACGGTGGACGTCGTCGTGCCCATCAGGTTCATGGGCATGGGCGTGTACCTCGCCTGGATATACTCGGTGCAATTCGGCGGCCTGCTGTTCGCCTCGGAAGGCAGCCTCCCGGCCAGCGAGACGTGGTTCTCCATCTCGAACCTGGCGAACGCGCTGTGCCTGATTCTCTGCGCCGTTTTCGCCCGAAGGCTCGCGCCGCTCTCGAAGCGCCGCGGCATCCCCTGGATAGCCGGAGGAGCCATGGCGGTCGGCACGCTGGCGACGCCGCTCGCAGCCGCCGGGGCCATCCCCGGCATCGTGCTGGTTGCCGGGTCGGCGATCGCGGGGGTGGGCCTCGGCCTCGTCATCCTGCTGTGGTGCGAGTTCTACGCGACGCTCCCCACCAGGAAAGTGACCGTCTATTACTCCGCATCGTTCGTGCTGGCCGTCGTGCTGCACCTGGGCATCACGTTGCTCGCCGACCCCGTGGACGTCATCGCCACCGCCGCGCTTCCCCTCGCGTCGGCGGGCATGTTCGCCCTCTCGCACCGCGCAGCTTCGCCCGCGCCCGAGCAAGAGGAGGAGCCGCACGACGACGACGCGGGCCGCGACCGCCTGCGCTGGAGCTTCCCCTGGCGACCGGTGCTGCTGATGGCCGCGTACTCGTTCGCATTCAACTTCAGCCGCACCACCGGGTCCGACGTCAGCGAAGCGGGGATGATCGGCGTGGCGCTCATCGCGATCGTCGTGCTGATCGCGGGATTGTTCTTCTTCGAGCGATTCGACGTGCGGCACCTGTATCGGATCGCGCTGCCCCTTATGGTGGCGGGCATGCTCGTCCAACCGTTCCTGGAGGGCTCCGCGCTCACGCTGTCGGGCATCCTCCTCAACGCAAGCCATGCGGGATTCATCATCCTCACGATGATCGTGCTCTCCAACATCTGCTATCGCTACGGCGTGGTGGCGCTGTGGCTGTTCGGCATCACGCGCGCGGCGCGCGTCGTGGCCAGCGTCATAGGCGGGCAGGTTGGCACGCTCGTATGGACCGCCCACGACCCCACCGTGCTCATGCTTGCGACCAATCTCGTGGCGATCGGCCTGGTGGCGGCATGCATGGGATTCCTCAACGAGCGGGAGCTCGAAACCACCTGGGGCATCACGCCCGTCGAACCCAGGCGCGACCTCGAGCCCGCACCGCGCCCGCCGCTCACCAACTACTACGAGGCGTTCGTGAACCGCTGCGCCCAGATCGCGCGCATGTACGGCCTCACCCGGCGGGAGGAGGAAGTGCTCGCCTGCCTTGCCCAGGGAAAGAGCGTTCCCCGCATCGAGCAGGAGCTCGTCATATCCAACGGCACCGCTAAAAGCCACGTGCGCCACATCTACGCCAAGCTGGACATCCATTCGCGCGACGAGCTGATCGCGCTCGTCGGAATGGACGACCCGAAAACGCTTTCCTTGGAGGACCCCCGCAAAGAATGACCCCGGAGCGCCCCTTTGTGACAGATTCCGCGATCTCCGCGGAAGGCAGCGCCCAGGACGACAAACCAAGGCCGCTCGGGGAGGGAGGGCGAGCGGCCTTGGGCAGTACGGTGTGGGGAGGCCTCGCGCGGCGCAGCCGCGCGAGGGTGCCGGGCGGCTGCGCCGCGCGGCACCCTGCGGCGCGCCGCGCGCGCCGCAGGGCCGCCGGCTACTTGCCGGCGGCGGCGTTGCGGCCGGCGAGGCGGCCGAACGACATGGCCATGGAGTGGCTGGCGCCGGCGACCGTCACGGGGTAGTCCACCAGGAAGCGGCCGCCCATCGTGTTGCCCGCCACGAACAGGCCGGGCACCTGGTTCTTCTCGGCGTCGAGCGCGTGGCATTCGGCGTCGCAATCGATGCCGCCGATGAGCACGAGCATGCCCGAGTCGCCGAACGGCGCCACGTAGTACGGCGGGTTCTCGATGGGGAACAGGCGCGTGGACACCTTGGAGAAGTCCGTGTCCTTGCCCGCGTGCGCCAGCTCGTTGTAGCGCTCGACGGTCTCGGTCAGCGCGTCGGCCGGGATGTTCACGGCCTTCGCCAGCTCCTCGATGGTGTCGGCCTGGATGATGGAGCCCGCCTCGATCTCGCTCGCGAAGTACGTGTCGGACGCGTAGCCCGCCGCGAAGTGGTTGATGGCGTGCTCGTACTCGGCCTCCTGCTCGGGCGGGATGTAATGCGTCACGCCGCCGAAGCACTGGGGCATCACCGACAGCTGTTCTTTCCACTTGCTGTCGAAGATCTGGTACGACACGCCGCCCTTCTGGCGCTTGATGGCGTTCTGCAGCTCCTGCGCTCCCACGTCCTCGTTGGCGAAGCGCTTGCCGTCCTGGTTCACCATGAGGTACGGGTCGATGCCGATGGAGTTCGTCCCCAGGCTGTGCGTCATCGGCGCGTACGGGCCGTCCTCCATGACCGCGCCGGCCCACATGGCCATCTTGTGACCGTCGCCCGTGTTCACCGGCTTGCCGCTCTTGTCCATGCTGCTGAAGAACACGCCGTACTTCGTGGCCTGCGGCGCGTAGTACGTCAGCATCTCGGCATCGCTGGAAATGTCGCCCGTCGACAGCACGACGCCCTTCTTCGCGTTGACGCGCACGATGTTGCCGTCCTCGTCGGAGGCGTACACGCCCACCACCTTGTCGCCTTCCTTGATGAGCTGCTCGCCCTTCAGGTTGAAGCGCGCCTCGGCACCAGCCTTCTGCGCGGCCTCCAGCGTGCCGTGCATGGCCCAGCCGTGGTCGGGCAGCAGGTGCACCATGCCGGGGAAGCAGGGGTAGTTCTCCTCGCGCCAGTTGTAGTTCTCGTTCACCGGGCAGCGCTCGGGGAACACGTAGGGCTTCTCGGGATCGGTGGGCGTATCGTGGTCGCTGGTCAGCAGCTCGTGCTCGGCGGAGCCGATGTACCAGTCCAGGTCCTGGCCGGAGTTGCCGATCCAGTAGTTCAGCAGCTGCGCATTGGGGCGGTTGCCCATGACCCGCATCAGCTCGTTGACCACTTCCTGCGTCTCGGGCTGCTCGATGCCCAGCTGCTTGTGGATCTCGCTGCCGAACGTGCCGAACTCGCCCGAACGATAGCCCACGTCGGGGCCCTTGTCGAAGCCGAACACCTTGGCGCCCGACTCGGCGGCCTCGCGCAGCGCGCACACGCCCGCCAGGCCGAGGCCCACCACGCACACGTCGGTATCGACGGTTTCGGTCACCTTGGACTCGTCGATGGGCTCCGGTGCGTTCATGAACGACGGCACGAACTCGGTGGGCTTGCCGCCCGCCGCGCCGGAGCCGGTCGCGCTGCCTCCGTCGGCCGCGCCCGCATCGGAGCTCGCGTTTGCGTCGCCCTTCGCGGTCGGCGCGCAGCCGGCGAGGCCCGCTGCCCCGGCTACCGCGGCCGTGGCGCCCAGGCCGAGAAACGAACGGCGGGTAAGCTTCTGTTCCTTCATGATGACCCCTTCCCTCTTCCTTTGACAATGTGGCGGTCGCCGGCCGATCGCCGACGTCCCCTCGCCTCCCCAGCATATAAAACGGCAGGGACGCGCGCGTCACCCGGAGCTGCCAAGGCCTGGTTTTCTGTCACCCGAAACGGCCAAATTGGTCGGCGCGGCGCCTCTCAACAGGTATCATGTACGGCAAGGCGCAGCATCCGCACGGGAGGCGGAACCGTTCGAGACACGGAGGGAAGATCGAACATGGCGACGCGCGCAGCATGCTTCGCAGGGTACGCGTTTTTCCTGCTTGCCAATATTCTCAGCTACCATGCGACCACCGCGTTCGCCAGCCTGCCCGCATTCGACGGCGACACGTACGGCACGGTGCTCAGCACGGTCCACATCGTCGTGTTCGTCGCCATCGTCCTGCGCTCGCGCAACGCCGTGCGCGAACCCCTCGGCCCGCGGGCGGCCATCGTCGCCGCCGTGTCGCTGTGCCTGGGATTCGCGCTGGTGCTGTGCGGAAGCTGGGCGGGCGCGCAACCCGCGTTCGTGGCGGGCGCGGTGCTCATCGGCGTGGGACAGGCGCTGCTCAGCCTGTTGTGGCTGTCGGCGCTGCCGTCGTTCTCCTACCGCACCAGCTACCTGTTCCTGCTGGGAAGCCACGCGGGCGCCACCGCGCTGTGCGCGCTCGTGCTGCTGTGCCCGCAGGAGTGGTACATCCCCATCACCGTGGCGTCGTTCCTGGTGGCGTGCGCATGCGCCACCCAGCTGCACGTCGATCGGCCGCTCGAGCGCACGTTCTCCGGGCAAATCGCCGACATCGCGCCGCTCGTGGGCAAGGGCGTGCTGGCCGTGGGGCTGTTCGCGCTGCTCAGCGGATTCGTCACCAGCCTGTCGGGACAAACCGACGTCGATCCCACGCATATGCAGTACCTCGTGCTGGGCATCTCCGCCTGCGTGCTGGTGATCATGTCGGTGCCCGCGCTGCTGTACCATCAGCCGTTCAAGCTGGAAGGCAGCTACCGCGTGGCGCTGCCGCTGTCGGCGCTGGGGCTGCTCGTGCTGCCGGGCCTGGTGGACGCCATCCCGCCCGCCATCGCCGGCACGCTGGCCACCACGGGCTACATGATGTGCGGCATCGTGCTGGCCTGCACCATCGCCGAGGTGGGGAAAGCGGCGCGCGTGCCCGTCATGCCGCTGTTCGCCGCCAGCGACACGGTGTCGCTGCTGTGCCTGCTGGCGGGGTCGGAAGCGGGCATGCTGAGCCGCGTGTACCTTCCGGGAACGAACGCCGGGTTCGCGCTCATCGGGCTGGGCACGCTGTACCTGGTGATGCTGGGGGCGTCGTGGCTGCTGGGGCGCGAGCGCATCCCGCGCGGCATCGATGCCGACGGCACGCTGCCCGCGAAGCGGGACGCGGCGGCGCCCGAGGCCCGCAGCGCCCAAGCCGTCGCGCCGACGGCCGCGCACGACGACGCGATGACGCACGAAGACGCGGGCGCGTCCGAGCTCGACCGCATCGCCGCCGCCTACGGGCTGAGCGAGCAGGAGACCACCATCTTCAAGCAACTGCTGGAGGGTCGCACCATCGCGCGCATCGCGCAGGACCTCTACCTCTCGCCGAGCGCCGTGAAATACCATGCGCAGAAGATCTACCGCGCCTGCGACGTGCACACGCGTGCCGAGCTGTCGGCCCTTATGCGCCAGCCGCGCTTGGCCGATGCCGCGCTGCCCGCACATCCCGCAGATGCATCTTCGCCCCAAACACACGCCTCAGAGACGATTTCCGTGTGTTTGGGGCGAAGATGCCCTGCCGAAGCCCCGATGACACCCCTTGCCGCCGCGCGCGCGAACCCGTGCGCTCGCCTGGCCGCGCAGCACGGGCTGACCGACCGTGAGCGCCAAACGCTCGAGCTGCTCGCCCTCGGCGAGACGGTCGCCGCCATCGCGCGCGCCCTCGACGTTTCCGAGAACACCGTGAAGACGTACGCGAAGCGCGTCTACAAGAAGCTCGACGTCCACTCCAAGCAGGACATCATCGACCTCTGCCGCGAGGGGTGAAATCGCCAAACGCGGGGGCGGCCCACCATGACGCCGCCGCGTGCGGCCGCCGGGCTTCCCTGCCGCCGCACGGCGCACCGCCTCAGCGCGCTTCCTCCAGCTTGCGCATGAGCTCGGCGCGGTTGTGGACGTCGCATTTCTCGTAGATGTGGCGCACGTGGGTCTTCACCGTGGCCGGCGAGATGACGAACTTCTCCTGGATGTACTTCGAGCCGTGCCCGGTCACCCACAGCGCGAACACCTCTTTCTCGCGCGGCGACAGCTGGTACGCCTCGGCCAGCGCCTCGATGCGCGCGTCCACGTCGGACGCGCCCCCCACCGCGACGGGCTTCGACGCGGCCGCGCTCGACAGCCGTTCCAGCTCGGCCGGCGTGGGGCTCTCGAACGCGAACGTGGTGTCGCGGTCGGCGAACGTGAAGCCCGTCGAAACCGCCAGCACGAACACCGCCACCACCGCGAACAGCACCATGTCGCCGATCAGCGCGAACGCCACCAGCTCGCCGGCCACGATGCCCACATGCACGGCCAGGCGCCCCACCGCGAATACCAGCAGCGCCGCGAAGTGCGTCGTGCGCGCGATTTCCACCAGCAGCGCCCAGGTGAGCACCTCGAACAGCACCGAGCTGAGCGACGCCATGAAGAACACCATCGTCGCGTTGTCGTGGCCCACCAGCGCGATCAGCACGAACGCGAGCGCCCACACCGACATGGCGATGCGGTACAGCACGCCCAGGTTGAGACTCGTGCGCGACACCAGCACGCCGTACACGAAGAAGATCAGCGCCGCCAGCGCGATGGTGCCCGCCATGAGCGCCGGGTTCGAGAACACGTCGGGCGCCACCGAGCCGAAGTACACGCGCAGCCCGCCGTACGCGAACAGCGCGGCGATCAGCCCCACCAGCACGCGCCACGACAGGGCCGTGCGCACGAGGTCGCGGATCTCGGCGCGCGCCCCGCGCTGCGCGTCGCCGTCGACGCCGCACTCAACCCGCGCGGCTTTCCAATCCCGCAAGCTGGCCATCGCCGTCAGCGCGGCCGCCAGCGGCAGCAGCGACACCGCCACGGGCGCGAGCGTCGGCCCCAGCAACGACACCGCGCCGTACAGCAGCGCCGCGCCCAAAAACGTCATCGAGGTGAACAGCACCGCGCGGCGCGCGTCGAGGTCGCGGTACGCCACGCCCCACGCCAGCACGACGGGCGTGCACGCGAGCCCCGTGACCAGCGCCCCCGCGGCCACTGCCGCAGGCACGCCCGCGAACAGCGGCGACGCGTACAAGAACGTGGCCACCGCCGCAACCAGCCCGCACACCACCAGCACCGCGCGCACGCGAGCCGCCGGCCATCCCATCACCGAACGCCAGCACAGCGCGCACACCGCGAACATCACCATCGCCGTGGCCGACGACGCAACGTGCACGAGCGAGATCGTCTGCCCGACGCCGCCCACGATGTCGAGCGAGTTGAAAGACAGGAACACCCAGGCCCAGTAGAAGCTCAGGCCGGCATAGCGCAGCGTGAACTCGCGGCTCGTTGCCGCGAACGTGGTTCCCAACGATCCTCCTCCCTTCCGACGGCTGGCCGCCCCTCGCGCTTGATCGGGAAAACTCCCGTCATTGTACCGGAAGTTCGCACCCGGTGCGCGAACCGGATCCGGCATCAACCCAAAGGGTCGATATCGCCTCAACCCGCGCGAATCAACCTTTTGGGTCGGCGGCAAGGCGGCGTGCGCATCGTAAGGTTCCCCCAGCGCCACATGAGGGATGGCGCAGCAGAACCATCACGATAGGGAGGATGACATGACCGCATCGCACAACGACCGAGGACTGAACCAAGGGCTGTCCCGCCGCGCTTTTCTGAGCTTGGGCGCCACCGCAGCCGTAGCCGCCGGCGCCGCCGGGCTGGCCGGCTGCTCGCCGCAGACCGGCAGCGACTCCGCCGGCAAGGGCGCGTCGAGCGCCAGCGCCACCACCGGCACCGGCACCGCGGGCACCGGCACGCCCAGCTTCCTGACGGCGCCCGAGGCCATCGCCGACAGCGACATCAAGGAAACCATCGAGGCCGACATCGTCATCGTGGGCGCCGGCTTCTCCGGCATCAGCGCCGCGCGCTCGGCCGTCGAGAACGGCGCGAAGAACATCGTCGTCGTGGAGAAAGCCAAAACGTGGCAGTACCGCTCGAACCAGGTGGGCTGTATCGGCGGCAAGATCCAGGAGGATCTCGGCATCAGCATCGACAAGAACGCCGTGGTCGGCCAGATCATGAAAGAGTGCGGCTACCGTCCCAACCAGCGCATCCTCAACCTGTGGGCCGAGAACTCCGGCGAGGCGTTCGACTGGTTCCTGGCCGCCAGCGAGGGCCAGTACGTGGTGGAGGCCGAGTCCGACGCCTACGACGGCACGTCCATGAGCGTCCGCAAGACGCACTGGCCGCACCCGGCCGAGGCCAACGTCGCCGACGACTTCTATCCCATCTTCGACGACTGCCAGATCTGCCTGCCCGACAACGGCCCCTACATCGAGAACATGGTGAAGATCTGCGAGGACGCCGGCGTGCAGTTCCTGTACTCCACGTTCGCGCGCCAGCTTGTGCGCCCCGACAACGCGGGCCGCGTGGAAGGCGTCATCGTCGAGGACGAGAACGGCGACTACAAGAAGATCACCGCCAGCAAGGCCGTGCTGCTGGCCTCGGGCGACTACGCGTCGAACGCCGAGATGATGAGCTACTACGTGCCCTGGTCCGACCGCTTCATGAGCATCTTCCCCAACACCGACGCCAAGGGTGAGAAGACGAACACGGGCGACGGCCAGCAGATGGGCATGTGGATCGGCGCGAAGATGGAGGACGGCCCGCACGCCCCCATGACGCACCACCTGGGCGGCCCGCTGGGCATGGACGCGTTCTTGCTGGTGGACATCAACGGCGAGCGCTTCATGAACGAGGACGTGGGAGGCCAGCCCTTCCAGAACCAGCTGTCGCGCCTGCCGAAGAAGACCGCATGGCAGATCTTCGACAGCAAGTGGAAAGACCAGATCAAGTACATGGACACCGGCCACGGCAACGTGAACTGGTACGTGGAATCGGGCTCCGACGTGCCGAACGGCTCGTATGGCAAGAACGCCTACATCTCCGAAGAGGACAACGAGGACGGCAACACGCCCGGCTTCACGAGCTACTTCGAGGGCGACAAAGCCGTGGGCGTGACGGCGAACTCCATCGCCGAGCTGGCGAAGCTCATGGAAGTGGACGAAGCCGCGCTCACCGCCACCATCGAGCGCTACAACGAGCTGGCCGCCGCCGGCAACGACGAGGACTTCGGCAAGCGCGCCGACCGCCTGTTCCCCATCGAGGAGGGCCCGTTCTACGCCTACCCGCTCACCGACACGGTGATCCTCGTGAACATGGGCGGCCTGCAAACCGACGTGGACTTCAACGTGCTTGACACCGAGGACGAGGCCATCGAGGGCCTGTACGCCGTGGGCAACGCCCAGGGCGGCCGCTTCCTCGTGGACTACCCGCTGCCCGCGCCCGGCATCAGCCACGGCATGGCGCTGACGCACGGCATGCTGGTCGGCCGCATCCTCGCCCAGCTGTAAATCGCCTACCCTCCCCTCCCCCTCCTAGCGCCTGCGGACCGCGCGGACGGTTCGCGCGAACCTCCGCAGGCGCGCACGGCCGCAAGCGGCACCGCACGACGCGAAGGGCTCCCGACCCGTGGGTCGGGAGCCCTTCGTCGCCTGCAGCCTATTCCCCGAACAGCAGCTTCTCGAACTCGCCCACGGGCAGCGGGCGCGAGAACACGTAGCCCTGCAGCATGTCGCACTGCATGGCGCGCAAGCGGCTGGCCTGGGCGGGCTCCTCCACCCCTTCGGCCACCGTCTTCATGTCGAGCTTCTTCGCCAAGCCCACCACCGACTCCACCACGTCCCATTCACGCTGGCCCGCGGCATCGCCCGCCGAGAAGAACGCGCGGTCGAGCTTCATCGTGTCGATGTCCACATCCTTCAGCACGTTGAGCGACGAGTACCCACTGCCGAAGTCGTCGAGCGAGCACCGGTAGCCGCACGCGTGCAGCAGGTCGATGACGCCCATGAACGTCTCGGGGTCCCCGAACACGAGCGTCTCGGTCAGCTCGAACTCGATGAGCGAGGCCGGCACGCCGTAGCGCTCGCGAATCCGCTCGTACGGCGTGACGAAATCCCGCTCGCGCAGGTGCGCGCGCGACATGTTCACCGAGATGGGAACCGGCTTCCTGCCCTGATCGATCCACGAAGCCAGCAGGGCGCACACCTGGTCGAACACGCACAGATCCACGTCGATGATGAAGCCGTTGCGCTCGAAGAACGGCACGAACTCGTCGGGCGGCACGAGGCCGCGCACCGGGTCGATCCACCGCACGAGCGCCTCGGCGCCGCCGACGGCGCCCTTGGCGAGCAACTGCTTGGGCTGGAAGTAGGCCACGAACTCGCCCCGCTCGAGCGCGCCGTGCATGCGGTTCTCCATGTCCTGCTCGGAAAGCAGGTTCTGACGGTCGACGTCGCTGTAGAACATGCAAGTGAAGTGCCGCGCGTTCGGCGCGTCCTTGCCGGCGTTGCGCGCGAAGTTCGCACGGTCCCGCACGATGGTCGTGGGCAGCCTTCGGTCGTCGATGGGATACACGCCCACGGTGAACGAGAGGTAGTAGGGCCGCGTGGACCCGACGTTGAACCGGTTGATGTCCTGCACCATGCCGTCGATGCGGCCCAGCATGACCTCGGGACGCTCGACGCGCATGAGCAGGTTGAACGCGTCGGCGTTGATGCGGCCGACGCACTCCTCGCCGCTCAGGTGATCGCTCAGGCACTCGTGGACGTAGCGCAGCACCATGTCGCCGCTCTTCGTGCCCTGGATCTCGTTCAGCAGCTTGAACTTCTTGAGGTCGAGCGCCACGAGCGCATAGGAGCCCGCCGGCGCCGCGTCGATGACGCGCCGCGCGACGAGGTCGAATTTCGTCTGGTTGAACCCCTCGGTCACCGGATCGACGAACGCCATCCGCTCCAGCTCGGCATTGGCCTTCTCCAGCGCGTTGCGCGCCTCCACGAGGTCGGTGACGTCGGTCATGGTGGTGTAGGAAACCTGGCAGCCGTCCACGTACTCGTCGATGAACGTGCTGGCAAGCTTGATCCACTTGAGCTCGCCCGCCGTGGTGTGCACGCCCGTCGTGCAGGTGTAGCCGCCGCGGCCGTTCTCCAGCGCGTCCACCACGCGCTCGTTCAGGATGGCCAGGAACTGGGGGTCGTTCTCGTAAAAGCACACGGGCGAATTGCGGTACACCGTGGCGTACTCCTCCGGCGTGGTGCCCAGCATCTCGTAGAAGTAGGAGTTGGCCCACACCAGGGTGAAGCCGTCGTCGATTTTGTGCTTGCTCACGCTGACGCGCAACGTGTCCATGAGCACGCCGTACTCGTCTTGCGTCGCGCACGATCCGGGTTCGATCCGGTCGTTTCGAGAGAACTCTCCCCGTTCCTTCATCGACGCTCCTCTCCGCCCGTAGGCGAGAGGCAATTCTACGCCTTTGCCAGCGATATGGAAGCCGGTGCGCGAAAGAACACCGTCGACGGCTTCTTATTTTTACGACTGCTTGACCACCAGCACGTCGCAGCGAAGGTTCCTGATGAGGAACGTGGACACGCTGCCCACGAACACGTACTTGATGTTCGACAGCCCGCGCTCGCCGCACACCACGAGGTTCGGCTCGAACGGCTCGATAAGCTCGTGCTCCAGCGTGTCGGCGATGCGGCCCGCGCGCACGGCGATCTCGACCGAGGGGATGTTCGGGTTCTGGCGCGCTTCGGCCAGCACGGCGGCCAGCTCGCTCTCGAGGCGCTTCTGGCCCTCGGCGCACAGCGCTTCGAAGTCGACGCCCGAAGCCTCGTAGGGAACCGAGTCGATCACATGGCCGAACATGAGCTTGGCATGGTTGTCCGCCGCCAGCGAAATCGCGCGCTGCGCAACCTCTTCCTGCGTCGACGCGCCGTCGAGCGCGGCGAAGATTCGAGCGTATTCCTGCGCCATGATCGTTCCTTTCCCTGGACTGCATGTGTGGTCCATTGTACCCCAAGCAGGCCGAAGACGCGCCCCGGGCGCTACGACGTAATCAGCAGGATGACGCCCACGCACAGCAGCAACACGTACGTGAGCTTGAGAAACTTCTCCTGGCTGATCTTCTTTTGCAGCTTGCTGCCCAGAAACGTGGCCAGCACGGCCAGCGGGATGCAGAACACGATGATCTGGATGACGTCGCCGGTGAAGTGCCCCTGCTGGAACGCGATGCACGCGTAGATGAAGTTGAGCACCGTCCAGATGGCCGACAGCGTGATGCGGAACTGCTGCTGGTCGCGCAGCTTCTGCACCGCGTAGATCACCAGCAGCGCGCCGCCCGACACGAACATGCCCTGGATGAGGCCGGCCAGCGCGAGGATGATCCACAGCGACCACTCCGGCATGAACTTCTGCTGGGGCACCGCCAGGTTCTTGATGCCGATGATCACGATGACGGCGCCGTAGATCTTCAGCAGGATATGCAGCGGCACCAGCGTGTCCAACCAGATGCCCACCAGCATGAACACGATCATCACGCTGAGAATCTTGCCCAGCTCGCGCCAGTTCACGTGCTTGATGTTGAGCACGGTCAGCAGGCCGCAGGCGAAAAAGCCCATCGCGTTGAGGATGGACACCGTCGACTCCAAGCCCAGCAGCGTCGTGCCCACCGGCATGGCGAAGATGTTGCCTGCGAACCCCGTGATGGCCTGGACCGTGTAGGCGAAAAAGAACGCGGCCAGGAAAAGCGCTTTTTCCATATATGCTACAATCCTTATCTATATGACCAGCGTACAAGTGTAGCACGGCATACACGCCAGAGGACGGAATTGCATGGCGGGATTCACCATCACCATTGCGGGGGACTCGGCGCTCAACCTGGAATTCGCCCACGCGATATCCGCGGAAACGAGCGCCAAGATCCGCATGGCCGCAGAAAACCTTACCGCGGATCCCATCAAGGGGGTCACGGAACTCGTCCCGACGTTCTGCTCGCTCATGGTGTACTACAATCCCCTCGTCATCACGTTCGACGAGCTGTCCACGAAGCTGCGCTCCAAGCTGCGCGACGTGGGCGAGGCCGACTTGAGCATCCGCAAGATCGTGCCCATCCCCGTGTGCTACGGGGGCGAGTTCGGCCCCGATCTGGCGAACGTGGCCGCACATGCGGGCCTCACCGAGGACGAGGTGATCGCCATCCACACCGATCGCGATTACCTCATCGACATGCTGGGCTTCCTGCCCGGCTTCGCCTACCTGGGCGGCCTCGACGAGCGCCTGCACACGCCGCGCCTCAGCGTGCCGCGCACGCGCATCGAGCCGGGCAGCGTCGGGATAGGCGGCGCGCAGACGGGCATCTACCCGCTGGCCTCCCCCGGCGGCTGGCAGATCATCGGGCGCACGCCGCTCAAGCCGTACGACCCCGACCGCGAGGAGCCCATCCTGTACGCGGCGGGCGAGTACCTGCGCTTCGTGCCCATCACGCCCGACGAGTACACCGCCATCGAGGCGCAGCTGGCCGCGGGAACCTATTCGTACGGCATCTTCGTGGAGGGCGAGTAGCATGGGCCTGGTCGTAAAGAAGCCCGGGGTGATCACCACCATTCAGGACAACGGCCGCTTCGGCTATCAGGGAAGCGGCTTTTCCACGAACGGCGTGATGGACCACCGCGCCTTCGCCATCGCGAACCTGCTGGTGGAGAACGAGCCGGGCGCGCCCGTACTCGAGTTCGCGCTGGCCGGTCCCACGGTGCGCTTCACCACGAACACGTGCATCGCCATCACGGGCGGCGACTTCGCCCCCACGCTGGACGGCGAGCCCATCCCGTCGTACGCCGCCATCATGGTGCGACGCGGCTCCATCCTGCGCTTCAAGGCGTCGCGCACCGGGTGCTACGGCTACCTGGCCATCGCGGGCAACAGCGTGCGCGTGGACGAGGTGATGGGGAGCCGCTCGACGAACCTCAAGTGCGAGTTCGGCGGCTGGAAGGGCCGCGCGCTCATCGTGGGCGACTACCTGCCGTTCTCCACGAAGAGCGTGGACTTCCTCCCCAACCTGGGGTCGCACCGCATCGACGGCGACGGCGAGTTCTACGGCTTCGACCGCGACGAGGTGACCGTGCGCGTGGTGCCCGGCCCGCAGCAGGACATGTTCACCGAGGAGGGGCTGGCCACGTTCTACGGCCAGGCGTACACCACCACCACGAAGTGCGACCGCATGGGCTACCGTCTGGACGGGCCGGAAATCGCCACGAAACACGGTTCCGATATCATTTCCGACGGCGTGTCGTTCGGCGCCGTGCAGGTGCCGTCCCACGGGCGGCCCATCATCATGCTGGCCGACCGTCAAACCACGGGCGGCTACGCGAAAATCGGCACGATCGCCAGCGTGGACATCCCGAAGCTCGTGCAGCGGCCCCCGGGCAGCAAGGTGCGCTTCGAGTCCATCGGCGTGCAGGAAGCGCAGACGTTGCTGCGCCAGGAGGCGCACTTGTTCGAGATGCTGGCGCTGAAAGTGCGACGACCCAGCGCCGACGGCATCTCGCCCCGGCGCACGGCGCGCCGCCTGACCCCCATCCTGGAAGAGCAGGCGCGCAAGTCGCAGGCCGACATGTTGTGGATCGATCGCGCCGACCGATCCGAGCGCATCGGCAACCGCAACGCCCTGGGAAGCATCCCGAAGCACCACCAACCATCGGACGCAACCGACACCACCGAACGCACAACGACGTAGACGAGAATGCACTGAGGAGATTGCCATGGATACGAAAGCTATCGAAGAGTTGATCGCCATCATGGACAAGGCCGAGCTCACGGCCCTGCGCGTGGACGACGGCGACACGAAAATCGAGCTGGAGCGCAACCACGGCCCGCTCTCATCAACCGCGCTGCCGCTCATGGCCGACCGCGTGAGCGCGCTGCTGGCCGGCAAGACCGAGAGCCACGAGGCGGCAGCCGTCGAAGACACCGACGAAAGCTCCATCCTCGTGCGCAGCCCCATGGTGGGCATGTTCTACATCTCGCCGAGCCCGGACGAGGACCCGTTCGTCAAGGTGGGCCAGGAAGTGCTGTCCGGCCAGACGCTGGCTATCGTCGAGGCCATGAAGATGATGAACGAGATCACCACGCCCGCCCCCGGCATCGTGGTGGAGGTGCTCGCGGCCAACGGCGCCCAGGTGGAGTACGACCAGCCGCTGTTCCGCGTGGCCACCGCCACCGGCGAAACGCACTAGGCGGCGCGCGCCATGTTCGACAAGATACTCATCGCCAACCGCGGCGAGATCGCCGTCCGCATCATCCGCGCCTGCCGCGCGATGGACATCAAGACGGTGGCCGTGTACTCCACGGCCGACAAGCATTCGCTCCACGTGTACCTGGCCGACGAAAGCGTGTGCATCGGACCGCCGGCCGCGCGCGACTCGTACCTCAACATCGCGGCCATCCTCGCCGCGGCGAAGGGCACCGGCGCGCAGGCCATCCATCCCGGCTACGGCTTCCTGTCCGAGAACTCCACGTTCGCGAAGCTGTGCCGCGAGAACGACATCGTGTTCATCGGCCCCGCACCCGACGTGCTCGACCGCATGGGCAACAAGAGCCAGGCCCGCAAGACCATGATGGAGGCCGGCGTACCCGTGGTGCCGGGCACGAAGGAGCCCGTGCACCATCCCGAGGAGGCGCTGGTGCTGGCGCGCGAGATCGGCTGGCCCATCATGATCAAGGCGTCGTCGGGCGGCGGCGGCAAGGGCATGCGCGTCAGCTACGACGAGCGCGACTTCTCCGAGCAGTTCTCCATCGCGCAGCGCGAGAGCGTGGGCGCGTTCGGCGACAACACCATGTACCTGGAGCGCTGCGTGCTGAACCCGCGCCACGTGGAGGTGCAGATCATCGCCGACACGTACGGCACCGTGGTGGCCCTCGGCGAGCGCGACTGCTCGGTGCAGCGCAACCACCAGAAGATGATCGAGGAAAGCCCCTCGCCCGTGCTCACCGAGCGCGTGCGCGACGAGATGCTGGAGGCGGCCGTGCGCGCGGCGCAGGCCGTGGGCTACACGTCGGCGGGCACCATCGAGTTTTTGCTGGACGACCAGCTTAACTACTACTTCATGGAAATGAACACGCGCATCCAGGTGGAGCACCCCGTCACCGAGATGGTCACGGGCACCGACCTCGTGGAGGAGATGATCCGCGTGGCGGCGGGCGACCCGCTCACGTTCACGCAGGACGACATCACCTATCGCGGCCACGCCATCGAGTGCCGCGTGAACGCCGAGCAGCCCGAGCGCGGGTTCCTGCCGTCGCCCGGCACCATCTCGCAGATGCACCTGCCCGGCGGCAACGGCGTGCGCGTGGACACCGCGGCGTACGACGGCTACGAGATCACGCCGTACTACGACTCCATGATCGCTAAGGTGATCGTGCACGGCCGCGACCGCACCGAGGCCATCGCGAAGATGCGCACCGCCCTGGAGGAGATGGTCGTGGTGGGCGTGAAGACGAATCTCGATTTCCAGTACGCCATCATGGAGAACGAGACGTTCGCCGCCGGAACCGCCGACACCAGCTTCATCGAGAAGTTCCTGAAAGGCGAGGTGTAACATGACGAACACTCCGACTCCCGCCAAGCCCGCAGGCGTTGCCGACGAGGTTTGGGCGCAGATGCTTGCCGCGTCGCCGGTGGAGGCGCGCCGGCTGATCCGTTCGGGCGCGTTCACGGCGCCGACGAGCGGCCTGTGTCCCGGGTACGCGCAGGCGAACCTCATCGTGCTGCCCCGCGAGCAAGCCTACGACTTC
Organism: Eggerthella hominis; assembly: GCF_014287365.1. Taxonomy (NCBI): domain Bacteria; kingdom Bacillati; phylum Actinomycetota; class Coriobacteriia; order Eggerthellales; family Eggerthellaceae; genus Eggerthella; species Eggerthella hominis. The sequence continues at coordinate 616,853 of NZ_JACOOA010000002.1, forward strand.
CTGCTGTTCGCGCAGCGCAACCCCAAGCCCTGCCCGCTGCTTGAAGTGACCGAGGTAGGCGCACGCGAGGCCGTCATCTGCGCCACCGACTGCGACATCGCCACCGACTTCCCGCGCTATCGCATCTACGAGCACGGCCAGCTGGTGGCCGAGGTGGAGAACGTCGAGGACTACTGGCGCGACGACCTCGTGTCGTTCGTCATCGGCTGCTCGTTCTCGTTCGAGTCCGAGCTCATCGAGGCCGGCATCGAGATCCGCCACAACACCATGGGCTGCAACGTGCCCATGTACCTGACCGGCGTGCCGTGTGTGCCCGCCGGCAGCATGTCCGGCAACATGGTCATGTCGATGCGCCCCATCCCCTACGACCAGGTGGTGAAGGCGGTGCGGATCTCCGGCGCCATCCCGAAGGTGCACGGCGCGCCCATCCACATCGGCGACCCCGCGGCCATCGGCGTGCGCGACATCGCGCATCCCGAGTTCGGCGACCCCGTGGACATCCGCGAGGGCGAGGTGCCCGTGTTCTGGGCCTGCGGCGTCACGCCCCAGTCCATCGTCATGAACAGCAAGCCCCCCTTCGCCATCACCCACGCCCCCGGCTGCATGCTCATCACGGACACGAAGAACGCGGATTTGAAGGAATAGGGTCGCACCGGACGCGTACGCTGGTTGGAACTCGCGTTCCAACCAGTATCACGATCACGAAAAAATCGAACGAGTGTTTCACGTGAAACACTCGCAAGCGTCCCATACAACAGACGCTGTCTGTCAGATTGTCTTGACGGCATGACGACCAACGTGCCATTGGGGGCAATCCGAAAGCGCGTGAAGTATTCGCGGCGTGCCGGCCATTGCTCTACAATAGGGGGCAAACGACGCGGAAGAAGGGTGCTTATGTATCGCATCGACTTGAACAGCGACCTGGGCGAGAGCTTCGGGCGCTACACGCTGGGCCTCGACGACCAGATCATCCCGCTTGTTTCCAGCGCGAACATCGCGTGCGGACAGCACGCGGGCGACCCCATGGTGATGCGCAAGACGGTGGGCATGGCGAAGGACGCGGGCATCGCCATCGGCGCGCACCCGGGCTACCCCGACCTGCAAGGGTTCGGCCGCCGCGACATGAACCTGTCGCCGGACGAGGCGTACTCCTACATGCTGTACCAGATCGGCGCGCTGCAGGCGTTCTGCTCGGCGCAGGGCGTGCAGCTCGCGCACGTGAAGCCGCACGGCCAGCTGTACAACCACGCCGCCATCGACCCCGAGCTGGCGGCCGCGTTGGCGCAGGCCGTTCGCGACGTGGACCCGCAGCTCGTGCTGGTGGGCCTGGCGAACAGCGCGCTGGTGGACGAGGGACGCAAGCTGGGCCTCGTGACGGCCGAGGAATTCTTCGCCGATCGCAACTACACCGACGAAGGGCGCCTGGTCAGCCGAAACGATCCCGCCGCGCTCATCCGCGACGAGCAGGAGGCCATCGAGCGCGTGAAGAACGCCATCCGCGAAGGGGCCGTGCTCTCCGTCACGGGCAAGCTGGTGGACCTCCATCCCGACACGCTGTGCGTGCACGGCGACTCCCCCACCGCCCTCGCGTTCGTCAGCCGCATCCGCCAAGAACTCGAACAAGACGACATCGCCATCAAAGCAGTAGGCGCGGAGTAGGATTGCGCGCCGCGCCGTCGAGTACGGCGATCCCCGCCCGATAACGCGCAGACGGCCCCGCGCGAGGGAGGGTTTGCGCGGGGCCGGGTTGATGAGGGGCCGCGCCGTGCGGCGGCGGCCCCGGGATGAGCGATTGCGGCGATGCCGCCACCAGATGTTACTTGGCGGCGAGCGCTTTGCCGATCATGCGGGCGAACGTCACCGAGCGGCCGCAGCAGTTGCCGGTGGACATGTTCGGGTACGTGTGCGCGTAGTAGGAACCCGAGTCGACGCCGGTCACGTACAGGCCCTCGATGGCCTCGCCCGACTCGTTCACAGCCTGAAAGTTCTCGTTGATGGTGATGCCGTCGAGCGTGCACAGCATGTAGCCCGAGGTGCGCACGCCGTAGAACGGCGCCTTGCGCACGGGCGACAGGCGGAAGGCCTCTTTGCCGAAGTCAGGATCAACCTGGTTGTCGTAGTTCTCGTTCTGGCGATCGACCGTCTTCTTGAGGTTCTCGACCGGAAGCCCTAAGCCCTTGGCCAGCTCCTCGATGGTGTCGGCCTTCACGATGTAGCCGTCGGCCAGCAGCCCCTCGTTGATGCCCTTCACCGTCTCGAGCGTCATGTTCGTGGGCGCGCCGTTCTCGAACGGGTACACGCGCGCGCAGCCGTGGATGTCGAACTGCTCGAGGTAGGTCTCGTAATCCGAATCCCAGATGTCCACCACGGTGTGGTTCGGCTGCGTGAGCGCCGCGTTCAGGATGTAGTCGTACGGACCGGACTCGTTGGCGAAGCGCTCGCCGTTGAGGTTCACCTTGAGCCACGGGTTCGAGCCCATCCAGAACAGCGACCCCGTGGTCTGCGCGCCACCGAACTCGTCGGGCTTCACGGCAACGCGGTCGAACACCATGGCCGTGTGCACCTCGTCCATGCGCGCGCCCGCCCACAGGCACGACTTGATGCCGTCGCCCGTGGTGCCGTCGATGGCGATGGACAGCGAGTACTTGTTCAGCGTCTGCGGCTGCAGCGCCTTGAGCATGTCCTCGTTGCGCGCGTAGCCGCCCGTGCACACGACGGTGCCCTTGCTGGCGTTGATCTTGATGTAGCCGTCGGAGCCCTTCGCGATGGCACCGGTCACCTTGCCGTTCTCGTGCACGAGCTTCACCAGCGGCGTGGTGAAGCGGAAGTCCACGCCCACCTTCTTGGCGTAGTCGCCCAGCACGATCTTGCCGTTCGTGACGTCTTTGAGGCCCGCGAACTCGGCATCGGCCGGCCAGCTGGGGATGTGGCCCGTGGCCCAGTGCTTGTACGTGGACGGCTTGGCATCGTTCGCCGCCTCGAAGAACAGCTCGAAGCCGGCCTCCTCCAGGCGATCCTGGTACCAGTCGATGGCCTCGCCGGAGTTCTGCGCCCAGATGTGGTAGAGGCGCGGGTTGCAGTAGCCGTTCGCGTAGCGCATGAGGTCGTTGCAGATCTCGTTCTCATCGATTTCGCAGCCGGCCTCCTTCTGCAGGCGGCTGTTGAGCGAGCCCAGGTTGTCGCGGACGCCGCCGCCGATGGCGGCCTTCTCGAGGCAGACGACCTTCGCGCCCTCCTCAGCGGCCGAGCAAGCGGCGAACAGGCCGGACGTGCCGGCGCCGCACACGAGGATCTCGGTGTCGACGGTCTCGACGATCTTGTCCTCGGGAATCTCGGGCTCCGCGCCCAGCCAATCGTTCACTGCAGCGGCGGCCGCATCCTCCTTCGAGGGCGCGGCGGCAGGCGAGCACCCCGCCAAGCCGGCCCCTGCCAGCGCGGCGGCCGCGGCTCCCAAACCCAGAAATGCGCGACGGCTCAATCCCTTGTTCGCTTCCGTCATGACTCTCCCCTTCCTTCTTGTGAATGTGGTCGAAGCGCCGAAACGCCCCGGTTGGAACGCATTCAACTCTACGGGTCATCCACCGGAAAAGCGTCACGTCACCCGAGTGAAGCGTCTCATACGGGTCGGGTGATTTTGCCTCCCGCCCCCTCGTGCGGTGCCGGCTCCTGCTAGAATAGCCCCCGGAAACACCGCACGATGCCTATCCGGGAGGGGATTCAAGCATGGCTGCCGCGTTCCCTCATACCGCGCCCAAGCCGGTGCACCCGCTGCGCTTCCTCGCGTGCACCGCCGCGCTCATGGGCTCGTTCATCGGCTACTGGCTGCTGAACTACAGCGCCTTCCCCCTGTTCGATCACGTGTACCTGTGGACGCGCGAAGCCAGCGCCGTCGTGGGCGGCCTCACGCTCACCGTGCTCGCGTTCGCGTCGTACTGGCATCCGCGCCTGTTCACCAGCCGAAGGTTCCTCGTGGCGGCGGTGTCGACCATGGTTGCGGGATCGCTCGTGATGGCGGTGGGGATCTTCGGGTCGCTGCCAGCCGTGCTCGTGTGCGGCGCGGCGCTGGTCACCGTGGGGACGGGGCTGTCGAACATCATCGTGGGCATCGGGTGCATCGGGCTGGACATGCGCCGGCTCGGCATCAGCGTCACGCTGGCGTACGTGCTGGCCTACGCGCTGCGCAGCGTGTTCGCGCTGCTGCCCTGGGGCGTGAACCTGGCGCTGTTTTGCGTCATCCCGCTCGTCGCCGTGCTCGTCATCGCGCCGTACGCGCGCCCCCTGCTCAACCAGGTGTATGCGGAAGGCTCGCCCGCGCAGGCCGCGGTCACGGCGCCGTCGTCGTTCCTGCCGTTCGGCCACCAGCTGTTCGTCACGCTGCTGCTGTTCCGCTTCATCTACGGCTACACGCTCACGTTCGGCGAGGTGGAGCGCGTGCCGCTGCTGGCGCTCGGCGCGTTGGCGCCGCTCGTGCTGGTGCTGGGATACGTGATGCTCAGCCGCAAGGATTTCTCGCCCGACGCGTTCTTCCAGCTGTCCATCCTGTGCTCGGTGGCCGGGTTCCTCGTGCTGTCCATCGCCACGGTGAACGGCACGCTGATCAGCACGCTCTTGTCGTGCGGCACGGGGTTCTTCGAGATTCTCATGTACTTCGTGCTCATCGCGCTGGGGGCGAAGAACACGGTGAGCGCGCTGCCGATGCTGGCCTGGGGCAATGCCATGGCGTCATGGGGCACGCTGCTGGGCGCCAACTTCGGACGGTTCACGAACGAGATGGCGGCCGACGCCACCACGACGTCCATCATCTCGGCCTGCATCGTGTTCGGCATCGTGGCGTACGTGGTGCTCGTGCAGAAATCGTTCAGCTTCTCGCACACCATCCAGGGCATCAAGCCGCTCACGCCGCTCGTGTCGTCAAGCGCGGGCGACGGCCCGCTGTCCCCCGTCGCCGACCGGTGCGCGGCCATCGGCACGGCCGCCGGGCTCACCGATCGCGAGCAGGAGATTTTCGAGTACCTGGCGCGCGGACGCAACGTCCGCTTCATCCAGGACGAGCTGACCGTGTCGTACAACACGGTGAAAACCCACGTCAGCCACATCTACGCGAAGCTCGACGTGCACTCGCACCAGGAGCTGATCGACCTGGTGGAGCGTCAGGCTTAGCGCCCGGAAGCATGCGAACGCCCGTATTCGGGCGAATACGGGCGCTATGACGGGCCGGCTAGCGCACGGCTATTCGGCGTCGGCCTCGAGCGCCTCGGCGGCCTCGTCGATGCAGCGCAGCGCGTTGAGGCTGCGCGGGTAGCCGATGTAGGGCACGCACTGGGACACCACCTTGATGAGGAACGCGCGGTCGTTGCCCACGCGCATGTTCGCCTGCGCGTGGCTGACCAGCTGCGGCTCGCACCCGCCCTGAGCGGCCAGGAAGCACAGCGTGATCATCTCACGCTGCGCGTCGTCGAGGCCCGTGCGCGTGTAGTAGTCGCCGAAGCAGTTCTCGGCCAGCCAGCGGTTGATGTGGCGCGTTTCCTCGGGACCCGACTGGTAGAAGTCAGCCATATGCGGCCCGAAGAGGTCCACCTGCTTCTGCGCGCCGGCTTCGAGGCGTGTGTCCTCGGTCGTGGTGGCCTGCCCCTCAAGCGGCAGCGACACGAGGCGATGCTCCAGCAGCTCGTTCACCGCGTATAGGAACGGCAGCATGCGCCCCATCCCCACGTACGGCGTGGCCTGGTAGACGATCTCCTTGATCTCAACCGGCGTGAGGCCCACGTTGAACGCGCCTTTCGCCATGGCCTTGAACAGGTCGATTGCCTGCGCGCCGACGAGCGATGCCAGAATGGCCATCATGCGCGTGCGGTCGTCCAGGTCGTCGCTGGCGGGCACTTCGCCGAAGGCGAAGCGATCGAGGCGCTCGACGAACTCGGGATCGGTGCTCGCGAGCGGCGAATCGAACCCGGGAAAGAGACGCTTGCGGTAGGCCTGCGCTTGCTCGTTGATCGTAGTCATGCTTGCTCCTTCTCACCTGCTTGTTGTATTGAGGTCATAGTACCTCTTCGAGTTGGCTCCAAGTCAACTGTTACCAATAAAGAAACATATTACCGAAGGCACCGCGCCGAATAACGCACGCGGCCCCTCCCCGTGCCCGCCGCGCGCTAACCCAGCACCTCGCGGTACACGCGCTCGTCCTCGTCCCCGAACACGTTGAACACCACGCGCTCGATGCGCTCGTCGCGCGCGAGCCACGCCCGCACCTCCCCCACCGCGATGCGGGCGGCGCGCTCGCGCGGGAAGCGAAACTCGCCCGTCGAGATGCAGCAGAACGCAAGGGACGCGCCGCCCGCAGCGGCCGCGGCATCGAGGCTCGCGCGGTAGCACGACGCCAGCTGCTCCTCCTGCGCGGCGGTCGGCTCTCCGGTGGGAACCTGCGGCCCCACCGTGTGCACCACGAAGCGCGACGGCAGGTTGAACGCGGACGTCACCTGCGCGCACCCCACCGGCTCGTCGCGCCCCTGCGCACGCATGAGCTCGTCGCACGCCAGGCGCAGCTGCATCCCGGCGAACGTGTGGATGGCGTTGTCGATGCAGTGGTGCCCGGGAATGAAACAGCCCAGCAGCTTGCTGTTCGCGGCGTTCACGATGGCGTCCACCGCGAGCGTGGTGATGTCGCCGCGCCACAGCGCCAGCCGCTCGTCGACGCCGCCGTCGCCCACCGGCGCCAGCGCGCTCGCATCCGTCACGCCCGCCCGCGCGATCAGCGCGCGCAGCACGGCGTCCTGCTCCTCCAACACTGCGGCGGGCACCGGACGCGGAAGCCGCATGTTCATGAGCGAGCGCGCGAGCGCCCAGCGCTCGGCAGGGTCGTCCGGCACCGCCAGCCCGGCAAGCTCCACCCGCTCCTCGGCCAGGAACGACACCAGCCGCCCCACCGCCTCGTGCATCGCCGCCTCGTCCACGTTCAACCTCCCTCGAAACACGTGCGCCCGCCGAAACCGGCGGGCGCACGAACGCTCATAACCTCATCGGCACCGTCGCCGCGCCTACGCGCCTACCAGCGCCTGCAGCGACGAGATGAAGCTGGACATGTTGCGCCAGCACATGAACAGCGTGATCACGATGATCACCACGCCCGCGCAGTTCGCGAACGCGTGGTTCTTCCACTTGCCCAGGTCCTTGCCGTTCGCGCAGTACAGCACGAAGAACGCCATGATGGGCAGCAGGATGGCGTTCGCCGCCTGCGCCACCAGGATGAGCTCGGTCGGGCTCTTGCCCAGCACGACGGCCATCACGCAGCCGGCCACCAGCACGATGATCCAGATGATCTTGAAGCGCAGGTCCTTGACCGTCTTCTTCCAGCCCAGCACGCCGTTCACCGCGTACGCGGCCGAGAACGACGCCGTGATGGCGCTCGAGAAGCCGGCAGCCAGCAGGCCCAGGCCGATCAGCCACGTTGCCCACGAGCCCAGCAGCGGCTGCAGCGCCAGCGCCATGTCCTTGCCGTTCGTCACCACGTTCTCGGTGCCGTAGATGTTCGCGGCGGCGCACACGAGGATGGCCATGGAGATGATGCCGCCCAGGCCGATGCTCAGGATGGTGTCGAAGCGGGCGTCGGACACCTGCTCGGGGTCCTTGAAGCGCTCGGACGCACCGGAGGCATGCAGGAACAGGTTGTACGGCACGATGGTGGTGCCGATGAGGCCCACCGCGGTCAGGATGCCCTTCGATCCCTCTTCGGGCAGCGCCGGCACGAACAAGCCGTGCGCAATGGCACCCCAGTCGGGGCTCGACGCGAACGCCGTGACGAGGAACACCACGCCCATGAACACGACGATGCCGGTGAGGATGACCTCGACCACCTTGTACGAGCCAATCCACATGGCGGCAAACGCCAGCAGCCCCAGCACCACGACGATGGGAATCATCGGGATGTCGGGCGTGACGGCCTGGATGCCCAGGATGCCGCCCGTGATGTTGCCCGTCTCATACGCGATGTTGCCCACGAAGATGGCGATGATAACAATCACGATTGCAATCCACATAAGCGTCTTGTTAGGAATACGATCGCGGATGTTTTCACCCAGACCCTTGCCCGAAACGATACCCACGCGCGACGCCATCTCCTGGAAGATGATGGTGGCCACCGTGGCGAACAGCAGCGCCCACAGCATGGTATAGCCGTAGCTCGCACCCGAAACCGTACAGGTGGTGACGGTGCCGGGGCCGATGAAGCCCGCAGCGACCAGCGCGCCCGGTCCGATGTTCTTGAACTTCTGAACGATAGAACTGCTCATACCCACTCCTTTCCCTACTCTCAGTCGAGCGGACGCGAACGCGCGCCCGCATTTCCCCATTACGATGCCTGTACTTTAGCAGAATAAAGGTCCCGCGTATACGCTGGGCTTATAGAGCGGCCGAGGCTTTCGGCGGTCGCAGCGCGCGCGGGCCTACTCGGCCGAGTCGTGCGGCACGACGCATTCCGACCGCTCGATGAGGTCGATCACCTCGTCGCGCGAATGCACGTCGAGCTTCTGGTAAATGGACTTGATGTGGTACTTCACCGTGTTCTCCGACACGACCAGCTTCTCGGAGATCGCGCGCGCCGTGCGCCCCTGCCCCAAGTGCACGAGGATCTCCGACTCGCGCGGCGTGAAGCCGTAGGTCTCGGCCACGTGCGCGCACCGCGCCTCGAGCGCATCGCCCTGCTGCTCGGCCGTGGGCGCGCCGCCCTCGGGCACGACGTCGACGCCGCGCAGGTTCTTGTCCTTGAACAGGAACATCGACACCATCGCCAGCAGGTAGATGGCCACGAGCGCCACCGCCGTCAGCGTGATATCGCCCTGCCCCAGCGTGTGCGCGTTCAGCATGCCCACCAGCGTTCCCGCCATCTGCGCCGCGTTCGTGCAGATGAGCGAGCACGAGAACAGCAGCGCCGCCGGCAGCTTCGTGTCGTGCACGGTATGCGCCACCATGCACCACAGGATGATGCCCGCCACCAGCGTTCCCAGCTGGGCGCACGCGTTCGCCAGACCGCCCACGCCGTTCCAGATGAGCGGCAGCAGCAGAAAGCCCGCCGCCGACAGCGGCAGCGCCATGCGGTACACCGATCCCAAGCTGGGCTGGCTTTTCACCAGCAGCGCCGGCAGCAGCAGCGCCACGATGACGATGGCCTGCGTGATGAGCGACGTGGACTGGAACGTCCCCAGCGGAATGGCCTCCGACAGCGACAGCTGCAGCATGAGGCCGCTCATAAACGAGAGGATGGCGGTGCCCAGCACGGGGCGCCACAGCGCGGACAGCGCACCCTTGAACACCGGCGCCGAGTACTCTTCGGCGATGGGCTCGCGCGCGGCGAGGCACTGGCGGCAGAACACCACGGACGCGAAGAACAGCACCGCGCCCACCGGCAGCATGAGCGCCGAGGGCAGCAGCGTCACCACGAGGTACACCACCAGGCTGAGCCCGCTGCTCATCAGCACGAACAGGTACACGCGCCGCAGGTCGAACGTGCCCGAGAAGCGCGCCCACAGCAGGTTGATCAGCGCGTCGCCCGCGCCGAAGCACAGGCCGCCCGCCACGAGCCACGGCACGAGCTCGTCCAACGGCACGAACCCCGCGAACTGGAACGCCATGCGCGTGACGATGAAGCCCGTGGCCGCAACGCCCGCGCACACGAGAATCACCGCGGGCGGAAACCCGCGGCCCGCGCGCCGCGCCAGCGCGATCATCGCCGCGTACACCACCATGCGCGCCGCGATCACCGCCACGAGGAACAGCGACTGCACGAGGGCGCCCGACTCGCCCAGCGAGGTGAGCACCGTCGGCGACTCGAACGACATGTAGCCGAACGTCAGATACAGCGCATACCCGCTCATGAACACGACATCGCGCGCCCGCATGCCCGCAACCAAATCCTTCAAACAGCTCATCGGCCCCTACCCTCCGTCTGTTTCCCTGCCAGTATATCCCATCCCCATCAATTCGTCTTTTGCTCATGGTTTGCCGTCCGATCGACGGTTTTTCGCGTCCCACCTCGGCTACCCACCCGTATCAGGTAGGGCGTTCACCGGGGGAAATGCGAAAAACTACCCGCGCGGAGGTATGGCAGGCGAGCACGCAGGCACGTATGGTTGGTGGCGCAGGGGAGGATTCCGTCACGGAAATCCTCACGATGAAGCGGGCGGTCTGGGGCCGTCGCGCTTCTCATCGAAAGGAGAGAGGGACATGAAAGAAACCAAACTGAGTCGTCGCGCATTCCTGGGCCTCGGAGCCACCGCGGCCGTCGCCGCCGGAGCCGCCGGGCTTGCCGGCTGCGCACCGCAGCAGGGTGCCGGCACCGCGTCGGCCGAGGGCAACGGCGGTTCGGGCAGCGCCGCAGCGTCGAGCGTCTCCCCCACCAACTACACCCCCGACTTCCTCACGCCGCCGGAGGTTCCCACCGACATCAAGGAGGAGAAGGACTGCGACGTCCTCGTCATCGGCATGGGTCTGGCCGGCACCGCCGCCGCCAAGGAAGCCGCCGAGGCCGGCAAGAAGGTCATCGTGCTGGAGAAACAGCCCGAGGACAGCTATTCCGTCATCTCCATGGCCGGCGACTTCGGCGTGGTGGGCTCGCAGATCCAGAAGGACCTGGGCATCGAATGGGCGCCCAAGGCCGACATCATGAACGAGTACGTCAAGGAGACCGGCGGTCGCTGCGACACGTGGATGATGAGCTACTGGTACGACCACTCCGGCGAGGACTTCGACTGGTTCATCGAGGGCGCCGACTACGAGGTGCTGAAGTCCACGGCCGCCAACCGCGAGACCGACAAGCCGAACTTCATCCGCCCGAAGTGCTTCCCCAAGCTGGAAACGTACGACTACAAGGAAGAAGTGTACCCGTACTTCCACGGCACCATCACCACGAACCCCAACATGCAGTGGGCGTGCGAGGCGGCCTTCAACGCCGCCCTAGCCGCCGGCGCCGAGCTCATCTACGAGGCCGAGGGCGAGCAGCTCATCAAGGAAGGCGACGCCGTGGTGGGCGCCTACGCCAAGACGAAGGACGGCTACCTCAAGGTGAACGCCAAAGCCACCGTGCTGTGCTGCGGCGACTACGGCGCGAACACCGAGATGCGCCACTACTACGCGCCGTGGACCGAAGAGTTCATGGGCGGCGTGGACGACGGCCGCGGCCAGCTCATGGGCATCTGGGCCGGCGGCTGGATGGAGCTGGGCCCCCACGCGCCGATGACGCACCACATGGGCGGCGCCCTGGGCGTGGACAGCTTCCTGCAGCTCAACATGGAGGGCAAGCGCTTCATGAACGAGGACGTGCCCGGCCAGAACATCGCCGACGAGCACACGCGCCAGCCGGTCGCCAAGGACCCCGAGCTTGCCAAGGCGGGCGTGAAGTCCTGGCAGATCTTCGACAGCAAGTGGCCCGAGCAGATCATCCACATGCCCGACGGCCACGGCTACACCACCTACTTCGTTCCCGACGACAAGATCGCCGAGTACGAGACCGTGCTGTCCGGCTTCGGTCTGGGCTACACGACGCAGGCTATGGTGGACGAAGCGGCCGACGTCAAATGCGACACGCTTGAGGAGCTGGCCGAGAAGACGGGCCTGCCCTACGACACGATGAAGGCCGAGATCGAGCGCTACAACGAGCTGTGCCACAACGGCCTGGACGAGGATTTCGGCAAGATGTCGAAGCGCATGTTCCCCGTCGAGAACCCGCCGTACTACGCGTGCAAGTTCGGCAACGCGGGCATGCTGGTCATGTTCGGCGGCCTCGAGTGCAACCACGACCTGCAGGTGACGAAGGACGGCACGAACGACCCGATCCCCGGCCTGTACGTGGCCGGCAACACGATGGGCCGCCGCCTCCAGGTGGACTACCCCGTGGTCGTGGCCGGCATCAGCCTGGCCACCGCCCTCAGCTTCGGCCGCCTGGCCGGCAAGAACGCCGCCGCTGCGGTGTAAGCGCCTCCCCCCGCGAGGCGTCCCCTCCTCCCCTCCGGACGCCTCCGACACGAAGGGCCCCTCTCGCCAAGCTGCGAGAGGGGCCCTTCCTCGGTACGTCAGCGAACCTACATCATGCCCGCGGCAAAGAAGGCGTAGCGGGCGAGCACGACGCCCACGATCGCAAGGGCGCACACGGCCACGCCGCCCGCCTGCGCGGGGAGCTTTCCCGCGCGGGTCGCCGCAGCCACGGCGCTTGCGGCCAGCGGCCCCACGATGCCGGCGGCAACCAGCAGCCCCGTCGCGTCCAGGCCGATGCGCGCCAGATACAGTCCGAACGCGCCCAGCACCGCGGCGAACGCAACGCCGGCGGCCACGTTCGCCGCAGCCAGGACGCCGCCCGCCAGCGCCGACCGGTCGAGCAGCGCGCACAGGCCCGCGCCCAGCGCGAGGTCGCCCACCAGGAACAGGGGCACGGTCGCAGCGCCGCTCCAAGCCGGCAGGCCCAAACTCTGGTAGTACGCCAGCCCCGTGACCACCATGAGCCCCACGGCAACCAGCCCTCCGGCCCAGCGGATCGGGCGCACCGCGGCGCCCTTCGCCTTCGCCACCGCAAGATCGACGACGATGACCGCCCCGAACGCGATGGACCAGTACGCCTCCTGCGCGATCATGGAGCCGGGGTTCGCCATGCCGTTCACGAACCGCAAGGGCTGCCCCAGATGCAGCAGCGTGCCGCACAGGCCCAGTCCCAGCAACACGAGGCACACGAGCGGGAACAGCCAGGGGCGCGCAGGAGCGGCGGCCCCCGAGCCCGCGCGCCCGTTCCCGCACAGGGCATCGACCGCGTACGCTCCGGCCGCCAAGCCGGCGAACGTCGTGAACACCAGCAAGGGAAGCATTTCGGCAAACATCTTCATCCCCTCTTTCCTATATATAGTAGACCGACGGATGCGTGCCGGCCTCCGGCAGGTACGGTTCGGCATGCCGCTCTTGCATGAGCTTGCTCGGCGCGCTCTCCGGATCGTTCAAGTCGCCGAACACGCGCGCGTTCGCCGGGCACGCGGCCACGCAGTACGGCTCGACGCCCTCGGCCACGCGCTCGGCACAGAAGGTGCACTTGCTCATCACGTGGTCGACGTCGTTCATCGACGGCGCGCCGTACGGGCACACCCAGCTGCAGTAGCCGCACGCGATGCACACGTCCTGATTCACCGACACGATGCCGGTAGCGGGGTCTTTGTGCATGGCCCCCGACGGACAGTTGTTCACGCACGCCGGGTTCTCGCAGTGGTTGCACAACAGGGGCCGGAAGGCCAGCGTGGTGCGCGGGAACGTGCCCGTCGATTGGTACAGCACGTCGCCGTCCAGGCTTTCCAGGTGGTTCCAGTGCGCGCTGCCGGGAACCTCGTTCGATATCTTGCAGCTGACCGTGCAGGTTTGGCAGCCCACGCAGTGCTGGGTGTCAATCACCATGCCGTAGCGTTTCTCGGTCATGATCTCCTCCTTTACGCCTTCTCGACTTCGACGAGCACGTCATAGAAGGCGCTGTTCGTCATGCTGTAGGCTTCTTCGGCGTCGCAGATGGTGTGATGGGTCAGGTTTTGGTAGCAGCCTTCGATGAAGTAATCGGGCGTCCACCCGCTCTGCGTGGCCACCGTGCCCGGGATGATGCCCTCGGTGAGGAACGCCCGGATCTTCATGTCGCCGCGATCGTTGAGCACGCGCACCACGTCGCCGTGCGCGATGCCGCGCGCCTCGGCGTCGACGGGGTTCATCTGCAGCAGGGGCTCGTCCTGCACCACCTCGAGCGCCGGGTTCAGAATGTGCTGCGTGTGCACGTTCAGGCGGTCGTGGTACTGGATGTACACGAGCGGGTACTTCGCGGCCAGCTCGCCTTCGCGCGGATCCTCGCACGGCGGTTGCCACGTGGGAACCTCCTCGTCGAACGCCACCAGGGACTCGGTATAGAACTCGAACTTGCCGGTGTCGGTCTTGTACCCGGTGCCGTCGGCGTAGACGATGGCGGGGTCGTACAGCGCGTCGGAGCGGCCGAAGATGCCCTGCTCGACCACGTCGCGATCCCAATCGAGGCCGTCCCATGCCGGATGGTCGGTGCCCACGAACTGGCGAATCCATTCTTCGTCGGTTTTGCTCCAGTAGTCCTCGACGCCGGTCTTCTTCGCCAGCAGCGACATGATCTCGACGTCGGACTTGCTCTCGCCCATCGGCTCGATGGCGGGCTGGTTGAACATGGCCCAGGGGCTGCGGTCGACGAGGTCCCAGTGCTCCCAATACGTGCAGGCAGGCAGCACGATGTCGGAGTACTTCGCCGTCCACGTCCACCACGGATCGACGGTGACGATGAAGTCGATGGCCGGGATGACCTCGTTGATGATGCGGTTGGAATCGGGGCTCATGTTGATGAAGTTCGAGTTGGCGATCCACAGGAAGTCGATGGGCACCGGATCGTGGTTCACCGCCGCCGCGTACACCTTGGAGGACGGCACGAGGTTCGCCTTCTTTCCCGTGTCCGACCAATCGGTGAAGTCGTACACCGGACCCGTGTAGCCGGCAACCGGCTTGTTGGTGGCCGTGCCGCCCGCGTGCGACGCGCCGCCGCCGGGGACGCCGATGTACCCGGCGACCATGGCCAGCGTGGCCACGGTGCGGAACGGCGCGTAGGAATGGTACACGCGCTGCATGCCCTGGCCCATGCGGATGCCGGCGGGCTGCGCCTCGATGTACTCTCGGGACAGACGTTCGACCACGTCCGGGTCGATGCCGCAGATCTCGCCGGTGCGCTCGAGCGTGTACGGGGCGCACGCGTCGACGAGGTGGTCGAACGCGGTGCGGCACGCCACGCCGTCGACCGTGAACGAGCCCGTCAGCGCGGGCTTGACGCTTCCGCCCTTGATGGAGGCCGCATCGGGGGCGGGCACCGCGGTGCCCGTCAGTTCGTCCCAGATCACGTACGTGCCGGCGCCGGCGCCCGCTTCGCCCTGCGCCGCCGGAGCGGTGCCGATGGAACCCTCGTCGGCCTTCCCGGTTCCCGCCGCCGTGGCCACCACCTTGCCGTCGACCATACGCAGGTACGCGCCATCGTCCTCGCGGATGAGATAGGGGGCGACCGATTCCTCCACCAGCTTGTCTTTGGCGTGCAGGTCGTTGCCGATGATCCAGTTCATCATGCCCAAGGCCAGCGCCGGATCGGTTTGCGGGTTGAGGGGAATCCACTCGTCGGCCATGGCCGCCGTGGAGCACTGGCGCGGGTCGATGACGATGACCTTCGCGCCGTTCTTGCGCGCGGCCACGTAATCGCGCAGCTCGGACGTGTGCGTGTCGGCCACGTTGCGGCCCCACACGATGAGCAGCTTGGAATTCAGGTAGTCGCGCGAGTCGTGGGCGCCGCGGTGCGTGCCGAACACCATGGTCATGCCCATGGACGCGCCGTGATCGCCCATGATGCCCTCGATGTCCCAGGTGGTGGCTCCCACGGTGGCGGCGTAGCGCGTGGGCGCCTCCCACGACAGCTTGCCCAGGTCGCCCGTGAACGAGTAGAACGAAGCGGCCTGCGGGTCTTTGGCCAGCACGGCGTTGAGCTTCTCGGCGATCGCGTCGATGGCCTCGTCCCAGGTGATGCGCTCGAACTCGCCCGAGCCGCGCTCGCCCGTGCGCCGCATGGGGTACATGACGCGCGCGTTTTCGTCCTGCAAGCGCTGGATGTAGCTCATGGAGCGCAGGCACGCGTTGGCGTACCCCGGCCGCCCCGGCATGTCGCCCGGCTCCACGCGCACGAGCTTGCCGTCGCGCACCGTGCCGCGCAGATGGCAGCGCGACGTGCAGTTCACCGTGCACACCGCGTGCACGGCCTTCTCCCCGGCGGCTGCCGGAGCCTCGTCGGCCAGCGCTTCGGGCGCGCCGGCGCCCTGCGCCCCGAAACCCAGCGCGGACGCGACGGTTATCGCGCCGACGCCCTTGATGAACGTGCGACGGGTCAGCTTGCCGTCGCGCATGAAGTACTCGGGTTCGCATACGCCAGCATGCGTCTCGGTCGTCTTCATCTCACCCTCCTCTTCCTCGTCTTCTCCGATGGCCCCAAAGAAGCCCAAAGGGGACAGGCGCCTTTGGGGCCATTCTTGCGGACAAGCTGGACGATACGCCGGCTTCGGAACGCGCTCCACACACGGCAGTGGGAGCGGCACACGGTTGGGCTGCGCACCTAAACAGGGGTTGGACCCACAACATTGTGGGGCTGGCACAGGGCTGGTTGGACAGGCGCGTACACGAAGCCGTACCATCTCCTGCGCAGAGGGGGGGGGGACGCCATGGGCGCCGACGAGGAACGGAGCGGCCCGAGCCGCACGCAGGTAACAGAATCATCGAGTGCCGTCACGGCGCTCGTCGCCATTGCGGCCTTCCTCCTGTTCGGGCTCAACAACACCGAGACGACCGCGCTTCCCACCTACGTCATGTCGCTTGGCGCCGGACCGTTCGTCGCCAGCTTGCAGAACAGCCTGTTCGTGCTGCTCGCCGTCCTCCTGCGCATCCCGCTCGAGCGCGTGGTGGAGCAGCGAGGAAGCCGCTTCGCCATGATCGCGGGAGCGTTGGGGTACACCGTGCCGTGCCTGGCCCTCGTCGGTTGCTCCGAGCTGTGGCAGGTCGTGGTCCTGCGCCTGGCGCAGGCGTTCGGGCTGGCGCTGTTCCAACCGAGCGTGGCGCAGTACCTCGCAGCCACCTCCCCCGCCTCCAAGCTGGGGAGGCGGTTGGGAATCGTGCGGTTCGCAACCACCGCCTCGCTGATGGCGGGGCCGGTGACCATCTTCCCGCTCATCGACGCGCACGGGTACGGGGCGTTCTTCGTCGCGCTCGCGCTTGTGGGAACGTGCGGCGCGGCCGTCGCCCTCGCGCTGCCGCGCGGGCGGGCGGCGGGAGCCTCGCGGCTCGCGGCTCCCGCGCCCCTCGCGCTCTCCGCGCCCCCTCCCCTGCGCCAGCGGGCGCTCCTCCTCGCCAGCCCGCTCCTGCTCGCATCGGGCTACAGCGTGGTCATGAACTTCGGCCAGACCCTCGCCGAAGAAGCGCTCGCGTCCTGCAACGACGGCATGCTGTTCGCGTTCCTCAGCACCGGAGGCCTCGTCGGCAGCCTCGTCGCCGGATGGGCGACCGATCGGTTCGGCGCGAAGCGCTCGGTGGGCTGCACCATCGCCGCCAACGGCCTGGGGCTGCTGCTCATGGCGCTGGGCCGCAGCCCCGAAGCGGTCCTCGCGGGGGCGTTCCTGTGCGGAGCGGGATACTTCGGCGCCACGGCCACGCTCGTCGCCGCCGCGGGCGCGTCGTCGGGCGGCGGCGCCGGCACGTTCCTGGCGCGGCAGCAAAGCGCGCTCGACCTGGGAATGATCGCGGGAGGGCTGCTGGCCGGAGCCATGATGCAGGGCGGCTTGCCGGTTTCCGCGACCTATCTGGCAACCTCGGCGGTCGCCGGGGCGGGCCTGGTCGCGTGGGGTATGATGTATCCGAACACGAAGGGGAAGCCGAAGCGCTAGGGGGAACGCATGGAAGCAATCAGCCTGTTCGTGCAGCCGAAGCCGCTGCTGAGCGAGACCATCGAACGCATCGTCGCCGACGGCACCCTGAAGGCTCGGGCGCTCGTGCTGAGCCCGGGGGATTACCTGTTCCGCGAGGGCGACGACATGCGCGAGACGTTTTACCTGACGAGGGGCCTGGTACGGCTGTACAGCGGCACGCCCGACGGGTACACCAAAACGGTGTTCTTCCACAAGGCGGGCACGCTCATCGGGTTCCAGGGATTCCGTCCCGAAGTCGACCGCAAGCCGTCCATCCTGAACGCGAAGGCCACCACGAAAGTCGAAGCGTTCGCCATCGACGCCGAGCGTTTCGGCGCCTACCTCAAAACGCACGGCGACGTGTGCTACGCCATGGCGCAATACCTGTTCGAGATGATGTCGCTGCAAACGCGCGAAGCGGTGAACGCCTCCGTGTACCCCGTGCTGCAGCGGTTCTCCGCGCTGCTGCTCACGCTGGCCCGCGAGTTCAACTCGGCGCAGGCGCCGGCCATCATCCCGTTCAGCAACGAGGAGCTGGCCGAGATGCTGGGCGTGCACGTGAACTCCATCACGAACTCCGTCGTGGCGCTGCGCAACGCCGATTGCGCCGAACGCCAACGCGGCGCGCTGGTCATCACCGATTTCAAGAAGCTCAAAAGCATCGCCGAAAATCTCATCGTGGAAAACTAGGCTCGCGGAAGCCCCCGACAGCCCGCCCGCCCCCTGCCCCGCCCGCCGTGAGGCAGGGGCAGGGGGCCGCTCCTTCTAGCTTGCGGGGCGGAAGAGGGCCAGCAGGCGATCCACGAAGCCCTGCGGCTCCGAGCCCGAGCCTGCGCCCCCGTCTGCGCCCCCGCCCCCGTCCGCGTCCGCATTCGCCTCCCCCGCCGCCTCCGCCGCGTCCGCGTCGTCGGGCTCCTCCACGCCGTCCACCACGTAGATGAACTGCACGTCGTCGACGGCGGTGTTCGACGGGTCGACGAAGGAGTGCGCCTGGTAGTCGGCGCCCAGCTTGTCGTCGATCGCCTGCTGCACCGCGTCGATGACCTGCTCGTCCATGCCGCTCACGGCCTCGGCGAGGTCGGCCGTGCCGGCGGACAGCTCGCGCGCGCCCGACGAGGCGCTCGCCGCGCCGCTCGCCAGCTGCACGGCCCCCGCAGCCGCCGACGACGCGCCCGCCGCCACCTCGCCCGTGCCGCCCGCCAGCGATGCCGCGCCCGCGCTCAAGCTCGCAGCCCCCTCAGCAAGCGCAGGCGCCTGCGTCGCGAGCGCATCGACGCCGCCGGTGTACGCCTCCACGTTGGCGGCAAGGTCCGCCGTGCCCGCCGACAGGCTCGCCGAGCCCGCCGCCGCCTCGGCGATGCCGCCCGACAGCGGCGCGTAGCTTCCCTCGACGGTGTCGAGCGCGCCGTAGGATCCGGCGGCCTGGCTGGCCTGGGCAAGCGCTTGCGCCGCGCCGTCCAAAGCGGCCACCGTCGCAGCCGTCGGATCGGCGTACGCCGCCGCCACGGCCGCCGCGTACGCCTCCTGCGCGGCCGCGTACTGCGCGGCGCCGACGGCGGCCTGGGCCTTCGCCGCCGCCACGGCCCCGAGAAACGACTGGTCGCCCGCTCGCAGCGCCTGCACGCCCGCATCGAGGTCGCCCGCCCCCGCGCGAACCAGCTCTGCCGCCGCGTCGAGCACCGCGCTGTTCGCGCTCACCGACGCGAGCCCGTCCACCGCCGCGCCCACGCCCGCTTGCAGCTCCTCCGACCCGCGCGCCAGCGAGCTGGCGCCGCCCGCAAGCTCCGTCGCGCCCGCCGCCACCTCGCCGGTGCCGGACGCGAGATCGCCCGAACCGCTGGCCAGCGACCCCAGCCCGCTTTCAAGCGAGGCCGCGCCGTCGGACAGCTGCGCGGTCGCGTCCTCCAGCTCGCCGGTCTTGTCGGACAGCTGAGCGGTGTCCTGTTCGGCCAGGTCGATGGCTAGGCCGAGCGGCATCGCGCTGATCTGCCATCCCTCGTACGAGAAGGCGCGCGCATCGCCCTCGATGGCGTACACGGCGCTCTCGCCCGGCAGCACCAGGTAGCTGATCACGGCGTTGTCGCCCACGTGGGCGACGGTCGCGCCGTCGGCGTCCTCCACTTTGAACGCGCTTTCCGGGAACGTCCCCTGCGCCTGCATGACGCAGCTTTCGGCGAAGTCCGCGAGCCCCGCGCCCTCCGCATCCCCGCCGCGCGCCGTCACCGCGAACTCGATGCGCAGCCGCCCGCTCTTCCCCGCCAGCTCGTCCGGCGCGATCTGCGCCCCGTCGAGGTAGTACGTCAACGAGACGTCCCACGGCAGCGGCGTCGCGGCGTCCATCTCGCCCTCGTAATAGAACGGCTGATCGGCCAACGTGCTCACCTGCACGGCGCCGTTCTCCTGCACCAGCGCATCGGTGGTGGTCAGGTTCTTCACCCGCGTGTAGCGCGCCGGGTCGTCCACCGTCTGGACGGCGCCCGTGTCGAACACGTTCACCACGTACAGCCCTTGCGTCGCCCCGTCGGCACCCGCCTTCACGTACACCACCTCGTCCTTCGCCGCCTCGGGCTCGACGCCCCACGCTTGGCTCACCTCCAACCCCGCCGTCGGCAACGCCAGCGCGCCGGCCAGCAGCGAGGCCGCCAGCGCGCATCCCGCTTCCTTACGCTTCTCCATGAGCACCTTCTCCTTCCAACGCGCTCGCACCCTTCGGCTCGCCCTCGTACACATGCAGGCCGAGCGAGGTGCGGCGAATGACTCCATCGAATGTTTTGAACAACCACGGCAGGAACACGAACATCATGAGCATGGACGTGAACGCGCCGCGCGCGATGAGCACGCCCAGCTCGGAGATCACGCCGTTCGAGGCGATCTGCCACACCGCCAGCCCCGCGAACACGAGGATCGACGAGGACGTGAGAATGGTCAGGGCCGCATGCTTCACCGCCGAACGCGACGCCTCGCGCGGCGTGTACTCGCTGCGGCGGTCGAAGTACTCGCGCGTGTAGATGATGGCGTAGTCCACGGCCGCGCCCAGCTGCACCGCGTCGATCACGAGGTAGCCGATGTAGTTCAGACTGTCGCCCAGGAAGTACGGCACGGCCAAGTTGATCCAGATGGCCACCTCGATGGCGATCAGCACCACGAACGGGATGGACAGGCTGCGGAACATGAGCGCCAGCACGAGGCCGATGGACAGCATGGAGAACAGCTTCACGCGCCCCGCGTCCTGCTGCACCGTGTCGCGCAGGTCGTACACCGACACCTCCGCGCCCGCCAACCGGTACGCGTCCCCGTACTGAGCCTCCGCCGTCGCACGCACCTGCTCCACCAGCGCGAACGCCTCGTCGCCCTCGCCTTCCACGTCGAGCGACACCACGAGGCGCGACCAGCCGCCCGCGATCACCTGCTCCACCGTGGACGCGGGCGCAACCTCCACCGGCAGCGCGCGCCCGGCCTCGGTCACGTACGACGTCACGCCCGTCACGTGATCGAGCGCCTCGAGATCGTCCGCAAGCGCCTGCTCGCGCGACGTGTCGCCCTCGGGCACCATCACCACCCAGGTGGCCGACGCACCGAACGCCTCCTCGATGCGCTCCTGCTCAACCGCGGTCTGGCTGCCCGGAGGCGCGAACCCGGAGGTGCCGTACCTGAAATCGGTGCGGCTCTCCGCCAGGTACGCCGGCACCGCCACGACGATCACCACCACGGCCATCGGCACCATGATGCGCTGGCACACGCGGGCGAAGCCGTCGAACGAGGGCATGAGGAACCGGTGCTCGAACCTGTCGATCCAGCGCAGGCACAGCAGCGTGAGACACGGCATGAGGAACATGACAGTGAGGAAGCTGAACAGGATGCCCTTCGCCAGCACGATGCCCATGTTCACGCCGATGCCGAACTGCATGACCGTGAGCGAGAGGAAGCCGAAGAACGTGACGGCCGCGCTGGACAGCACCACCGAGAAGCCGCGCTTCATCGCATGCGCCATGGCAACGTAGGGGTCGGCATACTCGCGCTGGCAGCGGCGGAACGTGTGCAGCAGCACGATGGCGTAGTCCATCGACACTGCCAGCTGCAGGATGGCACCGCATATCTGGCTGATGAAGGAGATCTCGCCGATCAGGAGGTTCGTCCCCATGTTCATCACGATGGCCACGCCGATCACCGTCAGGAAGATGACGGGCTCGAACCACGAATGCGACGTCAGCGACAGGATCACGATGATGATGAGCACCGCCAGCACCATGATGTAGGCGATCTCCACCGACGTGGAGCTTTGCGCGCTGGCGGTGTTCACGGCATCGCCCGACAGCGACACCTGCGACGCGCCCGCATCCTGGGCGGCCGCACGCGCCTCCTCGGTGGCCGTCACCCCTTTCGCCTCGTCGATGACCAGCTGGAACAGATACCCGTCGTCGGTCGCCCACGACGCCGTCACGTCCTCGTCCTGCACGGCGAGCGGCTTTTTCGTGTCCGCCACGCTGCCCAGCCACATCACCTCGTCCACGCCGTCGACGGCGGCCAGGTCGCGGGAAAGCTGCTCGGCCGTGGCCTGGTCGATGCCCTCGGCGAACAGGCGCGCGTTCGGGATGCCCCCGTCGAACGACTGCTCCATGTCGTCGAGCGCCTGCATCGACGGCGCGTCGGCCGGCAGGTAATCGGTCATGCTGTAGTTCACCTTAACCGCCGGGATGCACAGCGCGCACGCCACTGCCGCCACCGCGAACAGCGCAACCACCGCCTTGCGGTGGCGCAGGAACGCTTCGCAAAACTTGAGCATCATGCTCCCTTCGAACAGATGTTTCACGTGAAACACTCATACCACAGGTGATGCATACTCAACATTAGTACCGTTATACGTCATGTGTTGAATAATGAACGAGTATGCGATATGCTTTCGACCAGGGCAATACGCAATCAAGCGCCCGATCGTCGACTATTCGACACCGCGGGGGCTGTTCGTCGAAGAAGGTGAATCGTGTCGGAAGAAATCTTGACGCCCGGATGGCGTCGCGACATCAAAATGGATCGCCGCTCGCGGCGCACGCGCAACGCGCTGACGACGGCGCTCATGGCGCTTTTGAAGGAGCGCCCGCTCAAAAGCATCACCGTCACCGAGCTGGCCGAGCTGGCCGACGTGAACCGCGCCACGTTCTACGTGCACTTCCAGGACGTGTACGACATGTTCGACCAGGTGAAAGAGGAGTTCTGCAACATCTGCCGCGAGCTGGTGGACGCGCATGGCGAAGAGCTGGCGCGCAACGAGAACCGTCCGTTCCTCGAGGACATCTTCAGCTACTTCGAAACGAACGAAGACGCGTTCGCCATCGTGTTCGGCGACAACGCCGACGGGGCCTTCCTGGGAGACGTCATCGACGTGGTGCGCGACAGCTGCCTCACGGCCGTCGCGCCCCTCGAGGCCGTGGAGCGCCGGGAGCGCGACCAGGGCCTGACGCCGAACCGCGACCGCGCCCTCGGCATGGCGCTGTGCAACTACCAGTTCGACTTCATCGCCGGCGGCATCGTCAGCATGCTGAAAAGCTGGCTGGCCAGCGACCGCCGCGAGTCCATCGACACCATGGTCGCCCTCGCCGACAGCTACCTCAACGTGCTGGGCGAAGGCGTCCTCCAGCGCAACCTCGCGCTGGCCGAGCGCCCGTCGTAGCAAGCGCGGCGCCCCGATGCCCCAAAGGGAGCCGAACCCCTTCTAGGACATCTTCCAGAAGTCCCGGATGAGCTCCTGACGGTTCGCCTGACCGGATTTTTGCAGGATGTTGTGCACGTGCACCTTCACGGTGCTGGGCGACAGCTGCAACGACGAGGCGATGTTCTGATTGTCGTTACCCTGCAGGACGAGGTACAGCACCTCCCGCTCGCGCTCGGACAGCTGATGCTGCTTGCCGTACCGCATGAGCGTGTCGTTCAGCACCGCCTCGCGGCGCTCGCCGCCCGGCGCCGGCGGATGCTCGAAGCGCAACGCGAGGGTGCGGAACGCGTCGCGGCACGCCACGAACATGCAGACGAGCATCAACGCGTTCTCGGCGTAGTTGCGCTCGGACGTGAACGCCCACGGCCCGATGCCAAGCGTCGCCGGATCCACCACGAGGAAGAAAAGCACGTCCTCGGCCACCACCAACACGCCGAGCACCCACAGCGCCACGTACAGGCGCAGGTGGCGGCGCAGCCGCCCGCGCTCCACGCTGTCGTCCATCGTGCGGTAGCGATACGCGGCGAATCCCAGCATCCAGAACAGCAGCAGCGCGCGCAGGGTGTAGAACGTGAAGCGCTGCACGTTCCCCTCGGGAAACGCGATGAGCACCACCGCGCTTGCCACCACGAACACCACGCCGGGCACCGCCATGAGCGCGCGGCTCTTCTCGCCGAGCACCGTGCATACCACCAGCCAGAACGACACGAGGAACCCAGCGCCCGCCAGGATGGACGCGTACGAGCGCACCATCAGGTACGCGCTGGTCATCTGCGCATCGAGCCCCGGATACATGAGCTCGTCCTGCAACACCCAGGCCACGTCGAAGAAGTAGAACAGAAACGCGAGGAACGCGAACAGCAGCACGCGCTTGCGCGACACGAGGTACGCCGACAGGCACGCAGCCGAGGTGAGGACGGAAGCCAGCAGCACGATCAGGGTGAAATGGAAGAGCACGAACCCCACCAACAGACACTCCTTCGTCCGACGATGCAGGAAATCAATCGTTTCCCATCATATACGAAACGGTACGCCCCTGCGGTGCATGCATCCGATCACCTGCGGTTTAACTAGGTTGTAGTTCTCAGTCGCCGCATTTCGGACGCGCGCGGGCCGCTCGATAGACCCTGTTTAGACCTTTCTTTCGCCGTCGCCTCCCGGCAAGGTGTGATCGACGCGTCGTCATGCAGCACCTCTTCGCAAAGGAGTTCGTCAATGGACAAAAGAAAAGGGATCGGCCTGTTCGGGCTGATCGGCATGGTGATCAGCTCGTGCATCGGGTCGGGCGTGTTCGCCATCACGGGCCAGTTGGCGCAGGTCGCGTCCCCCGGCAGCGCGCTCATAGCCTGGGGCGTCGTGGGCGTGGGCTTCATGATGCTGGCGCTGTCGCTTGCCAACCTGGGTGCGAAGCGCCCCGACCTGCACGGCATCTTCCAGTACGCCGAGGAGGGCTTCGGCCCGTTCGCGGGCTTCATCTCGGGCTGGGGGTACTGGCTGAGCGCGTGGCTGGGCAACGTCGCCTTCGCCACGATGATGATGTCGACGCTGGGGTACTTCTTCCCCGCGTTCCTGCCGGGCAACACCGTTCCCTGCATCCTCATCGCGTCGGTCATCATGTGGCTGCTCACCCTGCTCGTCATCCGCGGCGTCGAGAGCGCATCGTTCCTCAACGCCATCGTCATGGTGTGCAAGGTGGCGTCCATCGCCGTGTTCATCCTGTTCACCCTGTTCCTGTTCAACGCCAACGTGTTCACGGCCGACTTCTGGGGCACGCTCCAGAACAACATGGCCTCCATGGGCGAGCTGGGCGCAGACGCGGTGGCCATCGGAAGCGTCGGCGACCAGGTGAAGAACTGCCTCATCATCCTCATGTGGACCTTCGTGGGCATCGAGGGAGCCACCGTCATGTCCTCCCGTGCCCGCAAGAAGAGCGACGTGGGCAAGGCGACCGTCATCGGCCTGATCTGCCTGCTGCTCATCTACATCAGCGCCTCGGTGCTGCCGTACGGCTACCTGCCCTACACCGAGATCGCCGCCATGAACTACCCGGCCATGCTCTACGTGTTCGACTCGATGGCCCCCGGCTGGGGCGGCGCGTTCATCTCCATCGCCATCATCATCTCCGTCATGGGGTCGTGGCTGTCGTTCACCATCCTGCCCGCCGAAACCACGTCGGACATGGCGAAACGCCAGCTGCTGCCCGCCGCGTGGGGCAAGATGAACGCCAAGAACGCTCCCCGGTTCAGCCTGCTGATCGTGGGCGCGTGCACCCAGGTGTTCATGCTCACGCTCATCTTCTCCGAAGACGCGTACAACTTCGCGTTCTCCCTCTGCACGGTGGCCATCGTCATCACCTGGACCCTGGCAGCCGCCTATCAAGCGAAGTACTCCGCTCAGAACAGGCAGATGGGACAGCTGATCATCGGCGCGATCGCGGTGCTGTTCCAGGTTGTCGGCGTGCTGCTGAACGGCTGGACGTTCCTGCTGCTCACCTGCGTCGGTTACATCCCGGGCTTCTTCGTGTACGCCAAGGCGCGCAAGGATCAAGGACGCGGCCTGACGACGGCCGAGAAGGCGGGGATGGGCATCATCTCGGCACTCGGCGTGCTGTCGCTCGTGCTGCTGTTCACGGGATTCATCAGCTTCTAGCACCGCATATCGCAACCTGTCACAACCGGGAAGGGACACTCCTATGCATATCGCAACCATTGGCGTTGAAGACTGGCTGAACGTCTGGGAGAAAAGCGCCACCTACGACATCGCGCAATCCACCATCTCGTCGATGACGATGGGCGAGATCCTCGCCCTGGACGACGAGCAAGGGGCCACGTTCTACGAGCGGCTGAACAAGGAGAAGATGAACTACGGCTGGATCGAGGGCTCGCCCGCGTTCAAAGAGGGGGTGGCCAAGCTCTACCGCTCGGTGGATCCCGACAACGTGCTGCAGACCAACGGCGCGACCGGCGCCAACTTGCTGGCGCTGCTGGCCCTCGTGGAGCCGGGCGACCACGTGATCGCCGAATACCCCACCTACCAGCCGCTGTACGAAATCCCCCGCACACTGGGAGCCGACGTGGAGTATTGGCACATCCGCCGCGAGCACGGCTGGAACCCCGACGTGACCGAGCTTGAAAAGCTCGTGCGCCCCGACACGAAGCTCATCTGCATCAACAACGCCAGCAATCCGCTGGGCACCGTGCTCGACGCCGCAACGCTCAAGCGCATCGCGGAAATCGCCGAATCGGTGGGCGCCTACGTCCTGTCCGACGAGGTGTACCTGCCCCTGCACGACACGGAATCGTACGTGTCGATGGCCGACCTGTACGACCGGGCCATCGTGACGAACAGCCTGTCGAAGACGTACTCGGTGCCGGGCGCGCGCATCGGGTGGACGGTGTCGAACAAGGAGCTGGCCGACCGCTTCCGCGTGTACCGCGACTACACGATGATCTGCGACGGCGTGTTCAACGACGCGTTGGCCGTGCACGTGCTGCGCAACCGCGACAAGGTGCTCGAGCGCAACCGCGCCATCGTCACGAACAACCTGGCCATCGCTCAAGAGTGGGTGGACAACGAGCCGCGCGTGTCCTGGGTGCCCCCGAAGGCCGTGTCCACGTCGTTCATCGAGCTGGATATCCCGATCGACGACGAGCGGTTCTGCATCGACCTGCTGCGCGACCAAGGGGTGCTGCTGGTGCCGGGAAGCCGTTTCGAGTTGCCCTGCGGCGCCCGTCTGGGATACTGCGCGCCCGAGCCCACGCTGCGCGAGGGCCTCAAGCGCCTCAGCGCCGCGCTGCGCCAGTTCGACTAAGCACGAAGCGCGCGCCGCTCGGCGCGCGCTTCGCTACGACGTCTTCCAGAAGTCCTGGGTGAGGGCCTGGCGATTGGGCTGGCCCGTCTTTTGCAGGATGTTGTGCACGTGCACCTTCACGGTGCTCAGGGCCAGGTGCATGGTGGACGCGATGTTCTGGTTGTCGTTGCCCAGCAGCACGAGGTGCAGCACCTCCTGCTCGCGCTCGGACAGCTGGTGGCGCTTGCCGTACACCATGAGGTTCTCGCTGATGCGCGCGTCCTGCACCTCGCCGCCGTGCATCGGCGGGCGCTCGAAGCGCATCGACAGCACCTGGAACGCGTCGCGGCACGCGAAGAATGCCAGGCTCAGCATCAGCACGTTCTCCATGAAGTTGCGCTCGGGCGCGAACGTGCGCGGCCACATGACGACGGAGTTCGGCTCGCACACCAGGAAGAAGCTCGCGTCCTCCAGGACCATGAGCAGCCCCACCACCCACACCAGCACGTACAGCCATCGATGACGGCGCAAACGATTGCGCTCCACCTCGTCTTTGCTGGAGAAGTAACGGAACCCGACATACAGCAGCATCCAGAACAGCAGCATGGCACGCGTGGTGTAGAACACGAACCGCTGCACGTTGCCATCGGGCAGCAACGTGAGCGCCGCGATGCTGCCCAGCACGTACACCACCCCCGGCACCACGCGCAACGCGCGGTTCGTGCCGCCGAGGTAGTCGCACAGCAGCAGCCAGAACGCCATGAGGCAGCCGCCGCCCGTCACCACGGACACCAGCGAGCGGACGATGGCGAACACGCCCACCACCTGCAAATCGCCCAGGAGGGCAAAGTCGTCCTGCAGCACCCAGGCGACATCGAAGAAGTAGAACAGGAAGCCGAACACGGCGAACATCATCTCGCGCCGATGCGACACGAGATAGGCCGACAAGCACGTGGCCGAAGCGAGGATAGAGGCAAGCATCACGAACAGCGTGTAGTAAAACAGCACGAACCCCACGAACGAGCACCTCGCTATCGTTTACCTCATGGCTTGCATCATATGCCATGATACACGAAATCGCGCACGGCGTTGCCCCGGCCCGAAAACGCGCCCGCGCACCCCGGCGGCCGCCGCCGGGGAATCATCTTCCCACCTGCGGTTTACGGGAGGTTTACCGCGTTCGCCGCTCCGCTACACCCGCAATCAATCTATCGCTAAATCTTGTTTACATCTTTCATTCGCCCGACGAGGGGTGCATGGTGGACTCAACGCGCCGAGCGGCTTAAAGGACCGCACGGCGACTTGGCGAAGATCGGTTCCCCCTTCACGAGGAACCGACGTAAAGGAAGAAGGAGGGTTGCACATGTCAGGAGTAAACGTCAAGAGCGAGATCAAGCCCTTGAAGAAAGTCCTGCTGCACCGCCCGGGTAAAGAGCTTCTGAACCTGACGCCGAACACGCTCGAGGAGCTGCTGTTCGACGACATCCCGTTCTTGAAGGTCGCCCAGGAGGAGCATGACGCGTTCGCACAGGCTCTGCGCGACAACGGCGTCGAAGTGTTTTACCTGGAAGACCTCATGGCTGAGGTTCTCGAGGCCAACCCCGAGCTGCGCGAGCAGTTCCTCAAGCAGTGGATCGAAGAGGCCGGCATCCGCACGGATCGCTACCAGAAGATCATCTTCGACTACATGCAGGAGAACTACCCCGACGCCAAGGACTTCGTGCTGAAGACGATGGAGGGCATCAACCTCACCGAGCTGCACACCGACAAGTCCAACTCGCTGGTGGACCTGGTTTCCGAGTCCTCCAAGATGGTCGTGGCCCCCATGCCGAACCTGTACTTCACCCGCGACCCGTTCGCGATGATCGGCAACGGCGTGTCCATCAACCGCATGTACTCCGAGACCCGCAACCGCGAGACCATCTACGGCGAGTACATCTTCACGCACCATCCCCTGCTCAAGGGCACCCCTGAGTACTACAGCCGCTACAACACGTTCCACATCGAGGGCGGCGACATCCTCAACATCAACGACAAGGTGCTGGCCATCGGCATTTCCCAGCGCACCGAGCCCGATGCCATCGACGCCATCGCGAAGAACATCTTCAACGATCCGACGAGCCCCATCGAGACCATCCTGGCGTTCAACATCCCGAACTCCCGCGCCTTCATGCACCTCGACACCGTGTTCACCCAGATCGACGTTGACAAGTTCACCATCCACCCGGGCATCATGGGCCCGCTGACCGTGTTCGAGATCACCGCCGAAGGCGACGGCATCAAGGTCAAGGAAGTGAACGGCACGCTGGAGAGCATCCTGGAGACCTACATGGGTCATCCGGTCGAGCTCATCCCCTGCGGCGGCGGCGATCGCATCGCGGCCGAGCGCGAGCAGTGGAACGACGGCTCGAACACGCTGTGCATCGCCCCGGGCACCATCGTGGTGTACGAGCGCAACGACGTGACGAACGCCGTGCTCGAAGGCAAGGGCCTCAAGCTGATCGTGGTCCCGTCTGCCGAGCTGTCCCGTGGCCGTGGCGGCCCGCGCTGCATGAGCATGCCCATCGAGCGCGAAGACTAAGCTTTTCCGCTACCACCGGTGGTTGCGCGCGACGTGCTCCGCGTGACCACCACCTTCCCCAGGCGCCCCCTGCGCTGAATCCGGTCCCAAATGGCGAACGAGAACCGGGTTCAGCGCAGAGGGCGTTCTATATTCTCCAGCAGCAGGCGCGCGACGGCGCGGGGCGATTCGGGGTTCTGACCCGTGATGATGCGGCCGTCCTGCATGGCGAACGACGCGAACGGGCGCTTCTTGCAGAACACGGCGCCGTGCGCCTTCGCCACCTGCTCGTTCCAGAACGGGATGGCGGCGCTCTTGCCGCTCAGGTACTCCTCCGCCGTGGTGAAGCCCGTGACGCTCTTCCCTTCCACGAGGTACGTGCCGCGATCCTGCACGAACAGCAGCCCCGCGATGCCGTGGCACACCGAGGCGAGGTAGCCGCCGTTGCCGTACACCTCGAGGCACAGGCGCGCAAGCCCTTCGCTGCTGGGGAAATCCCACATCACGCCGTGGCCGCCCGTGTAGTACAGGGCGGCGTACTCCCCCGCGTCCACGTCGTCGGGGCTCATCGAGCGCGCGAGCGCGCGCTCCTGGAAGTCGGGCGTGTGGTACAACGCGAACGTGGCCTGGTCGAGATACGCCGGCTTCATGCTGCGCGGGTCAAGGGGCACGAAGCCGCCGTTCGGGCTGACGTAGTCCACCTCGAAGCCGCGCTGGCCCACCTCGTCCACGAACTCGGCGGCTTCGCCCAGCCACAGCCCGGTGGCAGCGTGCTTCTCCCCGTACGTGGGGGTGTTGGTCAGGGCAATCAGGATCTTCTTCATCGTGGGCTCCTCCTCGACGCCGGGGCTGCGTTCGATCATACGGTGCGCGCGTCTCATCGATCATGCGCTTCGTCATCCGTAAGCGCCGCGTGGCCAAACGGCATACGGGACGCGACCGGTGCCTCGCGCCTCGCACCCCGCGCCGCTTCTGCCGCGCGCCTGAGCAACAAGTTGAGGCTGGCGATTCACGCATGTTCTGACCTGCGTTGATGCTAAGCTGGCGGATGGATTATCGAGCATCGAAGGGGATTACGCCATGAAGGTTCGCACACTGTTGATAGGCGCCGCGTTGGGCCTTGCGCTTTGCCTGCCCGTCGCTCCGGGCATGACGGCGGAAGCCGCCGAAGATACCGTGCAAATCACGGACATCGAGCAATTGGTGCCGTACGTTCCCGACGCGATCTTCCGCCAAGCCGTGTTCGATGCCGTGAAGGACGGGGCTGACGGCGCCGAAGGCGCGGACGTCGAAGAAGCGCTGTACAATTTCAGGGGAACCGTTCTGTACAACAAGAGCAACGCGACGCCCTCGGATCAGAAGATCAAGGACGTACACGGCATTCAATACCTGCGCAACGCCCAGCTCGTCAGCCTGAAGTACAACGAGATTCGCGACTTTTCATGGCTCGAGAGGAGCGGCGGGCTCGAAGACAAGTACTATGGCGAGCTGCTGGCGAACGACCCCACCATCGAAATCGACGAGAGGAACGTGGTGTGGGATTTCGGCGGCAACCCCTTTGAGATGCTTCCGACGTTCTTCGGAGGACGCCTGAAGATCATGCAACCGGCAAGCTCTTCTTTCACGTACTCGGAAGACGTATCCCAGCACCTTGCCTACGTTCGCCCCGCCGGCGAGACCGCCGTCAGCGGAGCCCTCGACATCGGCAAATCGGCCATATACGAGCATGGCGCGAAGATCGAGGACGCGCACGTCGTAGAATGCGGAGTTCACACGCGGCCGGGCGACGCCGCCACCAGCATGGTCATCGCCTCTCATAACGACACGACCGCCGCCTTCACCGGCCTTGAGAAAAGCGGGGTCTTCCATATCTACGTCGGCATGGATAAAGAGTTGAAGTACGGCACCCAGGACGAATGGGGCGCCATTACGGAAGGCGAGCAATCCTACAAATATTACCTCACGCCCACCTTTCGCGTATACGACCGGATCACGGCCGCGTCCGCAGCCGGAAGCAGCGCCGTGCTGACCAAGACCGACGCCACCACCAACGCGCCGGTGGCCGGAGCGACCTATGCGGTGTACACGGACAAGGGGGCTTTCGTCGAAGAGCGCACGACCGATGATGCGGGCAGCCTCTCCACCTCCAGCCTCCTTCCGGGCGCCTACTACTTCCAGGAGACCGAAGCGCCCACCGGCTACCTGCTCAACGACAAGAAAATTCCCTTCACCATCGTAGAGGGCACCACGGGCGCAACCACCTCGGTCGGCGGCGGCGAGTCGCAGGTGACCACGTCCGACGGCCAAACCGTCAACGCCTCAGCCAACGAGCGGCTGTTCGCCGGCGGCAAGGACGGCTCCGGCACCTTGCTCAGCCCCGACCTGGAGCTTTCATCGAGCAACCCCGACGACGTCGTAGGCGTGCAGGTGACGTACGACAAGCTCGACGGCGACCGAGGCGGCGACAACGTCGTGCGCACGTTCGACAACCTGACCAATGCCCAAGCCGACATCAACGCCGAGAAGGGCGACAACGCCATCATGGGGCCCGTTTCCGTCACGGCCAGGTATCGCACGTCGACCGCCGCGCCCGTGCAGGTGCAAACGAGCGACGAGCCCGTCGAGGCGATCGACATCCCCGTGAAGAAGCACTGGCAGGACAACCCCGACTGGCACGGAACGCGCGCAGACGTCACCATCCGCTTGTGGTGCGGCGGCGACGAGGTGGGCACCTGGACGCTGATCGGAGGAGAGCCGAGCGAAGGCGGGGCCGACGACTTCGACCACGTGTTCACCGGCCTGCCGAAAACCGACCAATACGGCAACGACCTCGTGTACGAAGTGACCGAGGATCCCGTTCGGGACGCTTCGGGCATCACCGGCAACTACATCTCGACCATCGACGCCGATCCAGCGGTTGACAACGGCGTCATCGTCTCCAACCTGTACAACGTTGCCGAGAAGTTCTACCTGACCGGGCAGAAAACATGGAGCGGCGACACCGAGGCCGACCGCCCCGCATCCGTGTCCCTGACGCTCACGCAGACGAACGCGAGCGGGCACGCCCCCTACATCTTCAAGACCACGGCGTCGGCGCCCGATTGGACGTACACGTTCACGAACATCCCGCTGCTCGAAGGCTCCGAGCGGGCAACGTACCAGCTCACCGAAACGCCCGTGAACGGGTACACGTCGTTCGCCCCCATCGCCAACATCCAGGGCACCGGCGACATCGAGACGGTGGTCGTTCCGGGCGAGCAAACCGTCAACAAGATCAAGCGCGTCGACGTCGCCGGCACCAAAACATGGCACGACTACGACAACGCACTCGGCACGCGCCCGGCGGCGATCACCGTGAACCTGTATCAGGACGACGTGCTGTTCGACACCGCCACCACAACCGCCGACGACGGCTGGGCGTACCAGTTCACCGGCCTGCCCGAAGCCGCCGCGAACGGCACCATCCACGTGTACACCGTGCAGGAGGAGGCCGTCGAGCACTACGCCACCGTCATCGACGGCACCGCCATCGCGAACACGCTCGACCCGAAGCTGAACGACATAGCCGAGGTGAAGGGTACGAAGACCTGGGACGACAACGACAACGCCGGCAACACGCGCCCCGAAAGCATCACCGTGGAGCTGCTGGACGGCGACGATGTGGTGAAGTCGCTGGAAACCACGGAAGCTGACGGTTGGGCGTACGCGTTCACCGAGCTGCCGAAGTACGCCGACGACGGAACCGAGATCGCCTACATCGTGCGCGAGAAGGACGTCCCGGCCGGCTATGAGGCGGCCGTCTCGGGCCACAACATCGCGAACACGCTGAAGCCCCAGCCCGGCGGCGACACCGTCGAAGTCGCCGGCACGAAGACCTGGGTGGACAACGACAACGCCGGCACCACGCGACCGGAAACGCTCACCGTCTCGCTGTACCAGAACGACAAGCTCTTCCGCACGCAGGAGACGTCCGCACAACGCGATTGGGCGTACCGTTTCGCCGACCTTCCCCGCTTCGACGCGGATGGGAAGGAGTTCGCGTACTCGATACGGGAGGATGCCGTCCCCACCGGGTACACGGCCGCCGTGAAGGGTTACGACCTGACCAACACCTTGAGCGAGATCCCGCAGAAGCCGAAGGACCCGACCACTCCGACCGACGCGCCGCACAAGCTGGCCGCCACCGGCGACGTCCCGTTCGCCGCAGTCGCGCTTGGCGCAACCTTCGCGGCCGCGCTCCTCGTCGTCGCCGCCTTCCGAAAGCGCAGGCGCGCCTAGGCTTGCATCGACCGATCACAACCTCCCAAGCCCCCCGCTTCAAACATCGAAGCGGGGGGCTTTTCCCTGTTCAGACGCAACGTAAAAGACTTTTGACAAGGTGAACTGGGGGCGGGAGGGGCTTCGTCAAGACCATTTGATGGTACACTTTGGCGCGTCATGGCAACCTATGATCAGCGAAGGGAAACGCATGGAGCTCGGCAGTCAGATCAAACGGCATCGGACGGATCGGGGACTCTCGCAAGACGACCTCGCCGCGAAAATCTACGTTTCGCGCCAGACCGTCTCAAGCTGGGAGAACGACAAGACCTATCCCGATGTGGAAAGCCTGCTGCTGCTCAGCGTTCTCTTCGACGTAACCGTCGACGAACTGATCAAAGGAGACGTGGAAGCCATGAAAGAAGCAATCGCGAACGACTACAAGAAGATGGTCGCCCTCAGCTGGGGAGGTTTGGCCATCGCGATCGTGGGGGCCGTAGCCGCCATCGCCGGCATAACCCGATGGGATTGGGGCGTCGTGCCGTCCGCCATCATCGGCCTTTTGGTATGGGGCATCGGCATGGCGATGCTCATGCGCGTGGAGCGCATCAAGAAGCAGAACGACCTGGTTACCTACCGCGAGCTCGTAGCGTACTCGAAGGGCGAGCCCATCGACCGCAACAACCCGCGCAGCCGCCGCGCCCGCCAGCATCGCACCCTCAGAGGCGTCGTGCTTTTCCTGGCCGCCGCCGTCGTCGGCGGGCTGGCCGGCTACTTCGGGTACATGTACGGCATCTTCGGGTAAACCCATCGCGAACGACTCCTGCGACCCCGCGCTCTCGCGACCGACGCCCCCTTGCCGTCTCTCGTAAGAGCGCGGTAAGGGACGAGGTCGCCGCCCCGCTTCCTGTCGTCGGAGCCGCGAAGCAGGGAATGCACCCCCTTCTGCAACTTTTTCGACTTTGTGGCAAATGGAGTGGAACCTGACCAGGGATTTCTCCCGGCGCTGCTGCAGCCTTCCGCCGCCGCGCTTCCCTGCAACCGCAAAACGCCTGATGAGGATGTTGACTTCGGAAACGCGCCTGCCATAAGGTCGAAAAAGTTGCAGAAGGGACACCGAATCCCGCTTTCGGCGGGGATCCAGCGCCGGAGCGCAACGGGCGGACTGCTGCGCCGCGACGACCGGGCAGCGGCGAGATGGGCGCGATCCGCGCTCCGGATTTCGATTCTGGGCGCAAAACGATCGGCGGGCCACGCCGCACCCTCGTCGTCCCGCCCACAACCAGTCGGACGGAGCGTGCCGCGCCCCCGCAACGGAGGCGCGGCACGCACGCTATCGGGCGGTTACTTCTGGGGCGTCGGGGCCTTCGTCTGCACCTTTTCGCCCTTGTCGACGGCGGAGCGGCCGCCGTGGTTGAAGCCGGTGCGGATGACGCCCTGGGTGTTGCCGGTGACGAACTTCGCCTTGTTCAGCGTGTCCATCTCCTTCTTCATGTCCTCGACCAGCTTGATGGCCAGCTGCATCGAGAAGTCGGCGCGCGCCACGACGCGCTGGACGGTGGTGTCCTGCATGTCGGCCGGCATCGGGTACGCCGGCACCAGCCAGCCGCTCATGCGCAGGCGGTCGGACAGGTCGTACAGCGACCACTCCACGCCGGCGTCGTCCTTCAAGCCCCAGCACACGATGGGGATATGCGACGCGTCCTCGTAGATCTCGAAGACGCCCATCTCCTTGAGCTCGGCAGCCAGGTAGCGCGCCACGTCGAGCGTGCGCTCCTGGATCTCCTTGAAGCCCTCGAAGCCGTTGCGCATCAGCACGTAGTACTGGCCCACGATCTGCGACGCGGAGCGCGAGAAGTTGATGGCCATCGTGGCCTCCTCGCCGCCCAGGTAGCTCACCCAGAAGATCAGGTCCTCGGGCAGCGCCTCCTTGCTGCGCCACACCACCCAGCCGATGCCGGGGTACACGAGGCCGTACTTGTGGCCGGAGCAGTTGATGGACCACACGTTCTTCAACTGGAAGTCCCATACCAGGTCGGGCTCGACGAACGGGGCGAACATGCCGCCCGACGCGCCGTCCACGTGAATGCGGATCGGCAGCTTCGGATGCTGCTGGTTGTACGCTTCCACCAGCTCATCGAGCTTCTGCACGTCGTCGAACTTGCCGGTATACGTGATGCCCAGGATGGCCGCGATGCCGATGGTGTGGTCGTCCACGTAGTCCATGACCGTGTCCATGTTCAGCGACAGGTGGTCCTTCTCAAGCGGCACGAGGCGCATCTCGATGTCCCAGTAGCGGCAGAACTTTTCCCAGCACACCTGGTAGCCCGCGGAAATCACCAGGTTGGGGCGCTGCGCCGTGTAGATGTCGATGCCCGCGTCCTTCGCCAGCTTCTTCCAGCGGAACAGCATGCCCAGGCCGCCCAGCATGCACGCCTCGGACGAGCCGACGGTGGACGTGCCCATGGGCTCCTCGGCCGGGTCGGCATGCCACAGGTTGCCGATCATGGCGACGCAGCGGTTCTCGAGGTCGGCCGTCATGGGGTACTCGTCCTTGTCGATGGCGTTCTTCTCCATCGTCTCGGCCATGATCTTCGTGGCCATGGGCTCCATGTACGTCTGGCAGAACGTGGTGAGGTTCTGCGTGGCGTTGCCCTCGATGGACAGGTATTCCTTGATCATCTCGTACGTGATGCGCGGCTCGACCGGCTTATCGTTCATCTTGAGGCGCGGCATGGCCACGTCGGACGCCTCGGAGCC
The DNA here is from genome assembly GCF_014287365.1 of Eggerthella hominis. Lineage (NCBI taxonomy): Bacteria > Bacillati > Actinomycetota > Coriobacteriia > Eggerthellales > Eggerthellaceae > Eggerthella > Eggerthella hominis. Next base: position 653,434 of record NZ_JACOOA010000002.1, read on the forward strand.
GAAGATGGGGGTGCTGTACTTGGTGCCCTCGTCCATGCCGTCGAGAATCTTGCTGGTAGATGTCTGTTCCTTCATGAAAACCTCCTACAGGTCGTCTTGCACGTCTCCATGCATGTCGTCTTGAACGCTAGTGCTTGGGCTGGGACTCGTCGGCGGAATCGCGCTCATGATCCTCCGAGTCCTCGTCGGGAATGTCGCACGGGTACGGCATGGGGTTCTGCGGCGTTGCGACGCCGCAGGCCGGGGGCTGCTCGTCCGCGTGCCCCTCGCCCACCGTCGGCTCAGCCGCGGGCGTGCGCAGCGGGTCGATGGTGTCCTGCGTTTCCTTCGCATCCACCGGGATGGGACCCGGCGGTCGGCTGGTCACGCTGACCACCACGCTGGAAATGCCGTGCGCCACGCGCTCGCTCAACCCGCCGCCGGCAACCGCGCCGCTGGCCCCGGCCGACCGCGGGGTGCCCGCAGCATCGCGCGGGCCGCCTATCGTGTCGCGCGCTTTCGTGCGCTTGTTGATGGGGCCCGACGACCCGGCGTCGGTGCGCGCGTGCGCGCCCTGCGCGGGAGCCGCCGGACGCGCCGGCATCCCGGAAGCCGTCGTCGGAGCCGCCACGGCGGCCACTGCCGCAGGCGTGCCGCCCTTCGGCGCCCAACGATGCCGCAGCCCGTAGATGATGAACGGGATGGCCACCGATATCACGAACGCCACGCCGAGCGTTGCCTGGTACACCATGTTCGACTGCGCGTCGAGGTTCGACGACGGGAAGAACGAGATGATCAGCGTGGCCACGGTCATGATCAGGCCCACGCCGGCCACGATGGCCTTGAACGGCGTGCCGCCCGGCAGCTGGAACGAGCGCTGCAGGTTCTTCTTCTTGAAGATCAGGTAGAAGTACCCGAGGAAGAACAGCACGTAGCCCACGAGGTAGATGACCACCGTCAGGCCGATGGCCGTCAGGTAGCCCACCGACGAGCTGGACCCGCCGGACAGCGCGATGGACCCGCATAGCACCGCGTCCCATACCGTCACGATGGCGGCCTGGATGACCACGGTCTTCACCGACACGCCGTGCTTGTTCACCTTCTTGAACGACGGCGGCAGGATGCCGTCGTGCGCCGTGTCGAGCAGCGCGCGCGACGGGCCCACGATCCAGGCCGAGATCTCGGCCAGCACGCCCAGCGCCAGCAGCAGCGCCACCGCGAACACGATCCAGCTCATGGACGGCCCGATGTGCTGCACGAAGATGGCGCGGAACGCCTCGATCACGCCGAACGACAGGTTGCCGTCCAGCACCGTCGCCGGCAGCGTCGTGGCCACGGCCAAGCCGCCCACGGCGTCGAGCGCAATGGTGAGGATGGCCAGCACGATCATGGCCAGCGGGTAGTTGCGGTTCGGGTTCTTCAGCTCGTTCACGTGCGACGCGGACGCCTCGACGCCCATGTACGCCAGGATGAACGACGCGAAGATGACGAGCGTGTCAACCTTGCTGAAGTCGGGCACGAACGTGCCCACGTCCATGGTGATCTGCGACGCGCCGCCCGTGGCGAAGTAGTAGATCAACCCCACCAGCAGCACGAGCACGGGCAGCAGGATGCCGCCCACGAAGCCCACCTTCGAGATGCGCGCCGTGTACTTCGTGCCGCCCAGCTGAGTGAGCGTCAGCAGCCACACGATAGCGGCCACGCCGAAGAACATCACCAGCGGGTTGTTGTACAGCGCATCCCACCTGAACACGTACGCCAGGGCCGCCAGGATGAAGAACGCCATAGTGACAAACCCCACGGTGATCTGGAACCACTGGAAGAACAGCGCGGCGAAGCCCCACCGCCTGCCCAGCGTGTTGCCGACCCAGGCGAAGATGCCGCCCGATTCCCATCCTTTCACCGTGGCCATCTCGGCCGCGCACAGCGCGACCGGCAAGAACCATAGAACGCCGCCGATGATCAGGAAGAACACCAGCTGGAAGCCCGATGATGCAAACGACGGGTACTCGTACACCGTCATCACCATGGAAGCCGTGATGGCGAAGAATCCGAAGAACGTCAACGTGCGCTTGAACGTCGGACGGCTCACCTGGCCGATAGGACCCGCGTCAGCCGAAGACGCTTCTGGGGTATGACGAGCATCGCTCATGCCGCCTCAACTCCTTTCCTCACCTATGGACGCGACGTCGCGCCGCTCGCAACAGCAGCGGCGCGACGTCGCGCTCGAACGTTTGTTAAGAACGTTCTACCAGAAGGCGGGGAACGCAAAACGGCGACGGGAGGGCGTTCACCCTCCCGTCGCCGAAATGTGAGTTGCTAGATTACTGGGCCGGACGCTCAGCCCTGAGCCTTGGACGCTTTGGATGCCTTGGCGTACACGTCGATGGCGTCCTGCAGGATGTCGGATGCGAATTTGCGCACGTCGTAGCCCTCGGAAATGGCGGCCACCGCCGCGCCGTCCACCACGGTGCCCACCATGCGCGGCGGCATGTCGATTTCCGCCCGCGCGAGAATGCGCTCGATGGCGGCGTCGAGCGAGACGCGGCCTTTCTGGTAGGCCTCGGTCACCACGTCCGATTCGGCCGCGGCGATCAGCTGCGCATAGTGTGCCGAAGGCACCACCGACTCGTCCGGCAGGCAGGCGCGAATGAGCAGGTCCACCACGTGACGACGGCACTCCTCGGGCTCCAGCCCCTCCGCGGCGGACGCGGCCTTCTCGGCACGCTCGGCCCACAGCTGGATGTTGTACCGGCCGGCCTCGTGCAGCAGCTGCGTCACGGAGTCGAAGTAGTACCCCACCGACGACGAGGCCGCACCGGCCCACTTCGCCACCTTGCGATACGTCACGGCTTTCGGCCCCTGTTCGCGCAGCAGCGCCGCCGCGGCAAGCACGAGCGACGTGCGCGTGATCTGAGCCTTCAAAGACTTCGGCGTCTGCGATGTTTCGGCCATACGTCCTCCATCGTACGGGCGGCGCGAATGCGCCGTCTCATGAGCGAACGCCGCCCGGACCGGCAGGTCTGGACGGCGCCCGTTTGTATCCGCAATCTACCGCTTCGTGCACGGTATCGTCGTTGCAGGCCGCAGGGCCTTACACTTCAGACAGATCCTTACCCGTATGCTCATGCGATAGTATCATCGCCACCAGCGCGATACAAGACACGCCGACCATGTACCAGGCAGGCGCGAGATTGGAGCCGGTAGCGGCAATCAACGCGGTCGAGATGAACGAGGCCGAACCGCCGAACAGGGCGTTCGCCAAGTTGAACGACAGGGCGAACCCGGTGTAGCGCACCGCGGTCGGGAACGTCTCGGTCAGGTAGCTGGACAGCGTACCGTCGTTGATGGTAAGCGCCAGGCACATGACCAGCTCAACCGCCAGCACGGTGAAGAACGCGCCCGTGTTCAGCAGCATGAACGACGGCACCGTCAACACGATGAACGACACGCATGCGATGATGAGCATCTTCTTGCGCCCGAACTTGTCGGACAGATGCCCCATGCCGAAGATGAACGCCACGTACGCAACCAAGCAGATAGTGGTGATCAGCGACGATTCGTTCGCCGGCATCATGACCACCGTCTCCAAGTACACCGGCAGGTACGTGAGCACCACGTAGAAGCCCACCGCATTCAGCATGGCGGCGCCGAAGGAGATGATGAGCTCCCTCGAGTGATGGCGGAACAGGTCGCGAATCGGGTGGTTGGAGTCGTCGCTCTTCGTGATAGCCGCCTGCATCTCCTGGTAGGTCGGCGAATCCTCGAGCTTGGTACGGATGTAGTGAGCGATGAGGCCCAGCGGTCCGGCCAGCAGGAACGGAATGCGCCAGCCCCACTCGTTCACGGCTGCGTCAGGCAGGATCGTGTACATGACGGTGGCGAACGTCGAACCCACCAGCAGGCCCACGGCCGTCGAAGCCGGCACGAGCGAGCAGTACACGCCGCGCTTGTTCGTGGGTGCGTACTCCGCCAGGAAGGTGGCGGCGCCGGCGTACTCGCCGGAAGCCGAGAAGCCCTGGATCATGCGGAGCAACAGCAGCAAGATGGGCGCAGCGAGGCCGATGGCCAGGTAGCCCGGCAGCAGGCCGATGCAGAACGTCGCACCGGTCATCAGGAAGATGGACGTGGACAGGGCCCACTTGCGGCCCTTCTTGTCACCCATGCTTCCCCAGAAGATGGCGCCGATCGGGCGCAGCAGGAACGAAAGCGCAAATACCGCGAACGTCTGCATGAGCGCCAGGGCGGGGTCGTCGCCAGGGAAGAACACGTTTGCGATGACCACCGCGAAGTACGAATAGGTTGCGTAGTCGAACCATTCGATGAAGTTCCCAAGGAACGATGAAACGGCTACTTTTCTGATAGTGGAACTTTGGTCGTTAGATCCCATGGTAATCCCCTAAGAAATTAGCAGCTTCGTTAAAAGTACACGCAAGCTGTCGGCGTATTTGGTGCTCCAAAGAAGCCCCCTTTAATAGTCGGGAAACGCCTTAACCTGAGGTTATCATACCGCATAAAAAGCAATAAAAGGTAAACCTGTAACCTTTCGTTCATGTTTTAACCGGTGAACAACCTGCCCGCCAAAAGGCGTGGAGCCCGTTTTGCAGCAAACGGGCTCCACCTAAAACGCCTTATGAAACGCATGGTTCGTCGTGCTTACTGCGTTCTCATCGACAGGCTGGCAGGCAACCCGGAGGTTCCGGTCGCACGCGTGGGCGATCAGTAATCCTCGAGCAGGTCCACCTGGGCCTTGCTTGCACGCATGATGAAGTTGCGCTTGGCCTTCTGACCGCCCTCCGCCAGCTTGCGCAGGATGACGCGCTTCAGGCGCGGGTAGTCGTTCATGCCGTACCAGGCGAACGCCGTGCCGCCCGTGTACGCCTCAACGATGCTGTGCACGGGGACGTTGACGTCGCGCTTAGCGTCCAACTCCAGATACTCCCGGATCTCCGTGGCGCACAGGTCGCGGATGACCTCGGAGCTGATCTCCAGGTCGTGCGCCAGCTGGTTCAGCTGGTAGTCGACCTCGGCCTCGTCGGCATGCGGGAAGTACGTCACGTCGTAGGTGACGGCGTTCAAACCCGACGCCTTCGCGAACTGGAGCATCGTCTCCAGCGACATCATCTGCACGTGCTCTTCGGTGCGCTCGGCGATGTCGAGCTCAGCCGCGAATCCCTGCAAACCCTGCTGCGCGAAGGCAGCATGCAGTTCTTCCTCGTTCTTAGCAGCCTCGAATTCCACCTCAGTAGCGATGTGTGTCAGATTCTTCGTAACCTTCATATGCCACACGCTCCTCTCAAATGTATCGCGGAACTACTTCAGTTTTTCCTTGGCTTCCTCTTCCGCCAGCTTGGCAGCGAGGTTCTCGCGGATCTCAACTTCTTGCTTGTGCTTGCGCCCGGCAACCATGCCCTTCACGGACGGGATAGCGCCGCCGCCGATGATGAGGATGGCTCCCAATGCTGTGTTGATGGTGAACGGCTCGCCGAAGATGACCAGGCCGATGAACAGCGCGACGGGAACTTCCCAGTACGCGATGGTGCCGTAGTCAGCAGCCGGCAGGTTGCGGCCGGCAACCAGCAGGAAGCCCAGAGCGATGGGGCCGCAGATGATCCACAGCAGCACCGCGCCGATCCAGTTGAACGTGGTGAAGTGCACGTTGAGCGCCCAGTTCTCCATGCCAGGGGTGGCACCGAGGGAGTTCAGGATGATGGTGATAACACCGGCACCCAGGACGGCGAAGATGAAGTTCCACACGCCACGAGCCGTGGTGTCGGCATCCTTGCGGTAGCCGTTGAAGAACATCGAAGCACCGTAGAACACGCCGGATGCGAGGCCAAACGCGTCGCCGATACCCTTCATCGGGAACTCGGCCGTAGAAGGCGCCAGGTTGAAGTCGAAGCCGAACGCCGAACCGCCCACGCCGAAGCCGAGCAGGCCCTCGCCGAACAGCATGCCGATGAACACTGCACCCAGGCAGATCCACTGCAGTTTCGACATCGGTTCTTTGCGGAAGATGCGCGCCATCAATACGCAGATGACAGGGCCGATGTAAATGAACAGCACCGCGTTCGAGATCGTGGTCAGCAGCGTGGACGTCACGTAGCACGCCAGCGACATGCCGATCATCAAACCGCCCAGCGCGATGGCCGGCGTCAGCTTGAGTTTCTTGAACACGTGCACCTTGTGCGTTGCAACGAGCAACACGACGAAGAACAGCACACCCATGCCCATGCGGCCAACGGCCATCAGGGCGCCGATGCTGTCGCCCGCGTTGAAACCCGCCGCGCCGTCGAACATGTCGGTGCGCGTGGCCCAGCGGCTGAACAGGGGAACCAAGCCCATGCCCGTCGCCGAGATCAACATGGCAATGGTGCCCAGGTTCAGCTTCATTTCGTAGCCGCCGGAGCCGTCCACGTCCTTGCCGACCTTAAGGTCTTTGTTATTGTCTGCCATTGGTCCTCCTTAAACCAGTAGCAAAAAAGATATGCCCCACCTAAGCCCCCTCGTGAGGGGCCTTTGTCATGCAAGATCGAATGCGAAACTCGGATACGGACCGTTGCGTCTTACCTTTGATCCTACATGACCGAACTCTGTTGTGCGTGATTGTCGAGTTTAGGAATGAAAAAGGGGACCCGGAATGCTGTGCAAACCGAATCCCCTTTCTTTTACGAAGTGACGATGCCTGTCGGTGACAAGTAGGTCAAGCTACGCGCTTAGTCGTTCCACATCTCGGGATGGATGAGGGTCGGGTCGGCGACGCGGTTCGGGAAGTAGTCGAGGCACTCGCCCTCGCGGAACACGTCGGCCGTGGAGCAGTGCAGGCCGCCGCCGAA
>NZ_JACOOA010000003.1:0-450289 GCF_014287365.1 Eggerthella hominis
CCATTCCGAACCCGGCAGTTAAGCCTGCCATCGCCGAAAGTACTGCGGGGTCAGCCCGTGGGAGGACAGGACGTCGCGCTCGCCCAGGGCGTTTCCGTTTCCGCCGAGAGGCCCGAGGGGCCCCCGATCCTGGCCGGATCGGGGGCCCTTTTCCTTTGCCCCGGGCCCCTCAGGGGGCGCGCCGCGCCCGGAGGGCGCGGGCGGCGACCCCGGCCGCGAGCAGCCCCAGGCCCGCGAGGGCGGCCAATGCGGCGGAGGCGCTGCCGAGGCCGTCTCCCGTGGCCGCGAGGGTGCCGCGGTGCGGCGTCGGGGGCGCGGGCGTCGGCTGTGGGGCCGGGGCGGGAGCGACCTGGAACGCGGCGTCCGCCGAGGCCCGCGCGCCCTCGGTCGAGGAGAAGGCGAGCTTCTCGGAGTGGGAGCCGGCGCCGAGCCCCGCGACGGGCTTGACGGCCACGGCGACGGACTGCCCGGGCTGGAGCTCGAGGCCGTTCGGCAGGTCGGTGACGAACAGCTCCAGCGGATCTGCGGAGACGCGCAACGCCACGTCCCCCGTGTTGGTGAGGGTCAGGCGCTGCGCCGTGACGTCGGAGTAGCCCGCCGTCGCCGAGAACGAGAGCGCCGTCGGCTCTATCGCAAGCTTTGCCTCGCGGGAGACGGCGACGATGACATCGCCCGCGTCCACGCCGTCCGCCCGGGCGATGTAGGCGGACGTGACGTCCATGTCGGGATCGCGGTACGAGACGACCGCCGCCCCTGCGGGGTCGACGATGCGGTTCCCCGCGTCGAGCACGATGCGCCCGTCCTCGTCCTTGGTGAGAAAGCCGGCCGCGTACACGGCCGAATCGCTGTCGTGCCGCCCGACGGCGTCGGCGGGCACCGTCGCGTGCACGAAGCCGTCTCCGGTCAGGGAGAACGCGACGGTGCCGTAGGTGTGCACGGCCGCCGACGGCTGGTAGACGTTCCCGCTGGCGGCTTCCACGTGCGAGGCCCCGGCGAACGCGATGCCGGCGTCGGCCTTCACCGCCGTGGTGGTGGCCGACGCCGCGGTCAGCGCACTGTCGGTGACGGCGAGCGTGCCGTTTTCCTTTCCTGCGTACACGGCCGTATTGTCGGCTGAAGCGCGTACGATGCTGGCCTCGATGACGATGGGTCCCCACGACTGGATGCCCGTGCTGAGGCTGCCCGGCGCCTCCACGTCAACGGTGCTCGATGCGATGCGCAGCGTTGCGTCGTTGAGCTGGTAGAGCGCGTGGCCCGCCTTGAGCGGGTCGTCCGACGCGTACGCCATGTTGAACGTCAGATTCGAGCCTTCGATGGACATATCGCCGTCGCCGATGAGGCATTCGAATTGCGTTTGCACGGAAAGCGTTGCATCCTGCACCGTGGTGGCTCCGTCGCACGAGATGCCCCGCATCATGCGGTTCTGCGTTGCGAGCGATCCGGTTCCGGTGATGAGGCCGACGAGCTTGTCGGTGCCGTCGGTCGATTCCATTCCGATGGCCGTGACCCAGCTGAGCTCGTTGTCCTCGCTGTACGCGGGGAACGCGAACGTGCTTGCGCCGATGAGCCGCACCGTGAGGTCGCCGTCGGCATACACGCCGTATCGATACGTTCCGTCGTCGGTGGTGATCACGCAGGGGGTGTCGACGAGGGCGTTCTCGAGCGTGAGCGTGTTCGTCGCGGCGTCGTAGCGGATGGGGTCGGTTTCCGATCCGGGGTGCGCGATCATGTCCACGCCGTTCGCCATGACGGTGGTGGGCGCAGGACTGGCGAACGCAGGTTGCACGGTCCAGCAGAGCAGCGCCAGAAGGGATGCGATTGCGATCAGGCTCCAGAGCGGCAGGGTGAGAGCACGTTTGGCAGGGGAAACGGGCGGGATCATGCTGACCTCTTTCTCGAATTCGGCTCGCTCTCCCGACCATAGCAAAACGCGCGTTCCTGTGGAGGCGACGCGCGCGGGCTGGCTCTGCGCGGTTGTCGTTCCGTGACCATTTCGCGACGATATGGGTGTTGGGCGGTGGTTGGGCTACAATACGGCGCTATGGAAGAAATCATGCACATAGCACTCGACGTGCTGGTAGACGCGGTCAAGGACACGATCTACATCATCCCGTTCCTGTTCATCACGTACCTGGCCATGGAGTGGCTTGAGCACAAGACGAGCGGGAAGACGGAAGCCGCCATCCAGCGCGCCGGCGCGGCGGGGCCGTTCATCGGCGCCATCGTGGGCGTGGTGCCCCAGTGCGGTTTCTCCGCGGCCGCCGCGACGCTGTGGGCCGGGCGCGTCATCACCCTGGGCACGCTGTTCGCGGTGTTCCTCTCAACGTCGGACGAGATGCTGCCCATCTTCATCGCCGAGCAGGTTCCGCTCGACGTCATTTTCAAAATCATCGGCGCGAAAATCATCATCGGCATGATCATGGGCTTCCTTGTGGACGCCGGTCTGCGCATCGCGCGCCGTATCGAGATGCCGCTGCATATTCACGACCTGTGCGAGCAGGAGCATTGCCATTGCCACGACGGCGAAGGCGGCATCCTGAGAAGCGCGCTCAAGCATACGTTGCAGGTGACCCTGTTCATCTTCCTCATCACGCTGGCGCTGAACGGCCTGCTGGCTGCGGTGGGCGAGGATGTGCTGGCCGAATTCCTCGGCGCGAACCCGGCGCTGTCGGTGTTCGGATCGGCGCTGGTGGGCCTCGTGCCGAACTGCGCGGCCAGCATCGTCATCGCGCAGTTGTACGTGGAGGGCGTGCTGGGCTCGGGCGCCATGCTGGCCGGGTTGCTCGTGTCGGCGGGCGTGGGCCTGCTCGTGCTCGTGCGCACCAACCGCCACCTGAAAGAGAACGTCGCCATCATCGTGGCGCTGTACGCGATGGGCGTCATCTGGGGTTTGCTGGCGAACGCGCTCGGCATCGTGTTTTAGGGTTTTCCGCGTGCTGACTTCGCGCACCCTATGGGGTAGGATAGCGGAAGGCACCGAATAGGAAACGAGAAGGAGAGCATCATGGCGACACTCGAGGCCGGCCTGACGCGCGACGAAGCGTTCGCGCTGCTGCAGGAGCACAACAAGGATCCGTTCCACATCGAGCACGGCGAGACGGTCGAGCAGACCATGCGTTATTTCGCGCGCGAGTTCGATCCTGAGAACGAAGAGTTCTGGGGCATCGTCGGGCTGCTGCACGACCTCGACTGGGAAGAGCACGACGACGAGCCCGAGCTGCACACCATCTACGCGGCCCCGCTCATCGAAGCCGCCGGCGGCTCGCCCGAGCTCGTCCGCGCCATCCAGAGCCACACCTCCGACTTCAACCCGGAGCTGCCGAAGCCCGAGCTGCAGATGGAGAAGATCCTGTTCGCCTCCGAGGAGCTGACGGGCCTCATCGGCGCGGCCATCGCCATGCGCCCCTCGAAGAGCGTCATGGACTTCGAGGTGAAGTCGCTGAAGAAGAAGTTCAAGGACAAGCGCTTCGCCGCCGGCGTGAGCCGCGACGTCATCCGCTCCGGCGCCGAGATGCTGGGCTGGGAGCTGGACGAGCTGTTCGCCCGCACCATCGAGGCCATGCAGTCCTTCGCCCCCGACAAGGACACGTTCGTCCCCGTCGAAGGGTAACCCGGCAGCGCGGCAGCGCGCCTGCGTCGTCCAAAGCCCCTGTCGCCTCGTGCGGCGGGGGCTTTTTGCGTCTTGGTTGCATTTGCAACCGATATTATCCTTAATTACAGATAATATGCGTGCCTAAGGATTAAGGGGCTGCGTTCGCAGGGGAAAGACGAGGGGGTCGCGGTGGAGCCGAAGGAAGGGCGCAAGCTGCGTGCCAGCTTCACGCTGAAGATGATCGTGCTGCTGGCGGTTCTTGCGGTGGTCTACCTGTATTCCTTCCTCATCGGCAGCGTGGATATCTCGGTGGGCACGGTGGTCGATATCCTCCGTGCGCAGATCATGCCGGTGCAGCAGTATTGGGCCGACGTGCTGGAGCCCATCATGATCAACGTGCGGTTTCCGCAGATCACCCTGTCGGTGCTTATCGGAGGCGCCCTGTCCGTTTCGGGTGCGTCGTACCAGACCGTGTTCAAGAACCCCATGGTGTCCTCTGACATTCTCGGCGTATCGGCCGGTGCCGGGTTCGGCGCGGCGTTCGCCATGCTGAACGGGGGCACGTGGTGGGAGATCCAGATCGCCGCCTTCGTGTGCGGCATCGCCGCCGTCAGCATCGCGTACGGCATCGGCGCGATATTCGGCAAGCAGAACCTGACCATTCTCGTGTTGGCCGGCGTGGTGGTGTCGAGCTTCTTCCAGGCGCTCATCTCCATCATCAAGACGGTGGCCGACACCGACAGCGTGCTGCCCTCGATCACGTTCTGGCTGATGGGCAGCTTGAACAAGGGCGATAACGCCGACTTGCTGGTCATGCTGCCCTCGGTGGTGCTGTCGCTGGCGCTGCTGTTCGTGTTTCGCCACAAGATCGACGTGCTGGCGGCCGGCGAGGACGAGGCGACCGCCATGGGCGTGAACGTCAACCTCGTGAAAGGCGTGGTGATCGTCGCCTCCACGCTGATGACCGCCTGCGCCGTGTCGGTTGCGGGCATCATCGGCTGGATCGGCATGGTGGTGCCGCACATCGCCCGCACGGTGACGGGCGCGTCGTACTCGAAGCTGATCGCCGGCTCGTTCGTGATCGGCGGCATATTCCTCGTGCTCATCGACGACATCGTGCGCGCCTCGCTTGCGGACTTGCCGCTGGGCGTGCTGACGGCCCTCATCGGCACGCCGGTGTTCGTGTTCCTGCTCGTTCGCACGAGGAGGGAGTGGCTGTAATGCTGGAAGTGTCCGACCTCCGCTTTGCGTACCACGCCAACCGGGGCGACGTGCTCAAGGGCGTGACGTTCTCTTTGGGCGAGGGCGAGATCCTGTGCCTGCTGGGTTCGAACGGCACCGGCAAGACCACGCTGCTGCGCTGCCTGCTGGGGTTTTCCAAGCCCAAGGGCGGCACCGTCGCCATCGACGGCAAGAACATCGTGGGCATGGCGCCGAAAGAGCGTGCGCACCACATGGCGTACGTGCCGCAATCGTCGTCACTGGCCTTTCCGTATTTCGCGCGCGAGGTGGTGCTGATGGGGCGCGTGTCGCATCTGGCTCCCGGTGCCGCGCATTCGGCGCACGACAAGGAGGTGGCGCTCGCCTCGATGCGCCGCTTGCAGATCGAGCATCTGGCGGAGCGCCGGTACCAGGAGCTGTCGGGCGGAGAGAAGCAGATGGTGCTGGTGGCGCGCGCGTTGGCGCAGGAGGCGCGGCTGCTCGTGATGGACGAGCCGACGGCGAACCTCGACTACCACAACCAGGTGAAGATCCTCGCGGCCATCAAGCATCTTGCGGCCCAGGGCCTCGCCATCCTCATGACGTCGCACTATCCCGATCACGCGTTCCTGGCGTGCTCGACCGTGGCGTTGATGAGCGGCGGGCGCATCGTCGATGCGGGCGCGCCCGACGATGTGGTGACCAGCGAGAGTCTGACCGCGCTGTACGACACGCCGGTGCACGTGGCGCGAACCGATGTGGGCGGCGTGTCCATCAAAACCTGCATTCCTTTACTCGACGGAGCGCGACCCGGTTGCGACTCCGAGGGGATGATAGAACGTACCGAACAGGAAGGAACTGATCATGAAGATCGCTAGCACCAAGGAATGGCTTGCGCGCGCGACGGCGGTGGCGCTGACCGCCGCGCTGGCCTGCGTGGGCTTGGCCGGTTGCACGTCGCCGAGCTCCGAGACCGCGCAGCAGCCTGCCGAACAGCAGACGCAGGAGCCCGCCGAGCAGAAGGCTCCCGAAACCCGCACCGTCACCGACATGGCCGGCCGCACCGTCGAGATCCCCGGCACCGTCGAAAGCGTGGCCACGTTCGGGTCGGTGGGCGTGCTCAACGCGTTCGTCGAATGCATGGGCAAGGGCGACCTGATCGCCAACGAGATGCCCGCCAACTTCACGAAGAACGACAAGTGGGCGATGCAGTACAAGTTCGCGCCCCAGATGAAGGGCGAGCCGGTGCTTGAAACCGCCGACGGCATCGACATGGAAGCCACCATGGCGCTGAACCCCGACCTCTGCATCACGATGATGGAGGATATGGCCCAGCAGCTCGAGGAAGCGGGCATGACGGTGATCGTGCTGCAGTGGGGCGACACGGAAGACGTGAAAACGGCGGTGAATCTCATGGGCGAGGTGTTCGGCGTGGAGGATCGCGCCGACGACTACAACGCCTACTTCGACGAGACGGTGAAGAAGGCCGCCGATCGCACGGCGAAGCTCTCCGACGACGAGCGCCTCAAGGTGATCTACGGCGACGTCGAGTCGCTGACGAACCCGCACGTCATTTCCGAGTGGTGGCTCACGGCTGCGGGCGGCCAGAGCGTGACCGAGGAGAAGCACCAGAAGAACTCGCTCGAGTACACTATGGAAGACCTGCTGGCGTGGCAACCGCAGGTGATCTTCTCCAGCAACACCGACACGGAGACCATCTACGCCGATGCGAACATCGCCAGCCTTCCCGCCATCCAGGACCAGCGCGTGTACGTGGTGCCCACCGTGGCGCATGTGTGGGGCAACCGCACGGTGGAGCAGCCGCTGACGGTGCTGTGGGCCATGAACAAGATGTATCCGGAGCTGTACACCGAAAGCGAGCTGGCCGAGGACATCAAGTACTTCTATAGCCACTTCTTCGAGTACGAGATGACGGACGCGGAGATCGATTCCATCATCAACTACCAGTAACGACTTCTCCCCGACGATCCGCCCGCAGCTCCGAAACGCTGGCGCTGCGGGCGGAACCTGGGGATTCAAGGTGGCGCGCACGCGGGGGACGACGATTGGGCGCGCGAGGCGAGTGAACGGACATCCATGTACAAACTGGCGATCTACGGCAAGGGCGGCATCGGGAAATCGACGACGACGTGCAACCTGGCGGCGGCGCTTTCCGCCGACGGCTTCACGGTGATGCAGGTGGGGTGCGACCCGAAGGCCGATTCGACGCGTCTGCATACGGGCGGCGAGCCGCTTCCCACGGTGCTCGACCGCATGCGCGCGGGTGGCGAGCTGACGCTGGACGAGGTGGTGTTCCGTGCGCCGAACGGCGTGCTGTGCGTCGAGGCGGGCGGACCCGTACCGGGCCAGGGGTGCGCGGGGCGCGGCATCATCGCCGCCTTCGACCTGCTTGAGACGCTGCATGCGCACGAGGCGTTCAAGCCCGATTTCGTGCTGTACGACGTGCTGGGCGACGTGGTGTGCGGCGGCTTCGCCATGCCGCTGCGCGGACAGTACGCCGACGAGGTGGCGGTGGTCACGTCGGGCGAGATGATGTCGCTGTATGCGGCGAGCAACATCATGCGCGCCGTCGAAGGGTTCAAGAAACGCGGGTACGCGCAGCTGCTCGGGCTGATCGCGAACCTGCGCAACGTGGACGACGAGGTGGCCAAGATCGCCCGCTTCTGCGAGGAGGAGGGCGCGCGCGTGGTGGCGACCGTGCCGCGTTCGCCGCTCGTGCAGGAAGCGGAGGACGCGGGAACCACCGTGATCGAGGCGTTCCCCGACTCCGCCATGGCCGGGGTGTATCGCCAGCTTGCCGCCACCGTCAAGGCTGCGGCCGCCGCGAGGGCCTGACGATGGCCGAGCTCTCCTATCAGATTCCCGAGTTCGGGCGCGCAAAGCGCATCATGCGCATACCCGAAAGCCACGCGCTGTACCTGTGCCCGAACGCATGCGGGCGCCGCCAGGGCATACGGGCGCTGCGCAACGGCGAGGCCGACCATGCCTCGTTCCTGCGCTTCTCGCAAACCGACATCGTGTCGGGTGCGTACGAGGAACAGGTGGTGCAAGCCGTGGGCGAATTGCTTGACGCGCTGCATCCGCGTCCTCGCGTGCTGTCGCTGTACGTGAACTGCATCGACGACTTCTTGGGAACCGACGAAGACGGCTTGCTGGCCGAGCTGCGCGCGGCGTTTCCCGGCATGCGCTTCCTGTTGTCGCACATCAACCCCATCGCCGCCGATCTTGCGCGATCCACGGCGAAAAACATCCACACGCGGCTCTACGATGCGCTCGACGAGGTCGACGAGCATGACGCGGGAATCAACCTCGTGGGCAACTTCGAGGCGCCGCCGCCATTGTGCGAGCTGTATCGCGTGCTGGACGAAGCCGGTGCGCAGCCTGTCCGTCAGCTGATCGCGTGCGCGTCGTTCGACGAGTATCTTGACCTGGCGAAGAGCCGGTTCACGTTGAGTCTGTCGCATCTGGGGGACGGCGCGGCGGCATCGATGGAGGAGCGCTTCGGGATTGCCTCGATGCGCTGGCATGCCGTCTACGACGTGGCCGAGGTCGGCCGACGCTATGCGGCGCTTTTCGAAGCGCTCGAGGTGACGGACGATGCGCGGGCGCGGATCGACGCGACGCTGCTTGCGTGCCGGCAGGCTGCCGAGGCGGCGCACGACGCGGCGCGCCGCGCGGTGGGCGACCTGCCGGTGGTGGTGGATTCGTCCGCGTCGCTCATGCCGTTCTCGCTGGCGCTGGCTTTGCTGGAGGCCGGGTTCAACGTGGCCGCCGTGTTCGGCCTGCATCTCAAGGGGTGCGACGATGGTGCCGAAGCGCGTCTGCTGCGAGAGTATCCCCAGGTAGTTGTTGTGCGCAAGGAGAGCTACGAGGCGATTCAGGGGTACGGGTTCTCGCGCGCCTGCCTGGCGATCGGATCCGACGCGGCCTTTTTGCTGCATGCGCAGCATACGGTTGACCTGTATCACGACGAGGGGTTCTTCGGGTACCAGGGCATCGAGCGCTTGGCGCGCGCGATGGTCGATGCCGTGGAGGACGCCGCGTCCGACGCGGCGGGAGGCGAGGCGTGATGGCGAAGCTGTCGCTGTACCTGCCGCCGTTCGCGGGCGACTATTCGGGGGCGTGCTCCACGCTGTTCGGGCTCGATTGTCTCGTGATCGTCATCGACGCCGGTTGCTGCACGCGCACCTATGTGGAATACGACGAGCTGCGATGGAGCCACCGGCGCAAGAGCACGTTCTCGGCGCAGCTGCGCACGCTCGATGCGGTGTTGGGCGACGACGAGCGCATTCTGGAGCAGACGATCGAAGCGGCCGAGGCGTTGCGGCCTGCGTGCATCGCGCTGGTGGGAACGCCCGTGCCGGCCATCGTGGGGATGGATCTGGCGGGCATGGCGCACGAAGTGGAGGTGCGCTGCGGCGTGCCGTCGTTCGGGTTGCCCACCACGGGGTTCGAGACGTACGAGCGCGGGGCCTCGCTTGCGCTGGCGGCGCTGTGCGGGAGGTTTGCGCTCGAGGGCGCGCCGGCGGCTTCGTTCGGCGTGCCGGGCGCTCGTCCGCGCGTGAACCTGTTGGGCGTGACGCCGCACGATTGCATGGGCGAAGAGCATGCGGCCGCGCTTGAGGCGTGCGTGCGCGAACAGGGCTTCGAGGTGGCGTGGAGCACGGCGGGCTCGTACGCGCTCGAGGACGTGGCGGCGGCTTCGCGCGCCGATGCGAGCCTGGTGGTGGCGTGGTCGGGGCTGACAGCGGCGCGCTTGTTGCACGATCGCTGCGGCGTGCCGTTCGCGACGGGATTCCCGGCGGGGAGCGTGGGCGTCGACGCGCTGGGCGCGGCGTTGCGCGCGGCGATGGCGGGTGGGCGCGCGGGCGTTTCGCCGCCGGTTTCGTGCGCGGCATCGGACGCGGTGCCGACAATGGCTGCGGCGCCGGTGCTCGTCGTGGGCGAGCAGGTGGCCGCGAACGCGCTGCGCGGTGCGTTGCGCGCCCGCTTCGCGCACGTGGGCGCGGTGCCTCCCGTGCACGTGGCGTCGTTCTTCGCGATGGAGCCCGCGTGGATGGAACCGGGCGATAGGCGCTTGGAAACCGAGGCGGACCTCGCGCGCTACGCCGAGGAGCATCCGGGCTTGCGCTGCGTGGGCGACCCGCTGCTGCGGCGGGTTCCCGGGCTCGCCGCAGCGCCCCTGCTGGAACTGCCGCACGAGGCGGTGTCCAGCACGTTGTACGCGCAGGACGCCCCGCTGCCTGGCGCGGCGATGGATGGCGAGATCGATGCGTTCGTGGAGCGCTGTACGAAGTGAAACGCGCCTGATGGCGTAGACGAGAAAGGCGACCGATGGAATTCGTGTACGAAACGAGCGTGACGCGCGCGGATGCGCTGCGCGAGCTGTGCGAGCGATGGGGCGTGGAGCCTGCGGTGCGCGTCGTCGCGCTCGACGAGGCGTTCGGCCGGGTGACGGCCGAAGACGTGCGGGCGGTGTGCTCGCTGCCGGTGAAGCGCTCGTCGAAGCGCGACGGCATCGCCGTGCGGTCGGCCGACTTCGCGCATGGCCTGCCCGACACGAGCGGGTGGCGGCGCGGCCGCGATTTTGCGCAGGCCGACACGGGCGACGATTTCCCCGATGCCTTCGACGCGGTTATCGCGGTGGAGGACATCGCGTACGAGGCCGACGGCGCGTTGCGCATTACGAATGACGACCTGGATGTTCGTCCTGGAACCGCGGTCAATCCGTGTGGGTCGATCGTGCGCGCGGGCGATGTGATCGTTCCTGTGCACACGCGCCTCACGCCCGAGCTGGTGGCCGCGCTGGCCGTGGGCGGCCACGCGCAGGTGCGCGTGCTGGAACGCCCCGTGGTGGCCTATCTTCCCACGGGCAGCGAGCTGGTGCCGTACGGATCGTATCCGCAACGCGGGCAGAACCTGGAAGCGAACGGCCTCATGGTGCGCGGCATGCTGGGCGCTTGGGGTGCCGAGGTGCGTTGCTACCCCATCGTGCGCGACGATCGGGAGGCGCTCGAAGCGGCGCTCGACCGCGCGTTGGAAGCGGCCGACATCGTGCTGATCAACGGCGGATCGTCGCGCGGCGAGGAGGATTTCAACGCGCGTTTGCTGGAGCAGCGCGGCAGCTACTTCCGCCACGGCGTGCGCGCGATCCCAGGGCGCCCGGTGGGCATGGCGCTGATCGACGGCACGCCGGTGGTGAACGTTCCCGGTCCGGTTCTGGCGGCGTTTCTGTGCATGGATTGGCTGATCAAGGGTTTGGTTGCCCACTATCTTGGCGTACCCGTCCCGCAGCGCCAGACGGTGCGCGCCCGCCTTGCCGAAGAGGTGAAGAAGCCGGCGGGGTTCGAGCGGCTGTCCCGCGTGGCGCTGTCGCCGGACGGCGAGGGCGGCCTGACGTGCACGCCGCTGCCGTTCGGTCTGGGCGTGGCGAACACCCTGCGCGAGAGCGACGGGATGCTCGTGCTGCCCCTCGGTTGCACGGAGGCCGAGGCGGGCGAGCTGGTGGAGGTCGAGCTGCTGAAGCCGCTCGAGTTGATTGAGCGGGGCGCATGCCGATGATGCGCGAGGGGGAATCGAGCGACGCCGCGTTTGCGGCGGCGCTCGACGCGGCGCGGACGCGCCGCCCGACGGCCGAGGAGGTGCTGGTCCTGCTGAGGCTGGCGATGGCCGATGGGGCGCGGCTCGAGGAGCTGTGCGCGGCGGCGTGCGAGGTGCGTGATCGGGAGCTGGCGGGACGCGTCGAGGTGGAGGCGGCGTTCAACTCGGTGGTGCCGTGCCGGTTGCGACCGCTATGCCGGTACTGCCCCTATTGGCGCGACCCCGATCAGGAGCTGATGACGATCGAGGACATCCTGGAGAACGTGCGGTACCTGCGCGAGCGCACGGACATTCGCCAGTTTCACCTGAGCGGCGGGTCGGAGCGCGGCGAGGGGGACGGCGGCATCGTGTCCATCGTCGAGGCTATTCGGGCTGCGGGGTTCGAGGACATGGACATCGTGGTGAACTGCGGCGCCTCGTTCTCCGATGCCGAGTTGCGACGCCTCGCGCAGCTGCGCGTCAAGCGCGTGTTCTCCGTATTCGAGACGACGAACCCGCAGGTGTTCGCCGAGACGAAGCCCGGCGACGATCTGGACGAGAAAATGCGGTTCGCGCGGCGCATCGCCGCAGCGGGCATGGAGGTGGGCTCGGGGCTCATGGCCGGCTTGGGCCCGCACGAGCATGCGTGCGCGGACTACGCGAAAGCGCTGTTCGACCTGGCAGCCATCCCGAACCTGACCTGCGTGTACGTCTCGAAGTTCCGCCACGCGGCGCGCATTCCCATGAACGGCCATCCCGAGTGCTCGCTGTCCGAAGCGCGTGCGCTGGTGGCCGCAGCGCGCCTCGTGCTGCGCGACGTGCACATCCGCGCCGCGGCGGGGTGGGGCGCGGACGAGGGCGCGGCGGCGGCCGACGCGGGCGCGGGATCGGTGACCGTCGCGTGCAGCTTCTCGAAAGGAACGGGCCATTGGAGGCGCCCGGAGGATGCCTAGCTGGTGAGGGCGAAGCGGTTGCGGTCGTAGGAGATGATGCCCTCGCGCTGCATGCGGCTGAGCTCGCGCGACAGCGCGCTGCGCTCGATGTAGAGGTAATCGGCCAGCTCCTGGCGGTTGTAGGGGATGCTGAACGTGCGCGAGCCGGCTTCCTGGGAGCGTTCTTGCAGGTAGGCAAGCACTTTCTCGCGGGTTGACCGGTTCGCGAGCGTGTCGAGGCGCTTCACCAGCTGCATGTTCATGTCGGTGAGCGAGGCCACGAGGTTGCCCTTGATGCGGTTGATGTGCTTGATGCAGCAGGGACAGCCTTCGATTTCCTGCGAGATGCTGAAGTCGATGGTGGTGCACGGGCCGGTGGCCACGATGTCCAGGCAGTTCGCCACGCAGAACTGCGGCGCCAGCTCGCTGGCGACGACGGCGTCTTCGCGGTAGCTGCCGAGGATCGACCGGTTGCCCGCGGCATCGTAGCGCACGATGAGCGCCTCGCCCTCGATGAGGTAGCGCGTGCACGACGTTCCGTGCGCCCGGCCAGCGAGGATATCGCCCTTTTCGAACCGCGCGACGCGCGCGTTCAGGCAGCGTAGCACGGAGGCGCGTTTTTCGGCGGGGATGCCTTCGAGCAGCGACAGCTCGTCAACGGGTGCGTCGATGGTGGGAGAATCCGTATCGCTCATAACCGCTCCGCTCGGGAAGGAATATTCTGGTAGAAGTATAATACAAAAGGCTTCCGTCGCGTGTAGCGGCGGAAGCCTTTTGCGGAGAGAGTCAGATCCTTCGGTAGGTTACGCCGATTGCTCCTGATGCCGATCTTTTCCAGGGCCGGTCTCCTTGATCTTCATAAAGCAGATAAAGTTGATGATGTATACGAGGCCGAAAGCGAAGAGTGTCCACCGCAATCCGAAAACGTGCTGGGCCGCATACGTGGACAGCCCGGACAGGGGCATGAGCGCATCGGTCATGAACCCGCCGACGATGGGGGACAGGAACCCGAAAATGAAGCCGATCGCGGTGATGAGGGCGAACGATGCCCCCGCCTTCGAAGCGGTCATGCCTTTGAGCTCCATCGGGACGCAGTACAGGGATGGCAACCAGAAACCGTTTCCGAATGCGTACAGGGAGATGCCGATGAGCACGAACACGACGGAGACGTTCGCGCCAAGCGTTGCGATGAGGATACCGGCGAATTCGACCACTGATCCAACGAGGAACTGCGGCTTGCGCTTGCCTACCTTGCTCATGACCATTCCGCCTGCAAGGCATCCGATGAGCCCGATGCCGGGAAACGCAACCGAGGAAGCGAACCCTGCGATCGCATCGGAAAAGCCGCCCGATTCGGCAATGAACATGGGCAGGATGGTGGCGATGAAAGAGTAATTGATGTAATCGAGGCTGAAGGCTACCACCAGCAAGCGAATCGCTTTGCGCGACCAAAGATCACGATACAAGTGTTTTTCCTCGACGCTCTCGCTCTCGTCGAGCGGGTCGGCGTAGTTAGGAAGGTTCTTCGCTTTCACGAACAGAACCCATACGGCAAGGATGACCAGGGCGATCAGCCCCCATATGCCAAGGCTGAACTCCCAGCCGAATAGCGAGGCGATTGGCGCTACCGCCGAGAAGCAGATGAGGGTGCCGATGAACGGGAAGAAGCCGTTCAGTGTGTTCATCTTCTCGCGACCTTTCGGCTTGAACCACTGCATGATAGCAGAACCGATGAACGGCACGCCGAATCCGAAGCCAAGCCCGAAAAGAGCCCTGCCGACGAGCAGGATGAGGTACGAACTCGACGCTGCGAAGTTGAGGAGCGTGCCGAACGCGACGAACCCCATGGTGAGCACGAACAGGTTGCGCGTGCCTATCTTGGTGTCGAGCGATGGACCGACGAGGCATCCGACGATGATGAACGGGTACATGATGTTGACGGGCAGGTTGAGGAGCGAGTTGTTGTCGAGTACCCCAAAATGCTCACCCAGGTTCAACAGGATGGGAGCCGGGGACATTTGAAGGATATAGCAGGTCAAGATGCCGAAAAACAACAAAGCAACCACTGCGGTGCCCGTCTTTTTCCCTGAAGGATTGTGAGCCATCGTGCTTCCCCTTTCAATAAGGTTCGGTGCGACGGCGATCTCGTTCCGCCGTCGCACCGGAGGATGTAGAGCCTACTTCGCCAGCGATTTCGGCACCTGCCTGGAGAAGCAGTGTATGCCGCCTCCCAGGATGTTCAGTGCGTAGGTGTTGATGCCGACGACCTCACGGCCGGGGAAGCATGCACGCAGCACGCGCAGCGCTTCGGCATCCTTCTCCTTGATGGCGTCGGGCAAGCCCTCGCTCCAATACTGCTGCGCGATCACCTTTTTGTTCGTGATGATGAAATTGGTGTAGCTTTGCGACGCGACGAAGGTGATGTCGCCTTCGGTATCCTTGGCGGCCGTCTCAAGGGTGCGCCCTACGTATCCGGCCAGCAGGCAGTCCTTGTCCTTGCCCTTGAAGTCGGCGGTGTAGTACTGCACTTCGGGGACGGGGATGCGCACGATATTGAACGGCTTGCCGTCGAGGTTCGTTTGCTTTCTCAGGTATTCGTAGGCTTCGTCGAAGCGTTCTTTGTTCAGGCGGGCGATCTCGTAGCGCTGTGCCTCCTCATCGGAGATGAAGCCGAGCACGATGGTGTTCTCGTCGCAGAAACGCGCCATCTCGTCCATGTGGCAGTTGGCGCCGCCGGCCTTGAACGCCGTGGGTTCGTTGTCGGGGCCGGGAACGGGGCCGTCGCAGCAATCTTCGTCGTCGTAGGTGCCGCGGGGCACCCAGAGAATCTTCTCGATGCCGGCCAGACGCTTCATTTCCTGCTCGAATTCCTCTTTCGTGTACTGAGGGTTCCGTTTGGTCAGTTCGGTCTCCTCGGTGGTGAGCAGCACGCCGGCACCGTTGAACTCGCGGTCGCCTCCCTCGCTTACCAAGCGGGTGAACAGCACGGTGTCGATGCCGACGGTTTTCGCGTGCCAGCGGGAAACGCATTCCGTGACGGCTCCTTCGCGATGGTAGACCGTCGCGCCGCCCACGCCCCACATGCATTTGTTGAAGGATATGACTGCTCGCTCTCCTTCGTCGTTCATGACCACTTCCGCGCCGTAGTCGCGGGGCCAAGCGAGCGTGGCGCACGGCATGAACGTTTCCTCGTCGCCCTCTTTGATGATGACGGTGTCGGGCTCGAAGTCGACGAGCTCGACGTTGTCGGTGGGAATGCCGCGCGTGCCAAGCGTTTCGAGGATCTTCGAATGGTCGCATCCGCGCGCTTGGATGAGAACCTTCACCACGGGGACGAGCTCCTCGATGACGTTGAGGTACACGTCGAGCTGGGAGTGATCCTTCCAAACGAACTCTTCGTAAGGCCAGGTGACCAGGATAGATTCCTGTTCGGCCCACTCTGCAACGGCATGGTAGTTAGTGCTGGCCATGGTTCTTACCTCTTTCCGAGAAGGGTGGTTTAGTAGGCGTAGTTGGGCTCTCGCACGGTGAGCATGTTCTCCAGTTTTCCCAAGTAGTAGTCTTCCATCTGCTTGGAGGGATGCGTGCGATGCGGGTAGAGCAGGTAGGCGAGGATGCCCTTTTCGGCGTGGAGACGATTCTCCGCCTGGGGCAGTAAGGCCGATTGCGGGCCGTCCCACACGTCGTCGGTGATTTCCCAACCGCGGTTTCCCGGGAGGAAGTGCATGACCCAAGCCGTCGGCTTTGCCTTGCTCATGAGCTCGGCATTGACGGAGTACTTGGGATAAAACGTCGACTTGGCAAGCTCTTCGGGAAGGCGCACGTCGTAATACCAGGTGACGCCTGTATAGATGAAATCAACTTGATCGATGTAGGCGTAAGGGTCGTCGGTGACGATGAGCTTCCCGCCCGATTCGGCGCATTGGGCTTCGATATGGGCTCGCCAGTCGTCGCCGATGGAGTACTCTTTCGGGGAGCACAGCACGATGGTCATGCCCAGCTTGCTGAACAGCTCCTCTTGCGCCTTGAGCGTTACGCAGCAGCTGTACGGCGAGTCTTCGTTCGAGCTGCAATCGCCGATGTACATGAAGACGACGTCCTTGAGGCTCTTGTCCTTGGGCTTGCGCTCGATGACGGTGAGCAGGTCGGCGATGACCTGGCTGGGGTGGCGAGCGCTGTCGAGCATGTTGATCACCGGAACGGTCGAGTTCGACGCAAGCGCCTCAAGCACGGAGCTGTCGTTGATGCGCGCCGAGATGCCGTCGCACATGCTTGACAGCACCGCGGCAGTCTCCTTCCATGTTTCATGGGAGCCGGCGTGGGTTGCCTTCGTGTTCAGGAACAGCGCATGGCCGCCGAGCTGCGTCATGGCGGCCTCGAACGAAACGCGCGTGCGCGTGGACTCCATCGCGAACAGCATCGCGAGGCTCATGTCCTTGAGCAGCGGCGGTCGAATGCCCTTTTCGTACGCCTCCTTGAGCGTGATGGTGACGTCCATCAAATCCATGATCTCGTCCTGGGTGTAGTCTGCGAAACTCAGGAAATGCTTCACCTCTGCCATGCTGGGCTTCCTTTCTCTTGGCGGGCGGCACCTGCGATGTCGCCCCTCTATCCGGTAAACTACCAGCTGCGAACCTACTCAATCTATGACCTGACGAGGTGATTGCGATGGGTAGTTTTTGCCGAGGGGAATAACCCTCCGAGTGCCTGGAGGCGTGCGAATCCATAACTCATGATCGTCGGGATAAGCTATGACTTTGAACATCAAAGTTCCTGGTAAACCGCTAAAAACGACTTTGATTCCTGTTGGATATGACTCGGGTGATGCGGGAGTATTGAGCTATAATCAGGGTGGTTGTGCTGAGATAATCGCGGAGTACTCGCAGTATGTTCGGGGGCGGCATGGACGATGTAAGCGATTTCTGGGTGGGCGAGGCGTTCTCTCTCGTAAACGATACGATATACGGGATATACAACGACGACCTCATGGACGTGTATCCGAAGTACTGCGCGCGGCTTGAGGCGCTTGTCCCCTTCGACGGATACTTCTACTCCTACTTCTATTACGATTCCAATCGATGCAAGGCCTTCAATTTCGAAGCGAGCTCCAATATCCCCTCGGCATCCATCGAAGAGTATGTCGAAAAATATTGGGCGATCGATTACATCCGATGGTTTTTGGACTCGTCTGCCTCCGAGGTGTTTCGCGACACCGATGTGATCAGCCCGCTCGCGTACGAACAGTCGGCTTTCTTCAGGGGTTGGCTTGCTCCGCTCGGGTTCTTCTACTCGGCCATCGCGCCGGTGTCCAGCTGTGAGAAGACGATCGTTTCGCTCGACCTGATGAGGTCGAAGGACTCGGGCGACTTCTCGGATTCGGAGTTGGTGTTGCTACAGGGCTTCAATCGCCATCTGTGTTCTCGTTTCGTGGGCGAGTTCCCGCAGGGCATCACAGAAGCGCACTTCAAGGGGTTGAAGGGCAGCCTCAAGGATACGTTTTCATGCACGGATCGGGAGATGGACGTGATCGATCTGCTCGTGGCGAAGAAGAGTCGAAGCGAGGTGTGCGAGGAACTTTTCATCAGCGCAAACACACTGAAGAAGCATATCGCGAACATCTATCGGAAGCTGGGCGTATCCAGCGCGAACCAGTTTTTCCAGAAAGTTGCCGAATTCGAGAACCGCCCGCGATCGTGAGGAACGCGGGCGGTTCGAGGAGGGGGATCGGGTAGGTTGAAACGTTACGCCAGGTCGCCGGCTATGTGGCGGACGGCGTGGCGGGCGAACGTGATGGTGCGGCCGCAGGCGCAGCCCACGATGTACTCGGGGTAGTTGTTGCCGAAGATGCTGCCCGAGCAATCGCCCGCGGCGTAGAGGCCCTCGATGGGCTTGCTCTGGGCGCCGAGCACCTGCATGTCCTCGTTGATGCGCAGGCCGTCCACCGTGGTCAGCAGCGAGCCGCCGTACCAGATGCCGTAGAACGGGGCCGTGCGCAGCTCGGACAGGCGGTAGGCTTCCTTGCCGAAGTCGGCGTCTTCCTGGGCGTCGTAGAAGCCGTTGTACTTCTCCACCTCGGCCAGGAACGCTTCCTTCGCCTCGCCCTGGAAGCCCAGCTTGTCGGCCAGCTCCTCGATGGTGTCGGCCTTCACCATGGTGCCCTTCTCCAGCTGGTCGGCATAGATCTCGTCGAGTGGGGTGTCGGCTTCCTTCGCCAGCAGCTGCTGGGTTTGACGCGAGCAGCCGATGGTGCTGAAGCGCTTGACGTCTTCCTTGAGGTTCGAGTCGAACACCTGGCAGAACACGCCGCCCTCGTGCTCGGCCGCCGCGAAGCAGCAGAAGTCGTAGGGGGTGGACTCGTTCACGAAGCGCTTGCCGTCGCGGGTGACCTTCATGAGCGGTTGCGAGCCGAGGTTGAACTGCTTGTCGGTACCTGCGAACGTGGCCACCTCGCCGGGGCCGCTGATGATGCCCGCGTTCTCGCCCGGCTTCACGGCGCCGCGGTCGAAGATCATCGGCGCGCCGATGCTGTCCTTCTGCGCGCCCGCCCACATGCCGGCCTTGATGCCCTCGCCCACGTTGTTCGGCGAGCCGTACTGCAGCGTGACGCAGCGGTCGACCATCGGGTTGCACGCGCGCAGCATCTCGGCGTTGCTCGTGTAGCCGCCCGTGGTGAGCAGCACGCCCTTCGCGGCGTCCACCTGGACGTATCCGCCGTCGGCCTCGAAGATGGCGCCCGTCACCTTGCCGGCGTCGTCCTGCACCAGCTTCACCAGCTTGTGGTTGTAGGTGACGTCGTAGCCCTTGTCGTTGATGTAGGACAGCAGCACCTTGTTGCGCTCGAGCGCTTCGCCGGCGGCGTCCTTGCCCGCGTAGTAGTGCTCCATCGGGAACAGGGCGAAGCTCGTGCCGCCGGTCTCGTGGTCGATGTCGTTGTCGAAGGCGCACGTCATGCCGGCCTCGGTGAGGATGGGGTCGATCCAGTCGACCACGCTGGCGCTCTCCTTGATCCACACGCGGATGACGCGCTGGTCGCACTGGCCCGAGGCGTAGCGCGAGAACTCGTTGAGCAGGCGGCCTTCGTCCACGTGCGCGCCGGCGGCCTCGGTGTACTTCGTGTTGATGGCGCCGAACCAGTGGCGGCTGCGCTGGATGGAGCCGGACTTCTCGCACAGCATGAAGTCGAGTCCCAGGTCGGCGGCCGTGGCGGCTGCGGCCATGCCGCCGTTGCCCGCGCCGATGATCAGCAGGTCGGTCTGCTTCGTCTCCTTGATGTCGCCGGCCGCGATGTCGGGCGCGCTGCCCAGCCAGTCGGTTTGGGCGGACGCGTCGGCCTTGGTTTCGGCGGCATCGGCCTTCGTCGCGTCGCCGGACGTCTCGGCTTTGGCTTGCGGGGCGCATCCGGCCAAGCCGAACGCCGCGAGCGCGCCCGTGGCTGCGGCGCCCGTCAGGAAGCTTCGACGCGAAAGACCCTGTTCTGCGATGTTCTTCATGATTGTTCCCTCCTGAGAAACGATTGGTGAACCCTGGGGCCATCATGCCGCGCCGCGCGGGTGCTGTCCTCACCGTCAGGGGACCAAGTTCGCGCATTCGTCGCGTCCGCTCCTCTCACCCCCGTGGTACCAGAACGGTGGTTTCCCCTTGTCAGACGGGGGTGAAGTGCGGTAGGCTTGCCTACATCGGGGAAGCGGGCAACGGCCGGGGGAGGCGTATGATCGAGGTACGGAACACCATCAACGCGACGTGGGTTCGCTGTCTCGTCGCGTTGATCGCCGAGCTGTTCGGCACATGGCTGACCAACGCGGCGCTGTATCCGCAGTACATCGGCGTTATGTCCGAGGCGCGCGACGCGTCGTCGCTCGTGGGCGTGATAACGCTCGTGGCGCTGGCGGTGTGGGCGCTCAAGAAGCCCTCGTCCATCAACGAGACCACCCTGACGGCGGGATCGTTCGTGCTGTACTCAGCGGGGTTCGCGCTCATCGTGCTGGGCATCGCGCAGCAATCGGCTCCCCTGCTGCTGGCGGGTGCGTGCGTGCGCTCGGTCGGGTCGCGCTGGGTGGTGGTGCTCATGGGCATCTCGCTGTGCAAGCTCGACAAACGCTCGTGCATGCTGTGCATCGCGTCGGCCCTGGTGGCAAGCTACTTGCTGCGACTTCCGTACATGGGCGCCGACGCGACGGTGAGCATGGCCACGCTGTTCCTGCTGCCGTTCATCATGTACGCCGCGTGCCGCCCGCTGGCGCTCGACATGCTCGCCGTCATCCGCGAGGCGGTGCCGCCGGCGGAAACGTCCATCACGCAGCCCGCGTCGTTCGTGCCGTTCGCACACGGGCTGTTCGTGGCCATCTTCATCTTCCGCATCGCGTACGGGTTCGCGTTGACGTTCGGCTCGATCGACGGCAATCCGCAGCAGACGTTCTTCGGCTTGATGCCCATCGCCATCCTCTTGGTCATGGCCCTGCTGCCGAAGGTGCCGAAAGCGGATGTGTTGTACCAGGCCGCAGCGCTGTTCGTGGTGGGCGGGTTCCTCGCGGTGGTGGTGCTTGTGGGCCGCGCGCCCGGCGACATGGCGTTCGCGAACGGGCTGCTGTACGCGGGCAGCGAGTGCTTCGATGCGCTCATGTGGTTCGTGCTGGCCTCCATCGGCGCGCGCAACAAGGTGAACGCGCTGGCCGTGTTCGCGTGGGGACGTGCGGCCTCGTCGGCGGGCCTGCTGTGCGGTGCGACGGTGGGGCATGCGGTGAACGCCACGCCCGATCCGCTGACGGTGTCGGTGGGCATCGCGGTGGTGCTGTTCCTGTTCGTGGCGATGAACTTCACGGTGCTCAAGCCGTTCGGCTTCCAGGCAACCATCGACGGCGTGCAGTCGGTTGAGCCCGTCGCGGCGGCGGCCTCGGTGGGGCTGCCGGAGAAAAGCGCCGCCGTGGCCGCGCGGTACCGGCTGACGCCGCGCGAGACCGAGCTGCTCGAGCTGCTGGCGCACGGGCGCAACGGGCCGTTCATTCAGGAGAAGCTCGTGCTGTCGCGCAACACGGTGAAGACGCACGTGGCGAACATCTACGGCAAGCTGGGCGTGCATTCGCAGCAGGAGCTTATCGACTTGGTGGAGCAGGCCGACGAGCGATAGGGGAGGCTCGAGGGGCTGCCGCGCGGGCGCGCTACTCGCGTTCGGCCTCTTCGAGCTTGCGCCGCATGGTGCCCTTTCTGCGGCTGACCACGAGGTAGGCCGCGAGGGCGACGATGGCCACGAACGACATGGCCTCGAACAGGCCGCGATAGCCCCACACCGGCTGCACGATGCCCAGCAGCAGCGGGCCCACGCCCACGCCGATGTCGAGCAGGATGTAGAACGTCGAGTTCGCCAGGCTCAGCCGGTCGTCGGGCGCGATGCGCACGGCCAGCGCCAGGCCGCTGGCCTGGATGGTTCCCACGCCGAATCCCAGCAGCGCCGCCGCGATGAGCATGGCTGCGGGCCGGTACACGGTGGCCAGCAGGCCCATGCCGAAGATGAACGCGATGAACGCGGGGATCATCACCGCGCGGTCGCCCTTGCGGTCGAACAGCTTGCCGGTGAACGGACGCGTGACGAACGTCGCGATGGCGTAGACGACGAAGAAAAAGCTCGCGGGCGCTTCGAGCCCGCTTTCGGCGGCGAACGGCGTGAGGAACGCGAGCAGGCTGGAGTAGCAGAAGAACAGCAGCGCGCATACGGCGCCGATGGGAACGACGCTCGTCTCGAGGTAGTTCGCGATGCGTGGGCGCGCCACGCGGAAGCCGCCCGCCTGCTCGGTGCGCTCGTCGCGGGCGATGTCGTTCGCCTTCTGGGCCACGCGTTCGGACGGCACGGGAGTCTTCGGCACGCGAACTTGCGTTGCGGCCAGCAGGCAGGCGCCGGCTACTGCGGCGGTGACGATGAACAGCGTTTGGAACCCGGCGTTCTGCGTGAGAAACATACCCAGAAACGGCCCGATGGCCGCACCCAGCGTGACCGACAGCATGTAGTAGCCCACGCCCTCGCCTTTGCGGTTGTCGGGCACGAGCGCCGTGACGATGGTGCCGATGGAAGTGGAGCACATGCCGAAGGCGATGCCGTGGAGCAACCGCACGACGAACAGGAGCCAAAGCCCAACGCCGACCAAGTACAGCGCCGAAAACGCGACTTCCAGCACCGCTCCGATAATCAGCAGGCGCTTGCGGCCAACGCGATCCATGATGCGGCCGCTGAAGAGGCGTGCGATGAGCGCGCCGATGACGAAGATGCTGGCGGCGAGCCCTGCGGTGGACGCAGCCGCATCGTACGTTTTCATGGCGTAGTCGGCGACCACCACCATAAGCCCGTAATAATTGAGCATGACCAGGAAATTCACGGTGGTTCCGAAGACGAAGTCCCTCGTCCAAAGCTTTTCTCGCGCTGTGGTGGCCATGTTAACGTGCCGCCCGGTCTTTCGTTTGCGGGGCGGGCGCGTCTTTCGCGATGAGCACGGCGATGGGGGAGCCCTGCACCACGGCGTAGCTGACGCTGCCGAGGAATCCCTTGACGCCGCCCTGTCCGCGGCTGCCCATGACGATGAGGTCGCACCCTTCGTCCTGCGCGCATTTCAGCAGGAGGTCGGCCGGCGAGCTGCCCTTCAGCAGGTGGGTGTGGGCCCTGTTCGGCACCTCGTCCGCCAGCTGCTCCATTTCGACCAGCACCTTCTTCGCCTCGTCGAGCAGCACGGTCTCGGCGCCGGTGCCCAGGCCGTACAGCTTCACCACGTGGACGAACACGAGCTCGACGCTTTCATCCTGCGCACCGATGGAGCGCGCCAGCTCGAGCGCTTTGGCGGAGGGTGCGGAGCCGTCGTAGGCAACCAGGACCTTGGAGCACCACATGGGCATCACGGCCTTTCTTCGAGGGGATGTGCCGTTCCCTCGATTGTAGTACGAATCGTTTCGGATTGGATAACGGCACGGTGGCAAGGGGTAGACGGTCTTGCGGGCGCGAAGATGTGCGGCTGGTGTTCGTCAACATAATCATTGACCCACCCTGCTTGCCCGGCTAAAATGAGTACTCGCGCATTGCTGCGAACGTGGGCCGTTAGCTCAGCTGGTAGAGCAGGGGACTTTTAATCCCAAGGTCGCGGGTTCGACTCCCTCACGGCCCACCATTTTCTTTTTCGCCGCAGCGTGTCCGAGCGTTTCGCTCACTGGGCCATCGTCCAACGGCAGGACTCTGGTTTTTGGTACCAGCTATCCAGGTTCGAATCCTGGTGGCCCAGCCACATTCTTGACGCGCTGTGGGCGCATGCAGTTTTCCGCATTTGTCTTGGCCTCGAAGACGGGCCGCCGCCCGCAATGGGCCCCAGCTGCGATTGTTGAATCCGGGGTATAATGGGTGTGTGAAAGGCCGATTACTTCTCAAGGAGGCCCATTATGAGCATGACCCACGTGAAAACGGACGCCTCGATGCCGGGCACGGCGATCATTGCAGCGGCTCTTGCGCTTTCGTGCCTGATGATAGGAGGTTGCTCCCCATCGAACGAAGAAACGGAAGCAGCACGCTCATCTGATTATACTGAAGGATACAATGCCGGGCTGTCTCAAGGCAAAGAAGATGGCTTCGCAGAGGGTCGCGATGCTGGTTATTCGGAAGGTCTTGAAAAGGCTGCTACTGAAGCAGAGTCTACCGAAGCCGGAAGTGTCGCCGATAGAACAATCGACACGCCCTATTACACGATCACTCTTCCCGAAGCATGGGAGGGTACCTACGAGTACGACTATGAAGCAGAGTTCGGCAATGCCTTAACCGCGTGGGGTGAAAGTTGTGAACGGGTAACTGTTACGAATAAAGCGGACGGAAAAACCATGTTCACGGTATGCTGCGGAACGGATGAATACGCGGGTGGCGGGAATGGTCTCATTGAGAAAGAAATCGGGCGTACTTCTTCCGATCCGGGTTACCGCGTGCTTCTTGGAAGAATGATATACTCGAACACTGAAAGCGAAGGCGGAGCGTCTGGCTCGGCTTACGGTCCGGATCGAACAGATGAGTATCTCAAGTACATCACCATTAAATAACCGAATGCTCCATTGAAAAAGCCGCGATTTGTGTCGCGGCTTTTTTGCGTCGTCTCCGCTCTTGGTGCTTGAAAGGACGAGAGGCGGGAGGAGACATGGGGGAAACGACTCGTGACCCGGCGGACGGTGGTTGGGGGTGCGCTCGTGCTGGGCGCGACCGCGATGACGCTGGGCTGCTTGGGCGGCGCACGCATCCGAAAAAGCTGACGCGCTCTAACACGCACGATGGCGTGCTTTGCGGGCGTTAGCCCAGCAGTTCGAAAGGCACGGCGTCTCCGATGCCGGAGGTTGCCAGGACGTCGCCGTCGGTGGTGACGAACACGGCTTCAAGCGCGGGATCGGCCTCGACGAACGCGAGCGCGCGGTCGGCTCCCATGATGATGAGCGCGGTGGAGAGCCCGTCGGCGTCGAGCGAGGTGCGCGCCACCAGGGTGGCGCTCAGCAGGTCGGTCTGCGCGGGGAAGCCGGTGCGCGGGTCGAGGATGTGGTGGTACAGCGTGCCGTCCCGCTCGAAGGCGCGCTCGTAGACGCCGCTCGTCACCACCGACCCGTCGCGCACGGACACGGTGGCGAACGAGTCCAGCAGCGGCAGCGCGCTCGAGGGGAGGGGCTTGCGGATGCCCACCCGCCACGGCGTGCCGTCGGGCTTGCCGCCCATCACGGCCACGTTGCCGCCGAGGTTGACCAGGGCGTGCTCCACGCCGCGCTCGCGCAGCAGCGCCAGGATGCCGTCGGCGATGTAGCCCTTCGCGATGCCGCCCAGGTCGATGCAGGCTTGCGGGTCGCGCAGCGTCACGGTCGTTCCTTCCACGGAAACGTCGCGGTAGTCGACGTGCCGCAGCGCCGCGGCCATGTCCTCGCGCGCAGGGATCACCTGCTGCTTGAAGTCCCACCGCTGCGTGGCGCTTCCCATGGTCACGTCGAACAGCCCGTCGGCTCGTTCGCAGTACGACAGCGCCGTTTCGATGAATGCTGCCAGCTCGGGGTCGACGTCGGTGGGGCGTCCCTCCGCGCGGTTGAGCCGGAACAGCTCGCTTGCGGGGTCGACGCGCGAGAACAGGAACTCGGAGCGGTCGCACCACGCCACGGCCTCGTCGAGGATGGCCTCATCGTCGGTTGAAGCGCTGATGGTGTTCGTGGTGTTGAACCGAAAGAAATCCCGAGAAACCATGCCGATCCCTTCAAGCTGGCTCGCAATACGTTACCAAACCAGTATACTTTCTTTTGGCGCGCGTCGGGAGGGCGGCGCACAAGCGGCGCGTCGGACGATCGCACGGCTCGCGAACGGCGGAGGGAAGGCGTATGGCGCGACCCGAA
This sequence comes from Eggerthella hominis, assembly GCF_014287365.1. Classification (NCBI taxonomy): domain Bacteria; kingdom Bacillati; phylum Actinomycetota; class Coriobacteriia; order Eggerthellales; family Eggerthellaceae; genus Eggerthella; species Eggerthella hominis. The sequence continues at coordinate 25,696 of NZ_JACOOA010000003.1, forward strand.
CAACGAGGCATCGGCATCATCCAGCGATTCGACGCGTTCGACACGCTCGCCTTCTTCGCGTTCTGCATGAGCGTGCCGTTGTTCCTTCCCGTGCTCGAACTGTGGCACGGCATGACGGCGCCGGTGTCCGCGTCCTGGTCGTTCTTGCCGTCGGTCCCCTTCGCCAGCGCGATGTCGTTGGCAGCCATGTTCACGGCCCTCGCGTTCCTCTTCGTCTGCCTGCTCAAGACGGCGCATGCGCGCGTGAGCCGCACCATCATGCTGGTGGCGCTCGTCTGTTACGCCGTGGGGTACGCCCTGCTCGACCTGTGGAGCTTCGGCATGCTCGACGGATCCCTCGTCGAGGCCGGCTGCGGGCTCATGATGGGCTTCGGGGCGGCCGTCATGTGCCTCGTGTGGGTGAGCCGACTGCACGTGCTGGAATTCAGGCGCGCGCTCATGGTGACGTGGGTGGCCGGCTGCGCCCTGTTCGCAAGCGCCGCCCTGCTGCCGCTTCTGGGGGCGACGCCGGCGCGCATCGTGCTCAGCGTGGCGGCGGCGCTGTCCGTCGCGGGTTGCGCACGGCTGTTCTTCCGCTCCGAGCGCGAGGACGAGCGATCGGCGCAAACGGGCGTGAACTGGTGGGACGTGTTCGGCCATCTCGACGTGTCCGTGGTGGAGGGGACGGGGGACTTCAAAACGCCGCTCGCCCGCGCCCTGTTCTTCGCGGTGATGCCGTTCGCCATGCTGCTGCTGTTCGTGGCCGACAACAGCCTGGCGCAGGCGATGGACTGGGGTGTGGCCCCGCTCGCGCTGGCGGGCGTGCTGGCGATGGCGATCATGGTGCCGCTCATGCGCATGAAATCCGACCAGGCGCTCATCAACTTCTCGTACCGTTTCTTCCTGCCGCTCGTCGCCTTCGCGGCGTTCGCGGCCACGACGTTCGTCGATCCGCCGCTGCAGCGCGCGGTGATGGTGGTGGGCTCGCTCGCGTTCTGCGCCGTCTACGCGCTCGTGATGTCGGCGATGCTCGTCACCATGGCGGGGCGCATGCGCTCGCTCGCCCTGCCGGCCGCGGGCATCATGATCATCGTCGGCTGCCTGGTGTGCCTGCTGTCGGACGCCAGCATGGACTCGGGCGTGCTGGGCGCCTACCAATACCAGGTGCTCATCGTGCTGTTCGTGGCGATGGCCGTGGTGCTCATGGTCACGCCCAGCTCGCGGTTGTGGCGCGTGATGCTCGAGGGCATCGATGCCGTGGAGTCGAGCGCCCTCGACGCTCAGGAGGGCTACGTCCGCCGCTGCGCCGAGCTGTCGGAGGCGTACCACCTCACCGCGCGCGAGGCCGAGATCTTGCTGCTGCTGGGCCGCGGCCACACGTCGAGCTTCGTGGCCGACGAGCTGACGGTGGCGGAATCCACGGTGCGCAGCCATCGCAAGAACATCTACCGCAAGCTCGACGTCTCGTCGCGCGAGGAGCTGTTCAAGCTGCTCGACGGCGAGGGCGATCGGGGCGACGAGGGCGTTTAACCGTTCTCCCCCTTTTCGTTTAGAAGGAAAACACCAGGTAAAAGCCAAGTTCCCTCGTTTTGACGATGGATTCGGTTCCCGATAGCCCGTATGGTGGCCCCGTTGTCCAGGGATACCAAAGGGAGGCTCTTATGGAACTGCAGGTCACTCGTCGTGATTTCTTCAAGGGTAGCATCGTGGTCGCGCTGGGCGCGGCGGGCGCCGGCGTGCTCAGCTCGTGCGCGGGTGGAAACGCCGCAGCCAAAACCGACGGAGCGACGGCCGCCGCCGATGCGGGCGACGCCGCCAAGACGGTCACGCTTCATCGCGGCTACGGCGCAGCGCACGGCGACAAGTGCTTCACCAGCGTGGTCGTCGCCACGGCCGAGGACGGAACCATCCTCGCCGCCAGCGTGGACGACTACCAGTTCATGGCGGCCGACTCGGCGGGCATCACGCCCGTCCCGAACTCGGACGCCGGGTTCGCGGCCGGCTACGCCGAGGGCCAGGTGCTCATGTCGAAGATGCAGAACAACGATGCGTACTCGGCCATCATGAAGGAGAAGGCGCAGGCCACCACGCCGTGGCTCACGTCGATGAAGGCCATCGAGGGCTACTGCGCGGGCAAGAAGGCCGCCGATCTGACGAAGACGAACCTCGACGCGGTGTCGGGCGCCACTCTCGTCGACGCTCCCAACTACCTCAAGCTCGTGTCCGACGTGGCCCAAAGCGGCGACATCGTGACGACCGGCACGTACACCGGCGACGGCTCCGACCTCAAGCTGGGCCGCGTCAACGCGGCGGCGCACGGCGACAAGGCGTTCGCCGAGGCCGTCTCGCTCGTGCAGGGCGACGTGCTGGTGGCTGCGAGCATCGACGAGTTCCAGTTCAGCGACGCGGCCACCGACGGCCTCGTGCCCGTGCCGAACTCCGACGCCGGGTTCGCCGACGGCTACGCCGAGGGCGTGGTGCTCATGTCCAAGTCGGTGAACTCCGACGTGTACAGCGCCATGATGAAGGAGAAGGCGCAGGCCACCACGCCGTGGCTTGGATCCATGTCCGCCATCGAGGTGTTCATCGCCGGTCAGAAGATCGCCGACGTGAAGGCCAAGGGCCCCGACGCGGTTTCGGGCGCCACGCTCGTCGACACCGCCGGGTACGTCGAGGCCGCCGTTTCGGCTGCCAAGGCGGCGTAGCGTCCCCGCGTTCCGTTCCCCTCCGCGAAGCGAGCCGGTCGTCCTGCGAACCGGCTCGCTTCGCCGTTGCCGCAGGCGTTTCGCGCCGTGCGGTGTCGGGCGATGCGAGGCGCCGTTCGCCGTCCCGCTTGCGTATAATGGACCAGAGAGATCAAGGAGGCGGTTCATGGACGGTTTGCCGTACGGATGGCGGGAGCGCTCGCCCAAACAAGTTGCCGCCATCGTGCTGCTCATCCTCATGGCGATGGTGCTCAGCTTCGTCGAGCTGCCCGTGGTCCCGGGCGCCGAGTGGCTGAAGTACGACCCGTCGGGCATCGTGTCGCTTTTGGCCACCATCCTGTACGGGTCGTGGATCGGCGTGGGTGTGGCCGTGGCCTCGTGGATTCCGCACCTCGTCACCGATCCGCTGGGCGCGTTCATGAACATCATGGCCACCGTGTCGCTCATCCTCGTGGTGGGCACGGTGTACCGCCGCAAGCCCTGCCTGCTGCATGCGGTGCTGGGGTGCGCCGCCGGGGTGGTGGTGTCCTCGGCGGTTTCCATCTGCCTGAACTTCGTCGTGACGCCGCTGTACATGGGTGCCGCCTACGAGCAGGTGGCCGCGTTGGTGCTGCCGGCGCTGCTGCCGTTCAACGTGTTCAAGGCGCTGGCGAACTCCATCGTGGCCATCGTCTCGTACCGCAAGCTGGCCTCGCTGCTCGAGGATCAGGAAGGTAACCCGCTGGCTTCCGGGCGCGAACGGTTGTAGCTATCGACATTACAGCGATGATATCCTATAGTGTGAGAGTCGCGCAGGCCCGATAACGAAGAGAGGAGCTTCCTCTATGCAGATATCCAGCAGGTTCACCTTGGCGGTCCACATCTTCGCCTGTATCGATACGTTTCACGACGACAGGAAGGTCACGAGCGACTTCCTCGCCGGCAGCACTAACGTGAACCCCGTCATCGTGCGCAAGATATTGCTGCAGCTGAAGGCGGCGGGCCTCATCGGCGTGGCACGCGGCCGCGGGGGCGCGACCATCGCGAAGCCCCTGGCGGACATCACGTTCCTCGACATCTACCACGCAGTCGAGTGCATCGGGGACGACAAGCTGTTCCATTTCCACGACAACCCGAATGCCGCTTGTCCGGTGGGGCGGAGCATCCATTGCGTTTTGGACGACAAGCTCGACCGGGTTCAGAAGGCGATGGAGGACGAGCTTGCCGGAATCACGCTCGAGGACGTCATGCGTGATGTCCGAACGTGCATCGACGAATAGCGTCAGAGCGGCAATCGCGGGAAAGGGGCGGGAGCCCCTCTTCTTTTGCCAAATTTAATTGTAACCATTGACATTACAACTAAGCGACCTTACTATACAACTTGTAACCAAGACGGTTACAAATAGCCGATACCTTATAGGAGGATCATCATCATGAAGAACGTAGTCGAATTCCTTACTGCGAATCCGGTCCAGTACCTGGCCACCGTCGGCCGTGACGGAAAGGCGAAGTGCCGCCCCTTCATGTTCGCGGGCGAGAAGGACGGCAGGCTGTGGTTCGACACCAACATCACCAAAGATGTCTACAAGGACATGCAGGAGAATCCCGAAATCGAGATCAGCGTCTCCTCTCCCGATTACGCATGGATCCGCCTGCACGGCACGGCCGTCTTCTCCGACGACATGGCCGTCAAGGAGATGTGCATTGCCAACCCGATCGTGAAAGGCCAGTACGAGACTGCCGAGAACCCGATCTTCACCGTGTTCTACCTGGACAACCCCCATGGTTCCATTGCCGACTTCTCCGGCAATCCTCCGTACGAGTTCTAATCTCCGACAGGCAGGGACGCAGCCCCTCGTGCTGCCGGTCGCGTCTGCGATCGGCAGCACGAGGGGCCGTATCGACGGTGGAAGAATTCCTGGCAACCCGAACCAGCGTGAAGAAGGCGGTCATCAATGTTTTCAAAGACATCGACAGGGGGCTCTACGAGGGATTGCTCCGGTAGCGTCGACGGCCTACGGGCGGCGCTCGATAGGGCGGACGCTGTTCTGATCGGCGCCGGATCAGGCCTTTCGACCGCTGCCGGCTTCACCTATTCCGGGGCGCGCTTCGACCGGTTCTTCTCCGACTTCATCGACGCGTACGGCATCCCGGATCTCTACACGGGAGGATTCTGGCCTTTCAGCTCGCTGGAAGAACGTTGGGCATGGTGGAGTCGGCATATCTACTACAACCGGTACGTGCCTGCCCCCAAGCCCGTCTACGACGATGTGCTGCGACTCGTGCGGGACAAGGACTATTTCGTGCTGACGACCAACGTCGACCACCAGTTCCAATCCGCAGGGTTCGACAAGAAGCGCCTGTTCTATATGCAGGGCGACTACGGCTTGTGGCAATGCTCCGCGCCGTGCCATAGCGAGACGTACGATAACGAGACCGCCGTGCGCCGCATGGTTTCCGAACAGGAGGGCATGAGGATACCCTCCGAGCTGGTGCCCCGTTGCCCGAGATGCGGCAGGCCCATGACCATGAACCTGCGCGTCGACGGCTCGTTCGTGCAAGACGAGGGCTGGTATCGGGCGAAGGACCGCTACGACGATTACCTCCGTCGCCATGAGGGCATGCGCGTTCTGCTTCTGGAGCTTGGCGTGGGGATGAACACCCCTGTTTGGATCAAGTACCCGTTTTGGCGCATGGCGGAGCGTAACGAAAACGCCACGTACGCTTGCCTGAACCTTGGCGAGGCGTATGCACCTCCCGAAATCGCAGAAAGGTCGATATGCCTTGACGACGATATCGAATCAACGTTGAAACGTCTGATCGGATAAGCGTTCACGGCAAGAACGCCCTGTGCGCCGACACGCGCGTTGCGCAAACGTTGCAAAATCGCTCTTGACCCTTCGGTGGAATAGCCTAGAATAGGATGACATCAAGGACGCGAGCGCTTCTGAGCGCATCGAACGCGTCAAAGCCGACAAGGCGGCTGCGCTTCGCGCGAATACCTGGCGGTCCCGTTTCTGCGACGCGGACTGCGCGGCACGACCGCACGCCTGGCAAGCAGGTAGCATTCGGACCAGAAGGTTTGTTGGAATTCTGCGTCCTCAAATTCTCGTGTACATAACCGAATACTTTTGGTATCATCTATGGTTGCTGCTTAACGACGATATGCTTGAAGGAGCACTTTTGACCAAAGAAGATGTTATCGAGCTCGAGGGGACCGTCCTCGAAGCGCTGCCAAACGCTATGTTTAGGGTGGAGCTCGAAAATGGGCACAAGATATTGGCCCACATTTCCGGCAAGATGCGCATGCACTACATCAAGATCCTGCCGGGCGACAAAGTGACGGTCGAGCTGTCCGTCTACGATCTGAACCGCGGACGCATCACCTACCGGTTCAAGTAGCACCGCAAAGAGGTGCAGGTTGTGTCAACCTGTGCAGGATTTGTGTGCAAAGAGGGGGCTTGCGCCGTGCGCAAGCGGCACGAAGAGGAAAGCTATCACCTGCGGCTGGGTGTAACGATAGATATAAGAACGCATTAACCGAAAGGAAATGATTATGAAGGTACGTCCTTCGGTCAAGAAAATGTGCGATAAGTGCAAAATCATCCGACGCCATGGCAAGGTCCTCGTTATCTGCGAGAACCCGCGCCATAAGCAGCGTCAGGGCTAGGAAGAAAGAGGAGATATAACCTATGGCACGTCTTGTTGGTGTCGACCTTCCTCGCGACAAGCGCATTGAAGTCGGCTTGACCTACATCTACGGCATTGGCATGACCACCTCCAAGCAGATTCTTGCTGAGACCGGCGTTGACGGCAGCGTCCGCGTCAAGGATCTCACGGAGGATGACCTCACGAAGCTGCGCGACTACATTCAGGCGAACATCAAGGTGGAGGGCGACCTGCACCGCGAGGTTTCCCAGAACGTGAAGCGCCTCATGGAGATCGGTTGCTATCGTGGACTCCGCCATCGTCGCGGCCTGCCCGTTCGCGGACAGCGCACGCACACGAACGCGCGCACGCGCAAGGGTCCTCGTAAGCAAATCGGCGGAAAGAAAAAGTGAGGTAGTCTCAAGTGGCAGCTAAGAAAAACGTGCGCACGCGCATTAAGCGCTCTGAGCGTAAGAACATCGCCGTCGGCGCTGCGCATATCAAGTCTACGTTTAACAACACGATCGTGAGCATCACCGATCCTCAGGGTAATGTGATCTCCTGGCAGTCTGCCGGCACGGTTGGTTTCAAGGGTTCGCGCAAGTCCACGCCGTTCGCTGCGCAGATGGCCGCCGAGGCCGCTGCGAAGACGGCTATGGAGCATGGCCTGCGTAAGGTTTCCGTGTTCGTGAAGGGCCCGGGTTCGGGTCGCGAGACGGCTATCCGCTCTCTGCAGGCCGCCGGCCTCGAGATCGCCAGCATCCAGGATTGCACACCCATTCCGCACAACGGTTGCCGTCCGCGCAAGCGTCGTCGCGTGTAACTGAAAGGATCTAAGAATTATGGCTCGTTATACTGGAGCGGACTGCCGTCTGTGCCGTCGTGAAGGGGCGAAGCTTTTCCTTAAGGGCGATCGCTGCTACACGGAGAAGTGCGCACTCGAGCGCCGCAACTACGCGCCCGGCGAGGCCGGCAAGAAGCGCATCAAGGAAAGCGAATATCGCAACCAGCTGCGCGAGAAGCAGAAGACCAAGCGCATCTACGGTGTGCTCGAGAAGCAGTTCCGTCATTACTACGACCTCGCCGGTCGTCAGAAGGGCGTGACGGGTGAGAACCTGCTGCGCATCCTCGAAAGCCGTCTCGACAACGTCGTGTACCGTCTCGGCTTCGCGAAGTCTCGCGCCGAGGCTCGCCAGCAGGTGCGTCACGGTCACATCACCGTGAACGGCCGCCGCGTCGACATCCCGTCGTTCCGCGTCAAGCCGGGCGACCTCGTGGCCGTCGCGCCGAAGGCCAAGGACCTGCTCGTCATCAAGAGCGCGCTCATCTCGAACGAGCGCGTGCAGGTGCCTGCATGGCTCGAGGTCGACATCGAGAAACTTCAGGGTAGCGTACTTGCTCTTCCGCAGCGCGATCAGATCGATCTGGACATTCGCGAGCAGCTCATCGTCGAGCTTTACTCGAAATAATCGCGGCATAGTTAGGAGGCTTATCCCACATGACAGAGTTCATGAGGCCTACGGTAACAACGGAAGAAGTCAACGACACTGTCGCACGTTTCGTGGTCGAGCCGCTCGAGCGCGGTTACGGCTACACGTTGGGCAACTGCATGCGCCGCGTTCTGCTCTCCTCGCTGGATGGTGCGAAAGCCACCGCCATCCAGATCGAGGGTGTGCAGCATGAGTTCACGACGGCTGAAGGCGTCATCGAGGATATCACCGATATCGTCTTGAACGTCAAGGGGCTCGTGTTCTCCGCGTTGAACGATGACATCGAGGAAGCCACGGCACATGTGTCGGCGGAGGGTCCTTGCACGGTGACGGGTGCCGATCTCGACATCCCCACCGAGTTCACGCTGGTCAACCCGGAGCACGTCATCGCCACGGTCGCCGACGGCGGCCAGCTGGACATGACGGTTCGCATCGGCGTGGGCCGCGGATACGTGTCGGCCGAGCGCAACAAGCGCACGGAAGATCCTATCGGGGTCATCCATGTGGACTCGCTGTTCTCGCCGGTTCGTCGTTGCACGCTCAACGTTACCGACACCCGCGTGGGTCAGCGCACCGACTACGACAAGCTCGTGCTGGAGGTTGAGACGGACGGCAGCATCACGCCGACCGAGGCCGTGTGCCGCGCGTCCAACATCATCAACCAGTACATGGGAGCGTTTTTGAGCCTGTCCGACGTCGTCGACGAGGAAGAGGGCGAAGTTCCGTCCATCTTCGCGCCGGAGGGCCAGGAGTCCAATGCCGAGCTGGACAAGCAGATCGAGGACCTCGACCTGTCCGTCCGCTCGTACAACTGCCTGAAGCGTGCCGGCATCCACTCGGTGCGCCAGCTCGTTGAGTTCTCCGAAAACGACCTGCTGAACATCAGAAACTTTGGTGCGAAGTCCATTGAAGAAGTGAAGGACAAGCTCATTTCCATGGACCTCAATTTGAAGCTATAGGAGATACGAATCATGCGACACAACTACAAGGGCCGCAAGCTGGGCACTGACTTCAGCCACACCAAGGCCATGAAGAAGAGCTTGGTGAACGCCCTGTTCCTGAACGACCGCATCAAGACGGTCGAGTCCCGCGCCAAGGAGATCCGTCCGAACGTCGATAAGATCATCACGTGGGCCAAGCGTGGCGACCTGCATTCTCGTCGTCTCGCCATCGCGGCTCTGGGCGATAAGGATCTCGTGCGCGAGATCTTCGAGAAGGTCGAGCAGGGCATGTTCGCCGACCGCCAGGGCGGCTACACCCGCATCATGAAGCTTGGCAACCGCAAGGGCGACAACGCTCCTATGGTGATCATGGAGCTCGTGACCGAGCCCGTGAAGAAGAAGGAAGAGCCGAAGCCCGCCGCCAAGAAGGCGACGAAGAAGGCTGCTCCGAAGAAGGTCGAGGCTGCTGAGGAGGCTCCCAAGGAGGAGACCGCCGAAGCCAAGGCCGAGGAGAAGGTTGAGGCCAAGGTCGAGGAAGCCGCCGTCGAGGCTGCCGAGAAGGCCGAGGAAGCTGCCGCCGAGAACGCGGAAGCCGCCAAGGCTGAGACGGCCGACGCCAAGGAGGAAGAGGCTGCCAAGTAGCCCTTCTTTCCAGATAGTATTCCGAACGGGGACCTGCGGGTCCCCGTTCTGCGTTCCGGGGCCTGCCATCGAGGCGTTGCAGCTCCGTTGTCGCGCGGTTTCCCCACCGCGCCCATCCCCGTTCTACCATACAGAAAGAGGCGCTGCCGTTTCGGTACGCGCCGTATCTCGTTGAAAGAGGATCGTATGGCAGAACACACCACCGCTCCGGAGCCGGCTGAACAGGCTCCCGTCGAGGACGATGGCAGCCCCGACATGGCTGCCGAAGTCCTGCGCCATGCGCAGGACATGACCGACGACATCTTCCGCCACGGCCCCGAGGCCGCCGGCGACGTGAAAGCCCACGTGCAGGACATGACTGGCGACGTGCTGCATCACAGCCGCGTGGCCGCCGGCGACGTGAAGCGCGAGACGCCCGTGCTGATCGGCCACTTCTGGGAGACGCTCGGCGACCTGTTCGGGTCGGGCAAGGACGAATCCGAGAAAGCGGACGCGTCGGACGAGGCGTCGGACGACGGTACGAAGGATTAGAGGACGGCGAACCCCGGACGCTGTCGCACAGCCGTTTCGCTATCGTAGCGCTGCGGTGGTCGAGCGCGCGGGTCCCCCTCAGTACAATTGAGGGGTGAAGACGTCAAGCAATGCACGGTGCTTCGCGCCGTACGAAGTGAAAGGAGTCCGACATGGTTAAGACGACCACGAAGGAAGACATCCGCATCGACAAGGACGATGCTGAGGAGCTGAATCGCGAGGCGGCTGAAGATCTCGAGCGCATCGAGTACGAAGTGAAGCGCGAAGCCGAGCAGTACGTGGAAGCCGTCGACGGCGACGGCAACGAGAAGGAATCCGTCGAGGCGGCTGCCACCGCCTTCGATTTCGATCGAGCTGAAGCCGAGACGGAAGAACTGCTGATCAAGACAACCGGCGAAGCCGACGAAGCGTAACCCGACACCCCAACTTTTATTCGGAAGGAATACGATCATGGCTCAGAACGATACGACGAACGACGTGAAGAACGCGGCGCAGGATGCGGCGCACAACGTGAAGAACACCGCCCAGGACGCGGCCCACGACGTGAAGAACAACGTCAAGGACGCCTACCACGAGGCGAAGGCCGGCATGGCCGAGCGCAAGGCCGAGGACGACGCCGCGAAGAGCGAGCACCAGGTGGCACAGCAGACGGGCGACCCCGCGGCCGCCATGCGCGCGCAGCAGCACGAGCAGCGTCGCGACAACAAGCCCGAGGACTTCATGGAGTCCGTGAAGGACTCGCTGGGCAAGGCCGGAGAGGCCGTCAAGGAGGCCGCCGTGGAGGCCAAAGACAACGTCAAGGAAGGCGTCGATCACATCAAGGCGCGCATGTAGCGTCGCTTGGCGCAACGCGCATCTCCGCAATCCCTGCAATCCTCGAAGCCCGCGGCCGTGCTGCGGGCTTCTTCGCGCCTACGCGCGGCGCTTCGCCGGAAAACGATGCTTCGAAGCGCCTGCTTGCGTGATGGCGGGCAGCGCTTTGAGCACGCCGGCGGCGACGGAGCCGGTGAGCGTGCCCATGACGCAGGCGGCGATGAGCATGACGGGCAGGTTGATGAGGATGGCGGTGGTGTGCATGAGCGCCATCGCCATGAGCAGCTGGCCCGCATTGTGCAGGATGGCGGAGAGAACGCTGATAGCCACGATGCCGAACAGGTCGAGCTTCCAGGCCGCCAGCATGCCGACGAAGGCGAGCGCGCTGCCGGCCAGGCTGTACAGCATCATGGAGGGCGCCCCTACGAAGAAGGAGATGACCAGCACCTTCAGTATCATGATGCCGAGCGCCCAGCGCGGTCCCATCAGGTACAGGGCGATGAGCACCGCCACGTTGGCCAGGCCCAGCTTCACGCCGGGGATGGTCACCGGCAGCACGATGGTGGACTCGACGTAGCATAGCACCAGGGTGAGCGCCGCGAACAGTGCAAGGCGGGCGACGCGGAGGCTTCTCTCGGTCATGTTAGTTCTCCTCGTCTTCCACGATGCCCACGATCAGCTTGTGCGGCATGCAGATGATCATCTCGGCGGCGTTGTCGATGGAGCCTTGGTCGATGCAATCGTGCCCCGGGCAGTCCGAGGATTCCATGCGGGCGGAGCCGTCGGCCACGGTGACGACGTTCGTTCCCAGCGAGGTGGTGAACGTGTAGGAGCCGTCTTGGTCGAGCGGCAGCAGGTGCGTCTGCCCGTCGCCGTCGGTGACCTGGAGTTGGCGGTGGTCGGCGTTGGCGGCAACCGCCAACTGGATGCCGCCCCAGGCCAGCAGCGAGGCGGCCAGCACGGCGGCGATGAAGATGACGCCCGTCTTGCGGGGGCGGGCCGATGCGGGATGCTTCATAGGGCTTCGATCTCCAATCCGTCCGTCGAGGTGACGGTTCCGTCGGTTCTCACGTACACGACCTGCATGTCGCCCTGCTGCTGCACGAAGCCCGGACCGTCGTCGGGCCCCATGAGGAAGGCGATGGTGGACAGCGCGTCCCCGTCGAGGGAGCGCTCGCTGACGATGGTGGCGCTGGCCGTTCCGGTGCGCGCGGGCATGCCGGTGCGCGGGTCCAGCAGGTGGTGGTAGAGGACGCCGTCGCGCAGGAAGCTGCGCTCGTTGATGCCGCTCGCCACCACCGAGCGATCCGCGACCGACGTGGTGGCGAACAGGGTTCCGCGCGCTTGGTTGGGGTCTTGCAAGCCCACGCGCCATGCGCTGCCGTCGGGCTTCGTGCCCAGCGCGTACGTGTTGCCGCCCAGGTTGACGAGCGCGCTGCGGCAACCGTTGTCGCGCAGGAAGCCCACGATGTCGTCGGCGATGTAGCCTTTCGCGATGCCGCCGAGGTCGAGCTTTGCCAGCGGGTCGGTGAGGGTGACGGTGCGTTCGTCCAGGCCGACGGTGCGGAAGTCCACGTGCTCGAGCGCGTCGTTCAGCGCCGCGTCGTCGGGGACCACGCCGTTCTTGAAATCCCAGAGTTCGGACACGCTGCCGATGGTGGGGTCGAACAGGCCGTCCGAGAGCTCGCTGTAACGCAGCGCCGCGGCCAGCAGCTCCGCGGTTTCCCCGTGCACCTCCACGGGCATGCCGTCGGCGTGGTTGATGGCGTAGACGTCGCTGCCCTCGAGCGTGCGCGAGAAGATGCGCTCGAAGTACTGCAGGCGCTCCTCCACCTGGGAAAGCGCTTCGCCGGCTCCGTAGGCTTCGATGGTGACGACGGTGTCGAAAGCGAACGCGGACAGCTTTTCGGGTTTGTCGGCGTCGCTTGCCTCCGATGCGTCCGCGGACGCGATGGTCCCGCAGCCGTGCAGGCAGGCGGGAACGGCCGCCCCGAGAAGGGCGAGCGCGGAGAGCGAAACGAACGATCTGCGGGTGAGCATGTTCCTCGTCCTTCCTCGGTTCGAGCGGGGTTCAAGGGATCCTCGGCGCCGCCCAGGGAGGGGGAGGAGGCGGCGCCGAGGCCGTGCGATGCGGAGCGTGTGCGCACGCGTCCGCGCGGGTCGGTTAGTTCTGGGCGATGGCTTCCGCAGCCAGCTTCCCGGAGGTGAGCGCCCAGCCGTTGTTGGCGCCGGAGGGCGAGTTGGAGCCCATCACGCCGCCGACCACTTCGCCGGCCGCGTACAGCCCCGCGATCGGCTGATCGCTCGTGTTCATGACCTGCAGCGACTCGTTGATGACGAGGCCGCCCATGGTGGTGGCGTAGCGGGGCTTCTGCTCCACCAGGTAGTACGGGCCGTCACCGATCTTGTTCTGCAGGTACTCGCCGGAGCGGCCGAATTCGTCGGTGCCGGCATCGACGCCTGCGTTGTACGCGTCGATCGTCTGCTGCAGCGTCGTAGCGTCCATACCGACGGTTTTCGCCAGATCTTCGATGGAGTCGCCGTGGGCGAATACCGGCGTGGAGCTGCCGTTCTCCTCGAGCCATCCCTCGACGGCCTTCTCGCTGAAACCGGTGTCCTTGAGCTTGGTGCTCCACACGTCGTAGTTTTCCTGATCCATCAGCAGGTACAGCATGGAATCGGTCTGCTCGACCTCCGCTTCCAGGATGTCGTGGTTGCTGGCCTTCTCGTTGACCACGCGCTCGCCCTCGGGGTTCACGAGGATGGCGCTCATGGGCCATACGAGGATGTTCCCGTCGATGGTGGACTTGGCGCGACCGGCCGAAACTTCCACGCCGTTGGGGTAGCGCTTAGCGTACTCGAGCATGCGGGTGGCCGCGTTCACGTCGTCGGCGGTGGCCATGGTCAGGCCGTCGCCGGTGGAGGAAGCCAGGCCGTAGTAGAGCGAGGTGTCCTTCAGCTCGTCGGTCAGCCACTCGTCGCTGTTGCCGTAGCCGCCGGTGGCCAGCACCACGGAGTCGGCCTTGATGGTGTAGGTGGTGCCGTCCTTGGCCGTGGCCACCAGGCCGGTGACCGCGCCGTTGTCGGTGGTCAGCTTGTCGGCCGTCGTGCTCAGCAGCACCTCGGCGCCGGATTCGGCGACGGCCGTGCGCAGCGACTCGGTGGCGCCGGCGCCACCGCCCGCATAAGCAAGCTCGCGGTCGTGGGTGTACTCGGCCAGGTCGTGCAGGCCGCCTTCCATGTTGTACTCGACGCCGCAGAACTCGTGCACCCAGTCGGTGGTTTCGCCGACGTTGTTGGCGTACAGGCTGATGAGCTCGGGCACGCAGATGTCCTCGCCGTTCGCCTGGAAGTCTTCGATCATCGACTCCGCGGAGTCGTCGGTGACACCCGCTTCCTGCTGCAGCTTGCTGCCCGTAACCACCTGGTTGCCGCCGCTCACGGAGATGGAGCCGCCCAGGCGGTACGTCTTCTCGACGAGGATGACGTGCTTGCCCAGCTCTTGCAGGCGGATGGTGGCTGCCATGCCGGCACCGCCGCCGCCCACGACCACCACGTCGGCTTCCTTCTCGACGGTGGCGGTGGACTGCTCGGAGGTCGGCACCTTCTTGAGCGCGCTCGCGTCGCCGCCGGCCTGCTCAACCGCGTCGGTGACGGCGGCGATCAGGCCCATGCTGGAAAGCGTGGCGCCCGACATGGTGTCGACGCCCAGGCTTTGGTACTTCACGATATCTTCGGGCAGCGTCTCGAGCGCGCCCGTTGCCACCGTGGGGGTCTCGGACTGGGAAACCACGTCGATGGACTCGATGGCGGTGTCGCTGAACGTCACCTCGACGGTGATGTCGCCGCCGTTGCCCGAGCCGACGCCCGTGTACGTGCCGGCGTTGTAGTGCGCCTCCTGGGTGGACGAGCTGCTTGTGCCCTGGGGAGCGCAGCCGACCAGCCCCGAGAAAACCAGCATCAAGCTCAGCGCGCATGCGAAGAACCATGCGCCCCTTCCCCTCGATCGAACGACCCGCTGCGATGCGGCGGGTTCGGTCCGCTTCTCTCTCATCGTACCTCCTTCGTCAGTGTTCATTGCAGAGCCTCCTGCTCCTTGCCGCATACTACGAAGGACGGGGATGCGCCGGTAGACCCCCAACGGGTTCACTTTGCCGTCGCGGGGGATGCGCCGGCGCGCGGCCCGTAGACCCCAAACGGGTTCATTTCGGCGTTTCTCCACGTCGATGCGGTATAGTGTTCCCGAACATCACGGGGAAGGGGTGCGGTGCGGGCATGCAGTTTCTGAGAACCATACGACCGAGCCATCTGGGTCTTATGACCATCCACATCTGGATATACTGCACGACCCATCGTCCCAGCCCGACGGACGACGTGTCCATCATGTCGGTTATGTACCTGGCGCTGTCGGCGTTCCTGATCGCGGTGGTGCTGGGCTCGAAGCGGGGCGCGCTGTCCGATGCGGCGAAGCGACGGTTGGACGTGGTTGCCGGCGCATGCATGGCTGCGGCGGCGCTGCTGCTCGCATTGCCGCTCGCCTCGGAGGCGGTGGGCACGGCGCTGGGAGCAGCGCTCGGCGGCATCGGGGTGGGCTGGGCGTACATGCGCTGGGGCGAGTTCTACTCAGAGCTGGACATCCACTACGCGACGCCGCTGATCTTCCTGACCATGGCGCTGGGTTCCGTGGGCAAGACCATCGTCGACTTCCTTCCCGCCGCGCCCGCCACGGTGGTGCTCGCGTGCCTGCCGCTGATCACCTTCGCCGCGATGCGCCGCTCGCTTGCGACCGTCCCCGACGCGCCCCAGCCCGCGCGCTACTACAACGAGCGCACCATCGGGTCGCTGTGGCGGCTGGTGGCCGGCATCGCCGTGTACAGCCTGACGGTGGGCATCATCCAGTCGCTGTTCCTGGAGGCCGAGCCTTCTCCCTACTTCGCGTCGGTGCTCGTGCATCACGGCGGCGAGGTGCTGCTGTCGCTCGCGCTGTTCGTATGGGTCGTGGGATTGAAGCGGGGGCTGAGCTTCAGCCGCACGTGGCGGCTCGTGCTGCTGCTGGTGGCCACCGCGCTCATCTTCGCACCGTATCTGGAAGAGGTGTTCGGAAGCTACCTGTTCGCGCTCATCCGCATCGCGCAGACGTTCCTCATTCTGTTCCTGTTCCTGGCGCTGGCCGACATCGCCCGGCACAGCACGTACCGGCCCATCACCGTGTTCGCGGCCGGTTGGGTGGCGTATTCGCTGCCGTTCGCGCTGGGGAAGATGGCGGGCGACGCGCTGCAGACGTGGGGGCACGATGCCTCGATGATCATGTCGTTGATCGTGTGGGTGCTGGTCATCGCCACGTTGTTCTTCTTGGACGAGTCGTCGGCGGGCAATCACCTCGTGTTCACGGAGCTCAACGACGGCGGCGACGAGGACACGCCCGCCAAGCGCATGGGCGCCATGCAGCAGACGCTGGACGAGCCGGGCGCCGCCGACACGCTGGCGTTGCGGTGCGCGGCCATGACCGAGGCATACGCGCTGACGCCGCGCGAGAGCGAGATCCTGGAGCTGCTGGCGCGCGGGCGCAGCAAGGCGTACATCGCCGACGCGTTCTTCATCTCCGAGAATACGGTGCGCGGCCACGTGAAGCGCCTGTACGCGAAGCTCGACGTGCACAGCAAGCAGGAGCTGGTCGACCAGGTGGAGGCCGTCGAGATCTGACGCGCGCGGCGGTTCGCTAGGGTCGCGCCGATCGCGCCGACTGCGCTGATCGCGCTGATCGTGCGGGATTGTCAACCCGGTTGGTGCGCGGCGAGGGGCGTTGTGGCATACTGCCAGCATGCGCATCAACGTCAGCTCTTACATCCCAGGAACCTCGCCGGTGCACGCGTGCGACGCGCGCGTGAAGATCGTGCTGCTCGCGGCGTATTCCGTCACGTTGTTCCTCGTGCGTTCGTGGGCGGGCATCGCGCTGTGTGCGCTGCTGTTCGCTGCGGTGGCGGCGGCGTCGCGCGTTCCGATCCGGCGGTTCTTCGGCCTGCTGGTGCCGGTGTACGTGATCGTGGCGTTCACCGTGCTGTTCAACGGGTTCTCGTTCGACGTGTCGCAAGCCGTGGTCGAGGCGCCGGCAGCGCTCGGCGACGTGTCGGCCGGCATCTTCGCAACGTGGGCTCCCATGCCGCTGATCGGGTCGTTCGGCCTGGTGCCGGCGGGGCTCGCGCGCGGTTGCTTCTTCGCGCTGCGCATCGTGCTGCTGGTGGTGGGCAGCCTCGTGGTCACCTACACCACCACGTCCACCGATTTGACGAACGCCCTGGGCGACTTCCTGCGCCCGCTCAAGCGCATCGGCGTTCCCAGCGACGACATCGCCATGGTGTTCTCGCTGGCGCTGCGGTTCATTCCCGTGACGGCCGAGGAGTTCGGCCGCGTGCACGATGCCCAATGGGCGCGCGGCGCGTCGTTTGCCGAGGGCAGCTTGTGGGAGCGGCTGCGCGCGTGGCAGACGGTGCTCATCCCCCTGTTCGTGGGGCTGTTCCGCCGCGCCGACTCGCTGGCCGTGGCCATGGACGCACGCTGCTACGGCGCGCCCGACGCGGAGCGTACCTCGCTCGCGCCGCGTGCGTTCTCGCTGTCGAGCGGCGTGGCGCTGGCCGCAGGGCTGGCGGCGTGCGCGGGGATGGCCGTGTGGCTGTAGGAGATCGATGCATCATTTGATGTTGTTTTGGCTGGCTCATGGTATACTGATCACATCAAATGATGTGATTTGGGGTGTTGCATGGGGGAGACTGCCGAACGCTGGAAGATAGAAGAATAAGAAGGCGGGTTGATGATGGAGCCTGTGAAACGGCTGCTATGCGAGGAGTGCCGGGAGGAAGTCGACGCGACGTACGAGATACGGCACCATGTCGAGGAAGTCCGCGGCGTGACGGTTGAGGCCGATATCGAGCATTACATTTGCCCGAAATGCGGAAGCTCCATCGGATGGGCTCCCCTTGTCGACGAGGGGTTCGAAAAGCTCTATCGCGCCTATCGAGACAAAGCGGGCGTCATGCAACCCGAGGAGATCGTGGCGTTGCGGAAGAAGTACGGGTTCTCCCAGCGGGTGTTCGCGGCTATCCTCGACATCGGCGTGGCCAGCCTGCAGCGCTATGAGCGCGGTTGCCTCGCCTCCGATTCCCATGCCCAGCTGCTGGCCAACGCGCGCGACCCTCGATTCTTGCTGAAGTGCCTGGAGCAGGGCGCGCGCAAGCTCTCCGACGGGGAGCGGGCCAACGCGCGCGACGTCGTGCGGAAGCGCGGCATGCCCCGCATCGACTACGCGGTGATCCGGTTCGACGCCATGGACGGGATTGCGCGAGGGGAAGGGCTCGATACCGGCATGCGCCTGTTCGACCCCGATCGCGCTCGCGAGACGGTGGTATACCTCGCCGAGCATGCGCGCGACCTGTACCGGACGAAGCTGAACAAGGTCCTGTTCTGCCTCGATTTCGCGGCGTATCGCGAAACCGGTGCGGGGTTCACTGGCTTGCGATACGCCAAAGCGCCGTTCGGTCCGGTGCCCGATCAGTTCGAGCTCTTGATGGCGGGGCTGATCGACGGCGAGGCGCTTTCGCTGCGTGAGCAGGGCAACGGCCAGGTGGTCGTTGCGGAACGCCCGGCGAACCCGGCCGTGTTTTCCGCATCGGACGTGAGCCTGCTTGAGGCGGTGTGCTCGTTTGCCGACGGGTTCGCCTCCGCCTCGGCGCTGTCCGACTACTCGCATGGGGAGCGCGGGTGGCTCGAAACGGAGGTCGGCGATCTTATCTCGTACGAATTCGCCTCCGACTTGCGATGGGACGGGGGAAGCTCGTGCTGAGGATTGGGGAGTTCTCGCGGTATGCGCGGCTGTCCATCCGCATGCTGCGCCACTACGATGCCGAGGGCGTGCTCGTGCCGGCGGCGCAGGATCCCGCGTCGGGGTACCGGCTGTACGCCGTCGAGCAGCTGGCGCGGGCGAACCGCATCAAGGCGCTGCGCGATCTGGGGTTCCAGGTGCGCGACATCAAGCGGCTGCTGACGCTGGACGACGAGGCGTTCGCCGACGAGCTGCGCCGCCACCAGCGTACGCTCGACGCTGAGGCGGCGCGTGTGGAGGAGCGGCGGACGGCGTTGCGGGGCCTGCTGGGCGCCGTGGAGGCCGGGGATGCACGGCAGGCGTTCGAGGTGCAGATGAAGAGCGTGCCGGCCTACGACGTGGTGACGTTGCGCATGGAGCTGCCCGACTACGACGACGAGCGTCTTGCCTGGGAGCGGCTGGGCGCGCTCATGCACGAGCACGGCATCGCGCCGTCGAAGCCGTACACGGAGTTCTGCACGTTTCCGGCCGACCGCTCGGAAGACGCGGACGCGCGCGACGGCGTGATCGTGGAGGTGTCGGTGGCCACGGACGCGCGCCCGACGTGCGGCGAAGGGGCCGGCGACGACGGCTGCGGCCTGCGCTTCCATCGCAGCGCGGCGCTGCCGCAGGCGGCGAGCATCATGGTGTGCGGTCCCTACGACCGCATCGCCGGGGCGTACGCGTCCTTCGCCCGCTGGTTGGAGGAGCACCCTCTGCTGCGCGCGGCGGGCGATACGCGCGAGATCGCGCACCGCGGTTGCTGGAACGCCGACGATCCGTCCGACTATCTCACCGAGCTGCTGATTCCGGTCGAAAGCGCTTGACCCTCACATCGTGTCAGGGGATAGGCTCCTGGTTGTGCTCCGCCGGCTTGCCAGCCGACGGAACCGCCGACGCTGCGACCGTACGTGGCACCCGGCCTTCACGCGATGTCAAGGACTCACGTACCGAAGTACGCTTCGCCCTTGCCATCCCGCGAATTCCGGGCACCACGTACGCTCTCGCTGACGTTGCAAACTACCTGCGATGAGAGGAGCTTTCCATGGAGGAGTACGTCATTCGCCCGATCGGGCATGTCGAGGCGCACGAGGATGGCAGCGCCACGTTGAGGATCGACGAGCCGTACCGCGCCGGGCTGCGCGGGTTGGACGGGTTCGGCCACCTCGAAGTGCTGTGGTGGAGCCACCTGGCGGACGCCGACGAGCTGCGCGGCCTGGTGGACGCGGGACGCCCGTACGTCGGGCTCGACTACGACCTGGGCATCTTCGCCACGCGCAGCCCGATGCGCCCCAACCCGGTGTCGCTGACCACCGTCGAAGTGGGCGCGATCGACGTCGAGGCGGGCACCGTGGAAACGCCGTACCTCGACGCCGAGGACGGCACGCCGCTGGTCGACCTCAAACCCTACACGCCCAGCATCGATCGCATCGCGACCCCGCGCGTGCCCGCCTGGTGCGCGAACTGGCCGAACGACGTCGAAACGTCCGGCCAGTTCGACTGGGGCGCCGTGTTCCGGTTCTAGATTCCTTGTTCTAGCGCGCCGAAACGACGCGCAGCCCGGACGCGGAGGGAGAGCGTTCGGGCTGCGACGGGAAGGGGCGAATGCTATTCGGCGCCCGCCAGCTTGCGGCCGGTGACGTAGCCGAACGTCAGGCACGTGCCGCCCAGGTTGTGGCCCGGGAAGTGCGTGGAGTAGCAGTTGCAGTACATGTCGCCCACGGTGGATCCGAGGCAGTACAGGCCCTCGATGACCTCGTTGTCCTCGTTCATCACCTGCATGTCGTCGTTGCAGCGGATGCCGCCGGTGGTGGTGAGGAACCAGGGCGTGCACTTGATGCCGTAGAACGGGCCGTTCTTGACGGGCAGCAGCAGCTCCTTGCGCTTGCCGAACTCCTCGTCGACGCCCTTGTCGCAGTAGCCGTTGTAGGCCTCGATGGTCTTGAGCGCCTCGTCCTTCGGCAGGCCCAGCTCCTCCACGAGCTTCTCGATGGTGTCGGCCTTGATCATCTTCACCTCGATGTCGCCCGAGCCGTTCATGTTGATGGTGCCCGGCCCGTCGATGGTGGTCTGCCAGTAGGCGCGTACGTCCTCAGGCGTCTCGAACACCTTGGGGCCGTCCACGTAACGGTGGTTCTGCCACTGCGGCTCGTTCGCGTAATCGTCATCCCAGATGGCGTACGCGTAGTGTCCCTTCTCGTGGGTGAGGGCCAGCGCGCCGTGCGAGATGACGTTGTCCTCGTTGGTGTAGCGGCGGCCGTCCGAGTTCACCATGAGACCCTGGAACGCGCGCACCTGGCGGGTGATGGAGCGCCACTGGAAGCAGAAGATCATGGGCGTGGGCGTCTCGTTCTTGTCCACAGCCGCACCTGCCCAGTACGCCATCTTGTGGCCGGAACCGTCCCAGATGCCGCCGAAGTCGGTCTGGTGCGCGGCCCAGGGAATGAGCTTCTCCAGCATCTCCTTGTCCTGGCCGAAGTCGCCCGTGGCCATGACCACGCCCTTCTTGGCGTTGAACCGGGCGTAGCCGTCGCCGGTCTTCGCAACCACGCCCACCACCTTCTCGCCTTCTTTGACGAGCTGCTTCGCCTCGGTCTGGTAGCGGATGTCCACGCCTTCCTTCGCGCAGTACGCCGCCATGTTGTCGCACACGTCCTGCTGCGGGTTGTCGTCGGGGCCCTTGCCGTTCGGGCCGTCGAGGAACTCGTGCGTGCCGGGGAACTCGCCGTTGATGTTCTCGGGATCCTCGTACCAGTGCTCCATGACGGGGGTGAGGTCGCTGCCGCCCACGGAGCTGGCCGTGGTCATGCGATCGATGAGCCAGTCCATGGCCTCGCCCGAGCGGTTGAAGTGCGTCATCCACTTGCGGCCGTCCACGCGGTAGGAGTGGTAGCCCATCATGCGCTTGTAGCGCTGGGCGATCTCCTCCACCGAGCACTCGTAACCCTTCTCCTTCGTCAGCTTCGAGTTCATGGCGTAGATGGAGCCGCCGCGGCCCACCACGTGGTCCATGCGCTCGAGCAGGACCACGTTCAAGCCGTTCTCGGCGGCCGACAGCGCGCAGCACAGGCCCGAGAAGCCCGCGCCCACGATCACGACGTCGGCTTCGACCGTCTCTTTGATGTCGCCGTCGGCGATGGGCTCGGGCGCGGTTTCGAAGTCGTAGGTGCCCGTCGCGTCCTTCGCGCTGGCCTTGGAAGCGCCGGCCGTGCCTTCTTTCGGCTGGGCCGCGCATCCGACGAGCGCGCCCGCGCCCGTGACGGCGGCGGTTGCCGCCGCGCCCGTGACGAAGGCTCCCTTTAGGAAGCTGCGTCGATCCATGCTGGGGATGGCTTCTTGCGTCATGATGATCCCTTCCTCCTTGACGAACGGCGGCCTGCGAAACGAAACGCCGATGCCGCCTGCCCCGTGCCCTCCGCACCGAGCTCTGTCCGCACCGTATCACGGGGCGCTCGGGCGTTTCGTCGCCCGTCGCAGGGAAAACGCCGCATCGTCCGTTTTCACCCCGAGGGGTGAGGCGCGACGAGGTATCCTGAACGCAGGGAGAAAAGGGAGGGTTATGCCGAACGAACACGTGCGCAATCTGTTCAACGCGCCGAGCGAACGGCGCGGCGTCGTCGCGGGCGTCTGCCAGTCGGCGGCGGGGCGCGGGCGCATCGCGCTGACGAGCGCCTGCTACACGGTATGGCTGATCGCATGCTGCCTGGGGCCTGCGGTGTCGGTGCCGCTCGGCGGCGGCGCGGCGGCGGCCGTGCCGGCATGGACGGGCCCGCTGCTGGCCATGGCCGTGGCCAGCACGGTGATCGCCGTCTGGTTCAAACGCACGCGTCGCGTGCCGGACGGCCCGTCGTGGCTGGTGGCGCTCGCGTCGATCATGACGCTGGCCGCGGCGCTCCATCTGGTGTGGGCGTTCGACCGCTCGCTGCCGAGCGCTGCGGATGCCGCCCTGTACGCGCTGATGAGCGTGCTGGCGGGTATCGGGGCGGCGCTGTTCCGCGTGGAGATCGACCGTGTTTTCGGATGGATCGGCACGCAGCAGACGCTGTACCAGGGCATGCTGGGCACGCTGGCGGCCCTCGTGCTGACGACGGCGGGGCTCGCTGGCGGCGACGACGCGACGGGGGCGCCGCTCGCGCTGTCCGGCATCGCGCTCGTGCTGCCGTTCGCGGCGATGCTGCTGCTGCGTCGCGTCGTGGGCAGCTTCCCGCGCGTGCGCTACTTCCAGCACGGACGCGACGTGCCGCTGCCGTTCCCCGCCAAGTTCGTGGCGACGTCGGCGGTGCAGGGCGTTGCGGCGGGCGTGCTGTACATGAGCCTGTTCCTGTTCGGCGTGCCCGCTTCCGGGTCGTCGAACACGGCCGTCGGGCAGCTGATCGCGGTGGTGCTGCTGTTCGCGACGCTCGTGTTCTTGCGGTTGGACTTCAACCGGTTCATCTACAAGGTGGCGTTCTCGTTCGTGGCCGTCGGGTTTCTGCTGCTGGCAGCGCTGCCGAGCGCGCCGCAGGTGGGCTTCGTAGTACTGGCTGCCGGGTTCTGCTACCTCGACCTCGTGCTGTGGAGCCTGGGCGCCTGCCTCATGAAGAACATGGGGCTGCCCGCCACGTGGGTCGCCAGCTGCCCGGGCGCGGCGCTGTTCTTCGGCGTGCTCGTGGGCGGGGCGGTGACGCACGCAGCCCTGGGCGGGCGTCCGCTCGAGGATGCGGCGATGCTCGCCAGCTTCGCCGCGTGCTTCCTGTTCGCCTGCGCGCTGTTCCTGTCGAGCGGCAGCAACTTGAAGTACGGCTGGGGCACCGTGCTGCCGGGCGAAGGGGGCCTCGAAGCGGGCGACCTCGCGGGCGTCGTGCGGTTCGTGGCCACGGAACGCGCGGTGACGCAGCGGGAGACCGAGGTCATGCTGCTGCTGGCGCAGGGTAAGTCGCGCCGCGCCATCTGCGAGGAGCTCACCGTGTCGCCCGACACGGTGAAGACCCACGTGCGCGCCATCTACCGCAAGCTGGACGTGCATTCCCAGCAAGAGCTCATCGACCGCATCGTGGCCGAGCGCGAGCACCTCGTCGACGACGCCGACGAGGTGGCGCTGGGGTAGGGACGTGGGACGGTTTCGCTCCGGCGACCGCTTGTCGACAATGGTGGGGAAACGGTCAAAGGAGCGGTGGCTGCGCTTCCGACGTGCTATGATTACCGCGAAGTGCATCTTTGCCGTGCCGATGCGGCAAAGCGGAAAAACCTACTAGGAGGCATGCATGAGCGTCATCATCGATGTGTTCGGTCGCGAGGTTCTCGACTCGCGCGGCAACCCGACCGTGGAAGTGGAAGTCGTGCTGGAAGACGGCGCGTTCGGCCGTGCCGCCGTGCCGTCGGGCGCTTCGACGGGTGCGTTCGAAGCCGTCGAGCTGCGCGACTGCGACAAGGGTCGCTACCTCGGCAAGGGCACGCTCGACGCGGTCGCCCACGTGAACGAGGAGATCGCCGAGGCGCTCATCGGCGTCGAGGCCGACGACCAGCGCTTCATCGACGACATCATGCTGCAGGTGGACGGCACCGACAACAAGGGCGCGCTGGGCGCGAACGCCATCCTGGGCGCGTCGCTGGCCTGCGCCAAGGCCGCTGCCGAGTCGGCCGAGCTGCCGCTGTACAAGTACGTCGGCGGCGTGAACGCGCACCTGCTGCCCACGCCTATGATGAACATCCTCAACGGCGGCGTGCATGCCGACAACAACGTGGACTTCCAGGAGTTCATGATCATGCCGGTGGGCGCCAGCTCGTTCGCCGAGGCGCTGCGCTGGTGCGCCGAGATCTACCACACGCTGAAGAAGGTGCTGCACGACGCGGGCCTCGGCGGCGGCGTGGGCGACGAGGGCGGCTTCGCCCCCAACTTCAAGACGAACGAGGAGCCGCTCGAGTACGTCACGAAGGCGTGCGAGGCTGCCGGCTACAAGCCCGGCGTGGACATCATGTTCGCCATGGACCCGGCTTCCACCGAGTTCTACAACGCCGAGACGGGCAAGTACGTGCTGGCGGGCGAGGGTCGCGAGCTGACGAGCGCCGAGATGGTGGACTACTGGGAAGCGCTCGTGGAGAAGTACCCGATCATCTCCCTGGAAGACGGCATGGCCGAGGAGGACTGGGACGGATGGAAGGCGCTCACCGATCGCATCGGCGACCGCGTGCAGCTCGTGGGTGACGACCTGTTCGTCACGAACTCCAAGCGTCTGGCCAAGGGCATCGAGATGGGCTGCGCGAACGCCATCCTCATCAAGGTGAACCAGATCGGCAGCCTCACCGAGACGCTCGAGGCCATCGAGATGGCGAAGCAGGCCGGCTACGCCTGCGTCATGAGCCATCGCTCCGGCGAGACCGAGGACACCACGATCGCCGACCTGGCCGTGGCCGTGAACACGGGCCAGATCAAGACGGGCGCGCCGTGCCGCTCCGACCGCGTGGCGAAGTACAACCAGCTGCTCCGCATCGAGGAAGAGCTGGACACCGCCGCCCAGTACGCCGGCATGAACGCGTTCTACAACATCAACCGCTAGCGGTTGCGGGGGGCTTGACGGCCCTCGGGTTCGGCGAAACGGAAAGGGCTGCCTGCGGGCAGCCCTTTTTCATGCGGGGAAGGGGCGAGCGCGCTACGCGCCCACCTGCATGTCCATGTCGGGGGCGGGGTGCTCGAGCGCGCCCTGGGCCAGCATCTCGGCGCCCACTTCCACGTACTCGTCTCCGGCTTCGGTGCACATGAGCGCCACCTCCTCGTCGGACAGCGTGCGCGACACGCGCGCGGGCATGCCCATGATCAGGCTCCTCGGCGGGAACTCGCGATGCTCGGGCACGAGCGCGCCCGCGGCCACCACGCACTCGTCGCCGATCTTCGCGCCGCTCATGACGATGGCGCCCATTCCCACCAGCACGTTGTCGCCGATCTCGCATCCGTGGATGATGGCACCGTGCCCGACCGTGCAGTGGCGGCCGATGATGGCGGCGTCGCCCGACGACACGTGAACGAGTACCCCTTCCTGCAGGTTCGATTCGTCGCCCACCACGACGGGCTCCAGGTCGCCGCGCAGGTGCGCGCCGGCGAACACGGTGACGTCGCGACCGAGGGTCACGTCGCCGACCAGGCTCGCGGCGGGGGAGATGCGTGCGGTGGGGTGGGCTTTCACGCGATGGTAAAGCGGTTTTTCTGCTGCGGTCATGGCGGTCTCCTTATGCGTTGGCTCGGTTGCTCGCTTCCATTATCGCCGAGGGGCGCGGCCGCGGCCATCGGCAGATCGCGACGATTGGGTGGAGCGCGCATTCGCCGCGGCGTCCGCGCGGTTGCCGAAGCCGTCAAACTTGCTGCGCAACACTATACTGCAAGCGCTATAATGGGCCGACGAAGGAAAGGGATGTGCAACCATGCCAGAAATGATCTCACTTGAAGAGGCCCGCGCGCTCGTATTGTCGCACGTGGCTCCCTTGCCGGTGGAAACCGCGCCCGTGCTGGAAGCGGTCGGCCGCGTGGCTGCCGCCGATTTGAAAAGCGACATCGACATCTCGCCGTTCGCCCACTCGGCGATGGACGGGTTCGCGGTGCGCGCGGCCGAGCTGGCCGGGGCGTCGCCGGAGGCGCCTGTGGAGCTGGACGTCGTCGCCGAGATCGCGGCCGGCGACGTGTACGAGGGGCCCATCGCGGCGGGCCAGTGCGTACGCATCATGACCGGCGCGCCGATGCCCGACGACGCGGACTCCGTGGTGAAGTACGAGATCGTCGACGTGGTGACCGGCGACGGCAAGCCCGGCAGCCGCGTGGCGTTCGCCGCGCCTGTCGACGAGCGCTCCAATGTGCGCGAGGCGGGCGAAGAGGCGAAGGCCGGCGAAGTGGTGGTGTCGCAGGGCGAGGTCATCGGCTCGGCCGGCGTCGGGTTCCTCGCGGGCTGCGGCATCGTGGAGGTGCCGACGCACCGCCGCCCGCGCGTGGCCGTCATCTCCATCGGCTCCGAGCTGGTGGACCCCACTGAGGTACCCACGCCCGGCAAGATCCGCAACTCGAACAGCTATGCGCTGGCGGCATGCGCGCAAGCCGCCGGTGCGGTGCCCACCATCCTTCCCATCGTGGAGGATACGAAGGAGGCGCTCGCGGCGGCCGTGTCCACGGCGGTGGACCAGTACGACTTCGTCGTGACGAGCGGCGGGGCGTCGAACGGCGATTTCGATTTCATCAAGCCCGTGGTGTCCGAGTTGGGCGATCTGCTGATGACCACGGTGAACATGCGTCCCGGCAAGGCCCAGACGTTCGGCATCGTGCGCGGCACGCCCGTGTTCGGCCTGCCCGGCAACCCGGCGGCGGCCTACGTGGGCTTCGAGATGATCATCCGCCCGGCGCTGCGCAAGATGCAGGGATACGCGCACTTCGAGCGCCCGTCCGTGATGGCGAAGCTGTCGCGCGACGTGAAGAAGAAGGACCCGCGCCGCATCTTCCTGCGCGGAACGTTGTACAAGGACGAGGGCGGCGACTACGTGGTGGCGCCGGCGAAGAACCAGAGCTCGGGCCTGTTCGGCGTCATCCAGCGCAGCAACTGCATGGCCATCCTGCCGGAGGGTCTCGACTCCCGCACTGCCGGCTCGCCCGTCCAGTGCGTCCTGCTCGACGTTTCCGAAGAGGTGAGTTTGTAGATGGAGCCTATCACGTTTGCCATTATCACGTGCTCTGATACGCGTGGAATGAAGGAGGATACGGCGGGCGCGGCGCTCGAGGCGCTCATCGCCGAGAACGGCTGGACGTGTGCGAGCCACGTGGTGGTGCCCGACGAGCGGCCGTTCATCGCGTCGGCCATCGTGCGCGCCTGCGACGAGCAGGACGTGGACGTGGTGCTGACCTGCGGCGGCAGCGGGCTCTCGCTGCGCGACGTGACGCCCGAGGCCACGATGGACGCCTGCGAGCGCAACGTGCCCGGCATCGCCGAGGCCATGCGCGCCCACTCGCTGGCCATCACGCCGTACGCCATGCTGTCCCGCGCGCTGTGCATGCAGCGCGGGCGGCACCTGGTGATCAACCTGCCCGGTAGCGAGAAAGCCGCCCGCGAGAACTGGGAAGGCGTCGTGAAGGCCCTCCCGCACGCCGTCAAGATGATGGCCGGCGGCGGCCACTAGCTTCCGTTCGAGTGCGCCGCAAGCCCTCCGTTCCGTTCTGGGCGCGAATCGGCATCCATGCCAATAAACAGGTAGAATCAGGCCCCTAGAAGGCGCGAGGGAATTGCGCCACCAGGGGTTTTGCGTATCTCGGCGACGACGAGCCTTAGAAAAATTGGCATAGGTCCCGATTCGCGCCCAGAACGGAACGGAGGGCTTGCCTCTCGCTCAGAACCCTACGGTCATGTGCAGGTGGTAGAACACGATGCGGGTGACGAAGACGGCGAGCAGCACGAGGACACCGGCGGCGACGCGCAGGGCGAGCGTCGTGCGGCGGGATTGTACGCGCTTGAGCGACAGGCCAGCCAGCGCGAGGGCAACTGCGCCCACGGCGAGGTGCACCCCGATGGCGGTGGGGTAGTACGGCGCCAGCGTGCTGGCCGAGAATTCGTTGTTCGCGATGCCGCCGAGGCTGCCCTGGTGCAGCGCGAGCACGATGGTCCCCGCTATGAGGGCGAGGCCAGCCAGCACGACGAGCGCGCACTCGAGGGCGCGCGGCCGCACCCGTGCCAGCTCCAGGAACAGCAGTCCCAGCACCGACCCGGCCAGCAGCGCGGCCAGCACGAGGTTCGCCGGCGTGTAGGGCGTGTCCCAGGTGGGAACCGTGTCCACGCCGTACGCCATCGACGTGCACGCGATGAGCGCGACGCCCGCCAGGCAGGCGAGCGCCAGCCACGGTTTCGCCACGGCGTCGGGGAAGCGCTCCTTGAACGCCATCATCCAGTACGAACCCACCAGGAACAGGAACGCCACGGCGCTCAGCACCTCGTTGGACAGCGGCGAGCGGCCGATGCCCGAGAACACGTGCAGCGCGTTCGCCGGCGTGCCGAGATGGGTGGCCGACGCGATGAACCCCACGAGCACCACGCTGAACGGACACGCGATCATGCGGTCGATGCGCACCGACGCCGCGTGGTCGTGCGACCAGAGCCGCACGAGCGCAAGCGCCAGGAACGCCACGACGCCCGCCGGTGCGAGCGAGGTGAACAGCCCGAGCGAGAAAGCGTCGAATCCGCTGGTCATAGGTGAATCTCCGTCCGGTTGACGATGCTTCCTCCCCGCTCCTCGGCGTGCGCGACCGCGGGCGACGGCAGGATGAGGAGGTTCGGCTGCGTCGCCGTCTCGTCGGGCAGGGGCAGGATGGAGCGCACCGTGTCGGGGTGGCGGCTTGTCAGCTCGGACACGAGGCCGAACTCGAGCGCGCGCACGGGGCACGCGTCCACGCAGATGGGCTGCTTGCTCTCGGCCACGCGATCGCGGCAGCCGTCGCACTTGCTGCTGCGCTTCAGGTGCGCGTCGATGTGGGGCGCGTGGTAGGGGCAGGCCATGGTGCAATAGCCGCAGCCGATGCACTTGCTGGCATCGGGCCATACCAGCCCCAGCTCGTCTTTGTGCATGGCGCCGGTGGGGCACACGCGGGTGCAGACGGGGTTGTTGCAGTGGTTGCAGGAGACGGACACGTGGTACGCGAACGCGTCCTGGGAAAGCGAGCCGTCCGCGTCGAGGTGCCACGAACCGCCCTCGTAGTCGATGACCATGCGAAAGGCCATGTCGGGGCCGTGATCGTGGTAATCTTTGCACGCCAAGACGCAGGTTCTGCACCCGGTGCAACGCGTGTTGTCGTAGAAGAATCCCCGTGGCATGATGCCGCTTTCGGTCGAGAACGATGCAAGGTAAACGATTTTACCATGGGCTTCCCCCTCCGACGCGACGCGCCGGAGGGGGAAGCGGCCAAGGGAGGGTGCTTACGCCACGCCCGTCACTTCCTTTTCGTTGGCGATGGCGCCGGTGGTGTCGCCGGGATCCTTCGCCGCGGGGCAGGGAAGGATGGCGATGGAGGGCGTCGTCTGGTCGGGCGACGGCATCGGCGCGATGCCGGCCACCGTCCCCGCGTGCTTCGAGCGCAGCTCCTCGATGTCGCCGAACTCGAGCGCGCGCAGCGGGCAGGCGTCCACGCACAGGGGGTTTTTGCCCTCGGCCACGCGGTCGGGGCAGCCGTCGCACTTCACGCCCTTGCCCAGCTCCTTGTCGACGATGGGCACGTTGTAGGGGCACGTTTCCACGCACACGCCCGCGCCCGTGCATTTCTCCTGATCGATGGCTACGAGGCCCGTCTCGGTGTCCTTTGTGATGGCACCCTGGGGGCACTTGGCCATGCACGCCGGCATGGCGCAATGCTGGCAGCCCAGCGACACGTGGTAGGCAAACGCGTCGGACGTGTAGGTGCCGTCGCCCGCGTCGGTCCAGGCGCCGCCTTCGTAGTCGTACACCTTGCGGAACGCGATGGTGGCGGACAGGTCCTTGTAATCCTTGCACGCCATCTCGCAGGTGCGGCAACCCGTGCAGCGCGTGCTGTCGAAGTAGAATCCGTACTGAGTCATGTCGTCTTTCCCCCTTTACGCCTTGGTCACTTGAGCGATGATGGAGTGCGCCGGGCCGTTGCCCTTGGCGTACGGCGTCGGCCGGTACGTGGTCAACGTGTTGACGCACGCGCCCTCGTCCACGCGATCGCCGCTCATGTTGGCCTTGTGCCACGCGCCCTGCGGGATGCCGATGGTGCCGGGGATGATGCGAGGCGTCACCTTGGCCTCGATGCGGATCTCGCCGGCCGGGCTCTTCACGGCCACCGTGTCGCCGCTGGCGATGCCGCGCGGCTCGGCGTCCGCGGGGTTGATCCACAGCTGCTGGCGCGCCACCTGCTCGAGCTCGGGGATGAAGCCGAACGAGGAGTGGGTGCGGCTCTTGTGGTGGAAGCCGGCGCAGTACAGCGGGTACTCCTCCGTCGTGGTGCCGTAGCCCTGGAACCCGGGGGTGAACACGGGGATGGGGTTGATCTCGTCGCCCTCTTCAAGCTCCCAGGTGGAGGCGATCTCGGCAAGCTGCTCGGAGTATATCTCGATCTTGCCGGACGGGGTGCCCAGCGGGTTCTTCACCGGGTCGGTGCGGAACGCCTCGAGGCCGATGCAGGGCTCCAGCGCGCGCTTGTACACGCCCTGCTCCTTGATCTCGTCCCAGCTCGGCATGTTGCCGTCGGCCTTCGCGCCCGCTTCGTAGAGCTCCTTGATCCAGTCTTCCTGCGTCTTGCCCTCGGTGAAGGCGTCCTTCATGCCGAACTTGTCGGCGATGTCGGCGCACACGTCGTAGCTCGTGCGGCACTCGCCCGGCGCGTCCTGCGCGGGTCCGCCCACCACGACGGCCGTGTAGTACTCGGAGTAGCCCTGGGTCTGCATGTTCAGCTGCTCGGAGCGCATGGCGTCGGGCAGCAGGATGTCGGCGTACTTCGCGGAGTCGGTCATCACCGTGTCCCACACCAGGATGAACTCGCACTTGCTCTCGTCGGCCAGGATCTCGTGCGTGTAGTTGATGTCGCCGTGCTGGTTCGTCAGGCAGTTGCCGGCGTAGTTCCAGATGAACTTGAAGTCGCTCTGCAGCTTGTCCGCGCCGATGACCCCGGCGTTGGTGGCGGTCATGTCCTTGCCGTGGTCGACGGCGTTCACCCACTGGTACACGGGGATGGCGGTCTTCACGGGGTTCTCGAACGGCAGGCTGCCGACGAGGTAGGTGGGCGGTTCGGCTTCGCGCTGGCCGGTGTTCGTGCCGGGCAGGCCGATCTTGCCGATGAGGATGGGCAGCATGCAGATGGCGCGCGTGGCGTCCTCGCCGTTCGTGTGGCGTTGCGGACCCCAGCCCTGCACGATGAAGGGCGCCTCGGCGGCGGCGATGTCGGCGGCAAGCTCGCGGATCTTGTCGGCCGAGATCTGCGTGATGGGGGCGGCCCACTCGGGGGTCTTCTCCACCATGTCGTAGCCGGTGCCCATGATGTAGTCCTTGTAGGACTTGCTCTGGCCCTTGGCGCTCTCGGGCATGGTGTCCTCGTCGTAGCCGACGCAGTAGGTGTCCAGGAACTCCTTGTCCACCAGGTCGTTCGCGATCCATTCATGCGCGATGGCCGAGCACAGCGCGGCGTCGGTGCCGGTGCGAATGGGCAGCCACTCGTCGGGATGGCCCGAGGCCGACTCGTTCAGGCGGTAGTCGATGTTGACGATCTTGCCGCCGCGCCCGACGACGGCCTCGCGCACCTTCGCGAAGTCCCACACCGCGTTCGCGCCGCCCATGCGGGTTTCCGCCGGGCTGTTGCCGAACATCACGACGAGGTCGGACGCACGCTCGGCCTCGGAGAACGAGGAAGCGTTCACGGCGTCGTACGGGCTGAAGACGCTGCCCTTCTCCTTGTCGCTGCCGTACATGAACGGCATGATGGCCTGCAGCATGTTCGTGGAGTAGTCGTACGCCTGATTGACGTAGCCGCCGAGGAGGCTGAGCAGGCGCAGGCCCGGCTGCTTGCCCGTGCACGAGTACATGCCGGTGGCGTAGTTCACGTACACGGCCTCGTTGCCGTACGTGTCGATGACGCGCTTGAGCTCGCTGGCGATGGTGTCGATGGCCTCGTCCCAGGAGATTTCCTCGAACGCGCCCTCGCCGCGCTTGCCGACGCGCTTCATGGGCTTCGTCAGACGGTCGGGGCTGTTGAGCCAACGGCGCATGGAGCGGCCGCGCAGGCAGGCACGCGCTTGCAGGTCGGTGTCGCCGGTGTTGTCGGTCTCCATGTAGACGATCTTGCCGTCTTGGGAGTGCCACTGGAAGATGCAGTTGCCGCCGCAGTTGACGTTGCACTGGCTCCACGCGATCTGGTCGGTGGCCGCTGCCGTGCCCTCGCCGGCCGCGTCCTGCTCGCCCTTCGGCGTGCAGCCGTAGAGCGCCGTCGATCCGGCGGCGCCGGCAAGCGCCAGGCCGGCCAACGATCCCTTGACGAACGTGCGGCGCGACAACGTCGATTCGTTCATGGTCATGGTTCCCTCCTCTAAATCCGATTGTTCCTCTCGCCTTTTCAAACGTACCCGAAACAACCGGCCGACGAATCACACTCGTCATGTGATTTAAGAGCAAAACCCCAGGTGGGGATTATCATCATTCCTCGAAACCCCTCGATCGGGGTCCCGCTTATGCTACCATGCTTAAGCATCACGAGACGGGGAGGGGGTTGCAGGACCATGGCTCGAACGATGCCGCGCATGCACGTGTCCAGTTGGGGCTACGCATGCTTCCTCACGGTGAACGCCACATCCATTTGGGGCGGCGTCTTCCCGTTTTTGCCGCTGGAATTCCAGACCGCCGAAATCACCCTCACGTTCTTCTTGGCGCAGGCGCTCGCGTTCGGCGGCGCGTTCGTGGCGAGCATGTTCGGATCGTACTACTTCCCGCGCGGGGCGCGCGTGATGCTCGTGTCGCTGAGCGCCATCCTCGTGTTCGCCGGCTCGGCCTGCCTTATCGCCGCCATGTACACGACGATGATCACGCTTGCGCTCGTGTTCGCCGGCGGCGTGCTGTTGGGCATCGGATGCGCGGGCATGTTCATGCTGTGGCAGCGCTACTTCGCGTCGTTGCCGGCGACCGAGGGCAACCTGCGGCTCATCGTGGGCACGGCCATCGCGCCGCTCATCTACTTCGCGCTGTACCTCGTGCCCATCGCGCTGACGGCGTTCCTCATCCCGCTCGTGTTCGTGCCCCTGTGCGGCCTCTGCATCGCGCTGTCGGTGCGCGAGATGCAGGTGGACCAGCCCATGTTCGAGGATGTTCCGCAGCAGCATCCGCGCGTGTATCGGCAGGTGGTGGCCGACTATTGGCGCAGCGCGCTGTGCGTGGGATCGCTCGCGTTCGCCAGCGGCGTCATCCGCGGCATCGCGCTTTTGCACGAGGAGATCGGGGCGGTGGTGAACAGCGCGTCCATGCTGGGCTCGCTCGTGTCGGCGGCGGTGCTGCTGGTGCTGTGGTACCGCATGAGCTTCCGCTTCGGGCTGACCTCGGTGTTCCGCGTGGTGTACCCGCTCATCATCACGGGGTTCCTGCTGCTGCCGTTTTTGGGCGCGACCTACCTCAACCTGTTCGCGGCGCTCACGTACATGGTGTTCTCGCTCGTGCAGATGCTCATGATGATGCAGTGCGCGCAGATCTCGCGCGACCGCGGCATCAACCCCGTGTTCATCTACGGGTTCTTCGGCGGCGTGGCCTACATCATGCAGAGCGCCGGTTTCCTGCTGGGGTGGGTGAGCGATTTCGTGTCGGTGGACGGGCGCGAGTGGCTGTTCGTCGTGGCCATGGTGTCGAGCTACGTGCTGGGCCTCACGCTGCTCGTGGCCACCGGCACGCTGTTCAAGCCGCTCGTGGCGAAGGGCACGGTGACGGCCGACCCCATCGAGTTTTTGGCGGCCGGCGTGTCGGAGGAGCCGCGGCAGCAGAAGGCGGCGAAGCCCGCGGCCAAGCGCCGCCGCAACCGCCCCTCGGCTTCCGAAGACGCCGGCGTCATCCGCGACCGCACGTCGAAGCAGTGCCTCATGCTGCAGGAGGCGCACGGGCTGTCGACGCGCGAGACCGAGGTCATGGAGCTCATCGCGCGCGGCAACAGCATGGCATCGATCGCCGAGCGCCTGGTCATCAGCGAGAACACCGTGCGCACGCACGCGAAGCACATCTACACGAAGCTCGACATCCACCGCCGTCAAGAGCTGTTGGACATGCTGGAGGGGTGAGACCCTTTGCGATGCGACGCGGCGTGCGCGCCCGCAGGCCGCGTCTCCGCGCCCTAGGGCGGTGGGGAAAGCGCCTTGCCTCCTTCCCACCCCTCGTGCCAGTGCTATACTGATGCCCGATCGACTGAAAGGCGTAGAGCATGGCACAGGATCTTCCCAACGGGTTCACCGGTTTCTCGCAGCGCAGGCCCAACGGCTTCGTGTCCGCGAGCGCGGCGATGGGCACGCCGCGGTACGTCGGCGCGCAGCCCCCCGCGAACGGCGCGGCCGGCAGCAGGGGCGCGTACGAGGCGGCCACGGCAGCGTTCAGCAGCGGCGCCGAGGGCGCGTTCCAGTACGCGCGCGACCACGCGCGGCCCGACGGCGAGCCGGCCCAGTTCGATCCCGACAAGCTGCGCCTCATCCCCGACATCGACCGCCGCTGGGCGTGGACGGAGATCGACCTCAACGCCATCCGCCACAACACGAGCGCCGTCAAGCAGCGCATCGACAACGGCGTGCGGCTCATGGCCGTGGTGAAGGCCGACGGGTACGGTCACGGCGCGGTGCGCTGCGCCAAGACCGCGCTGAACTCCGGCGCCGACTACCTGGGCGTGGCCACGGTGAACGAGGCCATCGAGCTGCGCGAAGCGCTGGTGAACGCTCCCATCCTCATCCTGTCGCAGCCGCCCGAGACGGCCATTCCGCTGCTGCTGGCCTACAAGGTCATGCCGAGTGTCTACACCTCCGAGTTCGCCATCCAGTACGCCGAGGCGGCCGACGCGTTCGGCGTGCGCGCGCCGTACCACCTGGCGGTGAACACGGGCATGAACCGCATCGGCGTGCGCCACGACGAGGTGGTGGAGTTCATGGGCCAGGTGAGCTTCCATCGCGCGCTCGACCTCGTGGGCACGTTCACGCACTTCGCCACCGCCGACTCGGCGGAGACGCTCGACTTCCAGATCCAGGTCAAGCGCTTCATCGAGGCCATCACGGCGCTGCGCACGGCGGGCGTCAACCCCGGCATCGTGCACGCTGCGAACTCGGCGGCCGCCATCCGCTATCCCGACGTGCAGTTCGACATGGTACGCCTCGGCATCGGCATGTACGGCCTGCATCCGTCGGGCGTCACGCGCCCGATGATCGATCTGCGCCCCGTCATGAGCGTGCACGCGCGCATCACCGACGTGCGCACCGTGCCCATGAGCGAGGGCGTGAGCTACGGCATGAACTACCGCAGCCCCGGCAGCGTGAAGATCTGCACGGTTCCCGTGGGGTACGCCGACGGGCTGCGCCGCGGCCTGTCGGGCCGCACCGACGTAATACTCAAGGGCCAGCGCTGCCACCAGGTGGGCAACATCTGCATGGACCAGTGCATGTTCGAGGTCGATCTGCGCGTGTACGGCAGCCGCCGCCGGCTCGATCCCCTGATCGGCGACGAGGTGCTGCTCGTGGGGCGCGAGGGCGATTCCGTGATTACCCTCGACGACATGGCGAACACGCTGGGCACCATCAACTACGAGCTGGCCGTCGGCTTCGCGTTGCGCATGCCGCGCGTGTACGTGTAACAAGGGAGGACTCGCATGACCAAGCCGCATATCCCGCTCGACGAACTTCGCTCGCAGGTGGAAGGGTGCCGCAAGTGCCCGCTGGCCGACGGGCGCACGCAAACCGTGTTCGGCGTGGGCAACCCCGAGGCGCGCGTCATGATCATCGGCGAAGCGCCCGGCAAGAACGAGGACCTGCAAGGCGAGCCCTTCGTCGGCGCGGCGGGCAAGTACCTCAACGAGCTGTTGGCGGTGGCGGGCCTCACGCGCGAGGACGTGTTCATCGCGAACGTGCTGAAGTGCCGCCCGCCGGGAAACCGCGATCCGCGCCCCGAGGAGATCGAGCTGTGCACGCCCTACCTGCGCGAACAGACGCGCACCATCGATCCCGAGTTCCTCGTGACGCTGGGCAACTTCTCCACGAAGTTCATCCTGAAAACCGATATCGGCATCACGCGCCTGCACGGCTCGGTGCAGCGCGCCGGCAAGTTCAAGGTGTTCCCCATCTTCCACCCGGCGGCGGCGCTGTACGACGGCTCGAAGCGCGAGGCGCTCGAGAACGACTTCGCCACGCTGGGCGAGCTGCTGCGCGCGAGCGATGCGGAGAAGGTTGCGGCGGCGGCAGCGGCCGCGGCCGCCGAAGCCGCCAAAGAGCCCGAGCAGCCCACGCTGTTGTAAACGTTCTTTGCGCCACGAGCCCCCGCTAACGAAAGGTTTCTTTCGCTAGCGGGGGATTTTCGTGCACTAACGAAAGAAATCGGGCAATTTTTTTCGTTAGAAGAGTACAATGAAAGATAATAATCATTTTCTTTCGATTCTTTACTTACATTGTATTTGGGAAAGAGGTGGATCGCATGGCAGCATCCAATCGATCAGGGCACTATGAACCCCAGGCGAGCGGTTATCGTGCTTTTGTTCCGAGTCCGCTTCCGCCCGATCCCCCTGTTTTGTTTTCACCTGAATTAATGCGGCTGCTCTCAGAAGCTGATCGCAAGCTCGGTAGACTCGACGGCGTTACGCAGGTGCTTCCCGACCCAGATCTATTCGTGTCGATGTATGTGAAAAAGGAAGCGCTTCTCAGCTCTCAAATCGAGGGCACCCAAGCATCTCTGCAAGATGTGCTTGCAATCGAAGAAAGCAGACTGAACGACGACACGCAGGAGGTTGCCAATTACATCGATGCCATGAATCACGGGCTAAATCGCCTACGTGAATTTCCCCTGAGCCTTCGTTTGATGCGGGAGATCCATGTTCGGCTGCTAGCAAGCGGGCGTGGTAGCGAAAGAACTCCGGGTGAGTTTCGATATTCGCAGAATTGGATCGGCGCGCAAGGATGCTCGCTTGCCGACGCTGCATATGTACCGCCTGCCGTCGACGACATGCATAAGGCGTTGGGCGATTTGGAGACGTTCTTTTACGATTGCAGCGAGATACCTACGTTGATCAAGATAGGACTCATTCATGCGCAGTTCGAAACCATTCATCCATTCCTGGACGGAAATGGCCGTATGGGGCGCTTGCTCATTACCTTCTGGTTGTGCAACGAGGGCATTCTTTCGCAACCGGTGCTGTACCTCAGCTATTACTTCAAACGCAACCGTCGAGAGTATTACGATCGCCTCATGGATGTTCGTTTCAAAGGTGCATGGGAAGAGTGGCTAGCTTTCTTTCTTCGGGGCATTGCCCAAACGTCCGAGGAGGGAGTTACTTCTGCGAAGAGGATCATCGCTTTGCAGAGTGATTGCCTGCAGCGAATCGGCGACGCACGCTTGAATTCCAACCATACCCTCTTGCTTGACCGGCTTTTCGAGTCGCCTTCGATCACCAAACGCAAAGCGGCGGAGGTTCTCGGCGTGTCCGAGCCTACAGCAAAAACAGTGATAGACAACCTTTGCGATATCGGAGTGTTGAGGGATGTCGAGCCGCGAGCGCAGCGAAACAAGCGATTCGTATTCCAGCGGTATCTGGATATTCTCGAGCCTGGCACTGATCCTATCTAATTGCATTTCGACTCGTAATCTCCCCCGCTAACGAAAGGTTTCTTTCGTTAGCGGGGGAGATTCGTGCGCTAACGAAAGAAATCGGGCAATTTCTTTCGTTAGCGGGGCGGCGGGGTGCGGTTGAGCCGTTTTCTCTGTTGCGTGCTATCGAACGCGTCCCAAAGGTGCCTGTCTCCTTTGGGACGCTATAGCCACTTCTTGCGTTTGAACAGGATGATCTCGACGATGACGAGGATCACGGACACCGCGATGATGGTCTGGTAGCCCCAGCGCCAGTCGAGGCCGGGCATGTTCGCGAAGTTCATGCCGAACCAGCTGGTCAGCAGTGTGAGCGGTGCGAACAGCGTGGTGATCACCGTGAAGAACTGCATCGTGTTGTTCTGCTGCAGGTCGATTTGCGTCTGGTACAGCTCGCGCAGCTGCAAGCTGTATTCCTTGAGGGTGAGCGAGCGCTTCAGCAGGCGCTCAGCTTGGCGCTCCAGCACGAGGAACAGGCGGCTTTCCTCGTGGGTGAGCAGCTTGTTCTCGTTTTCGGCGATGCCGCTGGCCATGTCGACGAGCTGCTGGTAGTACGTATCGATGCGCAGCAGCTTGCGCCGGAACGTCAGCATGTTGCGGCTGCTGGCGTCCATGCCTCGGTCGATGATGGACTCCTCCACGTCCTCCATGCGGTCCTCGAGGTCGGCCAGGAACGAGAGGTCGTTCTTCACGAGCAGCTTCATGAACTCGAACAGGCAGTGGCCCACGGTGGGTTGCTTCACGATGTGCTGCGTGGCGATGACGTCGAGCACGGGGGCGCAGGTGTCGCCGTCGTCGAGGAACACGAGGTGCGTCGCGTCGAGGTAGAACGCGAAGCAGCGCGGGTCGAACAGCACGTGGTCTTTGTCGGGCACGGCGAACGAGCCGATGAGGCAGTGGGGGAACACGTCGAGGTAGGTGTTCTCCACGGTTGAAATCGAGCGCAGCGATGCTTGCATGTCGGGGCTGAGGAAGCGCGCCTCGTCGATTTCGAGCGTGGTCAGCACTTCGACGATGGGCTGATCTGCATCGATGGGCGTGCCCGCGGGGGCGGGCTCCAAGTGGTTGTTCAGCAGGTAGAGGTGGGCCATCGTGCGTTCTTTCAACGGGGCTGAGGCGGTGCGCCCGCGTGTCGGGCGATTCCTCAGCTTACCACGCAGCATTGCCCCATCCCGCCCCCGGCGCAGCCCGTAAGGGGATTGTTGACGCCTGTCGGGGCGCTGCGAGAACCCTTCCGGTGGGATTTCCTCCACTGGCCGGGTGGAAACACGCTTGAAACAAAGGGGCTGGGACCCCTTTGCTATACTGGCGATAACATCTACGAGACGGCACCGCTTTCGGTGCTGCTTTTGTATCTGAGACGAGAAGGGCGAAGACGTGTATCCCATCGAACAGGTAGAGGCGCTCAATCCCGAGGTGACGCGCATGGTGGTGCGTGCCCCCGAGATCGCGAAAAAGATCAAGCCCGGTCAATTCATCATGCTGCGCATCGACGAGCAGGGCGAACGCATCCCGCTCACCATGAACGACTGCGACGCGCAGGCCGGCACCATCACGATCATCTTCCAGGCGGTGGGCGCCACCACCATGCGTCTCGCCCAGATGAAGGCGGGCGACGCGCTGCTCGATTTCGCCGGGCCGCTGGGGAACCCCACCGAGCTCGCAGGTGCGAAGCGCGCGTGCGTCATCGGCGGCGGCTTGGGCACGGCTATCGCGTTTCCGCAGGCGAAGTGGCTGCATGACAACGGCTGCGAGGTGGACGTGATCACCGGCTTCCGAAACAAGGACCTCGTGCTGCTGGAAGACGAGATCAACCAGCATTCCACGCGCCAGGTCATCATGACCGACGACGGCTCGAACGGCAACAAGGGCCTGGTGACGCAGGCGCTGCAGCAGCGCATCGACGAGGGAGCGGACTACGACCTCGTGCTGGCCGTGGGCCCCGTCATCATGATGAAGTTCGTGGCCGCCACCACGAAGCCCTACGGCATCAAGACGTACGTCAGCATGAACCCGCTCATGATCGACGGCACGGGCATGTGCGGCGGCTGCCGTGTGAAGGTGGGCGACGAGTACCTGCACGCGTGCGTGGACGGCCCCGACTTCGACGGCCATCTGGTGGATTTCGACGACGCCATGCGCCGCGGCGTCATGTACCGCAGCTTCGAGAGCGCGGCGCGCGAAGGCCACGATTGCAACGAGCGG
This sequence comes from Eggerthella hominis, assembly GCF_014287365.1. Taxonomy (NCBI): domain Bacteria; kingdom Bacillati; phylum Actinomycetota; class Coriobacteriia; order Eggerthellales; family Eggerthellaceae; genus Eggerthella; species Eggerthella hominis. The sequence continues at coordinate 65,783 of NZ_JACOOA010000003.1, forward strand.
AAGGGGGCCTAGCATGGCGCGGATGAGCTACGAAGCCAACAAGCAGAAGACGCGCGTCCCCATGCCGGAGCTCGACCCCGTCGAGCGCGCGCAGACGTTCGAGGAAGTGGCGCTGGGCTACTCCGAAGAGGAGGCGGTGACCGAAGCGCGCCGCTGCATCCAGTGCCCGAACACGCCGTGCGTGAGCGGTTGTCCCGTGGGCGTGCCCATCCCGCAGTTCATCGCGCAGGTGGCCGAGGGCAACTTCGCCCGCGCGTACGCCATCGTGAAGAGCGCGAACTCGCTGCCCGCCATCTGCGGCCGCGTGTGCCCGCAGGAGACGCAGTGCGAAGGCGTGTGCACGCGCGGGAAGAACGGCGAGCCCGTGGCCATCGGGCGTTTGGAGCGCTTCACGTCCGATTGGGCGTTCGAGCACCCCGAGGAAGCGGCTGCGGCCATGGAGGCGTTCGCGCGCGAGGCCGAAGGCGGCGAAGCCGATGACGACGCGCCGACGTCCGTCGACCTCTCCGGCAAGCGCGTGGCTGTCGTGGGCTCGGGCCCGGCGTCGCTGACGTGCGCGGGCGAGCTGGCGAAGCTCGGCTGCGACGTGACGGTGTTCGAGGCGCTGCACAAGGTGGGCGGCGTGCTGACCTACGGCATCCCCGAGTTCCGCCTGCCGAAGGACCTCGTGCAGCGCGAGGTGTCGAAGCTGGGCGACAAGGGCGTGTCGTTCGAGGTGAACGCGCTGGTGGGCAAGCTGTACGACATCGATGAGCTCATGGAGGACCGCGGCTTCGACGCCGTGTTCGTGGGCACGGGCGCGGGCCTGCCCAGCTACCTGGGCATCGAGGGCGAGGGCCTCAACGGCGTGTCGGTGGCAAGCGAGCTGCTGACCCGCGTGAACCTCATGAAGGCGTATCTGTTCCCCGAGTACGAGACGCCGGTGTACGCCGGCAAGAAGTGCGTGGTGGTGGGCGGCGGCAACGTGGCCATGGACGCCGCGCGCACGGCGAAGCGCCTGGGCGCCGACGTGACCGTGGTGTACCGCCGCGGCCGCGACGAGATGCCGGCGCGTGCCGAGGAAGTGCACCATGCCGAGCAGGAGGGCATTCACTTCCAGCTGCTGACGAACCCGACGCGCATCCTGGGCGACGAGAACGGGTGGGCGTCGGGCGTCGAGTGTGTCCGCATGGAGTTGGGCGAGCCCGACGCGAGCGGGCGACGCCGTCCGACGGCGGTCGAAGGCAGCGAGTTCGTCATCGACATCGACATGCTGGTGGTTGCGGCGGGCTCGAAGACCAACCCGCTGATTGCGAAGACCACCCCGGGGCTCGAGGTGACGCCGCGCAGCCTGATCGTGGCCGACGAGCGCACAGGAGCCACGTCGAAGCCGGGCGTGTTCGCCGGCGGCGACGCCGTCATCGGCGCGGCAACCGTCATCCTCGCCATGGGCGCCGGCAAGCGCGCGGCGGCGGGCATCGCGGAGTATCTGGTTCCGAAGGCCTGACGGCCGCCCGTCGGTGGCGCGGCGTGTCGTTCGGGATACGCCGCGCCGCTTGCCGCGCCGATCGCACGCCGCGCCCGTCGCGAATCGGCGCGGTACGCGCTCGTTCGCCCGCGGGTTCGCCCCCGCGCCAGGGGAGCGCCTCGCATGTTCGCGCAAGCGCGAACGAATGTTTCACGTGAAACATTCGCCTCGATCCCCATCTCATCAGGAGGTCCCTATGTCGTTCGATCCTATCGCCTACATCAACGAGCCGCGCTGGTTGGAGTCGCGGCTGGGGCTCGACCGCATTCGCGAGCTGCTCGACCGGCTGGGCCGGCCGCAGGATCGCCTCAAGTTCGTCCACGTGGCGGGCACGAACGGGAAGGGCTCGACCTGCGCGTACCTGGCCTCCATCCTCCAGGCGGCGGGGCTGCGCACGGGGCTGTTCACCAGCCCGTACCTCATCACGTTCGAAGAGCGCATCCGCGTGGACGGCGCCAACATCACGCTCGACGAGCTGACCGCGGCGACGCTGCTCGTGAAGGGGCAGGCCGAGGCCATGGCCGACCATCCCACCGAGTTCGAGCTGATGACGGCGGTGGCGCTCGTGCACTTCGCGCGCCGGGGCTGCGATATCGTGGTGCTCGAAGTGGGCCTCGGCGGGCGCCTCGATTCGACGAACGTCATCGACGCGCCCGAGGCGGCCGTCATCGCGCGCATCGGCCTCGACCACACGAAGCTGCTCGGCACCACGCTGGCCGCCATCGCGGGCGAGAAGGCCGGCATCGTAAAGCCGGGATCCGCCGTGGTGTCGTGGCCGCAGGACGCCGAAGCGATGGCCGTGGTCGAGCAGACGGTCGCGGCGGCGGGCGATACGCTCACCGTGCCCGATTTCGCGTGCTTGAACGTGGGCCCGGTGGATTGGGGCGCTTTCGGCGCGCCCGCGCGCTCGTTCTCGTACGGGCGCTTCGCCGACCTGCGCACGAAGCTGCTGGGATCGTACCAGCCGGCGAACGCGGCGCTGGCCATCGAGGTGACCGAAGCGCTGCGCACGCGCGGATGGGCCATCGACGACGACGCGGTGCGTCAGGGCGTCGCAGACGCCGCCTGGCCGGGGCGCTTCGAGATCGTGCGCGCGGGGGAGGGCGAGCCGACCGTCGTCGTGGACGGCGGGCACAATCCCCAGGGCGCCCGCGCGCTCGTGGATTCGCTGGCCGACGTGTTCCCCGGTCGCAAGCCTGTGTTCATCATGGGGGTGCTGGAGGACAAGGACTACCCGGCCATGCTGGAAACCGTGATGCCGCTCGTCGGGGGGTTCGTGGCGGTGACGCCCGACAACCCGCGCGCGCTTTCCGCCGACAGGCTGGCGCGCGCCATCCGCTGGACGGGGCAGGACGTGCTGGGGTGCTCGGCGCACATGCGGCCTCACGTCGCGCGCGACATGGCCGACGCGCTGGCGAAGGCGCGCGAGCTGGCGGGAGCCGACGGCCTCATCTGCGCGTTCGGCAGCCTGTACTCGGTAGGCGCGCTGAAAGAACAGCTGGAGGGGTAGACGCCTTTCGCCCAGGCGCTGCGGGGGGGGGTCGGAATGCGTGCGTTGGGGGCAGCCCCTCCCCATGGCGCGAAAGGGCGCCTGCGGCCTAGCGACCGCACGTCGCGCCGATTCGGCAAGGAAGCGGCATGCGATCGGCGCGGAGCAAGACGCGCGCATGCCGAAGCTTCCGCCGCGCTAGGGAAGAGGATAGGCCTCTATTCCCTATTCTGCAGCAGGTCGATCAATTCCTGCTTCGAATGCACGTCGAGTTTCGTGTAGACGTTCTTGGCGTGCGTGCGCACCGTGTTCTCCGACAGGCACAGCGCCTCGGCGATGTAGGACTTGCTGCGTCCCTGGGCGATGAGCAGCGCCACTTCCGTCTCGCGCTCCGACAGGTCGAACGCGTCGCGGAACCACTCCTGCGGGTCCGGATGGGCCTGCGCGCTCGGCATCGCCGCGGGGGCCGGTGCCGCGGCTCCCGCCCCTTCCATCTCCGCTCGCCTCGTCTCGCGCGCCGCGCCCGCCGCACTTCGCCGGGCGGGAGCCGCCACGTCTTCGGTGAACAGCGGCCGCAGCTTCAAAATGCCGTCCGACAGCAGCAGCGCCATGCTGGCGGCCAGCGCGAACACCACGATGCCGATGACGGCGGTCACCGCGTACGACGAGGCCCCCATCGCGCCCAGCACCATGATCAGCACGCGGCCCGCGTCGCGCGACAGCACACGCGACGCCCAGGCGAACCCGTACACGGCGTACACGTCGGTGGTGGTGTGGCGCGCCACGTCCTGCAGCGTGATCCACAGCACGCCCAGCATGAGCGTGTCGGCGATGTTGACGGTGGCGATGGCCAGCCCCGTGAAGTGCCCGGGGAACACCGACAGGATCAGCATGCCTGCGGCCACCAGCATGATCTCGATGCGCCAGAGGAACGAGAAGCTCAGCCGCTTGCGCTTCACGATGAACCACCAGATGATGAACAGGCTGATCACCACGACGCCCATCTGGTGGACGACGCGTTGCAGCGCGTCCATGGGCACGGGCTCGCCGGCGGGGAAGCCGCGCGAGATGCCCAGCGCCAACCCGAACACGGCCAGGCCGCCGAAGATGAACAGCATGGTACTGCGCGGCTCTTTGTCGTAGATCGGCTCGGGCGCGGGCTGCGGTCCCACGTCGGTCTTCATGGCGCGCTGGTAGCACAAGAGGGCGATGGCCGGCATGAACATGCTCACCGTGTAGCTGAGCGCCTCGGGCAGGAAGCTGAGCGCCAGGCCGCCGAGCGATCCGAGGGCCAGCGACAGGAACCCGTACAGCACCGACTGGCGCAATCCCAACCGCACGTACGCCGCCGTCCACATGCCGCCGCCCAGTGCGCCGCCGATGCCGGCGCACACGCTGGCCACCGCCAAGATATCGACGGCACCGGTTTCCTTGCCCGCCAGGATGAGCACGGTGGAGAACGTCATGACGGCGAAGCCGAGCCACGCCACCGCCGTGCGGTTGCCCTTCGAGAACGGCTTGCGCAGCGCGATGGCCGCGCCGATGACCATCATCAGGCCGTACGCGAGGTTGTTGACCACCGTGAACAGCCCGTCGTCGCTTTGCGTGTACGACGCGAACAGGTTCACCTGCAGCCAGACGCGCGTGGCCGCCAGCCCCAGAAACGACGGCAGGAAGGCGCCGCCCATGAGGGCGCGCATCTGATTCGTTCGAGCGGTTGCGCTCGCGTGCGGCATCGATCCTCGATTCTTGCAGGGGGACGAAGTACGGCAACCAGTATATACGAGCACGCCCGAGCGCGTGCACTACGCGTAGAGCGCGCCTCACACCTTCCGGGTGAAACCCGGCGGCATCGGGCGTTTTTCACCCGGAAGGTGGCTTCTGAGGTGCGCGCATCGTGCGTAGAGTGCAGGGCATGAAGCATCACCCCAGGGAGGAAAGGATCAATCATGACGGGAATCAAGACGGGACGCACCGCCACTGCTACCACCGAGACGACGAGGGCTTCCATGCCGCTGACGCGCCGGCAGTTCGCTCAGGCGCTGACGGGCGGTTTGGCCACCATGGCGTTGGGCAGCCTGTTCGGCTGCGCGCCGCAGCAGGCCGAGGCGCACGAGACAGTGGACTTCGACGTGGTGGTTCTGGGCGGCGGCGGTGCCGGCGTGACGGCGGCGGGCCAGGCTGCGGCGGCCGGCGCGAAGACCGTGCTGCTGGAGAAGATGGCGTGGCTGGCCGGTTCCAGCTCGCTGGCCCTCGGCACGTTCTACGGCGCGGGCACGCAGCTGCAGAAAGCCGCGGGCATCGAGGACGATCCGTCCGGGCTGCTCGACTACTTCCTGTCGCGCGGCGGCGACAAGCTGGACTACGACGTGCAGAAGTTCTGCGCCGAGCACTTCGGCGAAACCATCGACTGGCTGACGGGCGAGCTGGGCGTGCCCTTCAAGGAGACCGTGTCGAAGAAGGGCAAGGACCCAGTGCCGCGCGGCCACAACTGCGTCAACAACGCCATGGACGCGCTGCGCGCCGTCACGGCGTACGCTCAGGAGCACGGCGCCGAGTTCCACTTCGGCACCACGGTGGAATCGCTCGTGGTCGATGGCGGCGGCGCGGTGACCGGCGTGCTCGCAAAGCGCGGGAACGGCTCGACGGTGCTCTACAACGCGAAGAACGTGATCGTGTCCACGGGCGGGTTCTGCCGCAACGTCGAGATGATCGACGAGTACTGCCCCGACTACTCGGGCGTGTACACCGAGGTGGGCGTCGGCTGCACGGGCGAGGGGCTGCAGATGGGCCTCGACATCGGCGCGGACTACGTGGGCCACGGCGGCACGAACGGCATCCTCGCCTGTCCCGTGGAGCCGGGCCAGTCGAAGCTCATCAGCAACAAGGCGCTGTGGATCAACTCCAAGGGCGAGCGCTTCGCCAACGAGGCCGGCCAGACGCACGACATCTACTACGACGTGGCGCACTTCGACGATCAGAAGTTCTTCGCGGTGTACGACCAGGCCATGGTGGACGCGCTTGACGAGGATCTGCGCAGCAAGCTCGACTTCGGCTTGGAGCAGGGCATGTTCGCGAAGGCCGACACGTTGGCCGAGGCGGCGGCAGCGCTCGGCATCGACGGCGCTGCGGCGCAGACGGCGCTCGACGCGTACAACGAGCTGGCCTCGTCCGGCGAGGACACCCAGTTCAAGAAGAAGGCCGAGAACCTCGTCCCGCTCGCGGAGGCTCCCTTCTACGTGCTGACGATGGGCGTGTGCACGCACGGCAGCTTCGGCGGCTATCGCGTGAACACCGAGTTCCAGGTGCTCGACACCGACGGTCAGCCCATCCCGCACCTGTACGCGGCCGGCGAAGTGTGCTGCGGCACGTTCATCTACGACGACTACCCGGCGGGCGGGTGCGGCCTGAACTGGTCCTACACCTCCGGTCGCTTCTCGGGCGCCAACGCGGCCAAGGCGGCGCTCGCGTAAGGTTTTCCGCTGGCCCGATTCTCCCTGGACAAGCGAAGGCCCGCCGATCGGCGGGCCTTCGCGGTGCTGCTGGATGGCGCTGCGTGCGCGGTCGCGCTTACAGCGAGTCGATGTACTCCACGAGGCTGCCCACGGTGTCGAGGCCCTCGGGTTCGCCGAAGTCCACGTCGCAGGCCTCTTCGAGGTCGCAGATCAGCTCCACCATGTCGAGCGAGTCGATGCCCAGCGAGTCGAACGTCGAGCTCTCCTCGACGGTGCTCGGGTCGATGTCGAGGTTCTCCTCGAGGATGGTCTTGATGGTGTCGATGGTTGCCATGCCGCTCCTATCGTCTGGTTTCGGTGGCACCCATTGTATCGGACAACGCGCGAAGAGTTAACCGACGGGCAGGAGTTCGGTAATCTCCACAAAGGTGCACACGGCAAGCTGCTCGTCGGCGTCCTTCAGCTTCCCGATGACGGATTCGTCTTCCACGAGGGTCGCTTTCACCACCGAGCCCTGGTGGCGCAGCTCCTTCGTCTCGGCCGTCGGGTTCGGCACGTCGAAGGCGATCATGCCGATCTTCGCCCGCTCGAAGTTCGCCTTCGTCTGGTTTTCGGCCCAGGTGAACGCGACGTACGTTCCGTCGATCATGGCCGCGGGCACGAAGATGGCGATGTTCGGCGTGCCGTCCTCGTTCGAGGTGGAGACGACGCATTCTGTCTGGTACGCCATGACGGCGTCTTGCAGCTGCGTTTCGGTGAAGGTGGTGTACTTGTTCGTGGCCAAGCTCGCGGAGGATACCGCGTCGACCCACTCGTGCACTTCGCCTGCGCTCGCACCCGCCTCTTGCTGCGGCGCTTCGGCGGCGGCGCTTTGCTGCTGCGGCGCGCATCCCGACAGGCCCGCGCCTGCCATGATGCCGAGAGCGCCCGTCGCCGCGATACCCTGAATGAACGAGCGTCGGTTGAGCTGCTTGCCCTGAGATTGTTCTTCCATGGTTCATCCCTTCTGACAGAGGGGCGCGCATCCGCTCGCCCCGTTCCCTTGCTTTCTGGATTCTGCCTCGAAGACGGCGGTTCACCTTGCCGCCTTTTGCGGTATTTCGCCCCGTTTCGCCTCTGCCCTGTTTTGCGGTATTTTTCGTTTTGGCCGTTTGAGGCGCGAGGTGTGCGGGGCATCGGGGCCGTTCAACGGTTAGAATACGGAGGTACTTGACGCGAGAGGGGATCATGCAAGACAGCCGCTACGCAACGCAGGCAGCAGACTACCGCCGGTTCTTCGTCAACGGTCGGACGCTGGCGCTTGCGCTGGGATACGGGCTGTTCCGGGGCGCCAATTCCCTGCTGTACTCCTCGGCGCTCGCTTCGGTTCCCACGTCCACGCTGTTCATCGCCGACATGTCGTTCTCCATGACAACCGCACTGTCGTCGCTGCTGTGCGCGCTCGCGGTGATGGCGCTTGCGTGGAAGGGCCTCATTCCCGGCTTCCGCCTGCCCGTGGTGCTGCCGGCGCTGCTGCTGCTCCTGGTTGCCGCTCCCGCCGTGGCTCCTTGGATCGCCCCCGGCTCATCGGGGGTGTTCGTGCTCCTGGCGCTGACGTACGGCGTTGCATCGACGTGCTTGAACCTCTCGTGGCTCGAGGTGGTGGCCCATCAGACGCCGGCGCGGATCGCGGGCATCCTGGCGCTGGGCATGCTGGTGAAAAGCGTGATCACGTTGGCGTGCGGCAGCCTCATGGGCGTGCCGTTCGTCGTGGCGGTGGGCGTGCTGCTCGTCGGCGCGGTCGCGTTGCTGCTGCGCGCGAGGGGCCGCGCGTGGCTCGATTCCTCCGAAGACGACGCGGCGCCCGCGACGTTCAAGGCGTATCGCCAGGGCGCGATGGGAATCGCCGACGCGTTGGTGGTCTCGATCGTCCTCGAGGCGACGGTGAGCATCCTCAACGGGTTCTTCCTCGGCGTCGCCACCGACGGGTCGGGCATCATCTCCGCCGTCGGGGCCATTTCGGCGGCGCTCGTGTTCTGCTTCGTCGTGGTCGTCGTCGCCCGCGCGGTGGACGTGGAGCGGCTGTACCGCTATCTGTTCCCGATACTGCTGGCGCTGGTGGTGCTGCTGCCGCTCACGCTGGGAAGCTGGGCTTCGCAAGCGCTCCAGGGCCTACTGGTGCTCGTGTACGAGTTCATCTCGTTCAGCGCGCTGTACTTCATCCTGTGCCAGATACAGCGGAAGAAGCTCAAGACGTACGTGCTGTTCGCGTTCGCCACGGCGTGCATCCGCCTGTCGCAGCTGCTGTTCGGCATGGCGGGCTATTGGCTGGGAGGGGCGTCGGGCAACGAGGCCGAGGGTTTGTACTGGATCGTCACCATCGCGGCGGTGTACGGGCTTTCCATGCTGCTGCTGTACCTGACGCGGCGGCGACCGTCGACCGACGAGAAGCGCGTGATCGTGGTCACCGAGGAGGATCGTTTCGCGGCGCGCGCCGAAGAGCTGGCGGCCGAATACCGCATCACGGCGCGCGAGTCGGAGATCATGCTGCAGCTTGCGCGGGGCCGCTCGGCCGCGTTCATCGCCGACGAGCTGGTGTGCTCGCCCGCCACGGTGCGCACGCACATGAAGAACATCTACGCGAAGCTCGGCGTGCATTCGAAGCAGGAGCTCATCGACCTGTTCGCCGACTGAGGGCGGCGGCGCACGGCAAAGAAAAACGCCGGCGATGTGGAATCCGCCGGCGTTCGTTCGTGCGAGGTTGGGGAGGCGTAACCGCTTACTCCTCCGCCTGCTTGAGGAGGCCGTAGCCGCCGTCGTCGCGACGGTACAGCACGTTCACGAGGCCGCTGTCGCGGTCGGTGTAGGCGAAGAAGTCGTGGCCCAAGAGGTCGATCTTCACGAGCGCTTCCTCTTCGGTCAGCGGCTCGAACTCGATCGTCTTCACGCGCACCACTTCGTCGTCGGACAGTTCCTGCATGAGCCCGTCAACGTCCAGCTCGCCGGCGGCGGAAGGCTCGATGCGGATGGTCTCGTCGGCGGCGCGCAGCTTGCGGTCGACCACCTTCGTCTTGTACTTGCGCAGCTGGCGGACGACCTTGGCGGCGGCCACGTCGATGGCGGCGTACATATCCTCTTCGTGTTCTTCGACGCGAATGATGTGGCCCTTCGTGCGCAGCGTGACTTCGCAGACGGCAGGGCGAGGATTGGCGGGGTTCTTCTCAACGAACAGCACGATTTCGGCTACGAGCGGATCGATGTCCATGACCTTCATGGAATTGCCGATCTTCTCCTCGGCGTACTCGCGCAGCGCGTCGGTTACAGGCATTTTGCGTCCGGTGACGGTAATGCTCATAGCGATCACCTCTTACCTCGTGGCGAATAAAAAAAACAGCTCGGTCGTTGTCATCGCACCTGGTCATACGAGCGAATGGGTGATATGCCCTCCACGCGAATCCCAAGCCGACTCCTAACGCCTAAGCTGATGAGTACAGAATAGCGCAATTCATGATATTTTGGCCGGGCATTTTACTTTGTTGTGAAATCGATCTAAAAACGGGTAACAATCGAGCGGACGCACCAGGTAATTGGGGGATAATACGGCAAACGACGAAGCCGAAAGGGCGACATGACCGAACAGAATCAAGAAGGAACGCAGCGCATTTTCATCAACGAAGTGCAGCGTCATCAGGCACGATACAGGAAACTCATCCAATTCACCCACTCGTCGACGAAGGCGGCCGGCGTCATGCTGCTGGCGGCCGTCGTGGCGCTCATCGTGGCGAACACGGGCGCGTACGAGGCGTTCTTGGAGTTCTGGCACACCGAGGCGGGCTTCTTCTTCGGCGATGCGTTCGCGGGCATGTCGCTGGCGCACGTGATCAACGATATCTTCATGGCCGTGTTCTTCCTGCTGGTGGGCTTGGAAGTGAAATACGAGCTGACGGTGGGCGAGCTGACGAACATCCGCCAGGCGCTGCTGCCCATCATGGCCGCCATCGGCGGCGTGCTGGCCCCCATCGGCATCTACCTGGTGTTCAACGCGACGAACCCCGAAACCGCCCAAGGTTGGGGCGTTCCCACCGCCACCGACATCGCGTTCGCGCTGGGCATCCTCGCCCTGCTGGGCAACCGCGTCCCCAGCGGCGTGCGCGTGTTCCTCAGCACGCTGGCCGTGGCCGACGACATCATCGCCATCCTGGTCATCGCCATCTTCTACGGCCACAGCCCATCGATGTTCTGGCTGGCCATGGCCGCCGTCGTGCTGGTGGTGCTCGTGCTGATGAACCGCAACCACATCTACTCGCTCGTGCCGTACCTGCTGGTGGGCGCCGTGCTGTGGTACTGCGTGTTCATGTCGGGCGTGCACTCCACCATCGCGGGCGTGCTGCTGGCGTTCGTCATCCCCTCGGGGTCGCGCGTGAACCTCAAGAGCTTCATCACCTGGTCGGGCGACAAGGTGCGCGAGGCACGCGATGCGTTCCAGCCTGAAACGCCGGTTATCGCGCAGGGCGACTACATCAAGACCGTGACGGCCCTCAGCCGCGTGGCGGGCCAGGTGGTGCCGCCGGCGACGCGTCTCGAGCACAAGCTGTACCCGTGGGTGTACTTCGGCATCCTGCCGCTGTTCGCGTTGACGAACGCCGACGTCAGCTTCATCGGCATGGACGTGGGCGCCATGCTCACCGACCCGGTGCTGTACGGCGTCATGCTGGGCCTGCTGCTGGGCAAGCCGCTGGGCATCATGCTCATGAGCTTCATCATCGTGAAGAGCAAGCTGGCCTCGCTGCCCGAGAACGTGAACTGGTTCCATATGCTGGGCGCCAGCATCCTGGGCGGCGTGGGCTTCACGATGGCCATCTTCGTGGCGAACCTCGCGTTCACCGACGAGATGCACATCGCCACGGCGAAGCTGGCCATCCTGGCGGCGTCGCTGATCGCAGGCGTGCTGGGCTTCGTGTTCCTGCTGCTGCAGGCGAAGGCGGCGCAGAAGCGCGGGGTGGCGTACCTGTCGGCCAGCGGCGACGACGTGACGCGCCAGACGGCGGGCAGCGAAGCGGCGCGCGAGACCGAGGAGCTGCTGCGCGATATCGAGGACCCGAGCCTCAAGAGCGAGGTCGAAGAAGCGAAGAAGCGCGGCGGCGTATTCGAGATCGTCGTCGACCTGGGCCCGACGGGCCTGCTGGGCGGCGGCTCCATCGGCGATGTCCGCGAAGCGGTGCGCAACGAGGTGGTGCGCGTGCTGAAGGAAGAGGGCAAGGACGACCTGCTGGAGCAGATGCAGCGCGACTTCGATGACGAGGGGAAGCCGCCCCTGCTCAGCGTGGAGGAGGCCCTGGTGCGCGAAGGCGGCGAAGAGGCGCGCCAGCGCGCGCTGCATCGCGAGGAGGAGGACGTCGAGGGCATGGCGGGCGCGCCTGACGCGCCCCGCGAGTCGGGCGCAGTCGATGCATCCAGTGCTTCCGGCGATCCCGGCTCCGAGAGCAAACGGTGATCGCGCCGTTGCGCTATACTTTTTAATCTTGATAGTCTTGACGATGGAAACTGCGTTGCGAAGGAGCGATATGGAAGCTGCCGCTATCGTGTTGGCCGCGGGTGCGGGCACCCGGATGAAGTCCAAGAAGCCGAAGGTGGCTCACGAAGTGCTGGGCAAGCCGCTCGTTCGCTGGGTGGTGGACGCCGCGCGCGATGCGGGCGTCCAGCGCGTGGTGTCCGTGGTGGGGCATGCGCGCGAGCAGGTGGAGCCGCTGGTCGGCGACACGCAGATCGTGGTGCAGGTGGAGCAGAACGGCACGGCGGGCGCCGTGGCCGTGTGCAAGGACGCGCTGGCCGACTTCGACGGCTCGCTCGTGGTGCTGTCGGGCGACTGCCCCCTGATCACGTCCGAGACCATCGCGCGCCTGGTGGCCGCGCGCGAAGAGGCGGACGCGGCCGTGGTGGTGCTCACGATGGAGCTGGACGACCCGTTCGGCTATGGGCGCATCGTGCGCGACGAGCAGGGCGCGGTGGCGCGCATCGTGGAGCAGAAGGACGCGACGCCCGAGGAAGCGGCGCTCGGCGAGTGCAACTCCGGGTTCTACTGCTTCGACGCCCGCGCGCTGTTCGCGGCGCTCGAGCAGGTGAGCAACGACAACGCCCAGGGCGAGTTCTACCTGACCGACGTGTTGGAGATCTGCCGCAACGCCGGCCGCCCCGTGCTGGCCCTGGCCTGCGACGATGCGGCCGAGTGCCTCGGCGTGAACTCGCGCATCCAGCTGGCCGAGGCCACGAAGCTCGCGCAGCGCCGCATCAACCGCGCGCATATGGCCGCCGGCGTGACCATGGTCGATCCCGAACTCGTGTGGATCGGCCCCGACGTGACCATCGCGCAGGACGTGGAGCTGCTGCCGAACGTCACGCTCATGGGCTCGACGAGCATCGGCGAGGACAGCGTCATCGGCCCCGACTCGCGCCTGACCGATACGACGGTCGGACGGGGTTGCGTCGTGGACGAGACGGTGGCCGTCGAGGCCCAGGTGGACGACGGCGCCACGTGCGGCCCGCGCGCGTACCTGCGTCCGGCGGCGCACCTGTGCGAGGGTGCGAAGGCCGGCACCCACGTGGAGATCAAGAAGTCCACGGTGGGGAAGGGCTCGAAGGTGCCGCATCTGTCCTACATCGGCGACACCACCATCGGCGAGGACGTGAACATCGGCGCCGGCTCCATCACCTGCAACTACGACGGCAGGAAGAAGCACGCCACCACCATCGGCGACGGCGCGTTCATCGGCAGCGACACCATGATGGTGGCCCCGGTGAACATCGGCGCGGGCGCCATCATCGGCGCGGGTTCCTGCATCACCAAGGACGTGGCGCCCGATTCGTTGGCGCTCACGCGCCCCGAACAGCGCGAGATCCCCGGCTGGGCCGCCAAGAAGCGCGGATAGCAAGGATAGCGACACGAGGGGGGGCGACGCGGTCGCCCCCCCCCTTCGTTTCTACCGCATCGCTTGCAGCAGCGTGAGCGCGTCGCCGGGTGTGAGCGCGGCCACGGGGGCGTGCTTGATGAGCAGCTCGTCGCTGGTGATCAGGTACGTCGCGTTCGACCGTTGCGCCGCGGCGACGATCAGGTTGTCCTCGAGGTCGTTGTGGAGGTTGCGGAGGCCGCATGCCTTCCACAGGTCCGATTCGTCTGACCCTACGGCGGTGGCCTGTTCCCGCATGTTGCCCACGCATCCCCAAGCGATTTCGGTCGCTGCCGCCGCATCGCGTTCGGTGAGCCTGCCGTTCTCGTTGCGCATGTCTCGCTTGAAGGCGTTCGCGGTCAGGTAGAACACGTCCTTGACGATGGCGGTGGGGTACAGCAGCGGATAGCCGTGCTCATGCGCGAATAGCATGAAGGACATCGCTGCGGCATGCCCTGGACGGTTGGCAAGAAAGTAGTCGAGCCAGATGTTCGTGTCGACCAGAAGGGAAGTTTGCTGGCTAGGCATCGAGGCCCCGTTCCCGAAGGCGCTCGAGCAGGGCGTAGTCGCGCATCTCTTCGTACGATGCGTTCATCGTCCAGTCCGAAGGCTTGATTCCGTGCCGCTCGTACGCATCGGCGACGATGTTCGCGCCCCTGATCGTGATTTCCCGCCGCCGCGCGCGCTCTTCCTCGGCTTCGCGCTTCTCCGCTTCGTCTTCGGCGTCGAACAGGTTTTCTATGGCGCGCGGGTTGTGCGCGTTGTTCGCGGCGTAGTCCCACAGCTTGCGAATCGCCTGCGACGGCGTGTAGCCGGCGCGCTCCAGCGCCGCATCGCCGCGCTCCTTGAGCGCGCGGCTGATGCGCGTGTTCATCTGCACCATGTCCGTTGTCATCGCGTACCTCCTCATTCGTTGCTATACGTATAGTATAGCAACGAATAGGCGTAAAGCAATACGCGGCCTCTATCCTAGGACGGGGAATCGCTGGGGGTGCGCGCGGCTTGCATCGTGCCGAAGACGGAGCTGCGTGTATACTGGCGGAAGGATTGTCGGGCGAGAAGGGGCGGCGGCTGTGGAGAGCGAACCGGTTCGGAGCCATCGGGGGCGGCGCGTGGCGATCGTGCTGGGCATCGTCGCGGTGCTGGCGCTGGTGGGAGCACCCTTGGCGCTGTCGGCAGCCATCTACGAAGACAACTTCGGCTCGCGTTTGCAAACGACGGCGTTCACGGAGCGCAGCCCCGAGGAGTTCCCCGGCCTCAGCGAGCGCACCTCCACCTTCGTCTCCGACAAGGGCCAGCAGCTCGCGGGCTACCTCTACACGTCGGCCGGCGCGGGCGTGGCCGAGGACGGTGCGGGCGCGAAGGGCGTCGTCGTGATCGCGCACGGCCTGGGCGGCGGGTGCAACACGTACATGGACGTGGCGAACCGCTTCGCGGCCAGCGGCTACGCGGTGTTCGCCTACGACGCCACGGGCAACGACCGCAGTGAGGGCGACGCCGTCGGCGGGCTGCCGCAGGGCGTCATCGACCTCGATCGCGCCCTCGACGCCGTGGCGCAGGACGACCGCCTGCGTGACCTTCCCGTCATGCTGTTCGGCCACAGCTGGGGCGGTTACGCGGCGGGCAGCGCGCTCGCCGACCATCCCGAGGTGAAGGCGGTCGTGTCCATTGCGGGCTTCGACACCTCTGCGGCCATGCTCGAAAGCCAGGGCCGGCAGATGGCGGGCGACGCCATCGTGCTGCTGATGCCGTACCTGTCGCTGTACGAGCATCTCAAGTTCGGCTCCTATGCCGACGCGTCCTCCCTCGAGGGGTTCGCGTCGTCGCAGGCGCAGGTGCTCGTGCTGCACAGCGCCGACGACGCCACCGTGCCGCCCGAGACGGGCATCGACCGGTATCGCGAGGAATTCGGCGACGATCCGCGCTTCACGTTCGTCGAGTTCGAGGATCGCGGCCACAGCTTCCTGTACTACTCGGACGAAGCGCGCGACAACATCGCCGCGTTCAACGAGGACTACTACGCGTATTGGGAGGCCAACGA
This sequence comes from Eggerthella hominis, assembly GCF_014287365.1. Taxonomy (NCBI): domain Bacteria; kingdom Bacillati; phylum Actinomycetota; class Coriobacteriia; order Eggerthellales; family Eggerthellaceae; genus Eggerthella; species Eggerthella hominis. Next base: position 81,198 of record NZ_JACOOA010000003.1, read on the forward strand.
CGGTGCGAACGACGCCGACCTGATGAACGCGTGGCGCGTCGAGCATTTCGACAAGGGGACCTGCCTCATGCTCGACGAAGACCTCATGAGCAGCATCGTGTCCTTCTACGACGAGCAGGTGCGTTAAGCGCCGGTTACCCCAGGTCGTTCCCCTTGCTCATCCATTATTGGTGGCGTTTTCGCGCCCTCGGTCACCCATAAATATCCGGGTGCGTCGCGTTCTTTCACGAACAACGGACGTTTCCCTTCCGCTCGCTGCGCCGTAAGGTAAAGCTGCTCGAAGCCAGACGAGACGAGCAGAAACGGGGGAACCATGAGCAACGACACGCAGGCCGCAGCCGCAACCGTAGCTGCGCCGGCCGCCGACGAGGCCGCCGCAACCGTCGACGCCGTCGTCAAGCGCCTCAACGCCAATCGCGCCAACACGCTGGCGCTGTGCGCCGTGCTGGCCGTGTGCGAGCGGCGCATGCCCTATCGCGATGCCGAGGCGCTCATCGACGAGCGGCCCGAGCTGAACCTCAGCACGCAGAGCGCCCACGCGCTGCTGCGCATCATGGTGGATTGCGGCGGCGTGGAAGCCGTCGAGGTTCCCGAGCCCGCGTACGCGCCGGGCGAGGAGAAGCAGGACCGGCCCATCGACTACACCGTGGAAACCACCGCAGCCGGCCGCGCCGCGCTCGCGCGGTTCGAACCCACGAAGCGGTTCGCCGACGTGCTGCGCGACGAACCCGCGACCTACGCGCAGGCGTACGCCGCCGTGCTCGCCCTCTGCGAGGACGGCGCGACGAAGGCCGCCATCGAGCGAGCGCTCGAGGGCGACCCCGCGCTCGGCGACCCCAAGCAGGTGTATCCCAGCTATTTCATCTCCAAGTTGGAGACCGTAGGAGGTCTTACATGGGACGGCTCGTGGAAGACGACGGATGCCGGCCGGCAGATGCTGGCCATGGTCGGGTAAAGCGCTGCCCGATCGCCCCGGCTCCGCGCGCGAGCGGGCGTTCCATCTGAGATACGAGCAACCAAGCACCACCGGCAATGACGAGATACAAGACGAGATACAAGGAGGAGGGAACATGACACAGCCTACCATCACGCGACGCAGTTTCGTGAAGTCGGCGGCGGCGCTGGGCGCCGCATGCGGTCTGGGCGTTGCCGTGAGCGACGACCTCGTGCACGTCGATCCGGCGCATGCCGATACGGGCGGCGACGTGAAGATCGTGAAGACGGCCTGCCGCGCCTGCATCGCAAGCTGCGCCGTGCTGGCGCATGTGAAGAACGGTCGCGTCATCAAGATCGAGGGCAATCCCGAAAGCCCTATGAGCCAGGGCGGCCTGTGCGCGAAGGGCATGGCCGGCATCCAGGCGCTGTACCATCCCAACCGCAACAAGTACCCCATGCGCCGCGTGGGCGAGCGCGGCCAGAACCAGTGGGAGCGCATCACCTGGGACGAGGCCATCACCGAGATCGCCACGAAGCTCATCGAGATCGACGAGAAGTACGGCTCGGAATGCGTGGCCGTGTCCACCGGCGGTGGCGGCAACCCGCACTTCAGCAACGTGAAGCGCTTCGGCGAGGCCATCAACACGCCCAACGTGTGGGAGCCTGGCTGCGCGCAGTGCTACCTGCCGCGCATGGGCGCCTCGCAGCTGTCGAACGGCATGGGCAAGCCGAACAACCTGTCCTTCAGCGACTCCAATGGCTGGGACTACTACTTCACGGACTCGCCGGTGGACTCCCTCGTGCTGTGGGGCACCGACCCGGCCAACAGCTCGGTTGCCACGGGCGGCCGCGCGCTGGCCGAGCTGCGAGCTCGCGAGCAGGGCTTGAAGACGGTGGTCATCGACCCGCGCATGACGATGGACGCCGCCAAGGCCGACGTGTGGCTGCCCATCCGCCCCGGCACCGACGCCGCGCTGCTCATGGCGTGGACGAAGTGGATCATCGACAACAAGAAGTACGACGAGGACTTCTGCACGAACTGGACCAACATGCCCTACCTCGTGAACCCCGAAACGCGCCTGACCCTCAAGCCCACCGAATGCGGCCTTGAAGGCACCGACGCCGATTACGTCATCTGGGATCCGGCGCAGAGCAAGCCCGTCGTGCTGGAGTACCCCATGAACGAGGGCGTGGTGCCCCCGCTGTTCGGCACGTACGAGATCGACGGGAAGCAGTACCCCACGGGCGGCCAGCTGCTCAAGGAGAGCGTGGAGGAGTTCACGCTGGCGAAGGCGGCCGAGATCTGCTGGCTCGACGAGGGCCAGATCGAGAAGGCGTTGGAGATCTACACGACGGGCCAGTCCGGCATCATGCAGGGCGTGCCCATCGACCAATACGAGCAGTCGCAGCAGTGCGCGCTCGGCGCCCTCAACCTCGAGTACCTCATGGGCAACGTGCAGAAGCCCGGCGCCATGCTGCAAAGTTTCAAAGCCTGCCCGGCGCGCGACCAGATTCCCAACACGCCGCGCTTCCTCAAGAAGGAGAAGATGCTCAAGCGCCTGGGCGTGCAGGAGCACAAGGGCCTGCTCGACTGGGACATGGCGTTCATTCCCGCGGTGTTCAAGGCCATGAAGGACGGCGATCCCTACCAGATCCACGCATGGTTCGAGCGCTCCGGCAACAAGCACGTGGTGCTGGGCAACGCCACCTGCCTCGACGAGATCGTCCCGAACCTCGACTTCGTCTGCCACATCTTCATGTACCCGACGGCGTTCTCCGTGCTGTGCGCCGACATGCTGCTCCCCTCCGCCGAGTGGCTGGAAACCAACCTGGTCATCCCGCAGCTGAATGCCATCGTCATCCGCCAGGCGGTCACCCACCTGTTCGAGACGGTGGAGGAGGGCCTCATCTGGACGCAGATCGTGCAGAAAATGGCCGAGATGGGCAACGTGCATGCGCAGGAGGCCTTCACGGCCGAGGGCACGAACGGCATTCCGATGTACAAGAACGAGTACGAGAAGCAGAAGCTGCACCTCAACAACCTGAAGATGAGCTGGGAGGAAGCGGCCGAGAAGGGCGTGTTCGAGTGGTGCACCGAAGAGGAGTACCGCACGTACTACGGCTATAAGGCGGTTGACGAGGCCACCGGCAAAGCCAAGGGCTTCGGGACGCCTTCCAAGAAGTGCGAGGTGTACTGCGAGTCCAACACCATCCTGGGCCGCACGGGCTTCCCCTGGTCGCAGTGCTTCGAGGAGAAGAACCTCGTGCTGGAGCCGGCGTCGAAGGACTACGAGCCGCTGTGCTACTACAAGGAGCCGGCCGAAAGCCCGCTCACGGACACCGAGTATCCCCTCGTGCTGACCGAAGGCCGCCTGCCGATGTACCACCACGGCACGCTGCGCAACATCCCGTACCTGCGCGAGATCTACCCCGTCCCCGAGATGTGGATCCATCCGGACGACGCGGCAACCTACGGCGTGGAAGACGGCCAGTGGTGCACCATCGCCAGCCGCCGCGGCGAGACGCATGGCAAGGCGCGCGTGACCACGGCCATCGCCAAGGGCGTCATCTACCAGGAGCGGTTCTGGGCGCCCGAGCTGCTGGACACCGATCCTGAGCGCGCGTACAAGGTGATGAACATCAACGTGCTGACCAAGAACGATGAGCCGTACAATCCCGAGTACGGCACCTATACCCTGCGCGGCTTCCAGGTGAAGGTCACGCCTGACGCGGCCGCACCCGAAGGCGTGTGGACCGAGCCCGAGCAGTTCGAGCCCTGGATGCCGCAGCCGAGCGATCCCACCGAGGAGGTGTTCGAGTATGGCGCATAACTGCATCGTCGTGAACCTCGACCGCTGCACGGGCTGCTATTCCTGCGAGATCACGTGCAAGATGGAGAACGACATCGCCCTGGGCGAGCATTGGAACAAGATGCTGCAGCGCGGTCCCTTCGGCGACTATCCGAACATGACGCGCTACCCGCTGCCCACGATGTGCCAGCAGTGCGCCGACGCGCCGTGCGTGCACGTGTGCCCCACCGGCGCCAGCTACCGCGACGGCAACAACGTGGTGCTCATCGACCGCGAGAAGTGCATCGGCTGCAAGTACTGCATGATGGCCTGCCCCTACGGCGTGCGCGACTGGAACAAGGCGTCGCAGACCGTGGAGAAGTGCACGCTGTGCGGCCACCTGACCGCCAACGGCGAGCTGCCCGCGTGCGTGAAGAGCTGCAGCGCCGGCGCCCGCTTCTACGGCGACCTCGACGATCCGAGCTCCGACGTGTCGAAGGAGCTGGCGAAGTACGATGCGGCCGACATCCACGAGCTGCCGAACGTGGGCAACAACCCCTGCACGAAGTACATCATGACCAGCATGCACGGCGAGTGGATGGAAGGGGTTGAGTAGCATGGACATCCAATGGTCCCTCGTTCTGTTCACGGCCATCGCCAGCTGCGGCACCTGGGTGTCGGTGGGCGTTGCCGTCGACGAGCTGCGCGGATGCACGAAGCGCACCAACCTGTTGGCGTCGGTGACGGCGCTCGCGCTGGCCGTGGTGGGCGGCATCGCGTCGGTGACGCACCTGTCGCACCCCGATCGCATCATGGCCGTGCTCAGCCACCCCACGCCGGGCATCTTCCTGGAAGCGCTGCTCATCGGCCTGTTCATCGTGGCGGTAGCCGTGTACTTGATCCTGTTGAAGCGCGATGCGTCGGCCGGGGCGCGCAAGGCGGTCGCCGTGGTGGCCGCGGTCGTCGGCATCGTGTTCAGCTTCGCAAGCGGTTACTCCTACATGATGGAGGCGCGCGCCACATGGAACACCATCGCGCTGCCCCTGGGCTACCTGGGCTTCGGCGCGGCCAGCGGCTTGAGCCTGTACCTGCTGCTGGCGGCCCTCAAAGGCGAGGCCGCAGAAGCCGTCAAACTGGCGGGCGCGGAAACCGCCGTCGGCGGCGTGCTGGCGCTTGTGAGCGGCCTGGCGTTCGGCTTCGCGTCGGGCGCGGCCACGGGCGACGCCGCGGCCATCTTCTGGGTGGCCCTCGCGTGCGGCGGGCTCGCGCCCCTCGTATGCGGATGGCTGGCGCGCAGCAAGCCCGCGTCGGGCGCGACGCTGGCGGGCATCGCCTTCGCCGGCGGCATCATCGGCTCGATCGCGTTCCGCGCCGTCATGTGGATGGTGGGCACGGCGGTGGCCAACTACTTCGGCATCGTCCTGTAGGTTCGCTCCGGCGGCGCCGCTCGGCGGTGCCGCCGGATGCACGAGGAAGGGGGCTGCGATGGAGCAGCATGATCGCGACGAGCTGGCTGCGGTGAACGCCGCACGTCAGGGTTTTTACGAGTTTCTGGCCAGCATGTACAAGCTGGAGCTGACCGACGAGCAGATCGAGGCGCTGGCGAAGCAGGAGCTTCCCGTCGACGCCGCGTACGTGGGGGCGGGCTACGGCATCGTGAAGGAGTACCTGCGCCATCGCGATGCGGGCACGCGCCAGGAGCTTGCGGTGGACTATGCGCGCGTGTTTTTGTGCGCGGGCATGTACGAGCAGCTGATGGCGCCGCCGTACGAATCGGTGTACACGAGCGAGGAGCACCTGCTCATGCAGGACGCGCGCGATTCCGTGGTGGCGTGCTACCTCGACGAGGAGCTGGGGTTGCCGGCCGACAACACCACGCCCGAAGACCACCTGTCGTTCGAGTTCCAGTTCATGGCGAAGCTCGTCGAGCGCGCGAGCGCAGCGCTCGAGGCGGGCGACGCGGCGCGTTACGCCGAGCTGTGCGCGAAGCAGCGCGCGTTCTTCGACGAGCACCTCGCCGCCTGGGTGCCGCGCCTGTGCGCCGACGTGCGCGCGTACGCGACCACGTCGTTCTACCGCGGCATCGCCGACATCACCGAGGGCTTCCTCGAGCTGGAGGACCAGATGATCGGCCAGAGCGCCCAGGCGGCGTGAGCCATGGCCGCGTACACGCGCCGCGCGTTCGCGGGCTTCTGCACCGCGGCGGTGGCGTTCGTGGGGTTCGGCGGGGCCGTGAAAGCGGCTGACGGCGCGGCCGAAACCTCGCTGGTGCGGCCGCCGGGGGCGCAGGACGAGCTGCGCCTGCTGGCCTCGTGCGTGAAGTGCGACCGTTGCCGCAGCGTGTGCCACACCGGGGTCATCGGCGTGGCCGAGGTGGGCGACGGCGTGCTGCGCGCCCGCACCCCCAAGCTGAACTTCCATCGGGGAAGCTGCGACTTCTGCGGCGACTGCCTGCGGGTATGCCCCACGGGCGCCATCGGGCCCTTCGATCCCGACGTCGACAAGATGGGCGTCGCGGTGGTGCAGAAGGACCGCTGCGTGGCCTATTACCAGGGATGCATCGAGTGCGAAAAAGCGTGTCCGTACGAGGCGATCTCGCTGGACGGCAGCGGCCACCCGGTGGTGGACGACGCCCGCTGCAACGGGTGCGGCGTGTGCGAGGACGTATGCCCGGCGCTCGTGTACCGCAGCTTCGCCGGCGGCTCGCGGCGCGGCATCGTGGTGGTGAGCCCCAGCGCGTACGAGCGGCTGGGGAAGACGGTGGTGGAGGACGAGAGCGAGATGAGCGCGAGATGAAACGGAACTCCAACCTGCTGCGCACCCTGTCCGCGCTGGCGGTGATCGCGCTCGTGTGCGTGGGCCTGGCGCTGCACACCGGCACGGGCACGCCTTCGGCCTGGGGCGTCTTCGACGTGGCGGCCCTGTGCCCGCTCGGCGCGGTGGAGGCGGCGCTCGCCAGCAAAACCGTGGTGCCCCCGATGCTGATCGCGCTTGCGGTGGGCATCGTGCTGGTGGTGCTGTTCGGGCGCGCGTTCTGCGCCTGGGGCTGCCCGATCCCGCTGCTGCGGCGCATCTTCGGCCTCAAGGAGCCGAAACGCACGCGCCGCCCGTCCAGCGCGCTCGACCTTCCCGCCTCCCAGCGCGGCGGCGCGGCCGACTCGCGCAACTGGGTGCTGGGCGGCGCGCTGCTCTCCACGGCCGTGTTCGGGTTCCCGGTGTTCTGCCTCATCTGCCCGGTGGGCCTCACGTTCGCCACCCTTATCGCGGTGTGGCGCCTGTTCCAGTTCAACGAGGTGGCGCTGTCGCTTTTGGTGTTCCCGGCCATCCTCGTGCTGGAGGTGGCAGTGCTGCGGAAATGGTGCAGCCGCTTCTGCCCGCTGGGGGCGCTGCTGTCGCTCGTGGCGCGCTTGAACCGGACGTTTCGCCCGGTGAGCAACGAGGCTGCGTGCCTGCGCTCGTCCAAGGGCGAGCCCTGCCATCAGTGCGCCGAGGTGTGCCCCGAAGGCATCGACCTGCACGACGCGTCCGTGTCGGCCCCGCTCAACGAGTGCACGAAGTGCCGCGCGTGCGCCGATGCCTGCCCCATGCATGCCGTCACGTTCCCGTTTCTGGCGACGCGCGGCGATCGCGACAAGGCGGCGGGCGGGACGGCCGAGGCGGGGGAAGATGAGCGGGTGCTAGAATAGACCGAGACCATACGGGGAGCGCGGCGCAGGCGATGGGCCGCGCGATGGGGAGGTTCATGATGCGTACGGAGGAAGCGGGCAACGGACGGGGCGATCGCGCGCGGTTTTCGGCATCGAGGCTGCTCGAGGACCTGGACGAACAATGGCCCAGCATGAAGTTCCTGGGCTTCGGCGCCTACTACGCGTGGATATTCCTGTGCTACAACAGCGACGTGCTGTATGGATGGGCCGGTCCCTCCGTGGGAAACAGCGCCATGCTGGTTATGTACTTGGCATCGACCACGGCGCTGGGACTCGTGCTCATCGTCGCCGGCGTATTCCATCGCGTTGCCGCGCGCATCGTCGAGTCGCGCCTGATGGTGGCCGTGATGGCGGGAGTGGCAACCGCGGCAACGCTCGTGGTGGCGTGGTCGTCGCCGTCCGGGGCGCAGGACGCGCTGTTCGTGGTGGGCTGCGCGCTTACCGGCGTGGGCACGGGGTTCGTCGCGCTGCGCTTGGGATCGATGTACAGCACGGTGGGAGCGCGCCAGGCGTTCATGTACACGGCGGGGTCGTTCATCTTCGCCGGCATGTTGTACTTCGTCTGCATCGGGCTGCCGCAACCGGTGGGACTGCTGATGACGGCCAGCCTGCCGCTGCTCGCAGTCGTGTTCACCATGGCGGCCGCCCGCGCCTCGGGCCGGCAAGCCGAGGACGTGGTTCCCATGCGCGAGCTGCCGCGCGGCTACTTCATCCGCCTCGTAGTGGCGGTGGCGGTGTTCTCGGTGATCGCAGGCGTGGTCAAGGGGTTCATGGCGCTGCAGCAGCCGCTTTCGTCGATCACCGACCAGGGCGTCATCATCGTGTTCGCCACCGGGTGTACGGCGGTGCTGCTGTTCGTGCTGGTGGGGCTGCTGGTGCGCGAGTTCGACATCAGCCAGCTGTACTATCCCATCATCATCCTCACGTGCCTGGGCAACCTCGCGGTGCCGCTGTTCGGCGGCTTGGGCGTCATCCAGGGCGAGCTGGTGAGTATCGCGTACAACCTGTTCATCCTCATGGTGTGGTGCCTGCTGGCCAACGTGGCGAACCGCACCGACCTGTCGTACGCGCGCGTGTTCGGCTGGGGCCGCGGCGCATCGGCGGCGGGCACCACCATCGGCTGGTTCGCCGGCTCGTCGTTGGCGCCCGTGCTGATGGAGAACGCCAGCAACATGGTGGCGCTTGCCATGGGCATGGTGTTCGTGCTGCTCGTGGTGTCGATGGTCATCCTCAACGAGCGCACCATCGGCGCGGCGCTCAAGAAGACCCGCAACGCCCAGACCAACCAGGCCACGGGCGATTTCTTTCCCAGCGGCAGGGGGCTCGAGGGCGGGGCGGACGGTGCGGCGCCGGGCGCGGGCGAGGACTTCCCGCGCGAAGGGGCCTGGACGAAGAGCTGCAACGCGCTGGCCGAGCAGGCGGGCCTGTCGACGCGCGAGCGCGACGTGCTGTTCCTGCTGGGGAAGGGCTACACCATCGAGTACATCGCGGGCGAGCTGGGCATCTCGTTCAACACGGCGAAAAGCCACATCCGCAACGTCTACGCGAAGGCGGGCGTGCACTCCAAGCAGGAGCTGCAAAGCCTGATCGAGGAAGGCAAGAACGTGCGCTGAGCTCTTTTGCGCGCGGCGGAGGCTCAGGGGTGCGCGCTCGTTCCCCGCCCACCCCTTCCTTGCGGTCAATCTGCGAAGATGGCCAAGTTGCCCCTGTGCGCGCGTGCTGCCTGCGGATACAATAGTGCCCATGAGACAGGGGGCGACGGCTGCGGGGTGCGGCGGCCCCAGGGTGAAACGAAGGAGCGCGCACATGACGGAAGTGCAGAAGAGCATGGCCTTGTTCTCGGGGTCGGTCAACCCCGAGCTTGCCGAGGAGATCGCGAAGGACCTGAACGCGTCGCTCGGCAACGTCAAGCTTGAGAAGTTCGCGAACGGCGAGATCTACGCGCGCTACCAGGAGAGCGTCCGCGGTGCCGACGTGTTCCTCGTCCAGTCGGTGTGCGGCGCCGTCGGCTACGACGTGAACGATGCGCTCATGGAGCTGCTCATCATGGTGGACGCCGCGAAGCGCGCCTCGGCCCGCTCCGTGTCGGCCGTCGTCGCCCATTACGGCTACGCGCGCCAGGACCGCAAGGCGGCCCCGCGCGAGCCCATCACCGCCAAGCTGGTCGCCGACCTGCTGGCTGCCGCCGGGGTGGACAACGTCATCACCATCGACCTGCACCAGGACGCCATCCAGGGCTTCTTCGACCTGCCGGTGAACCATATGACCGCCATGCCCATCTTCGTCGACTACTTCCGCAGCATGGGCCTCGACAAGGAGAAACTGTGCGTGGTGTCGCCCGACGTGGGACGCGCGAAGGCCGCCAAGAAGTTCTCCACCATGCTGGATTGCGACATCGCCATCATGCACAAGGACCGTCCGAAGCACAACCAGGCCGAGATCACGGCGCTCATCGGCGACGTGCAGGGCAAGGTATGCATCCTCAACGACGACATGATCGACACGGCCGGCTCGCTGGTGGCCGCGGCCACCACGCTCAAGGCGAAGGGTGCCGAGAAGGTGTACGCGTGCGCCACGCACGGCCTGTTCAGCGGCCCGGCGTACGATCGCATCGCGAACTCCATCATCGAGGAGGTCGTGGTGACGAACACGGTGCCCGTGCCGCTCGAGCGCCAGACCGGCAAGGTGAAGGTGCTGTCCGTGGGCCCGCTGTTCGCGAAGACCATCAGCAACGTCTACAACAACGGCTCCGTCGCGTCGCTGTTCGAGTAGGGGGTTCCGCTATTCTACGAACAGCGGAACGGGCCGACGCTGCGAAAGGCCGTGGCGCCCAATCTTCGCGCGATGGCGAAAGCTCGCGTACCGAAGTATCCCCTGCGGGGACTTCCTTCGGGGCGCGCTTCGCCTCCGCCATCCCACGAATCTCGGGCACCACGGCCTTTCTCGCTGAATGTACGAACGACTTGCGAGTGGAAAGCTGGTTCTCATGTTTTTGATCGTGGGCCTGGGGAATCCGGGCGCGGAATACGAGCATACACGGCACAATGCCGGGTTCGACACGGTGGATCTCATCGCCGACGAGGTGGGCGCGCGCTACTGGAAGACGGAGTGCGGCGCGCTCACGTCGAAGGGCGTGTATCGCGACCACGACCTGGTGCTGGCCAAGCCGCAAAGCTACATGAACACGTCGGGCGGGCCGGTGAAGCAGCTCATGAACGCGTACGGCGTGGATGCCGAGCATCTCATCGTCGTGCATGACGAGCTGGACATCGACCCGGGTACCGTGCGGGCGAAGTTCGGCGGAGGGCACGCGGGGCACAACGGCCTGCGCTCCATCTGCGACAAGCTGGGCACGCGCGACTGGTACCGCGTGCGCGTGGGCATCGGGCGTCCGCCGGGACGCATGCCCGTGGTGGATTGGGTGCTGTCGCAGCCCAAGAAGGACGCCGCGGACGACTTCGTGCAGGCCACCGACCGCGGCGCGCAAGCAGCGTTGTCGCTGGTGCAGGTAGGTTTGGAGAAGACCCAGCAAGCATTCAACTAACGCGCACCCGCCCTCGCGGCGGGTGCGTTTCATTTCAGCAGCAGCATGAATTCTATGATGACGAAGCCGGCGAGGAACAGCAGCAGGCCGCCGATGGCGCGCGCTTGCTGCTTGTCGGCGCCCGTGCGTTTCTCGAGGTCGCTCGTGCCGGGGTGGAAGTTCACGAGCGAAAGGCCCTTTCCGGTGATGAGCATGTAGAACGCCGGTGCGAGCATGGCGAGCAAGACGAGCCCGAGCAGCACGTACACGTACAGCTTGCCGACATCGACAGGCAGCGTGAATTCCGTCAGCTGGAAGGCGGCGAAGAGATAGACGGCCTGAACGCAAGCCATGATTGCATACAAGATGGCGAACGTGGGAAACATGGCGGTTACGGGGCCGTTGACGACAATCCAGTCTTCCCGCCCGGTTTCGCGCTGTTGCTCTACTACGGTGTAAAGCCCTACGAGGGCAAGCTCGATCACGGCGATGATGCCCGCTGCGACGAACAGCTCGGCTTTCGATCCCCATCGATCGGCCCCGTTCGTTCCGTAGTGCAGCGGGACGATGTCTGGCAGGAACGGCTGGGCCAGCGCGGTGAGGAGAACCGGCAGCGCGGCCAGCGCGAGCAGCACCGCGACGCGCGCCCTGCTCATGCGGTAGGCGGGCGGTTCGAGCCTGTCGCTATCGCTTTCGGCCATAGGCGCCTCCTTCCGTCGGAATTCCAGTATACCGGAATCGAAGGGTCGGCCGTGCCGGTGCGGCTCCAAAGGGGGGACTGTGACAAGTTCGAAGGTGGTTTCGGACGGTTTGCGCTGATCTGTCGAGCGTGAGCGCTGCCGTCCGCGCTCCGTAGGCCGCGTTTGCATTTTCCGGACAGGGCGCTTGGGATATACTGGAATGCGCTGGTTGAAACGGAGGGTAGGCGACGTGCAAGCATGAAACGAGTGAAGAGCGAGCGAATGAGCGTGTACGCGCTGTTCGCCATCGTCGTGCTGGCGTCGGCGTCGGGCAACCTTTCGCAAACCGCGGTCAACGCCATGCTGGGCGACATCATGATGGAGTTCAACCTGACGGTTGAACTGGGGCAATGGCTGACCACCGTCTACATGCTCGTGCTGGGCATCACCGTTCCGGTGGCCACGTTTCTCTCGCGGCGCTTCTCGGTGCGGCAGCACGTGTTCATCGCGCTCGCGTTCTTCCTCGTAGGGGCGGTGGCCGATCTGCTCGCGCCCAACTTCGGCGTGCTGCTGGGCGGCCGCGTGTGTCAGGCCGTTTCCACGGGCATGCTCATGCCCCTCATGCAGACCATCGCTATGACGCGCTTCCCGCGCGGCCGGCAGGCGACGGCGATGGGCATCGCCGGCATCGCCATGGGCTTCGCGCCGAACATCGGCCCCACCATCGGCGGCGCGATGAGCTTCTCGCTGGGGTGGCGCAGCTTCTTCGTGCTGCTCGTGGCCATCATGCTGGTGCTGGGCGTGGCGGCCGCGATCGCCATCAGGCCCTCGGCGGCTCCCGACAAGGGCGCGCGGCTCGACGTGGTGTCGCTCACGCAGTCCACGCTGGGATTCGGCGGCCTGTTGCTGGCGTTCTCGAACGCGAGCAGCTTCTCGTTCGAGAGCCCGTTCATCTGGGTGCCGCTCGTGCTGGGCGCGCTGTTCCTCGTGCTGTTCGTGAGGCGGCAGAAGCGCGTGGACGATCCGCTGATCAGCATGGATATTTTCGCGTCGCCGCAATTCCGCGCAGGCTTCATCGCTCAGAATTTGCTGAACGCTTCGTTCATGGGCGTGACGCTGATCGTGCCGCTGTACGTGGAAGGCCTGTGCGGCGGCACCGCGCTCGAGGCCGGGATGGTGCTGTTGCCCGGCACCGTGACCGCGCTCGTGCTGAACCCGTTGGCGGGCGTGCTCACCGACAAGGTGGGCGCGCGCCCGGTCGCGCTCGTGTCGGGCGCGTTTCTGGCGACGGGCGCCGTGCTCATGTCGTTCCTCAACGCGGACACGCCGCTGTACGTGACCACGTTGTGCCAGGCCGTGCGCGCCGTGGGCGTGTCGGGGCTCGTGGGGCCGCTCACGTCGTGGAGCCTCGCGCAGCTGCCGCGGCCCATCGTGGCGGACGGCTCGTCGTTCTGCATCTCGGCTCGTCAGGCGTGCGCGTCGCTCGGCACGTCGGTGATGGTGTTCCTTGTCGCCGTGGTGGGCGCGTCCGCGGTGGGGGTGGCGAATCCGGCGCTGGCCTACCAGCTGGCCTTCGGCTTCTCCGCCGTGATGGCGGTTGCCACGCTGGGCTACATCGCGGCGAAAGTGCGCTAGCTGCGAAACGTGCACGAGCGCATTCGGTGTCTATCTAGTACGCCAGCGGGTTGTCCTCGAGGCCGTATTGGGCGAGGCGGTCGGCGTCGTAGACGCGGATGCGGGTGCGCGTGCGCTCCAAGACGCCCTCGTTTTCCAGCGCGGCCACCAGTTTCGTGCACGTGGTGATGTGGATGGACAGCAGCTCGGACAGCTGTTGCAGCGTCAGCTTGCACTCGATATCGTACACGCCGCGCTCGTCGCATTCCTGCGTGGCGCACAGCTTCTGCAGCCACATGATCATGCGCTTCGTGGACGACTGGTAGCCTGTGTTGCTGATACGGTGCCCCATCTGGGCGAACGACATGTGGCATACGTTGATGAACTCGTAGAACAGCTCGGGGTCGTCCTGGCTCAGCTCGTAGAGCTGGCGCTGCGTGAAGGCGAACAGCACGGTGTTCTGCGCCGCGATGAAGCGCGCCTTGTAGCGGCCGATGGACGCGTAATCGTTGTACTCCGCCGAGAAGGCGTTGCCGGCGTTGCGCCAGTACAGCGGCGCCACCTCGCCCGATTCCTGCTCGAACGTGGCGATGATCTGGCCTTCGTCGATGTAGTAGTAATACAGGTCGTCGATGGTCTTGGCGCTCGTCCGGATGTACTCGCCCTTGAAGAGTTTTTTCTTCTTCCCCTGGGATATGTACTCGGCGATCTTCAATCGGCGGAACGGCTGGTTCGGTATGAGGATGGATCGGTATTCCTGCTCGGTTGCCATGGTCCCCTCTTCCTGTGGCTCGGCGAAAAACCCAGGACAATACTAGCACTTGTGACAGCAAGCCGCCAACGCCGCCGCTCGTCGCGGCATGAAACCTGGTCTGCACCAGGAAACGTCGATGCCGCCGCCAGCATCGAAGCGAGGTGAAATACGGAAATCGGTTGTTGCGGGTGCGTCTAGAAGGGGTCGTTCGTCCCGAGTAGAGTTCGCCCTAGGAGAAGCGCGAGCCGAAACGGCCGCGCACCAGGGAGAAAGGACGAGGGGATGACGAGGTACGGAATGGCGATCGACCTGCGGCGATGCGCAGGATGCGGCGCGTGCGTGGTGGCGTGCCAAATGCAGAACAACCAGCGGCCGGGCGTGTCGTGGAACAACCTCGACGTGTACGAGTGGGGCACGCAGGTGGGTGAGAGCGGCCGCGCGTACGTGCCGCATGCGTGCGTGCAGTGCGAGCAGCCGAAGTGCGTGGACGCGTGCCCCACGGGGGCGAGCGTGCGGCGCGACGACGGCATCACCGTCATCGAGTACGACCAGTGCATCGCGTGCGGGTTGTGCCTGGCCGCGTGCCCGTACGGTGCGCGCAAGCTCAACCGCAAGAGCGAGAACATGTTCGGCGCCGACGTGCCCGCGCCGTACGAATCGTACGGCGTGCAGCGCGAGCTGGTGGCCGAGAAGTGCATCTTCTGCGAGGCTCGGCTGGCCGAGGGCAAGCAGCCGGCCTGCGTGGTGAACTGCCCGGGTCGGGCGCGTTACTTCGGCGACCTGGACGACCCCGAGAGCCCGGTGTCGAAGTTCATCGCCGGCGACGAGGCGGTGCTGCGCGTGGACGAGACATCGTTCTACTACCGTCCGGTCGACGGCATGCCGCTCGACGTGCTGCCTTCCAACGCGCTGGCGTCGGCGAATTCCAAGCAGGGGAAGGAAGGGGCCTAACATGAGCGAGTTCACCAACGTTTCCCGTCGTACGTTCCTCAAGGGCTCGGCGGCGGTCGCGGGCGCCGCGCTGGCCGGGGGAGCCTACGAGATCGTGCATCCCGAAGGGGCCATCGCCGAAGAGGCGCCCGTCGAGGTGAAGTACACGTACTGCGACATGTGCAACCACGTGCCGAAGTGCGGCATCGCCGCCTCGGTGAAGGACGGCAAGGTGGTGCGCGTGGAGGCGCGCGACCAGTATCCTGCGTCTCCCATCTGCGCGAAGGGCGTTTCCAGCTTGCAGGAGCTGTACGACCCGCATCGCATCACGTACCCCATGGCGCGCACGAACCCGAAGGGCACGGGCGCGCCCGAGTGGGAGCCCATCTCGTGGGACGACGCGTACGCCCGCATCGCGAGCGAGTTCAACCGCATCAAAGACGAAAGCGGTCCCGAGGCGGTGCTGTTCTACTGCGGCGATCCGAAGGAGCCGCGCGGCGCCATGCAGCGCCTTGCCACGCTGTTCGGCTCGCCGACGTACGGCTCCGAAAGCTCCACCTGCGCGGCGGCCACGTGGATGTGTTCGCAGCTGGTGACCGGACAGCTGACCATGGGCTCCGACCCCACCGACGCCACGGCCAGCTGCCTGGTGTGGTCGCTCAATCCGGCCTGGTCGCAGCCGTACCGCTTCGGCGACATGATGAAGCAGAAGGAGCGCGGCTGCAAGTTCGTCATCGTCGATCCGCGTATCACGCCCACGGTGACCGGCATGGCCGACGTCCACCTGCAGCTGCGCCCCGGCACCGACGGCGCGCTGGCGCTCGGGTTCATCCACGTCATGCTGCGCGACGACCTCTACGACAAGGAATTCGTGGAGACGTGGACGCACGGCTTCGACGAGCTGTCCGCCTACGTGCAGGAGTTTACGCCCGAGCGCGTGGAGGAGATCACCTGGGTGCCTGCCGCCAAGCTTGAGGAAGCGGTGCATCTGATCTGCGAGAACGCGCCCGCGACGCTGGTATCCAGCTCGGCCGGCGCATGCCACGCCACCAACGTGGGCAACTTCCAGCGCGCGGTGTACTCCATCATCGCGTTGATGGGCAGCCTGGACGTGGCGGGCGGCCTGGCCATGGGCCCGGGGTTGCCGTTCGACTACTCGGCGTCCACCGCGGCGTTCCGCCTGGAGGGCATGTACGACGAGCAGGGCTTGCAGGACAAGCGCCTGGACAAGGACGACTTCCCCGTGTGGGCGCACTACTTCAAGATGATCCAGACCGCGCACCTGCCCGAGCTGGTGGCCGACGGCAAGATCCGCGCCGGCGTGCTGCTGGGCGTGAACTCCATGATGTGGCCGCAGACGCCGGAGTACCAGAAGGCCATCAAGGACATGGAATTCACCGTGGCCATCGACTACTACATGCGCCCCTGGACGCACGACCTGGTGGACATGCTGCTGCCGGCCGCCATGTGCTACGAGCGCATGGCCCCGCCCGCCATCTTCGGACGGAAGATATTCCATCGCGACCCGGTGGTGGAGCCGGCGGGCCAGTGCCGCGAGGACTGGCAGATCATCCTGGAAATCGGCTGCGCGCTGGGCTTCGAGGAGGAGTGCTACGGCGGCAGCGTGGAGGCGGCGCTCGACGACATGTACCAGGGCGCGGGCATCGACATCTCGCTGGAGCTGCTGCGCGAGCATCCCGAGGGCTTCGAGGTGCCGGGCGGCACGAAGGATGTGAAGAAGTACGAAACGGGCGGCCTGCGCAAGGACGGCCAGCCCGGGTTCAACACGCCCACGGGCAAGGTCGAGCTGGTGTCCGAGGTGCTGAAGCAGTACGGCTTCGAGGGGCTGCCGGTGTACGAGGAGCCGGTGCACAGCCCGGTGAGCACGCCCGACGAGGCGAAGGACTACTCGCTGGTGCTGAACAGCGGCTCGCGCGTGCCGTACTACACGCACTCGAAGCTGCGCGATCTGCCGTGGCTCAACCAGTTCATGCCCGAGCCGGTGGTGCGCCTGCATCCGGATGACGCCGAGGCGCGCGGCATCACGGACGGCGCGCAGGTGCGCGTGTTCAACCAGTTCGGCGAGGTGACGATGAAGGCCGAGGTCACGAACATCGTGCTGCCCGGCGTCGTCGACGTCTTCCACGGCTGGCACCAGGCCGACATCAACCTGCTGACCACGCGCGACTTCGACCCCATCACCGGATTCCCTCCCTTCCGATCCGGCTTGTGCGAGGTCGAGCGCACGGGGAAGGGCAAGCTCACCGTGTAGCGCGGTGAGCGTGGGGAGGGGCGCTCCGTTTCGGGGCGCCCCTTCTGTGCTACGCGCCGCCCGCGCCAAGCGCGGGCGGATGTTTCACGTGAAACATCTGTTCTTGTTATCCCGCGCGATGCGGAGCAAGGGGTTCTAGGTTCCAGTTCGTTTTCTTGGGGGTGACGGGTCGGCGGGCGCGGCGGGAGCGGGCCTACACTGGGGCGCAGTATGCCGCGTTCCCGCCGAAAGGGTCTCCCATGATCGCATCCGCCCGTTCCCGTCTGAGCAAGCCGCCCGCGTACCGGTGGTGGATTCTCGTTGCCAACATGCTGGCGTACGGCCAGTTCTTCCTCACCGTGCAGGTGGTGAACGCGTTCTCGTCCACCGTGCAGGACCAGTGGCACCTGGCCACGGCCGATCTGGCGCTGCTGACCACGGTGACGCTGGCGGGCTACGCGCTGGCCAGCGCGGCGGGCGGCAAGCTGCAGGCGCTGTTCGGCGCGCGGCGCACCGTGGTGGGCGGCATCGTGGTGAACGTGCTGCTGGCGGCGCTGTTCCCCACGGTGGTGGGCGCCAGCTACGAGGGCATGATGGCGCTGCGCTTCCTCCAGGGCGTCGCCGGCGGCTGCATCGCCAGCTCGGTGGTGTCGTCAACCACGCTGTGGTTCCCCGTGCGGCAGCGCGGGCTAGCGGAAGGCCTGCTCATGGGCGTGCTGGGCTTCGGCTTCGCGCTGGCGTCGTTCTTCGCGCCGCCGCTGTTGAGCACGGGGATGTCGTGGCAGTTCGCGGCTGCCGTGCTGGTGGTCGCGCCGGGCGCGATCATCGCCATCGTGTATGCGACGACGGTGCGCGATCTGGGCGCGGTGTACCCCGGCACCGATGCGGTGGCCGACCTGCTGCCGCCGGACGAGGCGACCGCACCTGAGGAAACGCCTGCCGCTCGCCCCGACACCATGGCGCAGGCGCGCAAGCAGCCGCGGTTCTGGGCCGCCATCGTCGTGGGGTTCGTGAACGGGTGGCTGACCTACGGGTTCGCCACGCTGCTGCCCCCGCTGCTCACCGGCAACCTGGGGTTCTCGGGCGATGCCGTGGCAAGTATCACGTCGGCCACGTTCGTCATCACGCTCATCGCGTCGCCTCTGGGCGGCATCCTGTCCGACCGTGTGTTCGGCGGGAGGCGCTGGCCCGTGCTGCTCGTGGGCAACGCCGTGTCGGTGGTGGCGCTCGTGGCGGTGCCGTTCGTGCCGCATGGCCTGGTCACCGCCGTGCTGGTGATCGCCTACGCGTCGGTGTCGCTGTGCTGCGGCACGTTCTGGACGCTGCCCAGCGAGCTGGTGCGCCCGTCGATCGCCGCGCAATCGACGGGCTTCATCACAGCGGTCGCCAACATCGGCAGCCTGCTGACGGGTTTCGCGCTGGGGGCGCTCATCGACGCATCGGCCTCGGCACTGCCCGCCCTCTACCTGTGCGCGGCGCTGGCCGCCGTGAGCGCCGTCGCCTGTCCGGTGATCAAGCAGTAGGAGCGGGCGGGTTTGCGGCGGCCGTGCGGGCGAGGTCGGCTTTCGTGACGTCGTCGGGCAGGCCCGCCTGCGGCATGTCGAGCGTGCCGGCTTTCTCGCGACGGTGCAGGTCCCATAGCATGAAAGCGGCTGCCACGATGAAGGCACTGCCCCCGACGATGCCCACGGGCATGGGGCCCACGAACGGGTTGCCGCCCGTGACCGAGAACATGATGCCCGCGCTGACGAACGCGTTCACGGCGCCGTGCCCCACGGCCGCGGCGAGGCAGCTTCCCGTGCGCACGGTGACGTAGGTGAAGAAGATGCCCAGCACGATGCAGAACACGCACATGGCGGCGATGCCGGCGAACGGCCAACCCGGGTACCCCACGCCGTAGTTGTGCCCGATGATGGTGAGCGGCGCGTGCCACAGGCCCCAGATCACGCCGGTGACCAGCAGCGTCGGCACGATGCGCATATGCGTGGCCATCTTCGGCACCAGGTAGCCGCGCCATCCCCACTCCTCGCCGAACGTCGTGAAGATGTTGAGCGCGGGTCCCAAGAAGATGGCGAAGGGCAGCTGGGCGAGCAGCATCATCATGACGGCGTCGCCTGGCAGCTCGGCACCGCTGGTGGCGTTGGCCTGCTGCACCGTGGCCGTCATGGTAGACATGGCAGGGTCGAAATCCTGCGGGAACAGGAGGTAGTACGCGGCGGCGCCGATCACGGTGAGCACTGCGGGCCCGAACCAGGCCACGGCGAACCAGGGCGCGGACTTCCCGAACCTCTTCGGCTTGATCAGGCTGTTCTTGAAACCCTCGCGCGTGACGAGGCGCGTGACGAGCACGCCCAGGGCGGGGAAGAACATGGCCGCTCCGGTGACGAATTGCGCGGCGACCGGCGGTATGCTCGTCAGGGCCCCCGCCGAGACGGGATAGACCACCCCGAACTCGTACGCCCACGTCAACCCGAACGTGACGGCCAGGAAAATCACGATGCGCTTCATAGCGTCCTCCTCGCTTTCTGAGCGAACAAATGTTTCACGTGAAACATCTCGATGTGGGAAGGCGCGCTTTCCGGAACGCCCCTTGCATCTTTGTTCCATCTGTTATAGCATAAATATAACAAATAGCGGCGAAAGGATCAAGTATGAACGCAGCGGTTCCGGTTTTGGCAGTGAAGGATGTGGTGAAGACGTTCGGCGCGAAGCGTGCCGTGGACAACGTGACGCTCGAGGCCATGCCGGGGGATATATTCGGGTTCGTCGGCCACAACGGCGCTGGCAAAACCACGCTCATCCGCGCCATCGTGGGCGTGACGGGCTTCGACGAGGGCGACATCCGCATCGCGGGCCAGTCGGTGAAGAGCGACGCGCTCGCGTGCAAGCGCGTGACGGCCTACGTGCCCGACAACCCCGACATCTACGAGTTCCTCACGGGCATTCAGTACCTCAACTACATCTCGGATATCTTCGAAGTGCCTGTCGACGTGCGGGAACGCCGCATCAAGGAGCATGCGGACCGGCTGAGCCTCACCTCGGCGCTGGGCGATCTCGTGTCCTCGTATTCCCACGGCATGCGCCAGAAGCTCGTGCTCATCGGCGCGCTCGTGCACGAGCCGACGCTGCTCGTGCTGGACGAGCCGTTCGTCGGCCTCGATCCCGAGGCGTCCTTCCATGTGAAGGAGATGCTGCGCGAGCTGGCCGATCGCGGGTCGGCCGTGTTCTTCTCGAGCCATGTGCTGGAAGTGGTGGAGAAGCTGTGCAACAAGGTGGCCATCATCAAGCAGGGCTCGCTGCGCGCCTACGGTCCGACGGCCGAAGTCGTCGGCGACGAGAGCCTGGAGGACGTGTTCCTCGACATGATCGACCGGAATGCGCAAGGGTAGGGGACGGCTATGAAATCCTTCGTGCTTCTGCTGAAAATCCAGTTGCTGGGCCTGTTCGGCATCAACAAGACGCTGCACGCCGACCCGGCGAAGGCGAAGCGCACGCTGGCCATCGCGGCGCTGGCCGTGGCGGCCGTGGTGCTGTTCGCCGGCGTGTACTCGTCGGGCGTGGCGCAGGCGCTCGTCCAGATCGGCCTGCCCGAGGCCATCCCGCTCGTCGCGGTGCTCGTGGGCGCCGTGGCCGGAGCCGTGGCGGCGTTCCTCAAGACGAACGGCGTGCTGTTCGGTTTCAAGGACTACGACCTCGTGATGTCGCTGCCGGTGTCCGTCTCGTCGGTGGTGCTGTCGCGCATTGCGTCGCTGTACGCCATGAGCCTCCTGTTCGGCCTGTTGGCGATGGTGCCGGCGTTCGCCGTGTACGCGGCGAACGCGGGCGTGACCGCGGTGGGCGTCGCATGCATGGCGCTGTCCGTGGTGCTGGCGCCGCTGCTGCCGCTGGCGGCGGCCATCGTGCTGGCCGTGCTCATCGCGGCGGTGTCGGCGCGCTTCAAGCACGCGAACATCGTGGTGATCGTGCTCACCCTGGCGGCCACGCTGGCGGCCGTGTTCGGCTCGTTCGCGCTGTCCGGCCAGGCCGACGACCTGGAGGCCATGACGGCGCTCGGCACGGCGCTGACGACCCAGCTGGCATCTGCCTTCCCGCCGGCCGTGTGGGCTGCGGCGGGCATCGTCGACGGCGACCTCGTGCAGTTCCTGGCGTTCGCCGCGGTGAACCTCGTGGCGGCGGGCGTGGTGCTCGCGCTCATCGTGCGCCTGTTCGTGCCGGTGAACACGCTGCTCATGTCGTCGCGTCCGCGCGGGACCTTCTCCTTCGACGGCAAGGGCGCCGTCGGCGCGAAGGCCAGCACGCCGCTGCGCGCGCTCGTGGTCAAGGAGGCCCGGCTGTTGGTGGCCACGCCCATCTACCTGATGAACGCATGCATCGGCTACGTGCTCGTGTTCGTGGCGGCCGTCGCCGTCGCGGTGGGCACGGCGACGGGCATGGTGTCGCTCGATGCGCTGCCGCCGGAGCTCGCTCCGCTCATGGGCACCGTGCTGCCCTGGGGCCTCGCGTTCTTCTGCAGCATCTCGTCCACCACGGCCGCGTCGGTTTCGCTCGAAGGCTCGGCGCGCTGGCTCATGCTGACCGCGCCGGTGCCCGCCGCTACGGTGCTGGGTGCGAAGGCGGCTATCAACCTCATCATCGGCGTGCCGTTCCTCGCGGTATCGGCCGTGCTCGTGGCAGTATCGCTCCCGCTCGATGCGCTGTCGATCGCAGCCTTGTTCATCGTGCCGCTCTCGGCATGCATGCTGGCGACGTTTGGGGGCCTCGCGCTTGACGCGCGCCGCCCGCGCTACGACTGGACCACGGTGTACGAGCCGGTCAAGCGCGGTATGCCCGTGTTCGTGGTGGTGTTCGCCGGCATGGGGTTCTTCGTGGTCGGCATGGCGGCGGCGACGCTCCTCGGCTCGGCGGGCTCGATTCTGTTGGCGCTGCTCGCGGGCGCGGGCTCGCTGGCGCTGTACCGCGCCACGGCGAAGCGCGGGCTTTCTGCATGAGGAAGATCGGCTGACGAAGGAAAGGATGTATCATGGATGGCTACGGCGAGAAAACGACGCGGCGCAACGGCGGCAAGGTGCTGGAGGGCCGTGCGGGGTTGGCGGTGGCCGTGGCGCTTGGCGCGACGACGCTGGTGTTGGCGGTGCTGCAGTGGTTCTTGCTGCCCGACCAGGTGGTGACGCACTTCGGCGTGACGGGCGAGGTCAACGGCTGGTCGCCAAAATGGTTTCCCGTGCTGCTGTCGACGGGGCTCGGGTTGTTCGGCTCGGTATGGCTGGGCTTGTCGCGCGAGAAGACGGGGCTGCTGCTGGCCGGCATCGGCGTGGCGGTGGGCATCATCGACCTCGTCGTGAACGTGTTCGTGTTCTAAACGAAGGAGGGTCTGCATGATCATCCGCATAGATCAGAAGTCGGAAGAGCCGCTGTACCTGCAACTGCGCGGTCAGATCATCGCGGCCATCGCCACGGGCGAGCTGGAGCCCGGCGCGGCGCTGCCG
Source organism: Eggerthella hominis (assembly GCF_014287365.1). Taxonomy (NCBI): domain Bacteria; kingdom Bacillati; phylum Actinomycetota; class Coriobacteriia; order Eggerthellales; family Eggerthellaceae; genus Eggerthella; species Eggerthella hominis. The sequence goes on from NZ_JACOOA010000003.1 coordinate 103,868, forward strand.
TCCGTGCGCGCCCTGGCCAGCGACTTGGGCATCAACCTGCACACGGTGAACAAGGCGTACGCCGTGCTGCGCGACGAGGGGTACGTGCTCATGCGCGGCCGCTCGGGTGCCTACATCGCCGACCCGTGCGAGGACGATCGCGCCGATCGCGCCCAGATCGAGCTGGCGAAGATGGAGGACGGCCTGTTCGAGCTGGCGCTGGCGCATCGCGCGCGCGGCGGCTCGTGGGGCGAGTTCCTGGAGTGCGCGCAGCGCCAGGCCGCGCGCGCCTACGGGGCGGGCGAGCGGTCCGACGCGCCGGATGCGCGTGCGGCGGACGATGCGCGCGACGCGGACGGCGAGAGCGCCGTGTCGTGCGAGCCGGCGCTCGGGGGAGGTGCGTGGTAGTGGAAGGGTTCGACCCGACGGTTATCATGCTGGTCACGGCGCTGCTCGTGCCCATCGTCGGCGCGTTCATGGCCGTCACCCCGTACCTCATGCGCCGCGGCGAGGTGTTCACGGTCACCGTTCCCACGGCCGAGCAGAACGACCCGTACGTCAAAGGGCTCAAGCGCCGGTACGCCGTCATCGTCGGCGCGGCCACGGTCGCGTTCACCCTCGTCGGGTTCGCCTGCGCGGCCGCGGGCAACGTGAGTGGCGTGATGGTGGTGCTGATCGTCGGATCGCTCGCGCTGACCGCGGGCGGCTACGGGCTCATGCTGGCGTACCGGGCGAAGATGACCGCGTACAAGAACGAGCGCGGCTGGGAGGCCGACGTGCAGGAGTCCGTCGCGGTGGTGGGCGAGCAGCCCGTGCCGCACGCCATCTCGGTGAAGTGGAACCTGCTGTACCTGCCCATCATGGCGGTCACGTTCGCGGTGGGCGCGATCGGCTACGCGCACATGCCCGACCAGATCCCCATGCACATGGACTTCGACGGCACGGTGAACCGCTACGCCGACAAGACCCCGCTCGTCCTGTGGATGCCCGTGCTCATCCAGGCGTTCATGGGCCTGTGCTTCGCGTTCTCCCACTGGACCATCGCGCGCTCGAAGAAGTGGGCCGAACCCGGTGCGCCGGCCACGTCGGCGCTGGCGTACGGCCTGTTCGCCCGCGCGCAGAGCATCTACCTCGTGGTGGGCGGCGTGGTGATCGCCATCGCGATGATCGCCATGCCGCTGTCGTTCATGAACCTGATCAACCTGGGGCAGGCGGCCATCTTCGTCATGATCGCCGCGATCGTGCTGTGCGTCGGCGGCATGGCGGTGAGCCTCGTGTACGGGCAGGCCGGCTCGCGCGTGTTCAAGCGCATGCAGACGTCCGACCGGTTGCTGGTGGACGACGACCGGTACTGGAAGTTCGGCGTGTTCTACTTCAACCCCGACGACGCCAGCCTGTTTTTGCCCGAACGCTTCGGCGTGGGCTGGACGCTCAACTGGGCGCGCCCCGCCGTGTGGGCCATCGTCGTCGGCGGCCTCGCGATAACGGTTGCGTTCGTCGTGGCGGTGATGGTGCTGTTCTAGGGGCGCCGTGCGCGCTACACGTTGTCCTCCAGGTCGATCTGCATGAGCGCCACGTTCTCGCGCAGCCGCTTGTACGAGGCGCGGGGCAGCAGCCCGTCCTCGTAGCGCGACTGGATGGCCTCCAGTTCCAGCCGCAAGCCCTGGAGCTGGAGTTCCACGGCCTTGTCCGCGGTGGTGGTGAGCGCGGTGATGGAGGGGTTCGCGGCGCGCGTGGTCTGCACGAGGCGCTGGTACTCCAGCAGCAGCGCGCTCACGTTCTCGGTGGACTCGTCCGACGTGGGCGAGGCGAGCTCGGCCTGCAGCTTCTCGATGACGTGCCCGTTGCTGCGCAGGCGAAGGTCGCGTTCGGCTTGCGCGCGCTCGGCGAGGTCGTCGCCGGGCAGCGCCTCGACCAGGCGGTGCCAGCCCGCGTGCACCAGCGTGCGCACGCGCAGGTAGGCGATCTGGAACGACACGCGATCGGCGTGGTGCTTCAGCAGGTTCTCGGTGCGCGAGAGGCGCTTGACGTGACGGTAGCCCACCAGCTGGTCCACTTCCTCGCGTTCCAGCAGGTCGAGCACGAAATCGCGCTCCCATCGGTTCGCGCGCAGGCGCAGCGGCATGATGGGGTCGTCGGGCAGCTTCGTCTCGTTCTTCAAGCGGGCGATGCGCTCGTTGTAGGCGTGGATGACCGTTTGCGTGGCGGCGCGATTCTCGCTGGTCTGGCGGGCGGCCAGCTCTTCGATGACCGACCGGAGTATCTCGATGTTGGCCTGCTCCTCGTCGAAGCGGCCCTCCTCGACGGACTCCTTCTTCGGGGCGATCAGCGGCACCGCGAACGTCGCCAGCAGCATGGTGACCACGATGACGCCGCACGCAAGGAACAGCAGCAGCTCGCGCTGGGGTATGGTGAACGGAATGGTGAACACGACGGCCAGCGTGATGGTGCCCTTCGGGCCGGCGAGCGTCATGATGGCGGTGGAGCGGAGCTCGTCCATCGTCATGCGCCCGGAGCGTTGCCGGTGGAGCCGGTCCATGATCAGCACCCACAAGAACCTGACGGCCAGCATCAGCAGCGTGATGCCCAGGATGTAGCCGATGAGCACGCCGTTGTCGATGGTGACGTTGGCCCAGGTGCGCTGCATGGCGCGGGGCAGCTGCGTGCCGAGGAGCACGAACACGATGCCGTTGAGGGCGAACGACAGCACGCGCCACACGCTGGTCGATACGATGTTCATGCGCGAGACGGCGGGCCCGATGGTGCGCGGCGACACGACGTTGAGCAGGCCTGCGGCAACGACGGCGATGATGCCGCTCGTGCCCAGCCCGTTGGCCACCAGGTAGACGATGAACGGCACGAACACCTCGAACAGCACGTGGAACGTGGAGTTCTCGAGCCCCCACGAACGCACGCGGCGCACGATGAAATTGCCCAGATAGCCCAGCCCCACGCCCACGAGCATGCCGCCCACGAAGGCGAAGAAGAAGTTGGCGGTTGCGCCGACGAGCGAGAACGTGCTGGTCACCGCGGCGGCGATGGCGAACTGGAACGACACGATGCCCGAGGCGTCGTTGATGATGGATTCGCTTTCCAGGATGTTGCGGGAGCGCGCGGGAATCTTCACCTGCTTGGACAGCGAGGCCACCGACACGGCGTCGGTGGGGCCGAGCGCGGCGCCCAGGGCGAACGCGGCGGCCAGCGAGATGGACGGGATCAGCCAGTTGACGGCGAAACCGACGATGAGCGCCGACGCGATGACCAGCCCGACGGCCAGCGACAGCACGGGGCGCCTGTTCTCCCAGAGTGCCTTCTTGTCGAGGTGCTTGGCTTCGTCGTACAGAAGCGGGGCGATGAACAGCACCAGAAACAGGTTCGGGTCGAAGTCGATGTTGATCTGGGTGCCCATCACCAAGGCGATGATCAGGCCCAAACCGATTTGGATGAGCGGCGACGACGCTTTGGGAACCAGCTGGTCGATAACGGACGAGAGTAGCACGGCGGCCAGCATCAGCAGAGAGAGTTCAAGGAGCTCCACGCAATGCCTCCTTCGGAAATTGGTCGGGGGCTTCCCCCTATTGTAACGTAACGATTCGTTGACAGCAGGTAGGTCGTCGGCATTCGAGACGGCGAACCCTCGATTCGTGTATAGTGGACGGGAGAGGTCGGTGGTAGAGGGGAGGAATACCATTGGAGACCGCATACTTGCATGAATACGTGGTGTTCTCGCGTTCGCTCAACTACGCGCAGGCTGCTTCCGAGCTGTTCGTGTCGCAGCCGGCGTTGCGCGCTCACATCCACGCGCTCGAGGACGAGGTGGGGGCGCCGCTTACGGTGAAGCGCCAGGGCGCGCTCGAGCTTTCGCCCACGGGCAAGTTGTTCTTGAAGAAGGCGCGCGCCATCGTGAAGCTCACGGACGAGAGCGTCGAGGAGTGCCGCGCGTTCTCGGCCGCCTCGTCGTCGCTCGTGGTGGGCACGCTGGACTATCCGCCGTTCGAGGAGGTGCTGCTGCGCGCGCTCGCCGCGTTTCGGCAGGAGCGTCCCGACCAGCACGTCGAGATCCTGTTCGCATCGGGAACGTACGCGAACGTGGAGTCGGTGGCCGGCGGCAAGGTCGACGTTTCGATATTCGCGCACGTCAGGCCGCTCTGCGACCGCGCTCCCGGCCCGATCGACGTGGGCGAGCGCATAGCCTCGTTCTTCCTGGCCACGGGCGAATGCTGCTTCTGGATGAACCGATCGTGCCCCCTGTTCGAGAAGGAGCGCATCGCGGCGAGCGATTTGGACGGGTACACGCTGTTGCTGGGGAACTCCAGCAACTTGATGGACGCGGGCGGAACGGTCGCGGACTACTTCTCCGCCGCGGGCGTGCGCATAGAGCCCGACAACCAGCCCTGCGGTAACTACCTCGATCTGTACCTCTCGGGGGTGGGGGAGACGTTCGGCATCGCGCTGGCCGGGTCGCGCTCCGGTTTGCGGACGAGCCCGGACATCAGGATATTCTCGGTGGAGGACTTCGCCATCCCGTGCGACCTGCACGTGCTGTACGACGAACAGCGCCTCGATTCCTGCGGCCGCGAATTCTTGGACGGGCTTCGCGCGCTCGCCGCGGAAGGCGTCGGCTGAGGCGCGTGCGGCAAAGGGCCGCGCCGCCGGGGAGGGGGCGGCGGCGCGGCTTGCGAGCGGGCGGCGGGCGCTAGGCCTGGGCGTCGATGATGGCGCCTGCGGCCATGTAGCCGCCCACGAACGAGAGCCCCACGTCGCCGAACAGGCCGTTGAACGGCTTGCCGGCGATGTTGTTCTCGCCGTTCGATCCGCCGGCGGTGTGCCATCCGGCGTACAGCCCCTCGATGACGGCGCCTTCCACGTCGATGACCTGCATCTGCGGGTTGATGCGCAGGCCGCACTTCGTGGCGAACAGGTTGCCGCCGATCTTCGCGCCGTAATACGGCGGGTCGCCGATGGGGATGAGCCACTCGGGATCGTACTTGTACGTGGGAACGCTGTCCTCGCCCGCCTCGCATGCCTTGTTCCAATCTTCGACGGCTTTCACGAGCACGCCCTCGCGCAACCCGAGCTCCTGTTCCAGCTCTTCGATGGTGTCGCATTCCTTGACGGCGCCTGCATCCACCATGATCTGGAACGCGTTGCGCCAGTCGCGCTGCCACTCGGGCACGCGGTCGACGAGCGGGTCGTCGTCGGGGATGACCTTGCCCACGCGGCACACGGACTGCTTGAAGAAGTTGTCGCCGACGAGCTGCTCGAACTTCGAGTCGAAGCACACGTACGTGCGCCCGCCCGGTTGGCTCATCTCCACGGCGCCTTGGTCGGTGAGCGCCGTGACCAGGGTGTTGGGATCGGTGTTGAGGAACGGGTAGGACGAGCCGGCCGTGCTGAGGAACGGCACGCGCTGCCCCGTGCGGTTGATGAGCAGCCACGGCTGGCGCACCGCCTGGTTGCCGTCCTTGTTGACGTGCGCGTTCATGGCGGTCGCGAACTCGTCGTAGGGCTCCCACTCCACGCTGCCGTCGAAGCAGGCCACCGAGTCGTAGCCCGACAGGTCGGCGCCTGCGCCGAGGCCCATGCGGATGCACGCGCCGTCGTTGTAGGGTGGCGTGGCCACGTTGACGATGCCGCGCAGGCAGGTGGGCGTGTACTTGGCCAGCATCGCGCGGTTCATCTCGAAGCCGCCGGCGGTGAGCAGCGCGGCTTTCTTGCCGTGGAAGAACTTCTCGCCGTCGGGCGTCTTCGCCTTGATGCCCACCACGGTGCCGCCGTCCATCACGAGCGCGAGGGCTTCGGTGCTCGTGCGGATGTCCACGCCGTGGGCTTTGGCCGTTTCGGTCATGATCTCGAAGGGGTAGTGGTTGATCTCGATGGAGTTCTTCGCGGTGATCTGACCGTCCCAGTACAGGCTCTTCATGCCCGACGGCCCCTTGCTCGACGGGGCCCAGGGCACGTCCATCGCGTCGGCCATCCAGTCGATGCACTGCGGCCCCTCAACGGCCATGGCGTACAGCAGCTCGGGATCGACGGTCATCTGCTGCAGGTCGTTGATGTAGGTGACCACGGCGTTCGGGTCGTACGGGTAGGTGGGATAGGCCCATTCGACCTCGTTCGCCATGCGGTGGCCGCCGAGGTTCACGAACATGCCGCCGTACGACGTGGTGCCGCCCGTCTTCTCGTTCTTCTCCAGCATGATGACGCTCATGCCCGCGTCGGCGAGGCGCACCGAGCCGGTCATGCCGCCGCCGCCCGACCCCACCACGATGACGTCGGCCTCGACGTCCCACGATGCGGGCGCCTCGACGGGCTCGATGGGGGCCGCGGCCGCCTCGAACGCGGCTTTCGCCTTGTCGCTTGCGTTGCCGTCTGCGGCGGGCGCCGTCGGCGAGCACGCGGCGAGCGCCCCGCCCGCCGCCGTGGCGACGGTTGCCGTGGCGGCCGCCTTGAAGAAGCCGCGCCTGCTGAGGTGGTGCTGGTGCTGGTCGTGCTGGTTGGATGCGTGCGTTTTGTCCATGGATCCTCCTTGTTCGAGCGATGCCCCCTCCCTGGGGATGGCTCTATAGTACGGTGGGGTTTACCAGGTGAAACGCAGGGAACTCCTCCCTTGCGGCCGAAGTTGTGCGCCCTCTGATCGAAAAACGGCGCGCGCCGCCGTTTTTCCTCCTGCGCTCCGAAGCCCCGATCGGTCGCGGTCGTTTGGTATCATGGGGCGAACGAGGAGGAGCTCGCGGCGTTGAAGGAGGGGTCATGGGGACGTTGGAACGAACGCGAACGCGGATGTGGATGCGATGGGCGAGCGCGCTCGTCGGTTTGTGCGTCGGCGCGGCGTGCTGCGCCGGGCTGATGGCGGGATGCGCGCTCTCGGGGCCGTCCGTCGATCCCGAGGACCAGGTGGCGAACTGGGCGCCCGATCCTTCGAACTACGATTTCCACCTGCTGCTGGACGACGCGTGGGAGCACGGCGATTCGCTGACGTACGCGAGCGGCGAGCCGTTTGCGGTGCCGAACGACGAGACGGGCATCGCGTTCGTGGGCGTCGAGGACGGCATCGCGCGCTTCCGCGCGAACCTCACCTGCGAAGGCGGCGACCCGTGGGAGCTGTACTTCGCGTGGGGAGACGTTCCTGACGTGGGATTCGTGGACGCGGATATGCCGTTCGACGGCGCGTCGTCGGCGGAGCAGACGGCTTTCGGCCAACCGTACTTTCCCGCCAGCACCATGACGGTGTTCCGCTGCCTCGTCTTCGACGACCTGGAGCCGGGCCCGGTGCAGCTCGACCTGCTGGCGCGGGTGCCCGACGAGGCGCTCGAGGGGGACGTGGCGCAGCAAGCCGCGGCGGCTGCGCGGCGCTTCGAGCAGACGGCGCTTACCGTGGACGGGACGTTCAAGAGCGGCGGCATGACTTCGACGTCGTACCGCCTCGCGCTGGCCGAGGACTTCGAGGACGAGGTGCGCGCGCAGATTGCCGGCGAGGCGACGGGCGCGCCGCTGTTCACGATGCAGCGCCTGGCGTACGACGAGATACCCGACGTCGCGTGGCCGAACTGCTGGAGCGCCCTTATGCGGGAGCAGTCCGAGGGGCGGCGCGCGTCGCGAAACGCGGCGCTTCCGGCCTAGCGGCCCGGCGGCGGGCGCGGCCTTCTCGTGGAGCAGGGGCCCGCTTCGGCACCATGCGCTATAATCGGCCTTCTGGGACTATGCGAAGAAGGATGGCTTCATGGCGTTTCTGCTTGGATGCGAGAAGGTGCGGGTCGAGTTCCCCACGAAAGAGGTGTTCTCCGAGGTGTCGCTGGGCGTGGACGAGGGCGACCGCGTGGGCATCGTCGGGCGCAACGGCGACGGCAAGTCGACGCTGCTGAACCTGCTGGCGGGCACGCTCGAACCCGACGAGGGCCGCGTGCTGAAGAACGGCGCCGTGCGCGTGGGCGTGCTGGGACAGGCCGACACGCTCGATCCCGACGCGACCGTGGAGCAGGCCGTGGTGGGCGACCTTCCCGAATACGTGTGGGCCAGCGACGCGCGCATCCGCGACATCATCGCCGGGCTGGCCGGCGACATCCCCTGGGACGCGCAGGTGGGGACGCTGTCGGGCGGACAGCGCCGCCGGGTCGACCTCGTGCGGCTGCTCATCGGCGATTGGGACGTGCTGGCGCTCGACGAGCCCACGAATCACCTGGACGTGCGCGCCATCACCTGGCTGGCGAACCATCTGAAAACCCGCTGGAAGAAGGGCGCGGGCGCGCTGCTCGTGGTCACGCACGATCGCTGGTTCCTCGACGAGGTGTGCCTGCGCATGTGGGAGGTGCACGACCAGCGCGTGGAGCCGTTCGAGGGCGGCTTCTCGGCCTACATCATGCAGCGCGTGGAGCGCGATCGCCTCACGGCGCTGGCCGAGCAGAAGCGCCAGAACGAGCTGCGCCGCGAGCTGGCCTGGCTCTCGCGCGGTGCGCGGGCGCGCGCGACGAAGCCGAAGTTCCACGTGGCCGCCGCCCAGGAGCTCATCGCCGACGTGCCGCCCCTGCGCGACGAGCTGGAGCTCAAGCGCATGGCCATGGCGCGCCTCGGCAAGCAGGTGGTGGATCTCGAGCACGCGACCGTGCGCTTCGGCGAGAAGACCATCCTCGACGACGTGGACTGGATCATCGGCCCGGGCGACCGCTACGGCATCGTCGGCGAGAACGGCACGGGCAAGACCACGTTGCTGCGCGTGATCCAGGGCTTGCAGCAGCTGAATGCGGGCGAGGTGAAAATCGGCAAGACCGTGCGCTTCGCCGTGCTGTCGCAGCATCTGGACGACCTGTCCGAGCTGGGCGACGACCGCGTGCGCCAGGTCATCGGCCGCTACAGCCGCCGCACGATGCTCGACGGCAAGGAGATGACGCCCGCGCAGCTGCTGGAGAAGCTGGGATTCAAGCGCGCCGACCTCAACGAGCCGGTGCGTGACCTGTCGGGCGGGCAGAAGCGCCGCCTGGCCCTCATGCTCATCCTGCTGGACGAGCCGAACGTGCTCATCCTCGACGAGCCCGGCAACGATCTGGACACCGACATGCTGGCCGTGGTTGAGGATCTGCTGGACGCCTGGCCGGGCACGTTGCTGCTGGTCACCCACGACCGCTACCTCATGGAGCGCGTCACCGACCACCAGTTCGCCCTGATCGACGGCAAGCTGCGCCACCTTCCGGGTGGCGTGGAGGAGTATTTGGCCCTGGCCGACGCTTCCCCCTCTTCCATGGCGGCCGGCAATTCCGCACGTCAACGCCCCGCGCGCACCGCCGACTCGGACGCCTCCGGGATAGAAGGCTCTTCCTCGCCCGAAAGCTCCCGCCTCTCCGGCGGCGAGCAGCGAACCCTCCGCAAGCTCATGCAGTCCAACGAGCGCAAGGTGGAAACCCTCAACGGCAAGATCGAGGACGTCCGCGCGCAGATGGCCGCCGCCGATCCCACCGACTTCGCCGCCCTCGGCGACTTCCAAGCCCAGATCGGCGACCTTCAGCAGCAGATCGACGCCCTCGAGGAAGAATGGATGGAAGCCGCCGAAAAACTGGGAGAGTAGCTGCGTTCGGGTTCGATCGCGTCTGCTGCGCGCGAAATCGGCTATGGTACAATTCCGCCATGGAGCAAGGGGAGGAAAGCGGAAGCGGCGAGCGCGTGCAGATGGTCGACCGGTATCTTCATACCGGTTCTTTCGCGGCGTTCAGATCGACGTTCTTGCCCGGTTTGATCCTCGCTTTTTTCGGCATAGGCTTCTACCGCCTTTGGTACCAGTTCAACTTCTACAACCTGCATTTTTCAGCCGACGTCGGCATGGTGACGGTGGGCGCGAACATCGCCCGCGTCGTGGTGATCGCGCTGCTCGTCCTGCTCGTGTACAAGGCCGGTTTCACGCGGGCAACGCGCGGCGTGTTCGTATGGTCCGGCTTCGTGCTGATGACGGCTTCGAGCTTGCTCTACCTGCTCGACCTCTTTTTCGGCACAACCGACCTTGAGGCGCTGCGCGTCGTCGTCGGGGGAATAGGCTTGGTTGGCGGCGAGATCATCTGGATATTCTTTCTCGAGCGGCTGCGTCCTGGCGAGCTGTTCTTCTATGCTGCGGGCGGGTTGGCCCTGTCGTGCGTGCTCTCGCTTGTGATGGGGTATTTGGATCCCGTTGTTTCGGGCATGATCAACCTGTTCGTCCCTGCGCTGTCGGTGTTCGCTTACTGGCAGGCGATGACGCGGCTTGACGAGCGCGCCGGGACGACGCAGGTCGGCCGGGACGACGGCATGGGGAAGGCGCCGGGAACCGACACGCTCTACGAATCGGGACCGTTTCGCTCGGGCGCCGTGCACGCGCTGATCGCGTTCTTTCTCTACGCGCTGCTGTTGGGCATGGCGCTTGGATACCCCGACGGGCGTCAGCGAGAGTTGTCGCAAACGGTGCGCTCGATTCACCAGGTGCTCGTGGTGCTGCTGATCGTGTTCGTCGTGTGGCTCGTGCTGGTGCGGGGCCGTTCGTTCAAGCTATCCGGATACTGGCTGTTCCAGAATGCGCTCATGATGGGCAGCATATGCTTTCTGATGAGCGGGTCGAGCGGGTCTGAAGAAGCCAGCACGTTCCTTCTGACCAATGCGGTGACGTGCTTCTATATTCCCCTCGTGTTCTTCATCTGCCTCATTGGCCGCCATGTTCATTGCCAGACGACGCTGGTGTACGCGGTGGTGTACGGAGGATCGCTGCTGTGCATGGCCGTTGGGCGCGTTGTCGTGTACGCGGTCGGGCCGACGCTCGATCACAGCTTGTGGCTGCTCATCGCGATGGCGATCGTGGTGCTGGTCGAAGCGACGCTCATCATGAGGCCCCGTTTCATGGGAGACTATCCTATCGGGTTCGAGCTGGGAGAGATGCGAGGCGAGGCGTCGGTCAAGGCTGTCGAGGCTCGGGTCGTCGATCCGGTCGCAGCGTTCGCAGGGCGGTACGGCTTGAACGATACCGAGAGGGCGATCGTGTCGCTGATCGCTCAGGGTCGAAGCCGCACCTTCATTGCCCAAGCGCTCAGCTACTCGGAGAACACCATCCGGAATTACACGAGGACGGTGTACCGCAAAGTCGGCGTGCATTCGAAGCAAGAGCTGCTCGATAGGGTCGCCGAGTCGCGAGACGCGTGACGGCGAAAGATCGCCCCGGTCGCTCGCGGGGGGCGTGCGACCGGGGCGTAAGGGAGCGCAGGGATGCGCTTAGCTTGTCGCGTGCTGCGCTGCCTGCGTGCCTGCTTGGCGCCCGAACGTGATGCAGTCGGCAATGGCGTTGCCGCCCAACCGGTTGCTGCCGTGAATGCCGCCGGTGCATTCGCCGCATGCGTAGAGGCCGGGAATGATCTGGCCGTCCGCGTTCATGGCCTGCGTGTCGACGTTGATGCGGATGCCGCCCATGGTGTGATGAACCGTGGGAACCTTGCGGCACGCGTACCACGGCCCTTCGGTCAGCTGCTGGTCGGCGGTATTGTTTGCTTTGAAACCGAACGGGTCTTCGGTTTCGCCCGCAACGACCTGGTTGTACACGTCGATGGAAGCTTGTAGCTTTGCGGCGTCCATCTGCGTCTGCTCCGCCAGGTCTTCGACGGTTTCGCCTTTCACGATATGACCGAGCGCCAGCATGTTCTCGATGGTTGCACCATTCGCGTCAGGCTCGGTTTCCGAAGGGTAGCGCACCTTGTTGACGACGATCCAGTACGTCGATTCGGGCTGCGCGAAGATGGCCTTGCACAGCGTGTCGCGCTCGGCCCCTTCGTTGACGAACCGCTCCCCGCTCTTGTTGACGAAGATGCGGTTGCGCCCTGAGGTGCGGATGTCTTCCATGAGGCCGGTGCCGGGCGTGCCGCACGGGTGCAGCTGGATGTCCGACAGCCCGACGAGTTCCGCGCCGGCTCCCTCGGCAAGCTTGAGGCCCTCTCCCTGCGCGCACGGCTTGATGTTCGTGCAACCGATGGTGTCGTCGAGCTTCACGTCGGCCCACACGCCGTCGTTGACGAGTTGGCGGTACTCGACGTTGGCACCGAACCCGCCGGTAGCCACGACGATCGATTTCGCGTTCACGGTGACGTCCTGGTTGCCGCGATGCACGGCTTTCAGGCCGGCAACGGCGCCGTTCTCGAGGACGAGCTCTTTCGCCTGGGTCTCGTGCAGCACGATGAGCTGGTCGGCGTGGTCCGCGATGAACGTTTCGAAAGCGCGGATGTAGGTGTTCCCCGACGGTGTGGCGGGGTAGTGGCTGCGCTCGCCGAGCGAGCCGGTGGCCGATCCCGTCTCGCTCTTGAACTCCACGCCGAGCGATTCCAGCCAGTGTACCGAGTCGAGCGCGTTGTCGGTCAGATAATGGATGAGCTCGGGCGTGCCCTGCTCGTGTCCCCCTTCGTAGGTGGTCTCGTAGAACAGTTCGACGGAGTCTTCGATGCCCTGCTTCTGCTGGCGTTCCGGATCGACCGCGTTGAGCGCGCCTTCCGAGACGTTCGTGGATCCGCCCGTGATGCCGCATTTTTCGACCACGACCACCTTGGCTCCGGCTTGCACGGCGGAGATGGCGGCCGTCAGACCCGCACCGCCTCCGCCGATGACGCATACGTCGGCGTCGTAGGACGGTTCGATGCTGTCGTCCGGGCCGGGGGCCTGCGCAAGGGCTTTCGCCGCATCCGCTTGCTCAGCGCAATCCTTCACGCCCTGCTGGAGGCACATGCTGGACAGGGTGGCGCCGGTGACGGAGTCCACATTGAGCGTTTGGTACTCCATGATCTCGTTTGACAGGTTTTCGAGCGCCGACGCGCCGACGCCGAGCGATTCCTGGCTCGTGCTGGTGTCGATGGCGGTGATGGCGTTCTCCGAAAACGTCACATCGATGGTGAAGGGGGCGTTGTGCCCGGTGACGTTGGCGGTGTACGTGCCCGCCTTCCATCCTTGCGCAGCCGCGCCGCCCGTGTTCGCCGGCGTGCACCCTGCAAGGCCGAATCCCATCACGCCGCCGCAAGCGCCGAGGAACGCCGCCCCCTGCAAGAACGTGCGTCGATTGATGCCGCCTCCCTGAAACAGCGCCGCACCGCTTGCGGCCCCTCGTTTCGCGGTCTCTTCGATCAGGTCATGGTACCGTGAATCCTTCATGTACAACCCCTCCTTCGCCCACGACGTGCGGGCATTCGGTGTTCCCTACGGGTCGAAATCGTAGGGCGAGGGAGGGAGGAGGTGCTAGACGCAAAGGGTACCCAGCGGTGTCCAAAAGGTACTTTCCTGCTACTTCCAGGTGCGGTCGGGTCCGGCGGCGGGATTGGTGGGGTGGTGCGGGGCCGTCGGGGCTTGGGGCGGAACGGGGGCTTCGGGGCCGCGGGCCCAGGGGTCTTCCTTGGCGTCCTGCTGCGCGTACTTCATCCAGGCGTCTTCCTGACGCGCTTCGGCGATCCAATCGTCCTTCGACTTCGACAGCACGCTGCCGATCAGGCAGGTGATGCCGCACAGGATGCCGCCCACCACGAACGCGATCCAGCTGATGTAAAAGCCGCCCTGGCCGTCGCGGATGAGGTCGCGCAGCTCGTTCTTGTCGAAGCCGTCCCAGCCGCCGACCTGGTCGAACAGCGGCACGAAGCCCCATACGAGGAACACGATGGTGGCCAGCAGCATGATGACGCCGCAGACGACGCCCATGATGCGGTCGGCGCGGATCTGCTCGGGCGTCTTGACGATGGCGGAGGCGGGCAGGTCGGCGCCGAGGTCCTGGCGGTGCGCGATGTAGGTGAGCTCGGATAGGTCGTACTTCGATTTCTGCATGCCGGCCCAGATGAGGATGCCCACGGCGATGGCGAGGATGAACATGAAGGGGGCGATGGCGAGCTCTTCGAGCGAGACGCCGCCCACGAGGATGGTGCCCTCGTCGGGCGTGAGGCCGATCAGCATGATGACGTCGAGCAGGATGATGCCCACGCCGAGCGCGGTGAGCAGGGGGAAGCGCCGGCCGAAGCGATCGAGCGCGGCGTCCGAGTACCGCGGCTCGATGGAGGGGTTGCGGCGCTTGAACTCGCCGTGGCTGAGGCTGCCCATGACGAGGAGCACCACGCCGATGACCACGCACGACAGCAGCGCGACGGCCTGCAGGTTCCCCGGCCATCCGAGGGCATCGAGCAGCCCGTTCAGGCCCACGCCTACGAGGATGCACGCCACGCCGGCCACGACGGACAGGTTGAAGCGGTTCATGTGCGCGTCGTAGCGCTCGGTGTCGCCTTCCCGCGTCACGACGACGCTGCCGCGCATGAGGTCGTCGAGTTTGACGTTGAACAAATCACACAGCACGAGGATCTTGTCCATCTCGGGGTAGTTCGTGCCGGCTTCCCACTTGCTGACGGTCTGACGCGACACGCCCAGCTGCTCGGCGAGCCCTTCCTGCGTGATGCCGTAATGCTGCCGCAGGTATACGAGGTTGTCGGCGAAGCTCATGATGGTCCCTTCTCAAACGTTGTTTGCATGATACCCGAAGCGTCGGCCCTTGCGGCTGCGCTTCGACGGTTCCCATCATGCGGTTGCACGCCCGCGCGTTCTACCAACCTGGCGGTGCGTTTCGCTATTTTTCGCGCACGCTCAGGTTGCGAAGCCTATTGAGCTGGGATTTTGTAAAACAGGTTTCAAGTTCGTGCAAAGTCCGCGTGCGGGCTCACGCGGCTTGGAGGGGGCGGCGTACAATGGCGGCATACGATGGATTTTCAAGGAGGCCTTTCTGATGATCAAGCTTATCGCCAGCGACATGGACGGCACGCTGCTCGATGGGAACCAGTGCGTGCCCGACGGAACCTACGACCTCATCCTGCGCCTGCGCGACGCGGGCATCCGATTCGTGGCCTCGTCGGGGCGGCGCTTCGACACGCTGAGCGAGCTGTTCGAGCCCGTGGTGGAGTGCATGGACTTCGTCGCATCCAACGGTGCGCAGGTTATCATCGAGGGCACGCTGGTCGATCGCGAGGTGTTCTCGCACGCGGCGCTGCGTCGGCTGGCGCACACCTGCAACCTGTTCGACACGCTGCATCTCGCGCTGTTCGACGAGACGCGCAGCTACCTGTTGGACGACGAGGCGCGGTTCGAGCGCGAGGTGGACAAGAACCTGCCGAACCCCGTGCGCGTGTTCGACGTGCCGTCGCCCGAGGTGAACATCCTGAAGGCCTCGGTGTACTGCGACGAAGGGGTTATGGACATGGCGTATGCGCTCACGCGCGAGCTGGAGGCCGACTTCGTGTTCGCGCCGTCGGGCAACAAGTGGATCGACGTCATGCAGCGCGGCGTGAACAAGGCCACCGGCATCGAGCAGGTGATGGCGGCTCACGGCGTGCGAGCCGAGGAAGTGATGGCGTTCGGCGACTCCATGAACGACTACGAGATCCTGCGCATGGCAGGCACGAGCGTTGCCATGGGCAACGCTCGCTCGGCCATCAAGCAGATCGCCACGAAGGTGATCGGGACGAACGTCGAGCACAGCGTCCAGCGCGAGCTGCGCGCCCTCCTCGACATCATGGGGTAGAAGGCGGCGAGCTCGGTTCGCCTTTGGCGGAGCGCTTGCATGCAGAACGAGGCCTTTCGGCGTGCCCGCAGCAGGGAGCCGGAAAACCTTGGCGCACCGGGCTCCGCTCCCTTTCCGATCCTACCCGTTCACGACAAATTCGCTGGTGGGGATGCGCTCGGTTGCGTGGCGGTCGGGGCTGGTGGGGTCGCAGGCGGCGTGCCCGACGGCCAGGATGTTCACCGGTTCGAGCGACGGGGGAAGCGCGCACGCCTCGCGTACGACGGCAGGGTCGAAGTTGCAGATCCACACGCTGCCCAGGCCGAGATCGGCGGCGGCGAGCATCAGGTGGTCGGTCACGATGGAGGCGTCCACTTCGGCCGACGACCAGCCGTCCACCCGTCGCTTCCATGCCCGCTGGGCGTCGACGCACACAACGAGCGCGAGCGGCGCGCCGTGCAAGTTGGCCGCTTCTCCCAGGTGGGCGAGGCTTGTCGCGCTCGTTGCGCAGACGATGCGCACCGGTTGGCGGTTGGCCGCCGTGGGCGCGACGCGTCCCGCTTCCACGATGGCGTCGATCAGCTCTTGGCTGACGGGGGCGGGCTGGTAGGCGCGGATCGAGCAGCGCTTTCGTGCGAGGTCGAGAAACGACATGGAGTGCTCCAATCTCTCGGGTTGGGGTTCCGGTGTTCGGTCGCCTTTCATCCTACGCTTTGCTATCTTCGGAACAAGTAGACACTTTTTTGGAATATACTACCCAAAAAGATAGTATTGGACGGCAGGTCGAGCGACGCACCGAGCGACGCACCGCACGACGCGCGAGTGCCCTGCCGAATGCTGCATCGAGCGAAAGAGGCTGCGCATGAAAACCTGTCCGAGCGCGTACCATTGCCCCGTGGAGGCCACCATCGATATCGTGGGCGGCAAGCACAAGGTGCTGATCCTGTGGCACCTGAGCAACGCGCGCGTGCTGCGCTTCGGCGAGCTGCAGCGCAGGATGACGCAGGCCACGCCGAAGATGCTCACCCAGCAGCTGCGCGAGCTGGAAGCCGACGGCATGGTGCATCGCGAGCTGTACCATCAGGTGCCGCCCAAAACCGAGTACTCGCTCACCGAGCGCGGGCGGAGCTTCGTCCCCATCCTCAACCAGATGTGCGCCTGGGGAAAGGTCGTGCTGGACGACGCGGACGCCGCGACGTCCGCCGTCCCCGCCGCCCCCGCAGCCGTTCCCGCCGCGCCTCCCGCGGGTTGACCGCGCCTGCCCGGCGCGGTATGCTGGGCGACGCTGTATCCGCCTCAACGAGAAGGCACGCATGAAACTCTGCAGAGTAACGGCTCCGCGCATGATCGCCGATGAAGCATCGCACGGAGCACCGGGACATACTCATCGGCATCGATAGGCGCGCTGCCCGGGTCAGGCACGCCTCCTCTTCGATGCCGGCATGACGGAATCCTTTGAGCGCCGCAGGTGATGATTCATCTGCGGCGCTTTTTTGCGCGCAGCGTCGGACGCGCCGGTCGCGTCCCGCTCGCATTCCGCATTCCGTTTCCCGAATTCTCAGAGGTGAGCAACCGTGTCGAAAGCACCTACCGAACTCGAATCCAACGTTCCTCTTTCCTTTACCGAGGGGCCGCTGTTCCGGCAGCTCCTCGCCTTCGCGCTGCCGCTCATGGCGGTGAACCTGCTGCAATACGTGTACCAGGCGGTCGACATGGTGGTGGTCGGCCAGGTGATGGGCGCGGTGGGGCTCGTGTCCATCAGCAACGCGACCAACGCCACCTTTATCGTGAACGCGTTCGTCATCGGCCTCACGGCGGGCGGCGGCGTGGTGATCGCGCGGTTCGTGGGCGCGCGCGACGTGGCCGGCCAGCGGCGCGCGTACGCGGCCACGATCGTGGTTGCGCTGGCGGGGGCGGCGGCGATCGCCGTGCTGGGCACGATGCTGGCGCGTCCGGCGTTCACGGCCAACGCCGTGCCCGAGGCGGCGCTCGACGGTGCCTGCGCCTATACCGTGGTGCTGTGCTGCGGCTCCGTCGGACCCTTCCTCATGAACGCTGCGGCCGCCTTCCTCAAGGCGCAGGGCGACGCGCGCACGCCGTTGGCGCTGGTGGGGGTTGCCCTGCTCGTGAACGTGGCGCTCGACCTCGTGCTGGTGGGGCCGGCGGGCCTCGGCGTGGTGGGGGCGGCGTTCGCGACGGTCATCGCGCAGAGCGTGGCGGCGGTCGGCGCGCTCATCGCGGTGCGTCGGCGCTTTCCCGGCGGGCGTCTGGCCGGCGCGTTCTCCCGCGGTGCGCGCGGCGGTGCGCCGCTGCGCGCGAGCGTCGGCGAAGTGCTGCGCGTGGGCGTGCCCTCCGCCGTGCAGATGGCGGTGGTGAACCTGTCGCACGCGCTGGTCACCGGGCTGTTGAACCGCTACGGGACCGACGTGGCCGCCGCGGCCGGCGTCGGCCTGCAGATCAGCACCATCGCGGGGCTGCCGTGCTGGGCCATCGGCCAGGCCATCACCACGGCGGCCGCGCAGAACGCGGGCGCGGGCGCATGGGGTCGGGCGCGCGACGTGGCACGCCTCGGCGCCACGTTCAACGTGAGCGTGATCGTGGGCGTGCAGGTGGTCGTGCAGCTGCTGGCCCCGCTGATCGCGAGCGCGTACGGCCTGACGGATCCCGCTACGCTCGACATCGCCGTGCTGTACCTGCGCATCACGTGCAGCGTGAACGGCCTGTTCTATGCGGCCATGTACAGCTTCGATTCGTTCGCGCTGGGGGCCGGCTCGCCTCGCCTCGTGCTGGTGAACTCGCTCATCGACGCGTTCGTCGTGCGCTTCGGCTTGGCGTTCCTGCTGAGCGGCGTGCTGGGCTTCGGCTACGTGGGCATCTTCGTGGCGCAGGCCGCGTCGCCCGTGATCCCGGCCCTCGTCGGCGCCCTCTACCTGCGCCATTGGACGCGCACGCGAGGCGCGTAAGGGGAGGGCCCCAAGCCGTATTCGATCGGGCGACGGCGGGCGGGGGCGTACCGCCCGCCCGCCGTCGCGCCGTTAGCGGCGGTTGAAGGGCTGGAGGGTGGCGGGGAGGCCGCCTTCCATGATGAGCTTCGGCTCGCCCTCGATGAGCGGCTGGAAGTACGCGATGGCTTCCGGCGTGATGCCCTGGTAGTTCGGCAGCATCCACTCGTCGGGGAAGCGCTTGACGAAGTTGGCGAACTCGCTGGCGGGCCCGGCGAACACTTCGGCCTCGTAGCGCCCCTCGGCGGCAGCGGCGGCGTTGCGGCGGATGCCCACCACCTGGCCGGTGAACGCGGGGTCGGCGCTGCGCATGTGGGCGCTCAGCCCCAGGTCGTACGCCTCATTCACGTCCACGAGACTCTGGGCGAAGTTGCTGGAGCGCGCCGCGCGCGAGAGGTCTTGCACCACGCCGCGCGGCACGATGCCGGCGTCGACGATCATCTGCTTGAGCGTCTGCCCGGCTCCGCCCAGCACCGCGTGGCAGAAGCCGTCGTTGGCCGCGTCGCCCGCGGACAGGTAGGTGCCGTCGGCGTAGCGCGCGCCCTCCGATACCACGATGTAGCATGCGCCGGTCTCGTCGAGCTTCGCGCGCACCGCGGCCAAAAACGCGTCGCGCTCGAAGTCCATCTCGGGCAGCACGAGCAAGTCGACGTCGCCGGTGACGCAGCAGCTGGCCGCCAGCCAGCCCGCGTCGCGGCCCATGGCCTCGAGCACGAACACCTCGGGGCGCGTATAGGCGTCGTAGTCGAGCCGCGTGGCGTGCGTGATCTGGCAGGCCACCTTCGCGGCGCTCGGGAAGCCGGGGCAGTGGTCCACCGGCACCAGGTCGTTGTCCACGGTTTTGGGGATGCCGACGAAGCGCTTGCCCGGCGCGTTCTCGGCCGCCCATTCGGCCAGCGCGTCGACGGTGTCCATCGAGTCGTTCCCGCCGATGTAGAACATGGTGTCGATGTCGTGGGCGTCCATCACGTCCGCGAGGCGGCGGAAGTCGGCTTCGTCGTCGCGCTTGAGCTTGTAGCGGCACGTGCCCAGCGCCGACGAGGGGGTTTGCTTGAGCAGATCCAGGTCGCGGCTCGAAAGGTCGGTGAGGTCGTACAGTTGGTCGGCCAGCACGCCCTCGATGCCGTGGATGCCGCCCAGCACGCGGTCGTACAGGGGGTTCAGCTGGTTCGCGCGGATGACGCCGGCCAGGCTGGCGTTGATGACGGCGGTGGGCCCGCCGGATTGTGCAACAAGGCAGGTGCTCATGGGTCGATGCTCCTGTTCTCTCTGATCGCGTTGGCGCATGCGCCTTAGTATGAAGGTGGCCGCAGCGTGCGGCAAACTTTTTCTTGCCTTCTCCACCGGAGTATCGTAGGATACATACCGTTGGTATGTATTCACGTGTGGAGAGGAGGGTCGATGGCTCGCAACAAGCATCCCGAGGAGACGGTGAACCGCATCCTCGACGTGGCCCTCGCTCTGTTCTTCGAGAAAGGATACGACAACACCAGCATCCAGGACATCATCGATGGGCTGGGCGGCCTCACGAAAGGCGCGGTGTACCACCACTTCAAGTCGAAGGAAGACATCCTGTCGGCCGCCCTCGACCGCGACAATGCGGCGCTGTACGGCGAGCTTCGCCGCATCCGTGACGACGGCAGCATGAACGGAGCCGAGAAGCTGCAAGCCCTGTTCGCGGCTTCTATCGCCGGACCGCAGATGGACCTGTGGGCCAACGCCGCGCCCGATGTGGACCCGGTGAAGAACGCGCGTCTGCTGGGCATGCAGTACCAATCGGTGTTCGACGAGACGGTGCCCGACTTCGTGCAGCCCATCGTGGAGCAGGGCGTGCGCGACGGCAGCATCGTCACGGATTACCCGCGCGAGTTCAGCGAAGTCATCGTGCTGTTGGCGAACTTGTGGGCCAGCCCCATGTTCCGTGCGTGCACCGCCGAGGAGCTGCGCACGCGCATCGACTACTACATCGACATCGTGAAAGCACTTGGCGGGTTGTCTCTGGCGGAGGACGGGCTCGCATGCGTCCTGGAAGGGTACCGCAGTCAATTCCATGAAAGGTTCGATGCCGTGAACTCGTAGATAATGCGAACGAATGTTTCACGTGAAACATTCCGGTATACCGAAGAGGCAGGCGAGGGGAGGTCGAGCTAGGCTTGGATCTCGCCCGAAGCTCCTGAGCGCTCTTCGCGCACCGGAACCGCGGTTGCTTGGCAACCTTCTTTTTTATCCAATATACATACCAACCGAACGTATGTAAATGAAAGGAACCATCATGAACACATTGCTCAATCGATCGTTCGTCTCGGTGATATTCGCGCAGATCGCCTCGCTGTTCGGCGATGCGGTGCTGCGCTTCGCCCTGCCGCTGTACGTGCTGAACCAAACGGGGTCGGCGGCGCTCATGGGCGCGGTGTCGGCCTGCGCCTGGATTCCCTACATCGTGCTGACTCCCATCGGCGGGGTGGCGGCCGACCGCGTGAACAAGCGGCGCATCATGGCGGCGCTCGACGCGATCTTGGCGGTGACCTGCGGCGCCTTCCTCGCGCTCGACGGCGTTATCGATCTCGTCGGCCTGTCCATCTGCGCGCTCATCATCCTGTACGCGGCGCAGAGCGTCTACCAGCCCACCGTGCAGGCGGCGGTGCCGTTCATCGTTCCGCGCGAGGGCATCGTGCGGGCAACCGCCATCGTCAGCCAGATCAGCGCGCTGTCGGGCCTCGTGGGCCCCGTGCTGGGCGGCCTGCTGTTCGGCCTGTTCGGCATCGAGCCGGTGGTGTTCGTGTCCGGGGTGGCGTTCGCGCTGTCGACGCTGGTCATCGTTGCTTTCGTGCGCATTCCCCGCGATGCCGTCGAGCGCAGCTCGGTGGGCGTGGTGCGCACCGTGGTAAACGACATCGCAGAAAGCTTCTCGTTCCTGCGCCATGAGCGCACGGTCATCCTCAAGGTCATCTTCCTCGTCGCCGGCATCAACCTCACGTTGACGGCGTTCATCCTCATCGGCGCCCCGGTGACCATCACGCAGATACTCGGGCTGCCGAACCAGTACATGGGCTTCGCCGAGGGCGCCATGGCGCTGGGCGGCTTGGCGGGCGGCATCTCGGTGGGCGTGTTCGCGAAGCGCTTGAAGCTGAGCAGCGCGCCGCTGTTCCTGCTGGTGTCGGCGCTGGGACTGCTGCCGATCGCCGTGGTGCTGGGCGTGCCGATGGGCGCGATGGCGGCGTACGGCATGGTGGTGGCGGGCCTGTTCGTGTCCATGGCGTGCGCGACGATGTTCAGCATCCAGGCCATCTCGTTCGTGCAGCTTGAAACGCCCGGCCATCTGGTGGGGAAGGTCATCGCGCTCACCATGTCGCTGTCGAACTGCGCCCAGCCCATCGGCCAGCTCGTCTACGGCGGGCTATTCGATACACTGCGCGGAAACCTCGTGCCGGTGGCGGTGGGCACGGCGGCTGCCGCGTTCGTCATCGGGCTGATCACGTTCCGCGTGCTGAAGAAGGGCCTGGCGGATCTGCCGGCGACGAACGACGCCGTGGCGGACGATGCGCTCGAGGTTGCGTGACGCGGAAGCGAGCACCCCGGCTCCCCGTTCGGCGCACGATGGCCGAAAGAGCTGGGGTATGTGCTGCCGACACGCGATTCGCGTCCTGGTGCACAAAAACAGGCGACGTGCGAACCTCGAAGGCCCTCATAGTCGATCGCAGGGTCGGGCTTCGGCATGCATACCTCGCCCGATGGACGGACTCACGGCTACGACCTGGGATTCTCGCGAGGCGACGCGGCGTGTCCCCGCTCAACAGCATCGGGAGGTTTCGCACGTCGAGGATTTTTGTGCAAAAAGCGCCCGATCGCGATCCTTTCCCCGCGGACAAGCGTCTCGGGGAAGGGAGGGGCAAGACAAAAGCTTTCTGCGGAACGCCGCTTTGGCTGCGGAGGCGCTACAGGTTCGCGTCCATCTCGAACGACAGGCGGGAATCCTCGGCCCCTGCCATGACGAGGTCCTGCACGAGGGTGCGCGTGTCGGCCAGCAACTCGTCCATGAAGGCGCGGTTCGCTTCGGTGAAAGCCGCGGTCAGCTCCTCGCCGGAGAGGCCTGCGCTGGACGCGTCGGTGGCGACCACGAACGCGTGCGCTTTCTGGCGGCTTGCGGCGAGGAAGTCGTCGACGGGCTTCGCCGCCAGCGCGTAGCGGCTCTCGGCCAGCATCCCCAGCGTGCGCAGCAGCCAATACGCGCTGTCGCCCTCGGGGCGCTCGCCGGCGCGCTCCCAGGCGGGGTGCGCGGCCGAGGCGTTCGCGAAGAACGGCACGAACGGCGAGAACGCCGTGGTGGCAAGCGCCACCCAGTGCACGCCGGCGCGCTCGGGCGGCAGGTTGGGGCGCACCTGCAGGATGTGGCCCTCCTGCGTGCGCGACAGCGAGACGGCGCGGTAGCGCGTGCGGCTGCGCTCGTCGCCATCCGAGCCGAGCGGGTCGAACGCCGTGCCGTTGTAGTGTGAGCTCAGCAGGTACGCCACGTCGTCGACGCCGATCAGGCGGTTCGCGCGGCGGATGAACGGCAGGTCGAGGTCTTCGGGCTGCTGCACCGCCTCGGGCGTGAGGTAGCGCTGGCCGAACCACACGCGCGGCGCGTTGTAGTGCCGGTCCTGCTGCGTGTACGTGCCGAAGATGCGGCGGAAGTCGAAGGTGCCCGGGCGCGGGTTCAGCCGATTTCCGTCGACGAAGGCGCGGATGCCGTCCGAGGTCATGAAGTCGTCGGAGGCGAAATCGACCTCTTGGATGGAGATGCGGTTCGCGCACACGGCATACGCGTCGTCGGGGATGCGCTGCGCCGCCCACTGGTGTCCCGTGGCCAGCTCCAGGTACCACACTTCGTCCGCGTCGGCCACGAGGATGCTGTTGCTCTCGGCCGACCCGTGCGCGGCCACGATGTCGCCGATGCGCTGCACGGCTTCGCGCGCCGACGCGACGAACGGCAGCACGACGCTGAGCAGGGCGTCTTCGGCCAATCCGTCCTCCACCAGGGGGTCGAGCGCCAGCACGCGCTCGTTGGCGTACGTGCTCTCGGTGGCGCTCATGGCCACGCCGGCTGCGTTGATGCCGGCTTCCTCGTACAGCCCCTCGCTCGGATCGCCCTCGGGCGTGGACGTGTAGCGCAGGGCAGCGCCGTCAAGCTCCATCGTGAACCCGTTGCCCGCCGACACGAACTGCTCGCGCGTCCAGCGGCGCTCGGGCACCACGGTGAACCGCTTCGGCGCGCAGGCGCGCACGTTGTCCTCGGTGCGCGCGATCATCGTGGAGCCGTCGAGCGAGGCCGCCTTTCCCACGAGGACGGACGTGCAGGCGCAATGGGTTTGACGAGCCATGGAAACCTCCTGGTCGAGGGGTGGGCGCCGTGCGGGCGTGCCTTCATTCTACGCCTATTCCGCCAGCGCGAGCTTCGTCTTCACGATGCGCCGCACCGATTCGTCGATGCGCGCTTCCGTCAGGCGGCCGTCGTGCACGGCGTCGAGCACGCCCTGGTAGGTGGCGACGAAGTCCTCGGGCATGAGCACGAGGTCGACGCCCGCCTCGAGCGCTGCGACGCCCACCTGCTCGGGGGCGACGTCGCCCACGGCGCCCATGCCCATCGAGTCGGTGATGATGAGGTTCTGGTAGCCCAGCTCGTCGCGCAGCAGGTCGGTGACGATGGCGGGGTTGATGGAGGCGGGCGTGTCGTCGCCCGTGGCGTTCGGCACCGAGAGGTGGCCCACCATGATGAACGGCACGTCGGCCGCGATGGCCGCCTTGAACGGGACCAGCTCGAAGGCGCGCAGCTCGTCGAGGGTTTTCTCGGACACGATGGCTCCTTCGTGGCTGTCGCCCGCCACGCCGCCGATGCCGGGGAAGTGCTTGGCGCTGCACAGCATGTTCGCGCTTGCGAACCCTTTGACCTGCGCTTCCACCATAGTGGCCACGAGCTGCGGGTCGGTGCCGAACGAGCGCAGCGCCATCACGTCGACGGCGGGGTCGCCGCAGATGTCGGCGTCGGGGGCGAAGTCCACGTTGAAGCCCAGGTCGTGCAGGTACGTGCCGATGGTGTGCGCGACGTCCTCGGCCGCCGCGGGGTCGCCGGCGGCGCCGACGTCGGCCATGTCGCCCACGTTCTCGATGGCGAAGCCGGGGTTGCCCGCGATGCGCGTGACGGTGCCGCCTTCCTCGTCCACGCAGGCGAACAGCGGCAAGCCGACGGCTTTCTCGGAATACGCCTGCGCGTTGGCCAGCATGGTGGCGGTCTGGTCGGGGTCCAGCAGGTTCTTCTGGAAGTAGGCGATGCCGCCCACGGGATAGGTCTGCAACGCCTCCTCGGTGGCGGGGCCGGCCTGCGTGGCGGTGTCCACGCCCGTGATGGATTCGGGGCGCACGATGAACAGCTGCGCCACCTTCTGCTCGAGGGTCAGGGAGGCCACTTTGTCGGCGGCGCGCTCGTCCAGCGTGGGCTCGTGCGGGGCCGCGGGGGCGGGCGTCGGGGCTGCGGCGTTCTCGTCGGGATCCGACGGCGTGCCGAACTCGGTCGAAGGCTGCTCGGGAACGGCTTCCGGCTGCGAGGCGACGCACCCCGTCAACGGCGCGAGCAGGCACGCCGCAAGCGCGCAGAGAACCAACCAACGTGAACGCATGCATCCCCCTTTGTCCTCGTCAAACCGGCGCGCCGTGCAGCGCGCCAAGCTCTCAGTATAGGGCGGGGCGCCGGCGAATCGCCGGTCATGATGCCGCTTTGAAAAAGGGTTGAAGCTCGCCGGTAACGTGGCGAAGCGGTCGCCGTCGTGCGGTGCCGCGCCGCGCTAGTCCGCGTCCGCGACGACGCGCTAGTCCACGCCGCGCAGCTGGGCGCCCGGCACCACGGCTTGCAGCTCGGGCAGCAGGGCGCGCAGGTCGTCGGGATCCCAGGCGTGGAAGCGGCCGGTGCCGCCCAGCACGCTTTCCGCGTCGATGAAGCTTTGCAGGTGCCACGCCCGCACGCCCTGCACCCACGCGGCCAGCGCGCGCAGGTCGTCGGCGGTGTGCAGCTCGCGCACCACGGTGGTGCGCACCTCGTAGGGCAGGTCGCCGGCGCGCAGGAAGTCGAGGGACGCCTGCACCGGCGCGAGATCGAACGCGGGCACGCCGACGGTTTCGGCGTACCGCTCCGGCGCGTTCTTCACGTCCATGGCCACGCAGTCCACGAGGCCGGCCTCCACGAGGGCGCGCAGGCGGTCGGGGAAACTGCCGTTCGTGTCGAGCTTCACCGCGAATCCCCGTTCGTGCACGCGGGCGCAGAAGTCCTCGATACCGGGCTGCAGCAGCGGCTCGCCGCCCGTGACGCACACGCCGTCGAGCAGCCCCTGGCGCTTGTCCAAAAACGCGAAGAACTCGTCGAGCGAGACGGCGTCGGCGCTTGCGGCCGTGGTCGCCTCGTGCGCCGCGCCGCCCGTCACCAAGTCGGCGTTGTGGCAGAACGGGCAGCGGAAGTTGCAGCCCGGCGTGAACACCGTGGCCGCGGTCTTGCCCGGGTAGTCGAGCAGCGTGAGCTTCTGCAAGCCGGCGATGCGCATGGTTACGCCCCCTCGTTCGCGCGGCGGGGGCCCGAGCGCGCCTTGCCGCTGAGCTCGTCGATGTCGATGGCCCACACGGCCGTGTGCGGCCCTTCCAGCTCC
This sequence comes from Eggerthella hominis, assembly GCF_014287365.1. Lineage (NCBI taxonomy): Bacteria > Bacillati > Actinomycetota > Coriobacteriia > Eggerthellales > Eggerthellaceae > Eggerthella > Eggerthella hominis. The sequence goes on from NZ_JACOOA010000003.1 coordinate 130,027, forward strand.
ATCGCACGCCCGATGCCGTGCTTCGCTTCGGGCACGTACTTCATGCACAGGTTCACCAGCGCGTGCTTGAACTCGCCCACGTCGGACACCTCGCGGATGCGGCCGAACGCCATGACCGACTGGAAGCTCGTGGTGAAGTCGCCGTCCTCGAAGAACGCTCCGACGCCCGTCACCGCGGTCGCGCACACGCGATTGTCGCGTCGGAAGTCCGCCGCCTTGTGGCCGCCTTCGTTCGTGGCGTGGAAGTACAGCGCCTCGCCCGTGCGCACGAAGGAGAGCGGCACGCCGTAGGGCATGCCGTCGTCGTCCACGGTGGACACGGTGACGAACTCCGCGGCGTCGAGCACGGCCAGCGCCTCGTCGCGCGACATCGCCCGCTCAGCGCGGCGCAGGGGAAAATGGGTCATGGCAGCTCCTTCGGATGCGAAACCTGCAGTGCGTTCGGCCTCCCATCATAGGATGTTGCATCCGTCCACGCAACGTGCCGTTTGGACGAAGGCCCCGGAATACGACGTCTTCCAGGGCCTTCGCTTCTTCGCATGCTGCCGCGTTCGCTACGCTTTGGCGTGTGCGGCAGCGTTTTTGCCGGCGAGGTAGCCGCCGTGAGTGCACAGGGCGATGGCCATGGCACCGGGATAGTAGTCGCCCCAGTATTCGCGACTGCTCGATATTCCCGCTGCGTACAAGCCGGGGATAGGCTGGCCGTCCGCTCGGATTACCTCGAAGTCGCCGTTGGTTTTCACCCCTCCGGCAATGGCGCGGATGATGCTATAGGCGAGCACCCCGTAGTAAGGGCCTTCCTTCATGGGCGTCAAGAAGCTCGCCTCCTTGCCGAACGCGGTGTCCTCGCCGCTTTCGCACAGTGCGTTGTACGCGTCCAACTGGGAGGCCAGTGTGTTCGCATCGACCTCGATCAGCTTCGCCAGCTCTTCGATCGTGTCGGCTTTGTATGCCCGTATCTTGCTGTCGCCTTTCTCGGTTTTCAACAGGAGCTCGTCCATGACCCATACCTTGCGGGCCACGGCTTCGTCCATGATGGCCCAGCCGGCGCAGGGACGGTCGGGGTCCATGAAGTACTGATGCTGCACATGGTTGTTGGGGGCGTCTTCGCGTACCTTGCGCTCGCCGTGGTAATCGACCAGCATGCACTCGAAGGGGAACTGGTCGAACGGTTGGCCGCACACGGGTTTGTTCTCGGGTTCGAACGCAAGGCTGCCGCTCATGGGCTGCTGCGATTCGTACACGGCGGCTCCGGCTTCGATGGCCAGTTCCATGCACGTTCCCGTGTTTCCCGCACCCGTCGAGGTGATGTCGTGGATGGATTCGGGGGAGTACGTTTTCACCATCTCGGGGTTGCGCCCGTAGTCCCCGCTGCACAGCACCACCGAGGAGGCGCGGTAGGTCTTCACGCCGCGCGGCGTTTCGCACACCACGCCCGCCATCGCATCCCCCTCGAGGATGAACTTGGTCACCCCGGTGTTCATGAACACGTCGACGCCGTTCGCGGCGCAGGCTGCTTCGAGACCGCGCATCAGCGCCTCTCCGCCCTTGGCCAACGGCTCCTTCGAGCCGAGGCGGATGGGGATGTTGTTGCGCAGCATGCCGGTGGAGGCGGTGGGCATGAGGTTGCCGTTCAGCCCCACGGAGTATTCGAAGCCGACATCCACGAGGAACTCCATGACCTCGGGGCTTGCCTCGCACAGGTCGCGCACGCGTTCGACCGTGGGATACTCGCACGTGGTGACGGCGTTTTCTATCCATTTGGCGTACATTGCCTCGACGTCGTCGGGAGTTGGGGCGATGTACGTGATGCCGCTCGAGAAGACGGCCGTGCCAAGCACCCCCTGCTTTTCCACGAGGGCGACGTGCGCGCCTTCCCGCGCGGCCTCGATGGCGGTGCACAGTCCCGCCAGCCCTGCGCCCACCACCACGACGTCGTACGAGAATTCCTCGTCCTGCACTTCGACGGGGATCTTCACCTTGCGCATGGCGTCGGCGTCGCCACCTGCCTGAGAAACGCAATCAGCGATGGCGTCGATGACCGCGTAGCTGGTCAAAGTGGCTCCGGACACCACGTCGACGCCGAGCGATTGAGTGTCGATCACGTTCGCCGGGATGGTCGCGTACACTTCCTCGCAGATGCCCACGCTTTGGTTCTCGTCGAGAATCTCGATGTCGATGATGGACGACTCGTCGAAGGTGGTCGACAGGTAGACGTAGCCCGCCATGCCCTGTGCGGCCGCCCGATACGTTCCCGGCTTGAAGCCCGATTGCTCCGCAACGGCCTCCTGGGTGCATCCTGTTGCGACTCCCATGAAGCCGGCTGCGGCGGCGATGCCGGCGATTCCGGACATCCCTACGAAATTCCTCCGAGTAATGGTGCTCATAGGTACCCCTCTCTCCTTTGATCGTGTTATCGAGGCGGGGTCCACGTTAGCGTGGATGATGGTCATCACCGCAATGGATGAATTCAAGAAAACGACTGGATGATCGGCCTTTTTCAGACGGTCCAATCGGCGAACGTCTGATGCAGCTGCTCCTTGGAATGTACGTCGACCTTGCGGTAGACGGCGTTCACGTGGGTGCGCACGGTACCTTCGGACAATCCGAGGAGCCGTTCGATCTGCCCTCGCGTGCAGCCGTCGAGCAGAAGCGCGAGGACCTCCTCCTCGCGTGCGGAGACGCCGTGGGCGGAAGCGAAGCTGTGGAGCGTCCTCGATGGGATTGCGGCGCTGTCGTCCGAATCGTCGGATTCGCAATGGGCTCGACGTTCGGCTGCACCGAAAGAACCGACGGAGCCGATGGAGGGCAGGGCGATGGCGATCACCGTCACGCATAGCAGCACGTACACGATGCCGAGCACGAGGTCTTCTTCCCCGATGCCGAACGAGGCCGTTCCGGAAAACAGTAGAGAGCCCGCGACGTTGAACAGGCAGGCGATGCCGTTGATCCTGAAAGGCGGGATGCGCAGCTGACGCACGCATTCCATGAACGTGATCCATATGATCGCCCGGCAGAACAGCTGGCAGCCCATGGTGATGGCCGCCACCGTGGGGCCGCCGTCCGGCGCGGTTCCCAGATGCGAGGCGGTCATCTGCAGTCCGGCAAGCACCACCACGAGCGCGAGGGCGCATTTCACCTGGCTGGGAAGGCGGCGCGGTGCAACGAAGATGAGCAGGGTGAGCGTCGCAACGATCAGGCAGACGAGCGGAAGCGAGCCGTCGATTTGCGCGAGGTACCCTTCGTGCAAAAGCCCCCAAGGGCCGATGCTGCTCAGCGACCTGAGCGATGACGCGAGCACCATGGCGAACGAAAGCTGCAAGAGCATGAGCGCGGTTCCGAAAAAATTGCGTGCGTCGTAGGCTCTCGGCATTCCGCCGTCTTGCGGACGTGACGCGATCGCGCTCTCGGCCTCGTTGTCGTCTTCGGTTTTCGCCTTCGCGCCGTCGCGAGCTGCCAAGCGCTCGGAGGCGAACAGGCACAGGCCGCTGGCTGCGGGAGCGATGGTGCACGCGATCAGCTGGACATCGAGCGAGCCGTAGAAGCTCAATGCGCTTGACACGGCGCACTCGCCAACGATGCCGACCATGGTGGCCAAGGCCGCCCATCGAGAGGGGAGCTCGTGAATCAGCCTGATGAACAGGGGCACCGAAAGGAGGAGAAACCCAATGCCTGCTGCAAAAGCGCCGAGCGGCAGCAGGGTTGTGGAGCTCAGCAGTGCCGTATCCGCCGTTCCTTGGCGCGCCGAAAGGGCTATGATCAGAACGAGCGGGGACAAGCCGATGCCGACCAGAAGCCCTATGGCTCCTTGACGACGTTCGAGGGGGCGGGCGAGAACCACGAACAGCAGGGCGCTGGCGAGTCGTCCCCCTATGTACCAGTCGCTGAGTGTCGTGCCGTATTCGCCGCTTGGGTCGGGTATGAGAAGCGCACTGTATCCGAAGAGGTTGCTCCATATTCCGACAAGCATGATGCCGCAGACGAGGAGAGCTACCCGAACGCACGTATGATGACGGCGGAGCGAAGCGTCCGCCATGTTGTCCGAATGGTCTGTCTGATTCATGGTGCCGGTCCCCTGACGAGATGCGATCTCTCCGCTCGCCATTCTAGCATAGTCCGTTGCGTGCAGAGCAGCCCTTGCCGCTCGCCGAATGGTTCGACGCGGAGCGTCTGCAAAACGGCCCTCGCGGTGCTTTGTTCTAAACGCGCAGGTCGCTTTTCGTAGAGCGCCGTCGAGCGCCCGCGCAAAACCCCAGATGGCAAAACCTACCATATATAGTTGTGCTTTGTGGTTGTATCTTCAACATGTGGGTGACAGTCATTGACTGACCCCCACGACGCTGGTAGGGTGTGGTCTACCGCAAACGAGGCGCGGCCCAACTGCCCGAGGCCGCATAAACGAAGCGAATCCACAGCAAAAGGAGCGAGCATGTACGAGGTTCAGAAGCGCGACGGCAAGATCGCGGAATTCGATATCGCAAAGATTTCGAGCGCCATCGCCAAGGCGTTCGACGCGTTGGAGAAGCAGTACCATCCTTCTACGATCGACCTGTTGGCCCTCAACGTGACCGCGCATTTCGAACCCCGCATCAAGGACGGCATCGTCAGCGTCGAGGACGTGCAGGACAGCGTGGAGGAGGTGCTTTCCACGGCCGGGTACGCCGACGTGGCGAAGTCCTACATCCTGTACCGCAAGCAGCGCGAGAAGGTGCGTAACGCCAACGCGACGCTGCTCGACTACAAGGATCTCGTGGACCAGTATGTCAAGGTGGAGGACTGGCGCGTGAAGGAGAACTCCACGGTCACGTACTCCGTCGGCGGCCTGATCCTCTCGAACTCGGGCGCCATCACGGCGAACTACTGGCTCAGCGAGATCTACGACGACGAGGTGGCGAAGGCTCACCGCAACGCCGACATCCACCTGCACGACCTGTCCATGCTGACGGGCTACTGCGCAGGGTGGTCGCTCAAGCAGCTCATCCAGGAAGGCCTCGGCGGCGTGCCGGGCAAGATCACGTCGAAGCCGGCCAGCCACCTGTCCAGCCTGTGCAACCAGATGGTGAACTTCCTCGGCATCATGCAGAACGAGTGGGCCGGCGCCCAGGCGTTCTCGAGCTTCGACACCTATCTCGCGCCCTTCGTGAAGGTTGACGACCTGTCCTACGAGGAGACGAAGCAGTGCGTCGAGTCGTTCGTGTTCGGCGTCAACACGCCGTCGCGCTGGGGCACGCAGGCGCCGTTCAGCAACATCACACTCGACTGGGTGTGCCCGGCCGACCTGCGCGATCAGCCGGCCATCGTGGGCGGCAAGGAGATGGACTTCACCTACGGCGACTGCAAGGCCGAGATGGACATGGTGAACAAGGCGTTCATCGAGATCATGATCGAAGGCGACGCGAACGGCCGCGGCTTCCAGTACCCCATCCCCACCTACTCCATCACGAAGGACTTCGATTGGAGCGAGACGGAGAATAACAAGCTGCTGTTCGAGATGACCAGCAAGTACGGCACCCCGTACTTCTCGAACTACATCAACTCCGATATGGAGCCGTCCGACGTGCGCTCCATGTGCTGCCGCCTGCGCCTCGACCTGCGCGAGCTGCGCAAGAAGTCGGGCGGGTTCTTCGGCTCGGGCGAGTCCACGGGCTCCATCGGCGTGGTCACCATCAACATGCCGCGCCTGGCCTACCTCGCCACCGACGAGGCCGACTTCTACCGTCGCCTCGACCATCTCATGGACGTCTCCGCGCGCTCGCTGCACACGAAGCGCGAAGTGGTCACGCGCCTGCTCGACGCGGGCCTGTACCCGTACACGAAGCGCTATCTGGGCACGTTCGAGAACCACTTCTCCACGATCGGCCTGGTGGGCATGAACGAAGCGTGCCTGAACGCCCAGTGGCTGCGCGCCGACATGACGCAGGAGCCGGCGCAGGCGTTCACGAAGGACGTGCTCAACCACATGCGCGCCCGCCTGGCCGACTACCAGGAGCAGTACGGCGATCTGTACAACCTCGAGGCCACGCCCGCCGAGAGCACCACGTACCGCTTCGCCAAGCACGACAAGGAGCAGTTCCCCCAGATCATCACGGCCAACGAGCAGGGCAAGCCGTACTACACGAACTCGTCGCACCTGCCGGTGGGCTTCACCGACGACGTCTTCAGCGCGCTCGACGTGCAGGACGGGCTGCAGACGCTGTACACGTCCGGCACCGTGTTCCACGCGTTCCTGGGCGAGAAGCTGCCCGACTGGAAGGCGGCCGCCACGCTCGTGCGCAAGATCGCCGAGAACTACAAGCTGCCGTATTACACCATGTCGCCCACGTACTCCGTGTGCAAGAACCACGGCTACATCGCCGGCGAGGTGTACGAGTGCCCGTGCTGCCACGAGGAGACCGAGGTGTACTCGCGCATCACCGGCTACTACCGTCCGGTGAAGAACTGGAACGACGGCAAGTCGCAGGAGTTCGCCGACCGCGTTGAGTACGACCTGGGGCATTCGCATTTGACGCGCGAAGGCTCCGTGGCCGTGACGGCCGCGGCCGAGACCGCCGGACAGGCGGGCTCGCACGTAACGGTTCCCGTCGCGGAACCCGCCCCCGACCACAGCACGCTTCCCGCGGGCCTCTACCTCGTCGCCACGCGCACGTGCCCGAACTGCAAGTTCGCCGCGGCCGAGATGGATGCCGCCGGCATTCCCTACGAGGAGCTGCTGGCCGAGGAGAACGTGGAGCTCGCTCAGCGCTACCGCATCATGCAGGCGCCGACGCTGCTGTCCGTGTCCGCCGACGGCTCCGTGGACGTCATCCCGGGTGCCTCGGCCGTGTTCCAGCGCATCAACGCGATGAAAGCGCAGGTGACCGCCTAACCACTGGCTTCGGCCGGTTTGAAACCGGGGCGCACCCGTCACCACACTCGCGAACGAGCCACCAGCACACCAGCAGCAAGCGCCCAGCAATCTCCGGGGCCGGATCGAAAGATCCGGCCCTTTTTTCGTTGTGCGGGAGTTACGTTTTTGGAGAGGGCCCAGCCTGCCCCTCAACGATTTCGGGTGGCTGCGACACGAGCGAGAGAGACTTGGACGGCCGCGGGACCGTTCCCGAGCGAAGTTCCCGAGTTATGCACCCTTGTGTCATCGAAAGCTCCCGAAAAGCGCCCGGTTCCCGAGTTATGCACCCTCGCGATGCCCCATGTGCGACGCCTTGCTCGCACGGACGACTTTCGACCTGGGGTTATTCCAAACTTTCGCGCGCAAGGCACTCGATGGAGGACGATTAGGTCTGCCATGAGGGTGCATAACTCAAGAACCGGACAGCTGTGGCGACGATGCGATGGTCGGGGCGTATTGGGAGATCGGCCGCCAGATCGTGGAAGCGCAGGGAGATCGCGCCGAGTACGGCAAGCACCTGATGGAGTACCTGTCCGAGCGGCTGACGACGGAATTCGGGAAGGGGTTCACCGAGCGTGCTCTTCGGCACATGTGAGCTGGTCCCACTATCGTCTGCTCATACGTGTGGAGGACGAGAGAAAGCGCTTGTTCTATATGCGCGAAGCCGTCGATCAGCGGTGGACCGTGCGCAGCCGTGCGTCAAGAGGTGAAGCAGCTTGAGCCGACTACCGAAGCCGATGGGCTGCTCAAGGACCTCCTTTGTGCAACGAAGGACGCCACCGTGGCCAAGTACCGCGTTGGCCGACAAGAAGGGGCTGTTCACGTCGCGCTACACGCTTTGCCTGCCAACCGAGGAGGAGCTGGCGCGAGCCCTCGAGCCTACGAACGCCCTGTTCCTCGAGTGAAGTAGATGGGGAGGGCGCGTCTCGCGCGGCGCACCCTCCCCGCAGCTTATCCCTCGACGATCTCGGTGATGGTGTAGAGCTTGGGTTCCTCGAAGCCTTCCGTCGTTCCATGCTCTTTATAATACGCGTCTTCGGTATCGAGGTACGCGCGATACGTCTCTTCGAAGCCGTCGACCGGCGCGATGACGTACGATTTCGATTGCGTGCTTCCATCGGCAAAGGTGGCGGTCAGCTTGAGCTGCGATTGCGAAAGCGCCTGCGACGCGTCGGCGGCTTCGGCGGCAAAGGCCGCGTTCATCGAAGCCAGGTACTCGTCTCCTTCGCTGCGCACAAGCTGCTCCATGAGCGTTTGCGTTTCCGTGCGCATAGTGAAGGGCACGAGGAGGTGGCAGCTGATGAGGTTTTCGCGCAGGTCCTGGCTCTCGTAGTCAACGGTGAACGTGCTTTCGTCGTTGATGGTGTACCCGTTCTCGACTGCGGGGTCGTCGTCACCGTATACGCCGTGAGCGCGAAGGAACTCCTCTTCGTCGTACGACTCGAAATAGGCATCGTTGCCTACGATCTCGTACGTGATCGACTGGATGTTCTCGCCGGTGCACGTGACATCGAATATGAAGGCGTATACGTGTCGGCCGTCTGCGTACTCCTCGCCGGTGAGCAGGTTTATCTGCCCCATTGAGCTGCCCGGGCTGAACCTCCCAAGGCTCACCTCGACCGTTTTCCCCGGCTCGGCTTCGGGGTTCTCCGCCGCATAAGCGGCGAGCGCGAAGAAGTTGCCGTTGGGATTGTCCGGCAAGACGAGGGGAGCGTCGGATTGCTCGGGAGCGGGTTTCATGGCGATGCTGCCGATGATGCCGATGCCTGCAGCGAGCGCGAGCGCGCATGCGCCTGCCGCAACGAAGCGATGCATGGTGCGCGGCCGCTGCGGGGCGTGTCGGGAGACGGTCCTCTGCGAAGTCGAGCCGCTTTCTGCTCGTCGCGTTTCTTGCATAACGGTGTCTCGGACGCGATCGGGCAGGTCAACGTTGCTCATCAGGGAACGGTACTCGTGCATATTCGCATGTTTCACGTGCGGCCTCCTGTTCCAGATCGAGTTTGAGCCGTTTCCGCGCACGGTGCAGCCGCGTGCGCACGGTGGCAGAATTGCAGCTGAGCAATCGTGCGATTTCCTCAAGGGGATAGCCCTCGAAGTAATGCAGATGCACAATCAAACGCATGTCGGCGGGCAGGCGTGTAACCGCATCCCACACATCGCTCGTGACGAGGGCTTGGGCGGGCGCTTCAAGGTTGGCGAACGCGGGCGATGCGGCATCGGTCGCATCGACGTGCCGCTTCCATGCCGACCGATGCAGCGCGCGGCAACGATTGATCGTGACGCAGATGAGCCACGCTTTGAGATGCTCGTCATCGGTGAACGCGGTCGCGTCTTGAAGCAGGCTGATGAACACGTCTTGCGCCACATCGTCGGCGTCGAAAGGCGAGCGCGTCTGGTTGAGCGCGATGCGATACACAAGCGCGCCCCATCTTGTCAGGGCGTGTTCCATGAAGCGCTCGGATCGGGGATTGTTGTCGATGTTGGCCACCTCCTCATCTGTAATATGCGACAGATGAGGGAAACGTTCCCTCGCGATCGAACTTTTTCGGAAAAGACGCGATTCTGTCCAGCGTACGCTACTCCTCGACGATCTCGGTGATGGTGTAGAGCTTGGGCATGGGGGGCATCTGGCTCAGGAAGTCGGCGACCTCCTCGTCGGACGCGCCGCGTGCAGGGGGCTCGACGTCGCGGAAGGCTTCGCGAGCGTCGTAGTATGCCAAATAGCGCTCTGTGAAATCGGGAACAGGGGCGATGACGTACGATTTCATTTGCGTCGATCCATCGGCGAACGTTGCGGTCAGGTTCAATTTCGAGGATGCCATTTCCTTCGCAGCGCTTTCCTCGATGGAGACGCTCAGTTGGCGATCCACTTCTTTCGAGTCTCGCTCGCTCATGAGCAGACGGTGCGCTTCGAGCCCGGAATCCGACAAGGGGAATCCGATGTAGATCTCCACGATGCGATCGCCGTCGGCCGATTCCTGATGGTCGTAGTCGAACGTCACCGTTTTCGTATAGCGATACGTATGCGCGCCGTTCTTGCGCTGCTCGTCGGTGAGCGTCTGGTCGATCGTCTCGAAGTAGCTGCGCTCGCCCGCGATTTCGTAGGTGACGGTCTCGATGTTGTTGCCAACACAGTTCACGAGGAAATGGTATTTGTAGCCAGCCCATTCGTCGCTCCAGAACGTGTCGTCGGCTGGGTTGTACCACGGCCCGCTGTAACCCCCGCCGCCCGTGAAGTCCCTCGAATCGAGCGTCACCGTCGTGCCCGACGCGCCTTCGGGATTCTCCGTCGCATAGGCGGCGAGGGCGAAGGAATTGGGCGACGCGCCGTCGACGGCCCCGAACAGCGTGGCATGCAGCGACGAGGGGAGGCCGAAGGCCATCCCGACCGCCCCTAGGCCGACGGCGAGGATCAGGCAGGCTGCGACGGCAACGGGTTTTGCCGGCCGGCGCCGGGGCATTGCGCCTGGTGCGCCTCTGCGCCGCCGCGCGCGTGCCTCGTCAAGGACGGCGTCCTTCAACTGGTCGGAGGTGTGCGTGTCGCGCATCATGGCACGGTAATCGTCCATGGTCGGCCGATGGCTGGGATTGCGGTGCTCGGTCATGGGTCAACTCCTCTCGTGCTGCGTCCTTCTCGTTTTGCAGCGTGGTTCTCAGTTGCTGGCGGGCTCGGTGGAGGCGGGTCCGCACGGTGCTGGGTTGGCACTCCACGATGGCCGCGATCTCTTCGGTGGCGTAGCCTTCGACGTAGAACAGGTGCACCACGGCGCGCAGGTCGGGCGGCAGCGCGCCGACCACCTCCCAGATGTCGGCGCGGAACGCGTCGGGCGCGGCGACGTCGACGTGCTGCCGCTCGAAGCCCTCGGTGCGACGGTTCCAAACCGAACGTGTCAGGTCGCGGCAGCGGTTGATGGTCACGCGCAGCAGCCAGGCTTTCAGATGCTCGTCGTTTTCGAATGCGGTGTCGTTCTCCAGCAGGCGCATGAACACGTCTTGGAACACGTCGTCGGCGTCGCTCGGCGAGCCGGTCTGCGCAAGCGCGACGCGCAGCACGGTATCGCCCCAGGCGTCCATGGCGCGGCGGAGAAACGCGTCCGAGCGCAGCGGTTTCGAGCTGCCGCGCGCGGCGGCGCGGTTCGTATGTCGTTGGAACGGTAAGCGCATGCATTCACCTCTCTGGTACCAATACGGGTGAAAAGGGAGGATTGTTCCGGAGAGGAGGAAAAAATCCCCGCGGCGCTGGGAGGGGGTGGGCGCCGCGGGGTTTCCGTTAAGGCAGCTCGAGGCTGCCGATACGGTAGGTGGCGGTGGTGCGACCGCCGTAAGAGGTGTTGCGGTAGTGGTACGAGAACGTGGGGTCGGCCAGCTCGTCGACGGCGACGACGTGCAGCACCGTGAACGTCTTCGTCTCGCCGGGCTGGATCGGCATGAAGAACGAGCTCCCGTTCCAGCTGTTCGTCGGATGCTCGATGCCGCTTGCCCACAGCGGCCAAGAAGACTTGCTTTGAGCGAAGAACTGCTCGCCGTCCAGCTCCTTGATGGTGCCGAACCAGCCCTGTGCCGTATCCGCGTACAGCAGCTTGTCCGAGGTGTTCTTTACCGTAACGTCGATGGTCGCGTACGCGAATCCCTCGCTGATGGAACCGTCCTCCTCGATATGCAACTCGCCGAAGGGCGCCTGGTGGAGCGACGCGAGATCGGCCGCCGTTACCCCCTCGGGCAGCTGCGTGCTGGCGGTGCCGTTCGTGCAGGTCAGCAAGCCTTCGGTCGACCCGCTCGATGCCTGCTGATCGTCGGTCACGTTGGTGGGAAACCGCACGTCGATCGTCTCGCCCAGGCGCAGCGGGTTCTTGCACACCACCCAGCTGTCCTCGGGCGTGACCTCCTCCTCGGGCTCCGCGGACGCCTCTTCCACCGAGGGTTCGGCGGCCGGCTCGGTGAGCGGGCGATCGAGGCTGGGCAGCTGCTCGTCCGCGAACGGGAAGGGCTCGCAGGTTTCCTCGACCACGGTGCCGTACAGGGTGTGGATCCAGGTGAATCCCTCGTTGCGCTTGTTGAGCATCTCCTGCACGCCGCCCTCGAACGGGTCGACGATCTGCGGGATCAGCTCAAGCTCGGGCGTGGCATTCGTTTCAGACGGCACGAGCTTCGCCTTCACGTCGGCGGCGGTCAGCTCGATGGTCTTCGTGGCGTGGGTGCCGTCCGCCTTCTCGATGGTGATGGTGAGCGTGGCGCCGTCGAGCGTGTCGATGTAATCCTGGTAGCCGGTGACCACGCCGGCGTTCTCGTTCGTCCACAGCCCGAAGCAGTAATCGGACAGCCGCGAGCCCGCTTCGTCGGTGACGGGCAGATCGATGGTGCTGCCCAGCCGCTGATAGCACTTCACGCCGACGCTTTCGCTGTCGGGCTGCTCGCCCTCGGTGGGGGAGCTGATCGGCTGCACCAGGTCGTACGCGCTGAAGAACGCCCCTTCGCCGATGAGCGTTGTGTTCCATTCGAGCGCCTCGGCCCAGCGATCGGGGCTGGTGCCCGACGTGAACTCGTCGTAGGTGTAGCGGTACAGCTCGCCCTTGTCGATGTGTGCCTGCACGCGCACGATGTCGGTGCCTTCGATGCGGAACATGCAGCCGGTGTACACGCCCTCGTCGGCGTAGCGGTCGTCCGGCGGCACGCGGAACAGGATGTCGGCCTCGAACAGGATGCGCCCATCCTCGCCCATGGCCAGCAGCGAGTTGCCCGACGCCCCGTAGGCGTTGATGGCGAATCCGAACGGCTGGCCGTGCTTGGCGAAGTGGGGCAACGCCAGCGACAGCCCCACGATGGATGCGAGCAGCAGCAGGCACGCCGCTATCGCGAAGCCCCTGAATCGGTGTCGCTTGACGGAGAACGTCGCAGGTGCAGGGCCTGTTTCGGCGGCTTGATGGCGCGGTCCGGTCGGTCTGGTTTGTTCGCTCTGCTGGCGCTCGATGCGATCGAGGACGGCGCGCGAGAGGTCGCGCGGCGCGTGGGCCCTGTTCATCAAAGCGGCGTATCGGGTCAAAGGGTCGTCAGTCATGGGGCACCTCCTTTCGGGGGTCGCAGGGGTCGGCCGCGATGAGCGGAAGGGTCGCAGCAAGCGTGCTCTCCCGCTCCTTCCGACCCGTCAACAGGTCTTTCACCCGCGCACGGGCGCGGGACAGCCAGGTGCGCACGGTGGCGGGCTGGCTGTTCAGCATGCGGGCTATCTCGTCGGTGGTGTAGCCTTCGACGTAGTGCAGGTGCACGGACGAGCGCAGGTTGTCGGGCAGCTGGCCCACCGCGTCCCACACGTCGGCGTCGGCGGGGTCGCGCACGAGCTCGGCAACGTCGTCGCGCACGGGGTCGAACGCGACGGTGCGGCGGTTCCAATTCGATTTCGCCAGGTCGCGGCAGCGGTTGATGGTCACGCGCAGCAGCCACGCCTTCAGATGCTCGGTGCTCGTGAACTCGGTGGCGTCGCTGTACAGCCGCATGAACACGTCTTGGTACACGTCCTCGGCGTCGGCCTTCGAACGCGTTTGGCCCAGCGCCAGGCGATACACGGCATCGCCCCAATCGGCCATGGCGCGCGCCATGAACGCCTCGCTGCGGCGCGGCTGCGCGCGGTTTTCTGCTGACATCGACTCACCCCCTTGCTCAAGCATACGAGCCAGGGGGCGCAATTGTTTCAGAGAGTTTCGAGTTTGCGGGTTTTACGCCAGAATTTCGCCGGGATGCACCCACTGTCCGTGCTTTTTCGTGTTCGGCCCGTGCTGGATGGCGAACGTGGGGCAGCGATGCAGGCACGCGAGGCACTGCGCGCACGTGTCCGCCGTCCATACGGGCGCGCCGTCCTCCATGCGGATGGCGCCCACGGGGCAGTTCCGGGCGCACGCGCCGCAGCCGACGCAAGCGGGTTCCACGAAGAACGGCGCGGTGGATCGACGGGCGCGCCAATGCGCGTGCATGAGCGAGCCGACGAGGGGCGGCCCCGTGCGGATGCGGTGCGCGCCCGTCTCCCGAGCGCGTACGCGCGCGGCGATGTCGTCGATGCGCGCGTCGGCCTCGCGCGTGATGCGCAGGTTGCGCTCTCGGTCGGACACGTCGAAAACGGGCGTCCACGTGTCCACCATGCGCACGCCGAACGCGGCGGCCAACGGGATGCCCCGGTCGCGCAGCGCATCGGCGGTCATGGCGCGCGTCGTGCCGCTGAAGTTGCCGAACGTGGCCACGAGGTAGGCGTACGGGCTTGCGCCGCCGCTTGTGCGGAGGTCGAGGGCGTCGAAGAAATCGGTCATGAGGGTGGGCAGCCCCATGAAGTACGTGGGCGTGACAAAGCCGACGGCCTCGCCCTCCGCAAGCTCGAACGACGCGCCCCCGGCTTCCCGGCACGCGAGGATCGAAACGGCGCGGTCGTCGAGCGCGTCGGCGAGGCGGCGCGCCACGTGCTGGCTGTTTCCGGTGGCTGAATAGTAGAAGATCATCGGTTCCTCCCGCATCGCGCAACATGCGTGCGCCTGTGCATCTGTCAAATTCTGGACACTTGTCAATTGCTGGAATCAACCATAGAATGAGCGGCGGGACAGCGCAAGAGACGGCTTCGCCCGCTCTGTCAAACGTTGGACGAATCGCGCGATTCTGCCCAGGATGGAGGCGGCTGCACCCAGAAGCGCAAACGTTGAAAGGAAGGCCGGCGATGAAGTACGACGTGTCGAAAAAACCCACGCGCGGGGCGCAACGCACGCTCGACGCCTTCTCGGGGTCGCTGCTGGCCCTGCTGGCCGAGCAGCCGTTCGAGCAGGTGACGGTCAACGAGCTGTGCCAGCGCGCCGGGTATCCGCGCGCGACGTTCTACAACTACTTCGACGACAAGTACGACCTGCTGGATTACGGCTGGATGCGCATCGGCGCGCATCTGCGGTTGGACGAAGCCTCGTCGATGGACGCGGAGGAGGGGCTGCGCACGTGCTTCGACCGCGCGTACGACCTGTGCGTCGCCCATCTCGACGCCGTCAAGCGCACGCTCGCCCACAATGCCGGCTCGGGCTACCTGCTGAACCACCTGCGCGGCATCATGCAAACCGAGATCCGCGCGCTGCTGCGCGCGTGCCCCGAACGCGTGGCGAGCCGCATCCCCTACGAGCTGATCGCCGATCATTACGGCAACACGCTGTTCCTCGTGCTGGAATGGAGCCTGCTGGGCGAGCGCCGCTGCACGAAGGCGCAGGCGTACGAGTACCTGCGCTACCTCCTCGCCGGGGTGCTGCACGACGTTCCGCAGGGGGGAACGCAGGGCGGGACGGAGGACGGCGACGCTACAGCCGACCTGCCACCGCGTGCGCGACGATGAGCGCGAGAGCCGCGACGAACAACCCGTTGTGCCAGGTGGAAGCATGGGCGAGCTTCGAGCGAAGCGGCGGCATCATGCAGGCGCCCGACGCGACCAGCAGGGCCAGCGCCGCCCAGCCGAACGCGTAGGCAAGCGGGTTGGCGCCCGACGCGTAGACCGTCGCGCACGCGCCGTGGATGATCACGGCCGCCACGAGGATCATCGACAGCGTCCGGTGGCGCGCGCGGCTTTTGTCCGATGGGGGCGCGGATCGCGCCGCCCGCTTCTCGCGGGCGGATCGCACCCATGACACGACCATGGCGACGACGAGGGCCAGCGCGACGAGGGCGCTCACGATTTCAGCGATAAGAACGAGGATCACAACATGCTCGCTTTCTTTGTTAGCCTTGGATAACAAAGAAGCATGGTAGCGGAACGCGCCGCGTAACGCAAAAGGCCGCGTCCAGGACGCGGCCTTGCGAGGTGCAAAAAACCGGGGAGGGGAGAGCGGGAGGTTACTCGACGCCCACGATGACGTCGGTGGACTTCACGATAGCCAGGGCGGCGGCACCCTCGGCCAGGCCCAGGTCCTCGATGGCCTCGTTCGTGATGGAGCCCATGATGCGCGCGCCCTCGGCGGTCTCGATGGCCACGTGGCCGTTCACGGCGCCCTTCTTCACGGACACGATGGTTCCGGCGATCTGGTTGCGAGCCGAGACGCCCTGGATGCGCTCGGAGCCGGCGGCGAACATCACGTTGCTGGCCTTGATGATGGCGACGGCGTCGATGCCCTCTTTGAGGCCCAGGTCGTTGATGGCTTCCATGGTGATGTCGGCCTTCACCGTGGTGGAGCCCAGGTCGATGGAGACGACGCCGTTGACGGCGCCCTCGGCGACGGCGGACACGGTACCCTTGAGCTGGTTGCGAGCGGAAATCTTCATAGCAGGTTCCTTTCGTTGGGGGCTTCCGTCCTGTCCGGAGCCCGTTCGGTATGGTTGCAGTATCGCGGGTTCGGACGCGGTGCGGAAGAGGTCCGCGGAAAATGACTCCGGTTCGTGCATTCTCGTTCACGCTCGTGCATTCTCGTGCACGAAACCGTGCGAACCCGTGGAGGAGCCATGAAGCTTGTGCGTTGCACCGCGCTCGATAGGGTTTATACTGAGTCGAAGATTATGTGTGCATGAGGATGATTTAGAGAATGGACGACCGTGCGGTATCTCGTGGACGGCTACAACGTGACGAAGCGCGATCCCGCGACGAGCGGGCTCTCGATCGCCGAGCAGCGCGACGCGCTCGAGCGGCGTCTGCGCGCCACGGCTGCGCGCGTGCTGGGTTCGTCATCGTACACGATCGTGTGGGACGCCGCCGGCGGCGAGGGCGTGGTGCGTCCGGCCGGCGACAAGGTGGCGTACACGCGCCTGCCCACGGCCGACGACGCCATCGTCGAGCGCGTGCGTCGCGCGCCCGAGCGCATCGGCGTGGTGACGTCCGACCGCGAGCTGGCCGAGCGATGCCGGGCCGTCGCGCTGCATGGGATCGACGTGCTTCCCTCGGAGCGCCTGTTCGCCGGCGCCTCCGCGCCCGCGAAGTCGAAGGGCGGCCGTGGAAAGCGGAAGCCGATGCCGCGTGACGTGGGCATTCCGGCGAACGCGAACGAGATCAACCGCGAGTTGAAGAAGCTGTGGGGCATCGAAGACTGACGGAGGAGACGGCATGCGCAACGACGACGCGTTGACAGCGGACGAGGTGGCCGGCTTGCTGCAGGTGAGCCGCAGCTCGGTCTACAAGCTGGTGAAGGCCGACGAGCTGGCGTCGTACCACGTCGGCCGCAAGATGCGCTTCACGATGGGCGACGTGGAGAACTACATCGCGCGCTCGAAGCGCGCGAAGGCCGCCGCGGTGACGGCCGCCGCCCTGCCGCGCGCAGCCGTGTCGGCCCCGGCCCCGCAGCCGGCTCCCGCCTCGTTCGTGCTGGCCGGCAACGACATCGTGGGCGACATCCTGGCGAACTACCTGGGAGCCACGAACACCGCGGTGGACCGCATCTACGAGGGCAGCTACAACGCGCTGGTCGACCTGTACCGCGGGGCGGCCCACGCGGCGCTCACGCACCTGTACGACGGCGAGACCGACTCGTACAACGTCGCCGCGGTGAAGCGGCTGCTGCCGGGCGTGCCGCTGAAGGTGGTGCGCCTCGTGCGCCGCCGCCAGGGGCTCATCGTGGCGAAGGGCAATCCGAAGAACCTGCGCACCTGGGACGACCTGCTGCGACCGGGCGTGCGCCTCGTGAACCGCGAGTGCGGGTGCGGGTCGCGCATCCTGCTGGACGAGCAGCTGGCGCGCCGCGGCGTTTCGGGGGCGGCCATCGAGGGCTACGGGCGCGAGGCGAGCTCGGCGCTGTCGATGGCCTCGTTCGTCGCCCGGGGCGCGGCCGATGCGGGCATCGGCGCCGAGCGCGTGTTCCGCCAGGTGGAGGGCGTGGATTTCCTCCCGCTGCAAGACGAGTGGCTCGACATCGTGCTGGTGAAGCGTCCTGGCTGCGAGCGCGCCGCCGACGCCATCGCGAAGCTGGCCCGCACGCGCCCCTTCCGCGAGGAGATCGGCTCCATCGTGGGCTACGACGCTTCGAGCATGGGAGACGTGGTGTTCGAGCGATAGCAAGTCGCAGGGTGGGCGCAAAACGAGGCGCCTCCTACACTCCCAGCGTCATATGCAGCGCGTAGAATGTGAAGCGCACGGCGAAGCATGCGGCCAGCGCCAGTATCGCGCTCGTCGCCGTCAGCGCCAGGCGCGCCATGCGCGCGCGTTGCGCGGCGGCGAAGGGGTCGTCGCCCGCGCCGATGGCGCGCCGCAGCGCTCCCGCGCCGCCCAGCGCGATGGCAATCGCCTCGCACGCGACGTACGCGCCGATGACCAGCGGCATCGCCGGCACCAGGTCGACGGCGCGCGTGGTGGTGGTCACGATGCCGGGCAGCTCCTGCCACTGCATCCCCAGCACCACGGCGTTTCCTGCAGCGGCAAGCGCGGCCAGCGCCAGCAGCGCCGCGGTCATGCGCCCGCTCGGCTCCTGGCGCGCCAGCAGCAACCCGAACAGCCCTACCAAAGGCCCGCTCGACAGCGCGTTCAGCCACAGCGTCAGCGGGGCGGTGGGCAGGTTCCACGTGGGAACGGAGGGCACCGAGTACGCCACGGCGATGTACCCCACGAACACGAAGCCCGCCACCGCGGTGGCGGCCAGCCACGCGACGCGGAAAGAGCGTCGCAGGTCGTCGCGGAACGACAGGATCCAGTACACGCCGCCCAGCGCCAGGAACGCCACGGCGGCCACCACCTCGTTCGACAGGGGCGAGCGGCCGATGCCGGTGATCACGTACAGCGCGTTCGCGGGCGTTCCCAGATGGGTGGCCGACGCGATGAGCCCCGAGATGGCCAGCACGAGCGGTACCACGAGGTAGCGGCTGATGGCGCCGGCGCGCTCTTCGTCGCGGGCCAATACGATGGCGAGCGCCATGGTGAGGTATCCCATGACGCCCGCCGGAGCGATGGTGGTGAACAGCACGAGGGTGATCTCGTTGAGCGCCGTCTCCATGCTGCCGCTGCCCCTTTCCGTTGCCGCGCCCGTTTACAGCGCGATGCCCATGTACAAGCCGTAGAACCCGATGCGCGCCACGAAGATGCCCACGGCGACGACGACGCACGCCACCACCAGGAGCGTCGGCGCGAGCCTCCGCTTCGCCGCGCTGTACGTCAGCGCGGAGGCGAAGATGCCGCATGCCGCGAACGCGCCCAGCAGCACCCAGATGGCCGGCACCAGCTCGGCGGCCGACGACCAGATGTTGCGGATGGTGTCGAGCCCCGCGATCTGCACGCCGAAGCCCACCGTGCCCACCGCCACGCCGGCCAGCGTCAGCGCGAGCGCCACGGCTCCCGCACCCTTCGGTAAGCTCACCTGGGCAAAGCCCACGGTGCAGAAGCCCAGCACCGTGCCGCCCGCCAGCATGTAGCCTTCCATCTGCACGATGGACAAGGGCGTGTTCCACGTGGGGATAGTGTACATCATGTAGGCCAGCCCGCAGAAGGCGGCGAACACCACGGCCAGCACCACGAGCGCGGCCAGCAGCCCCTTGCGCACAGACGGCGACAGCTTTCCGGCCAGCGCCAGCACCCAGTACACCACGGCCAGCGCGGCGAACGCCACGCCGACGAGGATCTCGTTCGACAGCGGGGACGAGCCGACGCCCGTGAACACGCCGAAGGCGTTGAGGGGGCTCGCGAGGTGCATGAACGCGCCGAGGAAGCCCGCGGCCAGCACGACGAGCGGAAGGGCCGTCCAGCGGTCGAGGCGCTTCGCAGCCGCGTCGTCGGGCGCGCCGACGAAGAACGCGTATGCCAGCGCGATGAACGCTCCGGCGCCCATCGGCGCCAGGGTGGTGAACACCGCCAGCGCGGTGTGCTCGAATCCGGTTCCCATGTTACTTCACCTCCGCGGCGTTGGCGACGACGCACGACGTGGAGCCGCACGGCTGCGACGAGGCGCAGGCTTTGATGAGGAAGTTCGGCGTGGTCACGCTGGGGTCGGGCAGCGGCGCCACGGCGGCCAGCTCGCCGTCGCTCGGCAGGCTGTCCATCGGGCCGAACGACAGGGCGCGCATGGAGCACGCCTCCACGCACACGGGCTGCTTTCCCGCGGCCACGCGCTCGGCACAGCCGTCGCACTTCACGCTGTGGCCCTTGTCGCGGTCGACATGCGGGTTGCCGTAGGGGCAGGCCAGCTCGCAGTAGCCGCAGCCGATGCAGCGGCGCGTGTCAACCGACACGATGCCGTTGTCGTCCTTGTGCATGGCGCCGGTGGGGCACACGTGCGTGCAGGCCGGGTTCGCGCAGTGGCTGCATGCGAACGAGGTGTAATACGTGTAGGAATCCGTGGTCCAGGTGCCGTCGGCCGCCTGGTTCCACGAGCCGCCTTCCAGCTCGTACACGTGCCGGTACGACAGCTCGAGCGGCAGGTCATGGTAATCGCGGCACGCGGCCTCGCACGTTTTGCAGCCCGTGCAGCGCGTTGCGTCGAAGTAAAATCCGTACTGCGTCATGGCTTACCCCTCCACCTTCTCAATCGTGCCGATCACGCTGTGCTGGCCCGTGCCCTTCGACACCGGGGCGCAATGGCGGCTGGTCAACGTGTTGCTGCATCCGCCGTGGTCCACGCGGTCGCCCTGCATGTCGGCATCGTGCCACGCGCCCTGCGGGTACATGATGACGCCGGGGATCACGCGGTTCGTCACCTTCGCCGTGGTGCGGATCTCGCCCTGCGCGCTCACGAGGCGCACGGGATCGAGGTCGGCGATGCCCTGGCGCTCGGCGTCGATCGGGTTGATCCACGCCTGGAACGGCGACAGCTTGTGCAGCACCTCGTTGGCGGCGTACGTCGAGTGCGTCGTGCCCTTGTGGTGGAAGTCCACGATCTGGAACGGGAACTCGTCGGTGGTGGCGTCGGGTCCGTCGAAGCCCGGATAGTACACGGGGATGGGCGAGATCACGTCGCCGTCCTGCACCGTCCACGTTTCGGCCATCTCGGCAAGCTCGGGGGAGTAGATCTGGATCTTGCCCGTGGCGGTTTTCAGCGGGTTCGCCTCGGGGTCGAGGATGAACTTGTCCACGTCGGTGGAGGGCTCGATGTCGTAGGTGAACGCGCCCATCTTCACGCCTTCGTCGTACGTGGGCAGCTCGGGCTTGTCCTCGCGCAGCTCGTCGTAGAGCTTGCGGCACCAGTCCTCGCGCGTCATGCCGCCCTCGGAGTACTCGTCGTACACGCCCAGGCGCTTCGCCAGCTCGCCGCACACTTCGTACACTTCGCGGCGTTCGAACTTCGGCTCGTAGAGGGGCTGGCCGAAGCGGATGCCCTCCACGTCGTTGCTCTCGCCGGCGGCCGTCAAGCTGTACGTTTCCTGCGGGGTGAGGTCGGGCAGCACGATGTCGGCCCAGTTGCACGAGGCGGTCCACGCCACGTCGTATTGCAGGATGAACTCGCACAGGCTCTCGTCGCGCAGGATGTCGGTGGTGAAGTTGATGTCGGCGTTCTGGTTGGCCATCATGTTGTTGCCGTAGTTCACGAGGAACTTGATGCCCACCTTGAGGCCGTCGGCGTTCTGGATGCCGGCGTTCGTGGCGGTGAGCTTCGCCCCGTCGCGGATGGCTTCGGGCCACAGGAAGTTCGGGAACTTCGTCTTGACGGGGTTGTCTCCCGTGGGCAGCGAGCTCAGGCCGATGTCGTCGTTGCCGATGGTGCCGCCCGACGTGGTTCCGGGCTTGCCCACCTGGCCGACCAGCTGCGGCAGCACCATGATGGCGCGCGCGGCGTTGTCGCCGTTCGTGTGGCGTTGCGGCCCGAGGCCCTGGCAGATGTAGCACGGGTCGGACTCGGCGATCTCGTGCGCCAGCTTCACGATGCGCTCGGCCGGGACCTTCGTGATGGAAGCGGCCCACGCGGGCGTCTTCTCCACCTGATCGTAGCCGGTGCCCATGATGTAGTCGCGATACGACAGGTGCTTGCCGCGTGCGTCCTCGGGCATGCTCTCCTCGTCGAAGCCTACGCAGTACGTGTGCAGGAAGTCGAGGTCCACGAGGTTCTGCGAGATCAGCTCGTGCGCGATACCCGCCACGAGCGCGGCGTCGGTGCCCGGCACGATGGGGATCCACTCGGCGCCCTGGTTCGTGCACGTCTCGTTGCGGCGCGGGTCGATGACGATGATGCGGGCGTTCTTCTTCTCGCGCACCACGTTCAAGTCGTACCCCGGGCCGTCGCCGGCCATGCGCATGTCGTTCGGGGCGAAGCCGAACAGCACCACCAGCTCGCCCTCCTGGATGGTCTTGAGCGAGCGGTTGCCCCACGACTTGCCGTAAGTGTACGGCACGGCGCCGAAGCTGATGGCGGCGCTCGAGTAGCTGCCGTAGCGGGTGACTTCGCCGCCCAGCAGGTTGAACAGGCGGAAGAACGGGTTGTTCATCATGATGTTCTGCTCCACGCCCGAGCATTCCTGGATGAACACGCTCTCGTTGCCGTACTTCTCGGTGATGCGCTTGAACTCGCTGGCGATGGTGTCGAGCGCCTCGTCCCAGCTGATGCGCTCGTACTGGCCGTCGCCGCGCTTCGTTCCCTCGACGCGCTTCATGGGGTAGTTCAGGCGGTCGGCGCTTCCCAGCCACGGGCGGATCGAGCGTCCGCGCAGGCAGGCGCGCGCCTCCACGGCGCCGAACGACGCGTCGCCGGTGTTGTCCGATTCCACGTACTTCAACTCGCCGTCCTGCACGTGGCACTGCAGCACGCAGGCCCCTCCGCAGTTGACGTGGCAGTGCGTCCATACGATGCTCTCGCCGTTGCCGCTCTCGTCGCCGTACGCCTGCGGCGTCGGCGCGTACAGCGTGCTCGCCGCGGTGCCGCAGGCGGCGAGCGCTCCCAGCGCTCCGGCCGATGCGACGAACGTGCGGCGGGTCAGCGTGGTGCGATCTGTAGACATGCAACCCCCTCCATTCTCGTTTCATGCGAGGCCTCCCAACGGTGGCGCGGCCTCGTCGTCTGCGGCAGACTATAGGTGCTCGCCGCTCGCGATGTTGTCACCAGAATGTTGTGATATTTGTATATTCCCAGGTCAAAAGCATCACCCTGTCACCATGTTGGCTGGCGGCGTCCGACGCGTCTGCTAGAATGACCCTACGGTGATAAGGAGGGGGACTCTCGCACATGCGCGCTCCATCAGCATTGAAACCGGACGTGCCAAGCTTCGGCTACGCGACGTTTCTGTCCATCAACGCAACGTCCATCTGGGGCGGCATCTACCCCTACTTGCCCGCGTTCTGCCAGACGTCGCTCACCACCATCGTATTCTACACGGTTCAGATCGCCGCGTTCTGGCTGGCGTTCTGCGCGGCCATGGCCTTCACGTGGGCCCGGCCCGGCCTCTCGCGCGGGGCGCACGTGCTGGCGTTCTCGGTGCCGCTCGCGTTCGGGCCGCTCATGTTGGTGGGGGCCATGTATCTGGAATCGCTCGCGTTGGCCTTGGTGGTGGGCGCGGCGGCGCTCATCGGCGTGGGGTCGGCAGGCTATCTCATGAGCTGGCAGCGCGTGTTCGCCTCGCTCGACAGCGCGCGGGGCAACCTCGCGCTCATCAAGGGCACCGGCTTCTCGGCGCTGCTGTACTTCTTCCTGTGCTTCATCCCCACGGCGCTCACCGCCTACCTTATACCTTTGGTGCTGGTGCCGCTGGCCGGGCTGTGCCTGTGGATCGCCGCGCACGCGACGGACGCGCAGCAGCCCATGTTCGACGACGTCCCGCGCGAGCACGCGGTGGTGTACCGAAACGCGCTGCGCGAGAGCTTCCTGCCGGCGCTGTCGGTGGGCGCGCTCGGGTTCTGCTCGGGCGCCATCCGCTTCATCGCGGTCACGCACCAGGAGCTGCTCAGCACCATCAACATCTTCTCGATGTTCGCGCTGCTGGCCGTGGTGGCCGTGTTCTACGGGGCATGGCGGCGGCGCACCATCCACGTGGACCTCATGAGCGTGTTCCGCGTGCTGTTCCCCATCGCGGCCACGTGCCTCATCGTGCTGCCGTTCGCGGGCCCCGAGTTCACCACGGTGGGAAGCGGCGTGACGTACGCGTGCTTCATGCTGGCATGCGTGCTCATGATGATGCACTGCGGCCAGATCTCGCGCGACAGCGGCATCAACCCGGTGCTCATCTACGCGTTCTACGGCACCATCACCTACTTCATGCAGATGTGCGGCTACCTGGTGGGTTACGCCTCGGGCAGCGCGGCGGGGCTCGGCGTGGAGCAGCTGTCGTTCGTGGCGCTCGTGGCCCTGTACGTGATGCTGCTCATCGCGCTGGTGGGGCGCAAGGTGGGCAAGCTGCACACGAACCGCCTCGAGTTCCTCATGCTCACGCCGAAGGCGCCGCAGAAGGAGACGTCGGCGGAGATCGCCGTGACGCAGGCGGTGCGCGCCCGCGACGTGGCAACGCCGGCCGGTGCGGACGCGGGGCCGCAGCTGGCCGACCGCGTGTCGAAGCGCTGCAAGCGCCTGAGCGAGCTGTACGGCCTGTCCAGCCGCGAGGCCGAGGTCATGGAGCTGCTCGTGCGCGGCTACTCGGGGCCGGCCATCGCCGAGATGCTGTTCATATCCGAGAACACCATGCGCACCCATTCGAAGCGCATCTACGCGAAGCTCGACATCCACAAGAAGCAAGAGCTGCTCGTGCTGGTGGAGCAGATGTAGGGAGGACGCGCCCCGTGGCGCGCCCCGCCGCGCCACGGGGCGCGGGGGCGGCGGGCGCGGTATACTGCGTGCAGGAAATCGAGGTGGGGGAAAGGGCGTGCGGGCGTGCAGGTGGATGCGGCGAGAAGGACGCGGCTGCTCGTGGCGGTGGCCGTCGTGGGGTTCGGGCTGCTGCAGGGCGCGCGGCTGCTCGACCTGGGCACGGGACCGTATTCGCCCGAGCCCTACGCCATCGCGGGCATCGCGGCGGGCGGCGTCACGTACCTCAGCGTGGCGATCCTCTCGTACCTCGGGCGGCTCGACCGCGCGCTGCCCCTGTTCGTGGGCGGTTGCTGCGCGCTCGCGGCGCGCGTGGCGCTGGCCGCCAGCCCCGAGACGCTCGGCATCGTGCCCTTCGTGGCGGCGCTCGCCGGCGGCGTGGGCTGGGCGCTCATCATCCTGTGCTGGATGCAGGTGTTCGCCAGCTATCGTCCCAGCTGGGCGGTGCCCATGATCGCGGCCGGCTACGTGGTGGACACGCTGCTCGTGCCGGTGAGCACGGCTCTGTTCCCGCTCGGGCGCGACCTCATGTTCCTGGCGGCCCTCGTGATTTCGCTCGTGGCCCTCGGCGCGTGCATGCGCGCCGACGAATCGGTGGCGAAGGTGATGATGCCGCAGGACGCGCCCGCCACGTCGATGGCCGAGCTGGCTGCGCGCACGAAGCGCGCCGTGGCAGGCGCCGTCGTGTTCTCGACCTCGTGCGGGTTCGTCGTGCAGATGGACATCGCGGGCGGGATGCACTACGCCCAAACCGCGGTCACGTCCATCCTCGGCGTGGTCGTGTCGTTCACGCTGTGCCTGGGGCTCGTGCTCGTGCGGCCGAAGAAGGCGAGCATCGACGTGGCCTATCCCGTGTCGGCCCTGGCGCTCATGTCGGTGCTCATGTTCCGCAGCGCGAACCCCTCCGACACCACGTGGTCGGGCCCGCTCATGGTGGTGCTGCTCATCACGTTCTTCTGCCTCATCTGGATGGCGTTCACCAGCGAGGCCTATGAGCGCAAGCTGCCGTCGTTCTTCCTGCTGGGCCTCGCGGTGGGCGCGTCGCAGCTGTCCATCGCCGCCGGTCGCGCGCTTGCCACCACCGACGTGGGCGCGCTCGCGTCCCAGCACTTCGACACGGCGCTCACCGCCATCATCTGGCTTTTGGGCGCGTCGGT
Organism: Eggerthella hominis; assembly: GCF_014287365.1. Lineage (NCBI taxonomy): Bacteria > Bacillati > Actinomycetota > Coriobacteriia > Eggerthellales > Eggerthellaceae > Eggerthella > Eggerthella hominis. The sequence goes on from NZ_JACOOA010000003.1 coordinate 155,703, forward strand.
GGCGCTGCTGTTCCTCAGCTACCTGTGGCTGTTCGCGAAGAGCAAGGAGAGCGGCTACGTGGACGCGCCCGACGAGATGAGCGAGCCCACCGCGTCCATCGAGTCGCTCAACGCCGCGGCGCTCGAGCTGCTGCGCGACACCTACGACCTGTCCGCGCGCGAGTTCGAGGTGGTCGGCGAGTTCTCGTCGGGCCGCAGCGCGCGCTACATCGCCGACTACCTCATGCTGTCGGAGCACACGGTGAAGACCCACCTGCGCCGCGCCTACGCGAAGCTCGACATCCACTCGCGCCAGGAGCTGCTCAACCTCATCGACCGCATGGAAACGACGATTCACCAGCGTCGATAGAGCCCCGCATGGCGAAAGCCGCCGGAGGGGAGTCCGGCGGCTTTCGCATGGAGGGGAGGGTGGGAACTATGGGGGTTACGCGGTTTCGGCGGCGACGTTCTTGCCGGCGATGCGGCCGAACACGATGGAGCTCATCTGCCAGTTTCCCGAGATGGTGATGCTGCCCAGCGGGCCGCCCGTGCACATGCCCGCGGCGTACAGGCCGGGGATCACGGCTCCGTCGAAGTCCACCACGCGCGCTTCGGCGTCGGTTTCCAGGCCGCCGTGCGTGTAGATCTCGCGGCACGTCTCGGCGGGGCCGGCGTAGAACGGGGCCTGGTCGATGGGCGTCATGTGGTGCGGGTCCTTGCCGAACTCCTCGTCCACGCCCGTCTCGCAGAACCCGTTGTAGCGCTCGATGGTGGCCAGCGAGGCGGCCTGCGGGATGCCGAACACCTTCTCCATCTCGGCCGCGAGGCCCTCGAGCGTGTCGGACTTCGCCATGAAGCCGCCCGCCACGAACTCGTCCAGCTTGTCGGCCGTGAACTTCATCGAGCCGGTGGCGTCGGGCACGTGCCGGCCGTCGATGACGGGGTAGTAGACGTTGCCCGGCAGGTCGACCACGTCGAGCGCGATGTCGCCGCGCGACTGGCCCTCGTCGGTGAAGCGCGTGCCTTCGGGGGTGAGCAGCACCTGGTTCACCGCGCGCGTGACGCCGGCGGGCGCCACCTTCTGCTCCATGACCTCGGGCACCGAGTAGTAGGGGTCGAACATGATGTACTCCATGTGGCGCACCGAGGCTCCCGCCTTCTGCGCGGCGCGGATGGCCTCGCCGGTGTAGGGGCCGTAGGGCATGCCGAAGGCGGCCAGCGTCTCGGCGCACTTCTGCACGGTCTCGGGTACGGCTTTGAGGTGGCGGGGGATCAGCACGTCGTCGTCCGACCAGGGGCCGGTGCAGATGACGACGCCCTTGCGCGCCTTGATGCGCTTGTCGTCGGCGACGACGCCGACGATGCGGCCGCTCTCCTCGTCGCGCACGAGCTCGGTGAGGGGCGTGTCGGCCATGATCTCGCCGCCGGCCGCCTGGATGGCCGCCGAGAGCTTCACGGTGAGGTCGCCGGGCGTGGCCAGGATGTACTTGCCCTGGCCGTGGCGACCGTCGGACACGCGCAGGGTGTCCTTGAACTCGCAGCCGTGGTCGATCATCCAGTCGAGGCTGTCGGCCGAGTTGTCGCAGTACACCTTCGCGAGCGCCTCGTCGGCGGTGCCGTACGACACGCGCATCGCGTCTTCCAGCATGATCTCGGCGCTATCCTCCACGTCGTCGAAGTTCTGCGGAAGGTGCAGCTTGGAGTCGTAGGCGCAGTACTGCTCGCACACGCTGGTGATGCCGCCGGTCATCTTGCTCTTCTCGATCATGATGACCTGCGCGCCCGCCTCGAGCGCCTCCATGGCCGCGGACACGCCCGCAGCGCCCGAGCCCACCACCACGACGTCGGTCTCCTCGTCCCACGAGCCGTCGCCCGTCTTCGCCGAAGCGTTGCCGGCGCACGCGCTCAGCGCCGTGACGCCCAGCAGGCCCGCCGCGCCGATGCCGGCGCCCTTCAGGAAGTTCCTCCTCGAGAGGCCGTTGTGCTGTGCGGTTGCGTTCGTCATATCGTTCTCCCTTTCCCGTTCCCTTAACCTTGTTCGTTCGGTTGCGGCGCGATCTCCCCGATCGCCGCCGATGGGATGCACTATGCGCCCGCCCGGCCGAAGCGCTATCGCACGAAAGGGCCCCTCGCTGTAGCACGAAAGGTATGAATTACGCGTTATGCCTGGTGGTAGAGGTTTATTCGATTGAGGCCTACGGTTTCAAGCATCCGATGGGAACGACGTGCACTCCATCGTCGCGCGTGTAGGCATAACCTTCTGCGGTGACGACCGCAAGGAATGCGGGGCTCCCCATAGCTTGCTGGTCGATTTTGTCGGCAAGCAGACGAAGGTTCTTCGACCCTTCGTCGACGTAGGCGTCCCCGAGCTTGACTTCGACGAGCCCCCATCGCCCATCGTCCAACACGATGACGGCATCCGCTTCGAGCCCGCTTTTGTCGCGATAGTGAAATACGTGCCCTCCGAGCGCATCGGCGTATACGCGTACATCCCTGATGCAAAGCGTCTCGAAGAGCAACCCGAAGGTGCGCAAATCCTGCAGCAGGTGATCGGGGCTTGCTCCAAGCGCGGCGACGCCGATCGATGGATCGACGAAGCATCGAGTAGGGGAGGTGCGCACGGCGGTTTTCGAGCGAAGCTGCGGATTCCATGCGCTCAGCTCTTCGATGACGAAAATATCAGTCAGTGCGTCGAGATACCTGCTCAACGAGGGTTGAGAGAGCGTTTCCCCTGCCGGGCTCATGTCTTCGCGCAAGGTCGCGTCACTTGCCTGCGTCGCGATGTTACGTGCGTAGGATCGTAGGAGCGCGCGTGCCTTGTCAGGATTGCGGGAAACACCGTCTACGCGTGAAATATCCTCCTCGCAGATGGCTTCTACGTAGTCCTGCGCCGTAGCGAGCGCCGTGTGCCTGTTGGGGATGAGCACCGATGCCGGCCAACCACCTCTGGATGCAATAAAGGCGATGTCTTCGATGGTTTGGCTCGAAACGCCTTCGATCGGCGTCGATGAGTCGAATAGGCGGGCGAGCGACACCTCGCCGCTCGACTCTTGCGATTCGAAAAGGCTCATGGGCCGCATGGTGAGAAAGGCGAATCGGCCGGTGCCGGAGTGCAGCGGACGCTCGCCCGTAACCGCGGAGCCGGTGAGTATGAATCGTCCTGGCTCGGGATCTTGGTCGACGGCGAATCGCACGGCATCCCATATCTGGGGAGCGATTTGCCATTCGTCGATCAGGCGTGGCTCATCGCCTCGAAGAAGGAGCGAGGGTTTCACGCGCGCCGCTCTCATGTTCTGCTCGTAGACGTCGGGGTCTTGCAGATACAGCACGCTTTTCGCCTGTTGTTTGGCCGTTTCGGTCTTCCCGCACCATTTTGCACCCTTGATCTGCACAGCTCCCTTGCGCTTGAGACGGTCAGCGAGCATGCCGTCGGCGATTCTGGGCAGGTAGGTTTTCACGGCTTTCGATCCTTTCGTCATTTCACACTAAAAAGAGTATAGTAATTTTCTCATTTGGCTTCAATTTGTTTTCTCATTTGGCACGTTTTTGTTTTCCCATTTGGTGTTTTTTCGGCGAATAAGCTTTCGGTGCATCCCTCGTGCATATCGCGTGTGCCGCCCGCGTCTTTGCCGGTGACACCGCACCTTGATTGTGGGACAATGGGAGACGAACTATTCGAATTCACGCATGTTAGGTATGAGCGCCCATGTCTGCCCAGTTCAACATTAGAGCGGCCGACCCCGCGTCCGTGGTGCGCCTCGAACGCGAACTCGGTCTGCCCCGCTTCATCGCCGCGACGCTCGTCGCGCGCGGCATCGACCAGCCCGCAGCCGTCCATCGCTTCCTCGAGCCGTCGCTCGAGCGCGACTGGTTGGATCCGTACATCATCCCGGGCCTGTCCGACGTCGCCGACGCGCTGGAGGCCGCCATCAAGCGCGGCGACCACATCCTCGTGTTCGGCGACTTCGATCTCGACGGCATCTCGGCCACCACCGTGCTCACCCGCGGTTTGCGTGCCTTCGGCGCGCAGGCTACGCCGTTCATCCCGCTGCGTTTCGAGGAGGGCTACGCGCTGTCCGAGGCCGCCATCACGCGCGCGTGCTCGTACGGCCCGGACTTCATCGTCACGGTGGACTGCGGCATCGCCTGCAAGGTGGAGGCCGCGGCCGTGGTGGAGGCGGGCCTCGGCCTGGCCATCACCGACCACCACGAGCCCGTCGACCTCGTGCCCGAGGGCGTGCCCGTGGCCGACCCGAAATGCGACCCGGATTGCCCGAGCTCCATCCTGGCGGGCGTGGGCGTGGCCCTCAAGCTGGTGCAGGTGCTGGGCGGCCGCCTGGGCCAGCCGCACCTGTGGCGCGACTTCACCGACTTCGCCACGCTGGGCACGGTGGCCGACCTCATGCCCATGCGCGACGAGAACCGCGCCCTCGTGGCCGACGGCATCGCGCGCATGAACGGCGCGCCGCGTCCCTGCATCGCCGCGCTGCTGGCCACCAGCGGCGCCGCCGACAAGCCCATCAGCGCCACGAACCTCAGCTTCTCGGTCATCCCGCGCCTCAACGCCGCCGGTCGCATGGGCGACGCGCAGCTGGCGCTCGACCTGCTCATGACCGACGACTTCGAGGAGGCGAACCGCCTGGCCTCCAAGCTGGAATCGGTGAACGACCAGCGCCGCGCCATCGAGGCCGAGCTGTCCGAGATCGCGAAGGCCCAGGCGGCCGAGATCTACCACGGCCAGCGCGCGCTCGTGGTGTCGGGCGAGAGCTGGCACGAGGGCGTGAAGGGCATCGTGGCAAGCCGCCTGGTCAACACGTACGGCGTGCCCAGCCTGCTGTTCACCATCGACGGCGATGAAGCGCGCGGCAGCGGCCGCAGCGTGGGCCAGGTGAACCTGTTCAAGGCCGTGGAAGGCGCGTCGGACCTGCTCACGCGCTTCGGCGGTCACGAGGCGGCCGTGGGCGTCACGCTCCCGGCCGACAAGCTGCCGGAGTTCGAGCGTCGCCTGTGCGCCTACATGGACGCGCTGCCCGAGGGCGCGTTCCACCCGCTCGTCAAGATCGACGCCTGCGTCAGCCTCGACGAGCTCACGCTGGACAACGTGGCGCAGCTGGACAAGCTGGCGCCGTTCGGCCAGGAGCATCCCGTGCCCGTGTACCTCGCGCGCGACGTGATGCTGGCGAACTGCCGCGCGGTGGGCGCCGAGAAGAACCACTTCTCGTGCACGCTGTCGGACGGACGCGCCACCGTGTCGGGCATCATGTTCCATTGCACCGACATCGAGTCGCTCATGCGCACCGACAGCGTGGTGAACGCCGCGTTCGAGGTGCAGATTGACGAATGGCGCGGCCGCAAGTCGGTGAAGGCCATGCTGCAATCGCTCGCGCCTGCGCGCACGTGCGGCGCGCTGGAAGCGTGCCTCAACCCCGAGAACCTCAGCTTCGTGGCCGATCTGTACGCCACGAGCGATGCCGAGCTGTGCGCGAACGCGCCGCACCGTCCCGAGGACGTGGAGGCCTACGAGGCCGCCCGTGCCGCGAATCGCGCCTGCTGGGAGCGCAAGGCCCAGGAGGATCCCGCGGCGCTCGAGCAGGAGATCGTCCACGCCATCATCGGCGACAAGCCGCTGCACGACGCGCAGCGCGCCATCCTCGACCACCTGCGCGCCGGCCGCTCCACGTTGGGCATCATGGCCACGGGCCGCGGCAAGTCCCTCACGTTCCAGGTGCACGCCGCCACGCGCGCGCTGGCGAACCACGAGGCCAGCCTGTTCGTGTACCCGCTGCGCGCGCTCATCGCCGACCAGGCGTTCCACCTGCGCGAAGCGCTCGACGCCTTCGGCATCGGCGTGATCACGCTCACGGGCGAGAGCACGCCCGACGAGCGCCGCCAGGGCTTCGCTGGCCTGGCCGACGGCACGTACGACATCGCGCTGACCACGCCCGAGTTCCTCGCGTGGCATGCCGACGAGTTCGCCGCCACCGGCCGCGTGCGGTTCGTCGTGGTGGACGAGGCGCACCACGTGGGCCTCGCGAAGGCGGGGCAGCGCGTGGCCTACGCCACCATCGGCGCCGCCATCGCGAAGCTGGGCGCCCCCGCGCCGGGCGCGGCGCCGGAAGCGGCCGGCGAGCGCCAAGCGCCCACCGTGCTGGCCCTCACGGCCACCGCCGACGACGACGTGGCCGCCGCCATCAAGCGCGAGCTGCCGGTGGACGCATGCGTGTACGACCCGGCGTCGCGCCCCAACCTCGAGGTGGACGACCAGCGCAACCTCAAGAACCGCGACGACTACCTGGCGAACCTCATCGCGTCGGGCGACAAGACGGTCATCTACGTGAACTCGCGCGAGCAGTCCGTGGCCGTCGCGCGCGCCCTGCGCAAGCGGGTGCCGCAGCTGGCGCCCCTCATCGGCTTCTACAACGCCGGCCTCGCGCGCGCCGAGCGCAAGCGCATCGAAGAGCTGTTCCGCACCGACGCGTTGTCGGTGCTCGTGGCCACGTCCGCCTTCGGCGAGGGCGTGGACATCCCCAACATCCGCCACGTGGTGCTGTACCATCTGCCGTTCAACGAGATCGAGTTCAACCAGATGAGCGGTCGAGCGGGTCGCGACGGCAAGCCGGCGGGCATCCACCTGCTGTTCAACCGCGGCGACTGCTCGCTCAACGAGCGCATCCTGCGCGACATGACGCCCGACCACGATTGCCTGGCGCAGGTGTACCGCCGCCTGCGCAGCCTGCAGCGCGACAGCGCCGAGGCGTTCTTCACCATGAGCAACGCCGACCTCGCGAAGGCGGCCGCCACCGACGCGTTCCCCGTGAGTCCCGCCTCGGCGGCCTGCGGCGTGGCGGTGTTCCGCGAGCTGGGCCTCATCGAGACGCACACGGCGTTCGGCGAAGGCGGCATGGCGCGCTCCATCCACGTGGTGGAAACGCAGGACAAGGTGGAGTTGACGGACAGCGTACGGTACCGTGAAGGTTTGGGGGAGCGCGAGGTGTTCCACGCATTCCGGGACTGGGCGATGAAGAGCGATTCTGCTACCCTCCATATACGCGTGTCGCGTCCCATTTTGCCGGGTGACGCGGCGGGCGTCGCGCGCTAGCGCGCACGCTTGAAGGGAGGATGACCAATGGGCAAGAGCAACCATGAGGAGCTGCTGGGCAGCGCGCCCGAGGCGACGTCGAACAAGCAGACCGTGGAGGACAACCTGCTCGGCCGGCCCCACGTGGCCGAGAAATCGTTCGCGCCCGAGGCCAAGAAGGACGCCCTCGCGTCGAAGACGCCCGAAGAGCGCTTCGCCGAGCTGCAACGCCTGACCTCGGTCTACCTCTCCGAAGAGGACGAGGCCATGCTGGCGAAGGCGTTCCGCTTCGCGAGCGAGGCGCACGAGGGGCAGTGCCGCAAGAGCGGCGAGCCGTTCGTGGCGCACCCCGTGGAAGTCGCCATCATCCTGGCCGATTTGCGCATGGACGTGGAAACGCTGTGCGCCGCGCTGCTGCACGACACCGTGGAGGACACGAGCGTGACGCGCGACCAGGTGGAAGAGGAGTTCAACGCGCAGGTGGCGCAGCTGGTGGAGGGCGTGACGAAGATCACGCGCATCGAGGTGGAGAGCCTCACCGACGAGCAGGCCGCCACCATCCGCAAGATGTTCGTGGCCATGAGCAAGGACATCCGCGTCATCGTCATCAAGCTGGCCGACCGCCTGCACAACATGCGCACGCTCGGCGCGCTGCGCGAGGACCGTCGCATCTTCAAAGCGCGCGAGACGCTGGAGATCTACGCGCCCATCGCGCACCGCCTCGGCATCAACAACATCAAGTGGGAGCTTGAGGACCTGTCGTTCTACTACCTCGAGCCCAACAAGTTCAAGCAGGTCAGCCGCATGGTGACGGAGAGCCGCTCCGAGCGCGAGGGCTATCTCGACCAGATCATCTCCATCCTGCACGACGAGATGGACAAGGTGAACATCCAGGCGCAGATCATGGGCCGCCCGAAGCACCTCTACTCCATCTACCAGAAGATGACGAAGAAGGGCAAGGGCTTCTCCGAGATCTACGACCTCATCGCCGTGCGCGTCATCGTGAAGTCGGTGAAGGACTGCTACTCGGCCCTCGGCGCGGTGCACACGCTGTGGCACCCGATGCCCGGGCGCTTCAAAGACTACATCGCCATGCCGAAGTTCAACATGTACCAGAGCCTGCACACCACGGTCATCGGGCCGGCGGGCCGCCCGCTCGAGGTGCAGATCCGCACCGAGGACATGCACCGCCAAAGCGAGTACGGCGTGGCGGCGCACTGGCGCTACAAGGAGAAGGGCGGCAAGAGCGGCGACGAGCTGGACCAGCAGCTGGCGTGGTTGCGCCAGATGGTGGACTGGCAGGACGAGTCGCAGGACTCGCGCGAGTTCCTCAAGGACCTCAAGGTGGACCTCGCGCCCACCGAGGTGTTCGTGTTCACGCCGAAAGGCGAGGTCATGAGCTTGCGCGCCGGGTCCACGCCCGTGGACTTCGCCTATGCCATCCACACCGAGGTGGGCAACCACTGCGTGGGCGCGAAGGTGAACGGCGCCATCGTGCCGCTGACCTACGAGCTGCAGCTGGGCGATCGCGTGGACATCCTCACGCAGAAGAGCGCCAGCCCCTCGCGCGACTGGCTGGGCCTCGTGAAAACGCCGAGCGCGCGCAGCAAGATACGCTCGTACTTCAGCAAGGTCAGCCGCAGCGACGATCTGCAGAACGGCCGCGACAAGCTGACGCGCGAGATGCGCAAGCACGGCCTGGGCATCTCCAGCGCCCAGTCGATGCGCGCGCTCAAGTCGGTGGCCGACCACATGGGGTACAACGACGCCGACGACATGCTCGTGCACATCGGCACCGGCAAGGAAAGCGCCCAGCACGTGGCGAACCGCCTGCTGAAGATCCTCGTGGACAAGGGCAAGGAAGCCGAAACCGCCATGGACTACGTGGCCGGCGACATGTCCACCGGCAAGCTGCCCCCGATGCTGACCAGCGTGAAGGCGCCGAAGAAGCACGAGGCGCACACGTCGAACGGCGTGGTGGTGAAGGGCGTCGACGACGTGCTCGTGCGCCTGTCGCGCTGCTGCAACCCCGTGCCAGGCGACGATATCCTCGGCTTCGTGACGCGCGGCCGCGGCGTGTCGGTGCACCGCGCCGACTGCCCGAACGCGCAGGACCTCAAGCAAACCCCCGAGCGCATCATCGACGTGGCCTGGGAGAACGATCTGCCGAAGAACACGTCGTTCAAGGTGGAGGTGTTCCTCGACGCGCTCGATCGCATGAACCTGCTGCGCGACGTGGCCGTCATCCTGTCGGAGCAAGGCGCGAACGTGCTGTCCAGCTCCACCACGTCGCATCGCGACGGCATGGTGGAGATGCGGTTCCTGTTCCAGGTAAGCAGCATCAACCATATCGATATCGTGCTGAGCAAACTGCGCGGCATTGAAGGAGTGTTCGACGCGCGCCGCATGGTGCCCAAGGCCGGCGGCGGCAAGAAAAAGACTAGGAGCGACTCATGACCACCAAGGTGAAGGGCACCTGCGTGCCCGTCGAGTACCTCGTGCTCGGCCCTATCGAGAACAACGTGTATATCATCTCCGACGGCAAGGCCACCATCGTGGTGGACCCGTCCTGCAAAGCCGACGAGATCCTCAAGGCCGTGGGGAACCGCACGGTCGACGCCATCATCCTCACGCACCGCCACTCGGACCACGTGGGCGCCGCCAAGGAGCTGCGCGACAAGACCGGCGCCACGGTCATCGCCTCGGCCATCGACGCGCCCATCATCACGGGCGAGAAGAAGCTGCCGCGCGACGACATGCGCTTCGCGCCGTGCCCGGTGGACCACGTGGTGAACGACGGCGACATCCTCAAGATCGGCGACATGCCGTGGAAGGTCATCCTCACGCCGGGTCACACGGAGGGCGGCATCTGCCTGTTCATCGACCCGCGCTTCGGCACGAATCCCGAGGGCGCGCCGGTGCTCATCTCGGGCGACACGCTGTTCTGCGGCTCCATCGGCCGCGTGGACTTCCAGGGCGGCGACATGAACGCCATGCGCCGCTCGCTCAAGCGCCTCGCCGTGCTGCCGGACGAGACGGTGGTCCTGCCGGGCCACAACAGCATCACCAAGATCGGCAACGAACGCAAAAGAGTGTTCGCGTACTACGCGTAAGCCGGCTCTGCGTACGTTCGCGGAGTTTGAGCGAAACGAAGGAGCCCCCTGTGCCAGGGGGCTCCTTCGTCGTTACGCCTACGGTTTTCTTGAATCACGCAAAAGCAGCTGCGCTCGCCCCGGCGATACGGCCGAACGCCACGATGTCGACCACGGCGGTAGTGCCCAAGCGGTTCGTTCCCATGATATTGCCGGTGGTTTCGCCTGCGGCGAACAGGCCGGGAATGGGCGCGCCCGCAGCGTCGAGCACCGCGGCATCCGCGTTGATGAGCACGCCTCCCATGGTGTAGTGCACCGTGGGCGTGCAGGCGAATATGCAGTAGGGGCCGTTCGCGATAGGGAACATCTCGGCGCGGTAGGCGAACTGGCTATCGACGCCGGTCTCGCAGTCGGCGTTCCAGGTTTCGATCGACTGAGCCAAGGCGGCTGCGTCGATGCCGAGAGGCTCGCATGCCGCTTCCAGCGTATCGCCTTCCACCCAGATGCCGCTCGCCGTCATGGAATCGATCTCGTCGGCGGCCCAGTCGTAGAGTCCCTGATCCTCCGCATCGGCGCGGGCGAGCACGAAGTAGCCCATGCCTCCCGTTTGGGCCAGGGTCGCCTTGCTCACCACATCGCGGCGCTCCAGCTCCTCCACGAACCGCTCTCCTTCGAGGTTCACCATGATGGAGCAGCCCGCCACGCGGATGCCTCCCACGTCGAGCATGGCTCCGCCGACGGGGTTGCCTGTCGGATGCGTTTGGATGAACTCCATGTCGGCCAGCTGCGCGCCAATCGCCTCCGCCATGCGGATGCCGTCGCCGGTGGCGCCCACCGCATCGGTGCACAGGTAGGAATCGTCGAACTCGGGGTTGTATTTCGTGCGCATGTCCACGTTGCGCCCGAACCCTCCGGTTGCGAGCACCACGGCCTCGGCAGCCACCGTGAAGGGCGTGCCCGTGGCGAGGTCGGTTGCCTTGACGCCCGTCACCGCTCCCGACGCGGTTGTCAGCTCGTCCACCTGCACGCTGCCGCATAGGGTCACGCCGAGCGCCTCCGCATAGGCCGTGAGCTTCTCCACGAGCCCCGCGCCGTAGTCCACGGGGTTGAGCGAGCGCGCGACGCTGTGCCCGCCGTCTTGCACCACGCCGGGAATCCATGGCACGCTCACTTCGTAGGAAAGCCAGTTGAAGCAGTCGAGCGCACTGTTGCACAGCGTGGTTACCAGCTCGGGGTCGCCTTCGTTGTCGCCCCCGATCAGCATATCCTGCGCCATGAGCTCAGGGCTGTCTTCGATGCCCGCTTGCACTTGCGGCCAGCAGCCGGGAGCCGCATATCCTGCGCCCGACAGCGACGTGCTGCCTCCTATGACGGCGAGCTTCTCGAGCACGAGAACGCTCTTGCCCTCGCTTGCCGCCGTCACGGCGGCGCACAGCCCGGCGCCGCCCGACCCAACCACTATCACGTCTGCCGAAGTGGGAACGGGCTCGTCGCGGGCAAGGGAAGCGTGCTCCCGGCCTTCCCATTCCTTGCGGTTCTGCCCGGCAGCCTCGAATGCGTCTTTGACGGCGGCGAGATACGCCATGCTTGTGAGCGTAGCGCCGCTCACGGCGTCCACGTTGAGCGTTTGGTTCGAGATGATGAGGTCCTTGAGGAGGTCCTGCGCGCATGCTCCGACGCACTTCGTCTCGTGCGAACGGACGATCTGGATATCGGCGATCCGGTCGTTTTCAAAGATGGCGCGCACGCTCAGCTCGCCGTTGCGCCCGGCACCGGTGCCGCATCCCGCTACAGACTCTGCTGCCGGGGCGGCGGAGGCTGCGCTGTTTTGGGACGTGCATCCTGTTCCCAGCAGAGCGGCACCGGTAGCCGCAGCAGCTCCGATGAGCAGGTTGCGGCGCGAAATGCCCCTTCGTGCGGTGCTCGTGTTCGTTTCGTTCATCGTCGTGCTCCTTGCTTGTCAGCGACCGGTCGGTCGCGGTTTCCGTGGTTGTTCCAGTGCGTCCAGCATGTCGTCGACGGCCTCGGCATCGCCGGCGATGAACGTCGCCGCCAGCGATGCGAACGCTGCGTAGGGCATCGCCGGATCGGGTTCTCCGGTTTTCGTCGGGCTTTGGGACATTTGTGTGGCGAACGACTCGACCCATCTCATCGGGTGCGCATGCAAAAACTCCCGTTGATCACGTAGCAGCGCGCGCAGGGAGTCGAAGTCGCCCGCGCGGAGGGCTACGAGGCTTTCCCGCGACAGCGCGGCCAAGAAGTCAAGCTCGAGGGCCAGATGGTCGTCTGCTACGTGCGGGTATTCGCGAGGACGGAACCCCTTGCTTGCATAGAAGCGGCGAACCTCCAACGTGGCGGCGTTGAAGAGCGTCCGATCGCTTGAGACGTGAGCCGACTCCCAGGGAGGCGAGGGCAGCGTTCCAGGTCCCAGAAACAGGCGCGTGTATTCCGCCCGAGCATCGTCGGCGAAGGCTTCGCTGCGTGCGTCGAAGCTCGCGCATGCTGTACCCAGCACGCGAACGGCGGCAGCGGCTTCGCCGGCTTCGAGATCGACGAACAGCCCGAGGGCCTCCAGCGCCAGGGGAGAGAGCGCCTCGCGCAGGAGGGCCTCGTCAGGCTCGTCGCCGAACAAGCGCTGCCCAAGCCGGTACAGATAGCTCCGTCCAGCCAGAAGAGTCTCCAGCGCTTCTTCGAAAGGGGCATCCAACGCCGAGGGTTCTCCCGGGGCGCGGTGTTCGCTTGCCAGCGTTGCCTCCATGGCTACACCAGCTCCTCTTCCGGGTTGATGATGGTGCCCGGCTTGCCGGCATGGCGCGACCGTCCTATCACAAGCGAAGGCTCGGTCTCGCTCGACGAGGGCAGCGGATCGATATCCGCCACGTCTCCGTACTTCGCGCGCAGCTCGTCGATGTCGCCGAAGTCGAGGCATCGCATAAGGCACGCGTCCACGCACGCCGGCCTGCCGCCTTCGGCCAGATAGTCTTTGCAGAGGTCGCATTTCCCGGACGTGCCGGTGGCGGGGTTCAATCGCGGCGCGCCGTAGGGGCATGCCTTCACGCATGTTCCGCAGGCGATGCATTGGTCCTTGTCGACGAACACGATGCCGTCTTCTTCGCGCTTGGTCATGGCGCCGGCGGGGCAGTTGGACACGCAGGCGGGGTTCGCGCAGTGGTTGCACGCGATGGAAACCGAGTACACGAACACCTCGCTCGGCTGCAGCACGCCGTCTTCTTCGATCCAAGCCCCTCCGCCGTAATCGACGACCGTGCGGTACTTCAGCCCGACTAGGGTGTCGTTCTTGTCCTTGCACGCCATGACGCAGGCTTTGCACGATCCGCAGCGATCCGCGTCGAAGTAGAATCCGTATTGCATGAGGGCCTCCTTAGAGCTCTATGTCGATGTTCGGACGCAGATAGTCTGATTCGAGCGCCTCGCCGTCCCATGGCGAAATGCCCACCAGCACGTTGTTGAACTGGCATTGGCCTTGACCCGACAGATAGCCGCCCGTCAGCGTGTTCACGTTGCATCCCTCGTCGACGCCCGTCTCCTCGTTCAGCTTGGTCCAGTTGCCCTGCCCGACGATCACCACGCCGGGCATCACGCGCGACGTGGCCTGCACGCGGCGGAGCGTCCTGCCGTGAGGATTCGTCAGCAAAGCGGTGTCGTTCGTCGCCAATCCCAACGCTTGCGCGTCCAGGTCGTTGATCAGCACGTCGTTGGCGAAAATCTCGTTGAGCGACTTCACTTCGGCCGATGCCGAGTGCGCCTGACGCGCATGGTGCACGCCGATCATCTGGAACCTGCACGCATCCGGCTCTCCTCCATCGCGCGCCGCCGCAGCCTGCTCGTATCCCTCTATCGACGGCACGTACTTGGGAATGGGGTTGACGGACGTGGTGTTGAACACGGCGAACCTGTTCACCAGCGCGCTCGAGAATATTTCCAGCTTGCCCGTCTCGGTGGGAAGCGGGTTGGTTTTCGGATCGTCGACGAAGTCCTGCATGGCGATATAGACGAACTCGTCGTTCTCGTTGCGTTCAACCTGGTAGCCCCCGTTCTTGATGACGTCCTTGAACGCGACGACCCCTTCCTGCGGCTCCATGGCCAGCTGGTACTCGTCCACATCCTGCTGCGTGACGGTGACCAGCGGGTTGTAGTCTCCCGTCTTCGGATCCAAAAGGACCGACGTCGCCATGATGGTGTAGCCGTCCGCGTCGGGGTTGCCGTACACGAACGACGAGGTATCGACATCCAGGCGGTTCGCCAAATCGATGATGATGTCCCAGTCGCTGCGCGCTTCGAAGAGCGGTTCTATCAGCTTTTCCGAGAACACGAGCGCCTCGCGGTTGAGCGATCGCGTATAGCCGCCTGCGTACTCCCAGGGCGAGGTGGCGGGCAGCACGATGTCCGAGAACTGCGCATCGGGCGACATCACTATTTCCGAGCACACGCGGAACTCGATGAGGCCGGGCGTGCGCATGACTTCGATGGCCGTGGTCTGGTCGGGGTTCTGGTTGAATTGCGCACCCGCGCCGATCTTGTACAGGCACTTGATATTCACGGGATGCGTTCCCCGCTCGAAATCGACGTGCTGGCCCTCTTTGATGGACTGCCACCAGACGGCGCCGGGAATGCCGTAATACTGATCCGGGTCGTATTTTCCCTTCTCAAGCGTATAGTCGCCGCGAGGACCCGTGCAATTCACATTCTCGTTGCCGAAAAGGTCGCACGTTCCCATGCCTTCGTACACGATGTCGGCACCGCCTTGCACGCCCTGCGACCCGTCTGCGCACGACACCTCGGCGCCTATCTTTCCCACGTTGCCGGTCATCCAGCCTACGGTGTAGAACAGGTGGGCGAACTCGTCGCCGTTGCCGTTGCGCGCCGGCGCCTGCCCGCCCTTGAGCGTCATGGGCTTGGTCGTTGCCATAGCCTCGGCCAGCTCTCGGATAACCTTCGGCGCCGTGCCGCAGATCATCGAGGCCCATTCCGGCGTTTTGGGCGTGTCGTCGTAGGCGCCCAGGATGTAATCCTTGAAGTTCTCCTCGCCTTCGTGGCCTTCGGGCATGTGCTCGGCGTCGAACCCTACGCAGTACGCGTCGAGAAACGCCTGATCTTGCAGGTTGTTCTCAATCATGTGGTACGCGATGGCCGCCAGAAGCGCCCCGTCGGTGGCGGGGCGGCACGGCACCCAATCGGCGCCGAGCGCCTGGCACGTGGGGTTGAACCACGAATCCACCACGATGACCCGGGCTCCCGCTTCGCGCGCCTGCTGGATGAAGTAGGTGTTCGACCCCAGGGCGCTCCACATGGGGTTGAGTCCCCACAGCACGACGAGCTGCGCTTTCGCCAGCGAGAAGCGATCGTTCGCCGCCGAGAAGAAGCTTCCCTTGACGGTGTTGGCAATCAGCGGCCATGCGCCCTTGGATTGCTGGCCCCACATGGAAACGTAGCCTCCGTAGGCTGCAAGCAGAGGGGAGGGCACCAATTCGAGATTGCCGAAGGCCTGGTTTCCGTATGTTTCCTTGATGCGCTTGAACTCGCTTGCCACCAGATCGAGCGCTTCATCCCAACCGATACGCTCCCACTCGTCGCGTCCGCGCAGGGTCACGTCGCCGCCTCCCGGCTCCCAGTGCTTGCGCTTCATGGGGTACTTCACGCGATCGGGGCTCATGACGAACTGGCGCAGCGAGCGTCCCTTCACGCACCCGCGCTGCTGGGGCATGTTGATCGTGTCTTCGTGCAGATCGTCGGTTTTCTGGCGGATCACCATGCCGTCCACCACGTATGCCTGGTTCTTGCAGCCGCAGTGGCAGGTGAGCCAGCACGCAGACGTTTTCCACGCTCCGTCCGCGAGCGCCCCCTCGACCCGTTCTTCGCCCTTGGCTTCCTCCACGCGGTTGCTGCTGCATCCGCTCATGGCGAGGGCTGCCGCGCTCGCCGTCGCGGCGGCTACGAACGCCCGTCGAGACATGCTGGATGCTTGGATACCTTCAAGTACGTGCATCGTCGATCCTCCATTCGTTTGAAGGGCTGCGCGCCGTTCGCTCGCTTTCTTGCGAATCGAATGCCCCTTGGCGTAACCGGCTTCCGCGATGCGGTGGAATTCGGTCGTGCCGACAGCCCTGCTCGTCGCGTGCTATTATGCGAAGGGGGCTTTCGACACGCATCGGCCTTGGACGGTTTTCGGGGTTATCTTTCTAAACCGACGCAGTAACCCTGTAAAATGCCTGATCAAAAGGTTGGTTGCTAGAAGGGTGCATGCTTGGGGCGGGCCGTGTCGAAGCGATGACGAAGAGGGGGACCATGGCAGGACTGCTTCGCAGGGCGGTGGCGGCGTATCGGAAGCTCGCGGCCATACCGCTGGTGTTCTTGGGAATCGGGTTGCAGCGCGCGTGGTCGTCGCTGCTGTTCAACGAATCCATCTTCCCCGTCTCGTCGACCGAGGCGTACATCGCGGGCATGGTATGCACGGTGGCGGTGAACTTCGCGCTGGCTTTCGCGTCGTCGCGCATGGGCCCGTTGTATCGTCAAACCTGGCTCGTCGTATCGGTTGCCGCGCTGGCGTCGATGGGGACGGTGCTCGTGGTGTGCGACGCGTTCCTCGTTGGCGCGGGGGTGCTCTCGTTCGTCGGCACGATGCTGGCCATGACGGCCACCGGGGCCAGCATGCTGCTATGGTGCGAGTTCTTCGGATCGATGAATCCCACGCGCGTGGCGCTGTACTATGCCGCCGCCATCGTATTCGGCCAGTTCGTGTTCTACTTCCTGTCCGGCATGGAGCTGTCCCTTTTGTGGCCGCTGCTGGTGGTCATGCCCGTGATGAACGTGGTGTGGGCCGTGGACAGCACCACGCGCGTGCGTGCTGAGGAAGGCAGCGCGGCGCAAAGCGATGGGGGCAAGGGGAGCATGACGTATCCGGTGGCACTCGTGGTGCTCATGGCGTCGGTCTCGTTCACCGACGGCTTCATGGACGTATCGAACAGGGGTGACGGCTTGGGCGTTCTCCTGGGCACCATCGCCATACCCTGCGTGATCGTAATCGTGGTGCTGTCGGGATCACGGCGGATCCGGCTTGAGAGCGTGTACCGGTTCGTGATGCCCGTCACCATCGTGGCTATGCTCATGCTGCTGCCCGACATGGGGTTGGACGAGCGGTTCAGCGGCGCGCTGTTCTGCAGCGGCGACGCGGCATTGGCCGTGATGACCATGATCGTGTTCTCGGGCATGAGCTACCGGTTCGGCATGAACGCCGTGTGGCTGAACGGCATCGAGCGCGGCGTGCGCTACTCCGCGTACGTGCTGGGCTGGCTTTTCCAGGTGCTGCTGGTCCCGCAGATGGGGTCCGACCAGACGTTCGTGGCGCGCATCGTGCTGACGGCGGTGATCGTGCTGCTGTTCGTGCTGCTGTTCGTTCCCAACAGCGACCTGTTCTCGGCTTGGGGCGTGCATCTTGCGAAGGACGATAGGCCTTCCGTTCGCTCGAGCGTGCGCGATGCCGCGATGGAGCCCGCTGTTGCCGAGCGATCCTCATCCGAGGAGACGTGGGCCGCGCGCTCGCTCGCTTGCGACAGCTTGGCCTCCCAATTCCGGTTGACGGCGCGCGAGCAGGAGGTCTGTCTGCTGTTGTCGCATCGCATGACGTCCCTCGAGATAGAACGGCAGTTGGTCATTGCTCCGGGCACGTTGAAAGCCCATGTCAACCATATATATACGAAGCTTAGCGTGCACAGTCGTGCCGAGTTCTACGAAATGTTGGCGGAGCGCGAACAAGAGCTGTCGACCTCGTAGCGCAGCGCACGCCGCGCGGTTCGCTGTTTCACGTGAAACACTTGTTCCAATATCGCGGTACATCGCAACAAATGTTTCACGTGAAACACGCCACGCGACTCATGCCTCGGCCTGCTTTCTCCCGTGCATCGCCAGGGCTATCGCGAGGCAAGCCAGCGCGAAGGCGCCGAAGGCGGCGAGGCCCGGCACGTTCGTGCCGAACAGCAGCATCGACGTGGACAGCACGAGCGGCGGGAAGAAGCCGCCGAGGCCGCCCATCATGGACACGATGCCGTTCGCAAGGCCGGCCTGCTTCGTGAAGTACGTCGGCACCAGCTTGAACACCACGCCGTTGCCGATGCCGCATGCGAGGCTGATCAGGTAGATGCCCGCCAGGTACACCGGCAACCCCGGCGCGACGGCCAGCACGGCGGCGCCCGCGACGATGCCCGCGAATACGAGGGCCAGCAGGCGATAGCAGTCGAACCGGTCGGCCAGCCAGCCGCCCAGCACGCGCACGGCCGCAGCCGCCACGATGAACACCGAGGTGGCCATGCCCGCCGACACGCCGTCCATCGCATAGTGCGACGTGAGGAAGTTCGGCAGGTACACGGTCAGCGCTACGAACGCGCCGAACGTCACGAAGTAGAACAGCGACAGGTACCACAGGCGCACGTCGCTGCCGATGGCCCTCAGCTGCTCCCTGATGGGCGTCTTCACACGCGGCTCGTCGCGATCGCCCAGCACGAAGTTCAGCACGATGAACGCCGCCAGCAGCACGAGGTACAGCTTGACGGCGGTGCGCCAGCCGAAGGCCACGGCGGCCACGGGCGCCAGCCAGGTGGTGAGCGCGGTGCCCATGTTGCCGAAGCCGTACACGCCGTTCACGAAGCCGTGGCGCTCCTTCGGATAGTACTTCGGCAGCGACGTGACGCCCACCGAGAACACCGCGCCGGCGATGCCGAGGAACGTCCCGCCGATGAGCAACCCCTGGTAGGAGGTCGTTTCGCTCAGGAACCACACGGGCACCACGAGCACGGCGAAGCTGGCCAGGAACACGGTACGCGCTCCGAACAGGTTCGCGCAGTAGCCGAACGGCACGCGCAGCACCGAGCCCAGCACCACGGGGATGGCGGTGACGAGGGCCACTTGGTCGGGAGGGATGAAGATGTCCTGCTTGATGTACGGAAGCAGCGACGACAGGATGACCCACACCATGAATCCTGCGATCAGGTCAGCCGTCTGCAGCGGCAGTTGAATGCGCTTGTTCATATCGATTTCCTCCCCCCGGTGCCTCGCGGTGCCGTATGCCGGCGCAGCGACGCTGAAACCTTCCCCCTGATTCGCTTACTGTATCACGCATCAATGCGATGCGGGTTAACTCCTATCCATTTAAGGGGTTTTCCCCGCGGCGCTTTCTTCGCGGCTTTACCTGGATTTTGCCGTTTCCCCCATAATCCGGCGTGAAAAGAGCGAGGAGCCCCTTTCGCTTTGTTAGATTTACGTTAAACTGGGGAATGCTGAACCTTTTTGCTGTTTTGTCGAGAGGGATTTCGTGACCATAGAGTGGGCTTCGTTCATCGCTGAGCTCGCGTCCAACCCGATTCTCGTGGTTGTGACCCTGCTCAACATCGGTGTCATCGTCGTGAACGGGGCGACCGACGCACCGAACGCGATTGCCACCGTCGTATCGACGCGTGCCATGAAGCCGAAGTTCGCCATCATCATGGCGGCTGTCTGCAACTTCCTGGGATTGCTGGTGGTGTCGCTCTTCACCGCCGCCGTCGCGCACACCATTTTCAACATGGTCGATTTCGGGGGGAGCTCCGAGCAATCGCTCATCGCGCTCATGGCCGCGATGGTGGCCATCATCGTATGGGGCACCGTGGCCTGGTACTTCGGCATCCCCACCAGCCAAAGCCATTCGCTGATCGCCGGCCTGACGGGCGCGGCCATCGCGCTGCAGGGCAGCTTCGACGCCATCAACGGCGCGGAGTGGATCAAGGTGGTGTACGGCATCGTCCTGTCCACGCTGCTCGGCTTCTTCCTGGGCTGGGTGAACTCCAAAGCGCTCGGGCGCATTTGCCGCAACATGGACCGCAAGAAGACGTCGCGCTTCTTCCGCTGGGCGCAGGTAGCCTCGGGCGCGGGCGTGGCGTTCATGCACGGCGCGCAGGACGGCCAGAAGTTCATGAGCATCTTCGTCTTGGCCATCACGCTGGCGACGGGCGTCGGGCAAGCCGACCAGATGATCCTGCCCGTGTGGCTCATGTTCTTCTGCGCGCTCAACATGGGGTTGGGCACCGCCGTCGGCGGCGAGCGCATCATCAAGAGCGTCGGTCTGGACATGGTGAAGCTCGAGCCGTTCCAAGGGTTCGCCGCCAGCGTCGCCACGTTCTTCTGCCTCATGCTTTCCACGTTCGCCGGCTTGCCGGTTTCCACGACGCACACGAACACGACGGCCATCATGGGCGTGGGCGCGGCGAAACGAAAAAGCGCGGTGAAGTGGGGAATTGCAATCGACATGGTGAAAACGTGGGTGCTCACGTTTCCGGGGTGCGGTCTGCTCGGATTCGCGTTCGCCCACCTGTTCTTAATGTTCTCGTAGAGGAGGACCTGTGAGCAAGAGGGTCAAGTTCGATTATTTCGACGCGTTCGAGAAGCAGACGGAAGTTGCCGTCCAGGAAGCCGAGTTGCTGATCGAGGCCATCGAAGGCTTCACCGAGGCCGAGCACCTCAAGGAGGTCATGGAGCGCGCGCACGAGCTGGAGCACAAGGGCGACGAGATCAACCACGCCATCTTCAAGACCGTGGCCACCGATTTCATCACGCCCATCGAGCGCGAGGACATCATCAACATGTCCCAGTACCTCGACAACATCATCGACTACATCGAAGACGTCATGCAGCGTTTCTACATGTACGACGTGCACTTCATCCATCATGACGCGCTCGAGTTCGCGCATCTCATCAAGAAGAGCTGCGAGGCGCTCGACAAGGCCATGGAGGACTTCCGCAACTTCAAGAAGTCCAAGACGTTCAAGCAGCTCATCGTGGACGTGAACACGTACGAGGAAGAGGCCGACCAGCTGTACATGAAGGTCATCCGCAAGCTGCACACCCACGACCGCGAGAACCCCATGCGCGTGCTGGTTTGGTCGCAGATCTTCGACCGCATGGAGAAGTGCTGCGACTCGTGCGAGCACGCCGCCGACACGATGAACTCCATTCTGTTGAAGAACGTGTAAGGATCGGCAACGACCCGCTAAGGGGGCCTCATGGGCAAGAAGCGCAAGGCGGACTATTTCGACCTGTTCGAAAAGCAATCCGAGGCTGCGGTGGCCGAAGCGCAGCTGCTCATCGAGGTGATCGACAGCTACACGTCGGGAAAGAGCGTGCGCGAGCTGATGGAGCGCGCGCACGCTCTGGAGAACGAGAGCGACGAGTACAGCCACGCCGTCTACAAGATGCTGTCGCACGATTTCATCACGCCCATCGAGCGCGAGGACATCATCGCGCTGACGCAGAACCTGGACAACCTCATCGACTTCATCGAGGACGTGGTGCTGTGCTTCTACATGTATCGCGCGAGCGACATGCACGAGCACGCGCGCGAGTTCGCGGTGCTCATCAAGAAGAGCTGCAAAACGCTGGATAAAGCCATGAAGGATTTCCGTCATTTCAAGAAATCGAAGGCCATCAGGCAGCTCATCATCGACGTGAACGCCTACGAGGAAGAGGCCGACCGGCTGTACCTCAAGGTGAACCGCAGCCTCTACGGCAAGGAGCACGACGACCCGCTGCGCGTGGTCATGTGGCTGCGCATCTTCGACCGCATGGAGAAGTGCTGCGACACCTGCGAGCACGTAGCCGACACCATGGGCGGGATCCTGCTGAAGAACGCATAGGGCGCGCCTGCGTTTCGCGGCGCGCCCGGGCGCGTGCTATTCCCGCGGCTCGAAGGGGTCGCGCTCTTCCTCCTCGTCCGTGCCGACGATGCGGCGTAGCTCTTCCCGGTTCACGATGATGCGGTCGCTGGGGTCGCTGGCGCCCGCGGCGCTCGACGACGTCGGGGGCTCGGCCTCGTGCGCGGCGGACGTCCGGTCGCCCTTGCTCCGCTCCGCCACGTACTCGCCGTTCATGCGCGCCCAGAACACGCGCAGCTTCTCGTAACCGTGCCGCTCCTTGTCGCGTTCCACCTTGCCCTTCGGCGGCCGCACGCGGTTCGCCACCGAGCGCACCGGCTTCGACACCGCGCGCGTCACCACGTCGGAGTAGTCGCGCGGCGGCTTCGTGCGCCAGCCGAAGAACAGCGACGCGTAGCGCAGCCCCAGCACCAGCACGACGCAGGCGAGGGCGGCGTAGTTGTCCAGGATGTGGTTCTGGCTCATCAGCGCGTAGGCGATGCAGCCCACGAGCGCGGCGCTGCCGTACAGGGCACCCGCTTGGAACGCCTCGGGCTCGCGGTTCATGCACACGTCGCGCAGGATGCCGCCGCCCACGGCGGTGATGGTTCCCAGGATGATGGACGGGATGATGTCGAGCCCCGCCGACAGGCTCTTGCTGACGCTGATGACGGCCCACAGTGCAACCGACAGGTTGTCGAGCAAATCGACGATGGGGTCGAGGTAGGTGGCCAGCTTGCCGAAGTAGAACACCACCACGCCCGCGATGGCGCACGCCAGCACGAGCGTGGGTTTCTGGAAGGCGTAGATGCCGTAGTTCTGCAGCAGGATGTCGCGCATGATGCCGCCGGCCAACCCGGTGAGGATGGCGATGCACGCCACGCCGAAGATGTCGTAGCGTGCGCGCACGGCGCTCATGGCGCCGGACAAACCGCCGGTCAGCGCAGCGGCCATTTCCAGCCAGAACGGGATGGTGAGGGCGACGTCCAGCATGGGGGCTTATGCTTCGCCGACGGGCGGCGCGTTGACCGCGCCGTCCTCGACCGACACCACGAGGGCCACCACGGGCTCGCCCGAGAAGTCCAGCTCGTGCGTGATGGCGCGCGCCGCTTCGAGGTCGAATCCATCCTCGTCGAACGCGAACAGGTTGTCCTGCGCCTTCCCCAGCGCCTCGTCGAAGAGGTCCCAGAAGCCCACCGTGCGCACTTCGCCCGTGAACGGGTTCTCCCACGCCTCGTGGGCGCGGTTGTCGAACGGGCTCTCGGTGAGGGCGACGGGGCGGTGGCTCATCGACTTGTAGAACGAGAAGGGACGCAGCAGCTCCTCGACGCGCCCGATGACGGCGCGCTTGCGGCCCGAGGGCGAGTAGAACAGGCGCTGCGCCATGCGGAAGTCCTTGACGGCCGTCTCGAACATCGTGGCGGGGATGATCTCGCCGTACACGGTGAGGGCGACGTAGGCGTACATCTTCGAGATGACGTGCAACACGAAGTCGCTCGCGTTGAGGATCTCGGTGGACGGGTTGAACGTGGCCACGGTTTCGTTGCGCCGCTCGAACAGCACGAGCTCGTCGAGCTCGCTCTCGATGATGCCGTGCACCTCGCTGCCGTCGGCGCGCGACAGGCCGGGCTCGCCGGCGTCGCACAGCTGGTACTCGTGGAAGAACACGAACGGGTGCATGGTGGAGTCCAGCGTGTAGTGGCACAGGAAGCCCAGGGCGTAGGCGCGGCCCACCTCGAGCTCGGCGCTTCCGAGGATGCCGAGGGAGTTCTTGAACGCGGCCAGCAGCTCGCTCGGCTTCTTGTTGTGCATGGTGGAGCCCAGACGGTTGTGCTCGCGCAGCTGCGGGCTGAGCACGGTGTAGAACAGGGGGTCGGGCCCTTGGTTGCCCAAGAGGAAGGCCTCGGCTTCGTCGCGCGAGCCTCCGATGAGGGTGTACAGGCGGTCGTAGACGTCGCGCCCGAAGAAATCGTGTGTTATGAGTGCGGGCATGGGGGATGACGCTCCGTTCTGACTTGAATTTTACCGGTGACGCTCAGCGCTATCATATACAATGAGCGAGGACTTGTTAACCTTCGGTTTCTCACTTGTGAAGAAGGAATCCCCGAGTTGACGGAAACGAGACGAGAGGCGTGGCCATGGCAGGCAAGCTGACGAAGCAGGAGAAGAGCTGGATTCTCTACGATGTGGGCAATTCGGCCTTCGTGCTGCTTGCGACGGCACTGATCCCCGTGTACTTCAAAACGCTAGCCGAGCCGGGTTCGTCGGTGGTGGTGGCGTGGGGCTACGCCGAGACGGTGGCCTCGCTGCTGCTGGCGCTGCTCATGCCCATTCTGGGAAGCCTTGCCGACCTCAAGGGCAACAAGAAGAAGTTCTTCATCGGCACCGTGGGCACCGGCGCCATCGCGCTGGCCGCGCTGGGCATCCCCACAGCGGCGCTCGCATTCCTCGTGATCTACGTCATCGCCTCCATCATGCTGAACGGCTCGATGGTGTTCTACGACGCCTTCCTCGTGGACGCCACCACCGACGAGCGCTACGACGAGGTGTCGTCGCAGGGCTACGCGTGGGGCTACATCGGCTCGTGCGTGCCGTTCATCCTGTGCCTCGTGGTGGTGCTGTTGGGGCCGAGCGTGGGCATTCCCATGGACGTCGGCATGAAGATCGCGTTCCTGATCACGGCCGTGTGGTGGGTGGTGTTCAGCATCCCGCTGATCAAGGACGTGCATCAAACGCATTATAAGGAGCGCGCGACGCATCTCGTGCACGACACGTTCAGCGGCCTGCTGCGCACGCTCAAGCGCATCTGGAAGGACCGTCGCCTGCGCCTGTTCATGCTGGCGTTCTTCTGCTATATCGACGGCGTGCACACCATCATCAAGATGTCGACGAGCTACGGCACCGACCTGGGAATCGACTCGACGCAGCTGGTGCTGGCGCTGCTGGTGACGCAGTTCGTGGCATTCCCGTCGGCCATCGCCTACGGGCGGCTGTCCACGAAGTTCGGCACGAAGCGCATGCTTCTCGTGGCCATCGGCGCGTACTTCTTCATCACGCTGTTCGCGGCGTTCTTCCTGCGCGAGGCCGTGGAGTTCTGGATGCTCGCCATCTGCGTGGGCCTGTTCCAGGGCGGCATCCAGGCGTTGTCGCGCAGCGAGTTCGGCAAGCTCATCCCGAAGGAGCACGCCAACGAGTACTACGGCTTCTTCGACATCTTCGGCAAGTACGCCGCCGTCATGGGCACGTTCCTGGTGAGCCTGTTCACCCAGCTCACGGGCAACTCGTCGCTGGGCGTGCTGTCCATCGCCGTGCTGTTCGTGCTGGGCTTCGTGCTGCTGTGGCGGATGCCCCAGAGCAAGGAGTAGCGCGCGCCGGAGGGGCGGGTGTTTCACGTGAAACACCCGTTCTGAAACGCCCGATTGTTTCACGTGAAACACCCGGGCGCGGCACGCCGTTGCCCATGCCGCACTGCGTCCCGGCTTCGCGCTACTCCTGGAGGGCTGCGTCTTCGAGGTCGGGGGCGGGGGAGCCTTCGCTTGCGGTACGGGTGCGGGGGACGGCGGTTTGGACGAGGTGGCGCGTTCCCAAGAGGCCGACGAGCATCACGAGGCTCAGCAGCGCGAACGTGATCTGGGTGGCCTCGGTTTGCACCTGGGCGTGGGAGGCTGCGAAGCCGTCGGCTGCGGCGGCGCTCATGCCGTAGGGCTCGATGACGGCCAGGAACCCCTCGTTGCTGGTGTAGGCGGCGCTCTGCTCGATGAGCAGCGGCCGCGCGTCGGCGTCCACGGCGTCGGCGGGAAGCGCTCCCGCCATGCCGAACGACAGCGTCAGCAGCAGCGACGTGCCCGCAGCGGCCGTGCCCAGGGCCATGCCGATGTTGCGCGCCGCGCCCTGCATGCCGCCCGATTGCTGCGCGTCGCGGCCCGAAACGGCCGACGCCACGGCGTTGTTCGCCTGCGAGTTCACCGCGCCCACGCCGAACCCGCCGAGGCACACGCCCGCGAACAGCGTGGGCCCCACGCCGTCGCTTGTCACCCCGAGGGCGATGAGCGCGCAGGCGGCCGCCATGGCGGCGAATCCTCCGCGGATGAGCAGGCGCGACGACAGATGCGGGGCGACCTTGGGCAGGAAGGTGGCCAGCACGAACATCGGCAGGGCCGACAGCAGCGAGAACACGCCGGTCTGCAGCGCGGAAAACCCGGCCACCAGCTGGAGGTGCGGCGTGATGACCATGCCCTGCGCGCCCATGTAGAAGAACGGCAGCGCCACCGCGACGAGGCCCGCGCGCACGGGGCGGCTCTCGATGAACGATCGCGGGATGAGCGCGCTGCCGTGCACGCGCTCGATGCGCCGCTCGACGGGGATGAGCACCACGAGCAGGACGAGCCCGCATGCGGCCAGCGGCAGCGCCGGCGAGATGCCGAAGAGGGTGAAGGGGCATCCCGTGGTGGGCGCGACCACGCCCCATGCCGAGACGCGCGACACGCCGAACAGGAACATGCCCAGCCCGAGGGCCGCCAGCGCGGTGCCGACGCCGTCGAGGCGCGCGGGCTTGCCGGTGGCGTGCAGCGCGGGCAGCAGCGCCGTGCTGAGCAGGACCAGGACGAAGTAGAAGCCGAGCGTGGCGAAGGTCATGCGGAATCCGGCGCCGTCCATGAGCGCGCCCAGCGCGAGCGGCGACAGCGTGGAGATGGCCGCGGCCCCGGCGATGGCCCCGAACGCGATGGCGCGCCGCCGACCCTGGAACAAGCCGGGGACGAAGCCGAGCACGGCGGGCGTCACGAGGCTGGCGCCGAGCCCCATGACGAGGCGGCCGGCCCAGGTGAACGCCAGCATGGTGGGGGCGCATGCGGCGAACGCCTCGCCGACCACGGCCAGCACGAGCCCGATGCGCAGCGTCTTGCGCCAGCCCCACGACACGCCCAGCATGCCGCCGGCGATCATGAAGGCGCCCGCCACGAGCGCGTACACGGTGTTCGCCACCTGGATGTCGCCCAACGAGGCTCCCAGCTGGGACGACAATTGCGATACGGCGATGTTCATGGCGGCGTTGTCGCTGGTGGTGCCCACCTGCGCCAGAACGAGCGCGGCCAGCGGCGCGTACGAGGAGGCTCCGTTCGAAGCGGGTGCGGCGGTGTGAGATTGGGATCGAGCTGACATGGAAAACCCCTTTAGCCGAGATGCAGGTCGATGCTGCGAATCCGGTTCCGCCTTGTATTGTAGGCCGCACCGGGAAACGACATGCCAACGGAAATTGCCGGAGTTGCGGCAACCTTGCCGTGCCGTGAGGGGCGGTTTGCCGGAGCAACGGAACGCGCGCATCGCGTACGCCAGGTACGCCTCGAAACGGGTGCAGTACCATGGGAGGTGGAACGTTTCATATCCGCCGAGTTCAAATCAGGGGGTTGGCGATGAACGCGAGGCAAGGCGCATTGCTGCGCGAATTGCTTGAGGCAACCGAATTCCAGACATGCGATTACTTCGCCGGCCGCTTGGGATGTTCCGAGCGCACCGTGCGCAACGATGTGAAGGTGATCGCGACGTTTCTCCAGCACGAAGGGTTCTCGTCGCAGATCGTGGGCAAGCGCGGCGCGGGGATGCGGCTCGTGCTGGCGCAGGGCGAGGGCAACCGCCTCGTGCGCGTGCTCGACGAGAGCGAGTTCTCCATGCAGCCGCGCTTCGAGCGCCTGTGCCAGGAGATGACCATATTCGCCTGCGCGCCCGGCACGCACACCGCGGAGTCGCTGGCGCACCGGCTGTACACGAACAAGCAGCAGATCCAAGCCGACGTGCGCTGGTGGCAGCGCATCCTGGCCCCGTACGGCATCGGGTTGACCACCGGGCGCAGCATCGCGCTCGAGGGCACGGAGTGGGTGGTGCGCGGGTTCGTGATGTCGGTGCTGTTCTCGTTCTCGGCCCGCGCCGTGAAGCAGCGCATCGAGCCGTGGCTGACGGGCGAGGGCGTGAGCAAGCACGACCAGGGGTTCTACGAGCGGTGCATCGACGAGGTGCAGGAGTCGCTGGGCTTCCGGTTCTCGAGCAACGCGCAGTGGCAGCTCACCGTGTATTTGAAGGTCGTGGTGGCGCGCATCCGGCTGGGCTGCACGATATCGTCGCATGCGAGCCATCGCGCGCTCTCGCCGTACTTCTCGGACCTGCGCGTGCGGCTGGAGCGCCATTTCGGCATCACGGTGTCGCTGGCCGAGATGCACCTGCTGCAGGACATGGCCGATTGCTGCACCTGGCAGTGGAGCTCGAAGCTCATGGACCAGTACGTGCCCGACGAGCGCGCGTTCGGCATCGCGCGCGACATCGTGCGGGCGTTGGCCGACAGCTTCCAGAGCGAGGTGCCGCCCTCGTACGTCAAGCCGCTCGGCATCCTCGTGGAAAGCGGGCTCACGCGTCGCGCCTGCGGGTTCACCATCAAGAACCCCAACGAGCTGACCGTGAAGTACGACACGATGGACAGCTTCTGCCTGCTGTCGTCGGTGCTCGTGGACGTGGGGCCGGTGCGCGAGGCGTACCTGAACGGCTCGGACTATGCGCGCATCGCGCTCGTGCTGCTGGAGTACCTCGAGCAGGTGGACTACCAGCGCCGGTACCGTGCGGGGCTCGTGGTGAACTGCGGCATTGACATGGCGCTGTTCGGCAAGCACCGCATCGAGAAGCTCATGTCGAAGGTGCGCGTGGCCGATATCGTCACCGAGGACGAGATCCAGATGGAGTGCGCGCGGTCGAACGTCGGCCTGTTCGACCGTTTCGACTTCCTCATCTCGTTCGAACCGCTGGCGGTGGACTTCCCGTCGGTGGTGGTTTCGAGCACCATCGACGAGCGCGACATCGAGCGCATCGTCGCGTCTATCCCGCTGTGGAAGAGCGGCCACGAAGCCGAGCTGCCCTGGGTGCACCGCAAGCTCAAGCGCGGCCCGAAAAACGTGGGCGTGGTGCGCGGGCTGTGCGACGATCTGCTGGTCAACGGCGAGATCGACATGACCTACGAGCGATTCGTGTGGCTGTTCGAGACGCTGTCGTTCGTGAAGGGGCGCACGCTCGTGCTGGCGCTCTGCTGCGAGGGCGTGCAGCGCACGCGCGCCGTGCTGTACCAGATGGAAGGCGATGCGCACGTGTTCGGGAAGCGGTGCTCCATGGCCGCGGTGCTGCTCGTGCCCCTCGCGGATCGCGGCGACCTGACGCCGGCGACCGAGGGCTTCAAGCGCCTCCTGGAGGCCCACGCCGACATCGCGGACGTGGCCGACGAAGGGGACTTCTTCAGCAGCTTCCCGGAGTAGGGGGGGTGTGCACGGCGTGTCAGGGGAGCACCCCTGCTTTCGGCGTGCGATGAAGGGAGAGCCCCCTCCTGCTTGGCGCGCGGAGGGGGCGGCGGGTTGCGAGGGTTGTGCGTGCCGAAAGAGAGACGTGCAGGTTGGGTTGTGGGCGCGTGCGGCTGCGTTCGCTCGAAGGACTTCGAGCGCGCCATGGGAAAAGCAGGGCAGAAAAAGGGGATGGGCGCACCCATCCCCTTCTCCGGTTGCCTTACCCGTAGACTCGCTCGCCTTCCTTGATGGTGGCGAGCACGGTTACGTCGCGCAAATCGGCGGGGTCGATGGCGAAGGGGTCGCGGTCGAGGACGGCCAGGTCGGCCAGCTTGCCGGTTTCCAGCGTGCCCTTGCGATCCTCCTCGCCGTACTGGTAGGCGCCGTTCACCGTGATGGCCCGCAGGGCGTCGTACACGCCGACCTTCTGGTCCTCGTCGAGCTGCACGCCCTTCTTCGTCACGCGGTTCACGGCGCACCAGGCGGCCTCCAGCAGGTTCGGGCGCAGCACGGGCGTGTCGGTGTGCAGCGTGAAGGGCAGGCCGGCGCGCAGGGCGTCGCCGCACGCGCTGATGCGGCCGCCGCGCACGGGCCCGAAGTTCTTGAGGTGCACGTCGCCCCAGTACCAGATGTGCGACGAGAAGATGGACGGCACCATGTGCAGCTCGGCCATGCGCTCGTACTGGTCGGGACGCATCGTCTGGCAGTGGATCATCACGGGGCGCAGCTCGTGCTTGCGGGGGTTGTCGGACGCGTCGAGCGCGGCGGCGTACACGCGCAGCAGCTGGTCGCCGGCCGCGTCGCCGTTCGTATGGCACAGCAGCTGGTGCCCGCCGTCGATGGCCTTCTTCGCGAAGGCGATGGCGTCCTCGTCGGTCATCGTGCCGTACGCCACCCAGTCGTCCTCGCCCTCGGGGCCGCTGACGTAGGGCTCGGTCATCCACGCGGTCATGCCCTGCGGCGAGCCGTCCAGGAACATCTTGAGGCCGCCGATGCGCAGGTGCCCCCGGTACGTCGGGCCGTCGTAGGCGGCGTACTGCTCCAGCATGGCGTCCACGTCCTCGCCGTGCATGGGGTAGGCCACCACGTCCAGCTTGAGCTTGCCGCTTTCGGCCATGCCGCGCAGCAGCTCGGCCATCGATGCGGGGGTGGCGCCGTCCTGGCAGGTGGTGATGCCGTGCTCGAGGTACACGAGCTGCATGTCGTCGGCGATGGCGTTGAGGTCGAGGTTCATGCGCGGCTGCGTGACGGCGTACAGGGCGTTCACGGCCGCGGGCTCCTCGGCGTAGCCGTCGGGCTCCTGCGTGCCGGCCACGCGTCCGTAGCGGCCGCCCTCGGGGTCGGGCGTGGACGCGTCGATGCCGGCCATGTCGAGCAGCAGGCTGTTCGCCACGGCCATGTGGTTCGAGGCGTGCACGGCCAGGATGGGCACCTCGGTGGACACGGCGTCGAGCACGCTCTTGTTGGGGTGGTGCCCCTCGGCGAGCTCGTTCTGATCGTAGCCCGTGGCCATGACCACGCCGTCGGGGCCCACGTTGCGCGCGGCGATGAACTCCCGGATGACGCGCTGGATGTCCTCGAACGAGGTGCACAGCGACAGGTCGGCGTACAGGACGTACTGCATGGAGCCGCCGAAGTGGCCGTGCGGGTCGATGAGGCCGGGCAGCACGGTGGCTCCCTGGAGGTCGACGGCTTCGGCGTCGGGGGCCTGGCGGCGGGCCTCGTCGAGCGGCCCGACGAAGGCGAGGGTGCCGTCGTCGGCGACGACGAGCGCCTCGGCCCGATCGCCTTCGGCGACCATCGTGTAGAAGGTTGCGTTGTGGAAAAGCGTGGTCATGGGAACTCCTTACCTTGGGTAGTGCGGGGCGTGCAGGGCAAAAGAAACGGGTGGGGTGCGATCCCACCCGTAGAGGTGCCGTTATTTCAGCGAGGGCCGGGCGCTTCGCGGTGCGCAGCGCCCGGCGTGATGCGGTATCAGACGGGCGTGGGCTCGAGGTCCTCGTCGCCCGCGGTCGCAACCGGCGCCGCTGCGGCGGCGGTTGCGCCTTCCTCCTCCTTCTTGAACACGGTGATCCAGCGCGTGGTGATGAGGCCCGCGAGGATGACCACGGCCGACACGCCGTAGCCGGTGATGGTGGAGTTGACGCGCGCCTGGGAGTTGATGGCCACGAGCTCGGCCTTCTCGGTGTCGGACATGGGGATGTCGGCGATGGCCTGCTCGAACTGCGAATCGCCCATCAGCGTGAGGTTGCGCTCGGACACGGCCGCGCGCACGGCGGGGGTGATGGTGGGGTTGGCGTCCATGGCGGAGTTGATGTTCGAGGTGATGCCGAACAGCAGCACGGCGCCGACGGCCGCCACGCCGATGGCCTGGCCCACGTTGCGCATGGTGGTCTGGATGCCGCCGGACTGCGAGGCGTCGCGCTCGTTCACGGCCAGCGCCACGATGTTGTTCGTGTGCGAGCTCACGATGCCGGCACCGGCGCCGGCCACGGCCAGGCCCACCCACATGAGCGGCGTGACGACGCTGCCCTGCAGCGACAGGCCCATGGGGATGAAGGCCAGCGCCATGACGCAGTAGCCGATCTGGATGACGCGACGCGGGTTGGCGTTCGGGATGAACTTGGGGATGCCCATCGAGAAGAGGAACGTGGGGATGCCCACGGCCAGGGCGGACACGCCCATGAGCATGGGCGACCAACCGGCGACGAGCTGCAGGTAGGGCGACAGCAGGATGGCCTGCAGGCCCATGAAGAAGAACGTGATGGCCGAGGCGATGAGGCCGGCGCGCACCTGCGGGGTCTTGAGGAACGACTGGGGGATCAGGGCGATGCCGTTCTTCGCCTCGACGCGCTTCTCCACGAACACGAGCACGACGAGCACGATGAGGCCGAGCGCCGCCATGGGCAGGGCCGGCGAGATGCCGAAGATGGTGAAGGGGCAGCCTGCGAACGGCTCGATGAGGCCCCAGGCCGAGATGCGGGACAGGCCGATGAGGAACAGGAACAAGCCCACGGCGGCGAGGCCGGTGCCGATGCCGTCGAACTTGAGCTTCTCCGTGGACTTCTCGATGGCCGGGATCTTCAGCGACATGACCAGCACGAGCACGAAGTACACGGCCAGCACGCCGTACGTGATGCGGAAGCCGCCCACCTGCATGATGATGCCGAGGAACAGCGGCAGGAACGCCGAGAGGCCCGACGCGGCGCCGATGCAGCCGAATGCGAGCATGCGGTTCTTCCCGTGGTAGATGTGGGGGATGAGTCCCAGCACCGAGGGGATCATGAAGCTGGCTCCGAATCCGACGAGGATACGGCCTCCCCAGATGAAGACCGTCATGTTCGGCGACAGCGCCATGACCAGCTCGCCCGCTGCGCACAGCGCGGCGCCCATGCGGAAGTTCTTGCGCCAGCCGATGATGGTGCCCACGAGTCCGCCGGCGATCATGAACGCGCCGGCCATGAGCGAGTACACCATGTTGGCCAGCTGGATGTCGGGCGTGGTGGCGCCCAGGATGTTGACGAGCTCGGTGTTGGCCAGGCCGAGCGCGCCGTTGTCGCCCGACGTCCCCATCTGGGCCATGATGAGCACGAGGATGGGCAGGACGAGAAACTTCTCGACGGTCCCTTCCTTCGATGCTGCGGGGTTCTTCTGATTCATGCTTCCTCCTTGTCTGCGTGTGAGCAGGTCTGCTGGCGCTCATTCTAATGACGCGAACAGGGCGCGTTGGCAGAATCAGTTCCGGAGCAACGGCAAAACGGAGACGGGGCCCCGTGCGAAGAGCGTCGACGACGGCGCGACGGCGCGGGCGATGAGGTTGCATGAAAACGCAGGTGAGCGGCATGGTTTCGCGTTTTCCGATTCCGGGTGAGCGACGGGGTCGGCGCGGGCGCGGCCTCCGGCAAGGGCGCGGCCCGTGCCGGAGTTCCGGCAGCGGTTCATCCGCGAACCCCGCAGTTCGCTTCCTATAATGCGGGACGTTCACCCTTGAGAGGAAGGTGCTCCATGGAGGTTTCCGCAACGGCCCAGAAAGCCCCGAAAACGTTCTCCGCCTACGCCGCCAACAAGTGCCTCATCGGCTACGGCCTGGTCAACGGCATCGTCAACGCGGCGGTGTTCGCCGCCATGCACGCGGCGCAGCCCGAGGTGGGGTTCGGCCTGCCCGACATCATGATGGATCTGACGCTGACGGGCGCCATCCTGGGCATCATCCTGTTCGCCTGCGTGGTGCCGCTGACGCGCCACGACATGAACGCCGCGCGCTTCGCCCGCCCCGAGGCGCTGCCCTCTTTCGTGCGGCTGCTGCCGCGTTCGTACGTGGGCGCGATGCTGGTGCTGGGGCTCGTGGCCGCCGTCGCCGCCATGGCGGTTGGCCTGGCGTTGGCGCTGATCGTGGGCATCGTGCTGCCGTTGCCGCTGCACTTCGTCACCATGATGGTGCTCAAGGGCTGCGTGTGCGCCTGCATCGGCGCCCTGTCCGGCTTCCTCACCATCTCCTACGTGGTGCGCGGCTAGCTAGCGGGCGCAACCTGTCGGACGCCGCGCGTAATTCTCGTTAAGCCCGATCGACCTCCACGCCTCGCCTTTCGCGATACGGTATCATGCGTACCGTATCGCATCTTCTTGAAGATCGCTTCTCGTGCACAGGGGAAACGGAGGGGCTCGTGGTTACCGTTGCGGACATCATCGCACTGCCGGCGTTCAAGAACGTGGAGCTCGTCGCTCCCTGCGAGGGGGCGGAGCGGCGCGAGGTGCGCAACGTGGGCATCCTCGATTGCCCTCCCGACTACAACGAATACAGCGTGTACGTGGCGGGCGAGCTCATCCTCACGAACCTCGGGTTCGCGTTCGGCAATCCCGGCATGGCCGAGAAGTCGCTGCTGACGATGCTGCGTCGCGACGTGGCCGCCATCGCCATCAAAACCGTGTACGAGCCTCCCATCAGCGACGTCGTGCGCAAGGAAAGCACGGCGCGCGGGGTGCCGCTCTACCTGTACGACGGCGCCTACCACGAGACGGTGGCGTACCAATCGCTCGACCTGCTGCAGCGCGATCGCGACGAGCTGGACAAGGGCAAGGCCCTCGACGAGCTGCTGACCACCCACGACGGCGACCAGGTGCGCACGCGGCTGAGTGCGCTCGTGGGCGTGACGGGCTCGAAGCTGCAGTGCTTCGCGTTCGCCCTGCGCGCGGGCGACCCGTGCTCGTTCTACGCCATGCTCGACTCGGTGTCCTCGGGGCTGGGGACGGTGAGGGACGGGTGCGCGGCCGTCGAGTCGGCCAGCGTGTGCCGCTACCGCGATCATATCCTGGCGTTCGTGTCCTACGGCTCGGCCGGCGACGAGGAGCAGGCGGCCGCCGAGCGCCGCTGCATCGCCGTGGCCTCGGTGGAGGGCAGCCTGCACTGCGGCGTGAGCGAGGCGGTGCACCTGAGCGACGGCGACCTGGCCATCCGCCAGGCGCTTGCCGCGGCCGCGAGCGCGCAGCGCCACGGCGACCAGCTGGTGCGCTGGTCGGGCTTGCACCTCTCGGCCTTCGCGAGCGCCGCGCGCCACGACCGCCTGTTCATGAGCGCGAGCGAGCTGTACCGCTCGATGCTGGCCACCTACGACGAGGAGCACGGCACCGAGCTCGTGCGCACGGCCGAGGCGCTGGTGAACTGGCACGGCGACGTGAAGGTCATCGCCGAGGAGCTGCACCAGCATCCGAACACCGTGCGCTACCGCATGCGCAAGATGAAGGCCGTGCTGGGCATCCCCCACGAGGACGACAAGGTGTTCATCAACCTGCTCAGCCTCGTGTTCCTTCCCGATCTGGACGCTCTTCGCCGCTGAACGGGGAGGGCACCTTCTGCTTGCTGAGGAGGTTCGCCGTCACGTACGCCGCGAGACCGGACGCCATGCCCGCCACGATGGGGATGGAGCTTGCCGTGCCCACGACGATGAAGCAGCCTGTCACCACCACGGTGCTCACGCCCAGCGCGTAGAGCCCCGCCTTCGGACTGAACCGCTTGAGCACGAAGCTGGCCACGAGCGGCACGAACACGCAGCCCGACAGGTAGCCGTAGCAGATGTCGATGCCCACCAGCACGTCGTTGATCCACAGCGAGCACACCATCACCACCACACCGATGAGCAGGGCGAACAGGCGCGTGATGGTCACTTCCTTGAGGTGTGCCGTCCTGCGGGCCCACCTCTTGTGGAGGAAGCGCAGGTACAGGTCGTTGTACAAGATGGTGGACGAGGCGAGTATGGTGCCGCTCGACACCGACATCGTGGCCGCCATCGCCGCCGCCAGGATGAGCCCGCGCACGCCGACGGGCAAAAACGTGGACACGCCCACCACGAACGCGTTCTGCGGGTTGTCCAGGTGGGGCAGCAGCACGAACACGCTCATGCCGATGACGACGGTGGCCAGCGCGTAGAAGACGCTGTAGACGCCCGCGCACACGGTGCCCGCCTTCGACACCTTCTCGTTCTTCGCGGTGAAGATGCGCTGCCAGATGTCCTGGCCGATGATGAGCCCGGGAACGTACAGCACGAGGTAGGCGAAGCTCTTGTCGAAGCCCATGCTGCCCACCGACAGGTACGTCTCGGGCACCTTGCTGACGAGGGCGTCCCAGCCGCCGGCAGCTGAAATGCAGAAGATGGGGGCCAGGATGAGGATGCCCACCGTTTTCACGACGAACTGCACGATGTCGGTCATGGTGACCGACCACATGCCTCCCACGAACGTGTACAGGATGACGATGCCGCCTCCCACCAGCATGGACAGCGTGGCATCGATGCCCGTCACGCCGTTGATGATGGTGCCGATGGAGATGACCTGCACCACGCTCAGCGTGAGCGTGTAGATGAGCGTGAGCGCCGAGCTGAACACGCGGGCGACGGGACCGTAGCTGCTCTCAACCACCTCGTTCACGCTGAGGGCGCGCAGCTTCGACAGCTTGCTCGTCACGAGGAAGCCGGCCGCGATGAGCCCCAGGCCGATGCTCAGGTTGAGCCAGATGCCGCCGAGCCCGAACTCGTAGCCCAGCTGGGCGCTGCCGATGGTGGAGCCGCCGCCCAGGGTGAGCGCGGCCATGCAGCCGAAGAACAGGGGAAACGACAACCGTCTGCCGGCCACGAGGTAGTCTTCCTTCGTTTTCGCGAATCGCGCGGCGATGAAGCCGATGGCGACGATGACGATGAAGTACAACGCGATGATGATGTAGTCGATAGGCGATAGAACCATCTGCGACCCCCACTCCGTTGGAAGAACCCGCTGCGCATCTCATCCTAGATTTCCGTTGCGCGGCACCCTTTGTTCAGTCGGACAAAGCGCGCGGCTCGGGTTTTGTCCACCTGTCCAGAGGGGTGCCCTCCCGTCGCTGCGTATGATGCTTCTCGTAACCTGGCCTGCCAGGAGGGGTCGCACCGATCAGGCGTGACGTCCGTCGGGAACGAGGGCGCTAGGACATCCATCGAAAGGAGCTTCACATGACCGATTCCGTATTCCAGGGACGCAGCCTCCTCTCCACGAGGGACTACACGAAGGACGAGCTGACGTACCTCATCGGGTTCGCCGAGCACCTCAAGGACCTGAAGCAGCGCAACGTCGAGCACCGCTACCTCGCGGGCAAGAACATCGCGCTGCTGTTCGAGAAGACGTCCACCCGCACCCGCGCCGCGTTCACCACGGCCTGCATCGACCTGGGCGCGCACCCCGAGTACCTGGGCAAGAACGACATCCAGCTGGGCAAGAAGGAGACGGTGCGCGACACCGCGCTCGTGCTGGGCAGCATGTTCGACGGCATCGAGTTCCGCGGCTTCAAGCAGGAGCACGTCGAGGACCTCGCGAAGTACAGCGGCGTGCCGGTGTGGAACGGCCTCACCGACAAGGAGCATCCCACGCAGATGCTGGCCGACTTCATGACCATGAAGGAGAACTTCGGCAAGCTGGAGGGCCTCACGCTGGCCTACTGCGGCCAGGGACGCAACAACGTGCAGAACTCCCTCATGATCACGAGCGCCATCCTGGGCGTGAACTACTACAACGCCACGCCGGCCGAGCTCGAGCCCGACCCGGCCATCGTCGAGCTGGCGCAGGCCTTCGCCGCCGAGAGCGGTGCCACCATCACGGTGACGAACGACCCGGTGGAGGCCGTGGAGAACGCCGACGCCGTCTACACGAACGTGTGGGCGGCCATGGGCGAGGAGTCCCAGTTC
The DNA here is from genome assembly GCF_014287365.1 of Eggerthella hominis. Classification (NCBI taxonomy): domain Bacteria; kingdom Bacillati; phylum Actinomycetota; class Coriobacteriia; order Eggerthellales; family Eggerthellaceae; genus Eggerthella; species Eggerthella hominis. Next base: position 193,047 of record NZ_JACOOA010000003.1, read on the forward strand.
GCCGAGCGCGTGAAGCTCATGTCGCCCTACCAGGTGAACGCCGAGCTGCTGTCGCACGTGAAGAACCCGGACTACATCTTCCTGCACTGTCTGCCGGCCTTCCACAACGCCGAGACCGAGTACGCCGCCGACATGGCCGAGCGCTTCGGCGTGGAGGAGATGGAGGTCACCGACGAGGTGTTCTACTCCGACCACGGCCGCCAGTTCCAGCAGGCCGAGAACCGCATGCACACCATCAAGGCGATCATGGCGGCCACCCTGGGCGACCTGTACATCCCCCGCGTCTAACACCAATTCCCGGTACGCCGCGCGGTTCTGCGCAGAACCGCGCGGGAGGTTTGGGGCCCGCAAGGATGCCGCTTCGGCGGCACCCTTGGGCGGCTGCTGCCTCGATACGCCGGAAGCGCTGCAAGGAGAGGAGCTTCCATGTCGGATAAAGAGCCCAAGAAGGGCAAGAAGAAATTCCAGATGCCGAACACGTACGTCATCCTGTTCGGGGTCATCTGCTTCATCGCCGTGCTCAGCTGGTTCGTGCCGGGCGGCGCGTACGAGCTGAACGCCAACGGCGACGCTATCTCGGGGACGTACCACATCGTCGAGTCCAACCCGCAAGGGTTGTGGGACGTGTTCATGGCGCCCATCACGGGCATGCTGGGGTCGGGTGCCATCAGCGGCGCCATCTCCATCTCGCTCACCATCCTGCTGTTCGGCAGCTTCCTCGAGATGATGGAGGAAACCGGTGCGGTGAAGACGGCGCTCAAGCGCATCACCATGAAGAACCAGAACAACATGCACCTGCTCATCGGCATCCTCGTGTGCATCATGGCGTTCTTCGGCACCTTGGAGGGCGCCTACGAGGAAGGCATCGTGTACTTCCTCATGTTCGTCCCGGTCATCTTGGCGTTGGGGCTCGATACCGTGGTCGCGGTCATGATCGTGGTGCTGGGCACCCAGGCCGGCTGCTTGGCCTCGACGGTGAACCCGTTCGCCACGGGCATCGCGTCGGGCATCGCGGGCATCTCGGCCGGCGACGGCATGGGCATGCGCGTGCTGATGCTCGTGGTGTTCACGGCGCTCGTCATCTTCATCATCTGCCGCTACGCCGACAAGATCAAGGCGCATCCCGAGAAGTCGGTGCAGTTCTTCCGCCGGAAGCTCGATCTCGAGGAGTTCCCGGTTTCCACCAACGAGGACCTCACGCTGTCGGGTCGTCAGAAGGGCGCGCTGGCCATCTTCATCCTCACGTTCGCCATCATGATCGTGGGCCTGGTCCCCTGGACGTCCATCAACCCCGATTGGACGTTCTTCGAGGACGCCGTGGCGTGGATCGGCATCACGCCGGTGCTGCGCGAGCTGCTGGGTGCCAACATCACGCCGTTCGGGTCGTGGTACTTCCCCGAGCTGTCCATGCTGGTCATGGTCATGACGCTGATCACCGGTATCGTCATGCGCTACAACGCCGACAAGATCATCGACACGCTGATCAAGGGCGCTGCCGGGCTGGTTTCCACCGCGTTCGTCGTGCCGCTGGCGCGAGGCATCCAGGTGGTGATGGACGGCGGGCAGATCACGCCCACCATCCTGCACATGTGCGAGAGCACGCTGTCGTCGCTGCCTCCCGTCGCGTTCGTCATCGTGGCGCTGGTCTGCTACTTCCTCATCGCGTGCCTCATCCCGTCGTCGACCGGCCTGGCCGCCGCGACCATGGGCATCATGGCGGCGCTCTCGCAGTTCGCCGGCGTGGACGTGGCCATCATGGTGACCATCTACTGCATGGCGCTCGGCCTGGCCAAGATGATCTCACCCACCTCGATCGTGGTGATGACCTGCACCTCGGCCGCCCACATGAGCTACGGCGACTGGGTGAAGCGCGCCGCTCCCATCGTGGGCTTCCTGTTCCTCGTGTGCTGCGTGTTCCTCACCGTGGCCGTGATGCTGTAACCCTCCGTGCTGCCCCGGGGCGCCCCGCGCCCCGGTATCCCAAGCGATTTCGTGAATGGTCCAATGAAAGGAGCCTCCCATGGCTGAAGAAGAAAAAGTGTACGTGTCCAACGCGACGAACCCCCTGAAGAAAGTGATGATGTGCTCGCCGCGCTACTACCAGTTCAACGGCATCAACGTGATCACCGCCGAGTGGATGAAGAAGGGCGACCAGGAGAAGAACGACGTCATGGTGGCCGAGTGGCAGATGCTCGTGGACGCCTACAAGGCCAACGGCATCGAGGTGGTGGAAGTGGAGGCGCGCCCCGAGTTCGAGGTGATGACGTTCGCCCGCGACTACGGCTGCATGATCAAGGAAGGCGCCGTGATCGGCCACTTCCGCCACCCGGTTCGCCAGGTCGAGGCCGTGGCGTACGAGAACAAGCTCAAGGAGATGGGCGTTCCCATCGTGGCGCGCGTGAACGCGGGCTGCATGGAGGGCGGCGACTTCTGGATGATCGACGAGCACACGCTGGCATGGGGCCAGGTGGACCGCACCGACCAGGCCGGCGTTGACAACCTGCGCGACCAGCTGCAGAAGTTCGGCTACACCGTGGTGGGCGTGCCGTGCCCGCCGGACAACCTGCACCTCGACATGATCTTCAACATCGTGGCCCCGCAGGTGGCGCTGGCCTGCATCGACCAGCTTCCCTACAACTTCCTGCAGATGCTCAAGCGCCGCAACTTCGAGCTGATCCCCGTGGCCAGCGAGGACATGTACAAGCACGGCTGCAACGTGCAGTGCATCGGCGACGGCAAGGTCATCGCCATCGAGAAGAACAAGCACATCAACGACAAGATGCGCGCGTTGGGCATCGACGTGATCGACGTGCCGCTCGACCAGATCCTCCATGCGGGTGGCGGCCCCCACTGCCTCACGCAGCCCATCGAGCGCCCGTAACCGCGCCGCATCGAAAGGCAGGGCTGTCATGAAGGTTTTGATTTGCGACCATCCCGACTCCATGATGCCCGACCACACGCTGGAAACCGAGACCCTGCGAGCGGGTCTCGGTGCCGACGTGGAGGTCGAGGTGTACGAGTACGAGGACGACAAGCGCGACGAGTTCTTCCAGCATCTGGCCGACGCCGACGCGCTGCTCACGGCGTTCGTCACGGTGGACGCCGAGGCCATGGACCACGCGCCGAAGCTCAAGGTGGTGTCGCTGAACTCCACGGGATACGACCAGGTGGACTTGGAGGAGGCCACGAAGCGCGGCATCGGCGTGTGCCCCATCGGCGAGTACTGCACGTGGGACGTGTCGGAAAGCGCCATCGCGTACATGAACGCGCTCAACAAACACTTCAAGTTCTACCAGAGGGAGATCGACGAGCGCCACAAGTGGGATTACGCCGCCGCTCCGCAGTGGCCGCGCCTGGAGGACCAGGTGTTGGGCATCGTGGGGTTCGGCAAGATCGGAAAGTGCACGGCCGAGAAGGCGTCGGGCCTGGTGAAGCACGTTATCGCGTGCGATCCGAACGTGGACGACGTGGCGTTCGCCGAGCGCGGCGTGACGCGCGTGAGCAAAGACGAGCTGCTGGCCCAGGCCGACATCATCGTGAACCACATGTGCCTGACCGACGACAACGTGCACTACTTCGACGAGGCGGCGTTCGACGCCATGGTGCGCCGCCCCATCTTCATCAACCTGGGCCGCGGCCTGTGCGTGGACGAGGAAGCGCTCGTGGCGGCGCTCGATGCGGGCAAGCTGCGCGCGTTCGGCACCGACGTGCTGTACGACGAGACGCCCGACTTGGCCACGAACAAGCTGGTGGGACGCGACAACGTGATCATCACGCCGCACTCCGCGTTCTACTCGACCACGGCCATCGAGGACTTGGAGCGTTTGAGCTGCGAGAACATCGTCCACTTCCTGAAGGGGGAGAAGGAGCGGGTGTTCAAGCTGGTCAACGAGGTGTAGAACACGCGGCGGCGCGCGGGTGCTCCGCGCGCCGCCGAGCCGGCATCCGCCAGTCGGTCCGCCGCCGGCTGGCGGATGTTTCACGTGAAACATCCGTTCTGAAATGCCCGATTGTTTCACGTGAAACATCTTGCATGCCGCGCGGTGCGGCTTCTGCGGTATCATGGGCTGGACAGGTTCCGGGAGGAGGCCCCATGATCACGGTTGCGGACATACTGGCGTTGCCGGCCTTCGAGCAGGTGCAGCCCATCACGCAGTGCGTCGGCGCCGGCGCGCGCGAGGTGCGCAACGTGGGCATCCTCGACTGCGCCCCCGACAAGGACGACGGGTACGCCTCGTACATCCCCGGCGAGTTCATCGTGACGAACCTGGGCTTCGCCCGCGACGATCCCGAGCTGTCGGAGCGCTCGCTGCTCGTTCTGATCGCGCGCGGCGTGTCGGGCATCGCCTTGAAGAAGGTGTACCGTCCCATCGTGAGCGAGTGCGTGGTCGCCGCCGCCGAGGAGGCGGGCGTGCCGCTGTACCTCTACGACGGGGGCTATCACGAGGTGGTGGCCTATCAGGCGCTCGACCTCATCCGTCGCGATGCCGAGGAGTCCGACAAGGGGCGCATTCTCGACGAGCTGCTGTCGGGCCACGACCCGCAGGCCACGCGCGGGGCGCTGTACGAGCTTGCGGGGACCACCGGCTCCACCGTGCAGTGCGTCGCCGCGGCGCCGCGCGCGCTCGACGAGTGCTCGCTGTACGCGACCCTCGACGCGCTGAGCGCGGTGCTGGCCGACTTCAAGCGCGATTGGGAGGTCGTGGACGCGACGTTCGTCTTCCGCTACCACGGCGCGCTGCTCGCGTTCGTCTCGTACGCGCAACCGCCTGCGGGCGTGCGCTCGCGCTCGGAGGGCGACCTCGTCGCGCGCATGCGCACCGCGGGTTCGGTGTCGCTGGGCGTGGGCGAGGAGACGCCGCTCTCGGACGGCGACATGAGCGTGCGCGAGGCGCTCGCGGCGCTCAAGACGGCGCAGATCGAGAACGAGGACGTGGTGACGTGGGCCGACCTGCATCATGACGCGTTTCGCGCGGCGGCGTGCGAGGGCCGCCTGTTTTGGCGCACCGCGGCGCTGCATCGCGCGCTGCTGGAGGAGTACGACGACGCCCACGGCACCGAGCTCGCCGCGACGGCCGAGGCGGTGGCGCGCGCCTACGGCGATCTGCGCCTGGCGGCCGAGGCGCTGCACCAGCATCCGAACACGGTGCGCTACCGTCTGCGCAAGGCGAAGGATGTGCTCGGGATGTCCGATTCCCCCGACCGCGAGTTCACGTTCCTGCTGGGGCTCGTCTACCTCGATCACACGAACCCCCTGCTGCAACCCTGACGCTCGTTCTGGCGCGTTGCGCCCGTGCACGATTTCATGGCGCTCTGTGCGGAAAAATCGGACTTTTGGGAGTTTTTTCCCGGCTTTGGCGTGGCGGAACGTCTTTCGGCGGAGCGCTCGCCGGCAAAACACCAGGTCGCGTATTCGTCCCGGTGCACAATGCGAGGCTCGGATTGCCAAAAACCCGATTTTTCCGCACAGAGCGTTGGCTCAATGGTAAACCACCGTTGTACGATCGGCCAAAAGCGGCCGGTCAGGTTCTCCGTTCGTCCAAACGCTTCTTTTCCCCAGCGCAGTACGCTGGATGCAACGAAAAAGAAAGGAGCACCTCATGTTTGGAAAACTGAACGAACAAGCCACGTCCGCCCTGCTGTCCCTGGAATCCGGCGATCTGTCGTACTGCCTCAAGCTGGCGAAGCGGTTCGAGCATATGGGCATCGAGAGCGAGCAGGCGAGCAACGCCCTGTGCGCGCTCGTCGAGGGCGGCGAACTCGAGGCTATCTACCAGGCCGGATAGCGTTCCCTCAGCTGGCTGCCTTGATAGCGCGGTCGTGCGGTGCCAGGTTCTCGAGCTGTTCGAGCTCCTTCAGGCAGGCGTGGATCGTCTCGGCTGCGCTTATCACCCGGGGGTCCGCATCGGCCCGCCACGCCACGACGAGCGGGAACCCGAACGGCGCGCCGTCGAGCCGGTCCACCAGGACGACGTCGTCGCGCCGTGCGCAGTACAGGTTGGCCGTCGCCTTGGGCGTGATGTACAGCGCCGTGCCGAAGTCGGCGATGAGCAAATCGGAGAAGCTCTGCATGCTGCCGGGCGCGTACGACAGGTGCAGGTCGGCGCCCAGCATCCGGTCGATCAGGATGCGATCGTGCTCGTAGGCCAGCATGCTTTCCGTCATGATGGAGGCTCCCACCAGGTCGTCGCGCGAAAGTTGGCGCTTCGCCGCCAGCGGGTGCGAGGCCATCATGGCGATGACGGCCGGGAACGGGCGCGCCGGGCGGTAGGCGAGGCCGCGCGCCAGCGCCTCGTCGACGAGGCGGGGAAAGTACGAGAAATCGCACAGCAGCGCGATGTCGGCGCGGTCGGTGTCGAGGGGCGCGAACGGCTGCTCGCGGAACTCCCGGTCGACGAACTGGAACGGCACGTCGAGGCGCTCGCTCAAAAGCGAGGCGAGGGACGCCGTGGGCGTGAGGCAGGCGATGCGCACGCGCCCGGCCGCCTCCTCCCGAAACCGCGTGCAGCGCGCCACGGTGCCTTCGAGCGTTTCGAGGGCCGACTTCGCGCCGTCGAGGAACAGGGCGCCTTCCTGCGTGAGCGCGTTGTCGTTGTCGCGGTCGATCAGCTTCAGGTCAAGCTCGCGCTCGAGGTTCGCGATATGGGTGCTCAGGGTCGATTTCGCGATGAACAGCTCTTCCGCCGTCTCGCTGAAGCTGAGATGGCGGGAGAAGGCGATGAACTCCTCAAGGTATTCGGTCCTCATCGGCGGGCGCGGTTCCTTTCTTCCGATGTGTCGACGGTCGTTCTGGAAACCCGAACGGGCTTTCGTACGGCAGGCGGTGCCGCACGGGGCGTTCGGAGTTCTCGAACGCGCTGTGCCCATCATAATGTTAGTTGTAGCTAACTATGTTCGAAATTTGTAAACAGCCCGTTAAATTCATGAACGGGATTCGCGTTTTCGCGCTTGTCGCCGCGCGCTCCTCATCGCATAGTGATGGACGATCATGTAGGAGAGACGGTTGGTTGCGGCCCCGATGCGGGCTTTTGTTTTCACGTTGAGTTAGCTTGGTCTAACAAAATAAGGAAAACGGAAGGGCGTCCGCCGCAACCGAGACGAAAGGATATGCGAATGATCAGATCGAGGCAGAGGTTCGCGTTCGCGAAGCGCGGTGCGGCGGTGGTGCTCGCAGCGACGCTGACCGCGGGCATGGTGCCGACGATGGCGCTTGCGCAGAGCGACGGCGCCGGAACGGCGGCGGCTGCCGCCGCGGCCACGAACGACGGGTTCTACCTGGAGGAGGGCAAACCGTACTCCGTTGGCATGACGTGGTCCAACGATCTTGGCATGGGAGCTCGGTTTCTCGGGACTCAGGCCCAGCTTGTGTATACCGGCGGTGCCTACATTGCGAAGCTCACGTTGACGAGCGAAGGCCAGACATACGCCGACAATGCTGTTTTGACCTATAACGGGGTGGACTACGCTTCCGAGAACGGCACATTTTCGTTGCCGCTGTCTTCGTTGACGAGCGGACTCCAGATTACTATTACCAAGATGGGCAACATGCCGATGAAGCCCACTGTCGACGTCGCGCTCGATTTGAGCGAGCTGCCGACGCAGCCGCCGGCGGTCGACCCCGAGCCTGAGCCGACGCCCGAGCCTGAGCCGGAGCCGACGCCCGATCCGGAGCCGACGCCCGAGCCTGATGAGCCGGGCGATGCCGACGACGATGCGTATGCGATTGCGAATGCAACCTGGTATCTCGTCAAGGACGGCGTTCAGGAGGAGACCGCCACCGATCGCATGTCGAACTTCTTCGGCAGCACGGTTCAGTACGCGGACAACGGCGACGGTACCTACACGCTGCGCATCAACGCATCGGGCGTCGCCGGTCTTCAGTTTTGGATGAGCTTGAACAACGGCGATAAGAGCTACGGCACGTTGGATGGCGAAGTCTACGTCTTCTCCTTCGTCGTGAACTCCATCAGCGAAGGGATCAACCTCCAGCTTGGGTACACCGCCGGGAATCACGTCGGCTCTCACGATACGAATCTCTACCTGGAGGGAGCTGAGCCGACGCCCGATCCGGATCAGCCGGGCGACGGTGATGGTGACGGCTCCGACGATACCATCGTGGAGGGCAAGGAGTACACGGCCGGCATCACGTGGGCGCAGTACGGCAGCATGGCATCCCGTTTCATGGAGTCGGAGGCGACCATCGTCTACCGGGACGGCACCTACACGGTGAAGCTGCCGGTCACTCAGACGGGTGCGAACGCTGCCGGGTTCGCCCTTACGTACGATGGCGCGAAGTACGCGGTGACGGACGGCGCGTTCGTCCTGGCCTTCAAGGAGCTGCCCTCCAGCATCGAGGTGTCGCTGAGCTCGGACAACATGCCCATGGTGATCACCGACACCATCACGTTCGACCTGAGCAACGTGCCCGACGCAGACGACGGCAGCGGCGACGTTGAAACGGTCGACAAGACCGCCTTGAATGCCGCTATCGCCGATGCGAAGGCGCTCACGCAGGGCAACAAGACCGACGAGGCGTGGGACGCGCTGCAGGCGGCCATCGCTTCGGCCGAGAAAGTCGCCGCGAACGAGAACATCCCGCAGCCGGGCGTCGACGGCGTGACCGCCCAGCTCAACGCCGCTATCGAGACGTTCAAGACCAGCGCTGACAAGGAGACCCCGTCGGGTCAGTACGGCATGGTGGTCGGCAAAACGTACACGGCTTCCGTGAGCTATGCGGGCACCGGCTCGTTCGCTGGCATGCAGGACATGCTCCAGCAGATGGTGACCAAGTACTTCGGCACCGCGGTGGAGCTGAGCCTGTTGGAGGACGGCACGTTTGACGTGGTGGTGTACTTCGGCGGCTCCACGGGCTACGACGACGCCATCGGCGACCTCACCTACAACGGCCAGGCCGTCAAGCAATCCGCCAACAAGACGTACACCGTCAACGTGCCCTCGCTCGAGAGCGCGATCGATCTGGCCCTGCACGTGGGCGGCTCCATGAACATGGACATCACGTACGCCATGACGGTGGACACGTCCACCATCGCGCTCAAGAACGGCGACACGCCGGTGACGAGCGTCGACAAATCAGCGCTCCAGAGCCTGGTGGACCAGGCCTCCGCTCTGACGCAGGGCAAGAAGAGCGATGCGGCGTGGGAGAGCCTGCAGAGCACGCTTTCCGCGGCCCGTGCGGTTCTGAACGACGCCAATGCCTCGCAGGACGCGGTCAACCAGGCCGCCACGTCGCTGAAGGAGGCTATCGATCGCTTCAACGCCAGCGAGAACGTCGCGTTCCAGGTGGGCCACACCTACGAGGTGCCCATCGCGTTCTTCAAACAGGGCAGCGTGACCGAGAAGTCCATGGCGGCGCAGTACTTCGGCGACACGGCGCTCGTGCGTCCTCAGGAGAACGGCACCTTCACGGTGAGCTTCGCCGCGTCGGGGCAGGGCTTGGAGTACATCAAGTCGCTGTCGTACCAGGGCAATGCGATCGCGCAGAGCGGCAACCAGTTCACGCTGTCCATCCCGGCTGCCGAGAACGACACGGTGATCCCCATCAGCATGTCCATCACCATGATGGAGCAGCTGGGCATCGGCCAGTCGCAGGTGGCCGACCTGCACCTGTACCTCTCGCAGGCGAAGGACCTGGGCACGGGCCAGACCGGCTTGGCCGCCTCGTCGTCCAACCTGGCCCAAACGGGCGATGCCACCGCGGGTCTGATGACCCTGGCGGGCGGCGCGCTCGTCGCGGGCGCCGCGGTTGCGATGACGGCCCGTCGCCGCATGACCCAGCGGAAGTAAGCATCTACTGAAAGGCACGGTATGACCACGCGTATTCGATCTGCATGCGCGGCGGCCTGCGCCCTGGCAACGGTGCTCGTCCTCGTGGCGAGCGCCGTTTCCCCGGGGCCGGCGTTCGCCGCTGTTTCGGCTGTGTACACGGCCGCGACGAACCCCACCTACGAGAACCCTGCGACGGGCGCCATCGAAGACGCCGCCGGCAGCAGCAACGTCGCTCTGGCCGAGTCGATGGTGACGAGCATCGTCTATGAGAACGCCCTGATCGAGCGGGACACGGACGGCACGCTGTACGCAAGCCTGCGCTTCAAGCTGGCCGACCAGATCAGCAGCATCGCCCTCGAGGTGTCTGCGGACGGATCGTCGTACGAGCCGGTCGAGGCCGCGCAGATGCAGACGGGCACCGACAGCGCCACCTCCACGGCGACGGCCGACTACCGCTTCGCGATTCCCAGCGAGACGGCGACCGTCCGCTGCTCCATGGACGTGATCCCCATGGGCCGCGCGGTCGTCTACTTCATCTCGTTCGGGGCGCTTCAGGAAGGCGATGCGGACGGCACGTTCGTGCAGACCGTGACGCCGGGCGAGGGCACCGAGGACGCGGCTCCCGCGGCGGCCTCGGCCGCCGACGCGGATGCCGCCGAGGACGAGCCCGTGCAGGACGCCGACGATTTGACCGGCACGTCGCCGAACGAGGGCGTGCAGGAGTTCGACGAGGAGGGCCGCGAGGTCACCGGCGGCAAGCAGGCGGAAGCGTCGCTCGACGGCGGCACCCTCGCGTTGATCGCGGGGATCGCCGCAGGCGTGATCGTGGTTGCCGGCGTGGCGGTGTACGCGGTCTACCTGCGCCCGAAGCGCGCGAAGCAGGCGAGCGCCGCCGCAGCGGCAGCCGCCGCCGCGAGCGCGCCCGCAGGCTCCGACCGCGACAAGGCTTCCGACGCCGGCGAGGCGTTCGATGCCGATGAGCGTGCGAGCCGTGCCTGAGCGCGCGTCGACGACCTGCGGAATCGGGAGGGCGGCGCGCCGTGCGGGCGCGCTCGTCCTCGCGGCGTGCCTCGCCTGCTCGCTGCTGTTGGCGGGGTGCGTCGACCAGCATCCCGAGCGCTCGGAGAGCGAGGACGGCTCCTACGAGCCGCGGATCGTCGCCACCTCGCCTGCCATCGCCGAGGTGTGCGACAGGCTCGACCTCGACCTGGTGGGGGTGTCAACCACCTCGCGCGGGCTGCCCGAGCGCTACGCCGACGTGGAGCGGGTGGGCACGTCCATGTCCCCCGACCTGGAGCTGTTGAAGTCGCTGCGGCCCGATTACGTTCTGTCCCCCAACTCGCTGCAAAGCGACCTGCAGCCCAAGTACGCGTCCATCATGGAGGCGTCCGTGTTCCTGAACCTGCGCAGCGTCCAAGGCCTGTACGATTCCATAGCCTACCTGGGCGATAAGTTCGACCGCCGGGAGCAGGCGCAGGCGCTCGTGGACGAGTACGAGGCGTTCGTCGAGGACTATCGCGCCCGTAACGGCAGCGAGGAGTCCCCGAAGGTGCTCATATTGATGGGCGTCCCCGGCTCGTACGTGGTGGCCACGCCGAACAGCTACGTGGGCAGCCTCGTCGAGCTGGCCGGCGGCGAGAACGTCTACGCCGACGCCGACGAGGAGTTCATCAACGTGAACACCGAGGACATGCAGGCGCGCGACCCCGATATCATCCTGCGCACGTCCCACGCCCTGCCCGCCCAGGTGATGGCCATGTTCGCCAACGAGTTCGCCACGAACGACATCTGGAAGCACTTCCGCGCCGTGCAGGAAGGCCGGGTGTACGACCTCCCTTCCGACAAGTTCGGCATGAGCGCGGATTTCGACTACCCCGACGCGTTGGAGGAGCTGCGCACCGTTCTGTACGGGGAGGAAGAGGGGAGCGACGGGACCGTCGTGGGCGAAGCGGCCTCCGCCGCAGCCGAGGCGACGTCGTCAACGGAGGATGCCGACGCCGTGGCCGACGCCGCTGCCAGCATCGCGGGCGGCGCGGGCTCGAGCGGCGTCGCCAGCATCGTGGACAAACAGGGATAAGGAAGGTATCGCATGGTAAGCACCTTGCGCAAAGGGGCGGCGTTCGTCGTGACGGCGGTGGCGCTCGTGGGGCTGTTTCTGGTTGCCGTGAACACGGGCAGCTTGCAGGTGAGCCCGGAGCAGCTGCTCAACGGCCTGTTCGTGGCCTACGACGACACGGTGTCCACGATCTACGACCTGCGCTTCCCGCGGATATTCATCGCCATGGCGGGCGGCGCGGCCACGGCGGTCTCGGGCGTGCTGCTGCAGGCGGCCATCCGCAACCCGTTGGCCGACCCGGGCATCATCGGCATCAGCTCCGGCGCGTCGCTCGTGGCCGTGCTCATGACGGCGTTCTTCCCGGCGCTGTTCCTGTTCACGCCGCTGTTCGCGTTCGCGGGCGGCATGGCCGCGTTCCTCATCGTGTACAGCCTGTCATGGCGCGGCGGCCTGGCGCCGCTGCGCATCATCCTCGTCGGCGTGGCCGTGAGCGCCGTGTTCACGGGCATCATGTCGGCGTTCGATTCCGGGACGGGTTCCTCCATGAGCGGCGTGGCCAGCCTGGTGGACGCGAACATCACGATGAAGACCTGGGACGACCTGTGGACGCTCGCAAGCTATGCGGCCGTGGGGCTGCTGCTGGCGCTGTTCGCGGCGAAGCGGTGCGACCTGCTGGCGCTCGAGGACAAGACGGCGCGCTCGCTGGGCATCGACGTGAACAAGAATCGCCTGGCCATCTCCGCCGTGGCCGTGCTGCTGGCGTCCATCAGCACGGCCATCATCGGGCCGATCAGCTTCCTCGGCCTCGTCGTGCCGCATATCGCGCGGCTGCTCGTGGGCACGGCGCATCGGGTGCTCATCCCGTACTCCATCGTGCTGGGGGCGTTCTGCCTGCTGCTGGCCGACACCATCGGCCGCACGGTGGCGGCTCCGTACGAGATCAGCGCCGCCGTCATCATGTCGATCGTCGGCGGACCGGTGTTCATCCTGCTGTTGAGGAAGGCGCGGAACAACTATGGCGAATAACGTGTTCACGATACGGGGGCTGTCGTTCGCGTACGACGACCAGCGCATCTTCGAGGGCCTCGACCTCGAGCTGCGCGAAGGCGTGGTCACCACGCTCATCGGCGCGAACGGCTCGGGGAAGTCGACGCTGTTCAACCTCATGACGAAGAACCTCAAAGCCCAGGCGGGCAGCATCTTCCTGCGCGGCGGCGACGTGAGCCAGCTGCGTCTCAAGGATTTCGCGAAGCTCGTCGCCATCGTCCATCAGCGCAACACGGTGCCGGTCGATCTGTCCGTGGAGAAGCTCGTGGCGTACGGGCGCTTCCCGCATCGCGGCATCGGGCACGCGACGGACGCCGAAGAGGACGAGCGCATGGTGGCATGGGCGCTGGAAACCACGGGCCTCACCTCGTTCGCCAAGCTTCCCGTCTCGTCGCTGTCCGGCGGCCAGGCGCAGCGCGCGTGGATCGCCATGGCGCTGGCGCAGGGTTCGCAGGTGCTGCTGCTCGACGAGCCCACCACCTTCCTCGACGTGCGTTACCAGCTGGACATCCTGCATCTCGTCCGGCAGCTGAACCGGGAGTACGGCATGACGGTGGTCATGGTGCTGCACGACGTGAACCAGGCGCTGCACTACAGCGACCACCTGGTGGCGCTCGCCGGCGGGCGGGTCGTTGCGCAGGGCGACCCGTGCGACGTGGTGACGCCCGCGCTGCTCGAGCAGGTGTACGACGTGGCGCTCGAGGTGGCCACGGTGCGCGGGCGGCCGTTCGTTTTGCAGGTGTAGGCGTCGCTGAGGCGCTCGCTTGTTGTTTCCCCGTGAAAAAACGGCAGGTGGCGGCGGTCGCTCTGGCTCGGCAAGCAGGTTGTTTGGTATAGTGGACAGCCGATTGGGTTCAACCTGACGAGAAAGAGCACCATGTCGCTAATCGTAGCAAAATTCGGGGGCACGTCCGTCGCTTCGCCTGAGCGCATCCAGATGGTCGCGAAGAAGCTCATTGCGAAGAAGCAGGCAGGGCACCAGGTGGTTGCCGTCGTGTCCGCCATGGGCAAGACCACCGACGAGCTCGTAGGCCTCGCCGCCTCGCTCAACGACAACCCGCCGGCGCGCGAGATGGACCGTCTGCTGTCCACGGGCGAGCAGGTGTCCATGACGTTGCTGGCGATGGCCATCGAGGCGCGCGGCTACAAGGCCATGAGCTTCACGGGCCGTCAGGCCGGCATCGAGACGGACGGCACGCACGCCAAGGCCAAAATCGTGAAGGTGCACAACGAGCGCATCATGGAAGCCCTGAACAAGGGCGTGATCGCGGTGGTGGCCGGGTTCCAGGGCATCGACGCCAACGGCGACATCACCACGCTCGGCCGCGGCGGCTCCGACACCACGGCGGTGGCGGTGGCGCACGGTCTGGGCGCCGACGTGTGCGAGATCTACTCCGATGTGGACGGCGTGTACACGGCCGACCCGCGCGTGTGCCCGCGCGCCAAGAAGCTCGACGTCATCTCGTACGACGACATGCTGGAGCTGTCCAGCTCCGGCGCCGGCGTGCTGCAGATGCGCGCCGTGGAGTTCGCGCGCAAGTACCAGGTCGTCATTCATTCCCGCTCGGCGTTCTCCGACGCCGAAGGCACCTATATCAAGGAGGAGACCGACATGATGGAGGAAGCCGTCATCACCGGCATCGCCCACGACACGTCCGAGGTGAAGTTCACCATCCGCGGCGTGCCCGACATGACCGGCGTGGCCGCGAAGGTGTTCTCGGCGCTGGCGGGCAACACGGTGAGCGTGGACATGATCATCCAGAACATCTCGGAGGACGGCATCACCGACATCAGCTTCACGTGTCCCGGTGCCGACCTGCCGCGCGCGAAGGAGACGGTGGAGCGCATCCTGCCCGACATCAACGCCCGCGACTACGACGTGGACGAGGACATCGCGAAAGTGAGCCTCGTGGGCACGGGCATGAAGTCGTCGCCCGGCGTGGCGGCGCGCGCGTTCTCGACGCTCGGCGAGAACCAGATCAACATCCTGGCCATCTCGACGTCGCCCATCCGGCTGTCCGTCGTGGTGGACGGCGCGCAGGCCGCGGCGGCCGTGCGCTGCCTGCACAAGGCGTTCGACCTCGATTCCGACAGCGTGTTCGAGGAGACGCAGCTGAGCGCCGAGGAAATCGCCGCGAAGATGAACAAGGGTAGATAGGGGACTGACGATGACTTGGACAAAGAAGATGCCGGCGAACCCGGTGGTGGCCGTGGCGGGCGCCACGGGCGCGGTGGGCGCCGAGTTCTTGCAGGTGCTGCACGACGTCGACTTCCCGGCGGCCGAGGTGCGCGCGCTCGCGTCCGCCCGCTCGGCGGGCAAGGCGCTGCCGTTCTTGGGCTGCGGCCAGGTGCCGGCGGGCGACCTCACGGTGCAGGAAATGACGCCGGAGTCGTTCGAGGGCGTGGACATCGCGCTGTTCTCGTGCGGCGCGGGCGTGTCGAAGGAGATGCGCGAAGCCGTAGCCGCGGCCGGCGCCGTGATGATCGACAACTCCAGCGCGTTCCGCATGGACGAGGACGTGCCGCTCGTGGTGCCCGAGGTGAACCCGGGCGACGTGGCGTGGCACAACGGCGTGATCGCGAACCCGAACTGCTCCACCATCCAGATGGTGGTGGCTTTGAAGCCGCTCTACGACCTGTCGCCCATCAAGCGCGTGGTGGTGTCCACGTACCAGGCGGCCAGCGGCGGCGGCGCGCCGGCCATGGCCGAGCTGTACGACCAGACGCGCGAGTTCCTCGGCGGCACGCCCGACGACGAGCTGACCGTCGAGGTGTTCCAGCATCGCATCGCGTTCAACTGCATCCCGCACATCGACAAATTCCTCGAGGACGATTCCACCAAAGAAGAGTGGAAGATGGTCGTCGAGACGAAGAAGATCATGGGCGACCAGGGCATCCGCGTGGCCGCCACGTGCGTGCGCGTGCCCGTGCTGCGCTGCCACGCCGAGGCCGTGTACGTGGAGTTCGCCGACGAGGTGAGCGTGGAGGCCGCGCGCGCGGCCCTCGAGGCGTTCCCCGGCATCGTGGTCATGGACGACTGCGCCACGAACACGTACCCCATGCCGGGCCTGCTGGCCGGCACGAACGAGACGTACGTCGGCCGCCTGCGCCGCGACGACACGGTGGACCACGGCCTGGCCATGTGGGTGGTCGCCGACCAGATCCGCAAGGGCGCGGCCCTCAACGCCGTGCAGATCGCGCAGCTGCTGCTGCCGTAGCGCGAGAGCGCGCACCGAGCTTGCTCCGGCGGTCGCCCTTGGGCGGCCGCCGTGCGTTGCGGGAGGGTTTCAACGCCACGGCGCCCTGATGCGCCAGCCGGTTTCCGTCACGTCGACGAACAGCAGCCCCAGCAAGAACAGCGCCGCGGCCGTGTAGCCGCACCCGGCGATGACGAGGGATGCTATCCCGATTGCGTCCATGCATGCTCCTTTCCGTTCGAGAAGCAGCATACGGACGCGCGCGTTAAGAGGATGCGAAAGACGCGCCCCGCACGTTAACATTGCGCAAAGACGCCGCACATCCCGGACGCCCTACTCGTCCTGCGCGTCCTTTCCGCAGCGGGCGTTCACCAGGTCGACGATCTCCTGCTTCGCGTGCACGTCGAGCAGGGCGTAGATCTTCTTCGTGTGGGTGCGCACGGTGTTTTCCGAGATGAACAGCTTTTTCGCGATGGACGGCACGTCGTAGCCATGCGCCAGCAGGTCGAGCACCTCGGTCTGGCGCGCCGACAGCCCGCGTTCGGCGGCCAGCTGCGCGCACGCCTGCTGCAGCACGTCGACGCCGCTGGGGGCGGGCTCCTTCGGGCGCGCGGCGCTCTTCCGCACGAGGATGAACATGACCAGCGAGCAGCCGTACAGCAGCACGAACACGCTGGTGACGATCTGCGTCTCCTGCGACAGCGAACTGCGTCCGATCACGGCCGCCAAACCTTGCCCGATCAGGCGCGACGCGTATGTGACGCCCGCGAACAGCGCGTACACGAACACGAGTCCGAGGCTGCGCTCGCGCGCGATGGAGATGCACGACACCATCATGACGATGGAGAACAGCGTGAACCCGAAGCTGCCCACGAACAGCACGAGGGTGCGGTACTGCTCGGCCACGAAGGGGAACGCCAGGAACGCGGTGATGAGCACGGGGAACAGCACGACGTACGCCTTCGAGATGGTCGTTTCCTTGTCGAGCGCCAGCCAGACGACGGCCAGGATCGCCGCCGATACGAGGTTCGCCGCGAACACGATGGCGCAGCTCTCGAAGAACGCGAGGTCGTCGGAGAACGCCACCGATCCGATGACGGGCGAGATCACGCCGATCATGACGATGCACAGCAGGGGCTTCCAGAAGCGGCTGCGGATGAGCAGCGGCACGCGCGGCGCTGCGCCCGCAGGGAGCGTGGCGACGGGCGCCGCAGCGGGCGCGCCGCCCTCGAACCGCAGGGTGAAGAACAGCAGCACGAGGTTGCAGAACGCCAGCAGCGACTCGGTGAACAGCAGCCCGGCCTGGCCGAACGCGAAGAACAGCCCGAAGGGGAGCAGCGACAGCACCGATCCCAGGATGATCTGCTTCTTCGTCTCGCGCGGCTCGCTGAGCGACAGCACCGTCTCCCAGCAGATGAAGCAGCACGTGGTTCCCACGCCCACGAGCACGGCCGACACGGTGAGCATGACGGCCGACGACGTGACGAAGAACCCCAGCAGGAAGATCATGCCCGCCGCGATGAGCAGCACGGCCTCGAAGAACGGCGCGCGGTCGAACAGCCGCGGAAAGCGCGTCGATCCCAGGAAGTAGACGAAGAACGCGACGATGTTGCTGAGCGACACCGGCGTGCTCCAGCTGTCCTGCGCGCTCGCGCCGAACGCGAACTGCGGCAGGAACGAGAAGCCCCACAGCGAGAACGAGTTCATCGCCAAAAAGCAGGCGAACCCCGTGGCCACCAAGAACAGCTGAGTTTTCTTCGTATGCGCCATAACCCCTCCCCAGGCATATTGTAGGCGAAATCAGGGGACGCTTCGATGGCCGACGCTCAAAAAGGCGTGCCGGTGATCAGCGAATTTGCCAATTCACCTGATCTATGTGACCCCTTTTCGAGCGAAACACCAAGCGCGGGTGAACGCGCGCCGCCCGCGTTCGTGCAAGACTGAGCCCGTGTTCCGCAACTGATCGCAAGGAGGGAAATCGCATGGAACTGAATCGCCGAGATTTTCTCAAAGGGGCTTTGGCAACAGGCGCGTTGGCGGCTACGGGAAGCGCGCTCGCGGCATGTTCGCCTTCGGGCGGCGCTGCGTCCGAAGGGGGCGCGGCCAGCGCGGGCTCGGCAGCGGGCGCGTCCGACGTGCTGACGGCCGACAGCTACCAGCAGATGAAGTGGAGCTTCGAGATTCCGCCCGAGCCGGTGGCCGATGCCGACATCGCCGAGACCATCACGCACGACATCGTGGTGGTGGGCGCGGGCATGGCCGGATTGTGCACGGCGGTGTCGGCCGCCGAGCAGGGCGCCGACGTCATCGTGTTCTCGGCTAGCAGCAAGCCCATCAGCCGCGGCGGCTCGAACCACGCCATCGGGTCGAAGTACCAGAAGGCGAAGGGCATCGATTATTCGCCCGAAACCGCGCGCGAGATCGTGAAGGCCGAGCAGACCGCCGGCACGTACCTCATGGACAAGAAGAAGTGGGAGCGCTGGATCAACCACTCGGGCGAGTCCATCGACTGGACCATCGACCATATGGAGAAGCAGGGCCTCAAGTGTTGCCTCGAGCCGGGCTACTACGATCCCGACGGCACCATCACCGTGCCGCCCGCGTCGCACAACTTCTACACCGATGAGCAGCCTTTCGGCGCCCTGTACGGCGCGCCGCTCGAAGCGCAGGCGTACGCCGATATCTTCACGGGCGATTTCGGCGGCGAGATACACTACAAAACCGTCGCGCAGTACCTCATCCGCGAGGATGACAACACCGGGCGCGTGTCGGGCGTCGTGGCGCAGCGCGAGGACGGCTCGTACGTCAAGTACGTGGCGAACAAGGCCGTGGTGCTGGCCACGGGCGACTTCTCGAAGAACCCCGACATGATGGCGAAGTACAGCCCGTGGGCGTGGGAGCACTTCAAGGACGCGCTCTCGTTCGGCGACGTGGATTACGATGCCGAGCTCGTGTACTCGGGCCTCATGCCCGGCGACGGCCAGAAGATGGGCCTGTGGGTGGGTGCCGCCTGGCAGAAGACGTACCCGGTGCCGCCCATGATCAACGGCGGCGCGTCGGGCCCGGCCCACGGCGTGATCTCCAACTTCTGGGGCCTCAACATGGACATCCACGGCGAGCGCTACCAGAACGAGTGCACGAACTTCGCGTACGGCGCCATCTCGGTGCTGCAACTTCCGCAGAAGACCGCCTACGCCGTGTGGGATAAGGCGTACGCCTACACGCAGGACGAGTGGGAGCAGTTCGGATGCTGCATCGACCACGAGAACGGCATCATGCCGCTCACGCCCGACGAGGTGATCGCGTCGTGGGACAAGAACGCCGAGGGCGGCAAGGAGTCCATCGGCACGGGCGCCACGTACTACAAGGCGGACACCATCGAAGAGCTGGTGAAGCAGATGGACGGCATCGACCAGGAGCAGGCGCTGGCCACCATCAAGCAGTACAACGAATACGCCGAACAGGGGCTCGACGAGCAGTTCCACGTGAATCCCGAAATCCTGTTCCCCATCTCCACGCCGCCGTTCTACGCCACGAAGATCACGGGCGCCACGTTCCTCACCGTGTGCGGCGGCTTGCGCACCGACGAGAACATGCAGGTGTGCGACGAGAACGACACGCCCATCGAGGGTCTGTACAACACGGGCATCATGACCGGCGACTTCTACGCCAACACCTACAACTTCGTCATGCCCGGTCAGAACCTCGGCGCCGTGTGCGGCACCCTGTCCTACCTGCTGGGTCGCGACCTGGCTGCATTGTAAGCGCAGCTCGAACTCCTGCTGTTCCTCCCTCCATGCGGCCGCCTTCGGGCGGCCGCGGCTCGGTGAGGACGGCGGCTTCTCGTCGTCCTTAGGTTGGTGCCGCCTTCGCCGGTGCGGACGTGGTTTGCTCTATACTGTTTCCCATGAAGAAGATCAGACTTGATACGCTGCTGGTTGAGCAGGGGTACTTCGCGGACGCCGGCGCGGCGCTGCGCGCGGTGCTCGCCCACGAGGTGAAGGTGGACGACGTGTACGCCACGAGCGCGGCGCTCAAGGTGGCGCCCGACGCGGAGGTCGTGGTGAAGAACCGCAAGCGCTTCGTGTCGCGCGGCGGCCACAAGCTGCAGGGCGCGCTCGACGCGTTCGGGCAGCGCGTCGAAGGCCTGCGCTGCCTGGATATCGGCTCGTCCACCGGCGGTTTCAGCGATTGCCTGCTGCAGGCCGGCGCGGCCAGCGTGGCGTGCGTCGACGTGAACTACGGGCAGCTGGCGTGGAAGCTGCGGCAGGACCCGCGCGTGGCGGTGTTCGAGCGCGTGAACATCAAGCTGGCCGACCCGGCCGAGCTGGGCGCGCCCTTCGACGTGCTCGTGGCCGACCTCAGCTTCATCGGCCTCGCGGCGCTCGCGCCCACGTTCGCGCGGTTCTCGCAGCCGGGCACCGTGTTCATCGGCCTCGTGAAACCCCAGTTCGAGTCGCGGCCCGACGAGACGGAGCACGGCGTGGTGCGCGACGAGGCCGTGCGGCGGCGCACGGTGGACGAGGTGCGCGCGGCGCTGGTCGCTGCGGGGTTCGGCGTGGCAGGCGTGGTGGAGTCGCCCATCACGGGGCCCGAGGGCAACGTGGAGTACCTCGTGCGCGCGGTGTTCGAGGGGAGTGGGGTGGCGGATTGAGCGCGACCGAGCAGCAGGTGCCTTCTTGGGATTTCAAATCGTTCGCGGCACGGTACCTGCCGGGCTTCTCGTTCTCGTTTCTGGGAACGGGCCTCGTGCTCGTGTGGATACAGTGCATCCTGTACGCGCGCTACATCTGGGTCGATTCCGGGCTGACGACGGTCGCCATCAACTTCGCGCGCTGCGGGTGCATCGTCGTGCTGGGCGCCGTGGCGCTGCACCGTGCGTTCTCACCGAGGTTCGAGAACGTGCTCGGCTGGATCTCGGCCGGGCTCATGACGCTGGGCAGCCTGCTGTTCTTCGTGCAATCGCTGTTCCCGTCGTTGCCGTTCACCCTGGTGGCGGCCGTGTGCTCGGGCGTGGGGCTCGCATGGGGCGGCGGCATGTGGATCACGTTCTACATCCGGCTGGGGTTGCGCGAGGCGCTGCTGGCGGCCTTCGCGTCGCTGGCGCTGTCCACCGTCATCGGCATCTTCATCGGCATCGTGGAGGAGAGCACGGCGTTCTTCGTCAGCATGCTGCTGCCGATGGTGACGCTGGTCATGTACTTCCAGGCGCAGAAGACGCTCGACGAGCGCGAGCGGCGCGGCATCGTGGCGCCGCCGCCCGACGACGTGTACGCCGCCGAGCCGCGTTCCACCATCGTGCGGCTCGTGGTGGGCATCGCCCTGTTCAGCTTCGTGCTGGGCGTGTCGCGCGGGTTCCCGTTCGGCGAATCCATCAAGCTGTCGCCCGTGTTCCACCTCGTGCAGCACCTCGGGGTGACGGCCGCCGGCCTCGGCATCATCTGGTGGACGCTCGTGAAGGGGCGCGGGTTCAAGTTCGCCGTGCTGTGGCAGGCGCAGCTTGCCGCGCTGGCGGTGGGCGTGATCCTGCTGTCGACGCTCGATCCGCTCGTCAGTGAGGTGGGTGCCACCCTCATCGCCATCACGAACCTGTTCCAGGTGGGGTTCTTGTGGTTCGTGTCGTACGACGTGGCGCGCCATCGCGCGCTGCCGCCGTACCTCATCCTGGGATTCTTCTGGTTCCTGCACCTGTTCTTCCGCGAGAGCGGTCGGTTGGCGATGTGGTGGCTCGGCGATGCGGGCGGGGCCGAGCAGATGCTCATCGTGGCCACCATGATCTGCCTGCTGGCCGTGAGCGTGGGCTTCTTGCTGACCGATTCCATCCCGCGCGTTCGGCCGCTGTTCGCCGAGGTGTGCGGGCGCTGCCGGTTCCGTGCCGAGACGGAGACGGCGCTGCGCGAGGGTCGTCTGACCAGCGTGGACGAGCGCGTGTGGCGCCCGGAGGAGCACGGGGTGGCCCCGCTGGCCGCCGCGGCTCCGGTGGCGACAGCCTCGGCGGCCTCGCGGGTCCCGACGGCCCCGGCAGCTGCGATCGAGCCGCCCTTCGACCGCGAGGCGTACGTGCGCGAGCGCTACGGCCTGACGAACCGCGAGGCCGAGGTGCTCATGCTGCTGGCCGAGGGCCGCAGCTCGTCCTACATCGCCGGCGAGCTGGTGCTGTCCGACAACACGGTGCGCAGCTACGTGAAGAACATCTACCAGAAGCTCGACGTGCACTCCAAGCAGGACGTCATCGACTTCGTGAAGGCGCTGTAGGCGCTCGCGCGTCGCGGAATCTCGCCCGTTGCTCCCTCGCGCCGTGGATGGCCCCCAGGGAGACGGGGGCTGTCCCCCCGCGGGGCATCCGCCCGAAACGCACCGCGCCCCGGCTGGGAGGCAGCCGGGGCGCGCGGGAGGGAAGGGACGTCGTCGAGAGTGGCGTGCGGCGCGAGGCGCTAGGCGTTCGCGAGGGCGCTGCGAGCGGAGATGCGGCCGAAGATGAGGCACTCGGCGATGTTGCCGCCGCCCTGGTACACGCCGCTCCACACCGAGCCGAACTCGCCGGCGGAGTACAGGTTGGGAATGGGCTTGCCGTCGGGATCGAGGATCTCGCCCTGGGCGCTGCGCACGGGGCCGCCGTCGGTGTTGAGGAACGACGGGCAGCACAGCTGCGCGTAGAACGGGGGCGTGGTGATGGGCGTCAGCGTCTTCTCGGGACGATGGAAGTACACGTCCTTGCCGTTGGCGCAGCACTCGTTCCACTGGTCCACCGTGGCAGTCAGCTCGTCTGCCGGCACGCCCATCTGGCTGGCGAGGTCGTCGATGGTGTCGGCGGAATAGGCCAGCTTGTCGGCCACGGGGTCGCTCGTGGTGTCGGCGGGGATGGCGCCGGCCTCGAGGCCTGCCTGGTCGAACACGAACCATGCCTTGCGCGGCTGGGCCAGGTGCGGCCATTCGCCGCCGATCTGCATATGGCCGTGGCGGCTGCCGACGGAGACGGACGGGTCGTCCCTGTAGGCGATGTCGGACTTGTTGCTGTAGCCGTCCCAGTCCATGTAGTAGCGGCGGCCGTTCACGCCCACGGTGATGCCGTACTGCTTCGGGCACGGCGAGATGATCTGGTTGTTCGTGAACTTCGTGTTCTCGAGGTCGCGGCCGGCCATCCAGAAGCCCGCCACGTGCTCCATGTGCCAGAAGTCGGCGCCGATCTTCATGCAGGCCTTGTGGCCGTCGCCCGTGTTGCCCTCCTCGACGGCGGGATGGGCACCGCCCTGGCCGATGAAGTCCTGGCGCATCGTGGGGTTGGCCTCGAAGCCGCCCGTGCACATGATGACGCCCTTGTTGGCCTTGACGTTCTTGCCGTCGATGACCGCGCCGAGGATCTGCTTGGTGCCGGGGTCTTGGATGAGCTCGCTCATCGGGGCGCCCGTACGGTACTCGATGACGTCGGAGTGATCGGCGATGACGCGGTCGAGCAGCTTCGTGATGTGCTTGTCGCCCTTGATCTCCACGTCCTTCTTGCCGGCGACGGTCAGCTTGCCCAGCGCGTAGCAGTGCTCGAACTCGGGCCACTCGGGCGTGGACTTGAGCGGGTCGTCCTTGGTGGTGGGGGCGATGATCGACGCTTCCTCGACCACGCCGCCCAACGTGTCGAACACCCAGCTGTAGTTCTCGGCGGCGCCCTTGGCGTAGGCGGCGATCACGTCGTCGGGCGTGGTGCCCTCCTCGCCGCGCATCTCCAGCATGTACTGGTTGAACGCTTCCTCGTCCTCGGCGTACACGACGGTGCCCTTGCAGTACGGGCTGTTCCCGCCGGGCATCGTGCCCTTCTCGGCCAGCAGGCACGTCGCGCCGTTGCCCTCGAGCGCCACCGTGATGGCGGCGGCCTGGCCGGCGCAGCCCGCGCCGATGACCACGACGTCGAACTCCTCGTCCCACTTCGTATCGGTGCCGGCAGCCGCGGCGGCCGTGCCGCCGTCTCCGGTGTTGGCGGAGCCCTGCGGCGCGCAGCCGACGATGCCGAGGCCGGCGGCACCGGCGAGGGCGACGCCGGCGGTCTTCAAGAACGTGCGACGGCTCTGCTCGAACGGGGTGCTTTCTTTCATGATGGTCCTCCCTGTCTCCGTGGTGCTGCGATGCAGCTTTCCGGTCCGTGCGCATCCACCGGCCCTCCCGTCGCTGCCGGGATGCTGCGATGGTTCCCGCGCATCGGACGAGGAGCATGCTATCCCGCCCGCCGTTACGGCGGCACCCCCTAAGTGCAGCGTTTTGGTAGGGAATGCGCGCACCCCGCAAAATGCGGGGGCAGGGGGTGGTATGCTTGCGAACTGGGAAAACGTTAGATCGGGCACCGCGGCGCGAAAGGATGCTTCATGAGCGTGATCGGCAATATACTGTGGTTCGTCTTCGCGGGGTTCTGGCAGGGCGTGAGCTGGTGCCTCGTCGGGCTGCTGTGGTGCATCACCATCGTGGGCATCCCGGTGGGCACCCAGTGCTTCAAGATGGCGGGGCTCGCGTTCTTCCCGTTCGGCAAAGAGGTCGAGTACGGCGGCGGCGCGGGGTCGGCTGTCCTCAACGTGCTGTGGTTCATCTTCGGCGGCGTGTTCTTGGCGCTCGAGGCGCTGCTCAACGGCGTGCTGCTGTGCATCACCGTCGTGGGCATCCCCTTCGGCCTGCAGTGCTTCAAGCAGGCGAAGCTGGCGCTGCTGCCCTTCGGCGCGGTGGTGCGCGGGAAGTAGGCGTTGCGAGCGCGGCGGGTGTTGCGAGTGCGGTGGGTGTTGCGAGTGCTCCGCGGGCGCGGCGAGTTCGGTGGGCGCTGCGGCGCGGCGAGTGCGGCGAGCTCGCCGCGCCGCACTCGCCCTTACGCCTGCTGCTCGAACAGCACGAGCAGTTCTTCCTTGTTGCCGGTCTGCGTTTTCTGGTAGATGTGCCGCAGGTGCGTCTTCACCGTGTTCTTCGAGATGAACAGCGATTCGGCCACGTAGTCGAGGCGGTGCCCCGTCACCCACAGCTCGAGGATCTCGCGCTCGCGCGCCGTGAGCCCGGCCACATCGACGATGCGGTCGAGACGGCGTTGCAGCACGTCCTCCGCATCGACGATCACCTCGGTCGGATGGTCGCTCGTGGCGAAGAAGTACATGCCGGGCACGAGGATGAGCAGCGCGAGGATGGACAGCGCCGCCGGGTCGAGCGGCGCGAGCATGCCGACGCCCGTGCCGATCGCGCGGACCGACCACGTGCCGGGCAGCACCTGGATGAGCGCGAGCACGGCGACGGCCAGGGCGAGCGAGCCGGCGGTGCGGGCGATGATGGAGCGCAGGGGAAGCTGGGCGTACGCCTCGCCCCAGGCGAGGTCGATGATGGGCAGCACGAGCGCCGACAGCAGCAGGTCGACGGTGAGGAACTGCTGGGGCAGCACGCCTGCGGCGGTCAGCGGGTAGCCGAGGCCGCCGACGATCTGGACGATCATGGCGGCCGCGATGAAGCCGGAATGCAGGCGTGCGGGCGACAGCCGTTTCCACAGCGCGGTGGTGACGAGGGCCGATACGGCGAAGGCGCAGAAGAACGCGAAGCGCGTGCTCACGAGAGCGCCGGTGTCGGAGAAGCCGCCTCCCAGCGATGGCGTGGGCGACAGTACGAGCAGCAGGGTTGCCAAGTACAGGCCCCTGCCGAGGTACAGCCACGATGCTGCGGTTCCCGATGCCCCTGGTGTGCGCGTCAAACGCCCCTCCTCGCTTGCTGCTTCGCTGCTTCTCGGAGCTTCCATTATAGCCAAAACGCGGCCCGGAGGGGCCGCGTTCGGTGGCTCGGGCGCGGGGAGGGGAGGGCGCGCCCGAGCATTCAGGGGAGGGATGGCGATCGGTGGGGCGGAGGGGCGGCCGGCCGTCCTACGCTTTCCGCTGCTCGATGTCCTCGGGCGCGATGGTTGCCAGGCGCTTGCCCAGCAGCATGCCCTCGGTCATGCACAGCCCCAGGCTCATGCCGCTGATGGGCGTGCAGTAGTTCACGATGTAGCGGTTGCCCGAGTTGTTGCCGGCGGAGTACAGGCCGGGAATGGGGAACAGGTCGGAGTCCAGCACGCAGCCGTTGAAGTCGGTGTCGAGGCCGGTGGTCTGGCAGAGGCCGACGTAGATGTCCTCGGCGTTGCCGGTGACCGCGTAGAACGGCGGCGTGGTGAGCGGCTTCATGATGCGCGCGTCCACGGCGAAGTCCTCGTCGAGGCCGGCTTCGGCGTACTGGTTCCACTTCTCCAGCTCGGACAGGGCGTTGGCCTTCTGCTCCTCGTTGTAGCAGCCGATCTTGTCGAGCAGCTCCTCGAAGGTGTTGGCGCAGTACACGCCGTCCTTGCTGGGCTCGGTCGACGAGGGGTCGAGGGCGGCCATCTGCTCCTGCAGCGGGTCGATGCCGTGGAAGGTCACCTTCGACGTGAGGTTGATGGCGCCGTGCGCCGGCGGCATGCACGCGATGGTGTCGAGGTAGTTCGCGTCGGCCACCGAGACGATGACGCCCTTCGGCTGGCGGCTGGACTGGTAGCCCGAACCCTCGGTGCCGCCCGCGCACTCGTTGCAGAAGCGCAGCCCGCGCTGGTTGAGCAGCATGAAGCCCGGGCCCCACGGCGCGGTTTCCCAGGGGCCCGACTGGCCCGTGTTCATGCCCGTGCGCGGGCCGGCCTCCACGTGGCCGCCTGCCCACACGCCCAGCTTGATGCCCGCGCCGTCCTTGACGCCCATGCCGCCGGAGGTGGCCAGCTCGATGTTGCCGTAGTTCTCGGCCAGGTGGCGGTACTCGTCGTTGATGTCGCGGATCATGTCCTCGTTCGCCTGGAAGTCGCCGGCGGTCAGCACCACGCCGCGCGTGCCTGTGTAGCGCACGTAGCTGTCGTCGTCCTGGTTGCGCGCCACGACCGCCACCACGCGCCCGGAGTCGTCCTTCTCGAGGTACTCGGCGTACGTGTTGAAGTGCCACGCGGCGCCTTCCTTGATGGCCTGCTCGCGGTGATGCGTCATAACCACCGAGCCCCATTCCCAATCGGAGCCGCCGCCCGTGACGGGACGGTGGACGATGGTGGACTTGTAGAACTGGTAGCCGGAGGGGTCCATGACCATGCGGTCGTCGGCTTCGGCCGAGTAGATGTTCACGCGGTCGGTGTTGTGGTAGAAGTCGGGGTCCACCTCGTCGATCTCGGAGATGCTCCAGTCCATGATCTGGCCGGAGTAGTCGACGAAGTTGCGGATGAGGCGCTGGTTGCTGCGGTTCGCGTTGCGCACGAGCCAGTTCGTCATGAAGTTGACCTTGTCGATGCGGTCGGCGCCGTGCTCGATCGCCCACTCGCTGTTGATGATGGCCACCTCGCCGCCGATGTAGAAGAAGCTGTCCTCGGGCTGCGCTTCCACGACGCAGACGCTCGCCCCGTTCATGGTTGCCGAGCGCGCCGTCCAGGTTCCCGCCTGGCCGCCGCCCACCACCACGACGTCGAAGGTGCCGCCGTCGGCGATCTTCGCCTCGTCGACCGGCTCGGGCGGGGTGCGCCAGTCGGCCGCCGCCTGGCTTTGCCAGCGATGCTCGGGCTTCGCGCTGCCGTCGGCCGCGTCGGCCTCGGCGACGGCCGACTTCGGGCTGCACCCGGCCAGCGCCCCTGCCGCGGCCAGGCCGGTGACGGCTGCGCCCGTGAGGAAAGTGCGGCGCGAGAGGCCGCGGTTCGCCTTGTTCTGTCCGTTCGTTCCGTTCTCGTTGTGCTTCATGGTCGTGATCCTTTCATTCCCCATCTTGGCCCTCCTGTGCGCCGCTCGGCGCTGCCAAGGTTCGTCGTGCATCATGCCCGGCAACGTGGGATCGCGCGTCATTCCTCAGAGGTGAATGTGCGAACGACCGGCAAAAAAAGAAAAATCACCCCTGAGGAATGACGCGGATTTTCGCGTCAACCACCCGCTTCGTCAGGGTGGGCGCGCGCAAGTCACTGCTGAACGGGTGGCGGATCCACCCGCAACGGGGGGACTGCCGCGAACGCGTCGAGCCTACTATCGAAAGCGTAAGGGCGGCATGAGCCGTGCGGATCGAAGGAGGAACGATGGAACAGTTCAGCAGGCGGAGTTTTTTGAAAGGCGCAGGGCTGGCGGCAGTGGGAACCGCTGCGGTCGGGCTGGTCGGATGCGGGTCGGCTGCCGCGCAGGAGCAAAAGGATTGGTGGATGCCCGAGGCGTGGGACGAGGAAACCGACGTCGTCGTGGTGGGGTACGGCGCGGCCGGCGTGGCCGCCACCATCACCGGCCTGGACGCCGGCCTGGGCGTGATCACGCTGGAGAAGTCGAGCGAGCCCGACGGCGGCAACCTGGGATGCGCGACGGGCTGCATCCAAACCTGCATGAAGCCCGACGATGCCGACGGCATGGTGGAGATGCTGCGGCATTTCAACCAGGGGTCGGTGAGCAAGGAGGACGGCGACGTGCTGTATCCCGCCATCGTCGAGCAGGAGATCGAGGCGGGCGCGTGGCTCGACTCCCTCGAGGACCTCGAAATCTACTGGGTTTGGCGCGATTACGGCGATCCCTCGCGCATGACCGGCGAAGTGGCCTGGTCCGAACGCGGCGATGCGGGCGGTTCTGAGCTGTTCGGGAACTTCCACGAAATCGCGGTCGACAAAGGGGCCGATATCCGGCTCGCCACGCCGGCGAAACGCCTCGTGCAGAATCCCGAGACGAAGGAAATCCTCGGCGTCGTCGCCGAAGGCTCCGGCGGCGACATCGCCATCAAGGCCAAAAAAGGCGTCATCATGGCGTGCGGCGGCTTCGAGGGCAATCCCATGATGCAGCAGTGGTACACCGGATGGGGCATCCACCTGTTCCCGTGGGGCACGCCGCACAACACGGGCGACGGCCACCGCATGTGCGTCGAAGCGGGGGCGCAGCTGTGGCACATGGACTGCTCCGAGATAGGATCGCCGTGCTACCGTCTGCCGTCCGAGCAGGTGGGGTGCTCGGTGAGCATGCAGTCGGCGGGGCATTTCCCCGACGCCTCGTCGTGGCTCTTCGTCAACTACAAGGGCGAGCGTTTCGTGAACGAGACGAAGAACCTTTCCCATGCACCGCAGCACACGCGCAAGCGCACGGTGTGGTACGACATGGACACCGACACGTACGAGTTCTCCAACCTGCCGTACTGGATGGTGTTCGACCAGGCGACGTTCGACGCCGCACCGCTGTACATCCAGTCGACGAAGCCGAAGTCGCTCGTGTCGTACGCGGGCGTTCACCAGCTGCTCGGCCAGGAATGGACGAACGCCTGGGCGCTCGAGCAGGGGTGGATCGTGAAAGCCGACACCATCGAAGAACTCGCTGCGGCGATGGTGGGCACGTCTCCTTCGGGCACGAAGTACGAAGGCGTCGACGCCGCAGCGCTGGCGGCGACGGTGGAGCGCTGGAACGCCGGCTGCGAGGCGGGCGCCGATTCCGATTTCAAACGCGATCCCGAGACGATGGCGGCGTTCGGCGACGGGCCGTTCTACGCCATCGAGATGGGCATGGGCATGATCAACACCCAGGGCGGCCCCAAGCATAACGAGCACAACCAGACGCTCGACACGAACGACGAGGTGATTCCCCGTCTGTACAACGTGGGCGAGTTCGGGTCGCTGAACGGCGGCAACTACAACCTGGGCAACATAGCCGAGGCGCTGACCACAGGCCATTTCGCCATGCTGCATGCAGGCGATCTCGAGCCGTGGGATGCGAGCGACGGAAAGTAGGAGCGCTCATGAACGTATCCGCGAAGAAAGGCATGCGCGCGTTGGCTCCCGCGGCGATCTTGCTCGCGCTGTGCGCGTCGCTTGCCGGGTGCGGCGGCACGCCGCAGCAAGCGGGCGGTGAGGCGGGCAAGGCGGGCGATACGGCCCAGGCGGCGGCGAGCGACGCTCCGTTCTCCTGGTCGGCCGATGCCGATTGCGGTCTGTGCCATGCGACGCAGTCGTCGTCGCTGACGGACTCGTCGTGCCAGGTTTCGGCCAACCATGCCAACCTGCAATGCGTGCAATGCCACACCGATGAAAACGGCCTTGCCGCAGCCCATGACGGCGTCACGCTGGCCGATACGAAGGGAGCGAAGAAGCTGTCGAAGACTTCGGTCGAGCAGGATGCGTGCGTGAGCTGCCACGCCGACGCGGGCGCACCCGAGGCCGCCGCGTCCTCGACGGCGCTCACCGACGACCAAGGCACGACGGTGAACCCGCACGACCTGCCGCAGAGCGCAAGCCACGACACGTTGACCTGCGGAAGCTGCCATACGATGCACGATGAGAAACCGCTTGAAGAGACGGCGGCCGCAGCGTGCACGCAGTGCCACCATCAGAACGTGTACGAGTGCTATACCTGCCACGAGTAAGCGAGTCTCGCTGAACGACCCCGCGTGCCCGCCGCTCTCCCTCCCGGCGGCGCGGTACGGCCTGACGGCCAAGATCGCCCTTCCCTCGGCGATCTTGGCCGTCCGCATGCGCTATCGGCGCTCGTTCACCAGGCGGATGAGCTCTTCCTTGCTGTGCACGTCGAGCTTTGCGTACAACTGCTTCGTGTACCAGCGCACGGTGTTCTCCGACAGGACGAGAATGTCGGCGATTCCCTTCTTCGTGTGTCCGCGGTAGAGCAGCTGCATGATCTCGCTTTCGCGATCGGACAGAGAGAATTCATGCTTCACCTGGCCCCATCCCTTGTCGGGGTCGTCCACGGGATACGAGGGCGCAGGCTGCTCGTCGTGCAGGTTCTGGGCGGTCATGAAAAAACAGCTGGCCAGGAACACGAACACGCAGATGGCCGTCGCTTGCACGATGTGCTCCTCGATGGGGAGCGTCCCGTAGGCGCTTGCGAGGGCGCTGTACGCTGCGATGCCGCCGGCGACGGATGCTTCGTACAGTCCGCGACCGATGCCGAACACGAAGCAGGGGTGCTGCGCGCTTCGCTGGGCGAGCTTGATCAGCACGAGGTACAACAGCACGAGCACGAGGTTGCGCGCCAGGGAAAGCGAGATGTAGGCGATGGCGGACGAGGCGCCGGCTACGAACCAGAGCATGAGCAGCAGGAACGTCAGCGCCAGCAGCATCGAGTTGGCCAGCGCCTTCGCCCGTGCGTTGTCCTCTCGGGCGACGAGCCACATGAAGAGGAGGAAGGGCAGCAGGGCGCGCAGCGCATAATTGGCGAAGGCGATCGCGTGCTCGTGCGACGAGCTGGGAATGGCCCCCTGCAGAATGCTGAATATGATGCCGTTGCCGAAAATCACGGCGTACACGATGACCTGGACGACGAGGAAAAGGGAGGACGATCGGCGCGGCTGCTTGCGAAGCGTGGTAGCACCCGGTCGATTGACCAGGAGGTTCGACGTCCCATCCCAAGCGCGACGCGCGCAGATGATGGAGCCGAACGGCAAGACGCAGGCGACGGCGAGGACGGGAGCGGTGCCGGTCAGGGAGAAGATGCTCATGACGAGGCAGATGAGGGCCCCGAACGAGAACCCCAGCAAGATGAATCCGCAGGCGTCTTTGGTTTTCATGCTGCTGTAGATGAGGAACCACGACGAGAAGCAGAAGGCGATGCCGAGCCCGCTTATTGCGCCCGCAGCGACCTGGGCGAAAACGGGAAGCGACACCGAAGCGATGCCGAGCAGCGGCGTGACGCAGAGGGCGACGGCGCTGAGCGGATGGAAGAGGACGTGCGGGTCGCGTTCGGCACCGGGTCGAAACAGCAGGGCTATGGCGAGCAGGGCCGCCAGCATGCCCAGATGGAAGGCGAGTTGAAAGGCAAGCGTGTCGAACACCACGCGTTGGCTCACCACGAACATCCAGGCTTGCGGGAAGCAGAGGCCCAAGAACAGCGCATTGCGTTTCGGTCGGTAGACGCGCGTCAGCTGGTCGATCATCGATATCCCCTCCTGCTTGAAGGGGCGCCGCGCGCTTCGCGTTTCTCCCCCGCGCCGCGCCCTCGTTTCGAGCTTATCAGGTGAACTCGATCCGAACAAGGATGATGCGATGGCGCAGGTTTTTTGGAATTATGCCGATGACCTGGGAATACCGTGTATTGTGCCAACGCGCGCGCAAAGTCCACCCCGATCGGGTGGGGCACAGACGAACGCGGTTTCGGCACGCCTTGAGATTCGCAGCTCTCCATGCTATCATATGTTGTACGTACAACATTGGAGGTGCAACATGGCTGATGCGATGGTGACGGCGCGCATGTCGGCGGAGAAGAAAGAGGCGGGCAACCGCATGCTCGAGCAGTTGGGCACGAACGCCTCGCAGGCGGTGAATCGCCTGTACGACTACGTGCTGGAGAAGAAGCAGCTGCCGTTCCCCGAGCAGCAGGGGCGACGGAAGTACACGCAGGAAGAAATCGCGCAGGCGATCGCCTGGGTGGATAGTATTCCGCGGAGGGATCGCTTCTCCACCATGACCGACGATGAAATCAGGCGGGAGCGCTTGGTGTCGCGTGGTCTTGCGACGAGTAAGGATTTCTCATGAGGCTGATGCTCGATTCGAATATCGTGATTGACTATATCAAAGTGCGAGAGCCCTTTTATGCGAGTGCTCGAAAGCTAGTGATGCTGGGGTTTCTCGCGGAGCACGAACTCTGGTTCAGCTCGGCACAAGCGAATGACGTCTTCTATACCCTGACTGGCGGAGGGAGGCCTTCGCAAGCTGCCCAGCTGAAGCAGGATCTCAAGAAGATGCGACAAGGGATGCGCATCTGCGGTGTTAACGAAGTTCAATTTGACGCAGCGCTCGATTCGTCGTGGGTCGATCTGGAGGATGCGTGCGTGTACCAGTGCGCGCTCAGGTTGAAGGCCGACGCCATCATCACGCGCAACCAGAAAGATTTCGAGAAGTCGACCATCAAAGTGTTCGACTGCGACGAGCTGTTCGCCTACTTGGCCGAGGAAAAGGGTCTCACCTACGAGGAAATACCCTGGTAACGAGAAGGCGGCCCCCGCAGGGCCGCCTTCGAAAAGCGTGCTGGATGCAAGCGCCGCCGCCGCGCTAGTTCTTCAGGGAGTTCAGGGGGGCGGGCATGCGGCCGCCGCGGTGGGCGAATGTGGTGCCGGCGTACTGGTTCACGGGCATGACCGGGGCGTAACCCAGCAGGCCGCCGAAGTCGAGCTGGTCGCCCACCGTCTTGCCGATGGCGGGGATGAGGCGGACCGCGGTGGTCTTGCTGTTGATCATGCCGATGGCGCATTCGTCGGCGATGATGCCGAAGATGGTCTCGACGCTCGTGTCGCCGGGGACGGCGATCATGTCGAGGCCCACGGAGCACACGCAGGTCATGGCTTCCAGCTTCTCGAGCGACAGCGCGCCGTCTTCGGCCGCGCGGATCATGCCGGCATCCTCGGACACGGGGATGAACGCGCCGGACAGGCCGCCGACGGACGAGGACGCCATGACGCCGCCCTTCTTCACCGCGTCGTTGAGCATGGCGAGCGCGGCCGTGGTGCCGGGGCCGCCGCACTGGCCCACGCCGATGGCCTCGAGGATCTCGGCCACCGAGTCGCCCTCGGCCGGGGTGGGGGCCAACGACAAGTCGAGGATGCCCTGCTGCACGCCCAGGCGCTTGGACGCCTCGCGCGCCATGAGCTCGCCGGCGCGCGTGATCTTGAACGCGGTGGCTTTGATGGCCTCGGCCACCGACGTGATGTCGGCGTCTTTCGGCAGGTCGGCCAGCACGGCGCGCACCACGCCGGGACCCGACACGCCCACGTTCACCACTTCGTCGGCCTCGCCCGAGCCGTGGAATGCGCCGGCCATGAAGGGGTTGTCCTCCACGGCGTTGCAGAACACGACCAGCTTTCCGGCGCCGATGCACTGGCGATCGGCCGTGGCCTCGGCGGTAGCCTTGATGATGCCGGCCATCTTGAGCACGGCGTCCATGTTGATGCCCGCGCGCGTGGAGCCCACGTTCACCGACGAGCACACGTTGTCGGTGACGGACAGCGCGTGGGGGATGGACTCCATCAGCTTGTTGTCGGCTTTCGAGGCGCCCTTGTGCACGAGCGCGCTGAAGCCGCCCACGAAGTCGACGCCCACCTCTTTGCCGGCCTTGTCCATGGCCACGGCGATGGGGGTGAGGTCGTGTGCGCTCGTGGCGGCGCAGATCTCGGCGATGGGCGTGACGGAGATGCGCTTGTTCACGATGGGGATGCCGTACTCGCGCTCGAGCTGCTCGGCCGTGGGCACGAGGCGCTCGGCGGCGGTGGTCATGCGGTCGTACACCTTGCGTGCCATGACGTCGATGTCGGCGTCCGTGCAACCTCGCAGGTTCAGCCCCAGCGTGATCGTGCGGATGTCGAGGTGCTGATTGCTCACCATAGCAAGCGTCTCGGCGATTTCAGCAGGCGTGATCTGCATGATGCCCCGTCTTTCTCTCAAGCGTTGTGTGATCGTGCGGAACAGCATAGCAAACCCCGTGGTCGGCGGCGTCGCGGTTCGCTCGATTTCGACGTTTCTTCTCAAGGGCAGCCCGAGGAAGGGAACGGATGTTTCACGTGAAACATCGGCGCGATCAAGTGGCGTGCGGGTTGCGCGCGGGTTGCGCGCGGCGCGCGGCCACCTGCGCGGGCGGCGCGGCGGTGGGCTAGGTGAGCCGGGTGCTGACCTCGCCGTGGGGGAGCTCGCGGCGGGTTTTGTCGGGCAGTTCGACGACCAGCTTGAAGTCGGGCGTGAGGTCGACGGCGCGGGCGCGCACGCGCGAGGGGCCCTGGCGCACGACGAGCGGTTGGCCCAGCAGGAAGCACCGGCGGCGGTACTCGTCGTAGAACGAGGCGTCGGCCACGTGCCGGTACAGGTTCCAGAAGCGCGCGAGGATGGCGGCGGCCAGCTCGCAGCGCACGGCGCCCGTGCGGTCGTCGAGCACGGCGCCCGCCACGTCGGCGATGTCGCGAGGGAAGCCATCGGCCGGCGGTTTCACGTTCACGCCGATGCCGAGCACCGCGTGCTCGAAGCGCCCCGACTCCATGTCCACCATGCCCTCGGTGAGGATGCCCGCCACCTTGCGCTCGTCGCAGTAGATGTCGTTCACCCACTTGATGAGGGCTTCCTTGCCGGTCACCTGCTCGATGGCCTGCGCGCCCGCCACGGCGGCGGCGCAGGTGAGGAACTGGCCACGGTCGGCGGCCAGCGTGGGGCGCAGCACGATGCTGAGGTACAGGCCCGAAGACGCGGGGGAGAAGAACGTCTTGCCGGGGCGTCCCTTGCCAGCGGTCTGCTCCTCGGCCACGATGACGGTGCCCTCGGGCGCGCCTTCGGCGGCGCGGCGGCGCGCCTCGGAGTTGGTGGAGTCCACGCGCTTGCGCACGGAGATGGCGAAGGGGTGGCCGGGCGGCAGGAACCGCTCGATGCCCTGGGGCGACAGCAGGTCGTTCTCCTGCGACAGCGCGTAGCCCTTGTTCGTGACGGCATCGATGGCGTACCCCTCGGCGCGCAGCGCCTCGACGGCTTTCCACACTGCGTTGCGGCTCACGCCGATGGCCTGCGCCATCGCGGCGCCCGACACGTAGCGCTCGCGGTTCTCCTCCAGCAGGCGCAGCAGTTGTTCCTTGGTTCCCATGGGTGCATGGTAGGAGAGAGGGGCCGATCGTGTCAACGCGATCGGCGAAAGAAGGTGACAATGGGCGGAAGGCACGCGAGGCGCGCGAGGGCTTGGGGGCGCGAAGGCGCGGGGGTGGGCGAAGAAACGAACGAATGTTTCACGTGAAACATTCGGCACGCCGCCGCACGGGGAAGTGCGCGCGGCGCGCCGCACGGGGAGACGTGCGCGGCGCGCCGCAGGCAAGGCGCGCCCCACGGGAGGCGGACGCCTCGCAGCACGCCGCGCGGCGCGCCTCGTGTGAAGGCGGGGTTCTCCCTCGTTGTGTTCCGGGGCGCTAACAGGTATACTGCTCGTTATTCGACAAGTTGTTCATTATTGACCCAACTGTTCAATTAGAGGT
Organism: Eggerthella hominis; assembly: GCF_014287365.1. Lineage (NCBI taxonomy): Bacteria > Bacillati > Actinomycetota > Coriobacteriia > Eggerthellales > Eggerthellaceae > Eggerthella > Eggerthella hominis. The sequence continues at coordinate 229,068 of NZ_JACOOA010000003.1, forward strand.
GATCATGACCACGACAACCGTTTCGCCCGCTCCCGTCGCTGTCGCGACGGCGCGAAGCACGGCTGCCCCGCAGGATCGCCGCATCACGCGATCGAAGCGCGCGCTCAGCGACGCGCTCATCGAGCTCATGGAGGAGCGCAGCTTCGACGGCTTCTCGGTGAACGACCTGTGCGAGCGCGCCGATCTCAACCGCGGCACGTTCTACAACCACTTCCGCGACAAGGACGACCTGCTGGCCCAGTTGGAAGCCGAGGTCATGGACGACCTCGACCGGCTCCAGGCGCAGATGCAGAACCTCACCGTGCGCGAGCTGCTGGGCTACCGGGCGCGCAAGAAGCCGCTGCCGCTGCTCGTGGAGCTGTTCGACTACCTGCGCGAGCAGGGCGCGTTCCTTCACGCGGCGCTGGGCCCGGGCGGCGACGTGGGCTTCGGCCCGCGCCTGCGCGACTCCGTGTGCACCAACCTCGTCCAATCCATCCTGCACGAGCGCTACCGCAACGATCCGTCGCCGTTCGTCGGCTACTACGTCGCGTTCTTCGCGTCCGCGTACCTCGGCGTCATCACGCGCTGGATCGAAACGGGCATGCAGGAAAGCTCGGAGGAGATGGCCCTCATCGCCATGAGGCTGTTCTTCATCAAACCGGGCGAATCGATCAAGCTGTAAGGCAAGGGAGCTATGGAAGAGAACAACAACCTGCATATCGGCATCGACGTGGGCTCCACCACGGTCAAGCTGGCCATCCTCGACGAGGCCCACGAGGTGAAATTCTCGGTGTACCGCCGCCACCACGCCGACGTGCGCGCCACCATCGTGGAGGTGCTTTCCGAAGCGGCGGCCGATTTCGGCACCGATCGCATGACCATCGCCATCACGGGATCGGGCGGCCTGCTGCTCGCGCAGTGGCTGGGCATCGAGTTCGTGCAGGAGGTCATCGCCTCGAAGACGGCGGTGGAAACCTTCATCCCCGTCACCGACGTGGCCATCGAGCTGGGCGGCGAGGACGCGAAGATCATCTACTTCGATCAGGGCATCGAGCAGCGCATGAACGGCACGTGCGCCGGCGGCACGGGCGCCTTCATCGACCAGATGGCCGCGCTGCTGAACACCGATGCGGGCGGCTTGAACGTGCTGGCGCAGGGCGCCACCACGCTGTACCCCATCGCCAGCCGTTGCGGCGTGTTCGCGAAGACCGACGTGCAGCCGCTCATCAACGAGGGCGCGCGCAAGGAGGACATCGCCGCGTCCATCTTCCAGTCGGTGGTGACGCAGACCATCAGCGGCCTGGCGTGCGGCCGCCCCATCCGCGGCCACGTGGCTTTCCTCGGCGGCCCGCTGCAGTACCTCCCCGAGCTGCGCAAACGCTTCTACGAGACGCTGGAGCTGGACGACGAGCACATCATCGTGCCCGAGAACGCCCACCTGTTCGTGGCCAGCGGCTGCGCCATCGCGGGCGCGGCCAGCGAGACGGTGAAGGCCGAGCTGCTGGACGACGTGCTCGACCGCCTGAAGAACCTCGGCGACATCCAGGGCTCCGAAGTGGTGCGCCTGCCCCCGCTGTTCGCCAGCGAGGACGAGTACGCCCAGTTCAAGGATCGCCACGACGGCGAATGCGTGCGCCGCGGCGACCTCATGTCCTATGAGGGCACGGCCTACCTCGGCATCGACGCCGGCTCCACCACGTTCAAAGCCGCGCTCATCGGCGAGGACGGCGCGCTTTTGTGGTCGCACTACGCCAGCAACAAGGGTGACGTGCTGGGCTGCGCGCGCACCGCGCTGAGCAACCTGTACAACGAGATGCCGGTGGACGCCGACACGGGCGAGCCGCTCGTGCACATCGGCCACGCCACGGTGACGGGCTACGGCGAGCATCTGCTGCTGGAGGCGCTGCGCGTGGACTCCGGCGAGATCGAGACGGTGGCGCACCTGCGCGGCGCGCAGGAGATGCTGCCGGGCGTCGAGTTCATCCTCGACATCGGCGGCCAGGACATGAAGTGCCTGCGCGTCAAGGACGGCGTCATCGACCACATCATGCTCAACGAGGCGTGCAGCTCGGGCTGCGGCAGCTTCATCGAGAGCTTCGCCACGGGCCTCAACCTGGACGTGGCCGAGTTCGCGCAGACCGCCATCAAGGCCGAGCGTCCCGTCGACCTGGGCAGCCGCTGCACCGTGTTCATGAACAGCCGCGTGAAGCAGGCGCAGAAGGAAGGCGCCACCGTGGGCGACATCGCCGCGGGCCTGGCCATCTCCGTCATCAAGAACGCGCTGTTCAAGGTCATCAAGATCCGCGACCCGCACGATGTGGGCACGAAGGTCATCGTGCAGGGTGGCACGTTCCTGAACGACGCCGTGCTGCGCGCGTTCGAGCAGCTGTCCGAGGTTCAGGCCGTGCGTCCCGACATCGCCGGCAACATGGGCGCGTTCGGCGCCGCGCTGCTCGCGCGCGACCGCTACCACTCCGCCGTGGCGCTCGAGGCGCGCAAGGCCGAGGCCGGCGCCGCGTGGAGCTCCGAGAGCGAGCAGCCGGCCGCGCCCGTCGCGGTGGGCTCGAGCCTGCTGTCGCTCGAGCAGCTGGCGGCGCTGTCGCCCACGCACAAGACCGTGCGTTGCAAGGCGTGCTCGAACCACTGCCTGCTCACCGTCAACGACTTCGGCGTGGACGAGACCACGGGCAAGCACCGCCGCTTCATCACGGGCAACCGCTGCGAGAAGGGCGCGGGCACGCTCGACGAGAGCAAGAACGTGCCGAACCTCTACGAATACAAGAGCAGCCGCCTGTTCGATTACGAGCCCCTCGCGTCCGAGAACGCCCCGCGCGGCAGCGTGGGCATCCCGCGTGCGCTCAACCAGTACGAGAACTACCCGTTCTGGTTCACCTTCTTCACGAAGCTCGGCTGGCGCGTGGTGCTGTCCGACCCGTCCACGAAGAAGACCTACGAGGCGGGCATCGAGTCCATGCCGTCCGAGTCGGTGTGCTACCCGGCGAAGCTCAGCCACGGCCATATCATGAACCTGCTGGACAAAGCTCCCGACTTCATCTGGTTCCCGTGCAGCAAGTGGGAGCGTCAGGAGGACGAGGGCGCGGGCAACCACTTCAACTGCCCCATCGTGGCCAGCTACCCCGAGGCGCTGCGCCTCAACATCGACGAGCTGCGCACGTCCGACGTGAAGCTGCTCACCCCGTGGCTGCCCTACGACCAGAAGGAGCACCTCAAGAAGCGCCTGTTCGTGGAGCTGGTCGAGGCGCACCCCGAGCTCATGGGCTCGGCCGCCGCGCCGACGCAGGCCGAGGTGGACGCCGCCGTGGACGCCGCGTGGGCCGAGGACGAGGCCTTCAAGCGTGACATCCGCGCGAAGGGCGAGGAGACGCTCGCCTGGATGGAGGCCACGGGCACGCACGGCATCGTGCTGGCGGGCCGCCCTTACCACAACGACCCCGAGATCAACCACGCCATTCCCGAGCTGCTGACCAGCTTCGGCCTGGCCGTGCTCACCGAGGACTCCATCGCGCACCTCGGCACGCTCGAGCGCCCCATCCGCCTCGTGGACCAGTGGATGTACCACACCCGCCTGTACGCGGCGGCGAAGGTGGCCACCGAGCGAGCCGACCTCGACCTCATCCAGCTCAACAGCTTCGGCTGTGGCCTCGACGCGCTGACCACCGACCAGGTGCAGGAGATCCTCGAGGCGGCGGGCAAGGTGTACACCGTGCTCAAGATCGACGAGGTGTCGAACCTGGGCGCGGCGCGCATCCGCGTGCGCTCGCTGCTGGCGGCGCTCAAGGACCAGGCCGACGAGAAGGCCGACGCCGAACGCATGCCGCGCGGCTGCCCCGCCGTCAGCTTCGATCCCGACACGTTCGAGGCCACGCCCGAGGCGGCCATCGACGCGAAGACGGGCCAGACCGAGGCCGCCATCGCGGCGAAGCTGACCGGCGCCACCCCCGAGACGTTCACCCAGAAGGCGGCGCCCGAGGTTGCCGAGCGCTTCCGCCAGCGCGAAGGCGCCACCACCGAGTTCCCGCGCGCGGTGTTCACGCAGGAGATGAAGGATGCGGGCTACACGATCCTCTGCCCGCAGATGGCACCCATCCACTTCGACCTGCTCGTGGACATCTTCAAGCGCAACGGCTACAACTTCGAGCTGCTGCCGTCGGTCGACCACGGCGCGGTGGACGCGGGCCTCAAGTACGTGAACAACGACATCTGCTACCCGTCCATCCTGGTCACCGGTCAGATCATGGAGGCGGTCATGTCGGGTCGCTACGACACCGACAAGCTGGCCGTCATCATCACGCAGACGGGCGGCGGCTGCCGCGCCACGAACTACATCTCGCTCATCCGCAAGGCGCTGGCCGCCGTGGGCCTGCCGCACATCCCGGTGATCGCGCTGTCGTTCAAGGACCTCGGCGAGGAGAACCCGGGCTTCAAGGTGACGCCTTCCATGCTGCTGCAGGCGGCCTACGGCATCTTCTACGGTGACCTGCTCATGATGGCGCTGTACCGCACGCGTCCCTACGAGGTGGAAGCGGGCAGCGCGAACCGCCTGTTCGACCACTGGATGGCCACGTGCAAGGCCCAGCTGCGGCGCGGGCTCAAGCGACGCGAGTTCAAGGAGACGGTGCGCCGCATCGTGGAGGACTTCGACACGCTGCCGCTGACCGGCGAGGGCACGAAGCCGCGCGTGGGCGTGGTGGGCGAGATCCTCGTGAAGTTCCACCCGACGGCAAACAACCAGATCGTCGACGTCATCGAGCGCGAGGGCTGCGAGGCCGTGGTTCCGGGCCTGGCCGAGTTCTTCCTGTTCGGCATCGCGGGCGGCATCTTCCAGAAGGACCCGCTCGGGCGCTCGGCGAAGGGCGCGGTGGGCTCGCGCATCGGCCTGTGGGCCATCGCGAAGCTGCGCGCTCCCATCACGAAGGCGCTCGAGTCGTCGAGTCGCTTCGAGGCGCCGGCCGACATCTACGAGCTGGCCGAATACGCCAGCGAGATCCTGTCGCTGTGCAACTCGATGGGCGAGGGCTGGCTGCTGACGGCCGAGATGGTGGAGCTCGTCCGCACCGGCGCGCCGAACGTGGTGTGCACCCAGCCGTTCGCGTGTCTGCCGAACCACGTGGTGGGCAAGGCCGTCATCAAGGAGCTGCGCCGCCGCTACCCCGACAGCAACATCGTGGCGGTGGACTACGACCCCGGTGCGTCCGAGGTGAACCAGCTCAACCGCATCAAGCTGATGATCTCGGTGGCGAAGGCGAACCTGGCCGACAAGGAAGCCGAGGCGAAGAAGACGCGTGATCGGTTCGTGAGCGCCGGGCGCCCCCAAGCCACCCAAGAGGACGCCGGCGAGCTCGAGATCGAGACGAAGCGCGCGTAAGGGGCGCCTGCGCGCCTGGAACCACCGATACGAGGAGGCCCGAGATGCTGAAACGGATGGTCGGGATCGTCATCGTCGCCGCGCTCGGCGCGGCGTTGACTGGGTGTGCGTCGGGCGTTGAGCGGCAAAATGTTCCGAACGACCGCGCCGTCGGCGAGCAGCCCGCCAAAAGCGAGCAGCCCGTCGGGGGCGCCGATTCGACCGAGCCTGAGCCGCTTCGCGCGGGAAAAGGCGAGATCACCGTGCTCGTGCTGAACGCAAGCGGCGAGGAGGGGGCGGCGCGCGAGGCCGCCGATAGCATCGAGGCGCTCGGCTTCGAGCACGTCACGGTCGACAATGCCACGTATCACCAGAAGGGTAACCGGGTGTCGTACCACTACGAGGAGCATCGCGCCGAGGTGGACGAGGTCGCGGCGCTGTTCGACGCGCTCCCGCCTTTCGACCCCTATTGCTACGAAGACGCCCGGAGCGGCGGCTGGAGCATGGACTACGACATCCTCGTCATGCTCGGCGAGCCGGGCACTGGGTACCCTGTGCCCGTGTAGCGTACAAATGTTTCACGTGAAACACCGTCGGAAGCGACCTGCTCGCCGGGCCGTGTCTCGCGACCTCGCCTAGAGCTTCTCGCCCTTCGCCAGGTGGGCGAAGGTCTCGGCCATGACCTCGGGGGATTCTTTCATGCCGCTTTCCAGCCAGCAGAGCAGCACGTTGTAGAACGCGCCGGCGGAGAAGTACAGCCGGTAGCGCTCGGGGGAGCTTGCGGGCATGTCTCCTCCGGCGGCGATCTCGCAATCGGTGATGAGGTCGAGCAGCGACGTGCCCGCCTTCGCGCGATGGAACGCCAGCACGAGGCCGGCATGCTCCTGGTAGAAGCGGAACTTGAACTCGAGGCGCGCGCGGCTATCGAGGTCCCCATCCGGCATGCCCTCGTGGTAGCGCTGCGTCACTTGCCCGATGCCGTATTCGACCAGCTCCTCGACCGAGGAGAAGTTGCGGTAGAACGACGCGCGGGCGACGCCCGCCTGTTCGACCAGCTCGGTGACGGTCACCTTCGACCAGTCCTTGCGGCCGGCGAACTCGATCAACGCGGCCAGCAGCTGGTCTTTCACGCGTTGGTTCTCCTGCTTTCTCTTGTCCATGAGACAGATCACCTCGTTTTGTCTCCGGTGCACGGATTGACGGCATACGCATATCTGATACAAAATGTATCACATCGAATGATATCACCGGAACGGGAGATGCGCCATGATTTTGTACTTCAGCGGCACGGGCAACAGCCAATGGGCGGCGCGGCGGCTCGCCGATTCGCTCGACGACGAGGTTGTTTCCATCAACCGGGCGATGAAGGACGGCCATCCTGCATCGTTTCGCTCGGAACGGCCGCTCGTGTTCGTCGCCCCCGTGTACGCGTGGCGGCTGCCGCGGGTGGTCGACCGGTGGATTCGCGCCGCGCGCTTCGAGGGCAACCGCGACGCCTACTTCGTCATGACCTGCGGTGGGAAATGCGGAAACGCGGCCGCCTACGCACGGCGGCTGTGCGCGAGCACGGGGCTGCGCTATCGGGGGCTGGCCGGGGTGCCCATGCCGAAGAACTACGTGGTGCTGTACGACACGCCCGGCGCCGAGGAGTGCCGTGCCGTCGTCGAGCGCGCCCGGCCGCGCATCGACGAGCTCGCCAGGCTCATCGGGCGGAACGAAGCGCTTCCGGAACAGCCCATCGAGCTGAACGACCGCTTCCGCAGCGGCCCGGAGAACGCGCTCTTCTACCCGGCGCTCGTGCACGACGCGAAGTTCACCGCGTCGGACGCGTGCGTCGCGTGCGGGCGCTGCGTCGAGCGCTGCCCACTCAACAACGTCGTGCTGGTCGACGGCAAGCCTACGTGGAACGGCACGTGCACGCACTGCATGGGCTGCATCGCGGGATGCCCGGCCGAGGCCATCGAGTACGGCTCGAAGTCGAGCGGCCGCCATCGCCATGATCTGTGGACGGAGGAGCTCGCATGAGGCATGCGCACGACGTGACGATCGACGCGGGACGGTGCATCGGGTGCGGCCTGTGCGAGGAGGATTGCCCCGCCAGCGCCATCGCGGTCGAAAGCGGGAAGGCGCGCATGGTCGCGCAGGACTGCCTCCTCTGCGGCCACTGCGTCGCGATCTGCCCGAAGGCGGCCGTGTCCATGACCGGCTTCGAGGACGAACCGCGCGAGCTGGGCGCAGGCGCGCCGCCGGCCCTCGACGCGGATCGGCTGCTCGAGGCCATCGCCGCGCGCCGCAGCATGCGCCGGTTCAGCGACGAGCCCGTGGCGGAGGAGGACATCGCCTGCATCATCGAGGCGGGACGGCTGACGCCCACCGCGAAAAACGCGCAGGACGTGTCGTACGTGGTGCTGCGCGATGGCATCGCGCGCTTCGAGGCGCAGGCGGTTCGCCTGTTCAGGCGGGTGTTCCCTTTCGTGCGGCTCGTGAACTCGATGGCGCGCCGCACCAGCATCGACGACCGGTTCTTCTTCAAGGGCGCGCCCGTGGCCATCGTCGTGGTTGCGCGCAACGACATCGACGGTGCGCTGGCGGCCTCCAACATGGAGCTCATGGCGCAGGCGTGCGGTCTGGGCGTGCTGTACAGCGGCTACTTCTCGATGGCCGCTGCCGTGTCGCGCGTGCTGCGTCGTGAGCTGGGGCTGTCCCGCGGCAAGAAGGTGGTCGCCACCCTCGTCGTCGGTCATCCCGCCGTGCGCTACCGTCGCACCGCCCCGAAGGAGGCAGCCGCGGTACGCTGGGCGTGAGGGGATTTTCGCGTCGCCGCCGCGCGCCTGCAACGGATATATGACCGTTCCGTAAAATGTTAGTAACAAAGTATCATTAAACGGTATCATGGGTTCCACAACCGACGAACAACCCTCATCGAAAGAAGGACCCATGGCTTCCAGCATCTACGACTTCACCGTGAAGGACCAGCAGGGCAACGACGTGTCGCTCGCCGATTACCGGGGACGGGTGCTGCTCGTGGTGAACACCGCCACCGAGTGCGGCTTCACGCCCACGTACGCCCAGCTCGAGGAGCTGTACCGCGCGCTGCACGAGCGCGGGTTCGACATCCTCGACTTCCCGTGCGACCAGTTCGGCCACCAGGCGCCGGGCACGAACGAGGAGATCACGGCGTTCTGCACGTCCCGCTTCGGCGTGACGTTCCCGCAGTTCGCGAAAATCGAGGTCAACGGCGAAGGCGCCGACCCGCTGTTCGCCTACCTGCAGCAGGAGAAGGGGTTCGAGGGCTTCGACGAGGGCCACGAGCTGACGCCGATCCTGGAGGACATGCTGGCGAAGGCCGATCCCGACTATGCCGGCAAGCCCGACATCAAGTGGAACTTCACGAAGTTCCTCGTGGACCGCGACGGCAACGTCGTCCGCCGCTTCGAGCCCACGACCAGCGTGCCCGACGTGGTCGCAGCGGCCGTGGAGGAGTTGCTGTAGGTTCGCGCCCGGCACCCAAGATCGCGCAAGCCGCCGCGTCGAAGCTCGACGCGGCGGCTTTTTCGTGCCGGCGGGTCGGATGTTTCACGTGAAACATCCGTACGCGTTCGCGGTGCGGGCGTTACGGTCGCATGTGGCCGCGGTCGATGGCCGCGCCGTCGAGGAACCAGTAGTCGTGATGGTCGCCGACGAGGGCCGTGAAGGGTATCAGCTCGATGCCGCGCGCGGCGCCCTCGGCCAGCAGGTGGTTCCGCAGGATCCACGGGTCCTCGAGCCGCACGTTGTCGAGGTTCGCCACGCGGACGAGGTGCTGCTCGGTCGTGCCCAGGTCATGCGCGACCTGGGCGGGCGTCAGTCCCAGCCGGCGCAGGTTCTCGTCGAACTGCTCGATGGTGCTGGCTCGCTGCTGCGGGGATAGCGACATGGTGCGGCTCCTTCCGGTCGGCGTCGTCGGTCGTCGGCGTCTATTGTAGCGCTGCTTCCGCCGCGATGTAGCCCGTCGTCCACGACATGGCGTTGCCGCCGAGGATCGTGGTGTTGTACAGGCCGGTGCAGTAGTTGCTCTCGCCGACCATGCCGCCCGCGGTGGAGAAGTTCGCGTACAGGCCCTCGATGACCTTGCCGTCGGCGTTCACCACTTCCATGCTGGGCGTCACGCGCACGCCGCACATGGTCTTGCCGAGCGAGGTGCCCAGGCGCGCTCCGTAATACGGCGGCTTCTGCACGGGAGTCAGCCAGTTGGGGTTGTAGGGGTACACCATCTCGGTGTCCTCTCCCTGCTCGCACAGCTCGTTCCAGTGCGCGACCGAGTCCTTCAGCACCTCGGGGTCGAGCCCGAGCATGTCCGCCAGCTCGTCCAGCGTGTCGGCCTTCTTGATGACGCCGCGGTCGATGGCCTTTTCCACGTCGCCCAGCCAATCGCCGCTGAACAGGCTGCCTTTCGGCACGTTGTCGGTGTTCGTCACCGGCGAGGCCGAGGCGCTCAGCCCGTGTGCGAACACGTCTTCCGGATAGTTGCTGTCGAATACCTGGTAGTAGCGGTTGCCCATGCGCGACACCTGCGCCGCCACGACGCCCGTGTCGCCCATGCCGCCGTAGAAGTCGGGGCAGTCCTGCTTGCCGTCCGTCGCGTAGTACGGCACGCGGCGCCCGCGCTTGTCGATGGTCAGCCACACGTTGCGGCACAGCTGCGTCGCGCCGTCCCAGAAGTAGTGCCAGAACTCGCCCGTCTCCTGGTACTCCTCGAACCCGGCCAGCCAGCCGCACCACGAGTCGTGCCCGGACATGTCCGCGTTCAGCCCCAGCGCCATGCGCGTGCACTCGCCGGTGTGGTAGAACATGGGGCCGCCGAACGTCGCCACGTCGAGCGCCGTGGGCACGTACTTCTCCATCATGGCCAGGTTCATGCCGAACCCGCCCGAGCACAGGATGACGCCCCGCTTGCCGCGGTAGTGCACGGTGGCGCCGTCCTTGTCGGTGGCCTGCACGCCCACGACCTTCCCGTTTTCGACGACGAGGGCCGTGCACGTCGTGTTCGTGCGCAGGTCGGCCCCCTTCTTCGTGGCGCATGCGCCCATCGCGAGGCAGGTGGGCTGCATGCCGAGGATCTGGCTGTGCTCGCCGCTGATCACCTTCGTGTCCATGAACGCCTGGCCGCGGCAGGTCATCTCCACGCCGTCGTGCTCCTGGAGCCAATCCATCACCCCGCCGGCCTTGAGCGCGATGTTCTTCAGCAGTTCGTCGTCGATGCTGAACTGGTAGTTCGGCAGGATGGCGCGCATGAACGCGTTGATGTCGAAGGGGTAGGACGGGTAGGCGTACTGCAGGGCCTCCTGGTCCTTCGAGCCGCCGGGCAGCAGGAACCAGCCGGCCGCATGCTGGGTGGCGCCGCCGATCTCGGCGTTCTTCTCGATGGCGATGACGGTGCTGCCGTTGTCCACCGCGTAGTTCATCGCGGCGAGGCCGCCGCCCCCGGTGCCCACGACCACGATGTCGGCTTCTCCGTCCCAGGTCGCGGGCGGGTCGACCGGGGCGATGGGCTCGGCCTCGGCCATGTCGATGTTCTTGAACACGCCGTGGTCGATGAGGCTCGCGCCCGCTGCCTCCTTGTCGGAGCTCGCGTCGGCCGAGCCTGCCGGGGCGCAGCCGCCGAGCGCGAACGCGCCGCTCGCGGCTGCCGTCGCCAAGGCCCCTTTCAAAAACGCTCGACGATCCATTCCCCGGTCCATTTCCCGATCCATTTCCCGATCCGTGCCCTCAGACTTCTTTTCGTTCATGATTCCCTCCTCGGTGTTCAGGCTGTGCGGGTTGCACGTTCCAACGGGCCCAGCTTCGCACGGCGTGGGCGCTCGCGCGTCGTTTCGGGAGGGTGATTGCGGCTTTCACACCGTTTGGGTGACGGATTCGGGCGGAGGTTCCGGCTGCGGCGCGCCCTTCTGCGTCTATAATCGGCAGAGGAGAAGGATAGGTTGGTGGGGACGGGATTTCGATCCGGGTGAGGGGAGCGCTTTGTCCGCACGGGAGACGCAGGATGCGCAGGGCATATTCAAGGAGCAGCTGCTGCTCGTCGTCGCGGGCTCGTGCTTCGTGTGCCGCCATTTCCTCACGTTCTGGACTTCGCCGTCCGATGCCAGCCTGATCTCGTCGTTCGGGCAGGGTTGGTCGTGGATGGTGGCGGTGGCGGCGTCCATCGTGTCGTGCGCCGCGTTCGTGCTCGTCTCGCGCCGCGCGGGTCGAACGACCGCGTCGGGGTGGTGGTACCTGAGCGGGTTCGGGCTGCTGCTGGTTGCGCTGTTGGTGGGCGCGTACGCCGGCTGGACGGGCTCCGACGAGCTGAGCTTCGCGGCAACCGTGCTGCTGGGGCTGGGCAACGGCGTGGCGTTCTGCATCTTCATCGGGGCCCATCTGGGCGAGAAGCCGGGGATCATCATCGTGCTGCTGGCTTCGGAGTTTCTCGTGGGGTCGGTGCTGTACCTGCTGGTGCACGCGTTCGTGCCGAACGTCGCGCTCGTGGTTCCGGCGCTCGCGCTGAACGTGGCGTCGGGTCTGCTGCTGTGGGCGTGCGCGCGATCGTCGGGCAAGCCGGCCTCCCTCGAGCCGGTGGCGAACCTCAGGCCGCCGGTCATCACGTTCAAGCAATTCTGCCTGGTCACCGTCTGTTTCGCAGCTTCGTACGGCATCGTTCGCACGCTGGCGACGCGCACGTCGAGCGGATCGCTCGACATTGAGGTGCTCAGCACGCTCGTGGCGGCACTCGCGCTGCTTGTGTTCGGCCTCGGGCGCGGCATCCGTTCGTCGCAGTCGTTCATCATGGTGATCGTCGGCATCTTCGCCGTGAGCTTCGTGTCCATACCGCTGTACCTGTTCGACGTGTACGTGGCCTCGCTCATCCACGCGGTGGGGTTCTCGCTGTTCCTGATCGTCTGCTGGGGGTTCGACGCGTTCTACGCGTCCGAGAACGGCACGAGCCCGCTTGTGGTTGTGGGCGTCACCTACGGGTGCGTGCAGTTCGGCGAAGTGGTGGGCGGCCTGCTCATGCTCGTGTTCGCCCCGCTCTCGGAGCTGTTCTTGCACCTGTTGTCGTCGGCGCTGCTGTTCGGGCTGGTAGCGTTGCTCATGCTGTTCTTCATGCGGCAGCAGCGTACGAAGGAAGTGGACTACACGGCGTATTTCGAGCTGCTGGCGCAGGCGTGCGCCCGCCTGGCCGACGAGCACGGGCTGACGCAGCGCGAGCGTGAGATCCTCGAGCTGACGGCGCAGAAGAAGAGCAACGGCCAGATCATGAACGAGCTGTTCATCTCCCAGAACACGCTCAAGACGCACCTGCGCCACATCCACGCGAAGATGGGCGTCCACAACCGCAGCGAGCTGCTCGACCTCGTGGAGACGGAAGCCGCCCGCGCGTAGGCGCTTCCGGCGGACGAGGCTCCGGCGGATGTTTCACGTGAAACATTTGTTCGGAGTCTGCTTGCGTGGCCGCGGCGTGGAGCGGCGGGCGGTAGCTTGCTGCGGACCGATGCGGGGAGGGGCGTCCGCCCGGTTTGTCAACGAAACGCGACAGGGATTCGGGTTCGTGTCATCATCGGTTGGTGGATCGGGGCCGGTTGGCGGCTTACCATAGGTGGCAAGGAGTATGAATACCATGATCGGTTCGAACATTCAGAGCAGGCGCAAGATGATCGGGCTCACGCAGGAGCAGCTGGCCGAGCGCTTGGGCGTGTCACGGCAGACCGTGACGAAGTGGGAGACGGGCGAATCCGCTCCCGACCTCGTGAACGCGGGGGCGCTGGCCCGCGCGCTCGACGTGTCGCTCGACGCGCTCGTGGACTACGACCCGCAGGGCACGGTGCTGCCCATGCCGCCGCGCGGCAAGCACCTGTTCGGCACCGTCACGGTGGGCGAGCGCGGGCAGATCGTCATCCCCAAGCAGGCGCGCGAGCTGTTCGGCATCGAGGCCGGCGACGCGCTGCTCGTGCTGGGCGACGAGGAGCAGGGTCTCGCCATCCTGAAAGCCAACGAGTTCATGGACCGCGTGTCGATGCTCCGCACCATGGTCGACCGATAGCCCCGCCGCCCGGCGGCGCGGGCTCTGAGGCGAGGAGGACGCATGAGCACCGTCGGGAAGAGGAGGATCGGCATGATCGCAGCTGTCGTCGTAGGAGTGCTGGCGGTGTGCATCGCGGCCGCGCTGCTGTGGTACGTGGATGCCAACCGCCACGGCGAGGAGCGCGATCTCGCGAAGGCGTACGCGGTCGGTTTCGTGGAGAAGCAGGCGCAGGTGAGCGTGCCGGTGCGTGGCGAAGAAGCGCCCGGCAGCGCCGCCACCGCCATCGCCACCGTCAACTACGCCGAGGGCCCCGACAACGGCCCGGCGCTCGTGCTCGTGCACGGCCAGTCGATGCAGTGGGAGGACTACGCGCGCGTGCTGCCCGACCTGGCCGCGCGCTACCACGTGTTCGCCGTCGACTGCTTCGGCCACGGCGAGTCGAGCCATGACGAGGCGCTCTACTCGTGTCAGGCCGTCGGCGAGGCGCTCAAGGCTTTCGTCGCGCAGGAGATCGGCGGCCCGTACCTCGTGTCAGGCCATTCGTCGGGCGGCATCATCGCCGCCTGGTTGGCCGCCAACGACGCCGAGCGGGTGACGGGGTGCGTGCTGGAAGATCCGCCGTTTTTCCGCGTGACGCCGGACGAGATGCGGCAGGAGCCCGGCTGCTTCGTATGGAAGGACGCATTCGAAGTGACGCACGCCTTCCTCAACCAGGACGAAGTGGCCGACCCCGCTGTGTTCTACGCGCAGCACAGCTACCTGTTCGGCCTGTTCGGCGGCTTGCAGCCCCAGATCGCCGCGTGGACGGAGGCCGAGCGCGCCGCCCGGCCCGACGCGCATCTCACGCTGGCGTGGGTGCCGCACGATTGGGTGCGCGGCCTGTACTTCTACGACGACTTCGACGTGCGGTTCAGCGAGACGTTCTACGACGGCTCCTGGTTCGACGGCGTCGACCAAGCCGAGGTGCTGAGCCGCATCGCGTGCCCCACCGTGTACCTCAAGGCGAAGACGAACTACGGCGAGGACGGCACCCTGTTCGCCGCCAATTCCGACGACGACGCCGCGCGCGTGCAGCAGCTCGTGGCAAGCTGCGAGACGACGGTCGTCGAATCGGGCCACGACATCCACTACGAGAAGCCCCGGACGTTCATCGAGGCCGTGGACGCCGTCGGGGCCGCTCGTTCCACGAGCCGCGGCTGAAAAGGACGCCTCGCCGAACGTCCCGGAATGTTTCACGTGAAACATCCGTTCGCATCGCGCTGTTTTCGCATCGCGTCGCCTTGCGGGCGCGCGGCTTACGCCTGCGGCGCGCGGGGGAGGAACAGCTCGCAGGTTTTGCGGGCGAACTCCTCGAGGGAGAGGCCCCGGGCGGTTTGCTGGAACTCGGGGGAGCCGCTGATGAACGCGGCCAGCAGCATGTCGGCGCGGAACGGCGCGTCGTCGCAGCCCGCGCGCTCGAACAGGGCGGCGAAGGGTTCATGCAGACGCTCGTAGACCGGGCTCTGCAGGGGCCCCGCCGCGCTGAGGGCCGACTGTTCCATACCCTTGAACAGGGGAATCTTCTGCTCCTTGAACTGGAGGTAGCGCAGCGTCATCCGCTCGAGCGTGGGGCGCGCGTCGTCGCGCGCGGCTGCGAGCGCGGCCAGCTCGTCGGCGAGCGTCATGAGGTGGTCCTGCATGAGCGCGAAGCACAGGTCGCTCTTGCTGCCGAAGTGGCGGTACAGCGTGCCGGCGCCCACCTCGGCCTCCTGCGCGATGCGGTTCATGCTGACGCTCTCCACGCCGTAGCGGGCGAACAGGTCGTGCGCCGTCTCGAGGATGCGGGCGCGGTTCTTCACGGCGTCTTGGCGCTCGCGGCGCGGGGCCTGCTCGGTCATCGTCGATCCTTTCGCTCGAAGCGCACCTTGTCCCTTGACAAACGGAGAGTACTCCGTTTACTATATCCGGAGAGTTATCCGTTTATACTAGCGCATGCGGGGCGATCGCGCAATGCTGAGGAGCCGCACCATGGAGCAAGCGAATTCCGCACCGACGAAGATCCCCCGCAAGGCCATCGCCATCGTGGCCGTCATGATGGTGGGCTCGTTCATTTCCGTCCTCAACCAGAACCTCATGACCACGGCCATCCCCACGTTCATGGGCGTGTTCTCGGTCGAAAGCAGCGCCGCACAGTGGCTGACCACGGCGTTCATGCTGGCAAACGGCATCATGGTGCCCATCACGGCCTACCTGATCCGCCGCTTCTCCACGCGCGCCCTGTTCTTCACGGCCATGGGGCTGTTCGCGGCGGGCACGGTGCTGTGCGCCAGCGCGCAGGTCTTCGAGATGCTGCTGGCTGGCCGCATCGTGCAGGCCTTGGGTGCCGGCATCACCATGCCGCTCATGCAGACGGTGCTGTTCACCGTGTTCCCGCCCAGCAAGCGCGGCACGGCCATGGGCTTCTTCGGCCTCGTGGTGGCGTTCGCCCCGGCCATGGGCCCCACGCTGTCGGGCTGGATCGTCGACAGCTTCCCGTGGCAGGCGCTGTTCCTGCTGCTGCTCCCCATCATCGCGGTCGACGTCGTGGTTGCGTTCTTCGTGGTGGGGAACGTCTCCGAGCGTTCGAACCCGCGGCTCGACGCGCTGTCGGTGGCGCTGTCGTCGCTCGGCTTCGGCGGGCTGCTGTACTCCCTGAGCATGGTGAGCACGCTGGGTTGGAGCAACCCGGTGCTGCTGGGCACGCTGGCGGTGGCCGCCGTGTCGCTCGCGTGGTTCGTGGTGCGGCAGCTTCGGCTGGAAACGCCCATGCTGGAGTTCCGCGTGTTCACGTCGCGCACGTTCACCGTGTCGATGGTCCTCGTGGTGCTGGCGTGGGCGTCGTTCATGGGGTCCGCCACCATGCTGCCGATGTACATGCAGAACACGGCCGGGTTCTCGGCGCTCGATTCCGGCATGACGCTCATGGCGGGCGGCATCGTGATGGGCGTGCTGTCGCCCATCAACGGCCGCGTGTTCGACCGCTTCGGGCCGCGCGTGCTGGCACCGGTCGGTCTCGCGCTCGTGTGCGCGGGCACGTTCTTGCTGGCGCACGTGGAAACCGCGAGCGGCATGGCGTACATCGGGGCGGCCTACGCCGTGCTCATGGCGGGGCAGTCGATGGTGTCCATGCCGCTGACCACTGCGGCCATGAACAGCCTGCCGCCTGCGCTCATCCCGCACGGCACGGCCATGAACAACACGATGCGCTCCATCGTGGGCGCGCTGGGCACCGCCGTGTTCGTCACCATCATGGTGAGCGTGTCGTCGTCGGCCGCGCAGGCCGGTGCCGCGGGCAGCGCGTCGGCGGGCTTCGACGCCGCCTTCGGGACGATGGTGGTGCTCAACGCGCTCGCGTTCGTCGCGTCGCTGTTCGTGCTGCGCAAGCCCCGCAGCGCCGACGCCGCCTCGCTGGTCCAGCCGGCGCGCGACCAGGAGGCGGCGCCGAATTCCTAGAACGGGTAGGGATGCGGGGCGTGTTGGACGCTCGTCCAGTGGGTGCGGGTCATCTCCTCGAGGATCCAACGGCCGTTGAAGCGGCCGAGCCCCGAGTTCTTCTCGCCGCCGAAGGGAACGTGCTGCTCGTCGGCCACGGTCATGTCGTTCACGTGCGTCATGCCGGCGTCGATCTTGAGCGCGAACGCGGTGGCGCGCTCCACGTCGCCGCCCACGACGGCGGACGACAGGCCGTACTCGCTCATGTTCGCGAACTTCAGCGCCTCGTCCTCGCCGTGCGCCGTGATAATGGGCGCGAGGGGGCCGAAGCTCTCCTGCAGGGCGATGTCCCAGGTGGGGTCGACGCTGCCGAACACCGTGGGCGGCAGCACGAGGCCGTCGGGCTCGGCGCCCAGCAGCGTTTCGGCGCCCTGCTGCTGCGCGCGTTCGATCTTGCTCAGCAGGCCGGTGAGTTGCGCGTCGTTGATGATGGGGCCGATGTCGGTCTTCGGGTCGAGCGGGTCGCCGCACACGAGGTTGGCGGCGCGGTCGACGAAGCGCTCGGTGAACTCGTCGACGAGCGACGCGTCCACGATGATGCGGTTCGTGCTCATGCAGATCTGCCCCTGGTGCAGGAAGCGTCCGATGATGGCGATGTCCACGGCGCGGGCCATGTCGGCGTCGTCGAGCACCACGAGCGGGCAGTTCCCGCCCAGCTCGAGCGCCACGCGTTTGATGTGCTTGCCGCCGGCCGTTTTCGCGCCGATGCCGCGTCCCACCGCGGTGGAGCCGGTGAACGTGATGAGCTTCGGCACAGGATGCTCTACGAAGTAGTCGCCGATCTCGCCGCCGCGTCCGATGAGCACCGACAGCAGCCCGGCCGGCAGGCCCGCTTCCTCGAAGATCTTCGCCAGCAGCAAGCCGCCCGTGACGGGCGTGTCGCTGGCGGGCTTGAGCACCACGGCGTTGCCGCAGCCCAGCGCCGTGGCCACCGAGCGGTTCGACAGGTTCATCGGGAAGTTCCAGGGGCTGATGACGCCCACCACGCCCAGCGGCTGGCGGTACACGCGGTTCTCTTTGTGCGGTGTGTCGGAGGCGAAGATGTCGCCGTGCATGCGATAGGGGAACGACGCCGCCTCCTCGGTGATGTTGCGCGCCGCGCCCACCTCGAACTCGGCCTTCGCGCGGATGCTGCCCGATTCGCGCTGGCACCATGCCACCAGCTCGTCGTGACGCGCATCGAAGAGGTCGACGGCGCGGCGCAGCACGCCGGCGCGCTCGGCAGGCGCGGCGGCGGCCCACGCGCGTTGGGCGCGCTCGGCGGCAGCGTACGCGTCGTCGACGTCGGCGCGATCGGCCAGCACGTGGGTGGCCAGGACGTCCTGGTTGTAGGGGTTCACGTCCTGGGCCTGCTCGCCGCTGCCGCCGTCGCGCCAGGTGCCGGCGATGTAGAGCTTGTCGAGGCCGTCGTAGGGACGGGGAGCGGTTGGGTTTGGGGCGGTGGGGGATGCGCTCATGGGGAAGCCTCCGATTCTCGCGGGTTTGCTCCCAGTATAGGAAGCGTCCCGCGCGGTGCTTGCGCCCCGAAACGAACGGTTGCTCGGCTGGCATGGAAGCGTTTTGAGGGTCCGGCGGGATGCCGCAGCGCGCCGGGCGCCGTCCCCTTGCTAAAACCCCGCCCATTCGTCAAGATGGCAGGAGCGCGGTTTGAGGGGCTGCGCGACGGCGGAGGGAGGGCCGCATGAAGCGCGAGGTGTGGGTGGCGTACGTCTCGATGGGCCTGGCGGTTGCGGCTCTGGCGTGCTGTTTTTCGTCGATCTACTTCATTCAGTACTCCGTCATCGGGGGCAACGTCCAGTCCACGCTCGTGGTGTCCGTCAGCGCTGTCGTGGCGATGTTCGGGGCGGCGACCGTGGCGTACTTCCGTCCCTTGAAGCTGTGGTACGTGCTCGTGCTGTTCGTGGCGTTGCTGCTGGCGCGCTACGCGGTGCTGCCCGACGCCATCGGCGCGGAGCTTCCCGCCATGAACGTCATCATGGGATGCGTGCTGGGGCTGTGCCCTATCATGGCGGGCTGCGTCGCCACGTACCGATCGACGAAGACGTCGTTTCGGGTGATCCTGCTGGGCTTCGCGGGAGCGGCGCTGCTGCTGGGACTCTTGCGCGTGTTCTCGCCTATGAGCTACATGCACATCCAGGAGCTGTGCCTTATGGTGTTCGCGGTGGCCGTGGCGCTGTTCTTGCTGCTGCATCGCCGAGAGCCGGTGGCCCGCGCCTCCATCCGGAGCTCGCTGGGGCACGAGCGCGCCACGAGCTGGGTGGTGGCGCTGTTCGACTTGCAAGGGTCCACGCTGTTCGTGTTCGGGGGTTCGGCGCTGCTGTTGTTCTGCTACGGCGTGTTCGAAACCTACGCGCTGGCGAACGGGCAGGTGATGCGCGATTCCGGCGAGACGATGCTGGCCATCTTCGCGATCAGCATCGCGCTGCTCGTCGCGGGCAGCGCGCGCTCCTCCTCGAAGCGGCTCGAATCCCTGTTCACGGTGCTGTACGTGGTGTACGTGGCCATCACGTTCGCCACGCTGCTGCTGGGCGTGTTCCCCGGGCCGCTGTTCCTCGTCATGGGCGTGGGCGCCATCGTGCTGCACATGCTGATATGGCTGCATCTCGCGCAGGCCACCGTGTCGAAATCCGTCTCGCCGGTGTTCATGTTCGGCGTGGTGCTGGGCGCGGTCATGGTATGTCACCGGCTGGGTTGGTTCACGGCCATGACGCTGACGGCGCTGTTCCCCGACGACGGCACGCTCGTGTCGAAGCTGGCCGCCGGGGTGCTGGCCGCCATCGCCTTGGCTGCGGCGGTCGTGCTGTTCGTGGCGATGCGGCGGGCGACGGCGTCGCCTGATCGCGGCTCGGCGGCCGACGCGGTCGCGGTGCGGGCGCAGGCGCTTGCCCGCTACTTCGAGGGCGCGGGCCTGACCCAACGCGAGAACGAGATCGCGGTGCTGTACTGCCAGGGCCGCAGCACGCCCTACATCGGCGACGAGCTGTTCATCTCCGAGACCACGGTCAAAACCCATATCCGCCACATCTACGCCAAGCTCGACGTGCACAACAAGCAAGACCTGTTGAGCGCCGCCGATCGTGCCGTTGCGGCCGAGGGCGAGCGGGCATCGGCATCGTAGCGATTCGGGCAGCGGGGCGGTCGCGCTCGCTGTTCAAGCGCGATCGAAAGATTCATCCCGGTCGTCCCGACAAGGGGACGAACCGGGACAGCAATAACATCCGAACCGCCGAAGCGAGTCCGAGAGCCGTGGGGAGTTGACGCTCCCTGCGGCTCGCCTGTCATTGTACCGAGTCGCCCGCATCCGCGCAAGCCAAAAGGTTCCGACACCGGTGCATCGTGAACCTCCAGTTCAAACGTCCGTTTTTTTCCCTATCATCACTTTGTGACGATGCGTTTTCGCGAAATACTCCGAAACGGTCGCTGTGCAAACGAGCCCGTCCCGGCAATACTCCGGTCAGCAAGCAGCCCCGCGTTCGCACGAGGAAGCGGAGCGAGGGCACGGGACTTGAAGGAGGGCACTATGGGCATCAAAGGGAAAGAAGCCGACGGCCAAACCAGAAACGACGCGATCCGCGCGCTCGCCGAATCGGGCGTTCAGGTGGAGCCGGGCATCAGCCACGTTTCGCGCAGGGACTTCCTCAAAGTGGTCGGCGCGTTCGCGGGCACGGCGGCCGCCGCAGGAGCGCTGGGCGGTTGCAGCCCCGCCGCGAACACGGGCGCGGCGGCCGCGTCGGACGACGCGGCGGGCAAGGCGACCGGAGGCGCAACCGAGGTGGCGGAGCGGAAGGGCGCGGTGGCGCTCGACATCGACGAGGCCAACAAGACGTACCTGCCGCTGAACACCGAGTACGCCACGCCGGTCATGCCGGCGCCCGAGCAAACCGCGTATACCTGCGACGTCCTCGTCATCGGCGGTGGCCTCGCGGGCACGAACGCCGCGGTGGCGGCGGCGCAGGCGGGCAAGAACGTCATCCTCGTGGATAAGAGCTATCCGGGCTACTCGGGCCTGTCCGCCTGGCCCAGCTGCACGGCGTACTGGGATCCCGACAAGGACATCGACCTCGAAACCTGGCGCGACTACCACAAAGTGAAGTCGGTGTACTTCTCCGACCTCGACTGGGAAGAGCTGTGGGCGCGCGAATCCAAGGGCGCGTTCGACCGTCTGAAGGAATGGGGCTGGATCGAGGAGCACGACCGCGCGGTGGATGCCGAAGGCGGCGCGTACTACCAGGACGGCCTCGTGTTCCACGACGACCGCTGGGGCTACCATCAGGCGAACCTCGCCCACGACCGCCATCGCGTGCTGGCGAAGATCCTCGAGGACAACGGCGTGACCATTCTCGACCACGTGATGATCGCCGACGTCATCGAGGCGGACGGGCGCGCGGCGGGCGCCGTGGGCCTGCACTATCGCAGCTCGACGCCCCTCACCATCGCGGCGAAGGCCGTGTGCATGTGCACGGGCTCCGGCTGCGTGAAGCCCGCCGGCTACCCGCTGGGCGGCGACACGTTCGACGGCTTGTGGATGGGCTACCAGCACGGTCTGCCCATCACGGGCATGGAGTTCGAGGACTTCCACCAGACGTCGAGCTACGCCCCCGGCAACATCCAGGTGAACTGCGGTTTCCAGTACTCCGAGAACATCTGGCCCACCGGCGGCACGGTGGCCAGCGCCGAGTTCAAGGCGCCCGAGCTCATCTTCGAAGGGCGCGAGGCAACGTACGAATACGGTTTCTACCGGGGCGATTGGAGCAAAGTGGAGATCACCGAGGCCGCCTCGCAGTCCGTCGCCCATGCCGGCGGCGACGAAAGCGATCCGCGCATCGGCAAGTGGACCTCTCCCTCGCCGGTGGGCGACTGCTTCGGCGCGGCACCCGGCATGCCCATGCACTGCATCGCCGGCGTGTGGTGCGGCGTCGACGACAAGGAGGGCTTCACGGGCATCCCGGGCCTGTGGGTGGCGGGCGACGGCACCCATGCCGCCAACATGTCCGGCCCGAACTACGGCCACGAGCGCGGCTCGATGTCGAGCTTCGTGTCCATCGTCGGAGACATCGTCGGCAACGCCGCGGCGAAATACATCGACGACGAGGGGGTCGCCGAAACCGCGCTTCCTGCTGACCAGGTGCAGGAAGTCACCGACCGGATGATGGCCCCGCAGACGCGCGAGCGCGGCTACGAACCGATGTGGGTGCGCAACGTGCTGTTCGGCATCATCGCCCCCGGCTGGATCACCGTCGCGAAGTCTGAGGACAGCCTGTCCAGCGCGCTGTCGGACGTCAAGCGGCTGCAGGGCATCGCGTCGGGCAACATGATCGCCGAGAACGGCCACGACCTGCGCCTGTGCATGGAGGTGGAGCACCAGCTGCTGGCCATGGAGATGAAGCTGAAAGCCGGCCTCGCCCGCAAGGAGAGCCGCGGCCTGCACTACCGCACCGACTACCCGTTCAAGGACGACGCGAACTTCCTGCACTTCATCACCTACACGAAGGGCGAGGACGGCGCGATGGTGGAAGGCCAGGTGGAGGAGCCGGACGAGTGGAAGGGCGACCTGTCGCTCAGCTACACCGAGCGCTATCCCGTGCTGGTTACGCCCGAGGAGATGCTGACCTACGGCACCGAGGAGCAGAAGAAGAACCTGACCCATTACAACGGCGTGGAAACCGTCGTCGGCGGCGGCCAGAACGAGGACTACGGAAAGAAGTAGGGGCCCGTCCGCACGGCAAGCGAACCCCTCATCTTCGGAAGGAGCATGAACATGTCTGTCATTCGAAACGATCTGAACCTGTGCCAGGGCAGCACGTGCAGGATGTGCGAGAAGATCTGTCCCATGGACGTGATGTATTTCAGCGAAGAGCACAACAAGTCGGTCATCGCCTACGTCGACAACTGCATGAGCTGCGGCCAATGCTGGCTCAACTGTCCCAGCCATTCCCTGGGCTTCCAGACCGAGCAAACCGGCCCGGCCACCAACGCCGGTCGCTGATCTCGTCCGGCAAACGCCCGAGCGCCTGCGCCGATCCCTCCCCGACGCAGGCGCTTCGCCTTATCCTACGTGGTCGTCGAGCCACTCGACGGCGTCGCGGATGACGCGGTCCTTCTTGAACTCGTTGAATATCTCGTGGCGCAGGCCGGCGTAGATGCGCAGCGACTTGTCCTTCGACGAGACCTCGCGGAACAGGTCGATGCTGTCCTGCGGGCTGACCAGGCCGTCGTCGCCTCCGTGCAGCAGGATCACCGGATCGGCGAACGCGGCGGCCTGCTCGCGCAGCCAGAGGTGGCCGTCGTGCACGGCGTGCAGCAGCGCCACGGAGAACTCCTTGATCACGAAGGGGTCGGCCAGGTAGGCTTCGCCCACGGCGGGGTCGGAGCACACGCCGTCGCCCAGCTCGTTGGGCAGGTACGTCTCCGGGTCGAGCCCCTCGTCGACCGCGCCGGAGGCCAGGCCCGCGTGGTCGCGCGTCCAGGCGCCCGACAGCACGTAGCCGGCCAGCTTGCCGGGGTGGGCGGTGCCGTAGCTGGCGGCGCCGAAGCCGCCCATCGAGTGGCCGATCATGAACAGCGGCAGACCGGGGAACTGGGCGCGCGCTTCCTCGACGAACAGGTCGGTGTCGGACACGATCTGCGTGCGGTCGTCGTACCACACCTTCTTGCCCATGGAGCGCCCGTGCCCGCGATGGTCGAAGCGCACGACGGCGTACCCGGCCTCCAACAGCCGTTCCACCACGTGGTCGTAGCGACCGAAGTGCTCGCACAGGCCGTGGACGATGACGACCGCCGCCTTCGGCCGCTCCGGCGCGTCGATGCGTCCGACCAGCATGAAGCCTTCGGCGGTCTGTTTCGTGAGTTGCTGCTGCATGCGCGTTCCCTTCTCTCGGGTCGAAATGCTGGGGACATTGTAGCGCACCCAAGCGCTCGCGATTGCTAAGCGTCGTGCTCGGCGAGCCAGTCGTCTTTGCGATAGCCTTCGGCAGACTTCGTCTCGGCCCAGTTCGCGGGCTTGCTGGGCACGAGATCTCCGGTGAGGGCATGGATGGTGGCGTAGCGTCCGGAAGTCATGCACGACCCGCACGACATATTCCCCATGTAAAGCGACCAATCGCCGTCGCCGCACAGGTCGCCCGCGCCGAATCCGACGGCGTACAGGCCGGCGATAGGATTGTTCTCGCTATCGACCACCTGGTAATTACCGTCGACGGTAATGCCGCAGCACATGGCCGTGAGACGGATCCATTGGTGGATGCCCCAGAACGGCGGTTCGACGATGGGCGCGAGGTACTGCTGCTGCTTGCCGAAGTCGGTGTCGGCACCCTGCTCGCACAGCTCGTTGTATCGTTCGACGCTCTTCTTGAGGTTGTCCGCAGGTATGCCCAGCTCCTCTGCCAACTCGTCAAGGGTGTCGCAACGATGCGTGTCGACGAGGTCCTTGATCACGCCGGTGGGGTTCTCCACGGCACCGGGAACGTACTTCAAAAGCGAATCGCGATCCGTCGGCTTGTATCCCCAGGCGGTAGCCGTCTCCACGTAGTCGTTGTCGAAGATGCGGCAGAATTTCCCGGGATCTTCAGCGTCTTGGAAGCGCAACGTCTCGTCCCAATAATGCATGGGCGTCTCTTCGTTCATGAACCGCTCCGCATTCTCGTCGACCGCGAGGAACGGGATGTCGATCATCATGTACGGACCGGCGTCCATATCGTGCATCTGCTTGCTGTGGCCGACCGGGGTGATGTGGCCGCCCGCCGTTGCCGACATCAGGATACCGTCGCCGGTTTTGTTCGACTGCTTGCAGGTGAAGCGTGCGAGGTCGGGAGCAAATTTGCTCACCATGCTTTTGTTGTTCTGATAGTCGCCGGTGGCGAGGATGACGGCTTTGTTCGCATTGAAGCGAATGTAGGAGCCGTCCTTGGCTTTTCCGACGATGCCGGTGACGCGATCCCCGTCCTTGATAAGCTGCACGCCCGGTGTGCTGTAGCGTATATCTGCACCGAGCGACTCGGCGTAATCGGCCAGCGCGCGCACCAGATTTCCGTTGTTCTCGGGCTTCACGCCGAACGCGTTCTTGGTCTGGGTTACGTAGTTGCCGTCAGGGAAGTCGAAGTGCAGCGACCACGAGTCGGCGGGAGCGTATCCGGCCGCTGCGGACTGCTTGGCCATCCACATGGACGTTTCGCCCGAATGGTAAGCGAAGAAACGGGCGAGGTCCATATTCACGCGGTAGTTACAGGATTTGCGCCACTCTTGCAGCCACATGAGCACTCCCGCCTCGGTAGATGCCTCGAGGCATATGCCGCCGTCCCCGCCACCTTGCGCGATGGCGGTGGACTCCTTTTGCAGGCAGACGACGCTCGCTCCCTCTTCGAGTGCGGTCAGCACCGCCGGCATGCCCGAGGTGCCTGCGCCCACCACGACGATGTCGTAGGTTTTCTCGTCGGCGAAGGAGTCTATAGGCTCGTATACGACGCTGGAATCCTTGAAGTCTTCCGCAGAGAAGCCGTCGGGATAGGTTGCGCCTGCGTCCGCCTCCTTGGCGGCAGCGTTCGGCGCGCATCCGGCGAGGCCGAACGCCGCCACGCCGGCCGCTCCGGCGGCGACGACGCCGGTGGACTTCAAAAACGTGCGCCTGCTTGGGTTGTACTGCATGATTCGTTCCCCTTCCTTGTTGGTTTTATGCCGGGGCTCGGCTTCCGATACGCTTGGCCCCGTCGCCTATCATGGGTGGCGCATTCGCATCGTGCCAGCTCCGGAAGGGGGTGCGACCCTCCCCCGAAAGGGGGTGTTTTCGATTCCGCGCGCCCAAGAGGCTCCTGATGGCTGAAAAGCGCTACACTGGAAAGAAGGATTTGGGGAAAGGGAGGGGATCGCCGTGCGTGAGCGGGCGGATGCGTTGCAACGTGCGAAGGACGTGCGATCCTCGGCGCACCCGAGCGGGATTTCACTGCGGTGGTTCTACTTCGGATTGTGGACGCTGTACGTTTGGCGTCTTTGGATGAGCAACAACTTCGGGCCGCTGCCCGTTCCGATGACGTGGCAGTGGCTGTTCGGCGTGATGTCGATCGTGTTCCTTGTTGCGATTGTCGGCGCGCTGTGGCGCCGCCATGCCGGCTTGCCGGTTGGCGGTGCGAGACTGGTTGGCCCGGCGCCTGCATGGGCGGCGGCGGGGCTTATGGCGGTGTCCACGGCGTTTGCGGGTGCGACGGCCATCTGCCCGGCAGCGCTTGCGCAGGGGCTTGCGGCGGCATCGCTGGTTGTAGGCGGCGTGGGCGTGGCGTGCGCCTATGTGCAATGGGGCGTGTTCCTGTCGCTGGTGGACGTGAAGGCTGCCGTTGCGTACCTGTTCGGAGGGGGCATCGTCGCTTCTGTGGCGAAAATGCTCCTGTTCTTCCTCCCGCTGCCCGTCGTCGTTCCCGTCATAGCCTGCTTGCCCCTGCTGTCGGCTTGGTGCTTGCTCCGATCGGTGGGAAACGTGCCGCGCAGCGAGCGCCCGCGCGTTCGGTTCCACGCGAAAAGCTACCTCGGCCTCTGGAAGGTTGCGGCGGTCATCGTCTCGTTCAGCCTGGCGAATGCCGTTCTGCTCTCGCTGTTCAAAGGCCCGGCTGAAACCTCGTCTCCTCTGTTGTTCGCCATCGGCAGAACCGTTGAGGTCGCATTCTCCGCGTGCGTGCTTTTGTGGGTGTTTCGCTGGAAGCGATCGTTCGACTTCGCGCAGCTATGGCGGTTCATCCTATTCGCCTTGGGCACCGTGTTGCTGTTGAACGTGCTGGTGGAAGAGGTGAGCTTTGAGGACGCGCTCATATCGGCGTCCTTCAACTTCATCACGCTGTTCGTTTGGCTGACATGTGCGGACATTTCCCGCAGAAGCGATTTGGGGGCAGTGCTCGCGTTCTCGTGCGGATGGTTGGCCTATACGGTGCCGTTGTTCGGCGGGGCGGTGCTGGCCGCCGCGTTCTCGCTCGGCCAGTATGACGACTACAAAATGGCCTTCGTGCTCATGTATGCGATGGCCGTCGTCATCGCGGTGTGCTTGAGCGACCGCGATTCAGGCATGCGGTTCTTGTTCTCGGATCTGAACGCGCGGAGTCTTGAGCCGGAGGATTTCTCGTCCATCGACGAGAGATGCGCTGCTTTGGGCGCGCGGCGCGGCTTGAGCCCGCGCGAGTTGGAGATCATGCAGCTCATATGCAAAGGGCGCTCGAAAGCCTACATAGCCGAGACGCTGTTCATCGCCGAGAGCACCGTCAAGGGCCACACGAAGCATCTGTATGCGAAACTCGACGTGCACAGCAAGCGCGAGTTGCAGGATTTGGTAGGCGCATAGCTTTCTGCGTTCTCGGCTGTGCCCTTTCCGTCGAGAGCGTGGGGCGCGCGTTTGCCAAGGGGGCTTGCATGCCCGACAATGGACGGCATGACAAACGCACGACGCGGAAGGACCTCCATGGCTGGCAAGCTCATCATCTGCCCGACGCCCATCGGCAACCTGGGCGACATGACCGAGCGCGCGCTCGAGGCGCTGCGCTCGGCCGACGCCGTGTGCGCCGAGGACACGCGCGTCACGGGCAAGCTGTTGGCCGCCTACCGCATCGAGAAGCGGATCGAGCGCTTGGACGAAGCGCTCATCGGCGAGCGAGCGGCCTCGCTCGTGGAGCGCGTCGGCGCGGGCGAGGTGATCGCCTACTGCTCCGACGCCGGCATGCCGGGCGTGTCCGACCCGGGGCTGCGCCTCGTGCGCGCGGCGCGCGATGCCGACGTGCCGGTGGAGGTGCTGCCGGGCCCCACCGCCGTCGCGACGGCGTACGTGGCCAGCGGCAGCGCGAACCCGCGCTTCTACTTCGGCGGCTTCTTCCCGCGCAAGGACGCCGAGCGGCGCGCCACGGTGGAAAGCCTGCGCGCGCTCGACGCGGCGCTGCTGTTCTACGAGAGCCCGAACCGCCTCGTGGCGGCGCTCGACGCGCTCGCCGCCGTGCTGCCGCATCGCGAGATCGCCGTGTGCCGCGAGCTGACGAAGCTGCACGAGGAAGTGGTGCGCGGCCCGTTGCCGCAGGTGCGCGACGTGTTCGCGGCGCGCGAGCAGGAGGGTGCGGGCATCAAGGGCGAGATCGTGCTCGTGATCGACGGCCCGAGCGCCGCCGAGGACGCCGCTGCCGAGCAGGACGCCGAAGCCGCCGCGCGCGAGCGCGCCGTCGAGCTCAAGGCCGCGGGCGCGCGCAACAAGGAGATCGCGCGCGCCATCGCCGAGGAGTTCGGCATCGCGCGCAACGCCGCGTACGATATCGCGCTGGGAGCATAGGCGGCGGGCGTGGCGCGCGAAGCGAGCATAGCCGGAGCCTCGTCGATGGCGCGCCCGTTCGCGCGCTACGTGTCGCTTAACGTGCTGGGCATGGTGGGCCTGTCGGCGTACATCCTGGCGGACACGTTCTTCATCGCGAACGGGGTGGGGTCGGACGGCCTCGCCGCGCTCAATTTCTCCATCGTGCTGTACACGGTGCTGCAGGCCACGGGCCTCATGCTGGGCATCGGCGCTGCCACCGAGTTCCAGGTGTGCGCCGCGCGCGGCGACCGCGTGGGAGCGAACCGCGTGTTCACCACGGCGCTCGTCATGGCGGCCGTCGCGGCGGCGGTGCTGCTCGTGGTCGTGGAGGCGTTCGCGTCGCCGATGTCGTCGCTGCTCGGCGCCGACGAGGTGACGCTGCCGCTGACCGAGACGTACCTGCGCACCATCTTCGCGTTCGCTCCGCTGTTCCTGCTGAACAACGTGCTGCTGCCATTCGTGCGCAACGACGGCAGCCCGCAGCTGTCCATGGCGGCCATGCTCGTGGGCAGCCTCGGCAACATCGCGCTCGATGCGCTGTTCATCTTCGGGTTCGGGTGGGGCATGTTCGGCGCGGCGTTCGCCACGGGGTTCGCCCCGCTCATGAGCCTGGCGGTGCTGTCCGTCCACTTCTTCAAGAAGCGCAACACGTTTCGCCCGGTGCGCCTGCACCTGCGCGCGCGGCTCGTGGGGCACATCGCTGCGCTCGGGTTCTCGTCGTTCGTGGTGGAGTTGTCGGGCGGACTCGTGCTGCTCGTGCTCAACCTCGTCATCCTCGCGTTCGAGGGCACCATCGGTGTGGCGGCCTACGGGGTGGTGGCGAACTTCGCGTTCGTGGCGAACGCCCTGTTCGTGGGCATCGCCCAGGGCATCCAACCGCTGGCCAGCAACGCGTACGCGCGCGGCAGCACGCGCGACGTGCGCGCGGTGCTGCGCCTGGCGCTGCTGACGGCCCTCGTCATCGCCACGGTCACGTACGCGGCGGTGGCGCTCGCCGCCGAGCCGCTGGCGCTCGCGTTCAACCGCGACAACGACCCGCAGCTCACCGCGCTCGCCGTGGACGGCATGCGCGTGTACTTCCTCGGGTACTTCTTCGCGGGCGCGAACATCGTGGCGGCGGCGTTCTTCAGCGCGGTGGAGAAGCCGGCGCGCGGCCTGGCCATCTCCATCGTGCGCGGGCTCCCGGCCATGCTCGCGTTCGCCGCCCTGCTGGCGGCGCTGTTCGGCATGGCGGGCGTGTGGGCCACGTTCCCCGCGGCCGAGGCGGCCACGTTCGCGCTGACCGCCGCGTTCCTCGTGCGGTTCGTGCGCGGCTCGCGCGAGCAGCGGGCGGTGGCCCCATGAGCCCGCGGGCGCGCTCGGGGCGCACGCAAACGCAGGCGTCGCAGGCGCCCGTCGAGCTCGTGGTGGACGGCCTGGTCGTGCGGCTCACGCGCAAGCGCATCAAGAACCTCAACCTGCGCATCCATCGCAGCGGCGGCTTCGTGGAGGTGTCGGCCCCGACGTACGTACGCGATCGGGACGTGGAGCGGTTCGTGCGCGAGAAGCGTCCGTGGATCGACGCGAAGATCGCGCAGGTCGCCGCATCGCCGGCCGCCGTGGCGGCCGAGGCTGCGCCGGAGCAGGTGGCGGCGTGGCGCGCCGTGGTGGAGGCGTGCGTGCCCGCGCTCGTGGAGGCGTGGGAGCCCATCATGGGCGTGAAGGCGGGCAAGCTGGCGTACCGCAACATGACGAGCCGGTGGGGCAGCTGCCAGCCGTCTACGGGCCGCATCTGCATCAACGTGCGCCTCGCGCTCTACCCGCCCGAGTGCCTCGAGTACGTGGTGGTGCACGAGCTGTGCCACCTGCTGGAACGCGGCCACGGCCCCCGCTTCAAGGCCCTCATGGACACGTTCATGCCCGACTGGCGCGCTCGTCGCTCGAAGCTGCGGTGACGGCTCACCCGACCCAGATTCTCACACGCTCGCCCTCGTCGTGGTCGGTCACGTCGACGATGGTGCCCAGCTCGCCCTCCTCGACGGCGCGCAGGATGGCCTCCAGGTCGAAGCCTTCCAACGCCGTGTTGTTCGCGATCGCCGGTTGGGCGAGGGCCACGTTGGCGGCGAATTTGACGATGGACAGCGGTATGGACACGTCCACGTTGTCGCCCTCGCGCCCGCCCGTCACCTGGATGTGGACCCAGGCGTTCTTGGATGCGGTCGACGGGCGGGACGTCGGATCGGCCGCAGTTGTTGGGGTTGCCGCCGCGGGTTCGCTCGCGGCGGCGGCGTCCGCTGCGCCTTCGGCCGGCGCGCCCGCCGATGCCGCAGCTCCCGTGAGCAGCTCGTCGACGGTCGTTTCCAGCAGCCTCGCGAGCGGGGCAAGCAGCGTGACGTCGGGGTAGTTCAGATCGTTCTCCCACTTGCTGACCGCCTGAGCGCTCACGCCCATCTCGCGCGCTAGGCGCTCCTGCGTCATCCCTTTCGCCAGACGGCGTTGGGCGATTCTTCTTCCGATGGATTCCTGCATGGCTCGTTCCTTTCGCGTCGGCTCGATGCGGCACGCCCATCATCGCGGAAAACGGCGCGCAAGGAAAGAACGTATCCGTTGCGCGCGCACTCGTTGAGCGATTTCCCTCCAAACTCAACCCCCGGTTGTGCGCCCGCGCCCGCCCCAGCGCCCGCCCAACCGCCGCATGCGACGGCCGAGCGGCGGCAAGGGCTCACGCAGGAGGCCTCCGATCCTGCTCGATGAGGTCGATCAGCTCCTGCTTGTTGTGTATGCCCAGCTTGGCGTATATCCTGCGCCGGTAGGTTTTCACGGTGTTTTCGGAAAGGTAGAGCGTTTCGGCGATGTACGGGGTTGAACGTCCTCTGATCAGCAACATGAGCGTATCGAGTTCGCGTGCGGTCAGCTTGCACTTCTTGGCAAGTGCGCTGCATCGCTGCATGTCCGATGCCTTGGAAACGCGCTCTCGCTTGCTGATTTCGGACGTGAGGAACTGCATTCCAGGAGAGCGCGCCGGCAGCAGAAAGACGATGACGAACAAAATGACGAACAGGAGAACCGACGAAAGCGATACGTTCTGGGGAACGATATGGAAGTAGGTTACGAACGATCTCACCGACCAATCCAGAATGGATATGATCGCATAACCTCCGGCTATCACGACCGATGGGGCGTAAGCGCTCCTGCGCGCCAATCGGATAAGGAAGTAGATCAGGAAAATGAACACCGGCTGCGAGGAGGCGCTCAAAAATACCTGGACGATGCTTGTGGCTCCGAAGAGTGACATGGCCAGCAGCCCGATGCCGAGGCAGAAATAGGCGACTTGCCAGAAGAACGTCCAATCGATGGATCGTTTGAGCCTGACCGTCCAATGCAGCATGAACACGCTGAATCCTATGTCGATAGCCTGGGCTAGCAGCAGCTGCCAGGGAGACGAGCTGCCTGCTAAAGCGAAGTGTCCAACGTTCAGATTGAGGGCGACGTTGAGGAAGGACCACAGGACGAAGAACACGATAATGGCGAGCAGCGTTTGCCAGAGCGAGAAGAACGTGCGCATCGTGTAAGGCTCCTGTAGGCGCGCGTTCTGCCGAGAGACGTCCTTTTCCCGTAAGGCGATCGTGGTCGCCGCCGCGATGATGCCGATGAGGCAGGGGGAGATCGCGGGAAGAAGGCCCGTGGCCACCTTCACGACCGAGATGCAGATGATGCCTACCAGCATGCATGTCAAGTCTTCGCGAGCATCCTTCGACGCGTAGTGGGTTCCCCAGCGGGAGACGACCCAGGCAAGAAATGCGCCAGCGCATATCGCACCCACGATGAGGATCGACTTGTTGCTAGCCCATGTCCCGTTCGAGAGGATGGCGACGGAGGCAAGTCCTGCCAGGCACAATCCAATGTCGAGCGTTCTGGTAACGAATTTCGAGAGTCGGAAACGCCACAGCATGACGGCGAACAGGATGCAGGCGACTCCGCAAAACCCAAAGTAATTGAGCCACCAGAGGTCTCCCGCATACAAAAACAAGCGGTAGCTTATCCAGTAGCCTACGCTGTACCAGCCCCAGAATCCTATGGATTCCGCAACGTACGCCAATCCGCTCGGCATCGGCAGAACGATCTTCTTGCGTTTTGGCCCCATGGCTCCACCCTCCCCAGCTTTTATAGTACAGCACGCGAAACGCGGTATCGAAAAATGTCTCCTTTTCGGGTGACAGCTTTTTTGGATTGTCTCCTTTTCGCACTCATGCGAGCAAGCGCTTCGACTCTAGCATGGTCGCTGAGCCGCGAAGCTGAGCGGTAGGAGCTGAAGGGAAAGGGGAGCGTCATGACCGATTCGTTGTTTCAAACCAGGAGGAGCTTCATCAAAGCGGCTGGAGCGGCGACGCTCGGAGCGCTTGCGCTTGGAGCAACGGGGTGCGCCGCAAAGAACCCGGAAAACGATGCGGCCTCCTCGGTGGCGGATATCGCATGGGACGAGGAGTGCGACGTTCTCGTGGTGGGAGGGGGTGCCGCTGGCATGGCGACGGCGATTGCCCTTTCCGAGGCGGATCCTGCCCTCAAGGTTCTCCTGCTGGAAAAAGGAGGATCGGAGCTGGGCAATGGCAACAGCATTTTCTCGTCGGGCGTCATTTTCACGGGCGAGAACGCTGCCGACATCTTCGAATACCTGAAAGAGCTGCGTGGGGAATATTCGGGAACGCCGGATGAGGTCCTCAAAGCCTTCGCGGAGGAGATAGTCGGGCACAAGGAATGGCTGTTCGGCCTGGGCGCTTCGCAAACCATGATCAAGGATTACCCGGGGCACGGGTGCGAATGGTGCGAACTGCCCCACGCGTTCGCTTCGAAAGCCGTCCTTTTCGACAAGGAAGATCCCGATGGGATGACCCATGTGGTGAAGTTCCTCGATTCGGTGCTGCAGAAGAAGGGGGAGGTTGTCGAGCGCAAGACGAACGCGCCGCTGACGGCGCTCGTTCAGGACCCGGAGGGTGCGTCCGTGATAGGCGGCGTCTACGAAGACGGTTCGAAGAGCGTGTACGTGAAGGCGAACAAAGGGGTCGTCATGACGTGCGGAGGTTTTGAAAACGACGAGGTTATGAAGCAGGATTACCTGTCGTATCCGCGGTCGCACCCTGCTGCCGGCGTGTGCAACACCGGGGACGGCCACCGTATCTGCGGCAAGTTGGGTGCCGATATGTGGCACATGAACAGTTATGCCGGCGGGTGGAACAATGCCGTTAAGCTCGACGGTTCGGAGATGGCTCCGTACCGCATGCTCAAGAAGAACCAGGGTATCAGCGTCGGGGTGAACGGCCGCCGCTACTACATGGACTGGGACGGCACCACCATGTACAAAGATTGGGCCGGCACCGATCTCTCGCTGAACTACGGATGCCGACATGGTCATCAGAACGTCGGCGGTGATTGGAACCATGTGCAGCAGCCTGTCGTTTCCTGGTTCGTATTCGATAGCAATGGGCTGGCGAACAGCGCCTACCTGGGTAAATACGCTTCAACGAACACGCTGCAAACGCAAACTCAGACCACGCAGAACGAGTTCGAGGTCGATCCTGTCGCCGACGGTTACGGCTATGCCGCCGATAGCATCGAAGAGCTGGCAAGTCTCATGGGCGTCCCTGTTGAGGAGTTGACGAACACGATCGCCGTTTGGAACGATGCGTGCGCTGCGGGCGATGACACCCAGTTCCATCGTCCTGCCGATACGCTCGTGCCTATCGACGAGCCGCCGTTCTATGCGGTGAAATGCCTTCCCGAAGTGCTCAACACCGATGGAGGCCCGCGCCGCAACGAGAAAGCGCAAATCCTCGATTTGGACGGAAATCCGATCCCTCGCTTGTATTCGGCTGGCGAGTTCGGGTCTGTTTGGTGCGACAAGTACCAAGGTGCCGGCAATATCAGCGAATGCCTCGCGTTCGGTCGGATTGCTGCGCGCAGCATAGTGGAAGAAGGCTAGAACGAGCCCTGTCTTATGCGGTCGGTGCATTCCCTCCCTTGCGCTGACGCGTTGATGCGGGGAGGCTTGCCGTTCGGCGGGCCTCCCCGCTTCGTTGCGCGCCCGTTCTTCTCGTGCCTCTTGCACGCGCTGCTATCATGGGGGTATGGAGCGAACGAACCCAACAGATCGGGAGGTCGACGGGCTGCCGAAACGGCAGCGCACCGTGGTGCTCGCGGTCATGATGGCCGGCACCACCGCCGCGTGCATCTCGCAGAGCATGATGATCGCCGCGCTGCCCACCATCATGCACGAGTACGGCGTGAACGCCTCGCTCGGCCAGTTGCTCACCACGTCCTACATCTTCACGCTCGGGCTCATCTCGGCCATGACGGCGTACCTCGTCCATCGCGTCAACTCGAAGAACTTGTTCATTGCATCCATGGTGTGCTTCGTCGCGGGTTGTGCGGCCGCGCTCGTGGCGCCGAACTACCCGCTGCTGCTGATCTCGCGCCTGCTGCAAGCCGGCGGCGCGGGCATCGCGCTGCCGCTCATCCAGGTGGTGGCTCTGTCGGTGTATCCGAAAAGCGAGTACGGTCGCGCGATGGGCCTCGTGGGCCTCATCATCGGCTTCGCGCCCGCCATCGGCCCCACCGTGTCGGGTTTCCTCATCGACTTCTGGGGATGGCGGTCGGTGTTCGTGGTGCTGGGCGCCGTGACGGTGGTCGTCGTGGCGCTCTCGTTCTTCGTGCTCACCGACGCGGTGAAGCGCGAAGGGCCGCGCGAGCGCTTCGACGTGCCGTCGGGCCTGCTGTACACGGTGGGCTTCTGCGCCATCATGCTGGGGACGACGGTGATGGAGTCCGACGGCGCTTTCGACCCCGTGTCGCTGGCGGCGCTCGCGGGCGGGGCCGGGGCGCTCTTCGCGTTCGCTCGCCGCCAGCTGCGCATCGAGCATCCGCTGCTCAAGCTCTCGTGCTTCCGCAACCGCACGTTCGCCGTGTCGACGATGCTCGTGATGGTGTCGCAGATGGCGTTCATGGCCGGATCCATCATGGTGCCGCTGTTCGTGCAGGACGTGCAAGGCGGCAGCGCCACGGTGTCGGGGCTGACCATCCTGCCGGGCGCGGTGCTGCTGGGGTTCTTGAACCCGGTGACGGGGCGGCTGCTCGACCGCCATGGCGCGCGGCCCCTCATCGTGGTGGGGAGCATCGTTCTCGCGGCGGGCACGCTGGCGTTCGCGGCTTGCGACGCGAGCACGCCCGAGTGGGCGGTGACCGTGCTGTACGGCGTGCGCACCGTGGGCGTCGCGTGCCTCATGATGCCGATGACCGCCCACGCGTGCGCGGCGCTGCCTCTCGAGGACATCGCGCAGGGCACGGCCATCATCACGTCGTTCCGCCAGATCTTCGGCGCGCTCTCGTCGTCGGCGCTCATCGCCGTCATGGCCTGGACGTCGGCCAACGAGCTGGGCGTGGACGCCTTCGGCTTCGGTGTGAGCTTCGAAGTGCAGGCGGCCCTCATCGCGGTGGGTTTCGTTGCCGGCATGGCGTTCCTGCCGCGGAAGGGACGCGCGAAGGGCTAGGAGCGGGCGGTTTCGATGTAGGCGTCGATGGCGTCGGCGGTTTGGGTTTGCTGGTCGGCGGGGGTGATGGTGGCCTCGCCGTCGCCGCTTTGCGGGCCATAGGTGCCGAAGCTCGCATGGTTGCCGCCTTCGATCTCCACGGTTTCGGCCCCCTCGGGCAGCAGGTCGGCGTTGTCCTCGAGCTTGGTGCGGTTGAGCACCTGGTCGTTCGAGCCGTAGAGCGAGATGACGCCCAAGTCGGTGTCCGACAGGTCGCTGGCAGAATAGGAACCCAGCAGCACGAGGCCGTCGAGCGCGCCGTCGTCGGCATGGTCGGCCGCGTACTGCGCCGCCATCGAGCCGCCGAGCGAATGGCCGCCCACCCACCACGCGTCCACGGCGGGGAAGTCCGCGCGCACCCGGTCGGCGGCGTTGATGTCGAAGAAGGCGAAGTTGAACGGCATCTGCACCACCACGGCCAGGTAGCCGCGATCGGCCAGGTCGCGCATGAGCGGCGCGTATGCGCTGTACTCCACCTTCGCGCCGGGGTAGAACACGAGGCCGACCTCCGCGTCGGGGTCGCCGAACGCCAGGTAGTTGGTTCCCTGTTGGACGGGCAGCGCCTCGGTGGACACGAGGTTGCGGTGGTTCGCGTCGAGGTCGTGGTACGAGTCGCTCGCGTACGCGAAGAACGCGGCCGCCAGCACGCACAGCAGGATGGCGAGGGCCGCCAGCACGACGACGAGCTTGCGCGGCTTGCGACGCGGCACGGCCTCGGCCGGGGATGTGGGTTCGTTCGTTTCCATGACGGATATGGTAGCAAAAGAACCGCGCTTGCGGTTCCGCGCAGGGTTCCGGATGCACAACGTCTGGCTTGCGTTTTCCCATCGTGTCAAGTATACTTGTCACTGTGATAAGAAAACTTGGCAGAATGAGCGAACGAATGTTTCACGTGAAACATTGAAACATTCGGAGGCGAAGGCGGCGCGGCGGGGAGGTGCGGCATGGATAAAGACGAGATCCTCGAGAAGAGCCGGCGGGACAATGGAGACGTCGACGAACGGTTCAAGCTGATGCAGTGGCGTGCAAGCTACGTCATGGTCACGGTGATGCTGGTGGTGTGGGCGCCGCTGTTCGTGTGGGATTCCCTTCACGGTCAGAGCACGGACGTGTCGTTCGCCATCGTCATGTCGGGCATAGCGGCCATGAACTTCTATCAGTATTACCAGTTCCGCTACAAAACCGCCCTCGGGGTGGGCATCCTGGTGACGCTTGCAGTCCTCGGCATGATCGTCCACCACGTTCTCGCCACGATGTAGGGTTGCCTGATGATCAAACTACCGTCCCTCGGGTTCGACGATGTGCACGACAACGACGGCGAGCTCGAACTCTGCAACCGGTTGAAAGCGGCGCGCGCCGAGGCGGGGCTGTCGCAGCTCGAGCTCGCGCGGCTCGTGGGCGTGTCGCGCCAGACCATCTCGTCCATCGAGACGGGGCTGTTCAACCCCACGGCGAAGCTGGCTCTCGTCCTGTGCATCGCGCTCGACAAGAAGTTCGAGGACCTGTTCTACTTCGAGTAGGCCCGCCCGCGGCTCACTTCCAGATCTTGCGGGCGGCGGGGTCTGCGGCCAGCAGCAGCTCGCGCAGCACCTCGAGGTCGTCGGCTTCCACGTCTGCGGGGTCATCGTACTCGAGCGTGTCCACCACGGCGAACGCGAAGCCGTCTTCGCCGTGCTCGTTCCACAGCTGCTGCAGCGGGCGGTTCGGGTGTCTGCCCCCGTCCAGCTTGGCTCGCAGGCTGTTGCGCTCCTTGGCCGCATCGCGGGTGGTGCCCAGAAAGCGCTCGCCCGTGGCGATGCAGCGCAGCTCCACCACGCCCATGTCGGGGCGGCGGCTCTTGTATGCGTCTCGCAATTCCTTGCGTCGGTCGGTTTGCATGCGTATCACCTCGCAGCCTACGGTATCGCATACGCCCCCGCAGCGCAATCTACGGATCGTCGACGGCGGCGCCAGCGTCGACGCACTCCCGCCCCCCCCGCCTCGCAACCGCGCGTCAGGCGGCTTCGGCGTGCGCGGAACCGGCCTGCATCCAGGCGATGTACGTGTCGGGGTAGTGGGCGGTGAGCACGGCCGACAGGTCGAGGCCGATGAACGACCGCACGGCGCCCATGATGCCCAGCGGGCTGGCCAGCACGTCGAGGGTGGGCACGTGGTTGGACGCCGTGGAGCCGAACGCGCTCAGCGCGCTCAGCGCGTCCTCGTCGCATCCCAGTGCGTAGCCGGTGTTGCGCTCGTAGGCGGTCTGCACGACGGCGTACGAGTCGTCGAAATCGTCGCTCGCGGTGCTCGGCAGGGTGATCTTGGAGCCGTAGCGCCCGAATCCCCAGGAGGATAGCGGCAGCTGCGTGACGATGTCCGCCTCGTTCACCACGTTGAAGATGTTGCCGAACGCCTCGTCGTGCCGGTCGGCCGCGCGCGTGGCGCACGGGGCGGCGAACGTGTAAGCGTAGATGCCCGACGAGGGCGCCAGCGCCGAGACGTCGTCTTCGGGCGCGTCGAGGTCGGCGGCCAGCAGGTTCGCGATGGCCCCGCCGCGGCTGTGCCCCGTGATGAGGATGCGCGTGTGGGCCGGGTCGAGGCCCAGCTCGTGCGCGTAGGAGCGCACCGCTTCCTCAACCTCTTCCTCGGCGGCCTTGAACCCGCGATGGTCTGCTTCGCCCGCGCTTTGCCCGAGGAAGTTGAAGTTGCTGAGCCACTCCGCGCCGTACGTGCCGCGGATGCCCACGAACAGCAGCGTGACGGGCTGCCCGTCCTGCTCTGCGGCGATGGTCTTGCTGGCCAGCGTGTACGCGGCCACGTCGCTCGACCCCATCAGCAGCGAGCTCACCTCGTCGAGGATGCTGCTGCGCATCGCGTACGACTCGGTGCGCACGTCGTGGAACCC
Source organism: Eggerthella hominis (assembly GCF_014287365.1). Taxonomy (NCBI): domain Bacteria; kingdom Bacillati; phylum Actinomycetota; class Coriobacteriia; order Eggerthellales; family Eggerthellaceae; genus Eggerthella; species Eggerthella hominis. Next base: position 267,711 of record NZ_JACOOA010000003.1, read on the forward strand.
CAGCGCACCCAGCGTCCGCTCGACGTAGGGCACCGATCCGGCCACGCCGTCGTAGTACTGCGATTCGGAATTGCACACCGCCGCCAGCACCGAGCAGGCTGTGGCCAGGTCGTGCTGGTAGGTGCGGGCGTCGCGGAAGAACCAGGAGTCGTCGAACGTCATCTGCGTGGACGTGCGCCCGGACGGGTTGGCCGGGTCGAGGGCGGCCACCACCCCGCTGCAGTATTCGGCGGTGACGGTGCTGCGCGGCGTCGGCGAGACGTACGCGACCTCGGCGCTCGCGTCGGCATGCGCGACGGGGACGAGGCCCGACTCGTAGCCCAGGTAGCGCAGCTGCACCATGAACAGGGCGATGAGGAGGAAGCATCCAAGCAGGGAGCCGAGCACCGATGCGAAGCGTCGCACGGGGTTCGTCTGCATCGTCTCCTCCTTCGCCTTCGGGTGCCGTCGGACGCCGGCGGTCGGGTAACCTTCGTTGCAGCCAGTATACGGTGCCGTGCCGCCTTGGTGACCGATCCTCACACAACGCAAGTGAAACTTAAGCGTGCTGTAAGCATTTCTTAAGGTTCGGAACGCTGTGCGGTAAGGAATGGGCGCCCCCGCGTGAAACATTCGCGCGCGATCTGCGCGGACGCTTGGGAGAAGGGCGGCTCGTGCTAGAATAGCCAGTTGCCACCAACCGATGCCGAACGTCGGCTGGTGGGTTTTGTCCCGGCACGCCGCATCATGAGCGGCAACGCCCGAAAACCGGCCGACGAGGCATCATGCGCCGCGCGGCCCCGAGATGTGAGGAAACACCATGTCAAAGGGAACCTACTCGTTCACCACCCCCATCTACTACGTCAACGCGGCCCCGCACCTTGGCACGGCGTACACCACCATCGCGGCCGACACCGTGGCGCGCTACCAGCGCATGAACGGCTACGACGTCGCGTTCGTCACGGGCATGGACGAGCATGGCCAGAAGGTGGCCGACACGGCCGCCGCCAAGGGCATGACCCCGCAGGACTGGTGCGATTCCATGGAGCCCGCGTTCCGCGACGCGTGGGACATGCTGGGCATCACGTACACCGACTTCGTGCGCACCACCGAGCCGCGCCACGCCGTTACGGTGCAGAAGTTCTGGCAGGAGCTCTACGACAAGGGCTGGTGCTACAAGGGCAGCTACGAGGGCTGGTACTGCGTGCACGAGGAGACGTACTACGTCGAGAGCGACCTCGAGAAGAACGACGAGGGGCAGCTCGTGTGCCCCGACTGCAAGCGCCCCGTGCAGAAGGCGGGCGGCGAGGAGAACTGGTTCTTCAAGCTGTCCGAGTTCGGCGACAAGCTGCTGGAGTTCTACGAGGAGAACCCCGACTTCATCCGTCCCGAGACGCGCAAGAACGAGATCGTGTCGTTCGTGAAGAGCGGCCTGAAGGACCTCTCCATCAGCCGTTCCACGTTCGACTGGGGCGTTCCGCTGCCGTTCGACGAGGGCCACGTGGCCTACGTGTGGGCCGACGCGTTGCTGGCGTACCTCACCGGCATCGGCTACGGCGACGAGGGCGCGCGCGCCGGCGAGTTCGACCGCCGTTGGCCCATGCAGTACCACTTCGTGGGCAAGGACATCACGCGCTTCCACTGCGTCATCTGGCCGGCCATGCTCATGGCGGCCGGGCTGCCCATCACCCACACGGTGTTCGGCCACGGCTTCCTGCTCACCAAGGGCGAGAAGATGTCGAAGTCGAAGGGCAACGCCCTCAAGCCGGCCGACCTGTGCAAGGTGTTCGGCGTGGACGCGTACCGCTACTACTTCATGAGCGACGTGCAGTTCGGCTCCGACGGCTCCATCTCCATGGAGCGCATGGTGCAGGTGTACAACGCCGATCTGGCGAACACCTGGGGCAACCTGTGCAGCCGCGTGTTCAACATGACGAAGAAGTACTTCGACTCGGCTGTGCCGGAGGTGCCCGCCGAGGTGCTGGCGAAGGAGAACCCGCTGCGCGCGATCTCCGACGAGCTGTACGCCGAATACGACGCCGCCCTGGGCGCCGCCGACTTCACCCGTGCCGCCGCCGCGGTGCAGAAGCTGGCCGGCCGCGTGAACCTGTACGTGGAGGAGAGCGCGCCGTGGAACCTCGCGAAGAGCGAGGAGACCGCGGCCGAGCTGGCCGAGGTCATCTACAACGCGCTCGAGGCCATCCGCATCATCGCGCTGTACATGGCGCCGCTCATGCCGAACACGTCGGCCGAGGTGTTCCGTCGCCTGTCGCTGGGCGACGTGGCGGCCGTCACGGACGTCGAGGCGGCCACGGCCTGGGGCCAGCTGCCCGCCGGCAACCCGGTGGAGATCGGCGACCCCCTGTTCCCGCGCCTGGACATGGACGCCATCGATTTGTCGATGGAATAGCCTTGGTCCGCCGGCCTGCCGGCCGGCGGAACCGCCTTTGCTTGGCCCGCGATGTAGAAAGGACGCGACCATGACCGACGAACAGCACGCGGAGCCCGTCTTCGACGACCCGCTGTTCCGCCAGAAGCGCAAGCACGGCACGTACCGCGTGGTCGACGCCCCGCAGCTCGAAGGGCCGGTGGCGGACACGCATACGCACGTGCAGCTGCTGCCCGACCCATCCTACGCGCTCGCGCGCTGCGCGGCGCACCAGGTGGAGTTCGTCTGCACCATCGTGGACGTGTTCGAGGACGGCTCCACCACGTTCGACCGCCTGAACTCGTGGCGGTTCGAGGCCGCCGCCGCGGCCAAGCGCTTCGTCGGCTGGACGTGAAGCGACCCGTTCCCGCGCGTGCCGCGGGTCCGCATCGCCGTCGGCTGCCATCCGCATAACGCGAAGTTCTACGACGACGGCCTCGAGGCCGAGCTGCGTCGCCGGCTCAAGGACCCGCGCGTGGCGGCGCTCGGGGAGATCGGCCTCGACTACCACTACGACTTCTCGCCGCGCGACGACCAGCGCGCGGCCTTCCGCCGCCAGATCCGCCTGGCGAAGGAGGCGGGGCTGCCCATCGCGCTGCACCTGCGCGAGGCGCACGACGAGGCGCTGGCCATCATGCGCGAGGAGGGCTTTCCCGAGGCGGGCACGCTGCTGCACTGCTTCAACCTGGACTGGGCCACGCTCGAGCCGTGGGTGGAGGAAGGGTGCTACGTGGCGTTCGGCGGCGCGCTCACGTTCAAGAACGCGGACGACACGCGCGAGGCCGCGGCCCGCGTGCCGGCGGACCGCCTGCTCACCGAAACCGATGCGCCGTACATGACGCCCGAGCCCATGCGCGGCATGACCTGCCTGCCCGATCACGTGCTGTTCACGGCGGAGCGGCTGGCCGAGGCGTGCGGACGGGCGCCCGGAGCGCAGCGCGAGGAGTTCCTCGCCCAGCTCATGGCCAACGCGCGCGAACTGCTGGATCGCCCGGCGACCGCCTGGCAGAAGAACGAAGGAGCGTGACGCTTGTGAAGCGACTCATCATCAGCGGGTCCCCCCGGGCACGGGGGCGCAGCGCGGGCGTTGCGGAGGCCGTCCGCTTCGCGTTCGAGGAGGCTGCCCCCGACGACCGCGTGGAGCTCGTGTCGCTTGCGGACGTGCGCATCTCCCCCTGCACGGGATGCGAGACGTGCGCCAGCAACAAGGGCCGCAACGAGCTGTACTGCATCATCTCCGACGACATGCTGCGCGTGCGCGAGCAGCTGAACGCCTGCGACGAGCTCGTGGTCGTGTCGCCCGTGTACTTCGCGGGCGCTCCGTCCCAGCTCAAGGCGTTTCTCGATCGTCTGCAGCCGTACTTCTACGCCAACTGGCGCGCCAAGCCGAAGCGTCCGGCCAGCCTGTACGTGGTGGGCGAGGGGGGCGACCCGCACGGGTTCGGCCCGCTCGTGGGCGAGGTGCGCTCGGCGCTGGCCGTGGCGGGCTTCGCGCTGGAATCCGTGCACGACTGGGTGGGCCTCGTCAGCGCCGACGGTGCGCTTCCCTCGGGCGCCGACGTGTTCGAGGGCGGCCGCGTGCACCCCGCTTCGGCGTACACGTGCACGGGCCCCGAGGGCACGTTCCCGCTCGGGGCGGGGCAGGCCCGATGACGAAGCTCTCGCCGTTGGCCAGCGTGTCGGAGACGCGCGCCGTCCTGGAGGCGCACGGCCTGTCCACCAAGTACTCGCTCGGCCAGAACTTCCTCATCAACGACGCCATCCTGCAGAAGATCGTCGCGCTGGCCGACCTCGCGCCCGACAACTACGTGCTGGAGGTGGGGCCGGGCATCGGCACGCTCACCATCGCGCTTCTGAAGAACGCCGGGCGCGTGCTGTCGGTTGAGCGCGACCCCGACCTGCCCGCCGTGCTGGCCGAGACGCTCGCGCCCTGGTCCGAGCGGTTTGCCCTGATCAGCAAAGACGCGCTCGATTTGACGATGGACGACCTGCGCGAGGCCGGCGCCCCGTCGGGCACGTTGCCCGACAAGTTCGTGGCGAACCTGCCCTACGCGGTGGCCGCCACCGTGGTGCTCGACTACTTCGAGCAGTTCGCGTCGCTCGACAGCGCCACCGTCATGGTGCAGAAGGAGGTGGCCGACCGCATGGCCGCCGTCCCGGGCACGAAGAACTACGGCGCCTACACGGTGAAGCTGCGCCTGCACGCCGAGCCCGCGGGGCGCTTCGGCGTGGGGCCGGGCAACTTCTTCCCGCCGCCGCGCGTCGAGAGCGCCGTGCTGCGCCTTGACCGCCGCCCGGTCTTCGACGACGACGGCGCGCAGCTCGACGCGGACGCCATCGCCGCCGCCTGCACCATGGCCGAGGCCGCGTTCGCCACGCGCCGCAAAACGCTGTCGAACTCCTGCAAAACCTACTTCGCCGGTCGCGGCCCGCAGGGGGCCGCCGTCATCGCCGAGCTCCCGCAGCTGTTCGAGCGCGCCGGCGTCGATCCCAGGCTTCGCGGCGAGACCCTCGACCTCCCCGCGTTCGTCCGCTTGGGCCGCGCCTACCAGCAGCTCGGCACGCCAGCCTGACCCTGTGCGCGAAATCGCGCCTCGATGTGCTGAAAAATCGGGTTTTTGGCAATTTCTCCGGTCGCTGAGGGCTCGGCGACCGTGCTGGAAGAATCATGACCGGGGGTTTCTTCGGGACGAGGTTCGTTTCGCGGTGCCGAAACCCGAAGAGGATTGCCAAAAACCCGATTTTTCTGCACATCGCCCTGCAATTCAGTGCGCCATTCGCGGATCCTTTCTGGTTGCAATCCATTTTTAATGCCCTTAAGCTGGGGAAACTCAAGCGAAAGGGACTCCGATGGACAACAAGCTAGACGACAACATAGCCGGCATCGTCGTGCTGAAAAACGGTGCGATGGTGCACGAGGCGTACGACAACGGATGCGACGAAACCACGGCCATCCACGGGTACTCGGTCACGAAAAGCGTGGTCGCGCTGCTGTTCGGCATCGCGCTGGACCAAGGCCTCCTCGAAAGCGTCGACCAGCGCGTGCTCGACTTCTTCCCGGACTACGCGGTCAAGCGCGGCGAGCGCACCATCCAACGCATCACCCTGCGCGACATGCTCACCATGACCGCGCCGTACAAGTATCGCTTCGCCCCCTACGCGAAGTACTTCGCCAGCGACGACTGGGTGCGCGCGTCGCTCGACCTGCTGGGCGGCAAGGGACGGGTGGGGGAGTTCCGCTACGCGCCGCTCATCGGCCCGGACATCCTCACGGGCGTCCTCGCGCGGGCGACGGGCCGGCCGGTGCTCGCCTTCGCGCGGGAGCACCTCTTCGGCCCCCTCGGCATCGACGTCGCGGGAAGCATCGCGTTCGAGAGCAAGGAAGACCAGCTCGCGTTCAACAAGGCGAAGGGCGTTAGCGGCTGGGTGTCCGACCCGCAGGGCGTGAACACCGCGGGCTGGGGCCTCACGCTCACGCCGCGCGACATGGCGAAGATCGGCAAGCTGTGCCTCGACGGCGGCACCTGGGGCGGTCGCCAGCTGGTGTCCCGGGCGTGGCTCGACGAATGCCTGCGCGAACACGCGCGCTGGAAGAAGATCGACCAGGGCTACGGCTACCTGTGGTGGATCGTCGATGCCGGCGAGGGCGCCTGCGCGGCCCTCGGCGACGGCGGCAACTGCATCTACTTCAACCGTGAGAAAGGCCTCGTCGTGGCCATCGCCTCGCTGTTCAAACCCCGCCCCAAAGACCGCATCGACCTCATCAGGACAAGCATCGAGCCGAAGTTCGCGTACGCCTAAGCAAGCGCTACTTCGCGCCGCCGAGCTTCTTCGCGCGGACGGCCTTGCCTTTGCCGCACTTGGGCTTCGCGAGGGGGCAGTGCTTCTTGCAGCACGGGCACACGCAGCCTTCCAGCGCGACGGCGGCCGTGGCCTTCGCCGCTTTCGCCTTCTTCTTCGCTGCTTTCTTTTGCTTGTGCTCCTTCGAGCTCACGGGCTTGTCCTTTCGCGCGTCGTCGTGAGCTCATTCTAGCATGCGTGCACGACGACGCCCGAGGCCCCTCCGCGGGCGGCAGGCCCCGGCGGCCCTGGCCCTACAGCAGCATCATCGCGATCGTGAGGATGACCACGCTGGCCAGCCCGATGACCACGATGGGCACGGCGGCCCATTTCAACCACGTGGGGTACTCCACCTTCGCCATCATGAGGCCGGGCAGGAACGCGGCGGTGGGGCTGAACAGGTTCGCCAGGCCGTTGGCGGCCACGAACAGCATGACCACCACGTCGGGCGAGAACGACAGCGACGAGGCCAGCGAGCCCATGATGGGCATCGACAGCGTGGCCAACGCCGACGACGACGTGATGATGAACGACAGTCCCAGGAAGATGAGGAAGCTGACGGGCGCGAACACGGCGGCACCGGCGCCTTGCAGCACCTGCGACACGTTGTCGAGGATGACCACGTCGAGGTGCGTCGACTCCATGAGGATGGCGATGGCGCGCGCGAGGCCCACGACGAGCGCGACGCCCACCATGTCGGCCGCGCCGTCGATCCACGTGTTCACCAGCTTGCTCTCGGACATGCGCGCCACCACGCCGATGACGATGGACATGATGAGGAACCACACCGACGCGTCCTTGAAGTACCATTCGCCCAGCGGCGCGCCCGTGATCCACGCGCTCCACGGCAGCACCGTCCACGCGCCGGCCGCCTCGTCGTACACGCCGCCCAGCGTGAACAGGTCAACGCCGAAGTTCTGCCAGGGGATGAAGCCGACGATCATCACGAGGAACGCCAGCCCGAACAGCGCGAGCGCGATAGCCTGCACGCGCGTCATGGCCGGCGTGCTCGCGTCCTCCTGCGCTTCGGCCCCTTCCTGCGCCTCGGTGCCGAACGCCTGCTCCATGGCCTTCTGCTCCTGCAGCGAAAGGATGGTGGAGCCCTTGTCGGCCTTCACCTTGCGCGCGTAGCGCATGACGAAGAACACCGCGATGGCGTACGACACCGCCAGCAGGATGAGGCCGAGGATGATGGTGTTGCCCGTGTTCACCTCGATGCCCGCTTGCCGCAGCGTGTCGATGGCCACGCCGTTCGCGAAGGGGTCCACCGTCGCGCCGAGGCAGCCCACGCCCGCGCCCAGCAGCACCGTGGCCGAGGCCACCATGGTGTCGAAGCCGGCCGCCACCATGGTCAGCGACAGCAGCGCGTAGAACGGCACCGCCTCTTCGCAGAAGCCGTACGAGCTGCCCAGCAGCGCGAAGATGGCCATGATGATGGGGATGAGCAGCAGCTCGTGACCCTTCATCTTGCGCACGAGCGCGGTGATGCCCGCGTCGAGCGCGCCGATCTTCGTGACGATGCCCAGGCAGCCGCCCAGGATAAGCAGGAAGAACGAGATTTCCGCCGCGTCGATGAGGCCCTCCACCGACGAGTCGAGCACCTCGGGCAGCGTCGCCGCGCTGATGCTCGGCGTGAAGAACGAGCAGATGACCGTGATGATGGCCACCGCGAAGATGATGATGAACAGGATGCTGTACGAAGACAGCGGTTCGCGCTGCTTCTTGTCGGTCGATCGAGCCATGGTGTCCCCTTTGTGGCGGTATCCGCGATGGGAAGAGTATAGGTTGCCCACCGGGCGAAGGGGACCAAAACACTAAGCTTCAACTGGTGTTTTAGGATTGGGGCAGGCACGTATCCCACCTGCGGATACCTGTTTGGAAGACAAGTCAATTGTTATGGATTTGGGGACAATCCGTGCAGATTCTGTAGAGTATTGACTTAGATGGTATAATTTTAGGCTGTCATTTCTGCACACTGGCATACGCGAGAAAGAGTGAGCATGGATTTAGCGAAACAAGCCAAAATCGTCGACTCCATTCATGATACGTTACATGACTTCGTCGGTCAACGCCTGAAAGTTCGGGCCAACATGGGTCGTTCGAAAATCGTCGAGAGCGAAGGCGTTCTCATGCAGGTGCACCCGCAGCTGTTCATCCTCGAGGTGGACCGCAAGCGCGGCCGCACCTCCCGCCAGTCCTACCAGTACGTCGACGTGCTGACGGGCATGGTGGAGCTTTCCCAGAACGGCGAGCCGCTGTTCGAGCCGTTCGTGCCCGAGTCTGCCGAGGGCGTTCCCGCGGCGGAAAGCGTGGACGAGCAGGAAGAGGAGAAGGTCCTGTCCTAACGGCTCAGGGCTGGTTCCGGCAAAGGCACGGGTGTCGCGGTTGCGGCACCCGTTTTTGCATTCTAGGGAGAGTTCCTCTGCCGCGCGGCGAGGTCAGCGTATAGAATAGCGGGATGAAGCCGAGCCGGAATCGGCATCGACGCAGGAGGAGGGGATCGTGGCGCAAGACCAGGCGAAGGAAGGCGTGCGCTTGCCGTACGTGCTGCGGCATTTCGACGTGTCGTACCTGGGCATCTGCGCGCCGCACGTGTGGATCTACTGCGTGGCGCATCGCGCGGGCCTCGACTTCGGCGGCGTGGTCACCGGCATCCCCCTCTACATCGCGCTGTCGGCGTTCATGCTGGTGGTGATGCTGCTCGCCTGGAAGGGGAAGGCCAGCAGCATCGCGCCCAAGCTGGACTGGCCGCTGGCCGCGCTGCAGGCGGCGGCCACCTTGCTGCTCGTGGTGCCGCTTCCCGTCACGGGAGCCGCCAGCGCCACGGTGGCCGCGATCGCTGCGGGCATCGGCGTGGCGTGGCTGTACCTGCAATGGGCGCCGTTCTACGCGAAGCTCGCGATCCGCGATGCCATCGCCTGCATCTTCTGCGCCATGGCCGTGGGCTCCGCGCTCAAGGTGCCCATCGACCTGCTGCCGCCCGTTCCGGCTGCCGTCGTGCTCATGGCGCTGCCCTTCGCCTCGGCCGCGCTGGCGCGTCGCGCGCAGCGCAAGCAGCCGCCGGTGGAGCGCGCGCCGCGGCTGTTCTACGACGAGAACCCCACGTCCATCCCGTGGAAGATCATGTTCGGCGTTGCCGCGTACAGCCTGATCATCGGCGTGATCCAGGGTATGCCCATCGAGGCCGACCACACGCCGTTCTGGATGATGACGTCCGCGCACCACGGGGCCGAGATCGTCGTGGCGCTGTGCGTGCTGTGGTGGGTGTTCTCGAAGGGCGGCCTGCTGCGGTTCTCCAGCCTGTGGCGGGCGATCCTGCTGTTCACGGCCACGGGGCTGTTCTCCCTGCCCGTCATCGGATCGGCGTGGGCGGGCTGGGCGCTCGTGCTCATCTCCATCGCGCAGACGCTCGTGGTCATGCTGTTCTGGACGATGCTGGCCGACGTGGCGCACCACTCGCGCACGTCGCCCTACGTCATCTTCGGCTCGGGATGGATCGCCTACTCGCTGCCGTTCGCCCTGGGCGAGGTGGCCGGCAAGCTGGAGGGCGTGCACGGCGTGGGCGCCATGGTGCTGCAGGTGCTGGCGTACCTGCTGACCATCGCGGCCGTGTTCGCGCTCAACGAGGGGAACTTCTCGCAGCGCCGCATCTTCGCCGACCTCGAGGGACCCACCCCCGAGCAATCGATGTTCGCGCATATCGACGAGGGCTGCGAGCGCCTGGGCGCCGAGCGCGGCCTCACCGCGCGCGAGGTGGAGGTGCTGCAGCTGCTGTGCAAGGGCCGCTCGAAGAGCTACATTGCGGAAAGCTTGTTCATCAGCGAGAACACCGTGCGCTCCCATTCGAAGCACCTCTACGCCAAGCTCGACGTCCACTCGAAGCAGGAGATCCTGGACCTGATCGCGCGCGGGTAGGGCGGGCAGCGCCTACGCCTCGTGCACCGTCCCGTCCCGGTCCACGAACCACGCGCCCAGGATCGCCTCGTGCGCGCGGGCGAACGCCATGCCGCGTTCGATTCCCAGCGCCAGCAGGGTCGTCGAGAAGCCCTCGGCGTCGATCGAGCGGCGGGCCACCACGGTGGCTCCCGCGGCGTCCGTCGTCGCGGGGAAACCCGTCTTCGGGTCGAGGATGTGGTGGTAGAACGCGCCGTCGCGCTCGAAGCAGCGCTCGTACACGCCGCTCGTCACGGCCGAGGCGTCGCGCACGACCACGGCGCCCACGATGGCGTTCTTGTCGCGCGGATCCTGCAACCCCACGCGCCACGGGCTGCCGTCGGGCTTCTGACCGTGCGCCATCACGTTGCCGCCCAGGTTCACCACGAACGCGTCCAGCCCGTGCTGCGCCAGCAGCGCGGCCAGCTGGTCGGCGATCCACCCCTTCGCGATGCCGCCCACGTCCACGGCCGCTTGCGGGTCGGCCAGCTGCGCCCACGATCCGCCGCGTTCCCCGGCCTCGCTCACGCGCAGCGCCTTCCAATCCACGTGCGCCAGCGCCCGCTCCACGTCGGCGCGGTCGGGCACGACGCCCTCGTGGAAGTTCCACAGCCGCACCACCGAGCCCACCGTGACGTCGAACAGCCCCTCGCTGTCGGCGCAGTACCCGACGGCGGCGCGCAGCAGCTCCGCGGTGTCGTCGTGGACGGCCACGCGCTCGCCCGAGGCCGCGTTCAGCCGCGAGATGTCGGAGTGCGGCAGCGTGCGCGACAGCCGGCGCTCGAACGCGCGGCTCGCGGTGCGCGCCGCATCGAACGCGGGCGCGCACCGCGCGGCGTCGGCGTAGGCCTGCAAGGTGATGACCGTGTTGAACGCGTAGAACTGATGCGTCATCATGCCCGCGTCGTTGGGCCCGTGCGTCTCGTGCACGTCCTCGAGCGGAACGGGGTCGTATGCGTCGTGATATTCCATGCCGAACAGTATATCACCCGGTTCGTGTCATGGGGCAACCTGCGAAAACACCCGGTCCGTGTACTGTTCCGCCGCCCGCCTCCGCCGCATCATGGATCCATCGCAATCGGCCGGCGAGCATCCCCTCCCTGATCTCCCCGCCCGCCAGCCGATTGCGATTCGGCGGACGGCCCGGCAAGGGGCCGCGCCGAACAGGTGAGGGAACAGAATCGAACCAAGGAGGAGCCATGATCCAGAATCCGAACGAAATCGCCGCCCGTGCCCGCATGGAGGAAGCCATGAGCCGCATCGAGGCGAACGTGCGCACGCGCTTCCAACTGAACCGCCGCCAGTTCATCTGCGGCAGCGCCGCCACCATGGCGCTGGCCATGCTCGGCCTCGCCGGCTGCTCGCCGAAGGCCGACGCGAACGGCGGCGCCGGCGCGCAGGCCTACCGGGCCGGCACGTACGAGGCCAGCGCCGAGGGCCGCAACGGCGCCATCAACGTGAAGGTCACGTTCACCGACGACGCCATGGACGCCATCGACGTCGAGCACGAGGAAAGCCGCAACATCGGCGACGCCGCCATCAACATCCTCAAGGACAAGTACCTCCAGTCCCAAAGCCTCAACTTCGACACCGTCACGGGCGCGTCGCTGTCGTCCATGGCCTTCGCCACGGCCGTGGCCGAGTGCGTCGACCAGGCGGGCGGCGACGTGAAGGCTCTCAAGAAAGCCGACACGGGGCTCGAGCCTGCGCCCGCCATCGACGAGGACTGCGACGTCTGCATCGTCGGTTCCGGCGGCGCGGCGTTCGCGGCGGCCGTCACCGCGGCCGAGGCCGGCAAGACGGTGGTCATGCTCGAGAAGATGGACATCTACGGCGGCAACACGAACGCCGGCGAGGGCACGCTCAACGCGCCCGACCCCGAGCGTCAGGAGCCCCTCGGCATCGAGGACTCGGCCGATTTCTTCTACCAGCAAACGTTCGAGGGCGGCGACGAGCTGGGCGACCCCGCGCTCGTGCGCATCCTCGCCGACAACGCGCTCGACGCCGTGCACTGGATGGAAGATCACGGCCTCGTGTACGAGAAGGAGCCGTTCACGGCCATCGGCGGCCTGTGGCAGCGCGGTCACGCTGTCGAGGTGGAGAACAAGGGCGACCAGGGCGGCAGCTACTACGTGTCGTGCCTGAAGGACTGTGCCGACAAGAGCGGCAAGGTCACGCTGTACACCGATGCGAAGGTGGAGCAGCTCACGGAGGAGGGCGGCGAAGTGACGGGCGTCACCGGCACGCGCCCCTCGAGCGGCGCGACGGTCACCGTGCGCGCGAAGTCGGTGGTGCTGGCGACGGGCGGCTATTCCCGCAACGCCGAGCTGGCCATGGAGTACGACAAGCGCGTGACGAAGGACATGCCCTCGTCCAACGTGTGCTCGTCCACGGGCGACGGCCTGGGCCTCGGCGAAGGCGTGGGCGCCGGCCTGCGCAACATGGAGCTCGTGCAGATCCACCCTCTGGGCGATCCGCAGAACGGCGGCGTGGCCACGTTCGTGGGCAACTGGCTGGGCGTGGAGGACTACGTCATGGTCAACGACGACGGCAAGCGCTTCATCCGCGAGGACGAGCGCCGCGACACCATCGCCGACGCCATCCTCGAGCAGCCGAACGACGAGATGTGGCTGCTCGTCGACTCCACCGACATCGCGTCCGACCGTGCCGACCAGATCGCCGAGCTCGTGGAGAAGGGCCACAGCTTCAAGGCCGACGACATCAAGGATCTCGCGAACCAGATCGGCGTGCCGGCCGATGCCCTGGCCGAGACCGTGGACGGCTACAACGTCTGCGTGCGCGCCGGCGCCGACACGCAGATCGCGCCCGGCAAGGAGCTGCTCGGCACCGAGCTGTCCGACCCGGCGTACTACGCCTCGAAGCGCATCCCCACGATCCACTACACGATGGGCGGTCTGTGCATCACCACCGACGCGCAGGTGTGCACCGAAGCCGGCGAGCCCATCCCCAACCTGTTCGCGGCGGGCGAGGTGACGGGCGGCGTGCAGGGCGGCAACCGTCTGGGCGGCAACTCGTTCACCGACCTCATCGTGTTCGGCCGCATCGCCGGCGCCTCGGCGGTGGCGAACGCGTAGCGAGCGTAACCGACGACGGTCGGCCCGCGTTTCCCGTTTCGTTCTCAATCAGGAAGGCCGGCGCCCGTTCGGGGGCGTCGGCCTTCCTCCGTTCGATGCTACTTTCCCGATGCGGCGCGCGAGAGCCTCAGCCGAGCCATCTCGGACTGCTCCGCCACGGCATGGAGCGCCTCGTCGCGGATGTAGACGACGTCGTCGCTGGTGGAAGCCCCGCATATGAGGGAGCTGAGAGCCTTGGAGATATCGATGAGGCGTTTGTTCAATTCACGATCCGCGGGAGTGTTCATCAACGTCATCCCTTTCAAGTCCGATGGTTCGCTCGTGTTCTCGTTTCTTGCGTTCACCGTAGGTCGCGGCGTATGCGCGCTGCGGTTGCAAGGAGGTATCGTTCAAGGTGCGGCAGCACCGGGTTCTCGGCGGCGTCCGCGTAGGCGAGGCATAGCGGGACGGTCATCTGGTCCTCCGCGTGCAGAGGCCGCACGACGGCCGAGGGGTACAGCGTGCCGAGGCCGACGTCGGGCGCCACGAACAGGGCGCCGCGCTCGTTTTCGAGGAAATGCCGGTTGCGGTCCACGAACGGCTCGAGGGGGACGAAGTGCGGCTCCACGTTCCGCGCGCGCAGGTGGTCGGCGATGAAGTTGCGGCAGTAGCGCAGGTCTTCCGGCGCGGCGAGGGGCGTTCCCTCGAGGTCGGCGATGCGGATGGACGTCGCGGCGGCCAGCGGATGGCTCTCCGTCACGGCCACGTGCAGCGGGAACGCCAGCAGCTTGACGCACGAGAGGCCCGGCTTGCCGGTGCGTCCCACGATGACGGCGGCGTCCACCACGCCCTCTTCGAGCGCGCCGAGGCAGGCGCCGCTGGAGTGGTAGGTCGTGGAAAGCTCGATACGCGGATGCGCTTTCGCGAACGCCGCGAAGTTGTGGGCGTGAATGACGTTGCCGCGGCAGGGCGAGCACGCCACGGCCAGCGAGATGCGGCCCTCGTCGGCTTCGACGCGCTCCTGATGGCGCGCAAGCGTTTCCAGGTCCAGCAGGCACGACAACGCTTCCGATGCGCGTGCTGCGAACATGCGGCCGAAGTCGGTCGGCTTCACGCTGCGCCCCGATTTCTCGCACAGGTGCACGTGCAGCTCCCGCTCCAAGTCGCCTACCGATTTCGAGACGGCCTGGGGCGTGACGAACAGCTCCTTCGCAGCCATGGAGAAGCTTCCGTATTGCACGGTGGTCACGAAATATTCCAATTGGCTGATATTCATGACTGCGGCTCTTTCGGCGAAGGATCGTGGTTGTGCAGTAATCGTCACGACAGACAATTTATCATAAAACGTTAAATCTGTGGTGACGGCTTCGACGTTTTACGCCGACTGAATGCCCAGATCGACCGCTAATACGCGAAATGTAACGGCCACATTACATGATGGGGTGCTGTGGTATTTGAAAAGCCCCCTAGCAGCGAGGTTTGATTGAATGATAGTATTCCTTGGTGTACGGGGGAGGAACGGCCCCTACCATGCATGTCCGGGGGCGGCGCGATCACACGACGAGGAGCTGGTATGAGATTCACCGAAGAGGTAGTTCTGTTCGACTTCGCGGGAATCCCGATGGTGGGCTGCCTCGATACGGGCTACGCGATCGGCCTGACCGAGCAGGGTGGCGCGGTTTGCGCGCGCATGCTTGAGGAGGACGTTCCCGAGGACGAGGTGGTCGCGGTGGATCCTGCGCTGCTCGAGCACCTGACGCGCGGCGGCTTCTTCCAGCGCGTCATGGCCGAGCCGCGCGCGGTTTCGGCGTACCTGCACGTCACGCAGCGCTGCAACCTCACGTGCGCGGGCTGCTACTCGCTCGACGAGCACCGCAACCGCTTGGCCGACGCGCCCCTGTCCGACATGAAGCGCGCGGTGGAAGGGCTTGCCGCCGCCGGATTGTCGCAGCTGATCATCTCGGGCGGCGAGCCGTTCCTGCGCGACGACCTCCCCGACATCGTGGAGCATGCGAAGCGCGCCTGCGGCATCGGCTCGGTCACCGTGCTGTCGAACGGCACGCGTATGACCGAGGAGGCACTTGAGCGCCTGGCGCCGAACGTCGACTGCGTGTCGGTGTCGTTCGACGGCTGCTCGGCCGCCGCGCCGGCGTACATTCGCAGCGAGCAGCGCTTCGACGAGCTGGTGGAAGCCGTGCGCATGGTGCAGCGCGCCGGCATCCCCGCGCATATCATCCCCACGGTGCATGCGAAGAACGTGGACGATCTGGCTTCCTACGTGCAGCTTTCCCGCGATTTGGGCGCATCGCTCAACTTCAGCCTGCTCACGTGCGAGCCGAACGACGAGGTGCTGGGCGGCCTGCTGCCCGGCGAGTCCGAGCTGCGCATGCTCGGTCGCGCGCTGCTGACGCTCGACAACGGCAAGCCCCTTCCCGCGATGGACGCGCCCGTGGGCGTGAACCTCACGGTGAAGCGCAACTGCGGTGCCGGCTGCAAGTCGCTCAGCGTGGACGCCGACGGCACCGTCTACCCGTGCCACATGCTGCATCGCCCCGAGCTCGCCATGGGCAACGCGTTCGCGGGCTCTGTGCTCGATGCGCTGCAAACCGACGTGTCCCGCATGTTCCAGGCGCTCGACGCCGCGCGGTTCGAGGACTGCGGAACGTGCCGTTACCTGCGAATCTGCGGGGGAGGCTGCCGAGCCCGCTCGCTGTTCGAATCAGGCACCCTGGAGGCGAAAGACTCCTACTGCCTGATGACCCAGGAATTCTACGACGTCCTGGGAAAAGCCATGTCCGAATCCCTAAAGCAAAGGAGGTGAAAGAATGCTGTTCTATAGCGAAGCGGAAACGTACTCTATCTGCTATCCTATCGGCATAAATGGTTCTTGTTTTGCGGTAGGATTCTAGACAAACTGAGACTTTGTCTCTGTGCTCAGCAAAGACCTCTTTCATTAGCTAATGAAAGAGGTCTTTGCGATACTATGGTTTTGACTAGTAAAGCGCTTGCTAAGAGATGGAGATGTGAATGCTTGATGCGGATGCAGAAGAGACAGGACGCTTGCTCGTAAAAACTCAAAAGATATGTCGATTAATAAGATTTGCAATGATTGTCGTCTTTGTATTCCTCTGTGTTTGGTGGTTCGTGTCTTCTTGTGTGATGGCGTATACGCTACTAAATCCGGAACTGTTTGATAATCCTGTGACGGGTTTATCTTTGGCTATATACGCTGTTTCGGGCGTGGCGATGGCCATAGTTTGCGTAACCCTGATCAAGATTTTTCAAGAGGCATCAAAGGGACGATCTCCCTTTACGATGCTGCAAGTGGGTAGATTGAGGCTTGTGGCGGCAGCCTTATTGGGTTATGCGCTATTAGAGTTTGTGATGACTTGCACGGCATCGCTAACCCAACAGGGTTGGATGGGGTCATCTTTGAACGGGGCACCTACCTTAAATCTTTTCCCGATTGTCGCGGCAGGCGTCGTATTCGCTTTCTCTTTCGTATTCAAATACGGCGTTCTCCTGCAAGAATTCTCGGACGATACGCTGTAGGTGGGCTCGATGCCAATCGTTCTTCATCTCGACGAGGTCATGGCGGATAGGCATATCTCGTTGAATGACCTTGCCGACAAAGTGGGGATCACCAACGTAAATCTCTCTCGTATTAAAACCGGCAAAATCAGAGCCGTCCGCTTCAGCACGCTCGACATGCTGTGCGAAGTGCTCAAATGCCAGCCGGGGGACATCCTCAAGCACGTCTCCGCCGCCGAGGCCGACGCCATGTTTCTCGACGACGAAGGCGAGCTGTAAGTCCCGTTCGTGTGCATTTTTCAAATCGGGAGCAATTGCCATTTGACAAACGGTCGCAATACAGGCAAAATATTGCCTCGCGCGAAAGCGTATTACTCCGTGGGGATGTAGCTCAGCTGGGAGAGCACCACGTTCGCAACGTGGGGGTCGAGGGTTCGAATCCCTTCATCTCCACCACGGAAACTTGATCGGGGAGGCCAACGGCCTCCCCGATTTTTTGTGTTGGGGTATACTACGCTCTGACCTGCGATTCGATACCGAAAGTTGTCACGCGATCTGCGAAAAAGAAGCCGGAAGTTGGTTGAGCGAGCGCCGGGGCGCCCGCACTATAGGGGCATCGATCGCACAAACGAAGGATGGACCCATGAGCTTTCGCGACAACATGCAACACCTGCGCGCCACGCGCAACATGACGCAGGAGCAGCTTGCCATGCTGCTGGGCGTCAGCCGCCAATCGGTGTCGAAATGGGAGGCCGAGCGCGCGTACCCGGAAATGGACAAGCTGCTGCGCATGTGCGCCCTGTTCGAATGCACGCTCGACGAGCTGGTGTGCGGCGACCTGACCGCGCGCCCGGCCGCCGAGGCCTCCAGCGTGCCAGCGGGGAAGCCGCAGGACGTGACCGGCTACGACCAGGCTATGCGCACGTTCGCGTGGAAGCTCCCGCTCGGCATCGCCGTCATCATCCTGGGCGCCGCGCTGGCGCTGTTGCTGTCCGATCCCGCGCTCATGCCGACGCTTGAGGTGCGCAACTTCGCAACCGCGCTCGTGTTCGTCGGCGCGGCCGCCGGACTCGCGCTCATCCTTCCCGCGTCGTTCGAGCGCAGCGCGTTCCGCAAGGCGCACCCCTTCGTCGACGACTTCTACACGGCCGACCAGAAAATCCAAGCTCGAACGACCCTTTCGACGGGGCTCGTGGCGGGTATCGCCGTAGTCTTGGCGGGGATGGCTGCGACCATCGTGCTGCAAGCGGACGTGTGGCTCGCAAGCGCGGTGTTCTTCATGTGCGCTGCGGTCGGCGTGTTCGTCATCGTGCGCAGCTGCCTGCTGGGATCGCGCTGCAACCTCGCGCGCTACAACCGCAGGTCGCTCGGCGGCATGAGCGAGGAGCAGATCGAGGCCATGGGCGACGACGACCTCGCCGAGCGCGCCCGCCGTGCCAGGCGCGAGAGCGGCACCTACGCGGCCGTCATGTGCGTGGCGACGGCGGTCGGCCTCGTGCTGGCGTTCACGCCCGCGGCAGCCTTCTTCTTGCTGGCGTGGCCCGTCGGCGGCATCGTATGCGCCGCGATCAAGGCGTTCCGTTCCGCGCGGAGCAGCCGCTAAGGCGTCTCGCGCGCCATTTCAAACCGCTCGTTCATATGGTTCAACGCAAGGCGAAGGCTCCTTCGCCCCGGTCAATGATGCCAAAATCCAAAGGAGAGCGCATGGGCACTGAGAGAGAACGCATGGGCACGGCAGGAGAGCGTACGCGTGCCACCGTCGTCGCACACGAGGTGAAGAAATCGTTCAGTGCGGGGAGGGGGCGCAAGCGGCGGGTCGTCGACGTGCTGCGCGGCGTCAGCCTGCGCGTTGAACCCGGCGAGATGGTCAGCATCGTGGGGCCCAGCGGCTCGGGGAAGTCGACGCTGCTGTACTGCCTGTCGGGGCTGGAATCGGCCGACGCCGGCTCCATCGAGGTGATGGGCCGACAGGTCGTGCGCGCAAGCCGCACGGCGCTGTTCAAGACGCGCCGCGACCACGTGGGCTTCATCTTCCAGTCGTACAACCTCATCCCCTCGCTGAGCGCGGGGGAGAACGTGTCGCTGCCCGCGCGCCTGGCGGGCCGTCCGCTCTCTGCAGACCGGACGCGCGCGGTGCTCGAAAGCGTCGGCCTGGGCGGTCGGGAGAAGAGCCGCCCCGGCGACCTGTCGGGCGGCGAGCAGCAGCGCGTGGCCATCGCCCGCGCGCTCGCGGGCGGCGCGGACGTGATCTTCGCCGACGAGCCCACCGGCGCGCTGGACTCGCGCAACGGCCGCGAGGTGCTGGGCATGCTGCGCGGCATCGCCGACGACCCGCAGCGCTCGGTGGTGATGGTGACCCACGACCTGGAAGCCGCGTCGCTGGCCGACCGCGTCCTCGTGTTGAAGGACGGTCGGGTGGTCGCGGAATTGGGGCGCTCGAGCGCGGCCCAGATATTCAATGCGTTGGAGGAGAAGGGGGAACGGGCATGATGCGGCTCGTGTTCTCGGACTTGCGCGACCACGCCGTCACGTGGCTCGGCGCGTTCTTCGTGGCGGTAGGCTGCGGCTACATCGGCGGCTGGGCGGCGTCGATCGAGGCGACGGCGACCGCCTATCGGAACCTCCAGAATGTCAGCTCGGTGGTGATCGCGTTCTCGGTGGTCGCCGCCGTGATCGTGCTCGCGTCGGCCGCGAACCTGACCGTGTCGGTGCAGCGGCGCTCCTACGCCTTGTGGCAGCTGGCGAACGTGAAGCCGCGGCTGGTGAGCGCGGTGGTGCTCGTCCAGCTGGCCGTGGTGTCGATGGTGGGCGCCGCGTGCGGCACGCTGCTCGCAGCGGTCACGTTCGTGCCGCTGTTCCCGCTCGTGTTCGGCGCGCGCGGCGAATATGCGCAGGTGGTTCCCGAAGTGGGCGCGACGATGATGCCCGCCGTCTGGCTCGTGGTGACCGGCGTGTTCCTGCTCGGAGGGTTGAAGGGCGCCCGCAGCGCGGG
Source organism: Eggerthella hominis (assembly GCF_014287365.1). Taxonomy (NCBI): domain Bacteria; kingdom Bacillati; phylum Actinomycetota; class Coriobacteriia; order Eggerthellales; family Eggerthellaceae; genus Eggerthella; species Eggerthella hominis. The sequence goes on from NZ_JACOOA010000003.1 coordinate 287,488, forward strand.
CACCACGCCGCCGCTCACCGTGCTGCGCGAGCCGGAACCCAAGCGCGCGGGCATGACGTGGTTGCGTGCGCTGCTGTTCGCCGCGCTTGCCGTCTGCACCGGATGGGTCGTCTCGATCATGGTGGGATCCACCCCCGACGTGGTCGTGAACTACTCGCTCTACGTGCCCATCCTCATGGTGGCGACGGTGGCGCCCCTCGCGCCCCTCGTGTTCTCGGCCGTGCTGAGGGCGTGGACGGCGCTCGTGCCGCAAGCGCGCTGGAACGCCTGGTATCTCGCGCGGCACACCGCGCGCTACGGGTTGAGCACCAGCACCTCGGTCGAGACGCCCGTCATGGTGGGCTTCGGCTTGGTTGCGGGCATCTATTCCAGCGTCAGCGTGTGGGCCGCATGGGCGCGGCTCCAAGGCGACGCCGATTTCAACGGCATCGACTTCACCACGGCTCTCCTCATGTTCGGCGGCCCCATCCTCCTGTGCGCCATCGGCGCAGCGGTGAGCGTGGTCATGACGTCGCGCTCGCGCACCCGCGACGTCGCCCTGCTCATCGCGAGCGGGGCGCGCCCCCAGACGATGCTGGGGGCGGCTGTCTGCGAGGCGCTCATCCACGCGGTCACCGCCACGCTTGTGGGCGCGGCGGCCGTGGTCGCGTCCAACGCAACCATCGCGTACGCGGTGGGGTTGCCCCTGTTCGCGAACCTCGCGTTCGGCGAGGGGCTTGTCGTCTCGCTCGCGGGCTTCGTCCTCGTCCTGACAGCGACGCTCGTTCCCACCTGCGCCGCCCTCAACAAGGAGCCCGCTGCGGTTCTCACGCTGCAGGAGTAGCCGCGCGCCCCGCGCCACGCCACGAGTCCCGCCGCGCCCCGCACCGCGCGACCCGTCCCCGCTAGAGCCCCGCCGCCTCGCGCGCCTGCTCTTTCGCGAGCGGCTTCTCCTTCAGGAGCAGCATGAGCACCGTCCCGATGATCGCCAGCGGCACCATGGCCACGAACATGGGAACCAGCGCGTCGGTGTACGCGCCGCCGATGGCGCGCTGCAGCTCGCCCGGCAGCATATGCACGATGCCCGGCGTGATGGAGTTCGCCTCGACGCCCAGCGCCTCGAGGCCGCCGAAGCTCGCCAGCTTCTCGGAGAGCGTGCTGGCCAGCCCCCTCGTGAAGATGGCGCCCGCCACCGAGGCGCCCAGCGTGGTGCCCACTTCGCGGAAGAAGTTGGTGGCGGCGGTGACCGTGCCCACCTCCGAGGCGGGGAACTCGTTCTGCACGATCAGCACGAGGATCTCGAAGCTTAGCCCCATGCCGAAGCCGAGGACCACGAGGAACCCTCCGACGATCAGCACCACCGACGTGTCCTGCGTGATGGTGGTCATCGCCACGAGGCCGGCGATGACCAGCGCGAAGCTCACGATCATGAGCTTCTTGTAGCGGCCGTTCCTGCTCACCAGGAAGCCGGATACCAGCGACGACACGAGGTAGACCACGCTCATCGGGATCTCCATGTAGCCCGCGGTGGTGGCGTTCATGCCGTGCACGATCTGGAAGAACGTCGGCAGGTAGGTCATGGAGGCCATGAGCGCGAACATGACGAACAGGCCGGCGAGGGTGGACAGCACGAACGTGCGGTTCTTGAAGATGGACAGGGGCATGAGCGGGGTCTTCGCGCGGCGCTCGGCTAGCACGAACAGCGCGGAGAACGCCGCCACTCCTATAAACAGCCCGATGATCTGGGGAGACTCCCAGTCGTAGCGCACGCCGCCCCACGAGGTTGCCAGCACGAGCGCCACCACGGCGGCCGTGATGAACACGGTGCCCCACACGTCGAACGACGCCAGCGACTCCTTATGCTGCGGTTTGGGGAGGAAGCGGACGGCCGCGATGGCCGCCACGAGCGCGAGGGGCACGTTGATCCAGAACGCCCAGTGCCAGCTCAGGTGATCGGTGAACAGCCCGCCCAGCAACGGCCCCACCAGCATGGGCAGCACGAAGGCCACGCCCATGACGCCCATGTACTTGCCGCGGTCACGCGCGGGGACCACGTCGGCGATGATGGCCTGCGCCAAGATCATCAGCCCGCCGCCTCCCAGTCCTTGGATGCCGCGTCCCGCGATGAGCATCCCCATGTTCGACGCCAGCGCGCATACCACCGACCCGACGGTGAACAGCGCAAGCGCGAAGATGAACAGCCCCTTGCGCCCGACGAGGTCGCCCACCTTGCCGTAGACGGGCATCACGACGGTGGCCGTCAGCACGTAGGCCGTCGTCACCCACAGCATCTGGTTCACGCCGCCCAAATCGCCCACGATGGTGGGCAGGGCGGTGGACACGATGGTCTGGTCGAGCGCTGCCGCCACCATGGCGATGACGAGGCCGACGAACACCGCCAGCACCGAGCGCTTCGGCAGGTGCGTGTAGTGCTTTCCGTGATGATGGTCGGTCGCCGCCTGCGCGTCCAACGCGTTGTCCTTGCTTTCCATGCGGCCACTCCTTTCTCGATGGTAGTCCGAAATCAGACTAATTAGTCCGGTTTCGGACTATATCAGAAGGAGCGGACCGGCGGATGCATCGGCTCGGCTTTCACAAAAGGCACACGCGCGCAGGTGCGCGGGCGGGTTCTCGTTTGCTACACTGCGTTCCATGGACCCGATGGACGCACAGGCTTCTTCCGACGCGGCTCCCGCGAAGCGGGGACGGACGCTCGCCATGATGGCGAAGTACGTCGGCGTCTCGGCAAGCCAGACGGTGGTGGAGCTGGCGGTGTTCGCGTTGCTGGGGCTGGTGCTCGACCGGCAGATCGCCAACGCGGCGGCCATTGCGTGCTCGGCCACCTATCAATTCCTCATGAACCGCTCCGTCACGTTCAAATCGTCCAGCAGCATGGGGCGCAGCGTCGCGCTGTTCGTGCTGCTGTGGCTGTGGAACCTGGCGTTCAGCAGCTTCGTGCTGGCCCATGCGCCGGCGCTCGGCGTGGACCCGCTGCTTGCGAAGCTCGGGTGCATGGCGTGCCAAGGCGTGTGGGGCTGGCTGCTTTCCCGCTACGTCATCTTCCGATAAGGCGTGCGGCAAGGCCGGCGAGGACGGATCGCGCTTTTTCACCGCGTTTCAAAAAATCGTTGACCATAAAACTTCACATTGAGCCTGATCGCGGCGCTTTACCATTCTGACCTGCGAATAGTTAGATAGGGTTTTTCCCTAGGAGGTTGGTGGGAATCCCCCAAGAACGTTGATCCTCGCACATTTCGTTAAGAAAGGTTGTATATTTTGTGGAGGAGAGATCGTCAGTCGAAGGGAGGAGAATGTATGGCTAAGACTAAGAGGAACAAACTTGCCGTCTGGACCGCCTCCGTGTGCGCGTTTGGTATGGTCATGGGGTTGGTCGCATGCGCGCCCCAGGCAACTACAGACGACAAGACGGACCAGAAGGCAGACGAGAACAAAACGGTTCAGGTGGAAACGCCTGAGGCGGACAAGTTCGGCGTTGTCGTTGCCGAGTCGTGGAAGGACGCATATCCGGATCAGTACGCATCGTACCTGGAGAACGAGTCCAATTCGCCCGATTCCGGCAAGCACAACTACCTGGAGCTGTACCCGGCTCTGAACACCATGTACAAGGGCTACGCGTTCGCGCTGGGCTACGACGAGGCGTCGAGCCACCTGTACACGCTGCAGAGCGTGAAGGAAACCCCGCGTACCACGAAGAAGGAACAGCTCGCCGGTTGCATCACCTGCAAGACCCCGCAGTTCACGAAGATGGTCGAGGACGAGGGCGAGGGTGTGTACAAGGAGAAGTTCAACGACCTGATCGATGAGTTCGACGAGCCGATCAGCTGCTACAACTGCCACGAGAACGACCCGCAGACGCTCAACGTGACGGGTTCGTACTTCGTGGATTCGCTCGGCAAGGATGCCGGCGAGGGCAGCAAGGCCCCGATGAACGCTCAGGTGTGCGGCCAGTGCCACAACGAGTATTACTTCGATGGCGAGACGAAGGCCACGTCGAACCCCTACACGGGCCTCGACCAGATGACCCCGGACGCCATCCTTGCGTACTACGACGATATGAACTTCAAGGACTGGAACCACGCTGACACGTTCGCTCCGATGATCAAGGTTCAGCACCCCGAGTTCGAGACCATGTACGGCGGCGACCAGTCGCCGATGGCCAAGGCCGGCTACGGCTGCGCCGACTGCCACATGGCTCCGGCCGAGGGCGAGAACGGCGAGTACACGTCCCACAACTGGACGAGCCCGCTCGAGAACAAGCAGCTCATCGAGAACGACTGCAGCAAGTGCCATGACGACCTGGAGAAGAAGGTCAAGGACATCCAGGCCAGCGAAGAAGAGCGCGTGACCTCGATCAGCGAGAAGATCGAAGACATGACCGGCAAGATCGCCGAGAAGTACGCCGACGAGATCGCCGCCATGAAGGCTGCCAGCGAGGCCAAGACCGACATCCCCGCTGCGTCCGAGGAGCTTGCCAAGCTGCAGACGCTCCAGCGCAACGCTCAGTTCTACTGGGATTTCGTGATGGTTGAAAACAGCGAGGGAGCGCATAACTCCAAGCTGACCGACGAGACGCTCGACAAGGCCGAGGCCGCTGTCGACGAAGCTCTGACGATGCTCGCATAGCCGACAACGACGTTCTCTCCAACGTCTTTCGAGGGATGGGGAAAGGAAGCCTGGCTTCCTTTCCCCATCTTGGGAGTTTCGACCCCTTTGCTTGAAAAATCTGCCGAAAAGGGCTTTATCACACGAAAAACGGGGGCAATCCGGGCTAATTCCCCCCAAATGGGTGATAGGTTTTTTGTCGGTTGACCGGTAGTATGCTTGTGGTAAAGTGCTTGTGTTTCCGTTTGGCACCGAAATCGATGCCAACTTGTAACGGAGACGACGGAAATACAAGACGAGAAAATCGAAAGGGGGTTAGAGAGCATGAGCGAAGAGGAAACCAAAGTGGAAGCCGCCACTGAGGCACCTGCGACTGAAGGCTCTACGACCGAGGAAGCCGCTCCCAAGAAAAAGGGAAAGAAGTGGCCCATCGTCGTGGGTGTTGTCGTGGTTGTCTTGATTGCAGCCGGTGCCGGCTTCTGGGTTTGGCACGAGCAGCCGAGCTTCTGCGCCGCCATCTGCCACACGCCGATGGACGAGTACCTTGAAACGTACGAGCAGGAAGCGGGCACGACGGGCGTCGACAAGTGGGGCAACGAAGTGAGCAACACGAACGCGATGCTGGCCGTTTCGCACAAGACTCAGGGCAAGGACTGCATGTCTTGCCATGTGCCTACGCTGAGCGAGCAGATGTCCGAGGGCTTGAACTGGGTTACCGGCAACTACGTGTATCCGCTTGAAGAGCGCGACACGGAGATGCTGACCGAGGCGCGCGGTCTTGACAGCGACGAGTTCTGCCTGAACGAGAGCTGCCACAACCTGACGCGCGACGACCTGATCAAGGCCACGAGCGACATGGAGTTCAATCCGCACCAGGCGCAGCACGGCGAGATCGAGTGCAGCGAGTGCCACAAGGCGCACCGCGCTTCCGTGATGTACTGCACGCAGTGCCACAGCGAAGCCGAAGTGCCGGAGGGCTGGCTGACCGTTGCCGAGGCCAACAAGCTTTCGACGGCGGCGTAAGCCACCAAGCACCACCGCTCGTTCGCGAGCAGAGAACTGAATAAGCAAGAGGGAGCCCGCCGAAGCGCAATCGTACGCTTGGACGGGCTCCTTTTGTCAAAGGTCCGAAGAACGAAATGGTGGCTGCACAGCTCCCGCATCGAGGCGCATCGAGCGCCGCGCATGGTGAATCTTTGAATTCCGTGCCATTGCGCTCCTCGGAACTTTGAGGTACGTGAAAATGACGGTTGGAGAGAGACAAATAAGGAGGCGAGCGTGAACGCGAAAACGAAGCGCCGCATGGTTGTGGTGACCGGGGTCATCGTCATCGTGCTGGTGGTCATTTTGGCCGTCGTGGGCGGGGCGAGTTCCGCGAAGACCGTGTCGGTGGCGGAGGCTGCAACGGGGAACTACGCGGACCAGAAAATCCAAGTGAGCGGCAACGTCGTCGAGAACTCGTTCGTGACCGAGGACAACGTGCTGACGTTCGACATTTACGATCCGAACGGGGACGCATCCCAGCAGCTTCACGTGCGCTTCGAGGGTGGCGTTTCCGCCACGTTCGGCAACGACGTGACGGCGATCTGCACGGGCAAGATCGGCCAGGACGGCGTGCTCAACGCCAGCGAGCTGGTGACGAAGTGCCCGTCCAAGTACGAAAACGCTACGGACGCGCTCACGGTCTCCCAGTTGACGGGTTACGGTGACGAGGTCGTCGACAAGCCGGTGAAGGTGTCCGGCACGGTGAAGGAAGGCACGCTGAAGGCAGCGGGCGAGGGCGATCGCTTCGTGCTCGTCGATCCTGAAAACGGCGAAGAGCTTCCCGTGGAGTTCGACGACGCGATCTCGGACGAGGTGAAGGACGGCTCGTCGCTCGTCCTGACCGGCTCCTTGAACGCGCAGGGCAAGTTCACCGCGACCGAAGTGGCCCTCGAGGGCTAAGTCGCTCCCCATGAAATGAGGGGCGGCTTCCCGCCGCCCCCGAAAGGATAGTACATGCCAACAATAGGTTTGATCGGACTGCTCGTCGCGTTCGCCGGCGTAGCGGTATCCGTCGTGTGCCTGATTGCGGGGGCGATCCTGTCCCGCAAGAAGCCCGGCGGCGTGGGGGAAACGCTGACGTGGGGCGGCCATGTCGCCGTGCTCCTGTCCATGGCGGCCCTCACCGTATGCTGCGCCATCCTGGTGTACTGCTTCTTCTCGGGCGATATGAGCATCGAGTACGTGCTGCGCTACCACAGCGACTCCTCGAGCGACCTCGCCTGGCTCTACAAGCTGTCGGGCCTGTGGGCCGGCCGCGAAGGCTCGCTGCTGTTCTGGGCGTGGCTCATCTCGCTGTTCAACTCCGTGGTTGCCGTGCGCAACATGAAGTCGGGCCGCAAGCTTGATTCCATGGCCCTGCTCGTGTCGCAGCTCGTCATGGCCGCGTTCGTGGGCGTGCTGCTGTTCTCCGAGAGCAACATGCCGTTCACGGCCACGCCGGCCAAGTACTTCGACGGCTCGGGCAACCTGACGAGCGCCGCGTCGGTGCTCGGCATGAACACGCTGCTCGAGCACTGGGCCATGGCCATCCACCCGCCCACCCTGTTCGTGGGTTACGCGGGCCTCACCATTCCGTTCGCGTACGCCATCGCCGCCATCATCGTGAACGACTCCTCCAAGGAGTGGGTCGTGCGCTCGCAGCGCTACACGCTGTTCTCCTGGTTCTTCCTGGGCGTGGGCATCGGTCTGGGCGCCATCTGGGCGTACGTCGTGCTCGGCTGGGGCGGCTACTGGGGTTGGGACCCCGTCGAGAACGCCAGCTTGCTGTCGTGGATCGTCGGCGTGGCGCTCATCCACAGCTTCACCGTGTACCGCCAGCGCGGCGCCTTCAAGCGCTGGTCGGTGATGTGCGCGTGCCTGACGTTCGCGTTCGTCATCGTGGGCACGTTCATCTCGCGCTCGGGCCTCGTGCAGTCGGTGCACGCCTTCGAGGGCGACCCGGTGTCGCTCGCGCTGTTCGGCGTGCTCATCGGCGCCTCCATCCTGGCCGGCATCGTGGGCCTCGTCGTGCGGTGGAAGAGCTTCGGCCCGGCCGGCTCCGGTGCCGACGACGTGGAGAACATGCTATCGAAGGATGCCGCCTACTACTTCAACAACGTCATCATGGTCGTGTTCGCCGTCCTGCTGACGTACATGACCATCTCCTCGGCGCTGCCCTCGCAGCTGCCGTTCGGCGGCCAGTCGGTGTCGGCCGGCACGTACAACGCCATCGCGCGCCCGCTCGGCGTGATCTACCTGGCCATCCTCGCCGTGTGCCCGCTGCTTTCGTGGGGCCGCACCGAGGGCAAGCAGTTCTGGAAGCGCGCCCGCATCCCGGCCGTCTGCGCCGTCGTGCTGTTCGCCGTGCTCATGTTCTACTTCGTCACCTACCTGCTGCCCAGCTACAACGCCATCCTGGCGGCGGGCGGCACCGAGGCCGACGGCCTCCTGGAGCAGGGCCCGTCGTGGTACTACAACGGCGTGGCCGTGGTGGGCCTGTTGGTGGCCAGCCTGCTGTTCTTCAACTCGCTGTTCATGCTGGGCCGCGCCATCCGCGGGTACCAGAAGGGCCACGGCGGCAACGTGCTGGCGTCCGCCTGGGGCATGTTGGTGAACCGCGCGTCCACGTTCGGCGGCTTCGTCGCCCACCTGGGCATGGCCGTGATCCTCGTGGGCCTCATCGGCTCGTCCATGTACGTGACCGAGAAGACGGGGTACGTGAAGTACGACGAGGAGACCGACTCGGCTCCCGAATCGTTCGTCATCCAGGACTTCGAGCTGCGCTACACCGGCAACGTCATCGACCCGCAGCCGAACGACGACGACATCCTGTACACGGTGAACTTCGACGTGTACAAGGACGGCGAGTTCGTCGGCGCGGTGAGCCCCACCGTGCAGTTCGTCCAGTCCACGCAGCAGCAGAAGCTCGTGGCCAGCGTCATCTCGTTCCCGACCGAGGACCTGTTCGTGGTGTACCGCGGCGTGAACTCCGACGGCGACTTCTCGATGGACGTGCGCGTGAACCCGCTGATCTCGCAGGTGTGGATCGGCTTCGGCCTGCTGATGGCGGGCGTGCTCATCGCCACCGTCGGCCGACGCGGCGCGAAGCGCAAGCTGGCTGACGGCACGGAGGCGCCGAAGGGCGTCGACGCCGACGCCGTGGTGGTCGAGGTGGCCGAGAAGACCGAGAAGCTCGAACCCGCGAAAGACGAGGCGTAACCCGTCATGGAGGCCGTGGTGGAACCCGCGATCAAGACCAAGAAGCTCTCGAAGGTGTTCGGCAACCGCCGGGCCGTCGACAACGTGTCGATCGAGGTGCCGCAGGGCGCGTTCCTGTCCATCTTCGGGCCGAACGGCGCGGGCAAGACGACGCTGCTGCGCGTGCTGTCCACGCTGTCGCGGGCCACGTCGGGGGAAGCCCTGCTCATGGGCGTGGACCTGAAGGAAGATCCCGACAAGGCGCGCGACCACATCGGCCTCATCTCGCATAACTCGATGCTCTACCCCGACCTGACGGCAGAGCAGAACCTGTTGATCTACGCGCGCCTCTACGGGGTGGAGAATCCCGAGGCGCGCGTCCTCGAGCTGCTGGAGGCGGTGGAGCTCAAGCATCGCCGCCTCGACGTGGTACGCACGTTCTCGCGCGGCATGACGCAGCGCCTGTCCATCGCTCGCGCGCTCATCCACGATCCCGGCGTCGTGTTCCTGGACGAGCCGTACTCGGGCCTCGACCCGCACGCGGTGGAGATATTCGACGGCCTCATCGAGCAGCAGCGCGAAGACCGCACGTTCGTCATGGTGAGCCACGACCTGCAGAAGGGCTTCGCCATGTGCACGCACGCACTCGTGCTGGCGAAGGGCAAGGTGGTGGCGTTCGACGAGAAGGGCGCGTTCGACTTCGACGAGTTCGCGGCCCTGTACCGTTCGACGGTTGGCATGGGGGTGGCGTAAATGGCGGTCACGCTGAAGAAGCCCTCGACGTTCCAGCAGTACAAGACGCTGCTGCGCAAGGACCTGGAGCAGGAGTTCCGCACGAAGGAGATGCTCACGTCCATGGGCATCTACGCGCTGCTCGTGATCATCGTGTACGGCGCGGCGCTCGCGCAGACCTCGCAGACCACCGACGTGCTGCAGATGAGCGGCGGCCTCCTGTGGGCGCTCATCGTGTTCACGTCGCTGCTGGGGCTCAACCGCTCGTTCGCGCACGAGAAGGAGCAGGGCTGCCTCGAGGGCATCCTGCTCGTGCCGATGGACCGCTCGGTCGTCTTCCTGGCGAAGGCGACGTCGAACTTGCTGTTCCTGCTGGTGGTGGAAGTGATCGCCGTGCCGCTGTTCTACTTCTTCTTCCTGACCACCACCACGCCCTCGGAGAGCTTCTGGCTGCTCGTGGTGCCCCTGCTCATCGGCACCATCGGCGTGGCGGGCATCGGCACGTTGCTGTCCACCATCACCATCAACACGCGCGGCAAGGACGTCATGCTGGCCGTGCTGTTCATCCCGCTCATATTCCCGCTGCTGTACGCCTGCGTGTCTGCGACGACCGCGGCCATCGTGGGTGCGGAGGGGTATGCGGACGTGATGCTGACGTCGTTGGCGCTGGCCGGCGGCTACGACGTGATCATGATCCTCGTATCGTGGGTCCTGTATGATTTTGTGATTAGCGCTTGAGAGAAAAGGAGCGGTATGACTGAGGAAACGAAAAAGGCGCTCAAGCTTCCGGAGGCGGGCCAATGGCCCGACCGGATCGCGCCGGCGGTGCTCATTGCGGGCGCCGTGCTGTCGACGATCGGCTTCTTGCTGGCGTTCCTTTGGGCATCGCCCGTCAACGGCGCCGCGGTGAACGGCGTCGAGATGATCGGCGGCCAGATGGTGACCAACGTGCTGCTGTTGTCGCAGAAGATCTTCTACTTCCACATGCCGGTTGCCATCACGTCGTTCGTGGCGCTTGCGTTCGCGGGCTACTACGCCGTGCGCTTCCTCATGACGAAGAACCGCCGATTCGACACCTGCTCGAAGATCGCGATGGAGATAGCGCTGCTGTTCGTTGCGTGCACCATGATCACGGGCGATCTGTGGACGCGGTTCGAGTGGGGCGTGTGGTGGACCTGGGATCCGCGTCTGACGACGTACCTCATCCTCATGCTCATCATCATCGCGTACTTCATCCTGCGCAACGCCATCGACGAGCCCGAGCGGCGCGCGACGTACGGGGCGGTGCTCAGCATCATCGCCCTCATCGACGTGCCGATCTGCTTCATGGTGACGCGCCTCATCCCCTCGAGCATCCATCCGGTGGTCGTGCGCGAGGGCGGCATGTCGGGCGATATGGGCATCACGCTCATGTTTTGCCTCGCCGGCATCCTCATGGTCGGGTACGCGCTGTACCGCTTCCGCTTCCGCCAGGTTCGCCTGACCGAACGCGTCGAAGCGCTGAAGGAGCAGTTGGAAGATTAAGGGTTCCGCCGCGGGCAACGCGGTTGAGCATGCGAAGGAAGGTTGATTGATATGAATTCGGTTCTCGCTGAGATATACAGCACCATCGTCCCGTCGATGCCGTTCGTCATCGGGGCGTATGCGCTCATGTGGGTGGCTATCCTGGTGTACGTGCTGATCATCATGCTGAGCTACAAAAAGGCCGAGGCGCAGATGACGGTTCTGGAAGAGGCCGTCGCGGAGCTGCAGGCGAAGCAGTAGCATGGCGACGGGCTTTTCGCTCGTGCTACAATAGCTGAACGCAATGAACGAGGCGCCGCTTTTGCGGCGCTTCGCGTACGTTATCGAGAAAGGTTCGTCGTATGAAGGCTCTCATTCCCGCTGCCGGCCTCGGCACGCGCTTCCTGCCCGCCACGAAAGCGCAGCCGAAGGAAATGCTGCTCGTGGTGGATCGTCCGGCCATCCAGTACGTGGTGGAGGAGGGCCTCGCGTCGGACGCCGACGAGGTGGTCATCATCAACAGCCGCGAGAAGAAGGCCATCGAGGATCACTTCACGCCGAACCCAGAGCTCGTGGAGCTGCTGCGGGCGCGCGGGAAGGACTCGTACGCCGACGCGGTGGAGCGCGTGGGCAACTACAACGTGAGTTACGTGTACCAGGACGAGGCGCTGGGCCTGGGGCATGCGGTGCGCTGCGCGCACGAGAAGACGGGCGACGAGCCGTTTTACGTGCTGCTGGGCGACGTGCTGGTGCCTGACAACAAGATGCTGCCGCGCATGCAGGAGGTATCCGACGCGCACGGCGGCGCCAGCGTCATCGCGGTCATGCCGGTGCCGGACGACCAGGTGAGCCGCTTCGGCGTCATCGCCGGTGCGGCCGTGTCCGACGACGTGTGGAAGGTGGACGCGCTGGTGGAGAAGCCTGCGCTCGAGGATGCGCCCTCGAACCTGGCCGTGTTCGGCCGCTACCTGCTGAGCGCGCGCGTGATGGAGCTGCTGGCCGACGTGGAGCCCGGCGTGGGCGGCGAGATCCAGCTGACCGACGCGCTCGACGCCGTGCTGCGCGAGGAGGAGATGTACGCGCTCGTCATCGACCCCGCCGACGGCTTCGACACCGGCACCGTGGAAAGCTGGCTCGAAACGAACAACGTGCTGTTCGCCCGCAAGAACGGGTAGAGAAGCCCCAGCGGCGTGCGAGGAAGCGCGCTCATGCCTCTGCCGGTTGCGGATGCTTTGCCGTGCGATAGAGGCTGACGACCATGGCAACGAACTGCTCCTCCAATTCGAGGAGCTTCTTGCCTTTTTGCCAGAATATCGAGAGGGGCATTGCTATCTGATTGTCGTCGGCGTCGAGGATGGGCAGGATCCGAGTATGGTCGCTTCGCGTCGTCCTCGTCGCGTGCTGGTAGGGGCGTACCGTGTACAGGTTGCGCCCTTTGATGAAATCGATATCGTTGACCGTGCGGATTTGAAGGGGCGATAGCTTCAACTCGAGCTTTTCCTTCCGAGCCTGTTCGGTGAAGAAGCTGTTGAACGCGTTGTCTTCAGGGAACAGCATGAGATGGCCGGAAGCGAGCTCCTTGATGCTGGCGGCTTTCTTGTGCGCGAACGCCGCGTCCGATCGGGGGAGCACCGCCGCCAGGGGGAAACGATGGAGCACCATGCTGTCGAATTCGTCGAGCGCGGCTCCGTCCAGTACGCTGATCCCGAAACCCACCTCGCCCGAGGCAACCGATTCGATGATGGAATTGCCGCGCATCTCGAGGAATACCGGGGCGGCGTCGCTGTGCGCGTCGGAGAATGCGAGCAGGTCGTTCCAATCGATGGTGCCCCCGTTTTCCTTGAGGCACAGCGAGTGGACCCCGACGTTCAACGGCACGGCGTTCTCCCGCTGGTACCGCGCCGCCATGTTTTGCAGCCTATCGAGCGATTCGAGGACGGTCTTCGCTTCCTCGTAGAACAGAGCGCCGAACGCGGTAAGCTCGATGCCGTTGGGTCCGCGATCGAAAAGAGATGCGCCAATGCTGTGCTCGAGTATCTGCACCCCTTTCGAGATCGCCTGGGGAGAGACGAACGACCTCTTCGCGGCCGACGAGAAGCTGCCCGACGACGCGGCGGCGACGAAGTACTCAAGCTGCCTCATGTCGAGTTTGAGCATATGGTTCAAGCTGTCCTGCATAATCGAGCATCTCCCCTTCTCGATACGCGCTCTCCGCTTTCCGTCGATCATACCAGATTCCCCATGCGGCAGGGTGCATAGGCGTCGGCCTGCCTGAGGGGCTCCTACGATGTACGTGTGCTGGGAGGGGGTGGTTCCGAAATGGTTGGGCTGCCCAACTTCTCATTGCTTCACGGGCGGGTTCGCCGGATTGTATGCTCGAAGCGCAGTAATCCAAAAGGATCGTCGGGGGGCCGACATCCAGACGCTTGTGAAAGGGGAACTATCATGGCGGAATCGGTGGGAAGGCGGGAATTCCTTAAAAAGGCCGGGCTCGCAAGTGCTGCTTTGGTGGGTGGATCCATGCTTGCAGGATGCGCGAGCGGCGCGTCGGGGTCGTCGGAAGCCGCAGCCGAGGATCTTTCGGCTTCCGCGGTCAAATGGGATCGGGAGACCGATGTTCTCGTTGTCGGCTCGGGGTTTGCCGGCTTGGCTGCGGCCATCGAGGCCATCGAGGCGGGCAGCAACGTCGTCCTCATCGACAAGATGCCCGTATACGGCGGTAACTCGGCGCTCAACGGGGGAGACATGGCGGCGGTGGGCACGCCGCTTCAAAAGGAGGCCGGCGTTGAGGACAGCACCGACCTCATGGTGGCCGATATGCTCAAGGCTGGTAAGAAGTACAACCATGTCGATCGGGTGAAAACGGTGGTCGAGAACTCCGCGGCTGCGGTGGAATGGTGCACCACGTTGGGCGTCGAGTTCACGAAGCTGAATTTCCATGGCGGCCATTCGGTCCCCCGTACCAACACGACCTCGAACGCGACGGGGGCCGATATCATCAAGGCCCAAGTCGCCAAGCTTGAAGAGCTTGGATCCGAAGTCGAACTCAAGACGAAGCTCGAAAGGCTGATCGAGGACGAGAACGGGCGCATCGTGGGAGCCGAGGTGCGAGAGCATTATACCCTCGGAAAGGAAGACGGCGGCGACATAGCCTATATCAAGGCGAACAAGGGCGTCGTGCTCGCTTCCGGCGGCTTCTCCAACGACGTGAAGATGAGGACGATTCACGAACCTCGCCTCACCGAAGAGCTGAGCTCCACCAACCATGAGGGAGCGACGGGCGAGGCGCTTCGAGAGGCGCTGAAGCACAAGGCCATGGACGTGCATATGGATTGGATTCAGCTTGGCCCTTGGACGAGTCCCGACGAGCCGGGATTCGGCTTTTGCCCGCAGTTCTGCGAGCGTCTGGTAGGATGGGGCCTCATGATCGATCCCGAGACGGGAAAGCGCTTCGTCAAAGAGACGGGCGATCGCAAAGAGCGTGCCGACAAGATGCTCGAGCTCAACCACGTCACCTTGATTATCGGCGACGCTCCTGCGGCCGAGAAACAAGTGGCACCGCGCATCATGGAGGGCGGCTTGGAGAAAGGCGTCATCCTCGAGTTCCAAACGCTCGAGGAGATAGCCGATGAATTCTCCATCCCCAAAGACGTATTCGTTGCGGAAGTGGATCGCTGGAACGGTTTCGTCAGCGCCGGCGTCGATGACGATTTCGGTTCGCTGTTCCTTGCGGACGCTGCACCCATAGCGACGCCGCCCTTCTATGCCGCCAAGCTCTGGCCCAAGGTTCACCATACCATGGGCGGCCTGATGACCAATCTTCAGGCGCAGGTGACCGATCAGGATTACGAGCCGATCCCCGGCCTGTACGCCGCAGGCGAGATCGCGGGCGGCACGCACGGGGCTGTTCGCTTGGGCAGCTGCGCCATTACCGACTGCGTCGTGTTCGGCCGTATCGCCGGGCAGGAAGTGGCTAAAGAGAACGCCGGAGCGTAGTTCCGTCGATTGCGGGAAGGCGATTCGCCCTCCCGAATTCCCCCACGAAGGGGCCGTGTCTTTCGATGCGGCCCCTTCGTGCGTGCGGGTTCGTCATCCGACCTGCGGCGCTGCACCGAAAGGGGGTTCGTCCGAAAAAAGAGATTGGCCCGGGGAGAGGGGAGCTCCACCGGGCCGCAAGGAGGGGGATGCGGTACCTATTGGGTACCGACTCTGCTTTAAGGGGTAAGCAGATGCAAACTGAAAGGAGGGGAGCCTTTCGCTTGCTGTAGCCATTATAGAAGCTGGAGTTGATCATCGTATGTCGTGCGGATGCATGTTTTATGGATCGGCGACCCCGTAGGTAACGGATGGGTAACCAAGGCGAACATGCGCCCGCCCATCACCCCGCGAAGCGCTTTCCTCTTACGCCGTCAGATGGTCGATCGTGCGCTTGATACAGGTGTGGGCGTAGTTCCAGTAGGGGTCGAGCGCGCTTTGCATGATGTCCTGGTGCGTGTGGCCGAAGTGCCACTGAAGCCGTCCGAAGATGCCCATGACGTGATATTCCGCCAGGAAATTCAAGACGTCGGGCGGGATGACCTTGCTGCCCAGCATGTACCGGATGTCGTCCTTCACCGCCGGAACGTACAGCTGCACCAGGTAGGCGAACAGGTTGTTGTACGAGCGCTTGTCTATGCGGAACATGTTGGCGTAGTAATCGCGATTGTCCACCCAATGATACGAGATGGTCTTGAAGTACGGGCCCTGCGCCAGGAACCGGTCCTCCGTCTCGATCCGCACGTAGAACGGCCAGTCGCTGTAAGGGTCGTGCAGTTCGGGATGGGGCTTGACCAAGGTGCGCCCGGCGAACTCCGTCTCCACGGTACGCTTGAACGACGAGCGGAATATCCAGATGATTAGATCGTCGACGTTCTCGAAATAGTAGTAGAACGTCTTGCGCTCGCAACCCATGGCATTGGTGATGTCCACGACGCTTACGCGACGGTTGGGCGGGGAATCCGTGACCAGGCGCATGAACGTGGCGGCGAACTCGTGCTTCCGGGCATCCTTGACGCTCACTGACCATCACTCCTTGCGAAGGGCGTTTGGTTTTCTGGGAGAGTCGGAAGTGGTTGATTGCCCCATTATAAAAGGGTGCATAAAAAACCTTCCCGAGAACTGTCACCCAGTTCCTCGAATGTGGTTCTTGATACCCTGAAAATCAACCCACTTTGAGCGAACTGGTCATAGTTTCAGCCGATCAGAACCCATTTTCAAAACTGTGGTCATATTTGTTCACATGCACAATTTCATATACTCCAATCACCTCGAGGACGGCGGGTCGCACCCGCCCAAAGGGCGCAGGGCGCGCCCGTATCTTTCATCGAGAAGGAGGAGAGACATGGCTGGAGGAACGTACGATTTCGTGGTGCTCGGAGGCGGCCATAACGGTCTGCTGACCACCGCCTACCTGGCGAAGGCGGGATTCAAGGTGTGCTGTCTGGAAGCCAACGACGAGTTCGGCGGCGGCACGCGTTCGCAGGAGATCGCGCCCGACTACATCGCCGACACGGGCGGCATGGTGCACAACATGATCTCGAAGACGCCCATCGTTCGCGGCGACGAGCTGGGGCTGTTCTCGAAATACGGCTTGGAATACTGCTATCTCGATTCGCTGTTCTGCTCGATTTTCCCGGACGACACGAACCTCGTCATGACGAAGGACATCGACCAGTCGTGTCAGAACATCGCGAAGTTCTCCGAAAAGGATGCCGAGACCTACCTCGAATTCAACCGGTACATGACCAAGATGCTGTCGGTGGCCGGCATCGGCTCCCAGTCCCCGCCGCCTCCGTACGGCGCCATGATGAACGTCATGAGCATGAGCCCCGAGGGACGCGAGTTCCAGCGCGTCCTCAACTCGTCGGCGCAGCAGATCGTCGAGGAGTGGTTCGAAAGCGAGCAGGCGCGCGTCACGTTCACCCGCTGGTGCACCGAGATGATGATCGACCCGCGCGTCATCGGCACCGCGTCGCTGCTGTACTTCACGGCGGGCTTGCACGATCCGGCGAATCCCGGCGCGCCCTTCCCGAAGGGCGGCTGCATCAACTTCGTGAACGCCCTCAAGGCGTGCTGTGAGGACAACGGCGCCGATCTGTTCGAGAACGCGTGGGTCGACGAGATCACCGTGGCCGGAGGCGAGGTCAAGAGCGTGCGCACGAAGAACGGCGATGAGTACCGCGCGGAGAACGCGGTGATCAGCACCATCAACATCAAGGACGTGTTCGACATGCTGGGCGACGACGCTCCGGCCGAGGACGCCCATTACGTCAAGATACTCAAGCACTGTGACTTCATGGCGCTCAACCAGGCCTTCGCCCTGAGCAAGGTGCCCGAGTTCAAGACGGGCCCCGAAGTGAACAAGACGTTCTGCATCGAAGCCGCGCCGTGGGAGCCCGAGTACCTCGAGACGTTCAGCGAATACACGCTGGGCGGGTTCAATCCGAAGCTGCCCCTCATCACCATCCCGTCGCTCACCGACCCCACGCGCTGCCCCGAAGGCCACAGCGTGGTGAACGTGTACAGCTACGCGCCGTGGAACCTCGACGGCGACTGGCACAACTGGGAGACGCGCGGCGACGAGCTGAAGAAGCAGGTGTGGGACTTCTTCAAGAGCATGACGACGAACATCACCGACGACGACATCATCGCCAAATGGGGCCTCACGCCGCTCGAGTACACGGAATGGGACCCTGCGTTCAAGCACGGCGACATCGGCCAGATCGGCATGCAGCCCAGCCAGATGTACGACATGCGGCCCATCGTCGGCAAGGGGCATCTGTATCACGGCGATATCGAGAACCTGTACTTCCTCGGCAGCTCCAGCCATCCCGGCGGCGGTATCGCGGCAGGTGCGCGTGCGGGCGTGCAGAAGGTGCTCGAAGACTACGGCGTGGACTTCCGCGACGTGGTGAAGTAGCCGTTCGGTCGGGGAGGGGCGACGCGCTTCGCCGTCCCTTCCCGTCGATTGCCGAAAAGGAGGTGAATCATGGCTGGAAAGCCTCAGAAGAAGCCCTCGATCGTGGCGCGCACCGAGGACGGGAGCCCCGTCGTCGAAGTGTTCGGCATGAAGTTCGACGGGGAGAAGCTGATCATGGACTGCAAAGCCCTCGACAGCATGCGCATGGACGTGGTGATCGGCGCCGACGACATCGCGGCGGGTTGGCCGGTCATCTGGGAGAACAAGTCGCCGATCATGGCGTTCGGCAGACGTGTTCCGAAGGCGGTTCGGGCATGGAAGAAGGAGCAGA
The DNA here is from genome assembly GCF_014287365.1 of Eggerthella hominis. Lineage (NCBI taxonomy): Bacteria > Bacillati > Actinomycetota > Coriobacteriia > Eggerthellales > Eggerthellaceae > Eggerthella > Eggerthella hominis. The sequence goes on from NZ_JACOOA010000003.1 coordinate 305,835, forward strand.
AGAAAGGGGCCTCATCGGGAAGGTGACGCCGCTCTCGAATGAGAGGAGGATGGTATGGGAACTTCGCAGGGAAAGAAGAGCTTCTTTCCGTATCTCGTGGTGGCGACGGGGATCGTCGGGTGCTTCGCGCCTTGCGCGCTAGCCCTCAGCTGCGCAGGCATTTTCTTCACGCCGGTGAGCGAGGCGCTGGGAGTGGGCAGGGGCGTGTTCGCGCTCTACCTCACCATCATGCTGCTGGCAACGACGATCGCGCTGCCGTTCGAGGGCAAGCTGATGGAGACGAAGGACTTGCGCGTGGTCCTGTCGGCGGCCGTGGTGCTGATCGGCGTGCCGCTTGTCTGCATGTCGTTCTTCACGGCGGTGTGGCAGTTCTACGTGGCAGGCGCGTTCATGGGCGTCGGGTTGGCGGCGTTGCTGATCCTGTCGGTTCCGACGCTGATCAATCGGTGGTTCCGGAAGAACGTGGGCTTCTACATCGGCTTGTGCATGGCGTTCACGGGCATTGGCGGCGTGGTGTTCAACCTGGTGGGAGGCGCTCTCATCGCCAGCGGCCCCGACGGATGGCGCATGGGGTACCTGGTGTTCGGCGTCATCACGCTGGTTTTGGCGCTGCCGTTCACGCTGTTCTGCGTGCGCAGCTTTCCCGGCGACAAGGGGCTGGAGCCGGTGGGGGCGGCAGAGGCCGTTCCGGGGAGTGCGGGGGTCGAGGCCGCGAGCGGTGCGACGGCCGCCGTCGCCCTGAGGACGGCGGCGTTCTTCCTCGTCGCCGTTTTCGCCGGGCTCATCAACCTGGCCATCAATTTCTACCAGTACCTGCCGTCGTACGCGACGTCGCTCACCCAGTACCCCGACGTCGTGGCCATTTCCGCGACCTTGGCGTCGGCGGCGATGCTCGGCCAGGCCATCGGCAAGGTGGTGCTCGGCATCATCAACGACAAGGCCAGCGTGTACGTCGGCCTGTTCGTGTCCACCGGGTGCGGCGCGCTCGGCCTCGCCGTCATGTGGCTGGTTCCGGGCTCGGTGCCGGCCATGTTGGCGGGAGGGTTCGCGTTCGGCGTGTTCTACGCAAGCGCGACCGTGCTGGCGCCGCTCATGGTGCGCACGATCTTCGGCACGCGCGAGTATTCGACCATCTATTCGCGCATCGCGATGGTGGGGTCGCTGGCGGGCGCGTTCGCCGCGAGCGTATGGGGCTTCATCGTCGACGCGGCGGGATTCTCGAACGTGTTCATCATCGGCATCGCCGGCGCGATCCTCGTGGCGCTGTTCGGCGTCCTCGCCCTCAACGCCCGGAAGAACGTCCCGCAGCACTAGCATGACGCTGCCGCCGCGCCTGAGGCGCGGCGGCACATGCTACACCACGTTCTGCGGATGCCCCTCGACGAAGGCGCCTACGTTGGCGGCTACCGTGGCCAGCAGGCGGGCGCGGGCCTCGTGGGTGGCCCAGGCGATGTGGGGCGTCACGACGATGTTGAGGCCCTGCGCCTGCAGCAGGGGGTTGTCAGCGCGCATGGGCTCCACCGACACGACGTCGGCCGCGAAGCCGGCCAGCTTGCCCGAGCGCAGCGCGTCCACTGCGGCCTGCTCGTCCACGAGCGTGCCGCGCGCGGTGTTCAGCAGGTAGGCACCCTCCTTCATGCGGGCGATGGTGCGCGCGTTCATCATGCGGTCGGTCGCGGGCGTGGCCGGCACGTGCAGGCTCACCACGTCCGAGGCGGCCAGCAGCTCGTCGAGGTCCACCTGGCGCATGCCGTCGCCTTCGAACTGCGGTTTCGCCGAGCGGTTCTCGAACACCACGAGCATGCCGAAGGCGCGGGCGATGCGGCATACGGCCTGCCCGATGCTTCCCATGCCCACGATGCCCAGCGTCTTGCCCGCCAGCTCCACGAGCGGCGTGTTCCAGAACGAGAAATCCTTGGCGCGCGTCCAGCCGCCGTCCATGACCAGCTGGGAGTGCTCGCCCACGTGCAGGCACAGCTCCAGCAGCAGGGCGAACGTCATCTGCGCCACGTCGGGCGTGGAGTAGGCCGGCACGTTCGACACCGTCACCCCGCGCTCGCGCGCCGCGTCGAGGTCCACGACGTTGTAGCCGGTGGATGTGAGCGCGATCATCTTGAGGTTCGGCGCCCAGCCGAGCGCTTCGGCGTCCCAGACCACCTTGCTCGACACGGCGATGTCGGCCTCGGCCACCCGCTGCGCCAGCTGGTCGCGCGGCGTGCGGTCGTACACGGTGACGGCGCCGTACGATTCGAGGGCGTCCCAGCTGAGGTCGCCGGGGTTGTTCACGTATCCTTCGAGAACCACGATGTTCAGGGGCTTCATAGGCGTTCCTTCCCGAGAAAAAAGGATTGGCCCGGGGAGAGGGGAGCTCCACCGGGCCACAAGGAGGGGATGATGCGGTACCTATTGGGTACCGACTCTGCTTTAAGGGGTAAGCAGATGCAAACTGGAAAGGAGGGGAGCCTTTCGTTTGCTGAAGCCATTATAAAAGTTGACATTGAATATCATATGACGTACACGTGCACGTTTTGTGAATTGGGGGCCTCGAAAGTAACAGATAGGTAAACATGAGGCAAAAACATAGGGAAAAACCCGTTCGCCCCTTGACAGGCCAGGCCTACGCGGATGCGCCCGCGCCTTCGTCGCAGTCGATCGTGCAGTCGATGCCGGCGGCCACGGGCACGAACTCCTCCGCGGCGGCGGGGTCCTCGATCGCACCCGATCCGCGGCGCAGGTACGCCCGCACGGCCTGCAGCGCGGCCATATGCTCGGGCGCCAGCGTGCCGTCGGCGCGGTCGCGCTGCAAGCCTGCCGCGAGCATGCCGAGGAAGCGTGCGGACACCACGGCCACGATGGTGGTGGTCAGCAGCAGCTGCACGCCGTCGATCTGCTGGGCGACCCAGGCGACGTCGGCGTAACCCGCATCGGCGAAGGCCGTTGCGAAGCCGTTCGTGGCCAGCAGCCCTACGGCCATGGGAAACGTCATGCCCGCGTAGCCGGGATGGAACTGCACGCTGAAGAACTTCGGCAGCTTCACGATCACGTAGCCCAGCGACACCACGACGCAGGCGAACAGCAGCGCCAGCACGACGAGGTTCGGCTCGGCGAAGGCGTTGACGTACGACACGAGGCACATGCTGCACGGCCCCAGCATGATGGCCTGCGAGTGCATCATGGCCTCGGCGACCTCGCAGCGCTTCATGCGCCACAGCATGAACGGCGTCACCGCCACGTAGATGACGATGCCCCACACCACGATGCCCGCCGCCAGCGGCTCGGGCATGAACTGCATGCCGGCCACGGTGGACACCATCACGCCGTTCGTGGTGACGTACCAGCTGGGCATGAACGTCTTCCATTCGAAGCGCCGCAGGAAGAAGCGGACGAAGAACACCGCGACGTGCACCACCAGCACGCCGAGCATCGTGAAGAACACCACCTCGGCCGCCGTCCACAGCGCGGGAACGAGCTGCGCGTAGAACACGCACAGCACCATGATGAGCATGGGCACCGTGGGGTACAGCGCCGCCAGCATGGGGTTCGCGTACTCGGCCGCGACGACGCTTCTGAGGTGGAACGCGATCTTCAAACAGTACGCTAGCGCCACGAGCGTGGCCACGATAACGGCGATCCAGTGGATGAGCGGGTAGCCCAGCGTGTCGTAGAATCCGCTCAGCACGAGCAGTCCCAGCGTGGCAGGCACTACGGGCAGCGGCAAACGCGACACCTTGTCTTTGAGGTACGCCATGGAGCCCCCCCCCTTTTTTTTTTCGCAGCTTCTCTCTGCATTCCGCTCATCATCATCATACACCCGGAAGCAATCAGAACAAATGTTTCACGTGAAACAATGCGCGCGTTCGATCGCGCGCGTGCGGCCCAGGGGAGGGAGGGGCCCCGGGCCGCACGTGAGAAGGGCGTCGAAGCGCGGGGCCGTCAGATCTTGCGAGCTGCCAGGTTCCCCGCCGCGATGGCTTCGGCGATGTTGAACGGCCTGTCGCAGTCGCCGACGGAGTAGACCTCCATGCCGGACAGCGCGTCGGCGATGCTCGTGTCGGGCAGCATGTCGAGCGCTTCGATGACCGTGTCGCACGGGTAGGTCATGTCCACGCCCGTGTCGCAGCTGATGGTGATGCTGCCCCCGCCCAGCGATTTCACCGAGGCGTTGGGCCATACGCGCGTGCCGCGGGTGTACAGCATGGGGATGACGAAGCCCTTGATGTGGTCCGACTGGCCTTTGTCCAGGGCCGTGAGCGGCAGCGGCGAGGCGATGGTCACGTGCTTCCCCTCGGCGACGAGGCGCAGCGCCACGTCGACGGCTTGCGCGTTCTCTCCGACGACGGTGACCTCCTGGCCGATGTCGGCCATGAGGAAGTCGTCGATGGAGACGACGTCCGTGCCGTCCGCGCTCTGCAATCCCAAGGTGTCGCGCACGCCGCCCGTGGCCACCACCACGGCGTCGGGGCTCTGCTGCTTCACGAAGTCGGCGTCCACCTCCTGGCCCGTGACCACCTTGACGCCGGCCACTTCCAGCTGGCGTGCGAGGTAGTCCCGCGTGCGGGCGATGTTCTCGTGCGGGCCCTTCACGTTCGCGGCGAACTCCAGCAGGCCGCCGACGCTGCCCTTCCGCTCGTACAGCGTGACGTCGTACCCGCGCAGCGCCGCCACGCGCGCCGCCTCCATGCCGGCGGGGCCGCCGCCCACCACCATCACGCTCTTGCTGCCGGTGCCGGCGGGCAGGTCGGGACCTTCGGGCATCTGCTCGGTGTAGGCGCGCATGTGCGCGGCGTTCATGCGGCAGTGCTCGTAGAACGCCCCGTCCTCGTCGAGGTCGAAGTGGCAATGCAGGCAGCGGTTGCAGGGGCGGATCTCGTCGAGGCGGTTTTCGCGCAGCTTGACGATGTACTCGGGATCCACCATGAACGGGCGGTTCATCAGGTAGAAGTCGGCCTTGCCGTCCTTGAGCGCCTGCTCGAAGAAGTCGGGCGCATGGGCGGGGTCCATGTAGGTGACCGTGCCCACGGGGATGCTCACGGCGTCTTTGAACTCCCGGGCGACGTCCAGCAGCATGCCGCAGCCCGAATGGTTGGCGATGAGCTTGCCTTCGAAGTGCCGCGAGAAGTCGAACTGGTTGCCGTAGCCGGTGGCCCCGTCGATCCCGTAGCCGGTGAAGTACATATCGGAGGCGAACTCGGCAGGATGGTTGTTGAAGGGCCCGAGGCGCACGTGGAGGCTGTCGGCGCCCGCCTTCTCCAACAGCTTCGCCATCTGGAGGTTCTCCTCCACGGTGGTCAGCGTGGCGTTCTGGCCGAGGTCGTAGTCGTTCTCTTCGATGGCGTTGATCAGCACCTGCACGGGGAAGTCGGCGCCGCATGCCGCTTTGATGCCCTCGATGATCTCGTTGACGAAGCGCGTGCGGTTCTCGAAGCTCTGCGGGCCGTACTCGTCGGTGCGCTCGTTGCGGTTGCGCGAGAGGAACGCCTGGCCGATGTTGTTGCCGGCGGCGTTGATCTCAACCGCGTCGAAGCCCTGTTCCTGCAAGAACTTCGCCGCGTCGACGAAGTCGGCCTGCACGAGGTGCACTTCGTCGAGCGTGAGGTCGTGGGCGTTCGCGCATTCGAACTGGGCTGCGGTGGTGGCGTCGAATCCGCTGAACGAGGCGCCCATGAGCGACAGCTGATAGCCGCAATAGCTGCCGGCCTCGTGGATGGCGTCCGCGACTTGCGCGAGGTCGGCGTTCTCGCGCGTGCGCACCTTGTAGGAGGCGGGGTAGTGCTCGAGCAGGCTGGCGTAGTCCTCCACCCACATGAGCTCGACGCCGCCCTTCGCCCAGTGCGTGTATTCCGCGATGGTCATCTCGGTGGTCCAGAAGGGCAGGTACGCCGAGCCCGCTGCCGATTTCACCATGCGGTTGTGCAGGGTGAGCGGGCCGAACGACCAGTCGCTGAACAGCGTGGTGCCCTCCCAGTCGGTGATGGAGTTGGCCGTGTAGTCGTAGTCCTGCGGGTTGAGCTGCGCGAGCGCGGTTTGCGGCGTGAGGTTGCCTGCGGCACCCGATGCGACGGCATCGCCTCCCGCTGCGGCCGCGGTTCCTTCCGTTTTGGGCGCGCAGCCGGCGAGCCCGCTTCCGGCGACGGTCGCTCCCACCGCGCTGAGCACGGCTCCCTTCAGAAACGAACGGCGTGATACTTCGGTTCCCATGATTCCCCTTTCCTTGGTACGTGCGATTCGTCCTGTTCGGACTCCTCCATTCAACCAAGGTTGCGGGGCGGCGTGAAGAATCGACGGGTTTAGGGGATGCGCCTTCTCGGTGCACCCGGACGTGCGAGTTGGGCATGCGCGCGCATGAAGTCGATCGTGCGCTGCTCGATGTCGGAATAGGAGCGGTCGAGGTACAGGAAGTCGAGCTGCCAGCAGAACGACTCGTCGGGGAAGGGGATGAGCGCCACATGGTCTTCGGCGACCTGGTCCAGGCAGTTTTCCGGAACGATGCTGGCCCCGTGCCCGCGCTTGACCTCCCTGAGGATCACGTCGTAGTCCTTGTACTGGTGGTTGGCGCGCAGCGTCATGCCGTGCGATGCGAACAGCGCCGCGAGCGCCCGATCTTCGGGCAGGTCGTCGCCCAGCGTGAGGAACGTGAGCGATTGGAGGTCCTCGAGCGTGCAGCCTTCGAGGGGGAATGCGACCAGATCGCGGGCGACGGCGACGTACGTGGGATAGCCGATGAGCGGGATGCGAAGCAGGTTGCGGTCGCGCGGCGCGCCCGAGCAGATGACGAAGTCGACCTCGCCACCCTCCAGCAGCTCGAGGCAATGAGCGACGGAATGCTTCTCCACGTGGTGCTCGGCGTGCGGGTTCGCGTCCTCGAGGCGCTCGAGGAAATCCTCGGGAAGGGCCGTGGCCACCCCGTACGCGAATGCGAGGCGCAGGTGCTGGCGCTGGTTGGCGAGGTAGTCGTCGCGCGCTTGCAGCATGCTGCGATAGTCGCCGATGCAGGTTCTCGCCTTCGGGTACAGCAGCCGCGCGAACTCCGTCGGCTCGACGCCGGCGGCATCGCGCTCGAACAGCGCGGCGCCCAGCTCGCCCTCCAGGCTCTTGATCGCTTTGCCGAACGCCTGGCGCGAAACGAACGCACGCTCGGCCGCCTTGGCGAACGAGCGCGTGTCGTACGCATGGCAGAACCACTCAAGCTGGTGAAGATTCATCCCCGATCATCCCCTTCGTCTCCCAGGGCCAGTATACCCGATTTCGCGAGCGAACAAATGTTTCACGTGAAACATACGGGCTGCCGCGGCGCGGCGCGATGGGAGCGGGGACGGAGGGGGGCGGGTGGAGGAGGGAGGCGCGCGCAGCGGCGTGCGCGGCCCCAAGAAACAGATCGGCCCGGGGAGAGGGGAGCTCCACCGGGCCACAAGGAGGGGGATGATGCGACGCTTGCGCATCGCTCTGCTTCTAAGGGGGTAAAGCAGAGGCAAACTGAAAGGAGGGGAGCCTTTCGTTCACAAAACCCAGTATACGAGACGTTCGCGCACATCGTATGACGTGGGCGTGCGCGTTTTGTGAAACGGAACGCTCCTGAGTAACGGTTCGTTAACGGGGGTCTGGGACGGGTCGTCGCCGCGTCGCCGAGCGTCCCCAAGAAACAGATCGGCCCGGGGAGAGGGGAGCTCCACCGGGCCACAAGGAGGGGGATGTGCGGCACCGAAGTGCCGCCACTGCTTTGTAAGGGGAAAAGCAGTACAAACTGAAAGGAGGGGAATCTTTCGTTTGCAGGACCCAGTATAAAAGTAAGCCTTGAAGAACACGTGATCGACTCATGTTCGTCCTGTGAAACGGCGGCGAAGCATCGGTGAACGTCGCGCCCCCTTCCGTCCGCCGGCCCGACCGTACCGTTCGCGCGCGGAGCTTTTTGGTATCATGGGAAGCCTGACGAAAGGATGCTTCCATGCCCGATATCGCTCTGCGCTTTCATAAGGATATGCTCGTGCTGTCTTCGCCGGTGGCCGCGGTGCTGGCCCGCCAGGGGTTCGACGTCGAGCACGATCTCGAATTCGCCAACCTCGTCGAGCCGGAGGCGGTGCGCGACGCGCTGCGCCTCAACAAGGTGGCGGGCGCGCAGTGCCTCGTGGCGAACACGGCCAGCATCACGCCGGCGCGCCTGGCGCATCGCGGCATGGAGGATCGCGCGGTCGAGATCGTGCGCACGGGCCTCGCGGTGGCGCGCGAGCTGAAGCCCCAGCACCTGCTCGTGGAGGTCGGCCCCTGCGGGCTGCCCCTCGATCCTGCCAGCAAGTCGTCGCTCAACGAGAACCGCGACCAGTACGCCCGCGCCGCCCGCGCCTGCGACGGCCAGGAGTTCGACGCGTTCTTCCTCAACGGGTTCGCCAGCCCGGCCGACCTCAAGTGCGCGCTCATGGGCGTGCGCCAGGTCAGCGGCGCGCCGGTGTTCGCGTCGGTGGACGTCGACGCCGACGGCATGCTGCCCGACGGCCGCCACGCGTTCGAGGACGCGCTCGCCGTCATGGTGGACTACGAGGCGAGCGTGGCCGGCTTCGCCACCGCGGCGCCCCTCGAGGCCGCCGCGACGTTCGCCCGCCGCGCGAGCGGGGCGGGCCGGCTGCCCGTGCTCGCCCAGCTGATCGTGCGCGAGCACAACCCGAAGCAGGGCGACGCCACGCCCGAGAACCCGTACTTCTGCCCCGACGCGCTGGTGGCCGCCGCCACGCAGCTGCGCGCGGCCGGGGCCCAGTTCCTGCGTGCCGTCGGCGCGGCCACGCCGGCCTACGCGGGCGCGCTCGCGGCGGCCAGCGAGGGCTTCGACGTCGTGCGCCCGGACGTGGAGGAGTAGCATGGCCTCATCGAACGTGGTCCGCAGCCCGCACTACGGCGCGCTGCAAGACGTGGTCGACTCGCTGTACCTCGGGCTGGGCCCGAAGGAGAAGCTGCGCCGGCTCGACATCGTCGTGGCGGCCGAGGCCGCCGACCTGCCCGCCGATCTCACCGAGATCGTGTGCCTGCTGCCGCCCGGGAACTACACGCGCCAGCGGCTGTGCGATCAGTTGAACTCGGCCATCGGCGGGCACGCGTGGGGGCAGGTGTACGGCACCGTCCAATAGCGCGTTCGCCGGCGCGTAACGACTCGGTTTCGCCGTCGTGCGCGCTCCGTGGAATAAATGTGAATCGCGGCTCGCGTTATGTGTGAGCCTGGCGTTTCCGCGCTTTACCCCCTTGCGCGTCGCATCCGACGCAGGTACTATATGTTCACTTTCCGAACACAAACCACCACTACATATTGTGGAAAACAGGGCGCAGATCGTGTGGAAACCCTGCGCACAAACCGGGCGAAACCACAGCTCGCCACGGTAAAACGACGAACCGAGAAGAAGCACGAAGAGAGGACTCGAAGCATGGTCACGACCATCATGAAGCGCGACGGCCGAACGGTGGAATTCAAGCAGGACAAGATCGCCGAGGCGGTGGAGCGCGCGTTTCAGGCGTGCGGCGCCATGCAGGATCGCGCGGCGGCCGAGGATATCGCGCAGCGCGTGGTGGACAAGCTCGAAGAGGGCGCCATCGAGGGCACGCCGTCGGTCGAGGGCGTGCAGGATCTCGTGGAGGAGACGCTCATCGAGTCCGGCTTCGTGCAGACGGCCAAGTCCTACATCCTGTACCGCGCCGAGCGCAGCCGCTCGCGCGACGTGAACAGCCGCCTCATCCAGACGCTCAAGGACATCACGTTCTCCAAGGCGTCGGACTCCGATATGAAGCGCGAGAACGCCAACATCGACGCCGACACCGCCATGGGCACCATGCTCAAGTACGGCTCCGAGTCGGCCAAGCAGTTCTACGAGATGTGCGTCATCGACCCGAAGTTCGCGCGCGCCCATCGCGAGGGCGATATCCACATCCACGACATGGACTTCTACACGCTGACCACCACGTGCTGCCAGATCGAGCTGAAGAAGCTGTTCAAGGGCGGCTTCTCCACGGGCCACGGCGTGCTGCGCGAGCCGAACGACATCGCCAGCTACGCGGCGCTGGCCTGCATCGCCATCCAGAGCAACCAGAACGACCAGCACGGCGGACAGGCCATCTGCGACTTCGACTACGGTCTGGCCGAGGGCGTGCGCAAGACGTACCGCCGCCTGTACAAGAAGCACCTGGCCGAGGCCGTGGACCTGCTGGTCGGCGAGGCCGTGGAGGATGCCCGCGCGTTCGCGCAGGACACCCTTGCGCGCATCGAGGCCGAGACGGGCGTCTGGGCGAGCCTGACGATGGACGAGGGCTTCGAGGCCGCCGTGCGCGCGGCGCTCGTGGAGGCCGGCGCCACCGAGGAGGCCGCCGACAAGGCCGTGGCCTACGCGGCCAAGAACGCCATGGGCGACACCGACCGCACGACGTTCCAGGCCATGGAGGCGCTCGTGCACAACCTGAACACCATGCACAGCCGCGCCGGCGCGCAGACGCCGTTCAGCTCGGTGAACTACGGCATGGACACCACCCCCGAGGGACGCATGGTCGTGAAGAACATGCTGCTGGCCACCGAGGAAGGCCTCGGCTCCGGCGAGACGCCCATCTTCCCCGTGCAGATATTCCGCGTGAAGGAAGGCGTGAACTACAACCCCGAGGACCCGAACTACGACCTGTTCAAGCTGGCCATGCACTGCTCCGCGAAGCGCCTGTTCCCGAACTTCAGCTTCATCGACGCGCCGTTCAACGCGCAGTACTACAAAGGCACGCCCGAGACGGAGATCGCCTACATGGGTTGCCGCACGCGCGTCATGGGCAACGTGTACGATCCCGATCGCGAGATCGCGCCCGGCCGCGGCAACCTCAGCTTCACGTCCATCAACCTGCCGCGCCTGGCCATCCGCTCGAAGGGCGACCTCGACCTGTTCTTCGACCTGCTCGACGCGAAGCTGGCGCTGGCGGTGGGGCAGCTCGACGAGCGCTTCGAGATCCAGGCCCGCAAGCACGTGTACAACGCCCCGTTCCTCATGGGCCAGGGCGTGTGGATCGACTCCGAGAAGCTGGCGCCCACCGACGAGCAGCGCGAGGTGCTGAAGCACGGCACGCTGTCGCTGGGCTTCATCGGCCTGGCCGAGACGCTCGTGGCGCTGACGGGCAAGCACCATGGCGAGTCGAAGGCGTCGCAGAACCTCGGCCTCGAGATCATCGGCCACATGCGCTCGTACCTCGATCGCATCTCGCAGGAGCGCGGGCTGAACTACGGCCTCATCGCCACGCCGGCCGAGGGCCTGTCCGGCCGCTTCGTGCGCATGGATCGCGAGCGCTACGGCTCCATCCCGGGCGTCACCGACCGCGACTACTACACGAACGGCTTCCACGTGCCGGTGTACTACGACATCAGCGCGTTCGACAAGATCGAGATCGAGGCGCCGTATCACGCGCTGACGAACGCGGGCCACATCTCGTACGTGGAGCTCGACGGCGATCCCACCGAGAACCTCGAGGCGTTCGAGGCCGTCATCCGCCACATGAAGGACAGCGGCATCGGCTACGGCTCGGTGAACCACCCGGTGGACCGCGACCCCGTGTGCGGCTACAACGGCATCATCGGCGACGTGTGCCCCAAGTGCGGCCGCACCGAGGCCGAGCACGGCTCGTCCTTCGAGCGCATCCGCCGCATCACCGGCTACCTCGTGGGCACCCTCGACCGCTTCAACGACGCCAAGCGCGCCGAAGAGGGCGATCGGGTGAAGCACCAGATGTAGTTCGTTCCGCCGGCCTGACGGCCGGCGGAACGCGCCGATGCTGCGGGCGGCCGTGGCACCCGATCTCGCGGCGAGGCCGAGGACTCGCGTACCGAAGTACGCTTCGCCCTCGCCCTCCCCACGATCTCGAGTACCACGGCCGCCCTCGCTGACTTACTGCGCCAACCCGTCCGATCATTATGCGCCCTTCGGGCGCATGCGAGGTACCCATGACCCCACCCACCACCATTCGCCTCTACGGCACGGCTCCGGACTCCATCGTCGATGGGCCGGGGCTGCGCTACGCCGTGTTCGTGCAGGGCTGCTCGCATGCGTGCCCCGGGTGCCACAACCCCGACAGCCAGCCGTGCGCGGGCGGCACGGTGCGCGCGATCGAGGACGTGGCAGCCGACATCGCGGCCAACAAGCTGGTGCAGGGCGTCACCATCTCGGGCGGCGAGCCGTTCGAGCAGGCGGCCGCGTGCGCCCAGCTGGCGCGCCGCGTGCGCGAGCGGGGATTGAACGTGTGGACGTACTCGGGCTACCGCTACGAGCAGCTGGAGGCCGGCTTCCCCGATGCGGCCGCGCGCGATCTGCTCGACCAGACCGACGTGCTGGTGGACGGCCCGTTCGTGCAGGCGCAGCATTCCTTCGATCTGCCGTGGCGCGGCTCCCGCAACCAACGGTTGATTGACGTTCCCGCTACCCGAACCCACGGGCGCATCGTTTTATGGGAAACTCACGAAGACTTCCCTGAAAAGCCCCCGTCGTGGTGAGGTGCCCCCTCCTTCCCTTGGCGGCGGCATGGTCGGCATGGTAGGATAACGGCATGGAACAGCTTCAAAACGACATCGACGCCCTTGTGCGCACCGACTGGGTGACCACGGCCGTCTCGGCGGTGGTCATTCTTGCGATCACGGCCATCGTTGCGCGCCTGACGAGGCGTTTCCTTCGTCGCGTGCTCGAGATCAACGAAGAGCGCGACCTTCCCTCAAGCTCCATCTTCATCAACATCGCCCGCGGGGCCGTGTGGATCACCGGCGTGTGCATCATGCTGTCCACCTGCTTCCGCGTTGACGTGAGCGCCGCCATCACCGCGCTCGGCATCGGCGGCATCGCCATCTCGCTGGGCTTCCAGGACACGCTGTCGAACCTCATCGGCGGCCTGCAGGTCAGCTTGCTGCGCATCATCAAGCCGGGCGACAACATCGAGGTGGGCTCGTCCACGGGCGTGGTGAAGGACATCACCTGGCGCCACACCACCATCCGCAACAGCGCGGGCGAGGAAGTGCTCATTCCCAACTCCATCATCAGCAAGACCGCCCTCACGCATCTGCCGCCCACGAACCAGGTGAGCCTGGCCGTGGTGGTCACCACCGAGGGCCAGCACCTCGACGAGGTGGCCACGGCCATCGAGCACGAGGCGGGCGAGGCGGCGGCCACCGTCGGCAAGGTGGTCAAGGAGCCGAAGCTCACGTTCTCCGAGATCACCGCCCAGGGCTACGCGGGCTCCATCTCGTTCAGCATGGCCGACAGCCGCACCGTCGGCCGCGCTACCGACGCGGTGCTGCGCGCCGTGGCCCCGCTGACCCGCACGGCCGCCCCCGAGCGTGCCGAGCAAGTGCTGGAAGACGCGCAGAAGGAAGCCGACGAGGCCGCGGCGCAGGGGGCCGACGGCTCCGCGAAGCCGAAGCCCAAGCCCAAACCCAAGCCGGCCCCCAAGCAGAAGCAGAAGTCGAGCTTCCGCAAGCGCATGGCGCGGGCGCTGCGCATCGGGAAAGAGGAGCAATCGTGAGCGAGGAGGCGATGAGAACCATGTCCGAAACGCGTTTGACCGAAGGTCCGCTGCATCACCTCGACGGAGCGCTGGCCGAGTGCGGATGGGCCACGTCGCTCGTGCGCACGTACGACCGCGATCGCATCAAGGCGCCGAAGTACCGCATCAAGGAGTGGGACTACTACCTGGTGAACGACGACGAGTTCGCCGTGGCACTCACCGTGGGCGACATGGGCTACGTCGGGCTCATCTCGGCTTCGGTGATGGACTTCGCCCAGGCCACATCCCATACGGCGAGCGTCATCGCGCCGTTTCCGCTCGGCCGCTTCAAGCTGCCCGCGTCCTCGGCGGAAGGCGTCACCGCGTTCGAGAACAACCGCGTGTCGTTCCGCTTCGAAGTCGCCGAGGGGCAGCGCCGCCTCAAGGTGTGGTTCGCGAACTTCGACGATAACGACGACCTGACGTTCGAGGCCGTGCTCGACGAGGAGCCGCGCGACTCGATGGTGATCAGCACGCCGTGGGCCGAAGACCCGCTCGCGTTCTACTACAACCAGAAGATCGTGGCCATGCAGGCGCGCGGCAGCTTCAAGAAAGGCCTGCTCGTGCACGGGTTCTGTCCGGAGAACTCGTTCGGCTTGCTCGACTGGGGGCGCGGCGTGTGGACGCGCGACAACACCTGGTACTGGGCCGTGGCGCAGGGGTGGCAAGGAGGCCGCCGCTTCGGGCTCAATCTGGGGTACGGGTTCGGCGACACGTCGGCCGCCTCCGAGAACATGGTGTTCGTCGACGGCGTGGCGCACAAGCTCCACCGCGTCGACTTCGGCATCCCCGAGAAGACGGGCGGCGCGCACGCGAAGAAGACGGCCGACCGCTACCAGCTCATGCAGCCTTGGCACATGACCGACGACGAGGGGCGGCTCGACCTCGTGTTCACCCCGCTGCTCGACCGCGTGGACTGGATGGATTTCAAGCTGATCCGCTCGGACCAGCACCAGGTGTTCGGGCGCTTCGACGGCACGGTGGTGCTCGACGACGGCTCCGCGCTGCCCGTGGGGAATCTCCTCGGGTCCGCCGAGGTCATCCACAACGTGTACTGACGCAGCGTCGTCCAGCTGCCCGAACCGGGCGTCTGGACAGGCGGAAGATCGCGTTCGCGCTTGCTTTTGAGGCGTCTGCTCGTAAGGTAAAGGCGAGCCGCAGGGAGCTGGTTGCTCCCCACGGCTCTCGAATCGCTTCGGCGGTTTGGCTACTTGGTTCCGGCTCCTTGTCCTTGCGGATCGGGAGCCGCTAACGCCGATCCCGCGCCGATCCGACGCCGATCCGACGCGGGGCGCATCCTCGCGGTGCTCGCTAGTCGTCGACGCCGATGATGACCGACGACGCCTTGACGATGGCGTACGCCTCTTGGCCCACTTCCAGATCGAGATCCTTGAGCGAGCCCATCGAGATCGTCGACGTGATCAGCTGGCCCCCGTCCAGCTCGAGGATGACGATGGCGTTCACCGCGCCCGGATGGATGGCGGTGACGGTGCCCTTGAGCGTGTTGCGTGCGGAAAGTTTCATGATGCCCCTTTCGTGCCGGTATTCCCTCCATTACCCATTGTACCGTGGCCGCTTGCGCGCGCACCCGTCGCGCACGCCCAAACTTTACTCAGATTTGATCGGCTTCCGACACTCCTTTGATGCTGGTTCCTCATCATGGTTGACGCAGCGGGCCGCGGGCCCGCGTTCAAGCGAACACCATGCGCCTTCGGGGCGCCAACGAAAGGAACGAGCAACATGAAGAAACGACTGCTGATGGTGGCGATGGGGGCCGTGCTCGCGTTCGGCCTGCTGGGCGTCGCGGGCTGCGCAGGCGGAAACGGCGCGGCTGCGACGGGCGGAAGCGACGGCTCGTCGGCTTCGACGAGCCCCTCGGGCCAGATCTCAGTGTACTCGCGCGAGGACGGCTCCGGCACGCGCGGCGCGTTCATCGAGCTGTTCGGCATCGAGGAGAAGGACGCGAACGGCGACAAGGTCGACATGACCACCCCGTCGGCGGCCATCACGAACTCCACGTCGGTCATGATGACGTCGGTGTCCGGCGACGAGAACGGCATCGGCTACATCTCGCTCGGCTCGCTGAACGACACGGTGAAGGCGCTCAGCATCGACGGTGCCGAGGCGACGGCCGAGAACGTGAAGAACGGCGAGTACAAGGTGTCCCGTCCGTTCAACATCGTGACGAAGGACGGCGTGTCCGACGTGGCGCAGGACTTCATCGACTACATCATGAGCGCCGAGGGCCAGAAGGTGGTCGAGGACAACGGCTGCATTTCCGTGGCCGATAACGCGGGCTCCTACACGGCTTCCGGCAAGTCCGGCAAGATCGTCATCGCCGGCTCCTCTTCGGTGACCCCGGTCATGGAGAAGCTGTCCGAGGCGTACAAGGCCCTCAACCCCGACGTCACCATCGAGGTCAACCAGTCCGACTCCACCACCGGCGTGAACATGGCCGCCGAGGGCACCTGCGACATCGGCATGGTCTCCCGCGAGCTCAAGGACTCCGAGAGCAACGTGAAGGCCACGGTCATCGCGCAGGACGGCATCGCCGTCATCGTGAACCCGGACTCGTCGCTGGACAACCTGACGTCCGACCAGGTGAAGGGCATCTACACCGGCGAGCTGACCACCTGGGAAGACGCGCTGGCGTAAGGTAGCACCCTCTTGGCGCGGGATGGGGCTTGCGGATCAGCGAGCCCCTACCGCGCCGATTCGTAACGCGCGCGGGGTGCGGTCGGCGCGATGAAGCGCCCTGATTCCTCGTGGCACCTCGCGCCATGAGGGGCTTGAACGAGTCGCCCCTCACAGAAAACCAAGGAGCTTTCATGTCCCACCCGCACATAAAGGAAGGCATCGCGAAGGCGCTGTTCGTGGGAGCCGCGGGGATTTCGATCCTCGCGGTTGCCCTCATCTGCGTCTTCCTGTTCGCCAACGGCGTGCCGGCCATCGCGCAGATCGGCCTGCCGGAATTCCTCTTCGGCACCACGTGGCGGCCGGCCAACGACATCTACGGCATCTTCCCCATGATCATCGGCAGCATCTACGTGACGGCCGGCGCCATCGTCGTGGGCGTGCCCACGGGCCTCTTGTGCGCCATCTTCCTGTCGCGGTTCGCCAACGGCAAGGTCGCGGCCGTGCTCAAGCCCGGCGTCGAGCTGCTTGCCGGCATCCCGTCGGTCGTGTACGGCTTCTTCGGCCTCGTGCTCATCGTGCCGTTCATCCGCACGAACATGCCGGGCAACGGCCTGTCGCTGCTGGCGGCGGCCGTGCTCCTGGGCATCATGATCCTGCCCACCATCATCACCGTGGCGCAGAGCGCGCTCGATGCCGTGCCGAAGAAGTACTACGAAGGCGCGCTGGCGCTGGGCGCCGACCACGAGCGCACGGTGTTCCGCGTCATCGTGCCCGCCGCCACCTCCGGCATAATGGCCGGCGTGGTGTTGGGCGTGGGGCGCGCCATCGGCGAGACGATGGCCGTCATCATGGTGGCCGGCAACCAGCCCCTCATTCCCGAGAGCCTCTTCAACGGCGTGCGCACCATGACGGCGAACATCGTGCTGGAGATGGGCTACGCGGCCGACCTGCACCGCGGCGCGCTCGTGGCCACCGGCGTGGTGCTGTTCGTGTTCATCTTGGCTATCACCATGTTGTTCAACGTCATCAAGAAGCGAGGTGAGATGAAGTAATGAGCCCGAAACTCACCGTAGCCTACGAGGCCGGTTCGACCCCCGCGGCTCCCGCCGATTCCGACGACCGCATCGACGCCCTGTTCGCCGTCGCCGAAACGCGCCAGCGCAAAACGCGCCGCGTCGTGTCGGCGCTGCTGCGGCTGCTCGTGTACCTGGGCGCGCTGCTCACCACGGCGGTGCTGCTGTTCCTCGTGGGCTACATCCTGGTCAACGGCGTGCCGTACCTCACGCCCAGCCTGTTCGCCTGGGAGTACACCTCCGATAACGTCTCGCTCATGCCGGCGCTCGTCAACACGCTGCTCATGGCGGGGCTCTCGCTGCTCATGGCGGTGCCCGTCGGCGTAGGATCGGCTATCTACCTGGTAGAATACGCGCCGCGCGGCAGCCGCTTCGTCGCTATCGTGCGCACCACCACCGAGACGCTGCAGGGCATCCCCTCCATCATCTACGGCCTGTTCGGCATGCTGTTCTTCGTGACGGCGCTGCACTGGAACCTGTCGCTCATGGCGGGCGCGTGCACGCTGGCCATCATGGTGCTGCCCGTGGTCATGCGCACCACCGAGGAAGCGCTCATCGCCGTGCCCGACGCCTACCGCGAGGGCGGCTTCGGCTTGGGCGCGGGCCGTTTGCGCACGGTGTTCCGCTGCGTGCTGCCCTCGGCGGTCCCCGGCATCCTGGGCGGCGTCATCCTCGCGCTCGGCCGCTGCGTGGGCGAGGTGGCGGCCCTTATTTTCACGGCGGGCTCCATCGCCCAGATCCCGAACTTCCTCGAGCAGGGCGGCATGGCGCTGTTCGACTCGACGCGCACCCTGGCCGTGCACATGTACGTGCTGGCCAGCGAAGGCCTGCACGTGAACGAAACGTACGCAACGGCGGTGGTGCTGCTGGTCATGGTGGTGGTGCTGAACCTCCTGGCCACGTTCGCCGCGAAGAAGATGAGCAAAGGAAACCAAGATGACTAACGCTACCGTAGAGAAGTCGGCGCCGCGCGCCGCAACCCCCGCGACCGTGCATTCCTACCTGCCGCAGACCCGCGAGCGCGCGGCCGGACGCAACGGCCGGCAGGCCCCCGCCGACGCGCCCGTGAAGATGGGCGTGCACAACCTCGATCTGTTCTACAAGGACTTCCACGCGCTGAAGGACATCAACCTCGAGTTCCCCCAGAACCAGGTGACGGCGCTCATCGGCCCGTCGGGCTGTGGCAAGTCCACGCTGCTGAAAAGCCTCAACCGCATGAACGACCTCGTGGCGGGCTGCCGCATCGAAGGCGAGATCACGCTCGACGGCGCAGACGCCTACCGCTCCATCGACGTGAACAACCTGCGCCGCCGCGTGGGCATGGTGTTCCAGCAGCCCAACCCCTTCCCGATGAGCGTATACGACAACGTGGCGTTCGGCCCGCGCACGCACGGCATCAAGAGGCGCGAGGATCTCGACGCCATCGTGGAGCAGAGCCTGCGCGACGCCGCCATCTGGGACGAGCTGAAGGACCGCCTGAAGAAGAACGCGCTGGGCCTGTCCGGCGGCCAGCAGCAGCGCCTGTGCATCGCCCGCGCGCTGGCGGTGCGCCCGGAAGTGCTGCTCATGGACGAGTCCACGAGCGCGCTCGATCCCATCTCCACCGCGAAGATCGAGGACCTCGTGGGCGAGCTCAAGAGCAAGTACACGGTCATCATGGTGACGCACAACATGCTGCAGGCGCTGCGCGTGTCCGACAAGACCGCGTTCTTCCTGTTGGGCGAGATGGTGGAGTCCGGCTCGACCGACGACATCTTCACGAACCCGACCGACCCCCGCACCGCGGATTACGTCGCCGGGCGCTTCGGGTAGCGGCACGCGCCGCGCCCGGCGTCCGCTGCCCCGCGTGCGGCGTCCGGCGGGCCGCCCCGCGTCCGGCGCGGCCCGTCGCTTCCGCAACACTTTACGCAAATTTGACTCGTCCGGCGCTGCGGTCGCTTTCCGGCTGCTTTACAATGAGCCGAAACGGTTGGAACGTTCCACGGGAGCCCCCACGATGATTTACTACGTTGAAGACGATACCAACATCCGCGACCTGACGGTGTACGCGCTCAAGCAGGCCGGTTTCGAGGCCGCGGGCTTCCCTGCGGCGGGCGAGTTCTTCGCCGCCTGCAAGGAACGCCTCCCCGAGCTGGTGCTGCTCGACATCATGCTGCCCGAGATCGACGGGCTGGAAATCCTCCACATGCTGCGCGAGAACCCCGCGACGAAGCACCTGCCCGTGATGATGCTCACGGCCAAGGGCACCGAGTTCGACACGGTGAGCGGCCTCGACGCCGGCGCCGACGACTACCTGGCCAAGCCCTTCGGCATGATGGAGCTGGTCAGCCGCGTGAACGCGCTCATGCGCCGCGCCTCGGCGCCGCCCGTGGTGGCCGACGACGAGCTGGCGTGCGGCCCCATCGAGCTGTGCGTGTCGGCCCACACCGTGCAGGTGGCGGGCGAGCCCATCACGCTCACGCTCAAGGAGTTCGACCTGCTGCACACCCTGCTGCAGAACCAGGGGCACGTGTTGTCGCGCAGCCAGCTGCTCGAAGACGTGTGGGGCATGACGTACGTGGGCGAGACGCGCACGGTGGACGTGCACGTGCAAACGCTGCGCCAGAAGCTGGCCGCAGCGCAGGAGGGGGCCGACGCCCTCGTCCGCACGGTCCGCGGCGTCGGCTACTGCATCAAGCCCGCTTCGTGAGCACGCGCATGAGCCCCACCCATTTCAAGGTGAAGAACCTGTCCGGCAAGATATTCACGAGCGTCCTCGTGTTCACGCTGGCCATCATCATGGCGCTGTCCGTGACCATGACCACCATCTACTACCTGTCCTACGAGCACGACGCCGAAACCGAGCTGGCCGCCAGCGCCCAGGACGCCGCGCGCTACCTGAACGCCACGCCGTCGTCCGACAACGCGCCGGCGCTGAAAGAGCAGTTCAGCGGCTTGACGCGCTACACGCTCATCGCCGAGGACGGTACGGTGCTGTTCGACAGCGCCGCCGACACCGACGCCATGGAGAACCATGCCGACCGTCCCGAAGTGCAGGAGGCCGCCGCCCAGGGCGAGGCCGTCACCATGCGCTACTCCGAAACGCTCGGCACCGACACCGTGTACGCCGCCGTGAAGCTCGACGACGGCAGCATCGTGCGCCTGTCCGAGACGCGCCACTCGCTGCTGTCGTTCCTCAGCGAGATGCTCATGCCCGTGCTCGTGGCGCTGGCCGTGGCGGTGGTGCTCGTGTTCCTGCTGTCGAAGATGCTCACGCGCCGCATCATGAAGCCCATCGACGCGCTCGATTTCGCCAACCCGCTGGACAACGAGATCTACGAGGAGATGGACCCGCTGCTCATCCGCATCGACGAGCAGCAGCGTCAGCTGAAAGCCCAGAACAGCGAGCTGGCCGAGGCTGAGAACATGCGCCGCGACTTCTCGAGCAACGTGAGCCACGAGATGAAGACGCCCCTGCAGGTGATCTCGGGCTACGCCGAGCTCATGAAGAACGACATGGTGCAGCCGGCCGACCGCCAGAAGTTCGCCGCGCTCATCTACGACGAGGCGCAGACCATGCGCTCGCTCATCAACGACGTGCTGACGCTGTCGAAGCTGGACGAGTCGGCCTTCGAGAACGACGGCGCGGCGGCCATCAACCTGTACGTGGTGGCGCAGCGCGTGGCGGGCCGTCTGGCCAGCTTCGCGGCCGACCAGCACGTGGAGGTGCAGGTGGAGGGCGCGTCGGCGTGCATCGCGGGCAGCGAGACGCTGGCCGAGGAGATGCTGTACAACCTCATCGAGAACGGCATCCGCTACAACCACGAAGGCGGCAGCGTCACCATGAAGGTGGGGTCGGAGCGCGTGGAGGGCTCGCCTGCGGGCGCCGAGGCGTGGCAGACGGTCGTGCGCGTCAGCGACACGGGGCCGGGCATTCCCGCGGAGCTGCACGACAAGGTGTTCGAGCGCTTCTTCCGCGTGGACAAGAGCCGCTCGAAGGAGACGGGCGGCACGGGTCTCGGCCTGGCCATCGTCAAGCACGCCGTCATGTACCACGGGGGCGCCATCGAGGTGGAGAGCGCCGAGGGGCAGGGCACCACGTTCGTGCTGCGGTTCCCCAGCGCCTGAGGCCGCCCCCGCAGCGCGCGGGCCCCGCGCGGGGCCCGCGGCTTTCCTGAAGCGATATCGCTTTCCTTGCCTGCGTATCTGAGAACCGCGCTATACTAGGACAAAGTACTATTTATTTGTTCCGTATGGCCGCTCGCACGAGGTTCGCAACGTAGACAAGGGTTCTGGATGGCTGACTACAACGACGATCTGAACTACCCCGATCCGTTTTACATCTCGGATATCGAAACGTACGAGCTTCTCTACGTGAACGAGGCCGGCCGCCGCCTGTTCAAGGTGCCGCTCGACGCCGACCTGGACGGCGTCGCGTGCTACGAGTTCTTGCAGGGCCGTCACGATCCTTGTCCCTTTTGCACGAACCACCTGCTCAGCGTTGACAAAAGCTACGTGTGGGAGTTCACGAACCCCCTGACGAAGCACCGCCACCTGCTCAATGACCGCCTCATCAACTGGGGCGGCAAGCTGGTGCGCCTCGAGGTGGGCTTCGATCTCACCGATCAAAAAGAAGAGGGCATGCGCTTTCGGAACCTGCACAAGAACGAGCAGATCATCCTCGAGATAGCCAACGACCTGTACCGGGCGACCGACCCGCAGCGCGCCTCCGACAGCATGCTCGAGCGCCTCGGCGCGGAGCTCCATGCCGAGCGCGCCTACATTTTCTCGGCCCATAACAGCCTGTTCGACAACACGTACGAGTGGTGTGCGGAAGGGGTTGCGCCCGAAATCGGGAACCTGCAGGGCATCGACTACGCGAACTTCTCGCGGTGGCTCGATCTGTTCGGCCGCAACGAATGCGTGCTCATCGAGGACCTGAGCCTGCTGAAGGGCACCATCGACGATTTCGAATACGAGACGCTCGCCCAGCAGGGGATCGTCACCCTCGTCGTGTCGCCCATCGAGCGCGACGGCGAGCTGGTGGGCTTCCTGGGGCTGGACAACCCGCCGGTCGAGCTCATTCGCGACATCGCGCCGCTGCTGCGCACGCTGTGCTACTTCTACTCCATGACGCTGCAGCGCATCGAGAACGAGCGGCAGCTGGTGACGATGAGCTACCACGATTCGCTGACCGGCCTGTACAACCGCAATCGCTACAACGAGGACGTGCGGGCGCTCGAGAAGCTGGCCCGTCCGTTCGGCGCCATCTTCCTCGACGTCAACGGCATGAAGGAGATCAACGACCGGGGCGGCCATGCCGAGGGTGATCGCCTGCTGCAGATGTGCTCCGAGACGATGCGGCGCGTGCTGGGCGGCGCGGCGCGAATCTACCGCGTGGGCGGCGACGAGTTCGTGGCCACCGTGGTGGACACCGACGAGGAGGGGTTCCGCGCGCTTGTGGACGGCTTGCAGCGCGCATTCGCCGAAACGCCGTCCTGCAACGTCGCCATCGGCGCGCAGTGGACCGCGCGCTCGGACGAGATCGACCGGGCGCTGTTCGACGCCGACGAGGCCATGTACCGCGACAAGCGCAGGTTCTACCGCAGCAAGTACACGTCGGACCTGGCGGGCGCCCGCCATCCGCGCAGCGGACGCTACCACGAGGCGGGCAGCGGCGCGCCAAGCGAGAGTTTCGAGCGCGGCGCGTCGTTCATGAACGTGCTGGGCTTCGGATTCGCGCGCCAGCTGATGGACGAGGACTTCTCGGTCATCGCGTCCAACGACCTCTACGCCGCGCTCGTCGGCGACGACGCGGCCAGCCGCCGTGCCGTCGGGGCCCTCGCTTCGCGCGCCTTCGAGGCGGGGGAGCGGAGCTTCTGCGGTCCCGTGCGCGTGAGCCGTCGCGGCGAGCCCGCATGGGTCGAGGTGATCGGCACGTTCGCCGAGGAAGCGGTGGAGGGCACGCCGGTGGTGTGCGTGGCGTACATCGACCTCGAGGACGCGCTCGCCACCATCGCCGCGGCGGAGTAGGGCGCCTACAGGTCCTCGAACAGCCGCCCCAGCGTCGTGCCCAGGCCGAGCGCGATCTTCTCCATGAAGTCGACGGTGGCGTTGCGGTTGCCGGCCTCCACCTTGGCGAGGTACGACCGGCCCACGCCCGTCATGAGCGCAAGCTGCTCCTGCGTCAGATTGTTCTGCTCGCGAAGCGCCCGAACGCGCTGTCCGACATTTTTCCTGGTTGTCTGAGTCATAGGCAAAGAGTACGGTCTGGTGCGGTATACTAAGTGTCCTATAGGGCACAATATGCAGAGGTGCCCCAGAAGATGCAGGGAGGCATCGAAGGAGGGTCCGCATGATCCAAGACGAAGTGCTGTTCACGCCTCAATTGGCGACGGTGGTGGTCGATTTGCATCGTCGCATCGGCGAAACGATCGCCGAGGTGTGCGGGGTGTCGTATCTCGAATTCTGCCTGCTTTCGTCGGTGCGGTCCCATGGCGGTTCGTTGCTGCTGGCCGATTTCCCTCGCAACGCCCTCGCCAATGAGAATACGGTGGTGGTGGCCGCGAACGCGCTCGCACGCACGGGCTTCGTCGACAAGGGGCGCTGCTCGAACGACGGGCGGCTGACCGTCCTCAGGGAGCGTGCCGAAGGGGCCCATGCGCTCGACCGGGGCTACGAAGGGGTGTACCGGAGCCTGCGGTCTTCGGTGTGGGCGAACCATACGGACGAAGACGTCGAGGAGATCATGCGCTCCTTCCCATCGGTGGCGGAGAAGCTGGGCATCGGCATCGAGGAGATCAACCGGCTGTGCCATCGAGTGCTCACCCCTGCGTACCTCATGATCGTCGCGGCGTTGCTGCGGCGATGGGCGCGTGTCGTCGCGCAGTACGCCGGTCTGTCATTCGCTGAATATCGGTGCCTCGCGGTGCTCGAAGCGCGTCCTGCGCCGTTATCGTGCGCAACCCTCGCGGAGACGCTCATGCTCGAGCGCACCTCCGTCTCCGCTCTGGTGGCGAAGCTTTCCCGCAAGGAACTGGTGTCGTACGGCTCCGGCGTCGATCGTCGCCACAAGGTGATCGCCCTCACCGAAAAAGGGGAAGTGAGCGCCGCGCTGGTCACGGGCAAGCTGGGCCGCATCACCGCCGAGCTGTACGCCGGGGTTGACGCCTCGCTCAAATCCAAGACGAACGAATTGCACATGCGCATGCACGCAACGTACGCTCGCTCGTGAAGCCCTCCTGAATCAAACCAGGTCAAACGCCTCTATTCCCCGTGCATTCTCCCGAATTGCATGATGCGTCGCATCATGTGAAAACGTTTGTAACCGATTGGATACACCCCGTACACTTGAGGCACGGAACCACGGGGAAACGAGGGGAACCATGAAAAGGGAAGAACGAGGAACGGCCGTTTCGCCGATGCGGGTCGCGACGTTCGCGGTGCTCGCGCTTGCGATGCTGGCGCTGGCGCTTGCGGGTTGCGCGCCGAAGGCGAACGACGGCGAAGCTTCGACGAACGACGACGAGGCGGCTGCGGTGCAGGTTGACTTCTCCTGGTCGGAGACGAGCGATTGCGGCATGTGCCATGCGAAGGAGCAGTCGTCGTTTGAAGACGCAACCTGTGCGGCCTCTCAGCACGAGGGGACGGCATGCGCCGTATGCCACGCCGACGCCTCGACACTCGCCTCGGCCCACGAGGGGGCGACGGCGGAGAAAGCGGCGAAGGCCGTGTTGAAGAGCACGGCGGTGGACGCGGCAACGTGCGAAAGCTGCCATGCGCTCGACGAGGTCGCAGCCGCCACGGCAGACGTGGAGGTGCTCACCGACACGAACGGCACCGTGGTCAACCCGCATGCGCTGCCGGAGTCGGCCGACCATGCCGAAGTGACCTGCACGAGCTGCCATCAGACGCATGTCTCAGGCGCCACCATCGAGAAAAAGGCCCAGCGCGTATGCGCAAGCTGCCATCACGCCGACGTATACGAATGCTACACCTGCCACAGCTAGAACGCGCATGAGGGACGACACGGCGTCGCCGTGAAACCCCGCCGCGCCCGAGATCGGTCGTGGCGGCATATCGGAGGAAGGGAAAGGTACGATCATGGGGAACGACACACGCTTTACCCGCAGGAACTTCTTGAAGGGAACCGGCGTCGCGGCGATCGCGATGGCGGGCGGCGCCCTCGCCGGCTGCTCGACGGGCGGCAGCTCGGCAACCGCGGCAACCGAGCCGGCATCGGGCGGCGCATCCGTCGCCTGGACGAAGGAGGCCGACGTCGTCGTGTGCGGCTACGGCGCGGCCGGCGCCTCCTGCGCCATCGAGGCGGCAGCCAACGGCGCGTCGGTGATCATCCTCGAGAAAGCTGCGCTGCCGGGCGGTTCGATGGCGCGGTGCGGCGGCGCCATCATGGGCGCACCAACGAAGATCCAGCAGGCGCTCGGCATCGACGACAGCGCCGATGCGCTGTACGACTGGGTCATGACCTGCACGGACGGCACGTGCAGCAAAGAGATCGCCCGTGCGTACGCCGACGTGGCCGGACCGAACGTCGACTGGCTCGACGCGCTTGCGGAGGAGTACCTGGGCCAGCCGTGCTTCGAAGTCGCCATGGCCGAGGCCAACAGCGCGGTAGACGAGGGACGCCACAACGGCGCCGTGGGCGGCTGCCTTGACGCGACGGGTTGCGAGTACGAGAAGTTCGGCGTCAAGCAGGAAGAGGCCGTCCCGCGCACCCACTGGGCGACGGCTTCTCCCGACAACACCGCCAACTCCGGCCCCGAGCTGTTCGACCCGTTGCTGGCGTGCATCGAGAAGCAAGACAACATCGAGGCCGTATTCAACACCGCGCTCGTGAAGCTCGTGACGAACGCCGACGGCGCGGTCGTCGGCGTGGAGGCCAGCGGCCCCGATGGCACCGTGTTCTACAAGGCGAACAAGGGCGTCATGCTGGCCACGGGCGGATTCCCGGCCGGTTTGGAGATGCAGGAGCGCTTCTGCCAAGACGCCCTCGACTACGGCACCTACATGTGCAAGGACTGCACGGGCGACGGTGTGCTGGCCGCGATGGCCGTAGGCGCCGACCTGTACAACATGTGCAACTACTATCCCATCGAGGTGGCGCAGCAGTACCACTACAACGTGCAGTACAACGACGTGTACAACAGCTGGGACATGGACGCCGACGGCTACATGGAAGTGCCGGCCATGAATCTGGCCGAGACGCACGGCGGCCTCGTCATCAACACCGACGCCCAGGTGCTCGACGTGTGGGGCGAGCCCATCCCGCACCTGTACTGCTCCGGTTGCGACACCGGCTCCAACATCTTCGGCGTTCCGGGCAACTACCCCGGGTGCGGCTGCTACGTGAGCTTCTCGTTCGCGTTCGGGCGCATCGCCGGCAAGCATATGGCCGACTCGGAAGCCGTCGCCTAGGCGCTCCCTCGCCTGCGCGGCATCCCTCCCCGCTGCGCGACCTGCACGGCTTCCCAAAAGGAAAGGGGCTGCAACGTCGACGTTGCAGCCCCTTCGTTCGTTTTTCGAAGCCCTACCCCCGGCCAGAAGGATGAACCCACCTTAAAAGGTGGGTGCTCGCAGCCCGCTTCCTGGCTTTCGTGTCAACAGACACGAATCCCCATTTCACGCGCGATCTTGAGCTCCCTCATGTATCAGCATCGGTCCATCGCAAAGTATGGCTACGAGGGCAGGACCTATCTCTGAGTATATGGGTAGCACCGTCAAAATAAAGTCTTGACATCCGGTTGTTTCGTCGAATCCACAAACATGAGTAGGCAAACAGGCGTTCGCATGGTACGATACGCGGCATGGATACGCTATTTACTGAAATGGAAAACGAGCGAAAGTCGGAAGTTGCGCCCCTCGCGGTGCGCATGCGCCCGCGCACGCTCGAAGAGGTGGTCGGCCAGGACGAGGCGGTGGGCCCCGGCTCGTGGCTGCGCAACGCCATCGAGCAGGACCAGCTGAGCTCGGTCATCCTGTTCGGACCCGCCGGCACCGGCAAAACCTCGCTCGCGCACGTCATCGCCGAAACGACGAAGGCCACGTTCGTGGAGGTGTCCGCCATCGGCGGCACCGTGTCGGACCTGCGCCGCGAGATCGACGCGGCTGACAAGCGCCTGTCGGCGTTCGGCCTGCGCACCATCCTGTTTGTCGACGAGATCCACCGGTTCAACCGCAGCCAGCAGGACGCGCTGCTGCACGCCGTGGAAGATCGCGTGCTCGTGCTGGTGGGCGCCACCACGGAAAACCCGTTCTTCGAGGTGAACTCGGCGCTGATCAGCCGCTCGCGCGTCGTGGAGCTGCACGGGCTGTCGGACGAGGAGATCGTCAATCTCGTCCAGCGCGCGCTCGGCGACGAGCGCGGCCTGGGCGGTCGCTACAAGCTCGACGACAGGGCGCGCGACGCCATCGTGCTCCTGGCGGGCGGCGACGGGCGCGCGGCGCTCACCACGCTCGAGCTGGCCGCCGGCATGGTGGAGCCCGGCACGGCGAAGAAGCCCGCGAAGATCACCGAGGACAACGTGCGTGCGGCCACCCCGCACCGATCGCTGCCGTACGACAAGAACAAGGACATGCACTACGACGTCATCTCGGCGTTCATCAAGTCCATGCGCGGCAGCGACCCCGACGCCGCCCTGTACTGGCTCGCCCGCATGATCGACGGGGGAGAGGACCCGAAGTTCATCGCGCGCCGCATGTTCATCGCCGCGTCGGAGGACATCGGCAACGCCGATCCGCAGGCGCTCCTCATCGCCGAAGCCGCGTTCAAGTCGGCCGAGGTCATCGGCTATCCCGAGTGCCGCATCAACCTGGCGCAGGCCGCCATCTACCTCGCCCTCGCTCCCAAGAGCAACGCGGCCGAGGCCGGCATCGACGCCGCGCTGGCCGAGGTGCGCAAGGGCCCGTCGCGCAACGTGCCCGACCACCTGCGCGATCGGCACCGTCCCGGGTCGGAGAACTACGGCGCGTACCGGTACCCGCACAGCTATCCCAGCGGGTGGGTGGACCAGCAGTACCTGCCCGACGGCCTGCAGCGCGGCTGCTTCTACCGCTCCAGCGATCGCGGCTGGGAGGCCTACCGCAGCGACACGTTTGCGCGCGACCGCTTGGATTCCGGAGAAAACCCCACGTCGCGCGGAAAGTAACCGATTGCCTACTCCTATGGAAGCAGGGTGAAAAGTTGACCTCGGTCTGTATATCATCCAAGGTGCTCGTGCTATAGTGATGGCTTCGGAAACAGGAGGCATACCGTGGATGTAAGCGAAATTCTCAGCATAGCGTTGCCCGTGATCTACGTGATCGTGGGCGCGGTGCTGGTGTGGCTCGTCGTCGAGCTTGTCATGACCGTCCGCAAGACGCGTAAAACGGTCGACGAACTGCAGAAACAGGTCGAGCCCACGCTGGCCAGCGTGGAGCGCATCACGGCGTCGCTCGAGCCCGTCGCGGCGAAGGTCGACCCGCTCGTGGAGCGCGTGTCGCTGACGGTGGACGCCGCCAACCTCGAGATCATGCGCGTCGACCAGATCCTCGAAGACGTGAACGAGATCACCGACTCGGTGTCCTCGGCCGTCGAGGCGGTGGACACGGTGACGAACGCCCCGGTGGAGCTCGTGAACAACGTCACCGCGCGCGTGCGCAACGCGTTCAAGTCGCGCAAAGCGAGCGACGAGTCGGTGGCTCTGGGCCAGGCGAAGGCCGAGCGCGCCGAAGGCGAGCCCGCAGCCGCGGCTCCCGCCGACCGCCCGTCGTACGACCGTTCCGTCGAGCCCGCGTCGGCTCCCGCGCCCGAGCGCCCCGCTTCCGCCCCGAACACCGAGGTTCCCGTTTCGGCCACCGACGTGGTCAAAGGCGTGGTAACCACCTCGGTGAAGGCCGCGCAGGAAGCCGTGGCCGATCAGCGCGAGCAGCGTGCCGAGCAGCGCGCCGAGCGCGAGGAGAAGGCCGAGGCCAAGCGCGCCGCCGCCGACAAGACCTCCGAAGCGGCCGCCAGCATGGCGGACGCCGTGACCACCGCCGCGAACGCCGACGCCGCTGCCGCGCAGCAGTACTTCACGTACGGCGCGAGCGCGAACACGGAGCAGGGCAAGTAGGCGACGGCACACGGCACGAAAGGGCGGCTTGGTGGACACTCCCCAACCCGAATCGAAAAAAACCGATAAAGCGAAGCGCAGCTTCCTCGTAGTCTGGACGATCGTGGGCGGCATCCTGCTCACGGCCGTGCTCGTCTACCTGTTCAACATCCTCAGCGTGCCGGTGGGCATCGTCATCTGGGCCACCGTCATCGTGTTCTGCCTGCGCGGCCCCGTGAACAAGCTGGAGAAGCTGGGCGTGCCGCGCGTGGCGGGCACCACCATCGCCTACGTGCTCATGTTCCTGCTGCTCGTCCTCGTGGGCTTCCTGCTGTTCTCCCCGGCCTTCGGCTTGGGCGGCCAGTTCACCAACCTCATCGAAAGCGTTCCCGGCTACGTGCAGACCATCATCGGCTGGGGCAACGACCTGTATTCCCGCTACGCCGACCTGCTGTCCAACAGCACGGTGCAGGAATGGCTGACCCAGGCGCTCAAGGCGCTGGGCGATTGGGCGTCCTCGTTCGTGCGCGACAGCACCACGGGCGTCGTGGCCATCGGCACGGGCGTGGTGAACAGCTTCGTGGCCATCGGCTTCGCGCTGGTGGTGGCGTTCTGGATCCTCATGGAGCTGCCCGACCTCGGCCGCGAGTGCCTGCGCCTGGTGGGCCCGAAGCGCCAGGAAGATCTCGAGATGCTGCACGTCACGTTCACGCGCGTCATGGGCGGCTACATCAAGGGCACCCTGCTGCAGTGCGCGGTCATCGGCGTGGGCTGCGGCGTGCTGTTCGGCGTCATCGGCGTCCCGAACTACGCGGCGCTCGGCGGCATCGCCGGCCTCTTGAACATCATCCCCATCGTCGGTCCCTGGCTGGGCGGCGCGCTGGCGGCCATCGTCGGCGTGTTCGTGAGCCCCTGGATCGCCCTGATCGCGCTTTTGGGCACCATCGCCATCCAGCAGATCGTGTACACGTTCGTGTCGCCGAAGATCATGGCGAACTCGGTGGACGTGCACCCGGCGCTCACCCTCATCGCGTTGATGGCGGGCTCCGCCATCGGCGGCGCCATGAGCGGCTTCATGGGCTCGCTTGTGGGCATGTTGGCATCGATCCCCGCCGTCGCCGTCGCGAAGGCCGTTTTCGTGTATTATTTCGAAAAACGAACCGGCCGGCGCCTCGTGTCCGAGGACGGCGTGTTCTTCCAGGGCAGCACCGGCGCCGACGGGGCCATCGACCCCATCGCCGACGCCACGGCGCCCCATCCCGACGTGTCCGCGGCGTTCGAGCGCGTCGAACAGCGCAAGGCGGAAGCGGAGAAGAAGGCGCAGCATCGCAAGAAACGCTGATCGACCGATCGGCGTGCAGCGATCGCAAGCGTGTGGGGGAACGCGGGCGCCGGGGCGCCCGCGCGTCGATAGTGGAGCAGCGGGCCGCGCAACGCGGCCCCCGAGGAGATAGAAAGACACGACTATGAAGTACATGACCAGCGCGGAGATCCGCGAGAAGTACCTGAGCTTTTTCGAGGAGAAGGGCTGCAAGCGCTGGCCCTCGTCCTCGCTCATCCCCGACGACCCGTCGCTGCTGCTGACGAGCGCCGGCATGGTGCAGTTCAAGCCCTACTTCCTGCAGCAGAAGCACCTCGAGGCCCCCTACATCGGCACGACGACGGTGCAGAAGTGCGTGCGCACGAACGACATCGACATCATCGGCACCACGGGCCGTCACCAGAGCTTCTTCGAGATGCTGGGCAACTTCAGCTTCGGCGAGTACTTCAAGGAGGAGATGTGCGCGTGGGCGTACGAGTTCTCCACCGAGGTGCTGGGGCTGCCGGCCGAGCGCTTGTACTTCACCGTGTACCTCGACGACGACGAGACTATCGAGATCTGGAAGAAGCTCGGCGTGCCCGACGACCACATCTCGCGCCTCGGCGAAGAGGACAACTTCTGGCGTGCCGGGCCCACCGGCCCGTGCGGCCCGTGCTCGGAGATCTACTTCGACCAGGGCGAGGAGTTCGGCTGTGGCAGCCCCGACTGCGCGCCGGGCTGCGACTGCGACCGCTTCCTGGAGTACTGGAACCTCGTGTTCACCCAGTACGACGGCCAGGAGGACGGCTCGTTCGTGCCGCTGCCGAAGAAGAATATCGACACCGGCATGGGCCTCGAGCGCATCGCCGCCATCCTGCAGGGCGTCCAGTCCAACTACGAGACCGACGTGCTGCGCAGCCTCGTGGCGGTGGGCGAGCGCCTGACCGGCACCGTGTACGGCAGCGATTCGGCCACCGATCTGTCGCTGCGCATCATGGCCGATCACAGCCGCGCCGTGGCGTTCATGATCGCCGACGGCATCCTGCCTTCCAACGAGGGCCGCGGCTACGTGCTGCGCCGCTTGCTGCGCCGCGCCGTGATGAAGGGCCACCTGCTGGGCCTCGACAAGCCGTTCCTCAACGAGTACGTGGACGAGATCGTGAACCTCATGGGACACGTGTACCCCGAGATCGTGGAGAACCGCGAGCTCATGCGCCGCGTCATCCTGTCCGAGGAGGAGCGCTTCGGCGCGAACCTGCGTCAGGGCCGCGCCTTCCTCGACGAGGCGCTGGCCGAGCTCGAGGGCGACGTGCTGCCGGGCGACCGCGCCTTCACGCTGCACGACACGTACGGCTTCCCCGTGGAGGTCACGCGCGAACTGTGCGACGAGCGCGGCATCGAGGTGGACATGGAGGGCTTCGGTCGCTGCATGGACGAGCAGCGCGAACGCGCCCGCGCGGCCAACACGAAGGACGCCGAGGCGGCCTGGTCCACGTACGGCGGCGTGATGAACGAGATCCTCGAGGCTGTGGGCCCCACCGAGTTCCTCGGCTACACGAAGAACGACGCCGATGCGCGCGTGCTGGCGCTCGTGAAGGACGGCCAGCAGGTCGACGCGCTGGAGGCCGGCGACGAGGGTCGCATCGTGCTGGACGCCACGCCGTTCTACGCCGAGAAGGGCGGCCAGATCGGCGACACGGGCGCCATGACGAAGGACGACGCCGCCGTGCGCGTGCTGGACACGAAGGAGCCCGAGAAGGGCCTGATCGCCCATACCGTGCAGGTGGAGAACGGGCGCGTGAGCGTGGGCGACACCGTGCACGCCGCCATCGACGTGCCGCGCCGCGAGCGCATCCGCCGCAACCACACGGCCACGCACATCCTGCACTGGGCGCTGCGCCAGGTGCTGGGCGACCACGTGAAGCAGGCCGGCAGCTACGTCGCCGACAGCCGTCTGCGCTTCGACTTCACGCACTTCGAGGCCATGACGGCCGAGCAGATCGCCGAGGTGGAGCGCCTGGCGAACGAGAAGATCATGGAGAACCATCCCGTGCGCGCCTACGAGACGTCGCTCGCGTCGGCGCGTGAAGCCGGCGTCATGGCGCTGTTCGGCGAGAAGTACGGCGAGTTCGTGCGCGTGCTCGACATCGAAGGGTTCTCGCAGGAGCTGTGCGGCGGCACCCACGTGTCGGCCACGAGCGAGATCGGCTTCGTGAAGATCACGTCCGAGACGAGCGTGGGCGCGAACCTGCGCCGCGTGGAGGCGGTGACCAGCTTCGACGCGCTGGCGTACATGAACCGCGTGGAAGCGGAGCTCAAGGAGACGGCCGAGGAGCTGCGCGTGCCGCTGTTCGACGTGAGCGAGCGCACCGGTGCGAACGTGAAGCAGCTCAAGGATCTGCAGACGAAGATGAAGCGCAACCGCCAGACCATCGCCGACGACGGCATCAGCACGCTGCTCGAGGGCGCCGCGACGAGCGCGGCGGGCTACCCGGTGGTGTTCGGCCGTCTGCCCGAGGCCGACGCGGGGCAGATGCGCAACGCGTGGGACGTGCTGCGCGCGCGTCTCGACAAGCCGGGCGCGGCCGTGCTGGCCACCGAGAAGGAAGGCAAGCCCACGCTGCTCGCTGCCGGCACGCCGGAAGCGGTGGAGGCGGGCTTCGACGCCGGCGCCATCATCAAGGCGATCTCCCCGAACATCAAGGGCGGCGGCGGCGGAAAGGCCGCCATGGCGCAGGCCGGCGGCAAGGACGCTTCCGGCATCGACGCGGCGCTTCAGGCCGCGCGCGAACTGCTGCTGTAGGGCTGCCGGCTGGACCCGGGCGAAGGGGGTCCGCTGCTCAGACAGTCCTGGCTCGCACAAACAGCCCGCTGGGCTGTTTGGCTCGTGCGGAACTCGCCTCGGACCCCCTTCGCCCGGGTCCGAGGCGCGTCTTCCGCGGGTTGCGCCGGCTCTGCGAGCGGCGCTTCAACCTGCGGGGGCGTCCTTTTCGGCGGCTTCCCCGAGAATCGGAGAAGCCCTTTTTTCATCCCGGGAGAGTGATCGTACTGCCTCGCTTACCGCCTCGGGACGCGTATGGCCGTCTTGTCGTCCTCGTCAACCTGGGGTGTGCGAAACGGATCGAGAAATCCTATTCGGTCGTTTGGCGAGCTGATTTTGGCAAGAATTTCGAGGTAGGTAAAAGTTACATACATCTAACTTACCCAAAAGCGAGCGCGTGAGAAAACCGACCAGGTGTTTTGCGTGCAAGCTACGATGCAAAGACGGTCTTCTGGCGTTCCGCATTTACCTAGCTCAAAATTTTTGCCATATTCTCGCACCTCGACGGCAAGCCGCTGTCTATCGACCATGCAATTTCCTCAAAAGAGGTTGCGAGCATGCTTGCGCTCTTCGCCAGGTTGCCGCACTGACGTACAATAGGCTGAAAGCGGAAAGCCGCGCGTATCCGCCGGTAACATGAAAGGGCTCATCATGCGAATCATGGCTTTGGACATTGGCGAGACGCGCGTGGGGGTGGCGGTGAGCGACCCGGGCGAGCGGGTGGCGTCGCCGGTGGTGGTGCTCCCTTCTGCGGAAGTGCTCTCGTGCGCGAAGCCGTTTCAGCGCGTGCTCGAGGATTGGGAGCCGGAATTGCTGCTGTGCGGGCTTCCCTACACGATGGCGGGCGCGGAGGGGCCGCAGGCCGTGCGCATACGAGCTGCGGCGAAGACCATTTCCGACGCGTGCGGCATCCCCCACGAGTTCGTCGACGAGCGCCTGAGCTCGCAGGAGGCCAAACGGAGTTTGCGTGAAAAGGGCCTGAACGAGCGGGCCATGCGGGGCAAAATAGATATGATAGCCGCGAGTTTGTTTTTACAGGCGTGGCTTGATGCGCGCCGCGAGGCTTGGTGAAAGAAGAGGACAGTCCATGCCCCAGCACAGGAAGCAAGTCACCTATTCCCAGCGTCCGAACCACGCAGCACGCTCGGTTCACGCTCGCGGTGAGCGTCAGTTCCGCACGTACGATACCAGCTACATCCGCCCCAAGAAGAGCAAGGGACCGGTCATCTTCGCGGCCATCCTGGCCGTCGTCGTGCTCGGAGGCCTGGCGTGGGGCGCGCTCACCCTGTTCAACAGCTGCTCCGCGCAGCCGGTCGAGCTTCTGGCCGAGGGCCAGGAAGCCACTATCGTGGTGGCCGAAGGCGCCGGCGCCAAGGCCATCGGCGAGGACTTGCAGGAGGCCCGTCTGGTCACCAGCGCATCCGACTTCACGAAGCGCGTGAACGAGATGGGCGTCGACTCCCAGCTCAAGCCCGGCACCTACACGTTCGCGGGCGGCATCACGCTCGACCAGATCATCAACGAGCTGCAGACCGGCCCCGCATCGAACGCGCTCACCATCCCCGAGGGCAGCACGCTCGCGGCTACCGCCCAAAGCGTCGCGAACTTCACCGAGAACCGCATCACGGCCGACGCGTTCACCGCCGCCGCGTCCGACGCCAGCGTGTACGCGGCCGACTACGCGTTTTTGGCCGACGCGGGCACGAACAGCCTCGAGGGCTTCCTGTTCCCGAAGACGTACGAGATCGGCGAGGACGCCACGGTCGACTCGGTCGTGCGTATGATGCTCGACCAGTTCCAAACCGAGACGGCGGGCCTCGACTGGTCCTACCCGCAGAGCCAGGGCCTCACCATCTACGACGCGGTGAACCTCGCGTCCATCGTGGAGCGCGAGTCGTCGGGCGACGAGCAGATCCGCGCCCAGGTGGCGTCCGTGTTCTACAACCGCCTGAACAACTTCGGCGATCCGAACTACGGTTTCCTGCAAAGCGATGCGACCACGGCCTACGAGCTGGGCAAAGACCCCACTCCCGAGGACATCCAGAACGACACGCCGTTCAACACGTACACGAAACAGGGCTTGCCGCCCACGCCCATCTGCTCGCCGGGCCTCGACTGCCTGCAGGCCGTGTGCAGCCCTGCGCAGACGAACTACTACTTCTTCTACTTCGCGCCCGACGAGAGCGGTACGATGCAGTACTACTTCAGCGAGACGTACGAAGAGCACCAGCAGACGTTCTCGTAGGACGCAAGCGACAACGACATGGCCTTCCTCGAACCCGACCGCTACTTCGCGCGCATCTCGCGCATCGACATCGACCGCGACCTGCTGGCGCTGGGCTACCGCAACGTGCTTTTGGACGTTGACAACACCATCCTCACGCGCGACACCCACGAGGTGCCCCGCGACGTGGGGTTCTGGCTGGCGAAAGCGCGCGATGCGGGCATCTCGTTCTGCCTCGTGTCCAACAACTGGCACGAAGGCGTGTACCAGCTGGCGAACCGGCTGTCGCTGCCCATCGTGGCGAAGGCTGTCAAACCGCTGCCGCCCGCATTCCTCATGGCGCTGAGCAAGCTGGGCGCGAAGCGCGCCGAGACGGTGGTGGTGGGCGACCAGCTGGTCACCGACGTCATGGGCGCGCACTTCCTCGGCATGAAGGCCTACCTGCTGGCGCCGCTCGTGGAGCAGGACCTGCCCCACACGCTGCTGCTGCGCAACTTCGAGCGCGCCGTCATGGGCGAGCGAAAGCCGGAAGGCGCCACCACGGCGTCGCAGAACGCGGTTCCCTGCGAGGAGGACGAAGCCGAATCGCACATCGCGTCCGATCTGAACGAGCGAGCGGAAGGATCATCATGACGGAGCACCTCTACCTGCTGGGCCATCCCATCGCGCACTCGCTGTCGCCGGCGATGTACAACGCCGTGTACGAGCGCCTTGGGCTGCCGTGGCGCTACGACCTGGCCGACTGCGCAACCGAGGAGGAGGCGCAGTCGTTCGTCGACGCGCGCGACTTCCTGTCCATCAACATCACCACGCCCTACAAGCCGCTCGCGTATCAAGCGGCCACGGCGAAGGCGGCCACGGCGAAGCTCGCCCAGGGCGCCAACGTGCTGGTGAAGAAGGGTGACGCGCTCATCGGCTTCAACACCGACGGCCAGGGCTGCGCGACGTACCTGGAGCGCACGGGCTTCAGCTTCGCGGGCAAGCGCGTGGCCGTGTGCGGAACGGGCCCCACGGCGCTGTCCATCCTGCACGCGTGCGCCATCGCGGGCGCCGACGTGGTCATGCTCGTCGGTCGCGACAAAGAGCGCTCGCGCAAGGTGCTCGAAGGCTACGTCGAGCGGTTCGGCCTGCTGGCGAACGCCACGGTCGATCTGCCGGCCGCGCAGGCGCATCATCGCAGCTTCCGCACGGCCTACGAGCGCACCACCTTCAAGTTCGGCAGCTACACCACGTCCACGAAAGCCTTGGCGGCGGCCGACCTCGTGGTGAACGCGACGCCGCTCGGCATGAACGAGGGCGACGCCGCGCCGTTCGACGCCGCGCTGCTGCGTGCGGGGCAAACCGTGTTCGACGCGGTGTACGGCCACGGCGAGACGGCGCTCGTGCGCGCTGCGCGCGAGGCGGGATGCGCGGCGTACGACGGTGCCGGCATGCTCGTGGCGCAGGCGGTGGCCACGGTGCGCATCGTGGCCGACCTCGCCGAGGCGGACGTCGCCCTCTCGGACGACGAGCTGTTCGATCTCATGGCCGAGGCCGCGGGGTTCGACTGCTAGCGTGACCTGGATGTGCCGCTTCTCGTGATGCTTCTCGCGATTTGCGGGGGAGCGGTGGGGTACAATACCGTATGAACATGCTCGGGATTGTCTCGGAAAGCGACGGACTATGCGATACCTCACAGCAGGCGAAAGCCACGGCCCGTGCCTCACGGCCATCGTTGATGGCGTCCCCGCGGGCTTGAAGATCTCCGAATCGCAGATCAACACCGATCTCGCGCGCCGCCAGTCCGGTTACGGGCGCGGCGGGCGCCAGCGCATCGAGCGCGACACCGTGGAGGTCACCTCCGGCGTGCGCTTCGGCCGCACGCTGGGAACCCCTATCGCGCTCGTGGTGCGCAACCGCGACTGGGAGAACTGGACCGACCGCATGGCCGCGTTCGGCGATGCCCCGTCCGACCTCGTACGGGAGGTCACGCCGCGCCCCGGCCACGCCGACCTCGTGGGCGCGCTCAAAACCGACACGTCCGACTGCCGCAACATCCTCGAGCGCGCGAGCGCCCGCGAGACGGCGGCGCGCGTGGCGGCGGCCGGCATCGCGCGCGAGTTCCTGGCCGACCTGGGCGTGGAGGTGTTCTCGTACGTCACGTCCATCGGCGGCGCCTCCTTCGACGAGGACGACGCGCTCATGAACGCCCCCGACTACAAGCCGCTCGCCATCGAGACGAGCGAGGTGCGCTGCCCCGACGAGCAGGCCACGGAGGCTATGAAGGCCGAGATCGACCGCGCGAAAGACGCGGGCGAGAGCCTGGGCGGCACGTTCCGCGTCGTGGTGACGGGGCTCGTGCCCGGCGTGGGCGGCTACGCTTCGGCGGGCGATCGCCTGACCTCGCGCTTGGGTGCGGCGCTGTTCTCCATCCCCGCTATCAAGGGCGTCGAGTTCGGCATGGGCTTCGAGGCGGCGCGCCGTTCGGGCTCCGAGGTGCACGATCCCATCGCGCTCGACAAGAAGGTCGGCTTCGTGCGCGCGTCGAACAACGCGGGCGGCCTCGAGGGCGGCATGACCACGGGCATGCCCCTCATCGTGAGCGCGGCCATGAAGCCCATCCCCACGCTCATGACGCCGCTCGAGACGGTGAACCTCGACACGCTCGAGGTGGAGGAGGCGTCCAAGGAGCGCAGCGACACGTGCGCCGTGCCCGCCTGTGCCGTGGTGGCCGAGAGCGAGGTGGCGTTCGTGCTGGCCGAGGCGTACCTCGAGAAGTTCGGGCGCGACAACATGGCCGACATCAAGGCGGCCGTGAAGGCCTACCGCCAACGGCTCAGGACGATGGCGCGATGAGGCACGAGGCTTCGAGGCGACCCCGCGTGGTGGGGGAGCTTGCGCGCCCCGTGTTCTTCGTGGGATTCATGGGCGCCGGGAAAACCTCGGTCGCGCGCCGGCTGGCGCGCACCTGCGGCGTGGCCTCGGTGGACATGGACACGTACCTCGAGCGCCGCGAGGGCAAGCGCGTGAAGGAGATCTTCGCGCAGGCGGGCGAGGACGGCTTCCGCGCCATCGAGACGGACGTGCTGCGCGAGCTGGCCGGCAAGGAGCCGCTGCTCGTGTCGTGCGGCGGCGGCGTAGTGAAGCGCGACGAGAACCGCGCCATCCTGCGCGAGGCCGGGTTCGTCGTGTACCTGCAGGTGACGGCCGACGAGGCGAAGTCGCGCATCAGCGACACCTCCACGCGCCCCCTGTTCCAGGATCTCGACGCCGCGCGCAAGACGTCCGAGGAGCGTCTGCCCCTGTACGCCGAGGTGGCCGATCTCACCGTCGACACCGCCGGCAAGAACGTGGCAACCATCGCGCGCGAGGTGCAAAGCGCGCTTGAGAAGGAGGGCATCCTGTGCCTGCAACGAAAGTAGTCGTCACCATCCCCGGCGAGGAAACCTATGACGTGCGCATCGGCGGCGGCGTGCTGGCGAACCTGGGCGCGCACCTGCGCCGCGTGCCCGCGCTTGCCGAGACCGAGCGCGCCCTCGTCATCACCGACGAGCACGTGGCGCCGCTCTATCGCGCCGACGCGAAGGACGCGCTGGCGCAGGCCGGGTTCCGCGTGAGCGACATCGCCGTGCCCGCGGGCGAAGGGTCGAAGTCCATCGAGGTGGCCGGCGAGATTTGGGAAGCCATGGCCGGCCTCGCGCTCGGGCGCGACTGCGTGGTGGTGGCGCTCGGCGGCGGCGTGGTGGGCGACCTCGCCGGGTTCGTGGCCGCGTGCTACATGCGCGGCGTGCCGGTGGTGCAGGTGCCCACGACGCTGCTGTCGATGGTGGACTCGTCGGTGGGCGGCAAGACCGGCGTCAACTTGGCGGCCGGCAAGAACCTCGTGGGCGCGTTCAAGCAGCCGTCGTACGTGTGCGCCGACACGGCCACGCTCGCCACGCTCGATGCGCGCGAATGGGCGTGCGGCTGCGCGGAAATCGCGAAGTCCGCGGTCATCGACTCCGACGAGTTCTTCTTCTGGCTCGTCGACGCGGCCGGCGCGCTGGCCGCGCGCGACGAGGTGGTGGTCGAGGAGGCCATCGCGCGCTCCGTGGTGTTCAAGGCCGACGTGGTGGCCGCCGACAAGTCCGAGAGCAAGGGCGTGCGCGAGTGCTTGAACTACGGCCATACGCTGGGGCACGCCGTGGAGTCGCTGGCGGGGTACGGCACGTTCTCGCACGGCGCGGCCGTGGCCGAGGGCATGCGGTTCGCCGCGCGCATGGCCGTGTCGCTGGTCGACGCGCCGCTCGATCTGGTGGAAGCGCAGGACCGCCTGCTCGACGAGCTGGGCCTGCCTGCGCTCGACTGGTCGGCCGAGCCGGAGGCCATGCTGGAGGCGATGAAGCGCGACAAGAAGGCCCGCCACGGCCAGGTGCGCTTCGTGCTGCCGCGCGACGTGGGCTCCTGGCAGCTGGCCGACGTCGACGACGACACCATCCTCGAGCACCTCGCCGCCTGGCGCCGCTCGAAGGAATAGACGAACGTGCGAGGGAAGCGGAGCATGATGAAGAACATCCTGGTGCTGAACGGGCCGAACCTCAAGCTGCTGGGGGTGCGCGAGCCCGACGTGTACGGCACGGTGACGCTCGCCGACATCGAGCGCGAAGTGGCGGCGTACGCGGCCGAGCGCGGCGTGCGCGTCGACTGCTTCCAGAGCAACCACGAAGGCGCGCTCATCGACAAGCTGCACGAGGCGCGCGGCGTGTACGACGGGATCGTCTACAACCCCGGCGCCCACACGCATTACTCCTACGCGCTGCGCGACGCCGTCTCGTCCATCGACGTCCCCACGGTGGAAGTGCACCTGTCCGACATCTCCACGCGCGAGGAGTTCCGCCATCTCTCGGTCATCGAGCCGGTGTGCGTGGCCCAGATCAAGGGGAAGGGCAAGGAAGGGTACAAGGAGGCCGTGGACGTGCTCTTGTCCCTCGCGCCGGCCGAGCGCATCGTGGGCTCCGTTCCCCCAGCGCCCGCGCAAGAGGTGGAGCCCTCGGTTCGCGCGCTCGCTGCCCCGCGCCTCAACCGCCTGCGCGCCGCCTGCGCCGAGGCGGGCATCCGCTCGTTCTTTGCGCGCGACACATCGAACATCACCTGGCTCACCGCGTTCGACGGCGTGTTCGACGACGAGGACGCCCATGCGCTGCTGGTCACCCCGCACGACGCCGTGCTGCACACCGACTCGCGCTACAGCGAGGCCGCGCGCGCGGCAGCCGCCGATGAGGGCGCCATCGCGGTCGACGACGCCCGCGTCACGCACGCCGCGTTCGTGGCTTCTGCGTTCGGCGCGCGTCACGGCGAGCAGCCGACGGCCGAGGCCGAGGCCGTCGTGCTCGGCATCGAGGACTCCCTGACGCTCGGATCCTACCGCGCGCTCGAAGCGGCTTTCGCCGACGCGCCCGCGCGGCCGCAGCTGCGCGAGACGTCCGACTTCGTCCTCGACCTGCGCGCCGTGAAGGAGCCGCAGGAGATCGCCCGCATGAAGGCGGCCCAGGCCATCACCGACGCCGCGTTCGCGCACATCGTCGCGTTTATGCGTCCCGGCATGACCGAGCGCGCGGTGCAGATCGAGCTCGAGGATTTCATGCGCCGCCACGGCGCCGACGGCCTCGCGTTCCCCTCCATCGTCGCGACGGGCGCGAACGGCGCGAGCCCCCACGCCATCCCCGGGCAGACGGTGCTCGAGGCGGGGCAGTGCGTCGTGCTCGACTTCGGCGCGCGGGCGCTCGGCTACTGCTCGGACATGACGCGCACCGTGTTCCTCGGCGCGCCATCCCCTCGGATGCGCGACGCCTACGCGGCCATCCGCAATGCGAACGAGCAGGTGGAGGCCGCGCTCAGGCCCGGCGTCACCGGCAAGGCCATGCACGAGCTGGCCGAGCAGGCGCTTGCGGACGGCGGCTTCGCCGGCAAGATGGGCCACAGCCTGGGCCACGGCGTGGGCATCGACATCCACGAGCAGCCCGTGCTGTCGCCGCGCAACGAGTCTGCGCTGGTGGCGGGCAACGTGGTGACGGTCGAGCCGGGCGTGTACCTGCCGGGCGAGTTCGGCATGCGCCTGGAGGACTGCGGCGTGATCACGGCCGACGGCTTCGAGGTGTTCACCCAGTCGACCCACGACCTGGTGGTGCTGTAGCGGGCAGGCTCGCATCGCCGTTCTTACGCGCGTGCGCCTTCCCAGAGGTTCTCGAACAACTCCTCGCGCAGCTCAAGGTGCTTGCGGGTGAACGCGGGGTCGTGGTAGCGCAGCCGCTTGCCTGTGAGCTTCGCCACCTGGCGAGCGAGACGATTGAAGGCGCCGCTATCCGTGATGTGGCCGGGGAAAACCGTTATCACGGTGAATCCGAGCGCGGTGAGCGTGCTGCGCCGTCGCGCATCGCTGCTTTGGCGGCCTGGCTCGGAATGATGGAGTCGCGAGTCGTACTCTACTGCGAGGTTTGCTTCCGGCCAACAGAGGTCGCAGAGGCAATAGCTGCGGTCGGCAAGTTCGCGCAAGCTGGCCGGTACGTCGACGCGGTAGTTGAGCTTCGGCTTCTTCAACCCGTAACCGCCCAGGTTGTTCGGCAAATGCAGCAGCAGGGCGAGCAAGGTTTCCATAGCAGAGGCCGAGCCGTCCAACAGGTAGCGCGTTGCGCGCAACGCCGTGGCTCGCCCGGGTGCGCCCGCTGCGGCTTCGACGAAGGCTCTCAGCTTGGCGGCTGTCGTGAGCGGGGCCTCGCGCGAGATCGCGGGTCCGTTTTCGGCCAATGCGTACGTTCCGCATAGTTCGAGTCCAAGCTGCACGAGTTGGGCGACGGTCATCTCGCGGGCCATTTGCAGGAAGCAGAACTCCGGCGTGCTGACAAGAAATCCCTGTCCTGCATCGACAAAGGAGCTTGCCGGCAGGCTCGTCCACTTATGGCTGACCAGGCTCGCTGTTGTCGTTCTGGCTTCGGTTGTGCCGACGATCGCGCGAACGGGAAGCTTGCATCCGGCCGGTCGGCGGTTTCCTTGCGCGAGCCGCGGCTTTGAGGGGCGCGACAACGCTTTCGTCGCGCGGCGCGTTGCGGTCCTGCGTTCTTGATATCCGCACAGGAAACCAGGGCCGACCAATCGCCAGTATTCAAGAGCGGAGCGATATCCGATAAGTATATCCATGTCGGCCACTATAGAAGAATCTGGCAAAAAAATCGAGGTAGGTAAATGGAACAGCAAGGAATGACCCTTCGCGTATCGGGGGCAAGGGCAAAACGCCAGGTCGCGGCTTCAACAAGCTGTCTTTGAGAGCGGCTGCCCGTATGGAAATTTACCTACCTCGATTTTTTTGCCGTAATCGGGGATGTCGGCGACCGCGTGCGCAGGTTGGCGACCGCGTGAACAGGTGGGAGACGGCGTGCGCGTGCATCGTCGAGGTCGCCCTGCCCTGATTTTTTTCTGATACCCTTGATGTGTGAGGATCGCGCCTGCCCTTCATGAGTATAATGGAACGGTTTGAACGCTGATCGGGCCCCGCGGCACGCAGCGGACCGCCCGTGAACGAAAGGATTACCCAGTATGGCTATCTCTACCGCCGATTTCAAGAACGGCATGTGCATCGAGTTTAACGGCAAACTGTGCACCATCGTCGAGTTCCAGCATGTGAAGCCCGGCAAGGGCAGCGCCTTCGTCCGCACGAAGCTGCGCGACATCAAGACGGGCCGCGTCATCGACAACACGTTCAATGCCGGTGTCAAGGTCGAGTCCGTGCGTCTCGAGACGAAGAAGCTGCAGTACCTCTACAACGACGGTGCC
The DNA here is from genome assembly GCF_014287365.1 of Eggerthella hominis. Lineage (NCBI taxonomy): Bacteria > Bacillati > Actinomycetota > Coriobacteriia > Eggerthellales > Eggerthellaceae > Eggerthella > Eggerthella hominis. The sequence continues at coordinate 349,270 of NZ_JACOOA010000003.1, forward strand.
GACTTCAACTTCATGGACAACGACACCTTCGAGCAGATGGCCATCCCGGCCGACACCGTGGGCGAGGCGGCGAAGTGGCTCAAGGAGAACGACGAGGCGTCGCTGCTGTACGCCGGCGACGAGCTGATCAGCATCGAGCCCCAGATGTTCGTCGAGCTCGAGGTCACGCACACCGAGCCTGGCTTCAAGGGCGACACGGCCACCAACACGACGAAGCCCGCAACGCTGGAAACCGGCGTCGAGGTGCAGGTTCCCACGTTCGTCGAAATGGGCGACATCCTGCAGATCGACACCCGCGACGGCCGCTTCATCAAGCGCGTCTAACGCGTCGCACCAAGCGAGCACGTACGTAACGAGGGCGCCCTGCAGGGCGCCCTCGTTCGTTTCGGCTACAATCGCGCGTGGTTGTCGGGCGGGGGGAGGGGGTAGTCCTCCAGCTTATAGGCGGCGAGGTCGAGCAGCGTGCCGGGGTCCACGTCGAGCGCGCGTGCCAGCTTGACGATGTCGGAGATCCGCACGTCCACGAGGCCTCCTTCGAGGTTGCTGATACGCGGGTGCTTCGTGCCCACCATCTCGGCCAGCTTGGTCTGGGGGAGCCCTTCGGAGGTGCGCACGTCGAGAAGCCGGCTGCCCAAGTCAGCGGACAGGCGCTGGACAAGGGGATCCTTGCGCGCCATCTTCTCGTTTTTGCTCATCTCGCTCATGCAGAAAGCGTAACGGCGCGCAAAACCCAACCCGTCATCCAGCGGTTACAATGCTGCGTCTTTTTGATGAGCGCACCGCACACGTATGCGCGCATGAACCTCCCGCCGCTCAAAATCTGTTGCTTGTCGGTGAATTTGTCCCGTTGTGGCTCATGCGGCGTGGGGTTACTCTATAATTCTTGTTTCGATCTTTGACTAACTGCAAACCGAAGGGGGTGTGAGTTCATGCCAAGGCTTCAGATCATGGATACCACCATCCGTGACGGCCAGCAAAGCCTCTGGGCCACGCGTATGCAGATCGGCGATATGCTGCCGATCCTGCCTAAAATGGACCGTGTCGGGTACTGGGCCATCGAGGCGTGGGGCGGTGCGACGTTCGACACGTGCATGCGCTTCCTCGACGAGAACCCGTGGGAGCGACTGCGATCCATCAAGGCGCAAACGCCGAACACGCCGCTCGCTATGCTGTCCCGCGGTCAGAACCTGGTGGGATACAAGCACTATTCGCGTGACATCTGCAATCACTTCATCAAGGCTTCCAAGCGCAACGGCATTCATGTCTTCCGCGTATTCGACGCGCTCAACGACATCCGCAACGTCGTCGACAACGCCGAAGCCATCAAGGAATGCGGCGGCCACTTCGAGGGCGCCATCTCCTACACGATGTCGCCGGTGCACACGCTCGACAGCTTCCTCGACTACGGTCAGAAGCTCAAGGACCTCGGTGCCGACTCCATCTGCATCAAGGACATGGCGGGCATGCTCACGCCGTACCGCACCGAGCGCATGGTGAAGGCCTTCAACGCCGAAATCGGTTTGCCGCTGCACATCCACTGCCACTACGTCGGCGGCATGGCGCCCGCCAACATCCTCAAGGCCGCCGAAGCCGGCGCCGCCATCGCCGACACGGCCCACGCGCCGCTGGCGTTCGGCAACTCGCATCCGGCCGTCGAGATGATCGTCGCCGCCCTCCAGGAGAGCCGTTATGACACCGGCCTCGACCTCGACCTGCTGTTCGAGATCGCCGAATACTGGGAGGGCGTGCGCAAGCGCGGCCACTACAAGCGCGGCGTCTCGTCGCTCACGCACATGCAGGTGTACTCGCACCAGGTGCCGGGCGGCATGATGTCGAACCTCGTGTCGCAGCTGGAAATCCAGAACGCGGCCGACCGCCTGCCCGAGGTCATGAAGGAGATCCCGAAGGTGCGCGCCGAGGTGGGCTATCCGCCGCTCGTGACGCCGATGTCGCAGATCGTGGGCACGCAGGCCGTGTTCAACGTGCTCACCGGCAAGCGCTGGAGCGTTGTGTCCAAGGAGATGAAGGACTACATCTGCGGTTACTACGGCAAGGCGCCGGGCCGCATGGACAAGGACATCGTGGCGAAGGTCGTGGGCAACTCCGAGATGCTGCCGCCCGACGTGGCGCCCGGCTCGCTCGTCACCACCACCTATGCGCAGGTCGAAGAAGAGATCGGCGACCTCGCGAAGAGCGAGGAAGACGTGCTCATGTACGCCTTGTTCCCGAACGAGGCGCGCACGTTCCTCAGCAAGCACCGCACATCGGAGAAGGTCGACTTCCTCATGGAGCAGGAGTCGAGCCACACCAAGGAGGACGATTACGTGGACATCAATCAGATTCGCGAGTTGGTTCGCGTCGCCGAGGAAAGCGGCGTCGGCGAGATCGTAGTTGAGGAAGAGGGCACTCGCATCGCCGTGCGCATGCCGGGCACCCTGTCCTCCGAAGCCGCCGCCGTCGCTGCGGCCGCCGCTCCGGTTGCCGCCGTGGCCCCGGCCCCTGCCGCCGCCGCTCCGGCCGCCGCTGACGACGACGTCGAGCGCCCCTCCGACTGGTATGCCGTCACGGCTCCCATGGTGGGCACGTTCTACTCGTCCCCCGCGCCGGGCGAGCCTCCGTTCGTGCAGGTGGGCGACGAGGTTGCCGCCAACCAGACGCTGTGCATCGTCGAGGCCATGAAGCTGATGAACGAGATCACCGCCGAGGAGATGGGCACCGTCCGCGAGGTGTGCCTCGAGGACGCGTCCCCTGTCGAGTTCGGCACGGTGCTGTTCTACGTCGAGCCGCACGGCGCGCCGGCCCCGGCCCCGGAGACGGCGTAATGTTTAAGAAGATCCTGATCGCCAACCGTGGCGAGGTCGCCCTGCGCGTGATGCGCGCCTGCAAGGAGCTGGGCGTGAAGACGGTCGCGGTCTACTCGACCGAGGACGCCAACACCTACCCCGTGCAGTACGCCGACGAGGCCGTGTGCATCGGCCCTGCTCAGGCGAACAAGAGCTACCTCATCATACCGAACATCATCGCGGCGGCGAAGACCACCGGTGCGGAGGCCGTGCATCCCGGCTACGGCTTCCTCGCCGAGAACGCCGACTTCGCCCGCGCCTGCGCCGACAACGACCTCGTGTTCATCGGGCCCAGCCCCGAGTGCATCGAGCGCATGGGCGACAAGAGCTCCGCGCGCGAGACCATGAAGGCGTGCGGCGTGCCCACCGTTCCGGGCTCCGACGGCTGCATTGACACGGCGGCCGAGGCCAAGGCGTTCGCCGACACCGTCGGCTACCCCGTGCTCATCAAGGCCACGGCGGGCGGCGGCGGCAAAGGCATGCGCGAAGTGCACGACCCGGCCGACCTCGAGGCGCAGTACGCGGCGGCCCGCAACGAGGCCGGCGCCGCGTTCGGCAACGACGGCGTGTACCTGGAGAAGCTCGTGCTGCGCCCGCGCCACGTGGAGATTCAGGTGCTGGCCGACGACTTCGGCAACAACATCGCCCTGTGCGAGCGCGACTGCTCCGTGCAGCGGCGCCACCAGAAGCTCATCGAGGAAGCGCCCTCGCCGGCGCTGACCGAGGACCTGCGCCGCGCCATGGGCGTGGCGGCCATCAAGGCCGTGCGCGCCACGAACTACAAGAACGCTGGCACCATCGAGTTCCTGCTCGACGAGCGCGGGTCGTTCTACTTCATGGAGATGAACACGCGCGTGCAGGTGGAGCACCCGGTGACCGAGCAGATCACCGGTACCGACATCATCAAGGAGCAGCTGCGCATCGCCTCCGGCGAGCCCATGAGCTGCGCCGATCGCGCGCCGTTCTCGCCTGCGGGCCATGCGATGGAATTCCGCATCAACGCGGAGGACCCCCAGCACGGCTTCCGCCCGTGCCCCGGCACCATCACGAAGTTCGAGGCTCCGGCCGGCCCCGGCGTGCGCGTGGAAAGCTACGTGCGCACGGGCTCGCGCATCTCGCCGTACTACGACTCGCTCGTGGCGAAGCTCGTGGTGTACGGCCAGGATCGCGAAGAGGTGCTCGCGCGCGGTCGCCGCGCCCTCGACGAGTTCGTGATCGAGGGCATCGAAACCACGATCGCGTTCCATCGCCGCGTGCTCGACAACGCGGTGTTCTGCTCGGGCGACGTGACCACCGACTTCATCGAAACCCAGATGGGAGACGTACTATGACAGAGCTCAACGTCGACGGCATGGCGCTTGCGCCGGGCGTCGTCGAAACCATCGTGTCCATTGCGGCCAACGACGTGGAGGGCGTGGCCTGCATCGGCCCGTCCAGCACGAGCGGCCTGCGCTCCGTGTTCGGCAGCAAGCCGACCACGCAGGGCATCGAGATCACCGTGGGAGAGGACGACAAGCTGCAGATTTCCATTCGCGTGGACGTGTACTACGGCTTCGTGCTCCCCGACCTCGCCGCCAGCATTCGCCAGGCTATCTCCGATGCGGTGACCAGCCAGGTGGGCATTCCCGTGGGTGCCGTGGACGTGTACATCGACGGCATGCAGTTCGCCCGCTAAACGCCCGGAGGCTTTAAGAATCTATATGGCTGCCAAACGACATGAACGAACCAGTGCGCGCCGTGCCGCGCTCCAAGTGCTCTACACGAGCGAGATAACCGACGAGTCGCCTGCGGCGATCGCCGAGGGCAACAGCCGCCTCGATGAGGAAGGTCCGCTGCCCGAGTACGCGCTCAAGCTCGTGCTGGGCGTGGAATCCCATCGCTGCGCCATCGACAACCACCTCGCGGCCACGTCCGAGAACTGGTCGCTGGCCCGCATGCCCATCGTCGACCGCTCCATCCTGCGGTTGGCCACGTTCGAGATGATGTACATCGACGACGTGCCCACCTCGGTCACCATCAACGAGGCGGTGGAGCTGGCGAAGGACTTCGGCGGCGAAGACGAGTCGCACCGTTTCGTCAACGGCATCCTCGGCCGCATCGCCAAGATGCTGGAAGGGGAGGAAGACGAAGGGACGGCATCGGAGGGCGACCCCGAGGTGCCCGCCGATGGCGACGTCGCTTCCGACGACCCCTCCCAGGGCGCTGCGGATAACGAGCGCGACCAGGAGAAGCCCCTCGCGGCGCAGAACGACGAGTCGCCGGAAGGAGAGCCTTCCCATGGCGCTTGAGTCGTATGATAGCTTCGAGGCGGTGAAAACCCGCCTCGACGAGATCGTCGACGCGGTGAGCGACGACGAGCTGGCGCTCGACGATGCGCTCGCCCTGTACGAAGAGGCGGTAGGACTCGGGCTGCGCGCCAGCGACCTGCTCGAGGAGAATATCGAAACGCAACAGAGCGTCGAGGAAGCGGACGGGGAGTCGGACGAGCCGTCCGACGACGCGCCCGCACAGGAGACGGGTGCGCCGGTTTCGGCGTAGCCCCTGGTAAGGATGCATATGGATAAGCGTATTCTCGATATGGTGTCGTCCCCTGCCGACCTGAAGCTGCTCACGAACGAGGAGCTGTCCATCCTGGCGCAGGAGGTGCGCGAGGAGATCGTCACGACGGCATCCCAAACCGGCGGCCACGTGGCCTCGTCGCTCGGCGCGGTGGAGATCATCCTCGCCACGCACAGCATGCTCGACTGCCCCCATGACAAGATCGTGTTCGACGTGGGCCACCAGGCCTACGCGCACAAGCTGATCACCGGTCGCCTCGACGATTTCAGCACGCTGCGCACGTACGGCGGCCTGTCCGGGTTCCCGAAGCCCGACGAGAGCCCCTACGACGTGCACCCGTCCGGCCACGCGTCCGACTCGCTGTCGGTGGCGCTCGGCCTGGCGCAGGCGCGCGAGCTGTCGGGCGGCGACGAGAAGATCGTGGCCGTCATCGGCGACGCGGCGCTGTCGGGCGGCATGGCGTTCGAGGCGCTCAACCACATCGGCCAGGCGCAGACGCCCATGGTGATCATCCTCAACGACAACGAGATGTCCATCTCGCGCAACGTCGGCGCGCTCATGAAGCACCTCGGCTACATGCGCGCCACCCCGCAGTACCGCCAGACGCGCGATTCCCTGCAGGAGGCGCTCGAGAGCAGCGGAGCGCTCGGCAACGCGCTCGCGAACTTCGGGCGCAACATGAAGGAGTCGATGAAGCAGTTCGTCATCCCGCGCTCGATGATCTTCGAGCAGCTGGGCATCCTGTGCACGGCGCCCATCGACGGACACGACATCGGCCTGCTCAAGGAAACGCTGGCTACCGTGCTGCACACCGACGTGCCCGTGCTCGTGCACGTGGTCACGCGCAAGGGCGCCGGCTACGCGCCGGCGGTTCAGAACCCCGAGAAGTTCCACGGCGTCGCGCCGTTCGACATCGCCACGGGCGACGTGAAGAAGAAGCCCGCGTCGGCGCCGTCGTACACGAGCGTGTTCGGCAAGGCGCTTGCCGCCGAGGCGCGTCGCGACGAGCGCATCGTGGCCATCACGGCCGCCATGAAGGGCGGCACGGGCCTCGACGCGTACGCCGAGGAGTTCCCCGACCGCTTCGTGGACGCCGGCATCGCCGAGGAACACGCGGTGGGCCTGGCCAGCGGCTTGGCGTTGGGCGGCAAGAAGCCGGTCGTGGCGATCTACTCAACGTTCCTCCAGCGCGCCATCGACCAGGTCATTATCAACAACGCCCTGCCGAATCTCGACGTGGTGTTCGCTATCGACCGTGCCGGCATCGTGGGCGAGGACGGCCCCACGCACCACGGCATGTTCGATCTCGCGTACATGCGCATGATCCCGCACATGCGGGTGCTGGCCCCCTCCGACGAGGCCGAGCTCGTGCATGCGCTGCACACGGCGCTCGAGCTGGGCGGTCCCTTCGCCATCCGCTACCCGCGCGGGGCGGCCGAAGGCGTCGCGCTGCCCGATGAGCCGCAGGTGCTGGAGGAGGGGAAGGCGCGCGTGGTTCGCGAGGGCGACGACGTGGCCATCCTCGCGTTCGGGCGCATGGTGTCGCGGGCCAAGGCGGCGGCGGCCCTGCTGGCCGTGCGCGGCATCGACGCGCGCGTGGTGGACATGCGTTGGGCCAAGCCCCTCGACGTGGACGAAATCGCCCGCGCGGCGAAGACGAAGCTCGTCGTGACGGTGGAGGGCGGCATCATCTCCGGAGGCGTGGGCGAGGGCGTGCTGAACGAGCTGGCCCGCCAAGGCGCCGCCGTCCCCGCGCTGACGCTGGGCATCCCCGACACGTTTGTGCCCCAGGGCTCGTCGAACCAGCTGCTGCACGATCTGGGCCTCGATGCCGAGGGCATCGCCGACGCCGTGGAGCAGCGTCTCGCTCGCTGAGGCTGCATTCCGCTCGACCCTCGAGCGCCGCCCGCACCGCGCGGGCGGCGCTTTTCTTTACATTCAGCCGGGCGGTTTTGGGCGTTCGACGAGCGATTTTACCTAAACTTGATCTTTCCGTTGCCCAATCCTGACAATTTATCACTATCATTGCTCCGAGTGCTTTGTCCTGAACGATCGGGTGTGGAGGAAACCGGCATGAGCTATGATTTAGGGGCGTTCGTCGGGGCGCTCATGGGCGATCCGGTACTCGCCCTCATCGTTGTTCTGACGCTCGGCGCGACCGTGGTGAACGGCGCGACCGACGCTCCCAACGCGATCGCCACCGTGGTGGGGACGAAGGCCATGAGGCCGGGTCCCGCCATCGCGATGGCGGCGGTGTGCAACTTCGTGGGACTCGCCGCCATCACCGCCGTGTCGTCGGCCGTGGCGTTGACCATCTTCAAGATGGTCGATTTCGGCGGCGATAACCATGCGGCGCTCATCGCGCTGGCCGCCGCCATGGTTGCCATCATCGTATGGGGCGTTACGGCGTGGTATTTCGGCATCCCCACGTCGCAGAGCCATTCGCTCATCGCCGGCATCACCGGAGCGGCCATCGCCTTGCAGGGCGGCCTGGCCGGCGTGAACGGCGACGAGTGGGTGAAGGTCATCTACGGCCTGGTCATCTCCACGTTTTTGGGCTTCGGCACCGGATGGCTGTTCACCCGGCTCATCAAGAAGCTCTGCTGGCAAGCCAACCGTGCGAAGGCGAACTCGTTCTTCAAGTGGGCGCAGATCATCTCGGGTGCGGGCGTGGCCGTGCTCCACGGCGCGCAGGACGGCCAGAAGTTCCTGTCGTTGTGCATGCTGGGCATCATGATCGGCATGAGCGGCGCGGTGGACTCGAACGTGGAATTCCCGTTCTGGCTGATCATCCTCGTGTCGGCCACGATGGCGCTGGGCACGGCCGTGGGCGGCAAGAAGATCATCAAGTCCGTGGGCATGAACATGGTGAAGATGGAGCAGTACCAGGGCTTCGCGGCGTGCCTGTCGGCCTGCTTCTGCATCGGCCTGGCCACGTTCACCGGCATGCCCGTGTCCACCACGCACACGAAGACCACGGCCATCATGGGCGTGGGCGCCGAGAAGAGCATCCGCACGGTGAAGTGGGGGCTGGCCGGCAGGATGGTGCTCACCTGGATCCTCACGTTCCCCGGCTGCGGCCTCCTGGCCTTCGCGTTCACGCACCTGTTCCTGATGCTGTTCTAGAACGGGCGCGCCCGAAAGCACGCACGCCGCGCCCGTTCGTGACGGACGCGGCGTGCGAAGTGCGCGGCTGACGACGCTCGTATCCCCGAGCCTCTGCCGCGCCAAGCGATCTCGGACGTGCTCGCTAGTCCTCTTCCACCACGTTGGCTTCGGGGGCGTTCTTCTTGACGCTCTCGATGCCCTTCTTGCAAGATTCCTTCGTCGTGTACACCTGCGACGTGGCGATGATCTCGCCGTTGTCGGCCTTCAGCACGAAGTGGCATCCTGCATCGGTGGTCCTGATCACGAACTTTCCCATACGACTGCACCTTTCTCGAATGTTGAGCGGGTGCGTCGATCATACACCGCTCGGCGAGCGCGGTTCGACCTGCTCAGGCGATTAAACCAAGGGTTGAGGTTTGAGGCGTTTCTCCATGATGAAGTCGTCCATGACGAAGCCGTTGCCGATGTCGGTCTCAACCGCGTCGACGGTTTCGAATCCCTTGCCGAGGTAGGCGCGAATACCCAGGTCGTTGTGCTTGTTCACCGTGAGGTACATCGCCTCGAGGCCGCGCTCGCCGCAGAGCCGCTCGTAGAACGCGATGGCCTGCGAGGCGAATCCCTTGCCGCGCTCCTCGGCCCGCAGGTACACCTTCGAGATGAAGTAGCGGTTCGTCTCGGGCTCCACGCGGCCCCCCGTGTACCCCACGATGCGCCCGTCGTCCTCGGCGCGCAGGAACCAGTACTCGTAGGCGTGCTCGCGCATGTCGCGCTCGATGGCGCCGAGGCTTTGGAAGTTCTCCACCATGTAGTCGGTTTGCGCGTCGCCGATGAGGGCGGGCCAGTACTCGTGCCAGATCTCGTCGGCCAGCGCGGCGAGGCGCTGTCGATCGTCGGCGGTTCGAACGGCGTCGAATGCGATGCTCATGGAAGGCAACCTTTCGCGGGTGGGGCGGTCGTGCATGTTTCCCTATTGTAACGCGGCCGCTTCGTGTTTGTTACAAGACGTTTCCCGGCGTGTTAACAGTGGCAGATGCGACTCAACACCAGGTCAAAGCGTGGGATCATCGAGGCGTAACCGATGGGACGTGCGATTTTCAAGGAGGTAGATGCATATGTTCGACACAGGGTCGACGGGCTTCATGATCGTTTGCGCGATGCTCGTCCTGCTGATGACGCCGGGTCTGGCGTTCTTCTACGGGGGCTTGAGCCGCCGCAAGAACGTCGTGAACACGATGATCATGTCGTTCGCGGTGCTCGGCATCGTCGGCATCACGTGGACGGTGTGCGGCTGGTCGTTCGCGTACGGCGGCGACGGCTCGATTCCGTTCTTCGGGGGCTTCGATCAGATCGGCTTGCAAGGGCTCGTGGCCGACATCACGAGCGAGGCGCCCGAAGCGCTGAGTCACGACGCGTATCCCGCGATGGCCGACGTGGTGTTCCAGCTGGCGTTCTGCATGATCACCACGGCCATCATCACGGGCGCAGTGGCCGGTCGCGTGAAGTTCGGCGCGGTGTGCGCGTTCGTGGCCGTGTGGACCGTGGTGGTGTACCCGCCGCTCGCGCACATGGTGTGGGGCGGCGAGGGCAGCCTCGTGGGCGACACCATCGGGGCGCTCGATTTCGCGGGCGGCGACGTGGTGCACATCTCGTCCGGCCTCACGGGCCTCATCCTCTGCCTGATCGCAGGCAAGCGGCGCGGGTTCGGCATGGTGAGCTACCGTCCCCACAACGTGCCGTTCGTCGCGTTGGGCGCCACGCTGCTGTGGTTCGGCTGGTTCGGTTTCAACGCGGGTTCCGAGTTCGCCCCCGACGGCGTGGCCGCGCTCGCGCTGGTGAACACCGTGGTGGCGTCGGGCGCGGCGCTCGTGTCGTGGATGCTCATCGAGCGCGTGCGCGCGGGCAAGCCCACGCTCGTGGGCGCGGCGACGGGGCTGGTGGCCGGCCTCGTGGTCATCACGCCGGCGGCGGGCTTCGTGGAGCCGTGGGCCGCGGTGGTCATGGGCCTCGTCGTGTCGCCCGTGTGCTATTTCGCCGTCTCGTTCCTCAAGCGGAAGCTCGGCTACGACGACGCGCTCGACGCGTTCGGCATCCATGCCATCGGCGGCGTCACGGGCGGCGTGCTGACCGGCCTGTTCTGCGTGCCCGAGCTTTCGTGGACCGAATTCGGCGGTCTGTTCTACACGGGCGATCCCGCGCTGCTGGGCGCGCAGGTGCTCGGCATCCTCGTGACGGTCGTGTTCGTGGGCGTGCTCGACGTGGTGCTGGGCTTCATCATCAAGGCGTGCTTCAGGGGCAGCCTGCGCGTGAGCGAGGCCGAGGAAGCGCAGGGCCTTGACGTGGCCGCCCACGGCGAGAGCGCCTACCCGGCCTACGTGGGCCTCGATTAGGAAAGGAGCGCGAACATGAAGAAGATCACGGCTATCGTGCGGCCCGAGAAGCTCGAACCGCTCAAGGAGGCGCTGTTCGCCGCGCAGGTGTCGGGCATGACCATCTCGCAGGTGCAGGGCTGCGGCAAGCAGCATGGCTGGAAGGAGTACTACCGCGGCACCGAGGTCATGTTGAACATGATTCCCAAGGTGAAATTCGAGCTCGTGGTGGACGACGCGGAGGTGGGCCCGCTCGTCGACCTCATCCGCGCCACGGCGCGCACCGGCGAGGTGGGGGACGGCAAGATCTTCATCTTCCCGGTGGAAGACGTCGTCCGCATCCGCACCGGCGAGCACGGCCCGGAAGCGCTGTAAACGACGCGGGGGAGGGCGTCCTCGGCGTCGCCCTCTCCTGCGTCGGTGTGCGCACGGGGCGCGAAGCTGCGTCTCTGGGGCGTGTTTCCGATTGCGGAAGGACCGCGGGGAGGGGCGCGGTCCTTCCGCCGGGTGTGAATTGATGGAGGGCGTGCCTAGCCCTTGATGTACGCAGCTGCGTTCTGGGCGGCTTCCCTGCCCGAGTTCACCTGGTTGCCGAAGGCGGTGCCGCCGATGTTGATGGTGTAGACATGGCGGTACAGCATGTTGCCGTCGTTGCCCACGGCGTACAGGCCGCCGACGGGGTCGCCGTTGCCGTCCAGCACGCGACGCTGCTTGTCCGTCACGATGCCTCCGGTTTCAAAGAAGAAGCTGTACCCCAGCTGGGCGATGTAGAATGGGCCTTGATCGAGGGCCATCATCATCTCGGGCTTTTTGCCGAAGTCGTCGTCGTTGCCCTTTGCGCACAGCTCGTTGTAGCGATCGACGGTTGCCTTGAGCGCTGCCTTGTCGAGCTTCACCGCATCGGCCAGGCCGTCGACGGTGTCGGCTTTGAACAACGTTTCCGTTTTATCGTTGGCAAGCGCGTCTTCGAACGTGGTGCGTGCATCGTCGGTGATGCCGAAATGTTCGTCGAATATGGCCTGGTTGAACACGACGTAGTTGGCCCGATTGTCTTTGCTGGGTATGCATTGGAGCACCAGATTGTCGTCGGTGAGGTTTTCCCGGGTATAGCGATCGGCGTGTTCGTTGACCCACAGCACCGGACCGCCGTGGGCGATGCCGAAGTAGCCGTTGATCGGGTTCATAGCGTCGTTGTGGAAGTCGATCGGAGGGAGCGCGGGAATATTGAACAGGATGCTCTGCGCCGTGTCGATCATGAAGTCCTGCGCGCCGATCTCCATCGCCATGCGGTACGCGTCGCCCGCCGCCTTGTCCGAGCCGACGATGAACAGGTTCGTCGTATCCCACCCCTGCTTCGCGATGAACTCGGGATTCCCACCGAAGCCGCCCGTGGCGAACACGACCGCCTTCGCGTTGTATTGGACGACGCCGTCGGGGCCTTTCGCGTACGCGCCCTCGATCTTGCCGTCCTTCACGATGAGCTGGTTCACGGCGGTTTCGAGGTGCGTTTGTATGCCCAGCTCGTCGACGCGCTTGACCATAGGCTCGACGTAGCCGATGGCGGCTTTGTTGCCCTTGAACCAGTGGAAGGTGGGGTAGAGGCAGGTGCCGTTGTAGTCGTCGACAATGCCCGAGTACAGGACACCCTGATCGAGGCACCAGTCTATGTTCTCGGCAGACTTGGCGCAAAGACTGGTCCACAGGGCGCCGTTCTGGCGGTGCTGGCCGTCTTCCAGCTCCTTCTCGATGACGTCCGCCGGCAGGACGCTCACCCCGTTCTCCTCGGCCAGCTTGGAGCCGATGCCGAACATGCCTTCCACGAAGCTCGCATTGCCTCCCAGTTGATTGTTCTTCTCGACGAGGATCAGGTTCGTGCCGTCGAGCGCGGCCTGCACGGCGCAGGCCAGCCCGCTGCCGCCGCCTCCCACGACCAGCAGGTCGGTGTCGTAGGTCTTGTCGACGGACGCTGGTGGCGTGGACGGCGCTGCGTCGCCCTGCACCACGCTTTCGGCCGCCCCGTCTTTCTGCGGGGCGCATCCTGTCAAGCCGCCGATGGCCGCGAGGGCCCCGACGCCGACTGCTCCTGTCAGAAACGAGCGGCGCGAAAGCTTCGTATCGTGTTTCCCTCCGAGCATGTTTCCACTTCCTTTCGTGTGCGGTATGTTGAGCGCATCGCCGCGGGCGACGTGCCGACGCTTCTCAGTTTGGTTCGCGTGGGATGTGCTAGTCTTCCCAAGATGCGGGGGAAGTGGTTGGTAACCGTCCAATTCCCCCGAGTCGGGGGAGGACGTATGTTCTAGCTTTTTGCTAGGGTGGACGCAGGGGAGGGATGCTTTCATGAAAGCGAACCAGGTTATCAACGAGCAATCTGAACGCGTGCACATTCTGAAGAAGCTGGGGCACAGCATCGCCCATCGGCCATACCTGCTAGCTGCGCTCACGCTCTATTGGACGTGGGTGAACCTGGCGTTCCAGGGTCCGTTGTTCTTTCCGTCGGTCGAGCTGTCATCGGGCTTGTTGTTTCCGGCTTGGATCGGCCCCGTGGCAGCCTACGCGCTCGCCTACGCCGTAGTCGGTCGATGGTTCAAGCCTCTGACGCCGATGTTTCGCAAGCGTTGGTATGTGAAGCTCGTCGCGGCGCTCATGATGACGGGCGCGCTGGCGTGTTTCGCATGGATGCACTGGCTTGGGGCGGCGCTGACCGCTCCGATCCATTACCTTCTGTACGGCCTCGGCTCGGTTTGCGTCGGGGTGGGGACGGCATGCTTGTTGGTGGAGTGGGCGCGCGTGTTCGGTTATCTGGGTCCGCAAGAGGTGCTTTTCCACGGTATCGTCGCCATGCTGGGCTCGGCGCTCGCCATTTGCCTGCTTTCGTTTCTCCCGCTCGTGGTAGGGCAGCTGTTGTTCGTGCTCATCCCCGTCCCCTTGGCCATGTTCTTCTCCCGCGTCATGCATGATCTGCCGCGAAAGACGGTGTTCGAACACGGCATGGACGCCGATTTGCGCCTGCCGTACAAGCTTGTGATCACCGCCTTCATCCACGGCCTCGCCCTCGGGGTGCTGCTTGGAAGCCTTGTCATGCAGGCGAGCGAGCCCGACACCATCCTCATCAACGCGGTGAGTTTCGTGTTCGCCGCACTCCTCCTGCTGTTAACGGCCGTGTTCGTGAAGATGGACTTCAATCATCTGGTGTATCAGGTGGGGTTCTCCATCATGGCGTTGGGCGCCCTGTTGGCTTCCTGCCTGCGGGGCGTTCCCGTCGTTGGCGAGTCGTTCCTGCTCATCGGGTTCTGCTACGTGCATCTTCTCATGTGGGGCGTATGCTCGTATCTGACCAAGACGTTCACGCTGCCGGCGGCTTGGGTGGTCGCCTGGCCCACGTGCGCCGCGATGGCAGGACAGATCTTGGGCGGTTCGGCGTCGGGGTTGCTCGCCCAGATGCCCGATTCGGCAGACTTGCTCCAGATCGCGGCGGCGGTGATGTCGTTCGTATTGCTGTTCTCGGCCTTGCTTATGCTGAGCAACCGGAACCTGACTACGGGGTGGGGCATCGCGCGTCCGGGGAACGCGGTCAACGCCGACACCACGTTCGAGGCGGTCGCGCAGATTCTGAGCACCGAGAATAGTTTGACGCCGCGCGAGTCGGAGATACTCGGTCTCATGGTGCGAGGGCGCAATCGCAAGTTCATCAGCGAGAAGCTCGTCGTTTCCGAAGAGACGATCAAGACCCACGTATACGGCGTGTATCGCAAGCTGGGCATCCATTCCCAACAAGAGCTTCTCGATCTCGTGGAGGTTCGCGCTTCGGGCGTCGAGGAGACGCCGCAGAAAACCGTGTTCGAGTGAGCTCGGCGCGTGCGGGGCTGTTGGTTGTGGTCGTTCGCGGGAGGGTGGGGGCCGTTTATCCTGGGCGCTTTCCATCGCCATGCTAATGATATATAATCCTAATTGATCAATAGTATGGTTAGGTATGCGAACGACAGGATTACCATGGCTACGGAAACTGCAGAGCGCGCGACCACGCGCAACACCATTCAGCGAGCGCTCGTCCTGGAGGCGGTGCAATCGCTGCACAACCACCCGACCTCGGCCGACGTGTACGAAGTGGTGCGCGAGCGCCACCCCAACATCTCGCGCGCCACGGTGTACCGCAACCTCGGCGTGCTGGCGAATCGCGGCGAGGTCCTGCGCGTGGAGGTTCCCAACGGCGCCGACCGCTACGACTTCCTCAACAAGCCGCATTATCACGCGAAGTGCCGCGTGTGCGGCGGCGTGTTCGACATCGACATGCCCTATCAGGACGACATCGTGTCGCACGTGTCCGACGCGCACGGCTTCACCATCGAGCACCACGAGATCATCTTCGACGGCGTGTGCGCTGCATGCCAGGCGAAGGGGTAGCGCCTCGGAAATTATCGTGAGGGTTCGCTAAAAAGAGCGCAGACCTCAGGTGCCGCTGTGCTATACTACTATGGCTTATAATGCACAAGCTGTAAGCGTATAGTAATGTAGGCCCCCGAGACATGTTTGTTACACCGCTGCACGGGCAAGTTTCTTGCACAAGCGAACATGGTGAAGTAGCAAGTAATCATGACGAAGGGTCCCCGATTGGCAGGAATTTGAAAGGGGTCCGTTTTGACCGAAATCAAAAACACGTCCGTCATCGACTTCGAGGACATCTCCGATGAGCAGATGAACGCGATGATCGACGGCACGCTGACCGAGTTCGACGAGGGCGACCTGGTCGACGGTACGGTCGTCAAGATCGAGCACGACGAGGTGCTCGTCGACATCGGCTTCAAGAGCGAGGGCGTCATCCCGTCGCGCGAGCTGTCCATCCGCAAGGATGCCGACCCGTCCGACATCGTCGAGCTGGGCGAGAAGATCGAAGCCCTCGTGCTCCAGAAGGAAGACAAGGACGGTCGCCTGATCCTCTCCAAGAAGCGTGCCGAGTACGAGCGTGCTTGGATTCGCGTCGAAGAGAAGTTCAAGGCCGGCGAAGTGGTTACGGGCGAGGTCATCGAAGTCGTCAAGGGCGGCCTCATCCTCGACATCGGCCTGCGCGGCTTCCTGCCGGCGTCGCTGGTCGACCTCCGTCGCGTCAAGGACCTCGACATGTACCTGGGCACCGAGATCGAAGCCCGCGTCATCGAGATGGACCGCAACCGCAACAACGTCGTGCTGTCCCGCCGCGTGCTGCTCGAGGAAGGCCGCAAGAACGAGCGTGCCGAGATCCTCGCGAAGCTCTCGAAGGGCATGCGCCTCAAGGGCACCGTTTCCTCGATCGTCGACTTCGGCGCGTTCGTCGACCTCGGCGGCATCGACGGCCTGGTGCACATCTCCGAGCTGTCTTGGAACCACGTCAACCATCCGTCCGAGGTCGTCAAGGTGGGCGACGAGGTCGAGGTCGAGGTTCTGGATGTCGATCTGCAGCGCGAGCGCATCTCGCTCGGCCTCAAGCAGACGACGGAGGATCCGTGGGTCAAGCTCGTCGAGAGCTACCCGGTGGGAACCATCGTCGACGGCAAGGTGACGAAGATCGTGCCGTTCGGCGCGTTCATCGAGCTTGGCCAGTCCATCGAGGGCCTCGTGCACATCTCCGAGATGGCCATGCGCCACATCGACACCCCGGCTCAGGTCGTGAAGGCCGGCGACGAGGTGAAGGTGAAGGTCATGGAGATCAACCCCGAGCGTCGCCGCATCTCCCTGTCCATGAAGGCCGCCGCGGCCGACCTGGGCTTCGAGATCGAAGTGGACGAGTCCATCCAGGTTGAGGAGAAGCCGGCCAAGAAGAAGGTCGAGAAGGCCGACGCTCCCGCCGAGGAAGCTGCCGCTCCCGAGGCTGCGGAGTAACCTCCCGCTTCATACCACGCACGAATAAGAGGGCCGGTCGCAAGACCGGCCCTCTTTGCGTTGCCGGGCCGTCGCGTTCGCGCGCGACGGCCCCTGTTTTGCGTGCGTTGCCCCTACGCGAAGACGAACGAGGCGAGGAAGGCGAGCGCAGCCACCCACATGAGGGGCTTCACGTCGCGAACCTTGCCCTGCGCGGTCTTGATGATGCAGTAGGAGATGAAGCCGAGGCCGATGCCGTTGGCGATGGAGTACGTCATGGGGATGCCGACGATGGTGAGGAACGCCGGGAACGCCGACGAGATGTCGCTCCAGTCGATCTCGCCGATCTCGGTCATCATGAGGTAGCCCACCACGACGAGCGCGCCGCAGGTGGCCGAGCTCGTCACCATGCCGATGACGGGCGCGAGGAACGCGCATACGACGAACGCGATGCCGATGACGATGTTCGACAGGCCGGTGCGCGCACCCGCCGCCGCGCCGGAGACGGACTCCACGAACGACGTGATGGAGCTCGCGCCGATGAAGCCGCCGGCGGCCGCTGCGGCTGAGTCGACGATGAGGATGGGCTGCACGTCCTCGACGTCGCCCTTCTTGTCCACGAAGCCTGCGCGGCTGCCCACGGCCACCACGGTGCCCATCGTGTCGAAGAAGTCGCTCATGAGCAGGCTGAACACGAACAACAGCAGCACGGGCTGCACGATGACCTGCGCGATGGCCAGCATGCCGTCGGGCGTAGTCTGGAACGGCGCCGCGAAGGCGGAGAAGTCGGGCGCGAACGTGAAATCGGTGATGGGAGGCGTCACGCCCATCGGGATGCCGACGATGGTGGCCGCCACGATGGAGATGAGCAGCGCGCCTTTGAGGTTGATGGCGGTGAGCACCACGGCCACGATGATGGAGATGGCGGCCACGATGGCGGCCGGGCTCGTGAGGTCGCCCAGTGCGAGGAACGTCGACTCGTCTGCGGCGATGAACCCGCCGCCCTTCAGCCCGATGAACGCGATGAACAGGCCGATGCCGATGCCGATGGCGCGCCTGAGCGACACGGGGATCGCGTCCATGACGGCCTTGCGCAAGCCGCACAACACGAGCAGCAGGATCAAGATGCCCTCGAGGAAGACGACGGCCATGGCCACGCGCCAATCGACGCCCAGGCCAAGGCACAGCGAGTACGCGACGATGGCGTTGATGCCCATTCCTGAAGCGAGCGCGATGGGACGGTTTGCGAACAGGCCCATCGCGACCGTCATGATGGCGGCGCCGAAGCAGGTCGCGGTCAGCGCGGCGTTGAACGGGATGCCTGCCGCCTCCATCATCGCCGGGTTGACCGCGATGATGTACGACATGGCGAGAAACGTCGTCAAGCCGCCGATGATCTCAGTGGAGACGGTGCTCCCTCTCGCTGAAATCTTGAAGAACTTGTCCAGCATGAATAAACCCCCTCGTGATTCGTGTGGGCCTGCTTAGCAGGAAATCCCCCTTTGTACACTGCCACTTTCGCATTGTACAGGGCCGATTACGAAACGGAAAGGGTTTCCGCGTTCTATTGGGGAGGTCGGACGGTCGTCGCCGTTGCGCTACTGCTGGGGTTGGGGTGCCATGCCCTTCGCCGCGCTGGCGACGAGGGCATGCACGGCGTCGGACGCGGCCTTCTGCGCGTCTTCGGAGGCCAGCTCCAGCGGCGACTTGACCACCGCGGCCTCGTCGCTTTCGGCGTGTTCGGGCAGCAGCGGCTCCACGGTGTCGTGGATGAGCCCGATGTAGGCCTGCGCGCCCTCCTCGGTGAGGTGCGTGCCGTCGCCGTCGAAGTACTCGTCGTGATCGGCGCTTGCGGTGTACCAGTCGATCACGTGCACGTTGTCGTGGCGGTCGGCCGCATCGAACATGGCGCCGTTGGTCTGCCCGACCCACGATTGCGGGCTGCGCGTGTTCACGAAGAACACCTGACGATCGGGGCCGGCCGCCGCGATGAGCTCGTCGAGCTGCTCGTCGCTCGCCGCGCCGTTCGTGCCGAGGGCGAACACCACCACGCCGCCCACGATGTTCTGCTCGTTGTAGAAGTCGAACGTTTCCTGGCCGGCGTACAGCTGGCGGTTCACGGCGGCATCGAGGGCGCCGTAGGGGAACGCCTCCTCGAACTGCGGGATGGCGCGCACCGATACCGAGTCGCCGATCATGAGCACGTCGAGCTTGGGCGGCTCGGCCGCCGTGTCGTCGACGGGCAGCTCGGGCATCTGCGAGGTGTGGGCCTGCTCGTCCTTCAGCAGGTCGGCGGCGCCGATGGCCGAGGTGGGAGGGACGACGATAAGGCCGACGACGGCCACGATGACGACCAGGGCGCCGGCACCGTACAGCAGCGCATGACGGGTCATCCAATCCCGCAGGTCGATGGTGTGCTCGCGCACGCCCTTCACGAACGTGCCGATGGCGCCCTTGCGCAGGGGGTTCTCCACGAAGCGGTACGAGAATGCGGCGCAGGCGAACACGACGGCTACCTGCACGAGGTACATCCACCACGGCGTCTCGCCCGTGAAGTTGCGCGGGTTCATGAGCAGGAACAACGGGAAGTGCCACAGGTAGATGCCGTACGAGCGCAGACCGATCCACACGAGCGGCTTCGCTCCGGCGATGCGCCCGAGGAGGCTGGCGGGATGCACCATCACCGCGATGACGATGGCGGTGAGGATGGAGGCCAGCAGGATGCCGCCGCGGTAGAGGAACGGCGAGAAGCCGTCCACGAACACGATGAGGCCCAGAAGCGCCACGAGCGCGGCGAGCCCCACGCCGTCGAGGATGCTGCGCACCTGCTTCGTGAGGTGCACGCCCTCCTGAGCGCCCAGCAGGTGCGAAGGCCACACGAATGCGAGCCATGCGCCGATGAGCAGCGAGAACGCGCGCGTGTCGGTGCCGTAGTACACGCGGCTCGGGTCGTCCAGCGGGTTGTACAGCAGCGCCATCTCGAGCGCGGACAGCAAGGCCACCGCGAGGGTGGCGTTGCGCATGGTGGTGCGCTTCACGCCCAGCTTGTGGGCGACGAGCAGCACGACGGGCCAGATGAGGTAGAACTGCTCCTCGATGGCGAGCGACCAGAAGTGGGTGAGCGGCGACGGGGCGCCCAGCGCGTCGAAGTACGACACGTCCTGGAAGATGTACCACCAGTTCGTCACCCAGAGCAGCGCGGCCCACATGTCCTCGCGCAGTTTCGTGAGCAGGCTGTGATCGAGCAGCACGCACAGCGCGGCCGTGCACACGATGACCAGCACGATGGCCGGCATAAGCCGCCGCACGCGACGCAGCCAGAACTGCGGCAGGTTGATGGTGTCGGTGTTGTCCCATTCGATGAGCAGCAGGCTGGTGATGAGGTAGCCCGACAGCACGAAGAACACCGTGACGCCCAACAGGCCGCCCGGGGCCCATTGCATGCCCAGGTGGTAGGCGATGACGGCGAGGACGGCGAATGCGCGCAATCCGTCGAGCGCAGGAATGTAGCGTGATTTCGTCCCCGACATCTTTAGTATGACCCTCCTGCATAGCAGCTCTCAGCGCGTAAGGCGCAAGTTTTCAGTATAGCAATGTTTGCACAACGGGACGGCGCTGTAGCGGTAATGGATCGCGAAGACGGGTCTTTCCACGAAATATTGAAACATCGGTTTCGCCGTCGGCTTTTCGGCTCGGCAGCGGCGTGCGAGTTTGCGCGTCTCCCTTCGCGACAGGCGCGTGGCGCGCCTGTGCCAAAGGGAGGCTTCGTCCCCAAGAACTCCCCGCTTCCTTTATACTGGGGGCGAACCAGGCGAACGCGGGCGCGTGCGAGGCGTCCGCGCGACGGGAAAGGACGTGCCGCGTGTCGGACGATCGAGGGAACGGGCGCATCGCGCTCGGGATGAGCGGCGGGGTGGACAGCGCGGTGTCGGCGGCGCTGCTCATGCGCGCCGGGTACGAAGTGGTGGGTGTCACGTGCCGCTTCCGCGATAACGCCGCCACTGAGCGCGCGGTGGCCGACGCGGCAACCGTGTGCTCCCAACTGGGCATTCCCCACGTGGTGCCGTCGTGCGTCGACGCCTTCGAGCGTTGCGTGGTGGAGCCTTTCGTCTCGTCGTATGCGGACGGCCTCACGCCCAGCCCGTGCGTGGGCTGCAACGCGCGCTGCAAGATGCCCACGCTGCTGCGCGCCGCCGACGAGTACGGATGCGAGCGCATCGCCACCGGTCACTATGCGCGCATTGCCCGCCTTGCCGACTCGGGCCGATTCGTGGTGAAGACGGCCCTCGATGCCCGTAAGGATCAAAGCTACATGCTGTCGCTGCTGAGCCAGGAGCAGCTGGCGCGCCTCGTGCTGCCGCTCGGCGCCATGACGAAGGCGGAGGTGCGCGTGATCGCGGCCGACCTGGGCCTCGTCGTGGCTGAGAAGGCCGAGAGCCAGGACAACTGCTTCATCGAGGGCGACTACCGGCCGTTCTTGCGCGCGCATGGCGTGGAGGACGCGCCCGGCGCGATCGTGGACCGCGCGGGGACGGTGCTCGGCCGCCACGACGGTTTATCGAACTACACGGTGGGACAGCGCAAGGGCATCGGCGTGGCCGGTCCCGAGCCGTATTACGTGGTGGAGAAGCGTCCCTCGACCGGCGAGCTCGTGGTGGGGTTCGTCGACGACACGCTCATCGACGGCGTGGTGGTGGGCGCCATGAACTGGCAGGCTTTTCCAACGCTCGGCGACCCGTATGACGCGATGGTGAAACTTCGCTACCGGAGCCGTCCCTGTGCGTGTATCATAGAGCCGGAAGACAACCAGCGCGTATCGATCGCGCTGCGGAGTCCGCAGCCAACCACGGCGCCGGGCCAATACGCCGTCCTCTACGACGGCGATACCGTATTGGGAGGCGGCATGATTGAGGAGGTAGTGCACGCATGAAGAAGCTGTTCATCATCGGCGGCATGGGAGCCGGCAAGTCCACGGCCCGCAAGGTGCTCGTCGAGCAGGGTTTGCCGAACATTGATCTCGACCAGGTAGGCCACGACGTCCTCACGTGGGATACGGTGAAGGCCGAGCTCGTCGAGACGTTCGGCGAGGATATCCTGGGAGCCGACGGCGAGATCGATCGCCGCGCGTTGGCCGCCAAGGCGTTCGTGAGCCCCGCGGAAACGCGCAAGCTCAACCGCATCACGCTGCCGCGCATCGAAGAAGCGTTCACCGACCGCATCGCCGAGCTGGAGACCGAGGGCCACAAGGCCGTCGTGGTGGAGCACTCGGTGTTCAAGAACCGCCAAACTTCGCTCGCCTACGATGCCGACGTGGTGATCGCCGTGCTCGCGCCCATCGACCTGCGCATCGAGCGCGCCGTGAAGAGCGGCTGGGATGAGACCGACGTGCGTCGCCGCATCGCCCAGCAGATCACCGACGCCGACCGCATCGAGGCGTCCGATGTGGTGTTCAACAACGACGGCACCCCCGACGAGATGCGCAACAAGGTGCTCGCCTGGTGGGGAGACTACTCGAAGGATCTGTAAGAGCGTAGCGCTACGTGTGGGAGGGGCCCCGGTTCGGACGAACCGGGGCCTTTTTTGTCTGGGCCGTGCCGCGACCCTCCCGGCTTTCCGGCGGGTTACCAGAGGCCCAGGACGTGCTGCATGCCGAGGCTGACGGCGGTGATGGCGATCCAGCAGCACAGGCCCATGAGGATGGGCTTGCCGCCCGTCTTCACGAGGTGCACGATGTCGGTGTTCAGGCCGATGGCGGCCATGGCCATGACGATGAAGAACTTCGACAGCGTCTTGAGCGGCTCGAACAGCGCGACGTCGATGCCTGCGGCCACGGCGACGGTGGTGATCACGGACGCGGCCAGGAACAGCACGATGAACACGGGCAGCGCGCGGCGCAGGCTGAAGCCGCCGAGCTTGCCGGTGGGCTTGACCACGCTGCGGGCCTGCGCTTCGAGCGCAGCGGGATCGCGGCTCTCGCGGCGCGCCACCCAGATACCCAGCACGAGCGTGATGGGGACGATGGCCAGCGTGCGGGTGAGCTTGACGATGGTGGCCTGGTCGAGCGCGTTCGAGCCGGGGTGCATGCCGTCCCACGCCGCCGCTGCGGCCGTCACCGAGGACGTGTCGTTCACGGCGGTGCCGGCGAACAGGCCGAAGCCCTCGTTGGACATGCCCAGCGCGTTGCCGAGCGACGGGAAGATGAGGGCGGCCAGCACGTTGAACAGGAAGATGACCGAGATGGCCTGAGCCACGTCCTTGTCGTGCGCTTTGATGACGGGCGCGGTGGCGGCGATAGCCGAGCCGCCGCAGATGGACGATCCGACGCCGATGAGCGTCGAGATCTCGGAGGGCATGTGCAGCACCTTGTGCAGCGCGAACGCCGTGATGAGCGCCGTGGCGATGGTGGATCCGATGATGGGCAGCGACATCATGCCTACTTCGGCGATCTGCGCGAGGTTCAGCCCGAATCCCAGTAGCACGACGGCGGCCTGCAGCACCTTCTTGCCGGCGAACGCGATGCCCGTCTGCACGGGGCCGCGCGTGGGCTGCTTCCAGAACACGGCGATGGCCATGCCGGCCAGGATGGCGAACACGGGCCCGCCGATGATGGGGAACAGCTGCCCGACGAACCAGCACGGAACGGCGATAGCCACGCATACCGCCAGCCCGGGAAGATTCTTCAGCGCGTTGGTCACGATCAGTCCTTCTATCACGAACGGGGCTCGCGCCCCGTATCCGTCATTAACGGCGAGAGAGTATATCACTGCCGCCACAGCGCCGCCAATTCTGAGTCCACCCCGTTTTCTTTTATTTGCGAACAAATGTATGTATTTATGTGCTATACTGCTAATGTGAGAAAAAGAGCCAGTGCAAGCGCCTTCGAATCACTTGAATGGTCGGATGTCCATAGATGGTGACGGTGTTCCGCGTCGCCCGTACCACGCTTGCAAGATCCGCGAGATCCTCTCAGGTTTCGGAACGCCTCAGAGAGGTGCATGCTCCATGCCTAATCGCGAGAAGATCAATGCTCGAGGTATCGAAGTAACTTTGCTTGACGTTCCGCAAAGCGAAGACTGCATATCGTTGACCGATATCGCACGTTATCGCAGCGATAAACCCGCGGCCGTTGTCGCGAACTGGCTTAGAAACCATGATGTGATCGAGTTTTTAGGATTGTGGGAGGCTCTGCCGTCGGCATGGTGTCGCGCCCGGGACGTGGAGGAGAACCTCGTTCCCAGCGAGGTAGACGAAGCTCAGCTCATCGTCCTGTCGAACCTGGAAAGCTACAACGCCGAGATGGTCAAGAGAGGGCTCGACCAGGGGTGTCGGCTGGAAGCGCTCAATGGAGCAGCTCGCGAGCAGCTCTCGCTGTTGCTCCGCTCCGGTACGGCCGAAGGGTTGGAAAGCGGCAGGATGAGTTCGGAGCACGGACTACCTCCTGTTTCGTAACCATTTACTAACGAACATATGTTCATATCGAAGGGGCTGTGCTACACTGGTTCCCTTGTGAGATTTTTCGTCGCGCGGCCCGACACGTCGGCGCTCCGCTGTTATTCGGAAGGAGCAGCATGGCTCATCTTTCCAATATCGAAGGCATCGAAATGGAGGGCAAGCTGCCCGAGGTTCGCCTTGCCGCCACGCCCTTCGAGGTGGTTTCGCCGTACGAGCCGGCAGGCGACCAGCCGCAGGCTATCGAGAAGCTGGCGAAGGGCATCGAGGATGGCCTGCGCTATCAGAACCTGCTGGGCGTCACCGGCTCCGGCAAGACGTTCACGATGGCGAAGGTGATCGAGGCCGTGCAGAAGCCCACGCTCGTCATGGCGCCGAACAAGACGCTTGCGGCGCAGCTGGCAAGCGAGCTCAAGGAATTCTTCCCCGAAAACGCCGTGGTGTACTTCGTGTCGTACTACGATTACTACCAGCCCGAGGCGTACGTGCCCTCGTCCGACACGTTCATCGAGAAGGACGCGTCCATCAACGAAGAGGTGGAGAAGCTGCGTCATGCGGCCACGTCGGCGCTGCTGTCGCGGCGCGACTGTATCGTGGTGGCGTCGGTGTCGTGCATCTACGGCATCGGCTCGCCGATGGACTACGCCGGCATGGCCGTGTTCGTGGACAAGCAGAAGGACATGGATCGCGACCAGGTCATCCACGAGCTCATCGACATCCAATACGACCGCAACGACTACGAGCAGAAGCGCGGCACGTTCCGCGTGCGCGGCGATGCGCTCGACGTGTTCCCGCCTTATGCCGACCATCCTATCCGCATCGAGTTCTGGGGCGACGAGATCGAGTCCATCACCGAGATCGACAACGTGACGGGCGAGGTGCTCAACGAGTTCGAAGCGCTGCCCATCTGGCCCGCCTCGCACTACGTGACCGCGCGTCCGAAGATGGATCGCGCGCTGGGCACCATCCGCGACGAGCTGCGCGAGCGTTTGCAGCAGTTCAAGGAGGAAGGCAAGCTGCTGGAAGCGCAGCGCCTCGAGATGCGCGTGAACTACGATCTGGAGATGCTGGAGACGATGAACTTCTGCTCCGGCATCGAGAACTACTCGCGCCACATGGACGGACGCGAGCCGGGCGAGCCGCCCTACACGCTGATCGACTACTTCCCGAAGGACTTCTTCTGCATCATCGACGAGAGCCATGTGACGGTGCCGCAGATCCGCGGCATGCACGAAGGCGACCGCTCGCGCAAGATCACGCTGGCGGAGCACGGGTTCCGTCTGCCCAGCTGCCTGGACAACCGCCCGCTGCGCTTCGACGAGTTCGAGGATCGCATCCCCCAGTTCGTGTACGTCTCGGCCACGCCGGGCGATTACGAGCAGAAGGTGTCGCAGCAGCAGGTGGAGCAGATCATCCGCCCGACCGGCTTGCTGGATCCCGAGATCATCGTGCGCGGCTCGGCGTCGCAGATCGACGACATCATCGACGAGTCGAAGGAGCGTGCTGCGCGCAACGAGCGCGTGCTCATCACCACGCTCACGAAGAAGATGGCCGAGGACCTGACCGACCACCTGCTGGACCAAGGCGTGAAGGCGCGCTACATGCACTCCGACATCGCGACGCTCGAGCGCGTGGAGATCCTGCGCGACCTGCGCCGTGGCGAGTTCGACGTGCTCGTGGGCATCAACCTGCTGCGCGAGGGCCTTGACCTGCCGGAAGTGTCGCTCGTGGCCATCCTCGACGCCGACAAGGAAGGTTTCCTGCGCAACCACCGCTCGCTCATCCAGACGATCGGGCGTGCGGCCCGCAACGTGTCGGGCCAGGTGATCATGTACGCCGATAAGATGACGGATTCCATGGCGCTGGCTATCGACGAGACGAAGCGCCGTCGCGCTATCCAGATGAAGTACAACGAGGAGCACGGCATCGAGCCGCAGACCATCCGCAAGGCCATCAACGACATCATGAGCTATGTCACCGACGAGATGGGCACCACCACGGCCGAGCAGGTGAACAAAGAGCTGGCCGAGCTGTCGCGCGAGGAGGTGCTGCGCATCATCCAGTCGATGGAAGACGACATGGCCTCGGCGTCGAAGAGCATGGACTTCGAGGAAGCCGCACGCCTGCGCGATCAGGTGGTCAAGCTGCGCGTCCAGGTGGAGGGCGGCAGCGAGGACGACGTGCTGAAGGACCTCAAGAAGAACGCCCGCAAGGGCAGTGCCTACGGCAATCGCAAGAACGCTGCCTACGGCAGCGCCCGGAGGTCGTAGGGATCGCGTCGCACGCGGCAGCGTGAGGGGCGAGCGCCTCGTGCCGCAGCGTCGTCTCGCACGGCGAACGCCTCGCGCTGCGGTGCCGTCTCGCACGGCGCGGCAGCGCGCGTGGGGCTTCAGCTTCGGTCGCGTCGCTTCTCGTCGGCGCGCCTGCCTGCGCGCTTGCCGATGCGCGCGAGCAGGCGGTCGGTGCCCACGTACGCGTAGCCCAGGGCGATGAACGCGGCCAGCAGCACCGCCGCGGTGGCGGCGACCGTACCCGCACCGTTCGCGTCGATGTCGATGAACGGGTAGGGGTAGCGCGACGCGCCGTCGTAGCCCATGTTCGCTCCGAACAGGTTGACCAGGGCTATCGCATAGGCGAAGTACGCTAACGGGAACACCATCCACACTAGCGGCCCCGTCTTGCTCATGCGGCCCTTCTCGTCGAACAGCAGCCAGTCGAGGACGCAGCCGATGGGCACGAGGTAGTGCAAGGCGAGTACCGCGAAGCTGAAGCTCCCGTCGGGCAGTCGCACCCCGCCTCCCAGCAAAAACGTCGCCACCAGGCAGGTGACGGTCACGGCCATCAGGGCGGCGTACTTGAGCCGCGGCGCCCACGCGGCGCCGTCGCCGGGATGCCGCACGAGGTGAGCGATCGCGCCGATGAAATAGGCGACGGCAACCGCGTTGCTGAGGTTCGTGAAGTAGAAGAAGAACCGGGGATTGAACGACCCCTCGAAAAGGCCCAGCTGATCGAGCAAGCCTACGGCTCCTACCAGGACGATCAGGCACTTGAACGCGATGGACGCCACGCGGCTTCTCAATCTCATGAACGCTCCCCTCGGGTTGCCGTATCTCCGATGGTAGCGCGATTCGGCGCGGGGACGCGGGTAGAATCGGGCCTCATCTCCGAGTTGAAGGTGATTCGTAAGGCGCGTGCCGCAGGGGTCGCACCGCGCGCGGCGTCCCGCAAGAAGCGCGCGTGCGCTAGAATGTCGACGAGATCGGAAGGTCGAGAAGCGACAAAGGGGAGGGAGGGACCGTGGGCGGATTCTCGGTCGTGGTCATGCTGTCCGTGCTGGGCGCGGTTGCGTTCGTCATCTTGGGCGTGGTTGCGGTCGCGTTCGGGCTGTTCGTGGCCGCTACCGTCGTGAGCATCGTGTTCGCGTGCCGTACGAAGACGCGGCGCGAGCGAGGCAAACGACTGGGCGGGCTCGTCGCCGTGCCTATCGCGCTGTACGCGGTGAGCGTGCCCGTGCTCGTATGGTTCGTGCTCATGTGGGTGGTTCCGATCGCCGGCGATGGGAAGGGTGACGAGTTCTCCGACTTCTCCCAGGCCATCACCCGACACGAGCCGGAAGCGTTGCAGGCGTGTTTCGACGCCGATGCGTTCTCCTTCCCGTCGGAGGGGCCCGAATCGCTCGCTTCGCTGCTGGAGGTGGCCATCGCCTATGGCGAGGCCCCGTGCGCTCAGACGGTGCTCGCGGCCGCCGAGAAGCGGGGAGCGCCCCTCGACGTGAACGAGACACTGCCGTCGTACACGGTGAGCGGCGACCCGTACGGTGCCGAACGCCCGCTCGCGCGCGCCGCGGGCAGCGACTACAGCTCCGCCCGCATGCTGTCCGTACTGCTGCAGGCAGGCGCCGACCCGAACGCTGCGAGCCTGCTCGATGTCGAAGGAGGGCGCCCGCTGCATCTGGTGTGCGACAACGTGGGATGGGCAAGCATGTCGGCCGAGGATCAGGAGCGGGCGCTTGCCGACTCGGGGGAGTCCATCGACCTCTTGGCGGCGTACGGCGCCGACCCCGCCGCCGTCGATGCGACGGGCCTCACGGCGGGGGATCGCTTGACCGGTCGTCTGGACTCCCTGGTGGAGGGCGACGCGCTCACGCGCGAGCAGGCCAACCGGTTCGTCGCCGAGCACGCTGAGAGCCTCGGCCTCGCCTACAGCTCCGCGCGCACCGCTTTGAGGGCCGCCGCGTAGGCTTCGGGCTGCTCGAACATGGGGCTGTGCCCGGCGCGCGGGATGATCGTCAGGGCTTTGCGCTGCGCGCGCAGCTCGTCGAAGTACGCGCCGGCGAGGTCGGTGGGTGTGGTCGAGTCGTTCATGCCGAGGAGGTAGTGCACGGGGCAGGCGTAGCGGCATCCGTGGGCGCGCAAGTCGAAATCGACGAGCTCGCGCAGCAGGGCGGCGTTGGCGCTCGACGCGCGGACGAGGCTGCCGAGGTCGCGCAGCGTGAACACGCGATCGGCCAGCGTCTTCACGAGCAGGGTGCCGATGCCGGGTCCCTGCTCGTACGCATCCTGCACCTTGCGCACCTTGGGCAGCGCGCGGAGGAACTCGTCGGCGTCGGCGGGCGGATAGTCGCCCACCTGCTCGAGGAGGGCGAGGCTCTTGCGGTCGTCCGCCGCCTGCGCCTGGCGTTTCACCTCCTCGAACCCCACGCGTTCATTCTCGCGCAGGCTCACCACCTGGCCGCTGCCGATATAGGCGGCAACGTTCTCGGGGTGGCGCAGCGCGTACAGGCTGCCGAGCGCGCTTCCCCAGGAATGCCCGAGGAGCACCACCTTCGGCACCTCGTAGCTGCGCTTGAGGTGCTCGACGATGCCGTGCAGGTCATCGACCATCTGGTCGATGGAGCGCGGATGCGCGTCGTGCCCGTTGCGCGCCAGCGTCATGCCCGCCCCGCGCTGATCCCAGTGCACCTGCGTGAACATGCCCTGCCACGCGCGCTCGAGCTGCAAGGCGAAGAAGTGCTCGGGGTATCCCGGCCCCCCGTGCAAGAACAGCAGGACCGGGGCGCCGCGGTGCTCGGGGCCGTGCAGCAGGAAGTGCTCGATTCCCTGGACGGGCACGTATTCGGGGGTGAAGTCTTTTCTCATGGCGATGCTCCTTGCTCGGGCGCTGTCTGCATGGCTCCATCGTGGGGTTGCGGCTGCGAGCGCGCCACCTATTCTGGTTGGCAACCGCCGCAACTCTGAGGTGCGCGTGCGGAGCGCAGGCCGTTCGGCGCGCGAACCACGCCGCTTGATGTGTGCGTTTCGAGAGGCGAAACCGCTGGCCGAACACGTCCTCGAACTCTCGGAGCGCGAGATTTCGCCCTTGGTCGACCGCGCTACCATACGTCCCAGACGGTGCAGTCGAATCGAAGGAGTCGAGCATGGACATGGGTTTGAAGGATAAGGTGGTGCTGATCACCGGTGGCGGTGGCGGCATCGCGCGCGGCATCGAGCGGGCGTTTGCGACCGAGGGTGCCAAGTTCATCCTCACCGACCTGTTCCCCGGCGGCATGGAGGCGGCGAAGGAGGAACTCGAGCGCGACTTCGGCTCCGAGGTGTTCACGGTCATCGCCGACGGCGCGAACGAAGACGAGGTGAAAGCCGCCATCGACGCGGGTGCCGCGCATTTCGGCGGGCGTGTGGACGTGCTGATCAACAACGCGCAGGCGTCGGCTTCGGGCCTGACGCTCGTGCAGCACTCCAAGGAGGACTTCGACCTGGCCGTGCAATCGGGCCTGTACGCGACGTTCTTCTACATGAAGCACGCGTACCCCTATCTCAAGGAGGCCGGCGGATCCGTCATCAACTTCGCGTCGGGCGCGGGCATCGGCGGCAACCCGGGGCAGAGCTCCTACGCGGCGGCGAAGGAGGGCATCCGCGGCATGAGCCGCGTGGCCGCCTCGGAGTGGGGCCCCGACAACATCAACGTGAACATCGTGTGCCCCATCGTCATGACGAAGGCGCTCGAAGAATGGCGCGAGCGCGAACCCGAGATGTACGAGAAGAACATGAAGGCCATCCCGCTCGGCCGCTTCGGCGATGCGGAGAAGGACGTGGGGCGCGTGTGCGTGTTCCTGGCCAGCCCCGACGCCTCGTTCGTGACGGGCGACACCATCATGGTGCAGGGCGGATCGGGCATGAAGCCGTAGGGCTCGCACCTACTCGAACCGCGATCTCCCGTATTCGTGGATGGCGGTGAGCAGGTCGCCTGCCACCTCGGCAACCGTTTGAGAATCGTCTTCGTAGCGCGGCAGCAGGTTCAGGATGCCCGTCAGCATGAACGTGGTCATCATGCTGCCGCGCTTGTCGTCGACGACCGGCTTGAACTCGCTCAGGCGCGCATGCGTGGCGCTGGCGAACGCATCGAGATAGGAATGCATGATCCCGTTGCGTCCGAACACCAAGCCTTCTTCCTTGTTGGCTTCGAAGTCCGCCACCAGATGGGCCGCGAATGAACGGGGATCGTCGAAGTACTCGTCGAGGTACTCCATGCCGTCCACGCGCGCTTGCGCGACGTGGCGGACGTACGCTTCGGCAAGGTCGTAGATGTCCCGATAGTGCAGGTAGAACGTCGCCTTGTTGATGTCCGCCGCCGCGGCCAGCGACGTGACGGTGATCTTGTCGAGCGGGCGCTCGTTCAGCGCCGCGCCGAACGCCTCGAGCAGGTAGCGCTCGGTGCGTCGGTACCGGAGGTCGGTGTTCGCCATCTCTCCATCCTTTTCTTGACGATTTCCCCGGATTGGTCGCGTAAGCGACGCCTCGCGAAGATCGTCGCTTGTTGCCATGCTAGAAATAGTAGACGATAGTCAAGTAATTGACAAGCGACGAAAAGAGGATGCATATGGGTGACGAGGTTCGGGGGCAGCGCGGGATGACGAAACAGGCGGGCGGCACGGGCCGCCCGCCGCAAGCGGAAGCGGCGCCGGAGCACGGCGAGATCATCAGCAAGCGCTCGCTCATCGCCGTGTTCGCCGGACTCATGCTGGCCATGTTCGTGAGCTCGCTCGACCAGACGATCGTGTCCACCGCTCTGCCCACCATCGTGGGCGAACTCGGGGGCGTGGACCACATGCTGTGGGTGACCACGGCGTACGTGCTGGCATCCACCTGCATGATGCCCGTCTACGGGAAGCTGGGCGACCTCTTCGGGCGCAAGCCGCTGTTCATCGGCGCGTTGGTGCTGTTCACCCTGGGATCGGTTATCTGCGGCACCGGCGGCAGCATGTTCTCGCTCATCGCCGGGCGCGCGGTGCAGGGCTTGGGCGGCGGCGGGCTCATGATCTTGTCGCAGGCCATCATCGCCGACGTGGTGCCTCCGCGCCAGCGCGGCAAGTACATGGGCGTGATGGGCTCCGTGTTCGCCGTGTCGACGATCGTGGGGCCGCTGCTGGGCGGATGGTTCACCGAAGTGGTGGGATGGCGCTACATCTTCTGGCTCAACGTGCCCATCGCGCTCGCCGCCATCGTGCTGGCGGTCGTGTTCCTGCCGCGGGCGAAGCGGGCGGCGGCGTCGTTCAGCCTCGATGTTGTGGGCACGGCGTTGCTCATGGGCGGGACGGTCTGCCTCGTGATGTTCACGGTCGTGGGCGGCGGCAGCGCCGGATGGGCCTCTCCCGAAGCGCTGGCGCTGGCGGTTGCGTGCGTTGCGTGCTTCGCGCTGTTCGTGCTGGCTGAGCGCCGCGCGGAAGAGCCCGTCATGCCGCTCGGCTTGTTCAAGAACAAGAACTTCGTCGTGACGTCGTTGGCGGGGCTGCTCATCATGGTGGCCATGATGGGGACGGTGTCCTACCTGCCCACGTACCTGCAGATCGTGAACGGCGCATCGGCCACCGAATCGGGCTATATGATGCTGCCCACCATGATCGGCATGATGCTGATGTCCGTGGTGTCGGGCTTCCTCGCCTCGAAGACGGGCCGGTACAAGTGGATGCCCGTGACGAGCTGCCTCGTCGCGGCGCTCGCGCTCGCGCTCCTGTCCACCATCGCGGTGGATTCCAGCGTGGTCCTGCTGTTCGGGTACCTGTTCGTCCTGGGCTTCGGCATGGGGCTGGGCCAGCAGATCCTCGTGCTCATCGTGCAGAACGAGTTCCCCCAGGCCATGGTGGGGACGGCCACGTCGGCGAACAACTACATCCGCGAGGTGGGCGCCACGCTGGGCGCGTCGGTCATCGGCGCGCTGTTCACGTCGCGCCTCGCCGGGCAGCTTGCCGGTGCGGGCGAGGCGCTGGCGGGTTCGGGGCTCGATGCGAACTCCATCACGCCGGCGCTCGTGGCCCAGCTGCCGGCCGACGTGCAGCTGCTCGTGCAGAACGCCTACCATGACGCGCTCGTGCCCATCTTCCTGTACCTGGCACCGTTCTTGCTGGTGGGGGCCGTGCTGTTGCTGTTCTTGAAGGAGAATCCGCTCAAGGAGAGCAACGAGGAGCCGTCCGAAGCGCCTTCCGGGGCCGCCGAGGGCGCCGCGTCGGCCGAGGGTGCGAACGGTGCGTCCCGGTTGACGGGACGCACCGCGCCGAACGAAAGCTAGCGGGGGTCGGAGTCGGCTTCGGGGGCGCTGCCGACCACGGCGCGCGGATCGTCGTGGTCGAGCGCCCGCACGCTCTTGAACAGGTACACCGTCAGCCCCAGCACGATGCACACGAAGCCGTCCACCACGAAGAACGCGGCCACGCCCATGGTCTCGGCGGCCACGCCGCCGATGGCGATGCCGATGGGGGAGGCGAGGCCCATCGCCGCCATGGCCAGGCCCAGCGCGCGGCCCGTCTTCTCCTCGGGAACGTTGCGCTGGATGAGCGTGATGAGCGGCCCGTTGAACCAGGCGCAGGCCAGGGCCATGACGGCGCACAGCACCACGAACGTC
Source organism: Eggerthella hominis (assembly GCF_014287365.1). Lineage (NCBI taxonomy): Bacteria > Bacillati > Actinomycetota > Coriobacteriia > Eggerthellales > Eggerthellaceae > Eggerthella > Eggerthella hominis. Next base: position 382,322 of record NZ_JACOOA010000003.1, read on the forward strand.
CAGAACATGGTGGGCGCGAGGAACCCGCACGCCGTGGTGGTGACGCCCACGATGAGCGCCGCCACCGCGATGAGTCCGGCCAGGCGCTTGCCGCCGCCCCAGGCCATGAGGACGATCGAGCCCGCGATCATCCCCACGCCGAACGCCGCTTCAACGATGGACGCCATGTAGCCGTCGCCGCCGAAGTGGTCGTACGTCATGAGCGGGAAGATGGCGCCCAACGGGGCGAACGCCATCATGCCGATGGTGATGCCCACGATGAGGATGACGAGCCCGCGGCTTGCCGACAGCGCCTTCCAGCCGTCGCGGAGGTTCGCCAGCACGTGCTGGTTCTCGGTGGTCTCGTCGGTCACCGTGGGGATCTTCGCCAGCGCGAGGCCCGCCACGGCCACGAGCGCGCCCGCGAAGTCGAGGAACATGACGGAGTGGAACCCGATGGTGGTGTACAGGAAGATGCCGAACGCCGGCGCGCCGATGGACGCGACGGACATGAGCAGCTGGTCGAGCGTGTTGATGCGCAGCAGGTGCTTCTCGGGCACGAGCAGCGGCATGGCGGCCATCATGGCGGGACCGTGGAACGCCTGCCCGATGCTGCGCACGATGACGAGCACCATGAGCAGCGGGAACGACACCTGCCCGAACAGGATGACGATGCCCAGCCCCAACGACACGATGCCCACCGAGAGGTCGGCCACGATCATGACGGTTTTGCGGTTGTACTTGTCGGCGATGACCCCGCCGAAGGGCGAGAGCAGCCCCTGCGGCAGATAGGCGCAGATGGCAGCCGCGGCCAGCATGAGGGCGCTGCCCGTGGTCTCGGTGATGTACCACACCACGGCGTATCCCGCAGCGTAGCTGGTGATCATGGACACGGCTTGGCCGCCCCAGATGGTTGCGATGATGGCGAGCCAGCGCTTCGGCAGCTCGCGACCGGCTGCGCTCAGGGGCGCGGTCGATGCAGTCATGGAAAACTCCTTGAGGACGAGATGATCAACTGAACATCAGTGTGCGGTAGCGAACGCGGTTGCGCTACCTATTCTGGATGGAAGATGCCGCTCAGAGGGCAACTATGCGTTGCACGGGCGTGCCGTGCGGGGTGAACGTGCGAAATCGCGCAGGCGATTTAGAGATAGAGTTGTCCAGCCATCGGTCAGGCTCCTCGTTGATCGAGCGAAAAGTGAAGGCCAGTGTAGCACGTATGGATTCGAGAACCAACCCCCGCAGGCTCGGGAAGCGCGCATGGCGTATACTGACGGAAACGCATCGCGCAAGGGAGGGGCGATCATGGCGGAAGGCACCGTGCAGGTTCTCGATCGAGCTTTCGACCTGTTGGAGGCGCTCGCGCGCGGCCACGGCCCCCTCGGGCTGAGCGAGATCGCCCAACGGACGGGCATGAGCAAGTCCACGGTGTTCCGCATCCTGCAGACGATGGTCGCGCGCGGCTACGTGGAGAAGACGCTCGAAGGCGCCTACACCATCGGCCCCAAGATGTTCGATACGCTGAGCTACCACATCAACTCGCTAGAATTGCAGACCGAGGCGAAGCCGTACCTGGCCGTGCTGAAGCGGTCGCTGGGCCTGAGCGCCCATCTGGGCATCCTCGACGGCGCGTTCGTCTCGTACATCGAGAAGGAATCCACCGATTGGGGTGACGAGCGCTACACGGAAGTGGGCTACCGGTCGCCGGCCTACTGCTCGTCGATGGGGAAGTGCCTGCTCGCCTGCCTTTCGAGCGGCGAGCTGGAAGAGGTGCTGTACGGCTACGACTTCAAGGCGTACACGGCCAACACCTTCACGAGCAAAAGCGAGTTCGTCCGCTACCTGCACCAGGTGCGCAAGCAGGGATGGGCGATGGACAACGAGGAGTACGAGCTGGGGCACTGCTGTGTGGCCGCCCCCGTGTTCAACTACCGCGGCGACGCCATCGCCGCGGTGGGCGTGAGCGGCACGCCCGAGAGCATCCCGCAGGAGCGCGTCGACGACGTGGCCCAGCAGGTGAAGCTGGCCGCGCAGCGCATATCGGAGCGCATGGGCTACGTCGAGTAGGCGAAGCGGGCGGCTCGGGGCCGCCCGCTTCGAAGGAGGGCCTAGGCGACGGCAGCGGCCGATTTGCCGGCGATGCGGCCCCAGTTGAGCGCGCCCTGCAGGCAGGTGCCGCTTCCGGGGTAGTAGGGGCCGATCCAGCCGGCGGTGTTCACGCCGGCGCCGAACAGGTGGGGGATGGGCTCGCCCTCGGTGTCGAGGATGGCCGCGTCGGTGTTGATCAGCAGGCCGCCGATGGAGCCGATGTTCGTGTTCTGCGTCTTCCAGGCGTAGAACGGCGCGGCGTCGAGCGCGGTCAGCTGCACCGTGCGCCCATAGGCGGCGTCCGTCCCGGCGGCGCAGGCCGCGTTCCAGGCGTCCACCGTGGCCTGCAGGTTGCCGGCATCCATGCCGAGCGCCGCCGCCAGCTCGTCGATCGTGTCGGCCTGCACCATGCTGCCATCGGCAAGCGCCGCCTCGCGGGCCTTCGCGCCGCCCTCGGCATTGTCCGACCAGGCGCACTTCGCGTCCGACGAGGTCATCTTGGAGTCCATGAGCATGTAGGTGGCGCCATCCATGCCGCCCTGCGCCATGGCCGCGTTGAACATGGCGCGGCAGTGGAACGCGTAGGTGGTGTCCTCGCGCACGAAACGGTTGCCGCGCTGGTCGACGAGGATGTAGGGGATCTCGGGGTTCTGGTTGTTCGTGTAGCTCCACGTTTGCAGGATGAGGTCGACCGCGCCGTGGAACGCGGAGTCGGCGCCGTGGGCCATGCCGATGCGGATGCCGTCGCCCGTGTCGGTGGCCGCCGTGGCCACGGCCTGCGTCTTGAGGTCCCAATAGTGCTGCTGGTTGTACTTGAACGCCATGTCCTCGTTGTGGTCGATGGAGGCCATGGCCAGCACCACGCCCTTCTTCGCCTGGTAGTTCTTGCCGTCGGCGCAGGCCACGCCCACGACCGTGCCGGAATCGTCCTGGTAGATGTCGGTGACCTCGGTTTTCGTCTCGATCTGGCCGCCCTTCTCCTCGACGGCCTTCTGGGCGTTCGTCGTCCACACGGCGCCGCCGGTCTTCGTCTCGTCGGCCGCGTCGGTGATGAGGTGGATGCGGTCGCGCAGGTACTCGTCCTTCATGTAGGGCGTGGGGTAGCAGCCGAACACGTTGGAGAACGTGATGCCGAAGCTGTCGGCCATCCATTGCAGGTTGTCGGCGGCGTTGTCGGCCATGCACGCGACGAGGTCTTCCTTCACGAGGCCCTCGGCGTCGGTCATCCAGAACTGCTTGTGCAGCTCAGGGCTGTCGTCGGTGACGCCGGCGATCTCCTTCTGCCACGTCGTGCCGGACGCCTGCACCGCGCCCTCGGCGAGCGCCGTCGTGCCGCCGCACATCGTGCCCTTCTCCAGCACGAGCACCTTCTCGGCGCCGTTCTCCAGCGCGGAGTACGCCGCGGTCAGACCGCTGCCGCCACCTCCGCACACGATGACGTCGTACTCGCCGTCCCACTGGACGCCGGCCGCGTTGCCCGACGCCCCGCCCGGCTCCTCGCCGTCCGCGGCGGTCGCCTTCGGCGCGCAGCCTGCCAGCCCGCCCACGGCGAGCGCGCTCAACCCGAGCGCGGCCCCGCCGATGAAGTTGCGGCGCGACATACCCTGCTTGACGATGGATTCCTTCATGAGTGCCCCTTCCCTCGCTGCTTCCCAAATCGTCATGACCTGGTGTTGCCTGGGATTATAGGGAGCGGCCGAGAAGGCCGCCATGCCCGGAATCCGCTCTGCGAACCACTCGTTCCACGATGCGGAACAAGGGGGGGCGGAGGGGGGATTGCGAACGAAGGGGCGCGTGCCGCGCCGATTCGTGACGGGTGCGGCGTGCGGTCGGCGCGGGGAGGGACGCGCGATCCCCGAAGCCTCCGTCGCGCCATGGGGGTGGGGGGCGCGGAAGCCGCCTTACTCGATGGGCGGCAGGAGCAGATTGAGGTCGACGGCGGTGGCGATGCCGGCCACGGTGCCGCCGTTGGTGTACTGCCAGATGGCGAAGTCGAACTGCGCGTGGGGTTCGGCGCTGTCGTACTCGGCGAACCAGACGGGGCGCTCGCCCAGCTCGGCGCGATCGTAGCGCGCCATGTCGCCGCTGTTGCCGTAGATCATCGTGTCGTAGCCGCCCTGCTCGAGGCGTTCGCAGAACGCGCGGGCGCAGGCGGTGAGCGTCTCGCGGTCCACGTTGTTCGCGCGTCCCGCCGCGTCCGCGACGGGCTCGTGGTCGTACGCCACGGGCATCGCCAGATAGCGGCCGGCTAGCAGCTGCAACACGAAGTCGGCCTCCTCGCGCGCCTCTTCGACGCTTGTGGCCTGCGAGAAGAAGTACGCGCCCACCTCGAGGCCGGCGCTCGTCGCGTTGTCGATGTTCTCGGCATAGCGGGCATCGGCGTACAGCGCGCCCTCGGTGTAGCCGCGGTTGCCCACGCGCACGAAGGCGAAGTCGACGCCGTCACCCGCCACGGCGTTCCAGTCGATGGCGCCCTGGTGGTCGGACACGTCCACGCCCAGCTGGGAGCGCACTTCGCCGTCCACGCGGTAGGCGAGGCGATCGCCCTGCGCGCCGGAGCGCTCGAGGGCGCTCCAATCGTAGGGGCTCACGTAGGCCTGCTCGGCGGGTTCGGTTGCAGCGCCGCCGCTGCACGCCGTCATGAGGCCGAGCGATCCCAGCAAGGCGATGGCGGCCAGCGCGGCGGCCACGGTGGTTTTGAGTCGTTTCATGCGGCCTATCCTACCAAAGCTCCCGGCGTTCGCGCCCGCGAACCGCCCGTCGCTACGACGACTACAGAACCCGCGCGCGGCCGCGTGTCGACGACCGTCCGCGGCGCATCACGCGGCCTGCGCGCGCAGGTTGCCCAGGATGTGCTGGGCCGCGCTCTGGTCGAGGTAGTCGTAGGATACGAGCTTGCGCAGCACCTCCTGCTGGCGCTCGCGCGCGAGGTCGGGGTTCTGGGACAGCGCGTAGACGCTCGGCGCGTTCGGGATGCCGGCCAGCAGCGTGCACTCGTTGGCGTCGAGCGCGCTCGGGGCCTTGCCGAAGTAGCCCTCGCTGGCGCTGCCGATGCCTTCGTAGCCGTCGCCGAAGTAGATGGAGTTCACGTACAGCTCGAGGATGGTGCGCTTCGAGAAGTGCTGCTCCATCGTGAACGCCATGAACACCTCGGCGATCTTGCGTTCGATGGTCTGCTCCTGGGTGAAGTACTGGTTCTTCGCCAGCTGCTGCGTGATGGTGCTGCCGCCCTCCACGATGGCGCCCGCCTTGAGGTCGTTCACGAGGGCGCGCGCCGTGGCGATGGCGTCGAAGCCCGGATGCGCGTAGAAGCGATGGTCCTCCACGGCCACGACGGCCTGCAGGTACAGGTCGGGCAGCTCGTCGATGGGGGTGTACGTCTCGCTGCTTTGGATGGCGGCGGCCATCTCGTTGAGGTCGGTTCCCTCGAGCGCTTCGCGGTACAGGTTGAACCCGCGCGCGAGGAAGTACACCTCCACGAGCACGATGAGGATGAGCGCCACGAGGGCGATGCGTCCGAGGAACGCGACGACGGGATGCGCCGCCGTAGTTCGATGCGCCGTTCCTTTCATGGTTCCGCCTTTCACTTCGAGGGTCTGTATACGTTATACCAAGCCGTCCTTAACGCTGCCTTACCGACCGCTTGCCCCATCCTTACATTCCTGCAAGAAAGGCGCGATCTATCAGGCAAATGATGGGCTATACTTGCGGAAACAGCATGAACGACGAAAGGGCGGGGCGGCGACCATGATGATTTCGACACGGGGACGTTATGCTTTGCGGCTCATGATCGACATCGCGCGGCAAGGGGAAGCGGGCGCGTTGGTCACCATGCGCCAAGCGGCCGAACGCGAAGACCTGTCCGTCAAGTACCTCGAACAGCTGGGCGGCGCGCTCGTGAAGGCGGGCGTGCTCAAAAGCGTGCGCGGCGTGAGCGGCGGCTACCTGCTGGCCCGGCCGGCCGATCAGATCACCGCAGGCGACGTGCTGCGCGCCACCGAGGGCAGCTGCGCGCCGGTGTCGTGCCTCGAAGACGGTGCGGAGGCGTGCCCGCGGCGCGCCGAGTGCGTGGCCGTCAACTTCTGGCGCGGCCTCGATCAGGCCATCGAGAACTACGTGGACAACGTGACGCTGGCCGATCTCGTGCGGATGGGCTAGAGGTCGCGCGCCGCGTACCCGCGCAGGGCCGCGCGCTCCGAGACGACGTACAGCGCGAGGGCCGCCGCCGTGACGCAGGCCGCGACGAGCAGCGATCCGCCCAGCGTCTGCGCGGTGGCGATGACCTGGCCGACGATCGGCAGAAACGCGTCGAAGTCGATGCTGCGGAACAGGTAGATCCACCCCATGAGTGCGAGCATGAACGCGAAGGGGATGTAGCTGGCGAGCTTGCGGTAGCTGTTGGCGAACATGAAGGGCAGCACCGCGCTGAACATGGCGATGGTCAAGGCGAACGTTCCCGCTGCGAACGACACGGCCCCCGGCGCGTCGAACCCCCGGGTGAAATGATGCATGAGCGGAAGCCCCGGCACGACGGCGTTCAGGACGCATGCCGCGCCATAGGCCGCGATGCCGAGCGCCACGCAGCCGGCAACGACGACCGCGATGCTCGCGTAGCGGCCCCTCACCACGTCGGCGCGCGAGAGCGGCAGCGCCTGGCGAAACGCCATCCACTCGCGCCGCTGATCGCGCGTCAACAGGGGCATGAGCACCATGTTGGACATGGGGAAGCCGGTGAGCAGGATGATGGGGGTCGCGTTCCCGGCCACCAGGCAGACGCCCGTCGCGAGGAGCGCCCATAGCACCACGTTCTTCGACAGCGATTTCGCCAAAGCGAGGAAATCGGCAAGCATCATGGTCTTCATCGGGCGCCCCTTCTATCCGCTCGCCTAGAGCTCACGCTTCTTGTACAGGCCCATGGAGATGATGGCCGAGACGACGTACACGACGGCGACGATCGCGAGGATGCCGGCGGCGACCGCGACGGTGCCGGCGGGGGTCTCCAGCAGGTTCAGCACGTCGAGCGCGAACGCGGGGGGAGGGCCGTCGCCGCTGAACGAGAACGCGATGAACACGCCGAAGATGATGAGCAATGGCAGGTAACGCACGCCTTTCGTCATGCCGAATCGCGAGAACACCGGCATGGTGATGGACAGCATGACGAGGATGATGCTGATGCCGACGACCGACACCATGAGCAGGGCCTGCCAGGAGAAGTTCACCATGAGGTCGGCCAGCTGCGGCACGTTCGGGGCGACTTGCGCGGCGATGATCACCAGGAACGTGGTGAGCAGTCCCACCGCGATGCCGCACAGGGCGAGCAGCAGGAAGCTCGCGTAGCGTCCCTTGATCACGTCGGCGCGCGAGATGGGCAGCGCGAGGCGGAACTGCTGCCAGTTGGCGCGCTCGTCCAGCGAGAGGATCATGATGGTCAGCGAGAAGGGGATCATGACGCCCACCGCAGGGGGGACGACGTAGAGGTTCCCGATCATGATGCAGATGAAGATGCCCACGACGATGGCGATGCCCAGCTGCTGGAGCAGGTATTTCTTGGCGATCAGGAGGTCGGACATGATCATGGCTTTCATCGGACCTCTCCTTTCAGCATCAAGCCCATGTAGGCGTCGATATCCGCCTTGTCCAAGGCGATGTTCTTGAAGTTCTCGGCGAACGCAAAGCGGTCGGGCGCCAGCACGTCGATGCCGTAAGGGTGCCGCATGCTGCGCAGCTCGCCAGGGGCGAAGAAGCCGCTTTCGGCAATGCGCTCGTAGTCGGCCACGCGGCAGTGCGCGATGCCCGCCAGGTCGGTGATGGCGTCCTTCTCGACGGCGAACACGATGCGGCCGGCGTCGATGCACACGATGTAGTCGGCGATCTTCTCGAGATCGCTCGTGATGTGGCTGGACATGAGGATGCCGTGGCGCTCGTCGCGCATGTAGACGCGCAGGATGTCGAGCGCCTCCTCGCGGGCGAGCGGGTCGAGCCCGGCGGTGGCCTCGTCGAGGATCAGCAGGTCGGGATCGTGCGCAAGCGCGCAGGCCAGCGACAGCTTCATGCTCATGCCGCGGGAGAGGTCCTGCACCGTCTTGCTCTTCGGCAGCTCGAACTGGGCCAGGCGCTGCTCGAAGTCGGCGGCGCTCCACGTGTTGTAGCTGTACTGCATGAGCTTGCCCACCGAGGCGATGGTCATCTCCTCGGGGAACGAGCAGGTGTCGAACACCACGCCCGTGCGCTGCTTGGCGTCCTTGACGGCCTTGCCGCTGGCGTGCTCGCCGACGTTTTGGCCGAACAGCTCGATGGAGCCGGCGTCGGGGTATACGAGGCCGAGGATGGCTTTGATGGTGGTGGTCTTGCCGGCGCCGTTTGAGCCTATGAAGCCGACCACGCTGCCTTGCGGCACGGTGAGGTCGACGTTTTGCAGGTCGAACCCGTCGTAGTGCTTCGACAGGCTGCGTATGCGAAGGAGGTCGTTCATCAGTCGTCACTTTCTGCGATGAGGTCGAGCATGTTGTGGAGGTCGTGGACGTCGACGTTCGCGCCGTGCGCCTCGTCGACCGCTTGCGCGAGCAGCTCCTCGATGCGCCGGAGGCGTTCCTCGCGCAGAAGCTCGAGGTTGCCGCCGGCCACGAAGCTGCCCTTGCCGGGCACCGTCTCGATGAAGCCCTGCGCTTCCAGCTCGGCGTACGCGCGCTTCGTCGTGATGACGCTGATGCGCAGGTCGCCGGCCAGCGCCCGGATGGAGGGCAGCTGCTGCCCTTCGCCCAGCTCACCCGTCAGGATGAGGGCCTTCATCTGCGAGACGATCTGGTCGTAGATGGGCTTGTCGCTCGCGTTCGAGATGATGATGTCCAACTCAAGCTCCCTTTCGTGTTCCGTATCCGAACGCGCGGGCGTCCCCTGCGCTCGGGTGGCACGTCGCGGCGTCCCGCTTCGCGCCTGGAAGGGTTGCAAGCACGTTCCCTGCTCCCCCTCCGCTCGGGTAATGCCGCCCGTAACGTGTTGAGCGTATATACCCGATATGCACACTATAAACAATAGATACACACCCGTCAAGCGTGTTTGACAGACATATGGTGTCTCTTGCATGTAATACGGTATTACCGCATATTGATGCCAACGAAGGGAGGCTGCTCATATGGCCGTCGTCAAAGAAAAGAAAGCTGCGCGGCAAACCGCTGGAAAAACTCAGGTAACGTGCACTGCCAAGAAGGAAGTTTCGGATAAGCCCGCCCGCGCGGATTCCATCGTGACGGCCCGCGTGCCTTCCGAGATCAAAGAGCAGGGGAACGCCGTGCTCAAGAAGATAGGCTTCACGCCTACCGAGCTGGTGAACGCCGCATACAAGTACGTGCTTGAGCACGAGGAGCTTCCGTCCACGTTTTCCTCGTTTGAGGATTTGAGGGGCCAGCATCGTATGCTCACGCCTGAGCAAAAGGAGAAGTTGCAGGAACGTATGCGCGCAATGACGCTCAAGGCGCCTGATGGATGGGGAGAGCGCCCATTCAAGGAGCTGCTCGACGAGGCGAGGGGGGAACGCTATGCGCGCTTTGCTTGATGCGAATGTCATGATCGACCTGTTTACTTGTCGCCCTCCCGAGGGCGAGGCGGCTGTTAAGCTGCGCGTTATGCAAGAAATTGGCGATATCGAACTATGGGTGTCGGCAAAATCGTTCGCGGACATCTTCTATGTGATGTTCAAAGATAACAAGAGCGAGGATATCCAACAGACGCTTCTGCAAAGCTTGGAGTACCTTGACGTGTGCTCCGTCGATGCCGCCGATATTCGCGAAGCCTGCGAGCGGAGTTGGCCCGACTTCGAGGATTGCTTGGTCGATGTATGCGCCGAGAAGGTGAAAGCAGACTATCTCCTCACGCGCGACCGCAAAGGCTTCGCGAAGTCGCGTCAGGCCGTGTTTTCTCCGAAAGAGCTGTTCGATAGCCTGGAGACGGAACTCGGCTTGACGTATGAGGTCATCGACTGGTAGTGCGGCTCAGGCGCGCCGGGGGGCTTTTGCGAGGACGGGGTTGACGTAGCGGCCGCGGCGTTCGGTTTTCGAGCCGTATTGGATGGCGTTCACGGGGCAGCGATGCAGGCAGGCGAGGCACTGCGTGCAGCCGAGCTCGGCCCAGCGGGGCGTGCCCTCGATGAGCGTGATGGTGTTCGTGGGGCACAAATCGGCGCATTGACCGCAGCTGATGCAGGTGGGAAGCGCGAAGAACTCGGCCGTGGAGCGCGGCTTCTCGTCCTTCTCGGTGAGCTTCGACAGGATCACGCCGGCAGGGTTGCGGTGTTCGGCGCGCACGTGCTCGCGGGCGACGATGCGCTCGGCCACCGTGCGGGTGGCGAGTTCCGCGGCGGCCAGCAGGCGCTCGCGCTTCTCTCCCTGGGCGGGCGCGTACAGATAGGTGCAGTTGCCCACCGACTTCACGCTGAACGAGGCGTCGAGGTTGATGCCCTGTGCTTCGAGCAGGCGGTCGCCGAAGATGCGCGCGGCGTTGCCGACGAACGCGCCGCAGCTGAGCACGGCGAAGCAGTAGCCGGGTGTGAACGTCTCCTTGTTGCCCGTGCGGAACTGCGCGCGCTTGACGAACGCGTCGACGATGGGCGGGGTGGTCCAGGCGTAGGTGGGGAAGACGAAACCGAGCTGCTCGTTTTGCGCGAGCGTGAAATCGAAGTCCTTGTACTTGTACGCCGCGCCGATGTCGACGAGCAGGTCGTCCGTCGCGCGTGCGATGGTCTGCGCCGCGGCGAGCGAGTTGCCGGTGCCGGTGAAGTAGAAGATCATGAGAGGCCTTTCCGTCTGGATGCTCCCAGTATAGCAAGGTGCGCCCCCGCGCGCTCGTTTCGCTACCCGGATGTATCTCGCCGCCGCTCGAATCAAGACGTGCAAGTGTCCTTGCTCCCTATTCTACGTGTCAGCCCCGGTGCATCTCCGTCCCCGCCGGGTGCGTCGCCCTGCGGGCGCCCCCCGTGCATCCTCCCGACGCTGAAAGGGCGAAAACCACCGGATTGGGGTGTTCGCGACCCGCCTTCGGGCGGGGCGCTCCGGGCAGGTTTGGCTGTCGCGCGCCGTGAGCCGAATAGGAAGCACGAACGAATGTTTCACGTGAAACATTCCACCGCCGCGGTGCGCGGGCTCGCGCACGTTCGTCCGCTTCACGGTTGTGGGCGCCGCTCTGGTATGATGGGCGGCATGCGAAAAGATGCGAACCGAGGAGGAACCATGGCGGACGTGCTGTTCATCGAGTACCCGAAGTGCTCCACCTGCAAGAAGGCGAAGGCATGGCTCGACGCGCACGGCGTGGCGTACGTCGATCGCCACATCGTGGAAGACAACCCGACGGCCGACGAGCTGGCCGCGTGGCACGCGAGAAGCGGGCTGCCGCTGCGCCGCTTCTTCAACACGAGCGGCATGCTGTACCGCGAGCGCAATGTGAAGGCCCTGCTCGATGCCGGCATGAGCGATGCGGAGGCCTACGCGCTCTTGGCCGAGAACGGCATGATGGTGAAGCGTCCGCTCGTGGTGGGCGACGATTTCGTGCTCGTGGGCTTCAAGGAAGCCGCGTGGGAGCACGCGCTGCTCTAGCGCAAGCGCGCTAGAGCGTGCTGAGGGTGCGCTACAGCGCGTCGGTGTCGAGCCACAGCGTGAACGGGCCGTCGTTGACCAGGCTCACGTCCATGTAGGCGCCGAAGCGTCCCGTCTCCACGCGGCGCGCATCGCGGCGCGCCCGTTCGACGAACCGCTCGTACAGGCGATTCGCCTCGTCGGGCGCGCCCGCTTCGGTGAACGAGGGGCGGTTGCCCCGTCTGCAGTTCGCGAACAGGGTGAACTGCGACACGACGAGCACCTCGCCGCCCACGTCGGCCAGCGAGAGGTTCGTCTTGCCGTCGGCATCCTCGAAGATGCGCAGGCGGGAGATCTTGCTCCACAGACGTTCAACCTGGTCATCGGCATCATCGTGGCCCACGCCCAGCAGGATGAGCAGCCCTCGCTCGATCTCGCCGACCGTCTCCCCGGCGATGTCCACCCGCGCGCTCGACACGCGCTGCACCACGGCCCTCATCGGCTGCCCGCACCTTCCTGCTCGCGACGATAGGCGGCCTTCACCTCGTCGATGGGCTTGCCGCCGATGCCGATGTTCTCGTCGGGCAGCTCCTTGATGGTGACGAGGAAGAACTCGGCCGGCACGTGCATGATGGCGGACGCGGTGGCGGTGAGCTCTTCGATGAGCGCCTTCTTGCTGGGGGCGTCGAGCGGTCCGCCCTCGACGGTGATGTAGGGCATGCGGCATCCTTTCTCGCGGTCATGGGGCCATTATCGCATACGTGGGAGGGGCGGGGCGATGCAACGGTTTGTTGCGTGAGGCGGCCGTGCTGATCGTGTGCGACCTGTTTACGATGCAGGTGGGCGGGTGTATAACGGTCGAAACGACAGAGGGCGCGCGATGCGCGCCGCGCACGAGGGAGGACGCCCATGACCTACGCGATCGTGTACGAGAGCAGCACCGGCAACACCGAGCAGCTGGCGCAGGCGGTGGCCGCCGCGCTGCCGAGCGGGGAGTGCCGGGCATTCGGACGGGTGGACGAAGTCGACCGCGCCGCCGTCGCGCAGGCCGACCGCGTGTACGCGGGGTTTTGGACGAATCGCGGCGACTGCGGCGACGAGCTGGCCGAGGTGCTGGCGACGCTCGCGGACAAGGACGTGTTCCTGTTCGGCACGGCCGGGTTCGGTGCCGATGCGACGTACTTCGCGGGCGTGATGTCGCGCGTGGCGGTGCACCTGCCCGCTTCGGCGCAGGTCGTCGGTTCGTTCATGTGCCAAGGCCGCATGCCCGCAAGCGTCCGCGCGCGTTACGCGCAGACGGCCGCCGCCAAACCCGAGCAGGCTGCGCGCATGCAGCAGCTCATCGACAACTTCGACGAGGCCGCCAACCATCCCAACGACGACGACCTCGCGCGCCTGCGCGCGGCGGTCGAGGAGGCGAACTAGCATGGCAAACACAACGAAGCTGACCGACCTTCCCAACATCGGCCCCCATGCCGCGAATCAGCTGGCCGAGGTGGGCATCGCCGCGCCCGAGGACTTGCTGGCCATCGGCGCCGAGCAGGCGTGGCTCAAGCTGCAGACCATCGATCCGGGCGTGTGCGTCATGCAGCTGTACGATTTGGAGGGCGCGGTGCAGGGCGTCCCGAAAAAGCTCCTCGACCCGGCGCGCAAGCAGGAGCTCAAGGAGTTCGCCCGCGCGAATCAGCCCGCAGCCGAGTAGGCCTCGGAACGCTACGCTTCGGCGGGCTCCTCCAGGCGCGACCTGAGCAGCTGGAGCCCGCCCACCACGGCGCCGCCGACGATGAAGAACACGATGCTGAACGTGTCGATGCCCATGGCGGGCTGCGGCTCGCTCAGCGTGAGCGGCCCCTGCGTGATGGAGAACAGCGAGCCCAGCATCATGCCGATGATGGCGTAGATGGTCTGCGAGCGGAAGCGCTCGAGGCACATCCTGATGAGGCGCACGAACACGAGCACGCCGCACGCCACGCCCGCCGCGAACACGAGCAGGACGGGCAGGTAGGCCATGTCGAGCCCCATCACCGCGCGCACCGCGCCCATGATGGGCACGTACAGGCCGAAGATCAGCAGCAGCGAGGAGCCCGAGATGCCGGGCAGCACCATCGCGGAGATGGCCACCATCGCCGCCAGGAACACGTACACCACGAGGCCGACGTCGAGATTCCCCACCGCCACGTCGATGCCGGTGCCCGACACGGGGCTCAGCAGGGTCACGGCCACCACGAACGCGATGCCCGCGACGGCGAACGCGACGTTCGGCAGGCGCCCCCGCAGCGCGCCCAGCTCCTCGCGCACGACGATGGGGATGGCGAACACGATGAATCCCATGAACAGCGAGCTGACCTCGTAGATGTGCGAGTCGAAGAAGCTGGTCAGCACGAGCGCCGACAATCCGAAGCCGATCACCCAGCCCACGCCCAGCTTCAGCAGGAAGCGCACGGCCGCGAGGCGCGCGGCCTTCGTGCCGTGGAACAGGTCGTCGAGCGAGCCGATGAAGCGGTCGTAGAAGCCCAGCAGGAAGGCGACGGTTCCGCCCGACACGCCGGGCACGCTGTCGGCCAGGGCCATGCAAAACCCGCGGACGGAGTTGACGATGAGTTCGGTAGCGCCCTTCATAGATGGCTCCTTTTCGGTTTCCGATGGCACCAGCATGGCGGACAGATGAAGAAAAACCCAGGTCGTACGCCGATCGACGGAGGATATTCAGATCGCTTAAGAATCGGTAAAGCCTGTGTAAAGGGACGGTAAAGCCGCCGCGCCCTCCGCCGCATTGCGCGCGGTGCCTCGACCTGCGGCGCAAAAAGGCCCGGGGCCGCGGGGCGGCCTCGGGCTTGGGGACGAGCAAGCGCGGAGCGAGCAGGCGCTAGATATGGATGTTCCCGAACGTGATGACCGAGTAGACGAGGCCGGCGATGCCGAGCGCCAGCACCACGGCCAGGATGATCTTGTCGGACCTCTTCTCGAACAGCTTCCCCTTCGGGTCGTGCTCGCGCACGCCCACGATGTACAGCGGCAAGCCGATGGCGTACACGATGCAGGCCACCATGAGGTAGTTGAGGCCGGCGGCGTAGATGAGCCAGATGCCGTACAGCGAGCCGGCCGCGCCGGTGAAGATGGCCATGCTGCGGCTGGCGAAGATGCCGGAGGGGTATTCCTTCTTGATGGCGATCTTGAACAGGAACAGGGTGCAGAAGAAGTAGCACGGAAGTGCCATGACGCTCGTGATGCTGATCATCGTGGTCCAGGCGTTGCTGCCGATGAAGAACGAGATGATGAGCACCACCTGCACGACGATGGTCGTCCACAGCAGCGCGGTGGAGGGCGAGCCGTTCTTGTTCTCCTTCACGAACATCTTGGGGAAGATGCCGCTCTTGGAGGCTGCCAGCGGCATCTCGCCCAGCATGAGCATCCACACGAGCCAGGAGCTCAGCACCGAGATGATCACGCCGGCGTTCACCATGATCTCGCCCCATTTGCCGAACGAGTCCAGCATGATGGCGGCCATGGACGGGTCGGCCATGTTGCCGATGGTCTCCTGCGAGTACACGCCCAACGGCAGCAGCGACACGACGATGTAGAGGGCCAGCGTGACGAGGAAGCCGATGGTGGTGGCTTTGCGCACGGCGGCCTGCGACTTCGCCTTGCCCGACACGACCACGGCGCCCTCGATGCCGAGGAACAGCCACAGCGTGACCAGCATGGTGGAGGATACCTGCGGCATGACGTTGTCGAAGTTCAGCGTCAGCGCGATGCCGTCCTTCATGCCCCAGAAGCCTTCCATGAACACCGAGAACTTGAAGATGGTGGCCACGGCCAGGATGAAGATGATGACGGGCACGAGCTTGCCGATGGTGCCGATGATGTTCAGGAAGCTCGTGGACTTCGCGCCGCGCAGGGCGAGCAGGTACATGATCCACGTGATGATGGACCCGCCGATGATGGACGGGATGTTGTTGCCGCCCGAGAAGTCGGGCACGAAGTAGTTCAACGTGGCCATGACGAGCACTGAGTAGGCAACAAGCGCGAAGCAGTTGCAAATCCAGTAGCCGTACGCCACGAAGAAGCCGATCAGCTTGCCGAAGCCCTTTTCGGCGTACGTGTACAGGCCGTTCGTGAGCTCGGGTCGTGCGGCCGACAGGATGCGAAACGTGTTCGCGATGAACCAGATGCCGATGCCGGTGACGACCCAGGCGATGATGATGGCTCCTGCGGAGGCGTCTGCCGCCATGTTCTGGGGGAGGTTGTAGATGCCTCCGCCGATCATGGCGCTTATGACGATGCCAACCAGGCCGATCAGGCCAACTTTTTTCGAGCTGGCCTGGGCTGATGATCCGCCGGAACCGGAAGCGGTTTTATCTGCCATGTTTCCAGTCCTTGTCTAAACGTGATCGAGCCGCCCGGGGACCACCTGGACGGCTCGAAAGATGAAAAATGCCGTCGATTACGCGATGTCGGTGAGAGGCTCGAAGTCCATGTCCTTCAGCCAATCGGTGAGATGCATGTTGTTGAGCGAGCCGAAGCCGGTGGCAGGCACGGCGTTGCGGGCCAGCGTGACGTAGGGGCCGACGGTGATGGCGTTGCCGATCTCGCCCGGCTTCATGATGCGGTGCGCGAAGCCCACGTAGGTGCGGTCGTACAGGACGTTCTGGTCGCGGCCGCATTCGACGACGGACCAGACGATGGCCTTGCGGTGCTGCTCGAGGAAGGCGACCATGTCCTCTTCGCTGTCGTTCTCGGTCCAAATGCCGGCGTCCTCGATGAACAGGTCGGCTGCGAAGTCGCGGTCGGCGGACAGGGAGATGGCGATGAAGGACCACACGCCGTAGCCTTCGCCCTCCTTGAGCGCACGGTCGGTCTTCGGGCGGTAGGCGACGACGCCCTTGTTCGCGCAGATGGTGTGCGCACCCGGGATGGGGTGGTAGCGGCGGTTCTGCTCGGTGCCGAACAGCTCGACGCCGGCGCTCAGCAGCGGGGCGGCGTCGTACACTTCCAGCTCGCGGCCGTTCCACTGTTTTTCGGTGAACAGCGGCTTGCTCTTGCCGTTGTCGACGGAGTCGTGACGGGCGAGGTCGTAGCCCCATACCTGGCCGGCCATGCCGCAGAACGACGAGGCGGTCAGCATGTTGATCTGGCCGACGTAGGCGTCGGCGGCCTCGGCCTTGTCGTAAGCGACGATGCGGTCGACCAGCTCGTCGTTGGTCTTCTCCACCGTGCCGGCCGAAACCTTCAGCACGGACACGTAGCCGTTGCCGTAGGCGCCGGGCATGCCGTAGCCGTCGCAGTAGTCGTCGTACGGGCTGATGGCCGTCTTGTCGATGTGCGGCGCGCGCATGGTTGCATGCTGATCGGCCTCGCGGGCGATAGTGCGGTTGCGTCGCTCCTCAACGTTCTTCATGGATGGGTCTCCTTTCGTATGTGAACGATTTCAGCGCCGATTGTAGGGCCCTTCGCGCGCGCTGAATTTCGAATACGGGTTTCGATGGCGAGCCGTGCCTTCCCCGATGACTGGTCGTCATGCGCTCGAAACGGGGGCGTGATCTTGACAAGCCGGTTGAGAGGTGTATATTACAACTGTAATATAACAGATGTTATACACGGGAGGAACGTATGCCGGAACAGCGGGTGAGCAGGGAGCAGGTGCTCGATGCGGCGCTTGCCATCGTGCGCGAGCAGGGGGAAGCGGCGCTGAGCGCGCGGTCGGTGGCGCAGCGGGCGGGATGCTCGGTGCAGCCGATCTACAGCCTGTTCGGCGACATGCAGGAGCTTGTGCGGCAGCTGTACGACCACGCCCGCGCATGGGTGGGCGCCTACAACCGCGAGCACCGGCACGATGGGGACAACGCGTTCGAGTCCAACGGCCTGTCGCACCTGCGGCTCGCGCGCACGGAGCGCGCGCTGTTCCACTTCCTGTACCTGTCGCCCCACATGGAGGCGACGGGCTTCAACGAGGTGTACGAGAGCGTCGCCATCGACGGCGTGCAGCAGTGCATCGAGGAGCTGGGGCACCTGTCGCCTGAGGCGGCGCGCGAGCTGTACCTCAACATGATCGTCTTCGTACACGGCATGGCCGCGATGCTGGCCACGGGCGCGCAGTTCTCCGACGAGGAGCTGCACGCGCGCATGGACCGCGCGTTCGAGGGCTTCGTCGCGATGGTGCGCTCGTGAGCGCCCCGGACGCCTGCACCGATGTTTCACGTGAAACATCTGGTCGTACAGAACGAATGTTTCACGTGAAACATGCAGCGGCGGCATGCGACGCCGCCGAGGGTTCCCGCGGGGCGACGGCCGGGCTGCGCGAGCGGCGGGCGCGCGGGCGGAGGCGCCAGAGGGTGCGGCGGCTGGTGTTGCTCGTGTCGTTCCTGCTGTTCCCGATCACCATCTTCTACTTCTCGCCCGTGCTGGTCATCGAGGGCGCCCTGTCGGGCGCGGTGGTGGGCAGCACGATCGCGTTCGGCCTGCAGTTCTTGCTGGCGATCGTGCTGCGCCGCGCGTGGTGCGGGTGGCTGTGCCCGGCGGGCGGCCTGCAGGAGCTGGAGGCCGACGCGGTGGGCAAGCCCGCGAAGCTGGGCTGGAGGGTGCGCATCAAGTACGTCATCTGGGTGCCGTGGATGTGCTCCATCGCCGCGTGCGCGTGGGTGGCCGGCGGCTTCGCGCTGGTGGACCCGTTGGCCGGCATCCCGGGCGGCGTGTCGATGAACAACCCGCTGGGGCTGCCCATCTACTTCGGCATCGTGGCGCTGTTCTTCGTTCCCAACCTGGTTCTGGGTCGGCGCGCCATGTGCCACTGCATCTGCTGGATGGCGCCGTTCATGGTGCTGGGCGAGAAGCTGGGGAGCGCGCTGCGCGTCCCGCAGCTGCACGTGAGCGCCGAGGCCGACCGCTGCGTCGGCTGCGGGAAGTGCGACCGCGCCTGCCCGATGAGCCTGCCGGTGGAGCAGCTGGCGCAGGGCGGCGCGATCGTCGACGCCGAGTGCATCCAGTGCGCCGCCTGCGCCGACGCGTGCCCCAAAGACGTGTTGAAGCTGCGCATGGGAGGCGTGCGATGAGCGGGCGGTTGATCGTGTACGATGCGGGCGAGCGGGATGCGGGGGAGTTCGCTCGCGGCTTCGGGGCCGACGACGCGCTGTTCTCGGCGACGCCCCCGGTGAAGACGTGCGTGGGCTGCTTCGGCTGCTGGGTGAAGACGCCGGGCCGCTGCGTGATCGCCGACCGGGCCGTCGACATCCCCGCGCTGTTCGCGCGCAGCGACGAGGTGGTCGTCGTCAGCCCGCTCGCCTGGGGCGGTTACTCGCGCAACGTGAAAGCGGTGCTCGATCGCTCGATCGGCTACCTGTTGCCGTTCTTCCGCACGGTGGACGGCGAGATGCACCATCGCATGCGCCACGACCACGCCTTCGCCTTCGCCGTGCATTTTTACGGCGAAGCAGCGCCGACCGCGCGGGAGAACGCGCGGCGCCTCGTGGAGGCGAACGCCGTGAACCTGGGCGCCCGCAGCGTCGACGTGCGGTTTCACGAGGGGATCGCGGCGGCGAAGGAGGCCGTGCTATGACGGCGCGCAGGGTGCTCTTGCTGTGCGGCAGCCCGCGGCCGAGCGGCAGCAACTCAGCCGCCCTGCTGAACGGGCTGCGGGACAGGTTGGACGGCCGCGCGGAGACGACGCTCTGCCGGGCTGCGGACGTGCTCAAGGAGTCGCGCGGGCCGTCGGCAGCGGAGGTGCTTGCCTTCGACGCGGCGGTGCTCGCGTTCCCGCTGTATGTGGACGGCGTTCCGGCCAGCTTGTACGATCCGCTCGAGGCGATCGGGCGGGCGGCGGCGAACGATCCGGAGGTGGCGCGCACGCTGCGGTTCCACGCGATCGCGAACAACGGCTTCTACGAGGCGCGGCAGAACGCCGTGGCGCTCGATATGCTGGGGAGTTGGTGCGACGCGTGCGGCATCGCGCGCGGTCGCTCGCTCGCGCTGGGCGCGGGCGAGATGGCGCAGGCGGCGCCCATTGGCCGCGGGCCGTTGACCAGCCTGGGGAAGGCGCTCGACCGGCTGGCGGACGATGTCGCGGAAGGCCGTCCGGGCGAGCCTCTGTTCGTCGAGCCCGATTTCCCCCGCGCCCTCTACCAGCTGGCCGGCCACGCCCAATGGAAGCGCCAGGCGAAAGCCAACGGCCTCAAGCCGAAGGAACTGCTGCGGCGCGGGTAGCGTTTGCATCGAGGTGTGGAGGACGGAGAACGGAAAGGGGGAGGCACGAACGTGGTCGCGGGCATCTTGTCGATAGCGTCGTTGAGCGGGGTATTCTCGTCGTTGAGCACCGTCTGGCTGTTGCTCTTGGGGGCTTGTCTTCTCTAGGGATCGAAATTCACCCTTGACCCTTACGTTACGTGAGGGTGTAGGCTGTGAGCATGATCGCGATCGAAGGAAGGAGGCTGCTCATGGAGCGCGAGCGGGAAGGCGACGGCTACACGGTTCACGAGCTGGCTGCGTTGTCGGGATGCACGGTGCGCACGCTGCATCACTACGACGAGCTGGGGCTGGTGAGGGCGCGGCGCGCGGCGAACGGGTACCGTCGCTACGGGCCCGCCGAGGTGGACCGGCTGCAGCAGGTGCTGCTGTATCGCGAATGCGATATGCCGCTGGCCGACATCGGGCGGCTGCTGGACGACCCGGCGTTCGACGCGCGCGATGCGCTGGCCGGTCATCTGCACGAGCTGCATGCGCGCAAGGAGCGCCTCGACGGATTGATTGCGAGCGTGGAGAAAACGCTCGCCTGTATGGAAGGTTCCACCGTCATGGAAGACCAGGAAAAATTCGAGGCTTTCAAGCAGGGCCTTGTCGACGAGAACGAGCGGCGGTACGGCGAAGAGGTGCGCGAGCGCTGGGGCGACGACGCCGCCGACGCGAGCAACGCGAAGCTCATGGGCATGAGCGTGGAGCGGTACCGCCAAACCCAGGAGCTTGAGCAGGGCGTCAAGGACGCGCTGCGGGCGGCGATGGAGGCGGGCGATCCGGCGGGCGAGGACGCGCACCGCGCGGCCGACCTGCATCGCCAGTGGTTGTGCGCCTTCTGGAAGGACGGCACGTACTCGAAGGCTGCGCATCAGGGCCTCGCCGAGATGTACGTGGCCGACGACCGCTTCAAGGCCTACTACGAGGCCGTCGCGCCCGGCGCCGCCGAATTCCTCCGCGACGCCATCCGCGCCTACTGCGCGTAAAGCGTCCGCCCGCGTCCCGTCGGTGAGTGCGGAATACCTGGCAACCGCCTCGTTGCGATTCGCACAGAGGACGATGCCGATCGTGGGATTGTCGTCAGGCTGGGTGCATTGATCGCTCCTTGACGGCGGAGCGTACGTAAAAGTCGCGACGAATAGGGTCTTCTATACGGATGATCAGGCGATAATGCGACCAGCTCAATTCGGCACACAGTGTGTGCCGAATTGGGAAGGCCAGATACAGTTGCCGCATGGCGCGAAGGTTTCTCTCTGTAAACCCCTTGCCGAACTCGGTTGTCAGCCGCTCTGACAGATACTCCATCAGATGCTTGCCGTATTCGGCGCGATCCCCCTGCGCTTCGGCGATTTCGAGCGTGTCACGAACGGATTGATAGACGGCTTCGTCCGGGGTGGGGTCGTAAATCTGTTCCACGGACAGCCTCCTTTCAAGAAGGCGGCTGTCCTTTGCGGGAAAGTTAGGATAGCACCCAGCCAAGGTATACGATGCACTCCATTATATAGAACACAAGTTCGTATTTCAAGCGTTTTCTTCCGTCAGATCGAGGCGGTTGATGCGGTCGACCAGGTCGGAGCCTCGTTCGTAGAACAGGAGGTCCTCGTTGTGGGCGAAGTAGCGCTCGCAGCCGTGGTCGTTGATGAAGGCCATGCCGTAGCGGTTGACGGACAGGTCGGTGACGAGCAGCAGCATCTCCTGGCCGCCGCCGAACGCGTCCTCGACGAAACGGAAGGCGTTGTCGAGCGCGCTCGAGGTGGCTGCGATGCGCGCGTCGAGCGCGTCGATCTGCTGGGAAAACAGCTCTTTGACGCGCGAGAACGGCACGCCGCCACCCGCCGCGTCGCAGCGCAGCGCGCGGTCGATCAGCGCGAGCGTGCGCTCGTACGCCACGTACTTCTCATCCGACAGCAGCCCCGCTTTGCGCTCGGTGGTCAGCCGCGCCTGCAGCGAGGCGGCTTCTTCGCGCAGGAGGGGCAACGCGTTCGCGTCATCGCCTTCGAGCGCGTCGCGCATCGCGGCCAGCCTCCCGTGCATGAACGCCACGGCGCGCTCCTCCAGCACGGCGTCGCGCAGGCGGCTACCGAGGGCGTCGGTGATGAGGCCCATGAGCGAGACGCGCTCGTCGAAGGCGGCCTCGCGGGCGCGGTCGAGCACGGAGGCGTCGGCCTCGCCGGCCAGGATGCGGTCGATCTGGTAGTCGGCGCGGTACTTCGTGAACAGGTCGTAGTACACGCTGAACCGCTTCGCGATCTCGGCGTTCTGCACGTATTGGCCGATCAGCAGCTCGTCCACGGGAATGTCGCGCTCCTCGTAGAGCTTCATCATGGCCGAGAGGTCGTCCCAGCCGCGCGCCGTGACGAACGACTTGCCGTCCACGGTGGTCTCCACGCGGTAGAAGTGATCGCGCTCGATGTCGAGGTAGGTGAGCACGGCGGGGTGCACGCCCGTCTCCACGGCGAAGTCGCGCCAGGCGGCGAAGTCGGGCTCCACGTCGATGCGCTTGAGGCGGTCCCAGGTGGCGATGTCGAAATCGTGCGCCGTGCGGTTGTACTCGGGCGGGTTGCCGGCCGTCACCACGATCCAGCCGTCCGGCACGCGGTGGCGTCCGAAGATCTTGTATTGCAGGAACTGCAGCATCGCGGGCGTCAGCGTTTCCGACACGCAGTTGATCTCGTCGAGGAACAGGATGCCCTCGCGCTTGCCGGTGGTTTCCATGGCGTCGTACACGGCGGCGATGATCTCGCTCATCGTGTACTCGGACACGTCGTATTCCACGCCGTCGTACGTCTTCTTCGCGATGAACGGCAGGCCGAGCGCGCTTTGGCGCGTGTGGTGCGTCATCGAGTACGACACGAACCCCACGTCGAGGTCCTGCGCGATCTGCTCCATGATGGCCGTCTTGCCGATGCCGGGCGCGCCCAGCAGGAACACGGGCCGCTGCCGCTCGGTGGGCAGGCGGTAGTTGCCGAACTCGTCCTTCGAGAAGTAAGCGACCATCGCGTTTTTGATCTGCTGCTTTGCCTGACGGATATCCATGGCTTTCCTTTCTAGCGTGGGCGCGGCCTGCTCGCCGCGTGCGGGGCGTCGTCCAATATGACGGTTTCGTCGAGTTCCACCTTCATGGCCCACGCGGGAACGTGGGGGCTGGCGGCGGCGGACGCGTCGTCGACGAAGACGAACGCGGTATCGTAGTCGGGCTTGCGGGCGGGGTAGGTGCCCTGGCCGTCGGTGAAGTAGATGAGGCCGCCGAGGTTCGTGAGGTCGCCGCGCTCCACGGCGTCGTCCACGTAGGCGAAGACGGGGCGGAAGTCGGTGCCGCCCAACCCCTTGATCTCGAGGTCGTCCAGGTAGTCGTCCAAATCGCGCAGGTTCGCGATGCGCGCGACGTCCGTGATGGCGGCGTCGCACTGCACGATGAGCACGTTCATGTCGGCGAAGAAGCTCGTCTCCTGCTCGAGGATGGCGTACGTCTTCTCGATGAAACGGCGCACGAGGCCGTCCTTCGTCGAGGCCGAGGTGTCGATGGCGATGACGAAGTCGCGGATGCGCTTCTCCTCCACGTACTCGAGCGGCTCGATGAGCGGGAGGTTGCCGTAGCGCTCGAGGCCGTAACAATAGTAGACGTAATCGAACTCGTCGTCGTTCACGCGGATCTGCTCGCCCATGCGGGCGAATTTGCGCAGGAACGCGCGGTAGTCCTGCTTCTCGCGCGTGACGGCGCGCAGATTCATGGCGAGGTTCGCGCCCTTCACGCCCCACAGCTTCGCGTACGCGTCCAGCTGCACGCCCATTTCGAGCGCAGCGTTCTTCCATTGCTCGCGCGAGCGGTCGAGGTTCACGGTGTCGGCGAACCGTTCGCCCACGGAGGGCTTGGCGTTCTCGGGCGCTTCCTTTTGCGTGATGTCGTCCGGATCCATGCCGCGATGCGAGGCGTGGCTGCGCTTGGCGCGCGCAGCGTCGGGCGGCAGCTCGGCATCGGTGCCGTTCTCGGCGGGGCCCGACGCGGGCGCCGTGGATGCGCCGTCGTCCTGCTCCTCGGCGCGGCGTCCCTCCTCGGTATCGCCGCCGTCTTCGCCCTCGGCGGCCGTCAGGCGGTACCAGGGATCGTGGTCGTCCACGTAGAACGGCGCGCGCAGCTCGGCAAGCTCCGCCTCGGTGAAGCCCTCGTCCTGCAGGTAGCGGTAGACGGTTTCGGCGGTGGCCAGCGGTAACGCCGCATCGATGCGGGCGAGGACGGCTTGCTGGCGCGCGGCGCGCACGGTGCGGGTGGCGGGCAGGTCGAGTTCGGCGATGGTGCGCTCCACCACGATGTCGCAGGCCGCGTCCCAGCGCGCGGCGTCCACGTGCGGCCCAGGGTAGAGGTGCAGGAACACGTTGTGCAGCACGATGTGGAGGTAGGCCCGGGTGAGCTCGGCCGGCTCGGCGGCGTAGAGGCGCGCGAGCGCGGCGGGATCGTAGCGGAGGTGCGTACCGTCGGTGGCCAACGTGGCGCCCGCGATGGGGAAGGGATGCAGGCGCGCGAACGCTGCGTTCATGAAGCGCAGGTTCACGAGCAACGCGTTTTTCGCAAGGTCGAGGGCTTGGCGGGCAAGCGGCTCGGCGGCATCGGACGCCATGGGGCCTCCTTCGACGGATGGTGCGCGGGGCGGCGGGCGGCAGCGCGGCGCGCGCGTGCTCGACACGCGTCGGCTTGGTGCTTGCCATCGCCACCACGGGCAGTGTAGCATGGGGGAAGCGGGTGGTAAACACGCAGCGTGGCGATAAGTTTTGGGAGGTAGCACGAAACTATGCCTATGGATGATCTGGTGTTCTTCGATGTGGAAACCCCTATCGACAATCTTATTGTGCAAGTGCATAAAAACGAGCCGATGCTGGACATCGCCGAAGTCGACGTGGTGGACGCGGCGCGGGCCGTGGACGGCGAGGTGTGGTCGCCGCAGCTTCCGGCCTATCGGGCGTGGGCGTCGCACGGTGCCGACGAGGGCACCGACGGCGACCTGCTGGTGGTGGGATCGCTGGGGATGGGCCTGACGGACGAGGAGCGCGAGGCGCTGCTTGCCCAGGCCACCGAGCGGGAGCGCCGTGCAGCGAAGGCGCGGGAGGAGGGGGCGAAGCCGGAGGCGGTCGACCTGCGCGGGGCGCTCGGCGTGCGCCGCGACGAGGACGGCTACGCCATCGTCGCCGTGGACCTCCGACGCTTCGCAGCGGCCGTCGGGCGAAGCGAGGGGCTCGTGGTAGCGCTGCCTGCGCATCTGGAAGGCGTGCCGGTGGTGCGCATCGCGGCCGAGGCATTCGCGCGCCGTTTTGTGCAGGGCGTCGGGGTGCGGCTGCTCGCGATTCCCGACACGGTGGAGCGTATCGGCGCGAACGCGTTTTTGGCGCTGTCGGTGCAGCGCATCCATCTGGGGGCGGGCGTGCGCATTCTGGGCGAGCAGCCGTGCGACCTCGCCGGCGTGTCGCCGCGCCTCAGGCGACGCGAGTATTCCGTCGACGCGCGCAACGGGCGGTTCTCCGCGCGCGACGGCAACCTGTTCGCCGATGGCGGGGCGTCGCTGCTGTTCCTGGCTTCGCCGTACGACGAGCGCATCGAGCTGCCGGCGGGGGTCGAGCGCATCGGCGCGGCGGCGTTCGCCGCCGGGTGCGAGCCCCCTTCGGTGGTGTCGTGCCCGGCGACGCTCGCGCGCGTGGATGCGAAAAGCTGGGACGATGCCGTGTGGCTGTGCCCGCCCGAAGCGTTGGCGCACCGCCCGCTCGCGGCGCGCGGCGTGCGGCTGGCGGGGCCGCGTGCGGTGGAGCGCGAAGGGTGCTGGTACGACTTCGACGACGCGGGCGCGGTGCTGGTGGCCGGGCCGCCCGCGCCCACCTCGGTGTCGAAGCGGTTCGCGGCCGCCGCGGCCGTGCGCGCGGCGACCTTGCGCGGGCAGAGCGCGGTGGCGCAGGCGCCGTCGCCGGGGCAGGTGGCGCACGTGGCCGCGCATTCGGCTGCGCCGGAGGACGTGCTCGTGCTGCCGCGCGCGGTGGAGGGACGGCCGCTCGTGCGCATCGGCGTGCGCGCGCTGCCGTACGCTCCCGCTTCGCTCGTGGTGGCCGATACCGTGCGCGTCGTCGAGCGCGACAACGCGTGCCGCAACGCGAAGCGGCTCGCGCTTCCCGAGGGGCTCGAGGTCATCGGCGCGCACTGCTTCTGCTCGCGCGTCCTCGAAGGTCCCGTGTCCATCCCGGCCAGCGTGCGCTCCATCGGGGAGGGCAGCTTCGAATACGCGGTGTGCCGCCTCGAGCATACGGGGACGATCGTGCACGTATCCGCCGATCAGCTGCTCACGTGCTTCGTGGCGGACGCTTCCGACGGTGTGCCGTTCGACTACGGTTGCTACGACGACCTGCTGCGCTCGGGAAAGAACCTGCCGGACAAGCTGGGCGCGGTGCTGCATCGGCTGACCGTGCCGTACCGCTTGGAGGACGCGACGCGCGCGGCGTTGGTGGCGTATCTGCGCGACTGCGAGCGCGCAGCTCAGGAGCGGGTGGCCCAGGAGGGCGACCGGGCGATGGTGGAGGCGCTCGTGCGGGACGGCTTCATCGACGAGCGCACGTTCGATCGGCAGATCGAGCTGCTGCGCGCCTGCAACCGAACCGACTGCGTGCTCTATCTCATGGAGCAGCACCGCGCCCAGACCAAGCCGACGAGCGCGAAGGAGCGGTTCGCCCTGTAGCCCTCTTGCGCTCGAGCATCCACCTGCCCGCTCGCTACTCGGCGGCAACCGCTTCCGCGTCGGCGGCGTCGGCTGCGGGTTGCGCGGCGGCCAGGGCGTTCGTGCGCGCGTCGAGCGCCCGCACGCTCGGCATGAGCAGCAGCGCCGCACCCAGCGCCAGGATGACCGCGCCGTCCGCCACGAAGAAGCTCGTCACGCCGATGCCCTGGGCCACCGCGCCGCCGATGGCGGTTCCCAGCGGTATGCCCAGCCCCATGAAAGCCGACAGCAGCCCCATCACGCGCCCGAGCTTCTCCTCGTCCACGTTCTTCTGCATGAGCGTCATGAGCGGCCCGTTGAAGCCGGCGCACGCCATGGCCATCACGCCGATGGCGATCACGAACACGGTGAACATGCCGGTGGGCAGCATGCCCGCAACCATGGTGGCCAGCCCCACCACGATGGCGGCGACGGCGATGATGCGGGCGAGCCAGGTGCTGCCGCCGCGTACCATGAGCGCTGCCGAGCCGGCCAACATGCCGATGCCGAACACGGCCGTCACGAGTGAGGCCATGTACCCGTTGCCGTTGAAGTGCGACGACACCATGAGCGGCAGGATGGAGTCGAGCGGCCCGTACGCCATCATGCCCAGCACGACGCACAGCACCACGACCGGCAGCCCCTTGGCCGCCGACAGCTCGCGCCACCCCGACTTCACGTTCTGCAGCGCGCTTTGGCTCGCCACGTCATGCGCGACGATCGTGGGGACGCTGGCGGCCAGCATGGCGAGCACCGACAGCAGCGCGCCGGCGACGTCGACGAACATGACCGCCTGGAACCCGAGGGTGGTGTACAGGAAGATGCCGAGCGCGGGCGCGCAGATCATCGAGATGCTGCTCAGCAGGTTGTCCAGCGCGTTGACGCGCAGCAGGTGCTTCTCGGGGACGAGCAGCGGCATGGTGGCGTTGAACGAGGGCGTGCGGAACGCCTGCGCCACGCCGCACGCCGTGGCCATGACCAGCACGAGCGGGAACGACACGTGCCCGACGGCGATGGCCACGCCCACGACCAGCGCCATGGCGGCGATGAAGAGGTCGCAGACGATGATGACTGTTTTGCGGTTGAAGCGGTCGGCCACCACGCCGCCGAGCGGCGCCAGCAAGCCGACGGGCAGGAAGGCGCACACGTACACGACGGCCAGCGCGAGCGGGCTGCCGGTGGTTTCGGTGACATACCACACGGCGGCGTAGTTCGCGGCCATGCTGGCGAAGCTGGTGAAGGCGAAGCCCGCCCACACCGCGACGACCGCCGCCAGCCAGCGGCGCGGCAGCCGTCGGCCGCCCACGGCGGCGACGGGTCCGCGGTTGTTGTCGATGTCGGGTGCGTTCGATGGCGTGTTCATGGGGTGCTCCTTGCGATCGGGGAAGGACGGGTCGTTCGATTCCCCAACAGTTTGCGGTTGCGCCTTGTTCGTCACCAGCGCTTTTGGTTGGAATTCCCCGCAAGAATCGGTTGCGGAGGCAGGTTCGCGTCGGAAACGCGTTGACAGCGCGTTGGATCGGAGAGCCATCCGCGTTGGATCGGCGTGAGAACCGCGCTGGGTTTGCGCGACTGGGGGAATCTCTCCGATGAGGCTCTTCGACGCTGGTATACTTGATGGTTCCAGAACGATCGAAGGTGTGAAGAGGTGCGCGATGATCGATGAGATCCAGGTTGAGAACCTCGCGTTGATCCGCGAGGCGACACTCGTGCCGGCGCGTGGGTTGACCGTGCTCACGGGCGAGACGGGTGCGGGCAAGACGGCGCTGCTCTCGGCGTTGAAGCTGCTCATGGGCGCGCGCGCCGACAAGGACGCCGTCCGCGACGGCGAGGAGGCCCTCGCCGTGTCGGGAAGGTTCTACGGCATCGCCTCCGCCGACGGCGCCGAATCCGACGCTGACCTGGATGCGGGCGACTTCGACGACCTCCGGGAGCTCGTGGCCACCCGCCGCGTGACGGCCGACGGCCGCTCGCGCGTGTCCATCGACGGCCGCATGGCCAGCGTCGGCGAGCTCGCGCGCGCCGTGGCGCCCACCATCGACCTGTGCGGCCAGCACGAGCACCAGCAGCTCATGAAGACGTCCCAGCACGTGCGCATGCTCGACGCGTGGGCGGGCGAGGCGGTGGCGCAGGCGCATGCCGTCTACGAGGATGCGTTCGCGACGGCGAACGCGGCTGCGGCCGAGCTGGCGCGGGTGCGCGAGGCGGGCGAGGCCTCCTCGGCCAAGCTCGACGAGGCGCGCTTCGTGCTGCAACGCATCGACGCGGTGGACCCGCGCGAGGGCGAGTACGACGAGCTGCTCGACGAGCTGGCGCGCGTGGAGCACGCCGAGACGCTGGCCGTGTCCGCGAACGCGGCTCACGAGGCGCTCGCGGGCGAAGAGGGGGCCATCGACGCGCTGGGCAGCGCCATCTCGGCGCTCGACGGCGCGGCGCGCTACGACGCGAAACTCGGCGAGTTCGCCGACGCGCTGCGCGAGGCGGGCTACGTGTTGGAGGACATGGCGCGCGAGACGCGCGACTACCGCGAGGGCGTGGAGTTCGATCCGGAGGTGCTCGCCCAGCAGCAGGAGCGCATGGCTTCGCTGCAGGGGCTTTTGCGCACGTACGGCCCGCGCATGGAGGACGTGCTCGAGCGTCGCGCGGAGGCGGCCGATCTCGTGTCGCTCGTAGACGATGCCGCCGAGCGCGAACGCGCGGCGCAGCAGGGGCTCGATCGGGCCGAAGAGGCGCTCGCGCAGGCGGCGGCCGCGCTGACCGAGGCGCGCGCCGAGGCCGCGCCGCGGTTCGCCGAGGCCGTGACGGCGCAGATGGGCCGCCTGGAAATGGGCGGCGCGCAGCTCGTGTGCGACCTCGTGCCGCTCGAGCGCGACCAGTGGACGAAGGTGGGGCCGCAAGCGGTGGAGTTCCTGTTCCGCCCGGGCGCCGGGATGCAGGCGCGCCCGCTCGCGCGCATCGCGTCGGGCGGCGAGGTCAGCCGCGTCATGCTGGCGGTGAAGGTGGTGCTCGGCGAGGTGGACGAGGTGGACACGCTCGTGTTCGACGAGGTGGACGCCGGCGTGGGCGGCTCGACCGCCGTGGCCTTGGCCGACGTGCTGGCCGACCTCGCGAGCACCCACCAGGTAATCGTCGTCACGCACCTCGCGCAGGTGGCCGTCCGCGGCCAGGCGCACTACGTGGTGCAGAAGGCCGCGGGGGACGAGGGCGCCATGCCCGAGACCGATCTGCGCAAGCTGGACAGCGCCGAGCGACCTGCCGAGATCGCGCGCATGCTGTCGGGCGACGCCACGGAGACGTCGCTCGCCCACGCGCGCGAGCTGCTCGAGCGGGCCGTCGACTAGCGCGTTCCCGCCGCCGCGCCCTCTACCTGCGGCGTTCGATGAGCCGCGGCAGCGTGCCCGACAGCGCGAGGCCCGCGACCGCCGCGCCGATGCAGAGGGTGAACACGGGCAGCGCGGCGCTCGCGAACGACGCGCCGGCCACCGCGCCGCATGCCGCCGATCCCACCGTGCCGCCCAGCCCGCGGAAGAACAGCGCGAGCGAGGTGACCTTGCCCATGTCGCGCGGCTCGACGGCGGTCTGGGCGGCGATGTTGGTCATGGGCATGTTCACGCCGATGCCGAACCCCAGCACCGCCGACGAGCACGCGAGCTGCACCATGCCGGTCTCGGGGTTCACCAGGCACAGCAGCATCGCCCCGACGCCCAGCGCGAGAAACCCGATGCGGCTGATGATGCGCATGCGGCCGTTCGCCCCGAACACCCGCCCCGCTAGCGTGCTGCCCACCACGAGCGCCAGCGTCATGGGGATGGTGGCCAGCGCCGAGGCGGTCGACGACAGCCCCAGCCCCTCCTGCACGAACCGCGGCACGAACATCACGCCGACGAGCAGGGAGAACTGCGAGCAGAACCCCATCGCCACCGCTCCGTTCACCTGCACGCGGCGGAAGAACCGCACCGGCACGATGGCGTGATCGCGACGCCGTTCGATCAGCGCGAGCGCCGCGATCATGACGCCCGCCAGCGCGAGAAGCCCGAAAAACGGCACGGAGAACCAGGCGAACGCGTTGCCGGTCAGGCTGAACGCCAGCGTGAGCGGCACCACGGCGGCGGCTGCGCTTGCGGCGCCGGGCAGGTCGAACGACCGCTCCGCATGGGCCTGCTTCCCGGGAAGGAACCGCACCACCAGCACGAGCGCCACGATGCTCAATGGCAGGTTGACCAGGAATATCCAGTGCCAGCCAACCGTGTCGGCGATCAGCCCGCCGGCCAGCGGCCCCGCGATGCTGGCCAGGCCGTACATGGACGAGAGGATGCCCATGTACTTCCCGCGCACGCGCGGTTCGAACAGCTCGGCCATGGCGATGAACACGCCGGCCTCCACGAGCCCGCCGCCCACGCCCTGCACGGCGCGCCACGCCGTGAGCGTGTCGAGGCTGTTCGACAACGCGCAGCACACCGACGCGACGGCGAACACGCTGATGCCGCAGGCGAACACCCGCTTGTGCCCGAAGCGCGTCGCGCATGCGCCGCACAGCAGCGTCGCCAGCGTGCAGGTGAGCAGATACGAGGTGAACGGCCAGGTGTAGTGGTCGAAGCTGCCCAGGCCCGCGGCGATCTTCGGCATGGCGGTGCTCACGATGGTAGCGTCGAGCGCGGCCATGAACAGGCTCAACGCCAGTCCTCCCAGCACGGCGGCGGTGGGGAAGGGCCTGCTCTCCATCTGCGTCCGCCCGTCGCGCCGGGCCGCGCCGCGCGTCGCGCCCTCGAGCGCCCTGGTGCGCGCGGCTGCGGCCGAAGTGCGCGTTCCCGCGTCGAGCGCCTGTTCCCTCAAATCTTCCACGTCCATGATTTCTCCTATCTACAATACTACTATCAATGATAGTTAGTGCCGAAAAAGAAACCGGGCAACCCGGTTCATCAATTCGTTCGTGCGTTGGCGCCCCCTCCTTCCCCACGGTGCGACCGCGGGGATCCTCGTCGATCCACACGGCTCTCCACGGACGCACGCGGGGCCGATTCGGGGCCGATGGGCGAAACAAGGGGGAAGCAGGCGCAACGCGGGGGAGGGCGTCGGGCGACGCAATGTTTCACGTGAAACATTCGTTCGCGTTTTGCGCGTCAAGCATCGCCGTACAGATTCTTCTCGAACTGCTCGAGGTGCTTGGCGACCAGGCGGTAGGTGTCGGCGCACAGCTCCATGGTCGCTTGCGCCTCGAGGCGCCCGTATGCGGGAATCAGGCGATCCACGCGCTCGGCCGTACTTTGGTGCGTCTCGATCAGCTCGTCAATGAGGGCGCGGCCGGTCTCCTCGTCCACGAGGCTGATGTTCGCCAAGACGGGCAGGAAGCCGAAGTCCACCCGCGCGGGCAGCGCCGCCGCCACGCCCATGAGCTCGGCGAACCGCTCGCGACCTTTGTCCGTGATGGTGTACACCGTCTTCTCGGGCATCTCGCCCTCCTTGACGACGGTGCCGTCGGCGTAGCCTTCGTCGCACAGGCGGATGACGTTGCGGTACACCGACGGCGAGCTGATGCGTATCCAGCGGCGGACGTTGCGCTCTTCCAGCGTCTTGTCCATCTCGTACGCGCTCATCGGCCGCTCGATGAGCGCTCCCAGGATCATGATCTCGATCGACGTGCTTGCCATGGGTGCTCCTTCCTGTCGCTGCAAATACTATCACTGATAGTATTCAACCGCAAGGGGAAAGAACGGGGAGCAGGAAGCGGGAAGCAAGAAGCGCTTAACGACGCGAGCGCTTCCGGCGGTTCGCGACGCACAGGGCAAGCGCGCCTCCGGACAGCAGGGCGATGCCGAGCACGATCTGCGGCAGCGCGCCGTCTCCCGTTGCGGCAAGAGCGGTGGCGCTCGACGGGACCGCGGGAGCCGCCGCATCCGTGGGCGCGGGGTCGGGCATCGAAGGCGTCGGCTCGGGAGGGATCGGCGGTTCACCTGCGACAACGCCGTTCGCGACGACGAACAGCGGGCCGGCAACGGAGCTCTTCTTGATGGCGATCGCGCCGGATGCCGCATCGTAGGCGTAATCGACGCCCGCGACGAGCTCCGGCCCGTCCGCCGTCCCACAGCGCACGGAGATCGCGTCGGGCAGCGCGTACCCTTCGCCGGCGACGAGCGTGAGGCGATTGCTCTCGTCGCTGTCCTTCTCGTACGTCGCGACCAGCTCCGCGTCTTCGGCTTCCGCTATCGAAAGCCCGGTCAGGGTTACACGCACCGGATAGACGCACGCGTTCGTCGCTCCGCCCTGCTCAATGACGGGAAGCGCGAAGAATCCGCCTTCGATGGTGCCCGCGTTGGTCACGTTGCCGAGGAACGTCCCGTCTTCGATGGTGTCGTGGTTCGCTACCGCGCCCGCGAACGTGCCGCCCGTGATAGTGGCACGGTTGTATTCGGGGTCGAAGTCGGAGTCGCAGTTGCTGACGGGGCCGTCGAACGTGCCTCCCGCGATAATGCCGCCGTACTGGCTCGAAACGGAGCCGGTGGACGCGAACGTGCCGCCCGAAATAGTGCCGCCGTTCGACTCGACCGCTTTGCCGAACGTTCCGTTGCGTATCTCGCCGAAATTGTAGGTCGTGTCGCTGTTGAACACCCCGTCGCCGATGATGCCGTTATTGAAGAACATCACGCCGCCGAACGTGCCGCCCGAAACGATTCCATCGGAGTCGTTTTCCGCGCCGTCGTTGAACGTGCCGTCTTCGATGGTCCCGCTGTTGTATACGTTTACGTTGAACTCGCCGCCGCGTATCGTGCCGTAGCTGGTCACGCTGTTGTTGCCGCCGTTGAATACGCCACCCGAAACGACGCCGCCCTCGTAGTTGTACACGTAGCCGCCGAACTCGCCGCCGACTATCGTGCCTGTATTGGTGGTTGACCCGGTGTATGCGGCTCCGGTAAGCGAGAACGCACGTCCGGCATCGAGCGTAAGCCTCCCTGCGTCCGCGTCGTAGCGCCAACCTTCTCCCCATGCGGCGACGGGCGTTCCGCCCGCGCCGATCTCGATCTCGACGGCGATGAGAGCGCCGGAATCGCCTCCTTCGTCCGAAAACGCGACGCTCGGCGCGAGCGAGCAGACAAGGGTAAGGATTGCGACCAGGGCGAACAGTCGTTTTCTCACAGAGGGCCTCCTTCGAGTACGGTGACCCTCGAATGCTAGCATGGGGGAGGGAGTTGCAGGCGTCCTTTGCGAAACCGGGCGGATGCACTGCGAAAAAAGGCGGCAGCCATCGGGCTGCCGCCTTTTCGGAGCGGAACAGGGGCACGAACGGCGCTAGATGGACGATGCCACCGCTTCGTCGTCGGGGAGCGCCGCGGCCTCCTCGGCGCGCTCGAGCTTCGACACGCCCTCGGCGTCGCGTTCGGCCAGGTACTGCTCCATGGAGTAGTGGGTGATGTCGGATCGGTTGATCACACCCACCACCTGGCCTTCGTCAAGCACGGGCACCTTCTTCAAGTGGTTCTCGCCCAGCACGCGGCACACCTCGGGCAGGTCGGCATGCACGTCCACGCCGATGATGCCCTTCGCGCCGATGCTCTTCGCCGGCATCGTCATGAGCTCGTCGAGCTTGCGCGCGAAATCCTGGTTGCCGCCGTCGGTATCCACGGTCTGCATGATCATGACCACGGGGTCCATCATCATGGTGCTGCGCTTCGACAGGTAGCGCATGATGTCGCCGTCGGACACGAAGCCCACGGCCTTGCCCTGCGCGTCCACGAGGGGAGCAGCGCTGATGTGCTTGTCCACGAGCACCTTCATGGCCTCGGCCACGGTCGCGTTCGCGGGCAGGGTGTACACGTCGCGCTTCATGATGGACTCGAGCACCGTGCGGCGCGCGTTGTCCTTGTCCTTCTCGGCGGCCTCGCCCGGCTTGTTCTTCACGAGTGCCACCACCATGATGAAGCCGATGAGGCACAGCACGCCGGCCAGGGCGAACGCCACGTCGATGCCGAAGATGCTGCCCTGGAGCTGCCCCATGGACTCGGAAGTCATGTTCGTGGCGATGGTGGACGCCGACACGATGATGGCGGTGCCCAACGAGCCTGCCACCTGGCGGAACGTGTTGTTCACCGAGGTGCCGTGGTTCACCAGCTCGTTGTCGAGCGCGTTCATGCCCCAGGTGGTGATGGGCATGTTCACCAGCGACAGCGAGAACAGGCGCACCGTGTACAGGATGGTCAGCGTGATGATGCCCGTCTCGGTGCCGAGGAACGCGAAGCAGAACGTGGTGAGCGTCAGCACGCCCATGCCCACGAGCGCCAGCACGCGCGGGCCATGCTTGTCGAACAGGCGGCCGGCGATGGGCCCCATGGCGCCCATGATGATGGCGCCGGGCAGCAGCACGAGGCCCGACACGGTGGCCGAGTAGCCCATGAGCGACTGCAGGTAGATGGGCACGAGGATGCCGGCGGCAAGCAGGGCGCCCTGCACGAGCATGCCGACGATGGTGGCGATGAGGAACTTGCGGTTCTGCAGCACGCGCACCTGCAGCATGGGATGCTCCATCTTCAGCTGGCGGCGGAAGAAGAACACGAGCGCCACGACGCCCACGAGCGTGCCCGCGATGGCGTCGACGCGCAGGCCGTACGAGCCGATGGTGGACAGGCCGTACAGGAGGCCGCCGAAGCCGAACGACGACAGGACGACGGACGGCACGTCGAGGCTGACGTCCTTGTTCGTCTCGCCGCCCTTCTCCAGCACGAACGCGCCGATGAGTACGACGATGGCCGACAGGACGGTGATGATGTAGAACATGTCGTGCCAGGTGTAGCGGTCGATGATCACGCCGGCGACGGTGGGGCCGATGGCCGGGCCGAACGCGATGACGATGCCGAACAGGCCCATGGCCGTGCCGCGCTTGTCGACGGGGAACGTCCACATGAGCACGGTCATCACGAGCGGCATGAGGATGCCGGCGCCGGCGGCCTGCACGAGGCGGCCCAGCAGCAGCAAGGCGAAGTTGGGACCCCAGCCTGCCAGCAAGCTGCCTGCGGTGAAGATGACCATGGACACGAGGAAGAGCCGCTTCGTGGTGAAGCGGTCCGTCAAGAATGCCGTGATGGGGATCATGATGGCGTTCACGAGGGTGAAGCCCGTGGTGAGCCACTGCGCCGTCGAGGCGTCGACGCTCATCTCGGCCATGACCGACGGCAGCGCCGGGGCGACGACGGTCTGGTTCAGAACCGTCACGAACGTGCCGAACACGAGAACGGCCAGTATGACGATCTGCTTACGCGATAAACCCATATACCTGTTCCTTCCGAGTATGCGCCGCGAACAAAAGCGCCTTTGAAGGGGAGCTTGCAGCAAACCCGACTTCAAAGACGCCCGTTTTCATGCGGTTGACGTAATTTACACTCAGTATAAATATTCATTCGGTAGATGAAAAGTCCCCGCCTGAAAAGTTGTGGTACCCTGCACGGAAACGGCACATCATCGGCATCGAAAGGGCGCGCGTCGTGGAACAGGAACAACCTTCGGCGGAAGGTCTGCGGTATCGCAAAAAGCTCAAGGCGCGGCTCGCGGTGGAGCGATCGGCGTTGGAGCTGGTCATCGAGCGGGGATACGACGGCGTGACGGTGGAGGATATCTGCGCCCGCGCCGAGATCTCCAAGAAGACGTTCTTCAACTACTTCTCGTCGAAGGCGGCGGCCATCATGGGCCGCATGGACTCGTTCCCCGACGACGAGCGGCTGGCCGAAATCCTCGAGGAGCACGACGAGGCATGCTACCTCGACGTGCTCGTGGGGGTGGTGGGCACGAGCCTCGCGTCGGGCGTGGACGAGAGCATCGTCAGCCTGCGCCGAGAGGCCCTGCGCTCCATGCCCCAGCTGTTCTTCCAAGGCCAGCGCGACCTGCTGGCCGTGCAGCGCTCCATCGCCGCCGCGCTGCGCACGTACCTCGTCGAGCATCCCGAGCGCCGCATGCTCCCCGGCCGACCCGTCGAGGAAGAGGCGCTCGTGGCGTCGTCCACGGCCATCGGCCTGGCCCGGACGCGCTCCATGCTGCACGTGTGCAGCGACGTGGAACCCTCGGCGGCCGACACGCGCCGCCTTCTCGTCACGTACCTGTCGGCGGGGGACCCCGTTTCGAACTAGGGCGCCGTTCGCGCGGAAACCCCCTGCACCTCGCCGCGTTCGCTCGGTATACTGAAGCGACGAGATGCACGGCGCGCTGCCGTGCGCGTTCGACCGCGTTCCTGAAAGAGGCGCCCCATGCACATTCGCCCCGCTCGCCTGCTGTTCGACCGCTTTGCCGCCGCGCTGTGCGCGCTCGCGCTCGCGCTGGGGCTCGTGCCCCTCGCTCCCGCAGCCGCCGTTGCCGAAGAGCGCGACGACGCGCCTGTCGCGGCTTCCGTCGAGGAGCTGCTGGGTGCCGGGGCGTATCTCGAGGGCGAGGCACTCGTGGTGTACCGCTCCGACGATGCGTCCGCGCGCTCGCGCTCGCTCGATGCGGCCGATCCGCTTGCCGCGGCGGGCTTCTCGGTGGGCGAATCGTGGGACTTCGCGGGGGCCGACGGCGCGTCGGGCGCGAACGCGCTCGCGCTCGACGAGGATGCCCCGCAGGACGATGCGGCCGTGGTGGCGCGCGTCACGAAGCCCGACGCCGACACCGCCGCGCTGCTCGAGGAGCTGCAGGCGATGGACGGCGTGCTGGCGGCGGCCCCGAACTACGTGCACGAGAGCGTCGGGGCCGTGGAGCTTGCCGAGCGCGGGACGGGGCCGGCGTCCGACTCCCTGTTTGCGCCGGCGGGCGAGGCGGAGGTTTCCGAGCAGCCGATCGTCGGGGGCACGGGCGTGCTTTCTGCGAACGGGTCGACCCCAACTGCCACCAACGATCCGCTGTCCGCTCTGCAGTGGTCGCTCAACAACGAGCTCACCTCCGATTCGGGGATTGCGGCCAATTCGGACGTCGACTTTTCCTCCGTGTACACGAGGGCGATAGCGGGCGAGGAGAACATCGTCGCCGTGCTCGATAGCGGCGTCGACTACAACAACGAGGATCTGCGCGAGGCGATGTGGGAGAACCCCGGCGACCTCCCCGGCGTGTCGGGACGCGCGGGCACGCACGGCTTCGATTTCGTCGACGGCGATGACGAGCCGCTTCCGGAAAGCGACAGCCTCGAAGAATCGCACGGCACGCATTGCGCCGGCGTCATCGCGGCGACCGGCAACAACGACACGGGCGTCGCGGGCGTCTCGCCGAACACGAAGATCATGGCGTTCAGGACGAATGGGGCTTCGACCGGCGGCAACGTCAACGACGGCGCCATCCTGTCCTCGTACGAGTTCCTGCTGCATGCGAAGCTGGCAGGCGAGAACGTCGTGGCCGCCAGCAACTCGTGGGGCGGCGTCATCTCGCCGGTGACGGAGTACGCGATGAACCAGGCCGGTCGCGCCGGGGTGCTCACCGTGTTCGCCGCCGGCAACGACGACGCCGACGTGGGCTCGATCGCCGATGGTCGCATCACGTACGGCCTGTCGGACAGTCCCTACATTCTTTCGGTCGCGGCATCGTCGCCGCTGGGCACGTACGCGACCTATACCAATTACAACGAGACCATCGTGGATGTGACCGCACCTGGCTCGACCATCCTGTCGACGGTTGCCGAGGGTGCGCAGACCTACCTGCCCGCCGTGGCGAAACTGCAGGACAACGCGGACGGCACGCCGGGCACGCGTTCGCTCTACTACCACAATATGGTGGACTTTTCCCAGGTGGACAGCGGTGCTGACATACTCCTCTACGGGGAAGAGGGGAAGCCGGCGGCCGATCAGAACAGGCTTGCGGTAACGACGGGCGCCGGCCTTGATGGCAGGCAGGCGCTCAAGCTGATGGTGAACGATATGACAAGTTCGGAAAGCGTCACGATTACCTGGCGCATCGACAACCCCTTCAAGAACATGACCTGGGAGCAGGCCGAAAAAGTATGCGTGAGCGCCCTGCCGGGCGTTTCGGTAGGCGATGGCATCGCCGATGATTCAGTGTGGGCTCTGCCCCTTCTGCTGACCGACGACGGGTATGCGCTTACCAATGCCGCCTATTCGGGAGGGAGTCAGGACAACCAGTCGCTCGCTTCTGCCCATCTGCAAGATCAAGAAGCCTTCGAGAGTATCAAGGATCAAGACACGCTGCGCGTCGGCGTCGACCTGTCGCTCTCTCCAGATGCTTCAACCAAGAACTCCGTTTCGTTAACCGTTACCGATTTCGGCATGGGGTATGCCAGCAGCGATCAGGCGTATGACTACATGTCGGGCACCTCTATGGCGTGCCCGCTGGTGGCAGGAGCCGTCGGTCTGCTGGCGTCGCTCTACCCGGATGAAACGGCGCTTGACCTGCGTGGGCGCATCGTCGGCGGCACGAAAGCGAGCAACCTTGCGAGCGATCCGGTCGAGCAGACTGCGTCGGACGGCACGCTCGATTTGGCGGTGGCTGCGGACGACGCCGTTCATCCGAACACGTGGGGCGCACACGAGGGGGAAGATGCTTCGGGCGGCGCGGCGCTCGTGCTGGAGGGGTACGGGCTGGCGGCCACGACGCAGCTCTCGATCGACGGCGCGGCGGTGGACGCCGCCGCGTGGTCGGTTGACGCTGATGGTTCCGAGCTGGTCGTTCGCGACGCGGGGCTGCTCGACGGCGCTCGGCATGTCGTGGAGGTGGAGGACGGCACGGCCGCCCATAAGGCGGCGTACTCATTCCCGAAAACCGATCGGCGGCTATCCTTCGAGCGGGTGGTCGACCTGCCCGATCCGGAGATTCCCGGCGAGGTCGGGTTCGATTCGGGCATGCTGATAGCCGCAGCGGATCGGCTGTTCTGCATAGATTCCAAAGGCCGCTACCTGTACGCGTACGATCCGGAAAGCGCCGACGGGTGGACGGCGTGCGCGTCGCCGAGCGATGCAGGGTTTGACTTGTCGTACTTCCGGGCGAACAGTGCGGCTGCCTATGCCGATGGGAAGCTGTATATGACGGTGTTCCACGATGAGGAAACGGACGATCCCGAGAACCCGTATGCGCTGTTCATGGGAGTTGCCACGTATGATATAGCCACCGATACCTGGGATGGCGAGGTGCTCGATTTTATACAATCGGCCCCCGGAGCAGCCGGCAGGCATTTTCCATCGCCGAGCTTGGCCTCGCTCAAGGGTCGCATCTACTTCAGCATAGGTTCAGGCGAGGATCGTACGATCGTGCAGTACGACCCCGCAACGGGTAACGGGGGACCGATCGATTTCGAGGAAGCTGATCCTCAGGGGAGCTTCGGCAC
Organism: Eggerthella hominis; assembly: GCF_014287365.1. Lineage (NCBI taxonomy): Bacteria > Bacillati > Actinomycetota > Coriobacteriia > Eggerthellales > Eggerthellaceae > Eggerthella > Eggerthella hominis. Next base: position 422,179 of record NZ_JACOOA010000003.1, read on the forward strand.
GCTGGCGTCGGGGCGCACGGCTCCGCTTGCGGCGGTCGGCGAAGAACTGCGCTTCGTCGGCTTCGTCCCCGAGGGGGACGGCTATGCGATGACGCTCGGGACGTTCGACGGCGAGACGTTCGGCGTGCTGGAGCCGGGTGCCGACGCGCCCCGATTCGGTGCCGACGAGCTCGACGCGTTGGAAGGGTATGCGCGGCAGGCCTCGGCCGCCACGGGCGACGAGATCGTGTTCGCGGGTGCGTCGGCCGACGGGCTGGGCGACGCCTATGCGGTCGATGCGGCCACCGGCGTCTGGCGTGCGCTCGATGCGAAGGCTCCCGGCGACGGCTCGGCGGCCGTGTCCACCGCGTGCTTCTATCGCGGAACGTACTACGTGCTGGCCGCGAGCTCGAGCGCGGACGGCACGCCGACGACGACGCTGTACCGGCTGCCGGACGAGGCGGCGCTCGCGCCGAACGACCACGTGGCGAGCGCGCAGGCGACCGAGGGCGGCACGGTGGACGTGCGCTACGACGCCGTGTCCGCGGCGCGCGTCGCGGCGTCCTCGCAGGTCGAGCATGTGGCCCTCGGCGACACGGTGACGTGGATCGCCACGCCCGACGAGGGGTACGCGTTCTCGGGTTGGTACGGAGCGGACGGGTCGCTGATCAGCGAAGATGCCAGCTATCGGCAGCCGGTGACCGCCGACGTCGCGCTGAGCGCCCGCTTCGTCGCGACGAGCGGCCCCGCGCCGGCCCCCGATCCCGCGCCGGACGACGGCCTCGATCCGAAGCCGCTGCCCTCCGCCGCCGCGAAGCCCCTCGCCCCCACCGGCGACGGACTGGGCGCCGCGCGTGCACTCGCCGCGGCGGCAGCCGCCGCAGGGCTCGCCGTCGCCCTCGGTGCCCGCCGCCGCCAACGCGGGTGATGCGATCCTCTAGCCCCGCTTCGCTCCTATCTGGGCGAAAGCCCGCACCTTCTCCAGCTGGTCGACCTGCCAATGCGGCACGTCGTAGGGCGAGTCCTTCCGTTTGAGCCCCTGAACCGGCAGCACGACGGTGAGCGCCGCGATGGCGACGAAGCCGAGCGCGCCCAGCGCCCAGTCCGCGCCGGAGGCCAGCCCCTGCGAGGCGACGAGGAAGAAATACCACGCGCTGATGGGCAGGAACAGCAGCAGCGACGTGGCCATGCCGGGGTTGTACCAGGTCTTCATCTTGACGTTCATCTGCACGCCGTGCCCGAGCACCTGGTAGGCGTTGAAGAGCATGGTGGCGATGCCGAGCCAGGTCAAATTCGGAAGCGCAAGCGCCAGGATGTAGAACACGTAGGCCGACAGGTTGACGATCATGACAGAGTTCCAGTTTCCGGGGTAGCGCCGATACAGCTCCTGTTCTCCGTAGAACACGCGGTTGATGACCACCGGGCCGCCGCCGGGGAACGCGTACTCCTCGAACTGGTGCAGCGGCAACGCCATGAGCGAGAACAGCAGCACGGTCTGCACCGCATCGAGTTCGCGACCCCACAGCACCGCCCCGAACGACAGGCAGGCGAAGAACACCATGCCCAGGTAGAACCAGTTGTTTCGTATGAACTTCATGGAACGCCTCCTCAGGTACTTTCTTTTGAAATCGTCCGACAACATGTTGTATGATGATTGTAAGAAACGTGCGTCGAGCCATCAACAGACAATCGACCCTCACGTTGTCGGATGATCGAGAAAGGGGCGTCGTGGCGAACAAGCAACCGGAGGTGCGCGAGAAAACGCGCGCCGCGCTCCTGGAGGCGTTCTGGCGCCATTACGGGGAAGCGCCGGTCGACCGCATCAAGATCCGGGCGATCACCGATGCGGCGGGATACAACCGCAGTACGTTCTACCAGTACTTCGACGACGTGTACGATCTGCTCGACCAGGCCGAGGAGGCGCTGCTCTCCGATGCGCTCGTCTACTTCGAGGAGGCGTTCGAGCATCGTGAGTCGGCTGCGTTCGTGGAGAAGGCGACGGCCGCCTACGAGCACTTCGGGTACTATCTCAGCAAGCTGCTGGGCCCTCATGGCGATCCTTCGTTCGCCACACGCTATCGAGCCGCCATCAAACCGCTCATGGTCAAAGAGCTGGCGCTCGATGGCGACGACCCCCTCGCCGACATCGCGTGCGAGTATTGCCTGGGGGCGTTCGTGTCGGTTGTTTCGGCCTGGTACGGCAAGGGAAAGCCCATTCCTGCAGATCGTCTGGTGCGCCTGCTGCAGGAGCTCACGACCCACGGCATGAGCGGCTTGGTTTCGTCGAATGAGAAAATTTCTTCTTGACAGCTTTCCGGATCATTGTGCTATAGTTTGCGCCACAACTTAATACCTTGAAACCTATGAGGCGAAAGTCAAGCCATCATGAGCACTCACAGAGAGCGGGCGTAGCTGGGATTCCCGCAGTAAGCTGGATGGTAAATGGATCGCCGAGGGAAAGGGGAAAGGGAGGCGCGGCGCGCAAGCGGCCAAACCGACCGAGTATCTGGACCGTGAGCCTGCGTTAAGGGCAGAACATGTGTTGGCATGTTCGTGAGAGGGTTCTGCATTGCAGAATCAACGGTGAAGGTGGCACCGCAGGTTACAAGACCTGTCCTTCGATGAGAAGGACAGGTCTTTTTCATTGTGGGGGAGCGGGGCGCCGAATTCATGCAGTTGTCTGCGAGGTCGATCCTCATCCGCGAAGTTCGTGCCGGCAAACCAAACGCCCCGGGAGGGGCAATGACCGGCGGGAACTCCGCCAAAGAAAGGATTGAGGAACATGGAACAGCAGATCAAGCGCGAGGTTGCAACGCAGACGGCAGCGGCGGGCGAGGCGGCCGCGCCGCGCAAGCGCGAAGTGGCGGCAGCACCCAAGAAGGCGGGCCTCTCCACGCAGGATCTCATCCTCATCGCCGTGCTGCTGGCGGCCGGCGCGGTGCTCAAGCTGACGGTGGGCTCGCTGCTCTCGTCGATGGGCATGAAGCCGAACTTCATCATCGCCATGTACTGCCTGGCCATCATCCTGACGCGGCCGAAGCTGGGCCAGGCCCTGATCATCGGCTTGCTGGCGGGGCTCATCTGCCAGATTCCGCTGCTGAACGCCACGCCGCTCTTGAACATCCCCTCCGAAGTGCTCGGCGCGCTCGCCTGCGGCCTGCTCATCAAGGTGCCGATGCGCATCGGCGGCAAGCTCGACCTCAACCCGCTCGTGAACACGTTCGTCTCCACGGTGGTGTCCGGCGGCACCTTCGCCCTGCTGTCCATCTACATCAACGTCGTGTCCACGGGCGGCGACGTGATGGTGGCGCTGGCGACGTACGCGGCCATCGTCTTCGGTACGGCCACCTTCAACTGCATCCTCGTGCAAGTTCTGGCCGTGCCGCTGAAGAAGGTTCTCAAGCGCTAGGAGGGTTCCACGGGCCTACGTCCCGCGGAACCTGCCGACGCTGCGGTCGGCCGTGGCGCCCGATCTCGCGGCGATGACGAGGGCTCGCGTACGCAAGTACGCGTCGCCCTCGCCCTCCCCACGATCTCGGGTGCCACGGCCGACCTCGCTGACTTACTGCGCCAACCTGCGATTCGGAAGAAAGACTCGACATGATAGAGATACGCGATTTCACGTTTCAGTACCGCGAAAGCGAGCGGCCGGTGGTGAGCGGCATCGACCTCACCATCCCGGACGGCGCGTTCGTCGGCGTCACCGGGGCCGCCGGCTCGGGCAAATCGACCCTGACCTACGCGCTGAACGGCATCATCCCGCATTGCTATCCGGGCGACTTCTACGGCTCCGTCGTCATCGACGGGCTCGACACCTGCGAGGTTGCGCTGACCGACGTGTCGCAGGTGGTGGGCAGCGTTTGCCAGGACGTCGACAGCCAGTTTGTCACGTCGGTCGTGGAGGACGAGGTGCTCTACGGACTCGAGAACTTCGGCGTGCCGCGCGACGAGATCGAGGGTCGCGTGAGCCGGGCGCTGGCCGACATGGGCATCTCCGACGTGCGCGACCGCGTGATCTCGTCGCTGTCCGGCGGGCAGAAGCAGAAGGTGGCCATCGCGTCCATCCTGGCGCTGAACCCGCGGGTGCTCGTGCTGGACGAGCCCACCGCCGAGCTCGATCCTCTGAGTTCGCGCACGGTGTTCGACCTGTTGGCACGCTATGCGCGCGAGCACGGCACCACCGTCGTGGTGGTGGAGCAGAAGATCGCCCTGCTGTCCCAGTACGCCGACCTGCTGGTCATCGTCGACGAGGGGCGCATCCGCTTCGCCGACGAGCCCGCGAAGGTGCTGGAGCACAGCGACGAGCTCAAGCGGATCGGCGTCAACTGCCCGCGCTCGACCACCCTCATGAACCGTCTGCGCGCCGAGGGCCTGTACGGCGGCGCGTCCGTCCGCAACGTGCGCGAAGCGCGCGAGGCTTTGAAGGAGGTGCTCGCATGATCGAGTTCGACGACGTGCGCGCGTCCTACGACGCGTCGCTCCCCATCTTGAAGGGCGTCAGCTTCACGATCCGCGACGGCGAGTTCGTCGCGTTCGTGGGCACGAACGGAGCCGGGAAATCGACCACGATGCGCCTGATCAACGGGCTGCTCAAGCCCGACGCCGGCCAGGTGCTCATCGACGGCGTGCCCACGACCGATCTGCGGACGAGCGAGCTTGCGCGGCGCGTGGGCTTCCTGTTCCAGAATCCCGACAGCCAGATCTGCTGCAACACGGTGCGCGAGGAGCTGCTGTTCGGCTTCAAGGCGCTTGGGGCGGACGGCCCGGACGCCGATGCGCGCGTGCAGGACATCATCGAGGAGTTCCGTTTCAACGCCGACGACGACCCGTTCCTGCTGAACCGCGGCGCGCGCCAGCTTTTGGCGCTGGCCTCCATCGTGGTGCTCGCGCCGCCGGTGGTGGTGCTCGACGAGCCCACCACGGGCCTGGACTACCGCGAGTGCGTGAAGGTGATGGACATCATCCGCCGCATCCACGAGCGGGGCACGACGGTGGTCATGGTATGCCACGACATGGAGGTGGTGGCGGACTACGCCGAGCGCTGCATCGTGATGAGCGGCGGCACGGTGGTAGACGACGCCCCCACGTTCGACGTGCTGCGCAATCGCGACACGCTCGAGCGCGCCTCGCTCGTTCCGCCGCAGATCGTGGACTTGTCGCTTGAGCTGGCGTGCGAGATGCCGCAGCTCGCCGAGACGGCCGTCGCCCGCGCCAACACGGTGGACGAGATGCTGGCCGCCGTCGCGGCGCAGGCTCGAACAACCCCGGATGTCGAAAGGGGCGTGTGCGCATGAGCTCGTTTCTCGAATACGTGCCCGGCACCAGCCTGCTGCACCGCATGAACCCGGTGGCCAAGCTGGTAGCGGCCGTGGCGTTCGCGCTCGCGTGCTTCTGCTCGAGCAACCTCGTGTTCCTGGCCGCGATGCTGGCGGTCGGGTTCGCGCTGGCCGCGACGTGCGGCATGGTCAAACCCACCATCGGCCTGGCGAAAGCGGTGTTCGCGTTCTCGCTGATCCTCGCCATCGTCCAGATTCTCACGACGCCGAGCGGAGCGGTGCTGGTGGAGCTGCCGTGGGGCTACATCGGCACGGACAGCCTGCGGGCGGCGCTCACCACGGTGGTGCGCCTCATGGCCGCCGCCATCCCGCTGTTCCTCGTGTTCTACGTCACCAAGATGAACGACATCACGAACGCCGTGGTGAAGGTGCTGCACGTGCCGTACAAGTACGCGTTCACGTTCACGTCCACCATCCATTTCATCCCCATGTTCATGAACGACATGAAGGGCATCATGGAGGCGCAGACCGCGCGCGGCGTGGAGTTCGACGCGGGCGGCATCGTGCGGAAGGTGCGCCTGATGGTGCCGCTGTGCGTGCCGCTGCTCGTGTCGTCGGTCCGCAAGACCAACAGCGCCGCCATCGCCGCGGAGGTGCGCGGCTTCAACCTGCGCACCGCGACGAGCGGTTACAAGGAGTACCCCTTCGCCGGCTCCGACGTGGTCGCGATCGCGGCCTCGCTCGCGCTGGTCGCCTGCGCCGTAGTGTTGGGCGTCGTGCTGTAGGGAAGGTCAGGCGTCCTTGCGAAGGTACACCATGTCTCGGAGTTGGATGCCGTCTTCGAACATGGGGTGGTCGTAGTTGTCGGTGAAGAAGTTCTTGTCGCGGTGCGAGATGCGGAAGCCGCATCGCTCGTAGAAGCCCAAGGTTTTCGGTACGTCGCCCGTGCCGACATACATGGTTTCGAACGCTCCGAGGTAGCGGTCGGAGAGGTATTCGACCATGGCCTTCCCGTACCCTTTTCCCTGGTGCTGCGGGTACGTGGCGATGTTCTTCAGCTCGCACTCCTCGGCACTCAGCGCGACGACCACGGCAACGCACTTCGTCCCGTCGTCGTCGAGGACGAAGAGTCTGCCGTCGTCCAGGTACCGGTCGATCATGTCCTCCTGCTCGTCCGCCAGCAGCAGCAAGTCGAGGTACCGCTTCTTGTCGGCGGTCACCTCGACGATGCGGTATCCCATGGTCCATCCCTTCGCAGCTTCGGTTCGTTAACGGCTAGTATACCCCGAAGCTTGTGCAATAATAGGCGGCTGTGATGGCGGCGAAGGAGGGCGGATGGAGTACGCGGTGGCTGCGGAAAGCCAGGTCGACGAGCTGTACGAGCTGGTACAGCGCACGATACGGGCGGTGTATCCGCGCTACTACCCGCAGGCGGTGGTGGAGTCGTTCTGCGGGCTGCACAACCGCGACGCCATCGCGGCCGACGTGGCGGCGGGGCGCGAGGGCGTCGTGCTCGTGGACGGCCGCGTGGCCGGCACGGGCTGCCGCGACGGCAACCACATCACGCGCGTGTACGTGGCGCCCGCCTTCCAGGGTCGCGGCGTGGGCAGCTTCATCATGCAGCGCCTCGAGGACGAGATCGCGCCCGATCACGCGACGGCCCTGCTCGACGCCTCGCTGCCGGCGACGGGCCTCTACGAGCGCCGCGGCTACCGCACGCTGCGCCACGAGCAGTTCCCCGTCGAAGACGAAGCCGTGCTCGTCTACGCCGTCATGGAGAAAGAGCTTGCCTAGCCCTGCACATCCTTGCAGGCGAAGTACGAGCCGACGATGCTGACGAGGGTCCAGGCGACGAAGATGACGACGGCGACGACGAACGCAACCTCGCCGTCGAAGAGGATGCCGCAGGCGATCATGAGGATGCCGGCGGGGATGGACGCGTACGCGCCGAACCGCTGACCCTTTCGCCAGGCCTCGTCGCTGCTCTGCGCCCACGGCAAGCGGATGCCGAACGCGGCGTTCCGCGTCGTCTTCGGCATGAGGTTTCCGAGGAACAGCAGCGTGGCTCCCACGATGACAGCGGCGATCTTCGACATGCCGCTGTCGGGCGTGCCCACGGCGACGGCGGTGGAATCGTACGACAGGGTGTTGAGCGACACGAACACCGATACGGCGATGAACATCGCCTGCATGCCGACGTTGAGCTTCATCATGGTGGCGCGGTTCTCCTGCTCGCCGAACCTCGCGAGCAGCATCAGGAACAGCCCGAACACGAACGCGAGCGCCACCACCGTGAAGGTTTCGTAGCGGCTGCCGATGCGGTCGACTTCGCCGCCCGTGAAGTGAACCGGCACCTGATCGGGCATCATCGCCACGAACGCCGCCGTCACCGCCACGTCGATCGCGAACAGGACGCCGACGGCGAGATACCCCTTCTTCATGTTCCGCTCCTTCGGCTCCGCTCTTGCACGACGACCCGCCCCCACGCGTTCCAGTATAAAACTTCCGGGGGGGGGGGGGCGTCAATGCGGGCTTTCCGGGCTGCCCTACGCGCGCTTCTTGCGGAACTTGACGGCGGCCAACGCGAAGAACAACGCGACGAATCCCCAGATCACGGCAAGGTCGAAGCCGACGCTGGCGAAATCGGCGCCGCGCAGCATGACGGCGCGCAGCGCGTCTACGCCGTAGGTGATGGGGAAGCATTGGCTGAGCACCTGCATCCACTCCGGCGCGCTCGCGAGGTCGAACAGCCCCGACAGCAGGATCTGCGGAACCACGAACAGCAGCATGAGCTGGATGACCTGGAACCCGCTTTTGGCCAGGCCCGACACCAGCAGCCCCAGCGTGACCGAGGCGAGCGCCATCGACACCACCACGAACGCGACGAGCCAGACGGGCCCCTCGTTGGGGAAGCCGATGAACGCGAGCGCGATGAACAGGATGACCGCGGCCTGCACCAGCGCCAGCAGGCCGAAGCCCGCGGTGTAGCCGCCGAGGATCTGCACCGGCTTCACGGGCGTGGCCAGAAAGCGCGTCATGGTGCCCGCGCCGCGCTCGTTCACGAGCGACATGCCGCTGGTCAGGAACACGAACACGAATACGAAGATGCCGATGAACACGGGGCCGTAGAAGTCGAACATCTTCCAGTCCTCGGTGCCGTGGAGGTACGTCGTCTCGACGTCCTGCACGGGAAGGTAGGCCGCCATGTCGAAGTCGAAGGCGTCGAGCTCTTCGGCCAGCGGGCTCGCGGCGGCGCCCTGGGCGAGCAGCATGTCCGCGATGCCGTCCTTGCGCTCTTCGACGTCGGCCTGCATCTCGTCGGCCGCCTCCTGCTGCGCCTCGCTCAGCGCTTTCGCCACGACGTTCGCCGCTGCGGCCGTCTTCGTGGAGTCGCTCCCCTCGGCCCACAGCTCCAGCGTGGCGTCGTCGCGCATGCGCAGCACGGCGTCGGCCTCGTTCGCGCGCAGCAGGCGCTCGGCTTCGGCCTCGGTGGTGTCGACGATGCGGGTGTCTTGGCCCTCGAGCGCGGTTTGGAAGCTGGCGGGCAGGTCCACGGTGGCCAGCCGCGGCTCGTAGGCGTCGGTGCCCAGCAGCACCGACAGCAGCCACAGCACCAGGACGGGGGCCACGAACAGCAGGGCGAGCGTGCGCTTGTCGTGCGCGAACTGCGACAGGACGCGCCGCGCGATGGCGAAGGTGTTACGCATGGGAGGCCTCCTCCCGCTCGTTGCCGGCCAGCGCGAGGAACGCGTCTTCCAGGTTCGCGGTGCCGGTCTGCGCGAGCAGCGCGGACGGCGTGCCTTGGGCGATCACGCGCCCGGCGCGCAGCATGGCCACGTCGTCGCACTGCAGGGCCTCGTCCATGATGTGCGTGGTCACGAGCAGCGTGGCGCCCCCGGCGGCCAGCTCGCGGAAGCGTTCCCAGATGCGCCGGCGATGCTCGGGATCGAGGCCCACCGTGGGCTCGTCCAGCACGAGCAGGTCGGGGCGGTGCAGCATGGCCACGCCCAGCGACAGGCGGCGCTTCATGCCGCCCGAGAACGCTCCCACCAGCCTGTTTCGATCGGAGTCGAGCCGCGTGAAGGCCAGCATGTCGTCGATGGCGTCGGCCAGCTCGGGCGCGCGCAAGCCGTTGAGCGTGCCGAAGAAGCGCAGGTTCTCCGCGGCGGTCACGTCCTCGTACAGCGCCGTGTCCTGCGGCATGAAGCCGATGCGTCGGCGCGCCGTGGGGTAGGGCGCCTGCTCGCCCAGCACGCGCACGGTGCCCGCGGTGGGAACGAGGATGCCCATGACGAGGTTGACCATCGTGGTCTTGCCGCAGCCGGACGGCCCCAGCAGGCAGACGATGCGTCCTGCCGGAACGTCGAGATTCACCTGGTCGAGCACTGTTTTGCGCCGGTCGCCCAGCGGCGTTTTGCGCCCGAAGCGCATGGTCGCGTCAGAGAACGCTATCATCGGCTGCGCGTGTTCCATACGGGGTCCTTTGCGGTCGTTTGTCCGTTTCTGCTATCATAAATCAAACAGATTGTTGGAAAAAAGGAACAAGAGCGGAACGCCTGTTGGATTATCGCGTCGTCGCACGTCGGAAAGGAACGCCCATGGCCCGCCCTCGCAAGGATTCGCCCGGCCCCTCGGCGGAGGAGCGCCTCCAGGCAGCGTTTTGGGAGCTCATCGAGGAGCAGCCGCTCGAACGCATGACGGTGGGCGACCTGACGGCGCGCGCGGGATGCAACCGCGGCACCTTCTACTATTACTACGACGATATGTACGAGATGCTCGACGCCATGATCGACCGGAACCTGCCCAAGCAGCTGCCGTCGTTCCTGTTGCAGCATTTCACGGGCGAAGCCCCGTCGGTGGATCACGATCGCGAGCTCGCGGTGGCCCTGCGCACGTTCCAACCCATGATCGACCGGCTGTGCCTGCTGCTGGCGAACGCGTCGTCTCCCCTGGTCACTCGACGCGTGAAAGGGGCTGTCATGGAACTGTGGGCGGGAGAGTTCGCCGCGGGCGGCGAGGCCGCGCTTGCGGGCGACGCCCGCATCGTGCTCGAGTTCGTGGTGAGCGGCATCCTCGGGCTCATGGCGTACCGTGCCGAGACGGGCATGCGCGTGTCCGTGGAGGAGATCGCGCAGGTTCTCGCTCCCGCGCTGCCCGACGCGCTCGCGCCGATACTCAAGCGCATCCTGGAAGCCGACGCCGCTCCTGCCTGAGTCGTCGGCGTTGCAACCGCTTCGCGAAGCAGATGAGGCGGTTCGCTTCCTCGAACCCCGCGTGGAGGTGAAACGCCAGGCTGGCCGCGTTGTCCAACTCGCAATCGCTGGCGAATTCGGTGCAGCCGCGCTCCTTCGCCCACGCTTCGCAGGCGCGCAGCAGCTCGCGCGCGTGCCCCCGATGCCGGCACGCCTCGTCGACGTAGACGCCCTCCAAGTACCCGACGGGGCTCGAGGACGTGCCCTCCACGTAGTCGCGGCGTGCGCCGCACGGGCGTGGCGGTGGGGTATGATGGTCGTCGTCGGATACGGTAGCAGAAACGCAGGTGACTTGTCTTGGATGGTTCGGTGCTGGTGCAGGGGTTCACCATGGGGCTCGCGTACGTCGCGCCCATCGGCATGCAGAACCTGTTCGTCATCAACGCGGCCGTGTCGCAGCCGCGTTCGCGCGCCCTGGCAACGGCCCTGTTCGTCACCGTGTTCGACATGATGCTGACGCTGGCCTGCTTCTTCGGCATCGGGGCCGTCATGGACGCCGTCCCCTGGCTCGGCCCGCTCATGCAGCTCGTGGGCGGCGCGCTCGTGGTGCTCATCGGCGTCGTGCTCGTGCTGCCTCGCAAAAAGGCGTCGAAAACCGAGCCGAATGCGGCGGGGAGCGCTGCGTACGAGCACGCGAAGGGGCCGGGTCTGCGCGGCGTGTTCGTGGCGGCGCTGCTGGTCACCTGGTGCAACCCGCAGGCGTTCATCGACGGCACGATGATGCTCGGCGCGTTTCGCGCCACGTTCGGCGGGGCGGACGGCATCGCGTTCGTGACGGGAGCGTGCGCGGCGTCGCTCGTGTGGTTCCCGGGGATGGCCCTTATCGTGTCGGTTCTCGGCAGCCGTTTCAACGATCGCGTGCTGCGCATCATCAACGTGGTGTGCGGCCTCGTGGTCATCGCGTACGGCGTGCGCCTCATCGCCGCGTTCTTCGGCATCGGGTGATCGGGCCGCAACAGCCTGCCAACAAATGCGCGGCGGCGCGCGCCTGCGCGTCGCGTGCCCGCGGGCCGTTCGCTAGGATAGACGGCATTGTTCCCTGATCGTCCTGATCGGGCCTGATCGGCTCCGATCGGAAAGGATGCCGCTATGTTCACCATCGGCTGCCATCTCTCGGATAAAGACGGATACCTTCACATGGCGAAGGACGCCGTGTCCATCGACGCCAACACGTTCCAGTTCTTCACGCGCAACCCGCGCGGCGGCGGGCAGAAGGCGCTCGACCCGAAGGACGTCGCCGCGTTCCGCGCCTACGCGCCCGAGCACGGCATCGACGTCATCATGGGATACGCGCCCTACACGGTGAACCCCGCCAGCGACAAGATGAGCGAGTACGATTTCACGATGATGGTGCTGGCCGAGGATCTGGCGCGCATGGAGGAGACGCCGCATGCGCTGTACACGCTCCAGCCTGGTAGCGCCCTCGGGCAGCCGGAGGACGTGGCGCTGGCTCAGGTGGCCGCGGCCCTCAACGACGTGGTGACGCCCTCGCAGACGACGCGCGTGCTGCTGGAAACCATGTCGGGGTCGGGGACGGAAGTGGGCAGCACCTTCGAGCAGCTGGCCGCCATCCTCGAGGAGATCGACCTGCGCGACCACGTGGGCGTGTGCTTCGACGCGTGCCGGGTGTGGGGCGCCGGCTACGACATCGTGGACGACCTCGACGGCGTGGTGGAGGAGTTCGACCGCGTGATCGGCCTCGATAAGCTGTGGGCCATCCACTTGAACGACAGCGTGGACGCCTGCGGCTCGCACAAGGACCGCCATGCGCCCATCGGCGACGGGCGCATCGGCCTTCCGGCGCTCGCCGCGATGGTGAACCATCCGAAGCTACGCGCCGTGCCGTTCTACCTCGAGGCGCCGGACCCGACGCTCGCGAAGTACGGTGCGACTATCGAGAAGCTGCATCAGGCTCGCGCGAACGCGTAGGCGCATCTGCTACTATATGCGTCACGATTAAATCACCGGAAAGGACGCGGGCATGTTCACCATCGGATGCCACCTCTCGAGCGCCAAGGGCTACCTTCACATGGCGAAGGACGCCGTGTCCATCGACGCCACCACGTTCCAGTTCTTCACGCGCAACCCGCGTGGCGGCCGCGCGAAGGTCATCGACCCGAAGGACGTGGCGGCGTACGCGGCCTACGCGCCCGAACACGGCATCACGCGCATCCTGGCGCACGCTCCCTACACGCTGAACCCCGCATCCGACAAGCAGCAGACGCGCGATTTCGCGCTCATGGTGCTGGCCGAGGATCTCGGCCGCATGGAGGAAACGCCGCATCAGCTGTACAACATGCACCCGGGCAGCGCCGTGGGCCAGACCCACGAGGAGGCCATCGCGAAGATCGCCGACGCGCTCAACCAGTCGCTGCTGCCCGTGCAGACCACCACGTTGCTGCTTGAAACGATGGCGGGGAAGGGCAGCGAGATCGGCGGGACGTTCGAGGAGCTGGCGGCCATCATCGCGCAGGTGGAGCTCGAGAGCCACGTGGGCGTGTGCCTCGACACGTGCCACGTGTGGGATGCGGGCTACGACATCGTGGGCGACCTCGACGGCGTGGTGGAGGAGTTCGACCGCGTGATCGGCCTCGACCGCCTGCGCGCCATCCACCTCAACGACTCCCAGAACGCCCGCGGCTCGCACAAGGACCGCCACGCGCGCATCGGCGAGGGCGAGATCGGGTTCGCGGCGCTCGCCGCCGTCACGAACCACCCGAAGCTGCGCGACCTGCCTTTCTACCTGGAAACCCCCAACGACAAGCTGTCAGGCTACGCCGAAGAAATCGCCGCGCTTCGAGAAGCGCATGCGGGGTAACCTTCTCCGTTCTTCATGGCGCGGCAGAGGCTCCGGCATGCGTGCGTCTTACGCCGCGCCGACCGCACGGCGCACCCCTGTGGAATCTGCGACAAAAATCGTGCAAATGTTCTTGACTACCGAACCGATGTTCGTTATACTGATGCTATAGCGGCTGGACGTTCATCCTAACCGCAGGGCAACCTGCGGGACAGTCGCCTTCCTTAACGGTTGGCAGCTGAGAGAAGGGATGGACGCATGGCTGCTTTTTCTGATCCTCAAACCCCTGACGCTTGCTTTTTACTATATATATGTAGTAAATTGAATGCGCAAGGCAGGCGAGTATGAAAGTCGAGTGGTACAAGCTTCCCAACGGCGAAGCTCCCGCTCGAACGTATTTGGACTCCCTCGATCGCAAGCTCCGAAGCAAAACACTACGAACTATCGGCTTTTTGGAGGAGAAGGGTCATCTCATCGGAGAGCCCGACTCGAAATATCTTGAAGACGGCATCTTCGAGCTTCGTACGACGATGGGCGACAATACGGGACGCGTGCTGTATTTCTTCTGCGTCGGCGATAGGGCGGTTCTGACGCATGGTTTCAAGAAGAAAACGCAGCGAACGCCAAGGCGCGAGATCGAGCGGGCGAAGCGGTGCCGTAAAGACTATATGGCTCGAACGGCGAAAGGGTGATGCGTGTGGACGACGAATACGAAGACGATTTTACCCGGTATCTCGCGGAGCAGTTGAAAGACCCCGAATTTCGGAAGTTTTGGGAAGAGGACGAGGCGGAGTTCCAGCTGCGGCTCGCCATCATCGACGCGCGCAACGAAACCGGCATGACGCAGGAGCAGCTTGCGAAGGCGTCGGGGCTGAACCAGCGCGTGATCAGCCGCATCCAGACCGGCAACGCGAACCCGACGCTGCGCACCATCGGCAAGCTGGCGCGGGGGTTCGGCAAGAAGGTCGAGATCAGGTTCGTGTAGGCGCGGGCTCTACTTGATGACCACCGCTTGCGCCCCCAGCTCGTAGTAGCGGGCGGCGAACTGCTGCAGGTCGTAGCTCACCTGGCCGGCAAGCGAGTCGCTGACCAGTACCACGCCCGCATCCAGATCGTAGCCGCTCACCACGACGCAGTGGCTGTTCGCGTACAACCGGTACGTGCGGTCGCCCGCGCGCTCCACCTGGTAGGCGGTGCCCGGATCCGCGAGCCCGATCGTGCACCAGGCGATGACGGGATTCCCGGCGGCCACTTCGTCGAGCACGTCTTCAAGCGAGGCTCCGGTGAGGTCGACGGCCTCCAGGGTGGATTCTTGCGCGGCGAGGTAGGCGGTGGCGGTCTGGGTGATGGCGGGTGCCATGCAGCTGTGGCCGTCGGTCGCGTGCGGGTCGCCCATGAACGCCGTCACGAAGTCGCTGTCGCTGAGGGGCAGCCATGCGTCGGCGATCTCGGTTTTCTCCAGCTCGAAGCCGAACGACAGCAGCGCGTTCGTCAGCGCGACGGACTCGCAGCCGGTGGGAAGCTCGGGATATTGTTCGAGCGCGGGCACCTCGAAGGAGGCGGCGCGCTGAGACTGGGAGACGTCCGCTTGCAGGGCGGCCACGTCCTGCGTGGCGCGTTTCTCGGCATCGATGTCGGCAACCGCCAGAGGGGAGGATAGCAGCGAGAACGACACCACGCCCACGAGCAGCACCGTCGCGGCCGAGAAGCACAGGCGCGTGGCGGTCCAACGACCGCGCCGCCGTCTGAAGATCGGGCGCTCGCGGCGCATGTGCGGGAGGAACTGCCGGGCGAACAGCCGACGGCGATACGTGGTGCAACGGACGCGCGAGGTGCGCCTGCGGGGCGGTTCGATGGCCATGCTCGCACCTTTCTCTTGGGTCGGCTTGCTTCTAGCTTATCGGTCGATGTTGAAAACAACCTGAAAGACGCTCGTGGGCAACCCCTTCACCTCGAACACGCCATCCGACGCCGAATTGTTTCACCCGTCGCAAAACCTCCTCATTTTCACGGAGCGCATGCGCGCGGCATGGACGATACTGATTTCGAAGAACCCCTTGACCCTCCTGTTGCAGGAGGCTGTTGAATGCGATGAGAAGGAGGTGAGACACGTGTTCTACATCGGAGAGTTCTCGAAGATGGGCAAGACCACCATCAAGACGCTGCACCATTACGACCGCATCGGGCTGTTGCGCCCGGCGGCGGTGGACGGTGTGACGGGGTACCGCCTGTACACCACCCAGCAGCTTGCCGACCTGCACCGCATCCAATCGCTCAGGCAGGCGGGGCTCACCATCGACGAGGTGGCCTCCATCATCGGCGGCGCCGACCCGCGTCCCATACTGACGCAGCGCCGCGACGAGATCGAGCGGGAGCTCATCGCGCGTGAGGACCGACTCGCGCGCATCGCATTCATGCTTTCAGGCGAAGAAAAGGGGTTTACCATGGACTATCAGGCAACCATCAAGGACATTCCCAGCTGCATCGTGTTCTCCAAGACGATGACCGTACCCGACTATTCCGCATACTTCGAGGTCATTCCCGCCATTGGGCGCGCCGTGCAGGAGACGAACCCCGATCTTAAGTGCGCCACGCCCGAATACTGCTTCATCACGTACCTCGATGGCGAGTACAAAGAGCGCGACATCACGATGAAGTACAGCGAGGCGGTGGAGGCGTTCGGGGTCGAGAGCGACGGCATCGTGTTCGAGGAGGTTCCCGCCGCGACGGTGGTGTCCGTCATGCACCGCGGGTCGTACGCCGACCTGCCGCGCGCCTACGCGTTCGCGATGGAGTGGATCGAACAGAACGGCTATCGCACGACCGACCTGCCGCGCGAGAGCTACCTCGACGGCATCTGGAACGGCATCCCCGAGTCCGAATGGCTCACCGAGATCCAAGTTCCCATCGAGAAGAACTAGTGCCGAATGCGAGGCGGGGCGGATTGCTCCGCCCCGCCTCGTTCGATCGCTTCGGCTCGTCCGTCTACCGCATCAGCATTCTCAGCAGCTTGATCTTGTCGCCGAACGGGGGGTTGCGGATGGGCATCTCGATCCAGGTGCCCTTCGTGAGCGTGGACTTGTAGTGCGTGAAGCAGTCGAAGCCCACCTTGCCATGGTAGGCGCCCATGCCGGAGTTGCCCACGCCGCCGAAGCCCATGTGGTTGTTCGCGAGGTGGATGACCACGTCGTTGACGGTGGCGCCGCCGAACGGCAACTCGCGGATCACGCGTTGCTGCACGTGCTTGTCGTCCGAGAACACGTACGTGGCCAAGGGCTTCTCGAACGTGCGCACGATGGCGAATGCCTCGTCGAGCGTCTTGTACGTGAGGATGGGCAGCACGGGTCCGAAGATCTCCTCGTTCATGACGGGGTCGTCGAGCGTCACGCCGCGCAGGCAGGTGGGCTCGATGCGCAGCGTGTCGGGGTCGCCGTGGCCGCCGAACGCCACCGTGGCGTTCGGGTTGCGCTGCTCGATGAGCCCCATCACGCGCTCGAAGTGGCGCTGCGAGATCATGTGCGGCCACTCGTCGCAGGCGAGGATGTCCTCGCCGTAATACCGATGGAAGCATGCGTCCAGCTGCTCCACGAAGTCGTCCACCACGCGCTCGTGCACGAGGAAGTAGTCGGGCGCCACGCAGGTCTGTCCGCAGTTGATGCCCTTTCCCCAGGCCACACGCTGTGCCGCGCGCTTCACGTTGGCTGTTTCGTCCACGATGCAGGGGCTTTTGCCGCCCAGCTCCAGCACTACGGGCGTGAGGTGCTTCGCCGCCGCCTCCATGACGGTGCGGCCCACGTTCGGGCTGCCGGTAAAGAAGATCTGGTCCCAGCGCACTTCCAGCAGCCAGTCGTTCATCGCGCCCGAGCCGGGGAACCCGCACACGAACTCGGGTGGGAACACGTTCGCCAAGATGTCGATGAGCAGCTCGCTCGTGTGCTTCGACGTGCGCGAGGGCTTGAGCGCCACGCAGTTGCCGGCGGCGATGGCGTCGACCATCGGCACGAGGGCCAGCTGCACGGGATAGTTCCACGGGCTGAGCACCAGCACCACGCCCATCGGGCTGGGGTACACCTTCGATGTGGAATGGAAGTGCACGATGGGGGTGGGCACCCGGCGCGGGCGCGCCCAGCTGTTCAGGTGCTTGAGGCACGTGGCTATCTCGTCGTAGACGATTCCCAGCTCGGTGGCGTAACCCTCGAACGGCGCTTTGCCCAGGTCGGCGGTCAGCGCGGCCAGGACGCGCTCCTCGTTCGCCTTGAGGTACGCCCTGAGCTTCTCGAGGGCCTGGCGGCGGTACTCCACGTCGAGCGTGGCGCCCGTCAGATAGAACGCGCGCATCTTCTGCGCGGCGGCCTCGACGTCGGCGACGCTTTCGTATGCGGGATGTGCGGGGATGACGCTCATGCGGCGCTCCTTCGGAATCGGCAGGGTCGGGCGGGATCAGTAGGCGGCCTCGAGGATGGCGAGCGCGTCCTCCAACGTGATCTCGGTCTCGTTGTACAGCGCGGCGCCGTCGTAGCGTGCCTGCTTGGCCACGGCCGGCAGGTCGTCGCGCGACACGCCCAGCTCGGACAGCCTGAGCGGCACGCCGTACCCGTCGCGGTACAGCTCGTTGAGCGAGAATAAGTGCTCGGCGAACGCCTCGTCGCGCACGCTCGACGCGGCATCGGCGCCCAGGGCCGCGGCGCGCGCGGGGGCGAGGGCGCCCAACAGCTGGCCGTACACTCCGGCGTGGATGCCGCGGTCCAGGTTGAACCGCACGCAGTGGGGGAGCAGCATCATCATGGCCTGGCCGTGCGGGATGTGGCAGAGGCCGCCCAGCGAATGGCCGATGGCGTGGACGATGCCCACCATCGCGTTCGAGAACGCCGCGCCCGCCATGAGCGAGGCCAGCGCCAGGCTCGTGCGCGCTTCGGCGTTCGCCCCGTCGCGGCAGGCCAGCGGCAGGTTTTCGGCGATGAGCTCGATGGCCTTCACGGCGAACGCGTCGGACACGGGGTTCTTCTGGATGGAGGTGTACGCCTCGATGGCGTGCGTGAGCGCGTCCATGCCGGTGGTGGCCGTCAACTTGGGCGGCAGCGAGGACGTGAGCGCGGGGTCGAGGATGGCCGTGTGCGGAACGAGCTTGTACGAGGTGAACGACAGTTTCGCGTGCTTCTTCGTGTCGGCCACCACGGCCACGAGCGTCACCTCGCTGCCGGTGCCGGCCGTCGTGGGCACGGCGATGAACGGCGGCAGGTCGGCGTGCAGGATCTCGGAGCCCTGCAGCGTGGCGAAATCGACGCCCTCGCAGGCGAGCGAGGCGGCCGCGCCCTTCGTCGTGTCGATGACCGAGCCGCCGCCGATGGCCACGAACCCGTCGCAGCCGCGTGCCGTGAACAGGTGCGCCACCTCGTTCACCACGTCCATCGATGAGTCGGGCGGCACCTGGTCGAACACCTCGTAAGCTACGCCGGCGGCGTCGAGCACGTCGGTCAGCTTCGCGGCCACGCCCAGCTTCACCAGGCCGGCATCGGTCATGACCAGCGGGTGCTTCATGCCGCGGTCGGCCATCTCGTCGGGCAGCTTGTCCAGCGCGTGCGCGCCGCAGACGATTTTCGTGGGGCAGGAAAACTCGAATCCTTGCATATGCTCCTCCAGGCGATCAGGGACGGCGATCAGGCGCGCGGGGCGGACGGGGACGACGGGCGGGCGGCGGGCGTGCGGTAGGCGGCGCGCCATCCGAAGAACAGCTTCAGCAGTGCCGTGAACATATAGGTGAGGGAGACGCCCGTGTTGTTGGGCCCGCGCGTGGAGAACGCGCGCTCGGCGAGGGCGGCTTTGAGCGTCGTGCCGCCCGAGAAGCAGCTGAACGCGTAGGCCAGCGAGCGGAACGCGATGACGTAGTCGACGGAGACGGCCTGCGCGTCGGCGCTGGCCAGGCCGCTGCCGGGCTCCACGTCGGTGGCCAGCCGGTCGGGCGGCACGCGCTTGAACGCGCCGGACGCCGTGCGCCGGCACGCGCACGCCAGGTTCGTCCCGTTCACGGACAGCATGAACGTGTAGCCCGGCTCCAGGTAGTCGACCTCCGCGCGGATCTTCGGCGACACGTGCTTGAACAGGTTGATCAGATGCGGCAGCAACCGCAACAACACCCGAACATAGAGCGCCTGCGCGGCCTGCGCGGCGCTTACGCGGGGACGAGGGGAAGAGGGCATGCCGACTCCTTCGTGTTCGCATCTTCGTCAATGTGATCCTTATGATACTCCGTTCAAGCGCATCTGCGATTATCCATGATGCAAATGGCACGAGAATGGCGCGATGAGAGGACGCTCTGTCGGGCGTTTTCGTAAGGGGAACATGGTTGATGCGGGGTATAATGAACTAGTTTGATAGCGCACTGATTCAACTGGAATGAGGATATGTTCGGATTTGGGACCATACTGTATCTTTTCGCCGCCGGTGCCGGAGCCGGGCTGTACGTCGTGCAAGCGTGCGTCGATCCCTCTAATGCGCTTCGGACCCGTGGGCCCCGTGATGCGCAGCTGCTCGTTCGAAAGCTCATTATCGTTGCCCCGGTGCTCGTGTGCGTGGGCAGTATGTTCCTTGTGCTCGACCTCTCGCGTCCCGACCGGTTTTTCCTGGTGTTCCGCAATCCGGACACGTCGCTGATCTCTCTCGGTGCATGCCTGATCGTGCTGTTCGTTGCTTTGTCGGCGATGGAGAACGCTCTGTGGAATTCTTCGGGACCCACCCTGGCTCGCGTTGTGCTTGCGGTCAGGGCGGCAGCGTTCCTTGCTGCGATCGGCGTCATCCTGTACACCGGGTTCTTTCTGATGAGCATGCGGGCGGTGCCGCTCTGGCACTCCGCCTTTATCGTGCTGTTGTTCACGGCGTCGTCGCTGTCATCGGGGCTTGCGTTGCTCATGCTGCTGTACGTCGCGTCGTTCAGGCGGTCGCACATGCCGCTCTTCATGCGCCGCGCCTCTCAGGTTGACACGGCGTTGCTGGTGGTGGAGCTTGCGCTGCTCGTCGGGTTCGTGGGAGTGCAGTTCGGCGGAGCGCCCGCTGCGATCGAGGCAGGTTGGCGATTGCTCGTTGGAGACGTCGCGTGGGCGTTTTGGATCATGCTCGTGGGCGTCGGTTTGCTGTGTCCGCTCGTGATCGACGTGGTGAAGGGAAAGACTCCCGCGCCGGCGGCTTTCGCTCTGAAGGCCATAACCGTGCTGGTAGGCTGCTTCTTTTTGAGGTACTGCATCATGGAGGCGGGCGTGCGCGTTCTGTCTCTCCAATGATGAGGAAGGCGAATTGGTGAAACGGTTCAAAATCGACGAAACGTGCCGCATCCCGATCTGGGTGCAGTTGCGCAACTACATTCTCCACCTGATTCTCTCGGGAACGTACCGAGAAGGCGACCAGCTGCCGTCCGTGCGCGAGCTGTCCGCCGAGCTGGAGATCAACTACAACACGGTGAGAAAAGTGTACAACGACCTCATGAAGGACGGGTTCATCGCAACCGAGCGCGGGCGCGGGACGTTCGTCTGCAATGAGAAGAAGGCGCGTGAAGCTGCCGGTGCCGACGTCGTGGACGTGATGGCGGATGATTTTATCGACAAGTGCTACGAAATGGGGTTCTCGTCTCGCGAGATCATGGATGTCTTCGAACGAAAGCTGGGTGATCGACTATGAAGCGTGAGCATCGTAGGGGAGGAATGCGCCAAACCGACGGCGTTTCGAGGGAAAGGCGCTCCCGTTCGTTCGAATCGGCGGGTTCCTCGTTTGAAATCGAGGAGAATCGTGCGAATCGCAACGGTTCGTACCTGTTTTCGCTCTTGCTGTTCGCTGTCGGCTTTGCGGTCGTGGGTTTGTTGCTATCGCTGGTCCTCGATCCCGTGGTCGCTGCGGTGGCGGCTCTCGTAGCCGCCGTGTTCGCGGCCAGCTCGGTACGCGTAGCCATGTCGTGGGAGCGCGTCGTTATCACCCGGCTCGGCACGGTGCAACGCGTGGTGGGTCCGGGGCTGTATTGCGTGATCCCCTTCGTCGAATCGGCTTCGATGTCGGTAGACCAGCGCATCATCACCACGTCGTTTACGGCGGAGGAGGCGCTTACCTCCGATCTCGTGCCCGTCGACGTGGACGCGGTGGTGTTCTGGATGGTGTGGAATGCGAAGAAAGCCTGCATGGAGGTGCAGGATTACCCGCTTGCCGTCGCGTGGGCGGCGCAAACCGCGCTGCGCGACGCTATCGGACGCACAGAGCTGAGCGATCTTGCCACCCGTCGCCAGCAGCTCGACGCAGAATTGCAGAAAACCCTCGACGAGAAGTCGCAGGATTGGGGCATCACCATCGCGTCGGTCGAGATCCGCAACATCATCGTCCCGGCAGAGTTGCAGGACGCGCTTTCTAAGGAGGCCCAGGCCGAGCGCGAGAAGAACGCGCGCATCCTTCTCGCCGAGGTGGAGAAGGACATCTCCGAAATGTTCGTCGAAGCGGCTGAAACCTACGACCGTAACGAAAAGGCGTTGCATCTGCGCACGTTGAGCGCGGTCGCTGAAAGCACGCGCGAGAAGGGCGGCCTGGTCATCGCCCCCAGCAGCATCGGCGACGTGTTCGCGAATCTCGACGCGTTTTCCAAGTAGCCATGACAACGCCCCCGACCCGTTCGGGCCGGGGGCGTGCGGGGAGGGAAGGTCGTCGCTCGGGGATCATGCGGGGAAGCAGGCGCGCCCGAGGCTTCCGACGAGCGCATATGCAGGTGTTGCAGACTGCTGCTCTACGATCGTGAACATCTCGGGGGCCCATGTTCCCAGATGCCGCTCGACAAACGACGATGCGTCATCGGAGCGTCGTTCGTCGAGCAAAAGCGCCACGTAGGCAAGTTCGGTTCCCAGGTGGTCGGGTGGCACGACGCCGCCGTGCGCGCGAACGTACCCGGCTGCTCGGTACTCGTCGTCGAGCTTGAGGGCGAGGCGGTTCACCACGAGCAGCGGCTTTTCCTCTCCCCGTTGCTCGCATTTGAACTGGGATTCGCAGAGCGGCGCGAGCGGTGCCGTGGGGTGGGAGAACAGCCGGGTGTAGTCTTGTCGCAGCTCAGAGAGCGTCATCGATGCCACCCGCGCTTCGCAGGCGGCAAGGCGAGCCTCGACGCGCTCGCCGGCGACGTCCTCGCGGGCGAGCCAAGGGAGCAGCGCTCGAATGCTTGCAGCCAGCGATCCATCGTCGATGCTCGCGACCAAGTCGGGCGTCGGCAGGCTCACGCAGGCGCTGAGGATCCGGCACGTGTCTGCCATGGCCATCGTTCGCTCTTCGCAGTTTGCGTTCATAGCGCTGTCCCTTTCTCTCGTCCGCCGAGCCACCGTGCAAGGGCGGCTCGGCGGATTGCCTGCTACACGAGGTACAACGTCGTGGGATCGGTGCCCTCGGAATCGAGGTAGTGCATAGTCTCGCGATCCTTGAGCGCCCTGGAGGCATCCGATTCCGGATCGTCCAAGTCTCCCCAGAAGCGGGCGTGCCCGGGACACAGCTCCATGCAGGCGGGCTTGCGGTCGTTCATGATGCGCTGGTAGCAGAAGTTGCACTTGTCGACCGTGCCGCCCACGTGATCTGGCTCGGCGCCGTCTCCCAAGGCGAAATCGAGGTAATACGCCGGCTCGTCCTCGTTGAGGACGCGCACGTCGTACGGGCAGGCGGCGATGCAGGCCTTGCATCCGATGCACGCTTCCGCATTGACGAGCACCACGCCTTCGTCCGAGCGATACGAGGCTCCCGTCGGACAGACCTCGACACAGGCCGGCTTCGCGCAATGCTGGCACGAGATGGGAAGGTACGTCATGTCGATGTTCGGAAACGTGCCGCCGCCGCAATCGACGTCGGAGCTCGCCGAAGTGATGATGTGGTTCCAACGCACGCCTTTCGGCAGGTTGTTCGCGGTTTTGCAGGCTACGGCGCAGGTCTGGCAGCCGAAGCAGCGTTTGGTGTCGATAACCATTCCAAATCGGGTCATGTCGGGCTCCTCTCTACGCCTTCTCGATGGCTACGGCGCAGTCGTTGAAAGGCTGGTTTGCACAGAAGCCGTTGCTTTGCACGGTTCCCAGGTTCGAGAGGTGGCCGTCGATGGACTGGCTTGCCGTCCATCCCTTTACGGCGCTCAAAATTCCCGGAGGGTTGTTGGGTCGGATCAACGCATGCGCGATCAGGTATCCTCGATCGTTGTGCACCTTCACCTTGTCTCCGGTGGCGATGCCGTAGGATGCCGCGTCTTCAGGGCCGATGTACACGTATTGCTCGGCATCTACCTCGAGAAGGGCTTCGACGTCGTACCACTGCACATGGGTGCGGAAGCGGCTGTGCTCGGATATGAGCTGGAGTGGGAACTTCTCGCGCGCCGGGCTGTTGACGCCTACCTCGAGCGCCTCTTCCCAATACGGGAGGTATTCCTTCTCGAAATCCCAATCGGGTTTGTAGTCGTTGGATGCTTTGGGATCCTCGAGGTAGAACGCGGCGCGTTTCGTCGGAGTGGGGAACACCCCGCCTTCGGCGAATACGTACGGTTTGTCCTTCGTGGGGATGCGCTTGAGCGTCCCCTTCTCCTTGAGCGCTTCGTAGGAGAGGTTCATCGAGCGTGCGTCGTCGGTATCGAGCAGCATCTCGATCCATTCCTTGGTGGTGAACTGGAAGTGTTCGCCGTAACCGAGCGCGTCCGCCAGCAGCTTGATGATCTCAAAGTCCGGTTTGGATTCTCCCAGCGGCTCGAGCGCGGGAGCCTGGTACACCAGGCACGAATGCATGACCATCGTCGACATGATGTCCTCGCATTCGAACCAATGGCAGCAGGGAAGCACGTAGTCGGCGTACTCGGCCGTTTCGGACATGGTCATGTCCGTTACCACCAGCAGATCGAGCGCTTTGAACGCCTCGATGGTCTTCGTGCGGTCGGCGACGTTCGCCACGGGGTTGACGTAGGCGACGTACATGCCGCGCAGTTCGCAGGGTTCGTCGTTGTACGTGTGGTTGACGATGGCGTCCTCGAGGCGCAAAGCCTGGATGCTCTTGGCTTTCTCGACCGGGCTGGGCACGTCGGTGACGGCTTTCATATTGAGCGCGTTCGTGCCGGCCGCATTGCATACGCCGATGCCTGCGCCCGAGACGCCAACGTTGCCGGTGAGAAGCGCCAACGCCACCATGCAGGAATAGTTCCAATGGCCGTTGTAGTAGTGGTCGGCTCCGAAGCAGGTGTGGATGGTCGACGGCGTTTCGCAGGCGTACAGACGGGCGAGCTCCTCGATGTCGGCTTCGGGGATGCCGGTGGCTTCCGATGCCCGGCTGGCCGGCCATTCCGCAATGCGGTCTCGCAGCAGCGAATATGCGGTGGTCAAGGTCTGCCCGTCGAGGTCGACCGTGCCTTCGATGACGGGCTGTGCGATGCTGTCGGGCGTGTTGAAGTTCCCTTCGGCATCCATGACCACCGGCACGTCGGCATCGCTGCCCGCCTCGGCCTTTCCGAGGTCGGACAGGCGCAGGAACTTGTGCGTGTCGGGCTTCACGAGGAACGGCGCCACCGTGTGGTTCGTGATGAAGTCGACATCCTCCCAGCCTTGCTGCAGCACGATGTTCATCATGCCGAGCGCAAGCGCCCCGTCGGTTGCGGAGCGGATGGGCACGTACTTGTCCGACAGCGCCGCGTTCGCGTTGTACAGCGGGTCGATGGTGACCACGTTCGCCCCGTTTTGATGCGCTTCGGTGATGAAGTGCATGATCTGCATCTGCGAGACGGCGGGGTTCGCGCCCCAGATGAAGATGGTCTTGGCGTTGGCGAGGTCTTTGGGCTCGTTTGCCGTGTTGAAGAACGAGGCTCCCATCATGCGGCTGCACACGTACTTGGTTGCCGCATCGACGGCGTTCGCCAGCGTGGAAACGCCGGTCGCCTTCTTGAATCGAGCGTAGATGCTGCTGGTTCCGTTGCCCCCGACGCCGCCGAAGTTGCCGGTCAATCCGGCAGCGGCCATGGCCCCGGGGCCGTACTCGTCGGCGATGGCCTTCCATTTCTCCGCGATTTCGGCAATCGCTTCGTCCCAGCTGATCTGCTCCCACGAACCTGATCCGCGTTCCCCGGTGCGTTTGAGGGGCGCGGTCAGTCGTTCGGCGCTGTACACGCGGTAGGGATGGGTGTAGCCTTTTTGGCAGATGCGGTTGTACACCGGGTCGTCCATCTCGCGCATCGACGTGCGTACGAGCTTGCCGTCGCGCACGTGCAGGTTGAGCGAGCACCCTCCGTTGCAGAAGCTTCGGCACGAGCCCGGGTACACGTCCTCTTCGACGGGCTCGAGCGCGGGTACGCCCGGCTTCTCCGCTTGCTCGGTTTTCTTCGGCGCGCACGACGTCAAGCTTGCCGTTCCCGCAGTGGCGACAAGCGCAGCGGTTCCCGTCAAGAAGCTCCTCCGTGTGCACGTGCTGGGCGATGCCGTCTCCTGTACGGCATGGTCCTGTTTCATAGTTCCCCCATTCGTCGTTCGCCTGTTCGAAGGCTCGCCGCTTCCCCCGGGGTATGAAGATCGATCGATGCGCTCGACGCGATTCGTTGCGAATGCGCGTCATGAGCCCCCTCTGGTTCGCATTCTAGCAAAGAAATAGTGTGCTAGCAAGATAGTTCACTATTTCATTTTGGGGATAGAAGGACGCACGGGGATGAGGAGGCGCTCCCCCCCCCTCTCTCTTCCCGGGTCCTGCGCTGGGCGGTGTACGGGTTGGTTTCGCTCCGTACACCATTTGGTGTAATTCCGTGTCGCAAAGGTGACAAATGGTTTCGAGCGTCTTTGAACGGGGGAGGGGAGTGCTAAGGTGACGGCATTCAAAAAAGAAAAGCTTGGCGATCATAGACCAGCACGAATCGAAGGAGCGTGAAGCACATGACCGATACCCATGGCAGCACCCCCGGCAACGGCCCCGTGCCGCCGACGCAGGGCGACGAGCATGCTCAACATGCCGCCCCGACGGGCCAGCAGCCTTATTATCAGCAGCAACAGCAGTACTACCAGCAGCCGCAGCACCCCCAGCATCCGGCGGGCGGGGTGACGGTGCAGAACAAGTCGCACGGCGGCAGGACGTTCCTGCTCGCCTTCTGCGGCGCGGCCGTCGCCTGCGCCATCGGCTTGGGCGGTTTCGGCATCTGGCAGGCCAGCACCGGCGGCAGCGACGCGGGTTCCTCCTCGTCCTCGACGCAGCTCGGCTCGCAGAACTCCGGCAGCATCAACGCCACCGACGCCGAGTCCGACCAGACGCTGGCCGAGGCCGTGGCGCAGAAGGCCCTGCCTTCCGTGGCCGCCATCGACGTGTACACGAATCAATCGTCCGGCATGTCGGGCATGTACGGTTCCGGCAACTCCGGCTCCAGCACCGGCACGCTGACGCAGTCGTCGCTCGGCAGCGGCGTGGTGCTCACCGCCGACGGCTACATCGTCACGAACTACCATGTGATCGAAGGCGCCGACGCGGTGGAGGTCACCGTCGAAGGCGAAACCTACGAAGCCGACGTCGTGGGCAGCGATCCCAGCTCCGACATCGCGGTCGTCAAGGCCAAGGATGCCAGCGGCCTCACGCCCATCGAGATCGGCGATTCCGACGACCTCATCATCGGCGAGTGGGTCATGACCATCGGCAGCCCGTTCGGCCTCGAGCAGTCCGTCGCCACGGGCATCGTGTCGGCCACGAGCCGTTCGCAGATCATGGACAGCTCCACCGACCAGTACGGGCAGAGCACCGGCGAGACCACCATCTACCCGAACATGATCCAGACCGACGCGGCCATCAACCCCGGTAACTCCGGCGGCGCGCTCGTCGACGCGGACGGCAAGCTCATCGGCATCAACACGCTGATCACGTCCTACTCCGGCAACTACTCCGGCGTCGGCTTCGCCATCCCGGTGAACTACGCGGTGAACCTCGCGCAGCAGATCATCGACGGCAAGACCCCGACCCATGCGCAGCTCGGCGTGTCGCTGTCCACGGTGAACGCCCAGAACGCGCAGCGCTACGGCCTGTCCGTTGACTCCGGCGCCTACGTGGCCGCCGTCAGCGAGGGTTCCGGCGCCGCCGAGGCCGGCCTGAAGGAAGGCGACATCATCACCAAGTTCGACGGCGAGAACGTGGAATCTGCCAGCGACCTCATGCTGGACGTCCGCTCCAAGAACCCCGGCGACAAGGTGACGCTCGAAGTGAACAGCAACGGCGAGACCAAGCAGGTCGAGGTCACGCTCGGCTCCGACGAGAGCACGCAAAGCGCTTCGACCCAGCAGAACAACGCCCAGGAGTCCATGCTCGAGCGCCTCTTCGGCGGCGGCTCCAGCAGCTCCCAGCAGGACGCGGCGTAACCCCTCCCTGCCATCTCCTCTCCTTCGACGGCCCCCGCTTCCCCAGCGGGGGCCGTTGTGCGTGAAGGGCCCCGCTGGGAAGCGGGGGCCCGGGGAGGGGAGGAACGTGAGGAGGGAGGCGGGGCTACGGCAGCAGGCCGAGCGATTGCAGGTCGTCCTTCACGTCGGCCATGCCGTACCGATCGAGGCAGGCGGCCGTCGGGCAGCCCTTCTCGTGGTCCCAGCCGAACGTGTCGTACACCATGCCCAGGGCGGTCTGGAAGTCGTCGCGGTCCATCTTGTCGGTTCCTTCGGCGAAGGGCTGGAGATCGGGGTCTTTCGTGAACGCCCATTCCGTGATCACGTCGTGGACGTTGCGCATGTCGTTCTCGCCCATCGTGCCGTCGTCCTTCGTCATGCCGCGCACGGTGTTGGCGCGCTGCAGCGTCATGATCTTGGCGCCGGCCTGGTACAGGTCGTCGG
>NZ_JACOOA010000004.1:0-420250 GCF_014287365.1 Eggerthella hominis
TCGAGTAGTCGCAGCGGCCCACGATCACGCGCTTCAGCGGGTCCCAGTCGTTCCAAGAGCTGACTATCTTCGCCATGACAGTCTCCTTTCTCCGGCAACGCTCCCTGCGCTGCCTATTGGATGGCACAACTACAAACTGCAGCTTTGCTGGAGAGAGAGCCGCGGCTTTTGAGCCCGCCGTGGCAAGTCTTTCCAGATTTGCCGATGAGCCAGTTATACCATCTTTTTTGTTCATCTGCAACATGAAATTACGTGGACATTTGAGCAAAACGAATAAGCAAATTGTTCAAATGCACAAAAATGTTAAGCAGCAAGGTTTTCGACTTTATGCAGTTTTTAGCCCGATATTGGATATTATCCGCAATTGATTCCCTCGTTCTGTATAACGATGGAAACAAACGGAAAAGTCATGCACGGAGCGTCTCGAACATGAGTGCGCAACCGAACATATGACATGCACAACCAACTGCACAAGTTCTCCGTCAGGAAATTTTCTTACAATATTTTGTCATCGAAACTTGACCATTCCCGCCCCCGCGAACGAATGTTTCACGTGAAACATCCGGACGGATCAGAGCTGTGCGGAGGCAGACGCCTTTTCCGCGCGCTTGTCGCGATACATGTTCTCGTCCGCGCAATGCAAGAGCGCATCGTAATCCGCGCCGTCGTCAGGGAAGAGCGCGACGCCGATGCCGGCGGTGAGGGAGCGCACGGCCTCGTCCAACGCGATGGGTTTGCCGATCGTCATGCGAAGACCGGCCACGAGTGCGTCCACGTCGTCCGGCCCGACATCGCGCCGCGCCACCACGAATTCGTCGCCGCCCATGCGCACGATGGCGTCGGCATCGTCGAACGCGGCGCGCAGGCGATCCGCCATGTGCACGAGCAACCGGTCGCCTTGTCGATGGCCCAAGGTGTCGTTGACCTCTTTGAACCCGTTGAGATCGAGATAGCAGACAGCGAAACTCCTGCTCTCGTCGGCGCACCAGCGCTCGAGCTCTTCCGCAAGCCACCGGCGATTGTGCAAACCGGTAAGCTCGTCGGACGTGGCCAGCGTATGCAGCACGTGGCGCTTGATCTGCATCTGGCGGACGACGATGGCCAACAGCAGGCTCATGGCCAAGCCAAACAAACCGGTGGCGAGCAGCATGTTGCGATCGAGCCAGCCGTCTTTCGGTACCAGCCGCAGCGTCCAGTCGTGGTTCGGCACGCTCACGCCGTATTCGACCGCATCGTTCCCAGGCGGCACCTGCGAAGACGCGATGGAAAGCCGCTCGCCCGCATCGGAGGAGGTATACAGCTCGTAGTTGTAGCCCGCTTCCTCCAAGTCGGACAAATCGATGGGGTCGAGCGCTTGCGGCAGGTCGAGCACGACCACCACGAACCCCCAGAACGCCTCGTTGTCGCCCTCGCCGAAGAACACCGGGTTGCGTGCGACCAGACCCAGACCTCCCTGGAGCAGCTCGTAGGGGCCGGAAAGCGTGATCTGCCTCGTCTCGACGGCCAGCAGCGCATCCTCACGGCGTTCGGGGTTGTCGAATACGCTCGTGTTGAGCGTCGCCTCGTTTCCCTCGCGTGGATAGACGTACGTCACCACGCCTTCGGGCAGGTATTGGATGGCGCGAACGCCCGTCCCCTCGTTCAGCGATATGGCCAAGCTGGTGAAGGTGTCTTCCGACAACGAACCGCCCTCGGCGATGATCATAGCCTCGAGCACGTCGGTTTTATGGAACAAGCTGGTGAGCACCGACTCGATGCGCGCGCTGTATACCTGATCGGTATGGAGCGCGTCCTCTTTGCGGCGCGTCACGTCGTCCCACGCGAAATACGCTACGACGCAGATGACCAGCGCCGTGCAGATAGCGAAGGTGGCAGGGTGCAACGGCAGCATCCGCTTGCACGATTGCTCGCGTCCCCTTCGCGCCACGTCATCCCCTCCCACACCCCTGCCGTCATGAAAGGTAAGGGTAACACATCTCGCGAGCGAAAGGACCCGCCCGCAGCTCGCGCGTCATCCGTCCCTTTCGGCGGCTTCGGAATCCTCGGCGAGGAGGAGGTCGAACATCTCCTGGCGGCCGTGCACGTTCAACTTGGTATATATATGTGAAATGTGCGTTTTCACCGTGCCCTCGGACAGTACCAGCTCCTCGCTGATGAACGCGCGCGAGCGGCCCTGGGCCAGCATCATGAACACTTCCGTCTCGCGCGGCGACAGGCCCGCCCGCTCGGCAATCTCGCCGCGCCGATCGACGATCAGCTCGGGAGGCGTTGCGGGACGCTCCTCTCCCCCGCCGCGATCGATTAGCCAGATGACAAGCATGACCAGCACGAACGCAACCAACAGCACAGCGGCGTTGCTCATCACGCCCAGGCTGAAGAACCACGCCACCCAGATGATGGAAACCGCGTCGTAGAACCCCGTCGACAGGCCCACCACGCGAAACCTCGACGCGCCTCCCAGGCGGATGGCGGTGACGACCAGCGTCCAGAACAGCGCGTGGGCGAGCGCCTCCACCGCGGTGATGAACACTTCGGCGGCGGCCGAGACGATCCCCTGCGAAGGCGGCGTGAGCGCCGATACGAAAAACGCGATGAGCACCACGAGGAACGCGGGCATGAACCTGCGGTTGAGGTGGATCTTCGTGCGCTTGGCCAGCACGACGTAGGACAGGCCCACCAGCACGGCGATCATGCTGATCGTTCCGACGACGATGGGCATGGCTCCCATGAACTGGTTGAGCGGGTCGCCGAAGAATCCGAGCGGCGTCAGCACGCGCGTGGTTGCCACGGCCAGCGCGGCCGCGAGAATCTGCGGGGCCACGTAGCGATACGAGGCCGGCGCGTCGGGCGCGGGTACCCACTCGTCAAGGTCCGTGCGCGTGCGCGGGCCGCGCTCCCCCGCCTCCGCCAGGGCAGCGATGGCGAACGGCAGCACGATGGCGAGTCCCACCTGCGCAGCCTCGGAAAGCGCGCCGGTGAACACCTGCACGAGCGCCGTCTTCAGGGCAAGGCTTGCCACGATGCCCCCGATGGCGCACGACATGCTCTGCGTCTCCGCCAGGATGCCGCAGAACAGGAAGGTGAACCACGCATAGCCCGCGCCCGCGACGATGATGCCCAGCAGGGCGATCGCCTCGGGTTGGAAAAAGGCCTGCTGCGCGGCGACGGCAAAGGCCATGGTGCCGAACGAGGCGGCCAAGGGCATGCAGAAGAACAGGATGCGCCTCGAGCGCTCGAAGGCGCGCGGGAACGCCGCCATGGCAGCCGACAAAAGCAGCAGCCCCACCAGCCAGTAGATTCTCATATTGCCGAGGCCCACCAGCCCCGAATACGACTGCGCGAACCCTGCCGAATGGCCGAACAGGTCGGCCCACGCGGCCAGCAGGGCCCAGCCCACGGCGATGCACCACGCGGTGCGGTAGTGTTTGATGGCGCTTAACACCGATCCCTCCCAACAGCTTCGGACGCCCCATCATACACCGGCCGACAACCGGCGCACCATCGTCCGTTTTGGGGATGCGCCTCATCAGCCTAAATCTGCCGTTTCGCCGATAGGCAAGGCGCGAGCGAACGGCGATGATCGGGCCGTAGTTGTTCCACCGTACGCAAGGAGGGGTTATGAGCACCAGAGAGAACATGATCGCGGGTCCGGCGCAGACGCGCCGCGGGTTCGTGAAAACCGCCGGCATTGCGCTTGCGGGCGCGGCCGCCATGGGGCTGGCCGGATGCGCGCCGTCGGGCGGCACGGACACAGCCGCAAGCGCCGCCGACACCGGCGCGTGGGACGAGGAGTTCGACGTCATCGTGGTGGGCGGCGGCATCGCGGGACACGCCGCGGCGCTGACCGTCGCGACCGAGGGAAACGGAGCGACGTGCCTGCTCATCGAGAAGGGCGCAACGCCGAGCGGCAACAGCCCGTTCTGCAAGGGCGACGCCATCTGGACGAAGGAGCCCGACGTTTTCGCCTCCTACCTCAAGGAGCTGGCGCACGGCACCACGCCTGACGACGTGCTGGAAGCCTATGCGCAGGGGCTCGGCTGGGTGTACGACTGGGTCATCGAGATGGGCGCCAACAAGGACGAGATGAGCATCACCGAGCCCACGTCCGACCCCGAGGAACGCAACGCCGAATACCACGAGCTTGAGAATTCGTACGCGTTCGGGTACTTCGCCATCGGCAAGAGCAAGGACGTGGAGGTCAAGGGACCCAACCATGTGCAGGTGTTCCTCGAAGAGGCGGTTGCCCAGCACGGCGACGTGGTGGACTACCGCACCGGCACGCCGCTGGTCGACCTCGTGCAGGACGCCGAAACCGGCGCCGTTACGGGCATCGTCGCGGGCGAAAAGGACCGGAAGCGCATCCGCGCGAAGCGCGGCGTCATCATGTGCCTGGGCGGGTTCGAGCACAATCCCGAGATGATGCAGAACTACCTCGGCCAGGGCGAGGCCGTCCCCGCCGCCGGATCGCTGAACACCGGCGACGGCCATCGCATCTGCGCGCAGATCGGCGCGGATTTCTGGCACATGAACAACGTCGCCGGATTCTGGATGGCCGGACGCGACCTCGAGAACACCGCGTACACGAACCCGCCCATCTTCAAGCCCGCGCCCAAGGGCTTCGGCATCACCGTGGGCACCAACGGCCGCCGCTTCTACATGGATTGGGACGGCTACAACGTGCGCGAGAAGTACCCGTACCTGTCCGACATGAGCGTGCACGTGGGCTCGCGCCACGGCCACATGCAGTTCGGCGGCGAATGGCCGCATTTGCCCATGCCGTCGAAGGCGTGGTTCGTGTTCGACGCCGACGGTTTGGCGCAGGGCGCTATCCCGCCGTCGGAGTCGGGTGAAACGCCCGACGAGAAGGGGTACGCGTACACTGCCGACACCATCGAGGAGCTTGCCGCGCTGATGGAAGTGCCGGTCGACGAGCTGGTGACCACGGTCGATCAGTGGAACGAGTGCTGCGAAAACGGCAAGGACATCTTCTTCCACCGCCCCGAAAGCACGCTCGTGCCCGTGAAGACCCCGCCGTTCTACGCGCAGCTGTGCGCGCCGTCGTTCCTCAACACCGACGGCGGCCCCGTGCGCGCTGCCAACGGCGCGATTCTCGACTACGACGGCAATCCCATCCCCGGCCTGTACTCCGCCGGCGAGTTCGGCTCCATCTGGGGCCACTACTACGAGGGCGGCGGCAACGTGGCCGAGTGCCTCGTGTTCGGCCGCATCTCGGCGCAGAGCGCCATCGCAGCGGCAGCCGAATAGGCCCAGGGGCGCCCGGCGGGCCGCACCCTCCCCCTTCGCCAGGCGCCCCACGCGGTCCCCGAAAGCCGCAGCCCCCGAAAGCGACGCTTTCGGGGGCCGGTTTGCTGTTGCAGAACGAATGTTTCACGTGAAACACTCGGCGAACGCGAAACGGGCCCCTCGATGAGGGGCCCGTCGGGATGAGCGGGGCGCAGCCCGGTACGAGAAGCGCCCTCCCTCAGTAGTAGCGGTAGTAGGCGGCGCAGCTGCCTTCGCTGGACACCATGCAGGGGCCCACGGGGTTCTCGGGGGTGCACACCGTACGGAACAGCGGGCACTCGTTGGGGGCCATGATGCCGCGCAGGACGTCGCCGCAGCGGCAGCCTTTCGGGTCCTGCGTGGGCTCGATGTCGGGCTGGAAGCGGCGCACGGCGTCGAACTGCGCGAACTCTTCGCGGATGCGGTAGCCCGAGCCGGGAATCTCGCCCAGGCCGCGCCACAGCGCGGTGCACGTCTCGAACACCTCGTCGATGGCGGCCAGCGCCACGGGGTTGCCCTCGGGCATGACGCCGCGCGCGTAGGCGATCTCGATCTCGGCACGGCCCTCGTGCAGCTGGCGCATGATCATGGCGATGCCCTGCAGCACGTCGACCGGCTCGAACCCGGTGATGACGCCGGGGATGCCGTACTTCTCGGCCAGGAATTGATAGGGCTTGGCGCCGATGATGGTGCTCACGTGGCCGGGCAGGATGAGCGCGTCCACCTTGAGCTTCGGGTCGTTGATGATGGCTTCCAGCGCGCCGGGCATGTTCTTGTGAGCGCCGAACACGCTGAAGTTCTTGAGGCCGACCGCGGCCGCGCGCTTGATGGACATGGCCACAAGCGGCGTGGTGGTCTCGAAGCCCACGCCCACGAACACGATTTCGCGCTGGGGGTTCTGCTCGGCCAGCGTGAGCGCATCGAGCGGCGAGTACACGATCTGCACGCTGCGGCCCGCCGCCTGCTCGGCCAGCAGGCTGGACGTAGAGCCCGGCACGCGCGTCATGTCGCCGAACGTGGCGATGGTGACGTTCGGGACGCGGGCGAGCGCGATGACCGTGTCGATGTCCCTGTTCGAGGTCACGCACACGGGGCAGCCCGGGCCGGACGCGAGGCGCGTGCCCTCGGGCATGAGGTTGCGGATGCCGTTGCGCGCGATGGCGACGGTGTGGGTGCCGCACACCTCCATGAGCGTGGCGCCGCCCTCGGGCGACAGCTTCGCGATGGACTCGATGAGGCCGCGCGCGAGCTGCGGGTCTTTGAACGCCGCCAGCTCGGAGGCCATCGTGGCCGCGTCCACCGTGCGCGCGATATGCGACGCGGTGGCGGCCGCGTCGGCGGTGCCCATCACAGCACCTCGCCGAGGGGGATATCGTCACCCGCCAGCTCGGGGAACTGCTTGATGAGGTCGATGGTCTCCTGAGCGTAGTCGGGATCCACCACCTCGATGGAGAACCCGGCGTGCACGAGCACGAAATCGCCGACGTTCGCCTGGGGCGTGAGGTCGATGGAGATGTCGCGCGTGACGCCGAGGATATCCACCGTAGCCAGGTGGTTGTCCTTCATCTCGGTTACTTTTGCAGGTATGGCTAAGCACATGGCTGTTCTCCTTCTTCGTTGTTCGAGGCCCATGCTACCACAGCTTGGCCGAAGGAAATGCAGCCGTCGTTGGGCGGTAGGTCGCGGTTGACGGCCACCGTGAAGCCGGCGGCCTCGAGCGCGGCCAGCGCATGCTCGAGCAGGTAGCGGTTCATGAATACGCCGCCGGACAGCGCGAGCGTGTCGATGTCGTACAAGCTGCGCACAAGCTCGGCCGCCGTGACGATGGCCTGCACGAACGCATCGTGGAAGCGGCGCGCGATGACGCCGACGGGCACGCCGGCCGCCAGGTCGTCGAGGAGCGCGGCGAACACCGGAGCCGCGTCGAACAGCACGACCGAGGTGTCCTGCGCCGTGCTGGTGGAGGTTGCGGTGTTTTTGAGCACCCCTATTTCGTAGGCGTCTTCCCCTGTTGCGCCGCGCGCGGCATCCGCCGGATCGTCGATGGCCGCTTCCAGCAGGATGGCCGGCTCCCCCTCGTAGGTGGGCTCCACGCAGATGCCCAGCAGCGCGCTGGCCGCGTCGAACAGGCGACCGACGGACGAGGTCATGGGCGTGTTGATGCCGCGGTCGATCATCTGCTCGCACACGGCCGCCTGCTCGCCGAGCGCGGCCAGCGCCTCGGCGGCCCCGGGATGTTCCAGCAGGTCGAACGCCCACAGCACGCCGTAGGCCATGCGCAGCGGATGCTTCACCGCCGCCGCGCCGCCCGGCATGGGCACGTAGGCGAAGTTCGCGAACCGCTCGAACGCGGAGAGGTTGCTGAGCAGCACCTCGCCGCCCCAGATAGCCCCGTCCACGCCGTAGCCCGTGCCGTCGAACGCGATGCCGCACACGGGGCCGGTCAGGCCGTGCTCCCCCATCACCGACACGACGTGCGCGTGGTGGTGCTGCACCTCGGTCACGGGGAGCCTCTGATCGTGCGCCCACTTCGACGTGAGGTACTCGGGATGCAGGTCGCAGGCGATGCGTGCGGGCCTGATCTCGAACAGCGTCTCGTATCGATCCTTGGCCTGGAGCCATGCGTCGTAGGTCTCGGCGTTCTCGAGGTCGCCGATGTGCTGCGAGACGAACGCCTCGGCGTCGCGCGTGAGCGCGAACGTGTTCTTCTGCTCGGGGCCGGTGGCGAAGAGGGAGCCCGCGGCGCAGGCACCCTCGTGCGGCGGCATCGCCAGCGGCAGCGGCGCGTATCCTCGGGCCCTGCGGATGAACTGGACCGCTTCGCCGGCGCTGCCCGCCTCGATGACGCGCACCACCGAATCGTCGTAGCGGGCGCGGATGGCGCGGTTGTGGCCGAGGAACGCGTCGGCCACGCCGAACAGCTTCGCGTAGGCATCCTCGTCGTCGATGACGATGGGCTCGTCATGGATGTTGCCCGACGTCATCACCAGCATCCCGGCACCGCCGGCCTCCGCGAAGTCGTGCAGCAGCAGGTGCTGGATGGGCGTGTAGGGCAGCATGACGCCCAGCTCGGGCAGCGCGTCGGCCAACCCGGGAGCGAACGCGGCGTCGGCGCGCTTGCGCAACAGCACGATGGGGCGCTGCGTGGCCGCGAGGATGCCCTCCTCCGCTTCGTTCACTTCGCAGAAGCGGCGCACGTCCGCCACGTCGCCCATCATCACCGCGAACGCCTTGCCCTCGCGACGCTTGCGCGCGCGCAGCAGCGCCACGGCCTGGGGGTTCGACGCATCGCACACCAGATGGAAGCCGCCCAGCCCCTTCACGGCCAGGATCTTCCCGTCCAGCAGCAACTCGACGGCGCGCGCCAGGATGGCGTCGCTCTCCTCGCGCGTGGCGCCCCACGTCGTCGGACCGAGCGGCGCGTCGATGGCGCCGCCCTCGTGCTCGCGCCAGCTGATGTGCGGCCCGCACTCGAAACACGCGTCGGGTTGCGCGTGGAAGCGGCGGTCGAGCGGGTCGCCGTACTCGCGCGCGCAGCGTTCGCACATGGGGAATTCCTTCATCGACGTGCTCTTGCGATCGTAGGGCAGCTTCTCGATGATGGTGAAGCGCGGCCCGCAGTTCGTGCAGTTGATGAACGGGTAGCGATAGCGCCGATCGTTCGGGTTGAACAGCTCGCGAGCGCAATCGTCGCAGGTGGCGAGGTCGGGCGATACCAGCGTGGTCTTCTCCACCGCGCCCGCGTCGGAGAAGCGGATCTCGAACGAGTCGAAATCCTCCAGCGGCACCTCCTTGAGCGTCACCTCCTCCACGCGCGAGGCGGCCGGCGGGTTCTCGGACAGCTCGATGACGAACTCGTCGAGCAGCTTCGTCTCGGCTTCGGCGTGGATGAACACGCCGTCGGTGGCGTTGAGCACCCAGCCGTCGATCAGGTACTTCTTCGCCAGCCGATAGACGAAGGGGCGGAACCCGACGCCCTGCACGATGCCTTTGACCTGAATATCGAGCGCTTCCTTCATATGCACGCCTCCGCGTTGTACCGTCGCCAGTGTCGTCGTCAATCTACGAGGGCGGCTCAACGGCCGCCCTCGGGGTATAGCGTTATCGTGTCGCGCCGTCATCCATTACGCCGACGGGGCTTCCATCGTTTCCAGGATGCCGCAGATCACTTCGGCAAGCTTGCGCAACGTGACGCCCGAGTTGTCGGGCAGGTGCAGATGCACCACGCGACGACCGCGTTCGGCCAACGTCACGAGGTCGCCCGAGGCCTGCGCCTTCGCCAGCGAGCCCAGGCTTTCGGCCTCGTCCTTCAGCGGGATGTCCTTCAGCTCGTCAGCCGACAGGATGAGGAACACGCCGCAGTTCGGGCCGCCCTTGTGCAGCTGCCCGGTGGAATGCAGGTAGCGCGGGCCCACTTCGAGGCAGGATACCACGCCGCGCTTCTCGGCCACGCCGTGGCGGATGGTTTCCAGCGCCTCGCGTCGGCCCTCGCCCGTGAACGGCAGGAACGCGTTGAGCGCGAAGAAATCGCCCGGCTGGATGCTGCCCAGCAACGCGCGCAGCGCGCCGCGCGTGTCGGTGCAATCCTTGAAGCACGGGGACAGGCGCACCTCGACCTCGCCCATGTGGACGTCGTCGATGAAATCCTGGATGAAATCGGGCTCGGGCTGGCCTTCTTTGAGGATGTCGAGCACCACGGCCTTCGCCGACGCCACGTCGGGCTGGTCGAAGGGGCAGAGCTTCATGAGGTAGCCGCACATGGCGATGGCGTATTCCCACATCACGAAGTGCTCGGCAAGCTCTTCCACCGAATCGATCTTGTAGTTGGCGCGCGGGATGGCCGGGTCGATGTAGGACAGGCTCATCTCGAAGTTGCGACGCTCGTCCCACAGGTCGGTGCGCGTGAGGTACATGATGACGCTGCGGTCGCCCGGGTCCTTCGTCAGCAGCAGCGAGTCGATCTCGATGTTCGGCAGGATGCCCTGGCCGTCCTTGCCCAGGCTCTCGGCCACCAGCTGCTCGATCCACAGGCCCAGCACGCGGCCGCGCTTCGGCGTGAGGAACGTGAACTTGTTGCGGCCCTGCAGGTAGTTGTCGTACAGGAACGACGCCAGGCCGATGGCCGGGTTGTCGATGGCATCCTCGCTGCACT
The DNA here is from genome assembly GCF_014287365.1 of Eggerthella hominis. Lineage (NCBI taxonomy): Bacteria > Bacillati > Actinomycetota > Coriobacteriia > Eggerthellales > Eggerthellaceae > Eggerthella > Eggerthella hominis. Next base: position 10,436 of record NZ_JACOOA010000004.1, read on the forward strand.
GGCGCTCGGCGTCGATGGCGTGCGCCATGAACTCTTCGAGGTCGATGCCCACGAGCGCTGCCGGCAGCAGGCCGAACACGGAAAGCGCCGAGAAGCGCCCGCCCACCGTGGGCTCGCCGGAGAACACCGCGGCCCAGCCCTCTTCGCGCGCCTGGCGCTCCAGCATGGAACCGGGGTCGGTGATGGCCACGAGGTGCTGCACGAGCTCCTCTTCGCTGATGCGGTCGGCCACCGCGTCGCGCACGGCGCGCAGGGCGAGGCGCGGCTCGATGGTGCCGCCGCTCTTCGAGGAGATCACGAACAGGGTCGTCTCGGGCTTCGCCTCGGCCAGGATGGCGCGCACGCGCACAGGCGAGTCGGAGTCGAGCGTTTTGAACGTGATCTTCGACGAGTCGGGCTTGTTGTATTTGGTGATGGTCATGGGTGCCTGCGTGGAGCCGCCCTGGCCGATGAGGACGACCGTTTTCAGCCCTTGGGCGATGATCGAGTCGGCGAAGTCTTGAATATCACGCAGGGAGTACGGCGGATTGCTGGCAAGATCCGTCCACCCCATGTACTGCTCGGAGCAGGAACGCGCTTCGTCGGAGAAGCCGTACAGGCTCGCATCCTTGTCATGGATGCGGCTGGCAACGCAGTCCTTCACGAGTATTTTCGCGGAAGGATACAGTTTTTCTACATCACCGGATAGCATACAACCTTCTTTCAGCGTAATTCCCTTCATTCTAGCAAACGGCACCGGGGGCTGGCCATCGTGTTTGCGCTTGTGACGGAGTTGTGGACAAAACGTGTGCGCAGAAGGGAGCGGGGCGAAGCGGAACCATGATCCCGTCCGTGGTAATTCACTATTGATTATCATTCTTAATTGATATATAGTATCGATTATCAGATGGGCTGGAGAGGAGCTCATCGGGAAGACGAGGGAGGAATCATGTCCGATATCACGAGAAGGAACCTGCTGAAGGGTGCTGCCGTCAGCGCCGCTTCGATTTCCGCGCTGGGCCTGTTGGCCGCATGCGGCGCCGAGCCGAAGGCCGACGCCACCACCGAGCCCGCAGCCGATACCTCGACCAAGACCGACGCCGGCGCCGGCAGCGAGTACGTCGCCGAGGTGCTTGATCCGCAGGCCATGCCCGATGCGACCACCGCCAGCAACTTCAACATCATCTACGACAGCACGACCACCGTGGGCACCACCTACGAGAACCTCATGACGGCGATCGCGGGCGAGACGGGCGCCACCACGAAGTACGAGGCGTTCTCCAAGGTAGCCAAGAACGAAGGCTTCGACGTGCTGGCCCGCCTGTTCCAGTGCACGGCCGACGCCGAGAAGATCCACATCGGGCTCGAGTACGATCTGGCGAAGGAGATCGACCCCGCCACCGAGAAGCCCGAGCCTCCCACGGTCGAGGAGCACGAGAGCGACATCAACCTGATCTCCGGCGCCAACGGCGAGATCTACGAGACGTCGGACATGTACCCCTCCTTCATCAAGAAGGCGCAGGAAGAGGGCAACAACAAGGCCGTGCAGGTGTTCACCCGCGCCAAGCTCGCCGAAGCCTACCACGCGAAGCTATACATGGACGCGTACACCACCATCGACACCCCCTTCGACGGCAAGTACTACCTGTGCCCCATCTGCGGCTACATCCACAAGGGCGAGAATTTCGTCGCCTGCCCCATCTGCCTGGCCCCCAAGTCGTCCTTCACGGCGTACTAGGCCAACGCCGCCGAAACCGCAAAGCGCCCGAGCAAACGCTCGGGCGCTTTTTCGTGCGAAGACGAATGTTTCACGTGAAACATTCGTTCGTACCTAGCAAAAAGGCCGGCGTCTGCCGGCCTTTGTTCGAGATTCGATGCGGTTTTGTTACAGTCCTAGGGCCTTCTTCAGGGCGGAGACGCGGCGGCGGGAGACCGGGATCTTCTCGTCCACGGCGTTCAGCGTGAGCAGCAGCGTGCCGCCCGACACCGATTCGATCTCCTCCACCATCGACAGGTTCACCAGGTAGCCGCGGTGCACGCGGAAGAACCCGTGGCCGTCGAGGCGCTTCTCCAGCTGGGCCAGGCTGACCGTGGAGAAGTAGCGATCCGTGTCCGTCTGCAGGTACGCGTAATCGTCGCGCGCCATGACGAAGCGGATCTTGTCGATGCCGATGAGGATCTTCTTGCCGCCCTTTTCGACGGGGATGCGCTCGGACTTCTGCGCCTGCACGTGCAGCGACACGTGCTCGCGCACACGCGAGATGGCCTGCGACAGGCGCTCGGTCTCGACCGGCTTCACCAGGTAGTCGATGGCGTTCACCTTGAACGCGTCCAACGCGAACTCGCTGTACGCCGTCACGAACACCACCGCAGGCGGGAATTTGAGGTGCTGCAACGCCTCGGCCAGCTGCAAGCCCGTCGCTTCGGGCATGTTGACGTCGAGGAACATCACGTCGCACGGATATTCCTTCAGCTTCTCGATGGCCTCGCGCACGCTGGCAGCTTCGGCGACAACCTCGGTCTGCCCCAGTTCGTCAAGCAGGAACTTCAGCTCTGAACGCGCAGGAGCCTCGTCATCGACGATCATCGCTTTCAACACCTAAGCCTCCTACCTTCCGTACGTTTTCTTTCGCTCATTATAAGTCATAGAGCGCCGAAACCGGCCAAAAGCCGAAAGATAGGAACAACCAAACCGACGAAAGACCATCAACCGCCGTTGACCATCGGCAAACCTGCCGTTACCCGCGCGGGTCGTCCGTGAGGTAGCGGGCGCGCAGGGCCGCGCGCTTCTCGTCGGTGACGTTCAGCTGGTCGCGCACGTAGGCATCGAGGCTGCCGTACTGCTTCTCCACGGCATCGAGCGCGGAGCGCAAGAAACGCGGGTCGGCGGAGTTGATCACGTGGATGCTCTTGTCCAGCTTGTCGCCCAGGCCGAACGAGGCCAGCGCGTCCATGATGTTCTGCGTCTCGGACTCCACGTACTTGTTCGTGACCAGGTAGTCCTGCTCGATGGCCTCGCGCGTGACGCCCAGCACGTACAGCAGCAGCGCGGCGGCCAGGCCGGCGCGGTCCTTGCCGATGGTGCAGTGCCACAGCACCGAGCCCTCGTCGGTGGCCAGCACGTCGTCGAAGAACTGCGCGAAGCCGCGCTGGCTCTGCTCGTCCAGCATCATGCGCTCGTACACTTCCTCCATGATGCTGGCCGGGTTCTTCTGCACCGTGCGCAGCATTTTGAGCGCCTGCATCATACCGCCTTCGCGCGTGACGCCGAACGTGGAGGTGCTCAGCACCGGCGCATCCACGAAACGCACGCCCATCAGGCCGTCCTCCGGGTCGGGATGCTCCTTGCGCTCCTCTTCGGTGCGCAGGTCGACAACCGTGCGCACGTGGTAGTCGTCCAACAGCACCTCGAGGTCGCGGGTGGTGGCGTGGTCGAGCGCGCCCGAGCGCAGCAGGCGCGCGTGCTTCACGTAGCGGCCGTCGTCCGTGGGCAGGCCGCCCACGTCGCGCGTGTTGGGAAGGCCCTCCAGCACGATGCGGCCGCCTTCCTCGTTCTCGAGGCCTTCGGCCGGAGCGATGCCGATGGCAGGGGCAAAATCGGTGGGGACGGTATCGAATTCGGGCATGCGAACCACCTTTCAAAAGCAGAAACGCCCGAACCGGGCGCTTGTCGGCCGACGGGCCGCCGGGAAGGACGCGGCGCCCCGGCAGCGCGCGGCCGCCGGGGCGCTCGTACGGAAATCGTTACTGCAGGTCGAGCTGCATGAGCTTATCGAGCGTGAGCGCGTAGATCTTGAAGGACTGCTTGAGCAGGTCCTCGCTGACGCCCTCGTCGGGGCCGTGCATCATGCCGACCCATTCCGGATCCTTGATCCACGGCTTCTCGGGGCCGAAGCTGGCGCCGCTCTTGAACTCGCGCGCGTACGTGCCGCCACCCATCGTGAACGGCTTGGCGTCCTCGCCCGTGGCCTCGTTGTAGGCGTTCAGCAGCGCCTGGATCACCGGGCTGTCCGGTTTCACGAGGAAGGGCACCATGAGCAGCGTGTTCTCGAACGTGCCGCCGATCTCGTCGGTGAGCTGGCGCAGGCGCTCGCTGATCTCGTCGGCCGTGATGGATGTGGGGAAGCGGCTGTCGAGCGTCTGCACGAAGCGGTCGTCCTCGATCTTGATGGTGCCGCCGATGACGGTGAGCGGGCCGAAGTACTCGTCGGAGCTCTTGATGCCGATGCCGCTGCCGTCGGTGTGGTTGAGCAGCTTCTGGTCGAGCTCGAAGAACGCGCGCTCGTCGGCGGTGCACAGGTCGTGCTCCAGCAGGTAGTCCACGATGAGCCCGATGGCGTTCACGCCCTCGTCGGGAGTGGAAGCGTGCGCGCCCTTGCCGGCGGCGGTGAGCTTCGCGCGGCCTTCGCCGTCGGCCGTCACGGTGATGCGGTCGGTGTTCGGCAGGCTGGCGGCGTCGGCCTTCACCACGGCCTCGGCGATGCCGGGCACCGCGTTCGTGGCCGCGCCGCCCGTGAACTCGAGCACCACGCGATCGGCGATGGGCTTGCTGGCGATCGTGCCGTCGTAGCCGCCCTTCTCGCCGTAGCACACGGGGAACTCGGCGTCGGGCGTGAACAGGAACGCCGGGTCCTCGTAGTGCTTGTGGTAGTACGCGACGTCGGCCATGCCCGATTCCTCGTTCGCGCCGAACAGGAAGCGGATGGTGTAGGGGAACGGCGGCACCTCGCCGGCGTCCTGCAGATCCTTCCAGAACTTCATGGCGTGCAGCGCCACCACGCTGGGGCCCTTGTCGTCGAGCGTGCCGCGGCCGACGAGGTAGCCTTCCTTGCGCGTGACCGCGTACGGCTCGAAGGTCCAGCCGGGACCGGCGGGAACCACGTCCATGTGGCCGATGATGCCCAGCTGCGTGTCGCTTTCGCCGGGGAAGTCGGCGAACCCGATGTAGCCCTCGGCGTCGTGGGTCGCGAAGCCCATGTCGCCCGCCAGCTTGAGCGCCGCGGTGAGCGCTTCTTTCGGGCCGGGGCCGAACGGCGCGCCCTCCGCTGCCTTGTCCAGCTCTTCGAAGCTGGGGATACGGACGAGCGTCGTGATATCGTCGACCATCGTCTCCCAGTTGTCCTCGAGGTACGCGTCGATTTTCTTGGTCAGTTCTTCGTGCTCCATAGGTGCCTCCCGACTCTCAAGTGCGCGTGCGGTACGTGAAACCGGCGCAGCCACCTGGCCGCGCGGCGAAGATCATTCCATTATGACCGTTGCCGAATCGACACGCCAGGGCATCATGCATATGTTGAGCGATTGTCGCCGAAGGTTTGTCTCCCCTGCGCGGCATTTTGTCCTCGACGGGCACCGGGGCATCCGGTATACTTTCACGGTGCGCCCGAGTGGCGGAATGGCAGACGCGGCGGTCTCAAAAACCGTTGTCCTAGACGTGCGGGTTCAAATCCCGCCTCGGGCACCATCCGCATATGAAAAGCCCCAGTTCATTGAGCTGGGGCTTTTTTGTAGAGCGGGGAGGCTCGTGCGGCGAGCGCGCCCGGGCGGGGCGGAACGGGCCCGGGCGCGCTTACGCCTCCACGGCCGGGTTGCCGCATACGCCGACGAACAGGGGGATGCCCTGCGACGACGTGATTTGGAACAGGAACGGACGGTCGAGCCGCAGCTCCACTTCCTCGCCCTCGGGAGCCATCGCGGACATCTCGCTGATGCCGATGTTCGTGTAGGCGCTGGCTTCGGCGCCCTCTTCGTCCCAGGTGATGTGGCTTTCCTGCTTGACCATGGAGACGTACGCCGGCGTGGACGTGAGGTTCGAGAAATCGGCCCGGTCGTCGAACGCCGCCTGCACGCCCAGCCGCTCGAGCGCCGGGATCAGGTCGAATTCGGTGTCGAACGCGGCTTTCGGCACCACGTAGGTGATGAAGCCGTACTCGTCCTCGTTGGCGTCCACGGCGAAAGCCGCGGCCAGGCGCTGCTCGTCGGACAGCAGGTCGTCCACCGACACGCCCTCGTTCGGCAGGACGAACGTCATCATGGCGCCGCCCGTGAACGCGAGGCTGGCGCGCAGGAAGTCGTCGGTTTGGCGATACCCTTGCAGCGAGTCGATGCGCTGCGTCATGAAGTCGGTTTCGACATCGCCCTCGGCGGCGTGGAACGTGGCGGGCGCGGTGTTCTCCGCATCGAACGTGTCCGTCCAGCTGCCCTTGAAGCACACGGTGTTGATGATGGATAGCAGCAGATCGCTCTCGGTTTTCACCTGGGGCTCGATGGTGCCGCCCGTGTTCTCGGAAATCCACGCGGCCATGGCCTGGTCGGTGGCCTCGGTGCCGAATTCCACCGAGAACGGCGTGGCGTAGAACTGGCCGGTGGCGGTGTCGATGAACGATTGCTCGAAGGGATTGCCCTTCGCCATCCAGATGGAGTTCGCCAGGTCGACCGTGGAGAAGGGATCGGTCGCCAGCACGCGGAACAGGTTGCCGCACTGCTCGGGCACGTTCGCGCCAGCGGGCGCGCCCAGCAGCGCGTCGATCTCGTCGCGCGTCTGGCCCGCGGCGCCTTCGTTGGCGAGCGCCAGGGCGTAGTACAGGCTGAGCGGGGAGTACATGCGGTTCGCCGGATCGATCTCGCCGGCGCCGTTCGCGACGCTGGCGTCGTCGCTCAAAGCGGCGGCCGAGCTGCGGTACGCGAACGTCGACAGCGACTCCACGAACGATTGGTCGAGAGGGTTCTGCTCGAGCGCGTCGAGCCATGCATCGGGATTATCCTCGGACGCTTTCTGCGGCATGACCGGCTGCGCCACCGCGAACTCGCTGGTCGGCTGCTGCGTCCCGCATGCGCTGAGCACCGCGCTTGCCGCCAGCAACGCCACGAGCGCCGCGACCAGCGCGGCTGCCTTCCACGTGAGGCCGTCGCCTCGGTTCGCCTGTCGCTCCTGTCGCTCCATGGTGCTCCCTCCATCCGGCCCGTTCGATCCGTCAAAGGGTACCACGATCGAGCAGGCCGAATTATCGGGAAAGCCGCTAAAAAAGCATGCCCAGGAACGCCGCGATGCCGCCCGTGACCGTCATGATGACCCACACGATAAGCCAGAACAGGCAGCCGAACCAGGCGAACAGCTTGCCGCCCTCGCTCCAGCCCCAACCGTCCTTGCCCATGAACCACGCGGCCAGCACGCCCAGCAACCCGCCGAACAGGCCCACGCAAAAGTAGCCGAACTTGGCCAACCCAGATATTTCGCGCATCGGAGACTCCTTTCACTGATGAAAAGAAGATAGTAGCCCCGACGCACGCCGCGCGGGCGACGATGCGCAATCCGTGACGAAGCCGATCACCCGTCGGTTACCGCCCGAAACGAAACGGGCCGCTTCTGCAAGAGGGATGAGCAGAAGCGGCCGTATGCGGAATAGCTTGGTTGGGTTGCGCTCGAGCGCTAGGCGCGCACCTCGCCGCCCTTCTTGCGGGCGGGGACCTGCTGGCCGGTGGCGGCCATGCGCTCCTCGTGGGTCATCTGCGCCAGCTCGTGCACGCGGTTCGCGTCCACGCCCAGCGCCTCGGCCAGGCGATCGCCGTACTCGGGATCGGCCTTGTAGCAGTGGGCTGCGTGGCGCAGGCGGATGTTCTCCGTGACGCCGTCCATGTTCGCGGCCGTGTTCGAGATGAGCACCGCGCGCTGCGGCTCTTCCATCAGGCGATAGAGGTCGCCCGGCTGGTAGAACGTGTCGTCGGTCGGATCGTCGGCGGGATCCCATGCGTCCATCGGGCCGAACAGGTCCAGCGGCGGCTCGGCCGCGTCGGCCTGCTGCTGCCACTGCCCGTAGCTGTTGGGCTCGTAGCCGATGGTGTCGCCGAAGTTGCCGTCTGTGCGCATCATGCCGTCGCGATGGAACTCGGCGTAGGGGCAGCGCGGCTTGTTCACCGGGATGTGGTTGTGGTTCACGCCCAGGCGGTAGCGCTGCGCGTCGCCGTACGCGAACAGGCGGCCCTGCAGCAGCTTGTCGGGCGACAGGCCGATGCCCGGCACGAGGTGCGTCGGCGCGAACGCGGCCTGCTCGACCTCGGCGAAGTAGTTCTGCGGGTTGCGGTTCAGCTCCAGCTCGCCCACCTCGATGAGCGGGAACTCCTTGTGGCTCCACGTCTTCGTGATGTCGAACGGGTTCTCCTTGTAGTTCTTCGCGGTGGCCTCGTCCATCACCTGGATGGAGAACGTCCACTTCGGGAACTCGCCGCGCTCGATGGCGTTGAACAGGTCGCGCTGGTGGCTCTCGCGGTCGCCCGCGATGATCTGGCCGGCTTCCTCGTCGGTGAGGTTCTTGATGCCCTGCTGCGTGCGCAGGTGGAACTTCACCCACACGCGCTCGTTGTCCTCGTTGATCAGGCTGTACGTATGACTGCCGAAGCCGTGCATGTGACGGTAGCTGGCGGGGATGCCGCGGTCGGACATGACGATGGTCACCTGGTGCAGCGCCTCGGGCAGGCTGGACCAGAAGTCCCAGTTGGCCTGCGCGGAGTGCATGTTGGTGTGCGGGTCGCGCTTCACCACGTGGTTGAGGTCGATGAACTTCTTGGGATCGCGCAGGAAGAACACGGGCGTGTTGTTGCCCACGAGGTCCCAGTTGCCGTCGGGCGTGTAGAACTTCATGGCGAAGCCGCGGATGTCGCGCTCGGCGTCGGCCGCGCCGCGCTCGCCGGCCACGGTGGAGAAGCGGACGAACGCCTCGGTCTCCGCGCCGGGCTGGAACACCTTCGCCTTCGTGTACGCGCTGATGTCGCCGGTCACCTTGAACGTGCCGTACGCGCCCGAGCCCTTCGCGTGCATGCGTCGCTCGGGGATGACCTCGCGGTCGAAGTGCGCCAGCTTCTCGATCATCCAGTTGTCCTGGAGCATCATGGGGCCGCGCTCGCCCGCGGTCAGGGTGTGGTTGTTATCGGCGACAGGGTTGCCCACTTCGTTCGTGAGCTTCGTGGTATCGAATTCGTTGGCCATGGCGTGACCCTTTCCCTCTTGCCGCCTCATGCGCGGCGGGTTGTTTGATGAGGGCTACGATACCGGTTCGATTTCTGAAATGGAATACTAATTGATACTAATTCTCATTAAAGTCATAACTTGTAGTTCGGAGCCGCTAGAAGGGGCGCTGCGGGCATCGAACTTCGGACGGCCATCGCAGGCGTGGCCCCAAATGAGCACCTATGACAATTTTGACTGGTGATTTCGACTGCGTACGCCGCGCTATCGGAAACATCGCTCGCATAAGGCCAGGTCAGAAAATTCTTTCGTTGCTGCGGCGTGAGTTAGCCGTAACAAACTTTGTCATAGCTGCCCATTTGGGGCCACGGCGGACGTTTGCCTTGCGCCACGAGTCGGCGCAGCACGCGCCCCTATCTCCTCAACCGCAATTCTGCACCAGACGAACGAATGTTTCACGTGAAACATCCTGGTATGGCGATCGCAGGCCGCGTGCGTCGAGGATCGGCGGGGGGATCCTTCGGATCGCACGCGCGATCTCGCGCCGCGGGGTGCACCGCAACGCGCCCATCCCTAGTCGCCGCGCAGCATCTCGTCCAGCTCGGTGCGGCTGTGGATGCCGAGCTTCTGGTAGATGCGACGGGTGTGCGACTTGAAGGTGCCGTTCGCGATGTAGAGCTCGCGCTCGATGTCGGCGGCGCTTTTGCCCAGCGCCAGCAGCTGGAACACTTCCTTCTCGCGGGGGCTCAGGCGGTACCGCTCGCCCAGCTCGGTGCAGCGCGCGGCGAATCGGCCCTGCTCGTCGCCGTCCTGCGCCAGCTTCCCCACGCCGAAGAACGACGCGCCCCACCGCGAGTACTCGCGCTCGGACAGCAGCACCATGCTGGCCACCACCACGAGGATCACGAGCGGCACCGACACGGCCGCGTCGTCGGGCATCACCGGGATGACCCCCTCCGCCATGCCAGCCGACACGAGGTGGCCGCCCACGCTGGCAAACATCACCAGCTCCTCGATGCCGCACAGCAGCACGGCCGAGACGCCGTAGCGATGCGACAGGTCGCACAGCAGCACCGTCAGCATGAGGAACATGAGCGCATAGCCCGCCGACACCAGCACGTCGGACACCGCGCTGTTCGACGAGAACGACAGCAGCGTGGCCAGCAACCCGCACACCATCAGCACGAACGGCGTGCGGTACACCCGCGTGAAATCGAACTTGTGCGAGAAGAAGTACGACACGATGAACAGGATGGCCGAGGCCAGCATCACGCCGAAGATGAACAGGTCGTTCTGGAACGTCGGCGCGCCCTGCTTCACGCCCAAGACGAACTCGTACACGCCCAGGACGATGACGAGCTTCCACGGGAAGCGCAGCTTGCCCCACGTGCGCTTCGGCAAATCCACGAGGGGAATCTTCGCGAAACCCACCTTAAGGCACGCGAACGACAGCAACGGCAGCACGAGCAGGGCCACCACCAGGCGCGACTCGCCCATACCGAAGGTCATCCACCCGATGACCGACCCCAGGAAGAACGCGCCCGACACGTACAGCACGATTTGCAGCGAGTTGAGGCACGCTTGCAGCTCGGCCCATTGCAGGATGGACAACGCCGCTCCCACGCCGGCCAAGAGCGCGCTTGCCACGATGAGCGGGAAGGCCGCCGACGCCGACGCGCCCGCAGCTCCCGGCGAGGCGACCGCCAGCTCGTACAGCAGCACCGACGCCACCATGCACGCGGGCGCCACGATCACGACCGCGCGGCGCCGATACAGCGGCGCCAGCTTCCGCGCCGCCACCACGCAGACGATGAACACGGGCAGCATCCCCAGGCTCATGAGGTCTTGGCCGAACCACGGGCTGTCGGGATAGAGTGCGGCGAACCGCGCGAACGATATGTCGTCCCACGCGCGCACGAACGCGAAGCCGAAGAAGCACAGCGACAGATAGCGCAGATCGGCGATGCGCCGTTGCGCGTCGTGCAGCAGGTCGACCGGGGCGTCCTGCTCCCCCGCTCGCTCCCCTCCGCGCTCCCCTGTATGGCCTTCGGCTGTCTGCATGCTGGCATTGTACCAAACGCGCCACCCGGTCGCGCAGCCGGGTGGCGCTTTCTCCAAAAACAGACTCCCACCTGCGCAGTTTACAGTTCGGGTTACAAAGTTCATACGCGGTTTCATCCTCGCAAAGCATTGCCGCGACCGCCGGGCGGGCGTACCTTCTGGTCATTCGCCAGGGAGGGCGACGGCGGCCGGCCGGAACGCAGGTCGGCCGAACCAATCAGGAGAGACAGGAAGAGGAGCATCATGAACGAACTCGGACTCACGCGCCGCAGCTTTATGAAGACCCTGACCGTAGCCGGCGTATCGGTTGCCGTCTTCGGCCTTTCGGGCTGCGCGCCCACCGCCAGCGCGTCGACGAAGGGCTTCAAGGCCGGCACGTACACCGCTTCGGGCCAGGGCAAGTTCGGCCCTGTGCACGTGGAGACCACGTTCAGCGAGGACGCGTTGACCGCCGTCGCCGTCACGAAGCACGAGGAGACGAAGTTCATCTCCGACGCCGCCATCGAGCGCATCCCCGCGGCCATCGTGGAGCACCAGTCCCTCGACGTCGACGTCATCACGGGCGCGTCGCTGACCAGCATGGCCATCAAGAACGCCGTCACCGACTGCGTGAAGCAGGCCGGCGGCAAGAAGAACGCGCTAGCGGGATCGTACGTGCCGCCCGCGCCGTCCACCGCCGTCGAGGAGCTTGACGCCGACGTGGTCATCGTGGGTTCGGGCGCTTCGGGAACCGTCGCCGCGCTGACCGCCGCCCGCCTGGGCGCGAAGAAGGTCGTCGTGCTGGAGAAGAGCTGCACCATCGGCGGCAACGCGCTGGTGTCCGGCGGCTATCTGGAGTACGTCAACGCCCCCGACGAGCTGCGCGAGAAGATGACCGACAGCTACACGAACGAGCTGGCCGACGAGCTGGCGCAGGCCCCCTCCGTGATGACGCCCGAGCAGTTCGCGCTGCTCCAGGCCGATTACGATGCCTGGAAAGCCTCGGGCAGCGACAAGGTGTTCGACTCCATCTACCTGCACGCGCTGCAGTACAAGCTGCAAGGCGAGGGCGAGTACGACGAGATGCTGCGCACGGCCGAGAACATCGCCGACCTCGACGACTGGCTGGTGTCCGAAGGCTTCCAGTTCAAAGACCTGTGCGGCATCGTGGGCTACTCGTGGCCGCGCTGGACGTCGCCGAAGGAAGGCGTGTGCGGCCAGGGTTACTTCATGTTCTACCAGGACACTATCGAGAAGAACGACTACCCGGTGGAGATCTACCTGAACACGCCCGCGAACGAGCTGATCATCGAGAACGGCGAAGTGGTGGGCGCCGTGGCCACGGGCCCCGACGGCACCACGTACCGCGTGCGCGGCGAGAAGGGCGTCATCCTGGCGACGGGCGGCTTCTCGGGCAACCCCGACATGCTGCGCGAGTACAACACCATGTGGCCGTTCAAGGAAGGTACCGACATTCCTACGACGAACGCATACGGCCACACGGGCGACGGCATCACGATGGGCCTGGCCGCAGGCGGCACCGTGGCGCTCATGGACACCCAGATGCCCTTCCCCTTCGCCGACTGCAAGAACTCCACCGACGAGACCACCGTGGGCGACGACATCGACTGCGCCATCGTCAACAAGGAGGGCAAGCGCTTCATGGACGAGGTGAAGGACCGCTACACGATGACGCAGCACATCATGGAGCAGACCGACCAGATGATGTTCATGATCTCGGATGCCGACACTTGCCGCGTGAACGGCGACGTCAACCGCTACGGCCACAGCCTGCAAAGCCTCATCGACCAGGGGCAGCTCTACCGCGCCGACACCATCGAGGAGCTGGGCGAGCAGATCGGCTGCGGCGGCGCGGCGCTGGCGGCAACCATTGAGCGCTACAACGAGCTATGCCGCGCGGGCGAGGACCCCGACTTCGGGCGCACCACGTTCTCCGAGGAGAGCCCCATCGAGAACCTGCCGTTCTACGCGAGCCCCCGCACCTGGGCCATGCACATCACCGTGGGCGGCCTGAACGTGGACATCTACGATAGCTACCAGGTGCTCGACGAAAGCGGCGCAGCCATCCCCGGCCTGCGCGCCATCGGCGAGACCATCATCGGCAGCTGCGGCATCGGCGTGCAGGGCGAGGGCTTCGCCGTGGCGAACGCCCTGTTCGGCCCCGCCGCCGCGTAGCCGCAACCCCGCTTACCCGCGCGCCGCGCACCACGGCGCATCCCCTCCCGAAGCGCATCGACCGGGTCCCCCAGGACCGGGCCGATGCGCTTTTTGCGTGTGGGGCACGGAGGGGGGCTCACGTCCCTCCCGCGTTTCCGTGCGCTAGATCTTGTACATGAACTGGAAGACGTCTTCGCGTTGGATGATGATCTGGACGCCGAGGGACTCGCCCACGGCCTCGAGCTTCTCCTGCACCGCGTTGAAGTCGGCCTTCTCGGGGTCGAGCGTGGTCAGCATGGTCATCGAGAAGATGTCGTCCAGGATGGTCTGGCTGATGTCGTCGATGTTCGCGCCGCATGCGGCAAGCGCCGCGGCAACCTCGGCGACGATGCCGCTGCGATCCTTGCCCAGAACGGAGACTACACACTTCATTGGTTGGTTCCTTTCCGTTTAATGTCTGCGTGCGAAGATGAGCGACAGCGCTTCGGCGCGCGTCGCCTGGCTTTTCTCGAAGGCGCCGCGAACGGCGCTCGTCATGGTTTTCGCGCCCGGCTTCTTCACGCCGCGCATGCTCATGCACATGTGCTCGGCCTCCAACACCACGATCACGCCCTGCGGATGCAGCTGCTCGATCAGAGTGTCGGCGATTTGCGAGGTCAGGCGCTCCTGCACCTGCGGGCGCTTCGCGAATGCGTCCACCAGGCGCGCGAGCTTCGACAGGCCGCAGATGCGCCCGTCGACCGCCGGGATGTACGCCACGTGCGCCACGCCGAAGAACGGCACCAGATGATGCTCGCACATGGAATAGAACGGGATGTCGCGCACGAGGACCATTTCCTCGTGATGCTCGTCGAACGTGGTTTCGAAATGCTCGGCGGGGTCTTCGGTGAGCCCGGCGAACACCTCCTCGTACATCTTCGCCACGCGCTCGGGGGTTTTCAGCAGCCCCTCACGCTGGGGATCCTCCCCCACGCCCTCGAGAATGAGCCGCACGCCCTCTTCGATTTTCGCTCTATCCATGACCATCTTTCTATCGTCGTGTGTCGCCGTGCATCATACCACGAGCGGGCCGTCGGCTTCGCTTTCTTCGCTCATGAGCACAATGCCGTCGAAGAGCTGCAACACGCTCTCGTTCTCCTCGTCCTCGCGACGAACCACGCACACGTCGAACGCATCCGACCGATCGTCGAGCGGCCGGACGACGATGTCGCCGCCGTAGCGCGCGTAGCCGGGGAAGTGGACGCCGAACACCAAGCCGTCTTCCGAGCTGGGAAAGCACATCGCCCCCGCCTCAAGATGCTCCAAACGGGCCGCGATGCCGTGCCCTCGGCACACGCGCAGCACGAACTCGTGATAGGCCTCGCGCTCTTCCTCGGGATAGGTCAACAGGTGCTCGTTCACCATATCGCGGAACAACAGGGGCGATTTCTCAGCGAGCGGGTGCGCGCTATGGCACGCGATGCCGAAGGGCACGTCGAACAAGTGCCGGTAGCATAACCCGGCGACATCGTCTTCGTAGCGGAACGCCAGGGCGATATCGGCGCGCCGGTCAAGCAGGCGCTCGTGGCAATCCCGCACGCCGGTGTCGGCCATAACCAGCCGCACGTCCATACCCCGTGCGCACAGACGCGCTTGCGCCATCGTGGCAAGCGACAGCATGTGCTCGTTGATGAGCGGGCCGACAACCCGGACGGTCGTCTCGGAATCATGCTGGCGGCTGCGTCCCTCGCGCACGGCGGTATCGTACTTCTCGACCACGTCGCGCAAGCCGTCGATCCACAGTTCGCCGCCCGCAGTCAGTTCCACCCGCGACGTCGTACGGTCGAACACGCGGAAGCCGATCTCGCGCTCAACCGCCGCAACGTGCTTGCTCAGCGTCGATTGCGTGATGTACAGCCGCTCGGCAGCCTTGCTGAAATTCAGCTCGTCGGCAAGCGTGATGAGTTCGCGACAATACGAGATATCCATGGTACCTCCCCTTGAAGGCACGTCCGGCCCGAACCCGGACCGCCCTCTCATCGCACGCGGCGATTCCCCTCGCTCCATGATACACGACCGCATGCGCTTCGTGTCGCCAAGCGCGCCGTTGGGGTTATTCCGATTCGGCTTCGGCTTATGACCGTTCGGAAAGAAACGTGGAAACCCAGTTCCATCTGGCATTATTCCGCCATTGCCTCAACCCATGCCCCATCGTCGCTTCCGCTCCCGCGGGGGCGCTTGGTACGGTGGGGACATCGGGATCGGGTCGGCGGCAGCTGCCTCGATCAAACCGAACAAAAGGAGGAAGGTATGAGCACGAGGGAAAGCAAGCGAAACCAGGGGATATCGCGTCGCAGCTTCTTGATGGGAGGCACCCTTGCAGCGGCAAGCGTCGCAGCGGCGGGACTCGCCGGGTGCAGCGGGGGCGGCAGCGCGGGGCCGAACGGCAACCTGCCCGAGTCGTGGGATGTCGAAGCCGACGTGGTGATCGTAGGGCTGGGCGCCGCCGGGCTGTCTGCCGCCATCGCAGCGAAGAACGCGGGCGTCGAGCACGTCCTCTGCCTGGAAGTGGCGCCCGAGGAGCTGTCGGGCGGCACCACGCGCGTATCCGGCGACATGCTGATGATCCCCGAAGACGTGGAGAGCGCCATCACCTACCAAACGGAGCTCAACGCAGGATACAAGGTTCCCGAAGACTGGATGCGCGCATGGGCCGAGGGCGTATGCGGCAATATGGAATGGCTGACCGACGAGCTGGGCTACGACCTGCAGCCCGCAACCGCAGCGGCACCCGAGTTCCCCGGCATCCCCGGAGGCGACAAGGTCAAGACGTACTACGTGGACGGCATCTGCGGCATGTCCTCGCTGTGGATCCCCCTGCGCGACACCGCCGAAGAGCTGGGCATCGAGGTCATGTACGAGATGCGCGCCACCGAGCTCATCTACCACTACGAGACGAAGGAAGTGTACGGCCTCGTTGCCGGCGACAAGTACGTGAAGGCCAAGAAGGGCGTCGTGCTTGCGTGCGGCGGTTTCGCCGCGAACCCCGAAATGATGTCGAACTACGGGGTGTCGCTGGGCTGCGCCAACTCGCTTGTATGCGGCAGCCCCTACAACGTGGGCGACGGCGTGAAGATGGCGCAACAGATCGGCGCTGACCTCTGGCACATGAACAGCTACGCGGCGGCCAGCACCTGCGTACGCGCGGTGTCGCCCGATTCGACCATCTGCAATATCCCCTACCCCATGGGCTACGACTACATCTACGTCGACGGCGAGGGCAAGCGTTTCATGTACGAGGAAACGCGCGGCCTGGCGCGCCACGGCAAGATCAAGGAGCGCGGCGTGTGGCCGCTCATGGTGGTTCCCGACAAGTCTCATCTGATTCTGGGCGCAGGGGCCGGATCGAAGGACATCTTGGGCGCCATCACGTACATGGCCTGGTCGGTGATCATGGAAACCGGCAAGACCACGAACCAGGAGCTCATCGACGCCGGCATCATGGTGAAGGCCGACACCGTCGAAGAACTGGCGAAGAAGATCGACCAGCCGGTGGAGGTGCTCAAGAACACCATCGAAACGTACAACCAGCACTGCGCCGAAGGCAAAGACCCAGACTTCGGACGCGGCGAGGCGGTGCACGACGACTACTTCTTCAACGCCTCGGATGCCTCGACGGCCTACGGCGAGGGCGAAACGTCCAGCGACGACACCGTCATCATCAAGCCGTTCGACCTCGTTCCGCTCGAGCCGCCGTTCTACGCCATCGAAATCGGCCTGGGCATGCTGAACACGCAGGGCGGCGCGAAGCGCAACGGCGCGTGCGAAGTGCTCGACCTCAAGGGCGACCCCATCCCTCGCCTGTATTCAGCTGGCGAGTTCGGCACCATCTACGGCTACATGTACAACGGCGGCGGAAACATCAGCGAAGCCGTCGCTTCCGGACGCGTTGCCGGCCAAGGCTGCGCCGCGCTCGACGCATGGGATGCCAAGTAGACACCCCGCCCGCCAGGAGGCCGGCGAACCTCCCTCCCTCTCGTCGGCCTCCTGGCATATCCGAAGGAGTTTCCATGACCGCATTCACCCCACCGATCCGCCGAACCGCCGTGCTGACGCTCGTCGTCTGCGGACTGACGCTTTGCCTGGTCGCGTGCGCGCCACAAGGAGAAGGCGCGCCGCCAGCCAGCGACGACGCCGCCCCCACGGCGGCCGAATTCACCTGGTCGAAGGATAGCGATTGCGCCACCTGCCACGAGACCGACGTCGCATCGTTCGACGATGCCGCATGCGCAGCCTCGCAGCACGCCTCGCTCAAGGACAACTGCCTGACCTGCCACGACGACGTTGCCGGACTCGAGGAGGCCCACCAGAAGGTGACGCTCGACTCGCAGAAGAAGAAGGCGACGCTCAAGAAAACCGCCGTGTCGGAAGACATCTGCCTCACCTGCCACGACAAGACCGAGCTCGCCGTCGCAACCGCGGCAAGCACCGCCCTCACCGACAAGAACGGTCTCACCGTGAACCCGCACGATCTGCCGGTCAACGACGACCATGCCGAAGCCGGCACCACCTGTTCGTCGTGCCACAAGCTGCACACGTCCGAAAGCGCGACGGAAACCGCGCCCGCCGTGTGCCGCAACTGCCATCACGCCGACGTCTACGAATGCAACACCTGCCACGCCGAGAAGTAAGCAAGGAGCCCCGCCTGGGGCTCCTTTTCGAGCAGCTTCACATCGATTTCGCCCCTACAGCTCCAGCTCGATGCCAACCGGGCAGTGGTCGCTGCCGTAGACTTCGTCGTAGATGCAGGCGCTGGCGATCTTCGGGGCCAGCTCGTCGCTGACCAGGAAGTAGTCGATGCGCCATCCCGCGTTCGTCTGGCGCGCCTTGAAGCGGTAGCTCCACCACGAGTACGCGCCCGTCACGTCGGGATGCAGGTGGCGGAACGAGTCGACGAACCCGACTTCCAGCAGGTCGGTGAACTTGCCGCGCTCCTCGTCCGAGAAGCCGGCCTTGCCGCGGTTCGGACCCGGGTTCTTGAGGTCGATCTCCTGGTGCGCCACGTTGAAGTCGCCGCACATGACGACGGGCTTCGGGTCGGCCGTCTCACCCGGCTGCGTCAACGGCAGCTCGGAGATGGTCACGTGCCCCTCGCCCTTCGCCGGACGCTCCACCGGCACGCCGGCGGGCAGCACGCCCTCTTCGAGCCCCTTGCAGAAGTCGCGGAACGCGTCGTCCCACTCCATGCGGTGGTCGATGCGCGCCAGCTCGTTCTGCGCGTTCGGCGTGTACACGTCCACGAACCAGAACTTCGGGAACTCGAGCGCCACGATGCGCCCCTCGGTGTCGAGATGCGGGAAGCCCAGGCCGTGCAGCGCCTGCAGCGGCTCCTCCTTGCAGAAGATCGCGGTGCCGGAGTAGCCCTTCTTCTCGGCATAGCTCCAATACTCGCGGTACTGCGGCAGGTCGAGCGTCGCCTGGCCCTCTTGTAGCTTCGTTTCCTGCAAGGCCACGATGTCGGCGTCGATGTCGCACACGATGTCCTCGAAGCCCTTGTTGAGCACGGCGCGCAGGCCGTTGACGTTCCACGAGATGAAGCGCATAGGTTCCTCCTCCGTCGCCCCGCGACGATTCCCGGTTTTGCGACCAGTATAGCGGAACGACGGCGCGCATCCACCCGCGCGCGGACGCGCGGCCGATCCTCGATGGCGCAGTGGTGAAAGCATGAGCATTCGCGTACTATATACGGGATCGTCATACGAACGAAGGAGATCGCATGCTTCGAACCGTACGCCTCGCGACGCTGTCGGCCGCCGCCTCGATCGTCATCGTCCTCGCGAGCCTCACCGTGCCGCTGAGCGCCTACGCCTCGGAAGAGCCGCTCTCGCCGTGCGTCGCAACCGACGAGCAGCGCACGACGTATGCCGAGGACGGCACGCTGGAGGAGCGCACCGCGTTCCAGGAAGGCCTCGACAACGACGAGCCCACCGCGGGCCTCATCCAGCAGGCCATCGCGCGCGAGCAGGCGAGCAACGGCATCGCCACGAACGCGGTTCCCGGCAACGACGGCGGCATGGCCACCGTGGGCAAGGCGCACGTGCTGGCGCTGCGCGTGTCGTTCCCCGACAAGAAGTTCGAGGCGGGCGACACGCTCGAAGCGCTCCAGGCGCTCATCGGCCCGCGCAACGAGGGAGAAGCCGCGCTGCCGAGCGCCGGGCCCTACCCCTACGAGAGCCTGCACGCCTACTACCAGCGCGCATCGTACGGAACGCTGACCATCACCGGCGAGGCCGTCGACTACGAGGCGCAGCACGAGCGCGACTACTACACCGCCAACATCGGGCAGCTGTACAAGGAAGCGCTCGACCATCTCGAGGCCTCGGGAGTCGACCTCGCGCAGTTCGACGCGAACGGCGACGGCCGCATCGACGCCGTCTACCTGCACTTCGCGGGCGCCGATACCGGCTGGGGCAGCGTGTGGTGGAGCAACGAGCAGGTGCTGAACGTGCCCGACACCACGTATGCGAACGGCACCGTGCAGCTGTGGAACGCCGTCGCGCTGGCGAACCCGTGCGACACGGCATGGGCCGCGCAAACCATGATCCACGAGACAGGGCACGTGCTGGGCCTGCCCGATTACTACCAGTACGCCAGCCAGCAGGGAGGCTCGACGGGACGGACGGGCATCCTCACCTTCGACATCATGATGCTGAACCAGGGCGACCACAACGGCTTCTCGAAATGGATGCTGGGATGGCTGCCCGAGAGCAAGATCACCCGCGTGTTCGCGAACGAGGACGGCATCGACGTCAAACGCGACGGCGCCGTGGTGCAGCACGTGGACCCCGCGGAGGACGGCAGCTCGTCCGTGGAGCAGGCGCTCGCGGCGTTCACGTCGGACGACCTGCGCGAAACGGGCGGCATCATCGTGGTGGCGAACGAGGACGAGAGCATGTTCTCGTCCTACTATCTGCTGCAATACGACCAGTTCGCCAGCAACCAAAGCGTGTACTACGGAGGCGCGCAGGGCACCGAGAACATCCCGCTCCCCTCGGGATTCCGCCTGTACCGCGTGCAGGCCGAGGTGGGCTCCGGCGGAGGCTACCTCGTGCACTCGAACGCCTACGGCACCACGCACGACCAGCTCATCGAGCTGGTCGACCCCGACATGAGCGAGCCCCATACGGAAACCAGCTCGCTCATCCCCTCGGCCATCGGCTCGGACGAGTACGGTTGCATGCTCTACGAGGGCGACGGGGTGTCGCCGCAGGGGTATCCCTCCACGAACTTCTACGAGAACGCCAACGTCGGCTTCACCGGACTGACCATCTCGGTCACGGAAAGCGAGGCCGCCCAGGGCACGGTTGCCATCTCGTACTCGAACGCCGACAAGCCCGCCGATCCCGTCGACTTCACCCTCACGCCCACGTTCGACGCGGTGTCGAACGTCTGCACGCTCACCTTCGAAGCCTCGCTCGCGCCGAGGCTGACCACGCCGCTTCCGGCCGCGACGCAGCTCATCGTGGACGGGCAGCACCACGCCCTCTACGACATCGCGGTGGACGGCACCACCGTGAGCCTTTCCTGCCTGCTCGACGCCGGCAGCATCGGGCCGTCGTCCACGTGCGAGATCGTCTTCCCCGCCGGCCTGTTCACGCTGTCCCGCACGAACGAGGGCACCATGTACTCGCCGGAGATTCGCCTGCCGCTCAAGGCCGACGCATCGCTGACCGCCGTCAGCCGCTCGGGCGCCTACCAGGGCACCGAGTACACCGATGGCCTCGTTGCCACAAGCAACGTGTTCACCAGCCCGAACGGCACGAAGCGCTTCTTCCAGATCGCCGACGGCACGCTGCGGCTGCACACCCTCGACGCCGACGATCCCGTGCGCGTGGCCTCGCGCACGATCGAGGGGGTGAGCATCCCCGCAACGATCGAGCGCGCATCGATCAACGCCACCCCGCTGTCCGACACCAGCGCGTTCGCCATCGTGTCCGCGCAGTACGGACCCGGCACGGGATACTGGATCGACCTCGAAAGCGGCACGGTGACGGCCTCGCATCCCTTCGAGCAGACCTCCACGCAGCCGTGCACCGCCAGCGGCACGACCGTCCTCGTGGTCACGTACCATTACGGACCGGAGCGCGGTCAGCTGGTCACCGCGCTGACGCCGCGTGAAGACGGCTCGGTGCAAGCGCGTTACGGCTGGACGAACGCGCAATCGACCGCCTCCGTCGACGCCGGCACGCTCGCCTTCGGCTTCGCGAACGCGCAGGGCGACACGATGGAAGAAGCGCGGATCGTGCCAACGGGAACCATCGTCGAAGCGCTGCGCGACGGCGCCACGAGCCCCGAAGACGCTCCGTTGGCGGGCGAGCTGTGCACGCCCGAGCGCGCAGAGGCCACGCTGCCGCTGCACGAGAGCCGCGCGATGCAGGACGTACAGCGCGCCGGCGCTCGCTACTACGCGCTGATGGGGCCGGAATTCTCCTCCACGGCGGAGACGTCGAACCTGCTCATCCGCTTCGACGACGGGGGTGTCGAGCAGGCGCGCGCCGACGTCAAGGCAAGCGGGGGCGCACAGTACCAGCAGCTGAGCGTCGCCCGCTACGGCACCGTGGCGCTGACGGCGCGCACCGAGCTGGCGAAGCCGAAGGTCACACGCTCCGACGTGCTGTTCTGCGACGCGAACCTGCAACCGCTCTCCACGCTGACCACGGCGTCGAACGGCGTGGGCGCTTGGCTCGACGACGGAAGCTGGCTGAGCGTGGGCCTGAGCCTGGAAGCGTCTTCGGGGCCCAAGGGGTCGCCCGAGGAAGCGGAGGCCGTCGGGGCGACCGAAGGCGGGGGAACCGACGACCGCCTGCGCGTGATCTACGCGATCACTGAGCAGCTGGACAAGGAGCCGGCGAAGCCGGACGACCCGGACGACCCGGCGAAGCCGGAGGAGCCCGCGGGGCCGGGCGAGGACCCGCAACCGCTTCCGAAGCCGGACGGCGCGGGCGACGATGCGGCGCACAAGCTCGCGCCCACCGGCGACCCCACCGGCCCGCTCGCGCTTGCAGCGCTGGTCGCGACGCTGGTTGCCGGCGGCGCGCTCGCGCGCGAACGCTCCCGGTAGGTCACTTGTGGTACGGCTCGCCGCGCGAGATCTTCTGCGCGCGGTAGAGCTGTTCCAACAGCACGACGCGCGCCAGGTTGTGCGGCAGCGTGACGGGGCCGAACGACAGCGTCTCGTCGGCGCGCTGCCGCACCGCGGCGCTCACGCCGTCGGAGCCGCCGATGACGAATGCGATGTCGCTCGTGCCGTTCAGCTTGAGCGCGTCGATGCGCTGCGAGAAGCCTTCGCTCGAGCGCTGCTTGCCGTCGATGGCCAGCAGCAGCACATGCGTCGCAGGCGCGAGCGCGGCGAGGATGGCGGCGCCCTCGCGGTCGCGCGCCGCGTCCACCCCGCCCGCGCGAGCAGGGTCGATGTCGGCGATCTCGCGCACCTCGGTCTTCGCGTACGGTTGCATGCGCTTGAGGTACTCGGCGCACGCGTCCGTCCAGAACTTCTCCTTCAGCTTCCCCACCGCCACAATGGTGAACTTCACGCCGCACCCCTTCTCCCGCCCGCCCCGCGCTTCAATGCTAGCCATGATACCCGAACGGGGGCGGCATGGACGGCGACGCAAACGCGTTTGGGATGGTTCTGCTTTCGCCGAATCGCCAGCTGCGGGGCTTGACGGCTCTCCTACGATGAGCGGGTCATGTCGATACGCGCCCTCGCACGAGCGGCGCTGCTACCCTTCGAGGAGGGACTATGAAGAGAATCGTCGCATTGGGAGCGGCGGCTGCCCTGGCCGCAACGCTGGCCGGCTGCGCGAGCCCATCCGGTCAGGAACCCGCCGACAGCGCTCCGAACGCGTCCGAGCAGCAGGCGAACCAAGCCCCTGCGCAGGAGAACAAGCTGACGGTGGTGGACTCGGGATGGTCCGCCGACGAGCAAGGCTACGTCCACTACGGCATCATCATCAAGAACGAGGGCGCCCAGGGCGCGCTGTTCCCCGTCATCAAGGTGACGGGCAAGGATGCCGACGGCGCCGTCATCTCGTCCGACGAGCAGACGCTCATGAAAATCAACCCGGGCCAGGAGCTTGCCTGGGGCGGCCAGGCGGGCAACGGCACCGCGCCGGCCACCGTCGAATTCGAGCTGAGCGTCGGCTCGAGCAACTGGCAGGATGCCGATGCGGCCGAGCCGATGTTCGAGGTGAGCGGGCTCAGCGCGCAGGACAGCGGCTACGGCACCGTGAACTTCGTCGGCGAGGTGACCAACCTGACCGACGCCGACAGGGACCAAGCGGCCGTCGTCGTGCTGCTGCGCGATGAAGCGGGCGCGATCGTCGGCGGCTACACCAGCTTCGTCTCCAACGTGCCCGCCGGCGGCACCACGTCCTTCGACGTGCTGGGCTACGGCGTGCCGGCCTACGACGCGATCGAAGGTTCGGCGCAGCCCTGGTAGGGCGCCCCGCGTCGTCGCGCCACCGATCGCACCGAAAGCCGCCCGCGGGCGGCTTTCGTGCGTTGAGGAGGGAATGCGCCTAGCGCTCGATCGCAGGCTCTTCCGGGTCGAGCGCTGCGGGGGACGCCTCCGGCTTCGGGGCACCCGCCTTCAGCTTGATGGACTTCGTGGGGCAGTTCTCCACGCAGTCGAGGCAGAACGTGCAGCTGTCCAGCGTCGCGGTGCCGGGGTGCGCCACGTCGATGTCCTCGGGGCACACCGTGGAGCAGGTGCGGCAACCCTCCTTCGAGATGCAGGTGGAGCAGTCGGCCTGCGGACGGGCGCCAAAGCCGAGCTTCGCGCGCGCCTTGCCCACGAGCCCGAAGAAGAAGCCGAGCGGGCAGATGGACGAGCACCAGCGCTTGAACAGGAACAACTCCGCCAGCAGCATGAGCGGGAAGACGATCAGCTCCCAGCCCGGCTGCAGCAGCACGAACACGCGGTTGAGCGCCCACAGCGTGCCGAACACAAGCCCGATGGGGCACAGCAGGCAGAACACGGGAAACCCGACGGCTATGGACACGACGAGCAGGACGGCCAGGACGAGGCCCTGGGTCCTCAGGCTCGCACCCGACGCGGAAGCGCACGATGCGCAACCCGCCGCTCGGTCGCTCAGGGGCGCCTTGCCGCTTCTGCCGAGGATGCCGCGCGGCGTGTGGCCGCCGAAAATGTTCTTGAGCAGCTGCGAGGGGCACAGCCACGAGCAGAACGCGCGCCCGATGAGGAACACGATGACGAGCACGGCCAGCACGCCCGGCAGCAGGCCCCAGGGAACGGAGCCGGACGCCGCCGCGATTTGCACGAACCCCACAGGACACAGCGCGCACAGCGTGCCGATGGCGGCGCTGCCGTCGAGATGCGCGGCCACGACCGCCAGGACGAGCACGCCCGCGGCGACGAGGATGCGGATGGTGCGCATGCGCGTCTTCATGAGATGCCTCCCGCCTCGCGCGTCGCGTCCGGCCCGTCGGGATGGACGCCCTTCGTATGGGGAGCGGCCTCGCTGCCCCGCGGCACCGCGACCGTGCGCTTCGATGCCAGTTCGGCGCTGGGCACGGCGCCCGTCGCCTGCGCCGCCTCGCTCGCGCGCGACACCACCACGATGCCGCGGTCGGAGGCCGCCGCGTTGTACGCGCGCAGCGACGCCGAGGGGCACACCTGCTCGCATTTGCCGCAGCCGTCGCAGTACTCGGGATGCACGACCGGGCGGTCGTGGTCGTCGAGTGTGATGGCCCCTTCGACCGGGCACTCGTCCTTGCACACGGTGCAGCCGGCCCAGTCCCAGGCCACGCACGCGTCCTTCACCACCACGGCCACGCCGAGGTCGCGCTCCGCCGGACCGCCGTACGCGAGCGCGCCGGTGGGGCACGCATCGACGCACTGCATGCAGAAGTCGCAGCACCCGTTGCGGAACGACAGCATGGGCGTGCCGTACGCCACGAGGCTCTCCGCCAGCGGAACCGGCGTCACGATGCCGTACGGGCACGCTTGCAGGCACTTCTGGCAGCGGTCGCACGCAGCAACCACCTCGGCGCCCGAGGACGCGCCGGGCGGCCGCACGAACGCGGCGTCGGCCTGGCGCGACACGGCGCCGAACCCGCCGACGCCCACCATCGCCGCGCCCACGGCCCCCGCAGCGAAGAACCCGCGCCGGGAAATCTGCTCCACTCCGATCATCCCCTCACGTACTTACTTGCAGCTTCGATGTTTCACGTGAAACACGCTCGACCGTCGGTCGGATCGGCCGAATCTGGCACAAATTTACGGTTTAGGCGCAAATTCCGTCCGCTTTCGACTAAAAATGAACCGCAAGTCCGCATAATGCCTGGTCGCCATTTTTCACTCGTCTTTTTACGTGCCCAAACCGTAAATTTGTGCCACGAACGCAGGACGCTACTCCACCACATCCGCGAGGGCGGCCGCGTCGGCACGCAGGTACGCCTCGGTGAACGTCGCCAAGTGGAAGTAGAAGCCGCCCTCGGCAGCTTTCCGCACGTCGGCGGCGAAGCGCTCGATCCAGTTCAGCAGATGCTCTTGCACGAACGCGAGCTGCACCCGCAGCTGGCGCTCGGCCCCCGCCTCGTCGCCGGCGCGCAGCGCCTCCACGGCGCGCCCGCACAACAGCGCCATGAACGCGAGCTCGACGGCCAGGTGGTCCTCCGGCTCCTTGAACCCGGGGTTCTTCGCGAAGCCCGCCCCGCGGTAGACGCGCAGCACCTCGCTGTAGGCATCCTGCATCATGAGGCCGCCCTCGCTCGTGTACACCGACTCGTACGGGAAGGCCTTCTGCGCCGTGCGCGGGCCCATGCCGAAGAACGCGCGGTCGAACACGACGGCCAGCTGCTCGAGCGCGTCCTCGTCGCAATCGGCGAGGTCGGTCTGGAGCGCGGCGAAGCCGTCGGCCAGCGCCGGGTCGTCGGAGGCGAGCGACGCCTCCCCCGCCAGCGTCTCGGCGAACGCGGCGTCGATCTCGGTCTCGTAGCAGCGCGACAGCAGCGCGTACACGCGGCTGCGGTTCTCGCAGAAGTCGATGAGGTTCTCAACGAGTTCGGCAGGCATGGTCTGGTTCATGATTGGTTCTCCTCTTTCTCGTTCTTGGCGCGCTACGGTCTTGCGCACTGGCAGTGCCTCGCGCGCCGACCGTCCAACCCGCAAGTCGTTCGATCGGCGCGCAGCGGCGAAACTCCGCCGACAAGCCAGCCTTCGGGCGCGCCACAGAAAAGGGCGGCGCGCCGGGGAAGGGAGGGGAATCCCCGGCGCGCCCCGGCCCTACATCAGTGGTAGATGAACTGCTCCACGCTGGTTCCCACGGCATACATCACGATGCGCAGGACGATGGTGCCGATGGCGGTGCAGGCGCAGGCGGCGAACATATACATCGCCAGCTGATTCGGCGACACGGTGCCCGAGGAGCCTTCGCCCTTCGTCGCCTGGACGCAGGCGAGCACGGTCAGCGCAACCGGCACCACGATGCCGATCACCACGACGCCGGTCCAGAACATCAGCGCCATGTCGCCCGAGATCAAACGCTCGATGGAGCGCGAGGGGGCCTGGTACGGCGCGATGGCGATCCACACCACGTACGCAACCGCCGTCACCGCCATGATGATGACTCCGGCCAGCGCCAGCTTCAGCGCGAAGCCGCCCTCTTCGGAAGCCTTGCCGCGCAGCAGCACGAGGCCGGCCATCAGCGTCATGCCCAAAGCCAGGCCGGCGCCCAAGAACATCAGCGGCAACGCGACGCTATCCCAAGCGGGACGCGCGGCGATCAGGTACGACGCGCCCGCCACGAACGGCAGCACGAGGCCGATGACGCCGCCCAGGATGCCGAACACCTTCGACACGCCGGGGTAGTCCTTCTTCGCCAGGATGAGGTACACCAAAGCGACGATGCCCATGATGGCGACGACGAACAGCTCCTTCGACAGCCCGGAGCCCAGGTTGCCCAGCAGATGCGTCGCGCGCTCCGGGTGCCCCATGTGCAGCACCGACACGCAGCCGCCCACGGCCAGGCAGATGAAGGCGATCAAAGCCCCCGTGAACCGCACTTCGCGAAACTTGCCGCGCAGCTCGCCCACGGCCAGGAATACGAACGAACCCGACGTGACGCCCAACAGCACGCTGAAAATCAGAAGTGGCCACTGGATTTCCATGGTTACTCATCTCCCTTCCAGGCGCACTTGTCCATGGCGTAGTCCACGCCCGGATGGTTCCCCACGTCCTTCAGCTTGTAGGTCTTCTTGGACGCGCGCAGCTTCGACACGTCGGACTCGGGATCGTCCAGATCGCCGAATTTGCGCGCCTGTCCGGGGCAGTGCTTCACGCACGCCGGCTTCTCGCCCTTGTCGATGAGGTGCGCGCACATCGTGCACTTCTCGATGACGCCCTTGTCCTTGCCCTCGTCGTAGGTGCGCACGCCGTAGGGGCAGGCCATGACGCAGTACTGGCAGCCGATGCACTTGCTGTGGTCCACCAGCACCACGCCGTCCTCGCGCTTGTAGCTGGCGCCGGTGGGGCACACGTGCACGCACTCCGGGTCGTCGCAATGTTGGCACGACACGGGCAGGTAGTACATCTCCAGGTCGGGATAGGTTCCCGAAGGGCCCACCGTCAGCACCTTGTTGTAGAACGTGCCCAGCCCCACGTTGTTCTCCTGCTTGCACACGACGGCGCAGGAGTGGCAGCCGATGCAGCTATCGAGGTCGATATCAATAATGTGGCGAGTCATGTTACTTCGCACCCCCCTTCGTCACCTGCGTCACGCCGTCCTGCTGGTCGTCGGCGGCCAGCGCCTCAGCGGTCAGCGGCAGGAATATCTTGAGGTCTTCCGAGTTCATGCAGATGTTCTTCGGCGCACCGTCGTCGGCCTTGTACACCTTGCACAGGCCGCCGAAGTTGTCGGTGCCCACGGCGGGGTCGTAGGGGCCGTTGTTCTCGAACAGCACGTTGCAGTTGCTGTCGAACGCGCCATGCAGATCGTCGGTGGCCTCGCGCTCGGGGAACCACCAGTCGTGCTCCACGTGGATCATGCCCGGCTTGATGGCCTCGGTGAGGTTCGCGCGCTGCTTGATGCGGTCGACGTACGTCTCGATGTACACCCAATCGTCCTGCTCGATGCCGTGCTCGGCGGCGGTGGCGGGGTTGATGTCCATCGTCGGGAACATGTGCACCTCGCGCAGCCACGGGCTGTTGCGGTATTCCGTGTGGAAGAACGCGTGGCTACGGCCGCCGGTGATCAGCGTGTACGGGTACTCGTCCAGCAGGTCGGGGCGCGACAGCTTCGTGATGGGCGGCTCGATGTACATGGGCAGGGCGCCGTTTCCGTACAGCAGCAGGTCCTCGCTCCACAGCTCCATCTTGCCGTTGTCGGACTGCGGATGCGGAGGGATCACCTTTCCGTCCGGCGTCTGAGCGCCGGGGAAGCGGTAGACCGAGCCCATCTTGTTGCCGCGGTACATGGTGTTGAAGCCGGGGCGGAAGTCGCTCGTCTTGCGCATGAAGCCCGTCTCGTACTTCGGCGCGTTCTTCACCGTGGCCATCTCCACGCCGGTCACGCTGACGCGCTCGCGGAAGTCCTCGAAGCTCGCGCAGCTCAGCTGCGGCGGAAGCGTCTCGGGGCCCTTCACCATGTAGTCGAAGAACTCGTACTTGTCCTTCCAGTACATGTCCACGCCCATGTACTCGGCGAACTCGAAGCAGATGTCCATGTCGTCGCGGCACTCGCCGAGCGGCTCGTGGAACGGCTGGCGGATGAGGTAGGTGTGGCTGGTCGGGTAGCCGTGGCCGGAGTGCGCCCACTCCACGCGATCGACCTCGTTGGGATGCGCGGCCGGCAGGATGATGTCGGCCAGCTCGCCCGACGGCGTCATATACAGGTCGACGTTCACGAAGAAGTCGAGGTTCTTGAAGCCTTCGACGATCTCGTGGCCGCCCTCGATGGAGAGGATGGGCTCGGACGTCTGCTGCCAGTAACCGTAGATCTGGAACGGGTCGCCCTTCGCCATGGCCTTCGTCGTGGCCGCGCCGAAACCGCCCTGCTGGCCGTAGATGACCTGGCCGCCGGAGTTCTGCTTCGTCTGCTTGAGCTCGCCGGTGGCGTCGTCGGCCACGAGAATGTCCTGGTAGCCGGTGTTCTGGCACACGGACAGCTTCTTGATGTTCATGGCCGTTTCCTTGCGGCGCTGGCCCATGCGGCCCTTCTGGTTCGGCACGACGTCGAACATGAAGGAGTCGTAGCCGGTGGCGGGCTCGCGGCCGATGTTCTGGCCGCCCTTCGAGTCGAAGTTGCCGGCGAGCGCCATCATGATGGTGAACGCCTGCGAGATGCCAGACGTGTTGATGGAGAACTCCACCTTCTGGCCGCGCGTGAAGCATGCGTGCGGACTGGCGCCGATGTAGGCGTCGATGGCTTCCTTGATTTTGTCCTCGGGAAGCTCGCAGAATTCGGCGGCGCGCTCGATGGTCCACGGGGTGACGTGCTCGACCAGGATATCCCAGCTCGTGCGGTACGTCTTGCCGTTGATCTCGTGGCTGCCGGACAGCGCGGGCTTCGCGTCGGCCACGATGTTGCCCTCGGCGTCGAGCCACTGGAAGGCCTTCGGACCGCCCACGCCCTTCGTGTTCTGCCAGTCGCCGGACCAGAAGATCAGCTGGTCGCTGTTCTCGTCCCACGCGGCGTACAGCTCTTCGTTGCCGTCCTCCTTGAGGTACGATTCGCGCAGCTGGTAGCCCGTGCCGTTGCCGTCGGCGTCCTTCTCGTCGATGAAGAACGGGGCGTTCGTGTACATGCGCGCGAACTCGGTGGCGCACTTGTCCGACTTGATGATCTCGTTGATGAACGCCAGCACCAGCGCCATGTCGGAGCCGGGGCGGATGGGCAGCCAGATGTCGGCCTTGGAGGCGGTGCAGGTGAAACGCGGGTCGACGCAGACGATCTTCGCGCCGCGCTCCTGCGCGCGCTTAACGGTGAGCCAGTCGTAGTAGCCGCGGCTGCGCTCCTGGCGGCACCAGATGACGATGCAGTCGGTGTTGTTGCCGTCCCAGCCGGTGTACTGCGTCTCGTCGCCGTACAGGCGCTGGCTGGAGAAGTACGAGCCCACCCAGCACAGATTGCCCACGCCGAACGTGGCCGTGGAGCCCAGCTCAAGCCACAGTTTGTTGATGGCCTGGAACTGCAGCATGTCGCGGCCCGTGCCGTACTGGTGCGCGATGGTGTGCCAGCCGTGCTCCTCGCCGATCTTGGTGAAGCGGTCGGCCGCTTCCTGGTAGGCCTCTTCCCACGTGATGCGCTTCCACTGGCCGGAGCCCTTCTCGCCAACGCGCTTCTGCGGGTAGCGCACGCGCAGCGGGTTGTACAGCTCCTGCGGGATGGCGAAGCAGCGCCCGCACAACGTGCCCTCGCTGAAGAGGTCGGGGTTGCCCTCGATCTTCACGAGGCGGCCGTCTTTGACGTGCCCGAACAACGCGCAGCGGCCGTAGCACTGACGGCACGCGCTCGGGATGATCTTCACGTCGTCGGACGAGGTGGTTGCGCCCGCTGCCTCGTCGGCTGCGGCGGTGGTGGCCGACGCGCCGAGCAGCAGCGTGGAAGCGGTCGCGACGGCCGAAGCCTTCACGAAGCCTCGGCGGCTCATCTTTAGTGACATCTCTCCTCCTTTTGCCTCACTCTGCATGGTGGGTTCGGAGAGTTGGATGGGGCGTGCGCCGTCGAAGAAATCCCCCCTCGAAGCGCCCCCGCACTGCAAGTTCCCCCGCTCGTCCCCCATTACTTGCATTGCTAACTATATCAGGTGATATTATTAGTGCAATGATTTTTAGCTATCTTTATAAAGAATAGTCGTGAGCACGGTGAAGAGAACGAGTTAACCGTAGCGAACAGGTAAAACCGCACAGATGTTTCACGTGAAACATCCGTGCTCGCCGTGCGGGGAGGGGCCCCTTTGTTCGCGCGGGCCGATCGCGCGCGGCGCCCGTTGCGAGTCGGTGCCGAACGCGCCTCCCGGCTCGCAAGCGCCGTCCGCGCCAAGAGGGAGCATCGTACGGATGTTTCACGTGAAACATCCGGGTTGTCATCCTGAGCGAGCGAAGCGAGTCGAAGGATCCCGCGCGGCCACAACGGGGGCGTCACGGCTGGCGCCGCGCGAGGCATTCATTCTGGTCGATTCTTCGGCGCGAAACCCGCTTGCGAGCGAGCGCAAGACGCTTCGCGAGCGCCCGCGCCAGCAAAAACGCAAATGATGGCAGTTTTTGCACGATATTCGCCGTCCCTCAAGGGTTTCGTCAGCAAGCGACATACTTCGCAAGGGACAGACCAGGGGAAACCCTTCAAGCCTTAATCCGAAGGTCTCGCCGAACCCATCGCCGACGCTCCAAAACGGCGAATATCGTGCAAAAACTGCCAAATATCGGGAATTCTCTGGCGCGGGAACCGAAGCCGAACGGCTTTCCGAATCACCGATGTTCTCGTTCTACTCCGCAGCCGCTTCCGCAGGATTCGCGTGGTGCTTCAGATAGAAGTCCACGAATCCCTGCAGCGAGAAATCCCGCACGTCGTCCACATCGTCGCTGACCGCCTTGAACATGCAGGCGGGCATCTTCCCTTTCTCCAGGTTGTCCTTGATGCACGGGTCGCATCCTTCGTCGTGATTCGACGGATGGCGGGGGCATTGCACAACAGGGCAGGTGCAGAAGCTCATGGTCGTCCTCTCTTTTGATCGTGGACATAGTGTATTGCATGATGGACCCCATGCGAAAAAGAGGACATTCCTGAGTTTCCCGGTGTTATTTCGTCGTACCGGCGGCGTGGTTTTTGGGCGCACGGGGCGCAAAGAAGTTGACGGATTATTGTCAGTTGTGATTAATTGAGCAGGTACTTTATAGTCCTTATCGCCGTTCAGCGTGGCCAGCGCAGCGTGCGGAGCCCTTCCGCTCGCCCCTCCCCACCTTCGCGCGACATGCCAGAAGCAGGTCAAGAATGATCAACCAGCATAACAGCCTCATCGGATTCCTCGTATACGACGCCCAGCGTGCCATTGCCAAATCGCTTGAAACCGCTTTGAAGCCCTACGACATCACGCCTGGCCAGTGGAACCTCATCAACCAGCTGGACAGCGCGGGCGAGCTTTCGCAGAAGCAGCTGGCCGAACGCACGCGCAAGGAGCAGGCCACCATCACGCGCTACCTGGACACGCTCGAGCGCAAGGGCCTCGTGGTGCGCAACCAGCACAAGTCCGATCGGCGCGCCCACGCCATCTCGGTGACCGACAAGGCGCACGAGCTGGTCATGGCCGTGCAACCGATCACCGTCGACGCGGCGGACCGCCTGATCGAGGGCATCGACCAGGCGGATATAGACACGTTCGTCGCCGTGCTGGCGAAGCTCAAAGAGAACGCCGACAACTTCACTAAGGACAACTAGCGGCGACGGGCTCGACGGCGGGCCACCAGCAACGCCGTGGCGAGAGCGCCTACCGCGAGCGCGCCCAGCACACCCAGCACCGCGAAGGGAACCGCGTCACCCGTGCGGGCGATTGAGGCCATGGGCGAAATCTTGCTGGGCGGATTCGACGTCGACGGTTGCGTGGTCGACGGAGTGCCCGGCGTCGTGGGATTCGTCGGGTCGGTGGGATCGGTCGGATCCGTAGGGTCGACCGGGTCCACCGGGTCGGGCGGCACCGGGGCGTTCTTCATGGTGAGCTCGGCCTTTGACGGCTGACCCACCGCCACGGCGAATTCCACCGGCGTTTCGTCGAGGACGTAGCCCTCGGGGGCGGCCGTCTCCACGAAGCGGTAGGAGCCGACCGGGAGGTTCGCGACCTCGATGATGCCCTGCTCGTCGGTCACGAGGGCGTCGTGGCCGTCCACCACGGCCCACGTGTCGTCAGCTAGGCGCTGCTCAAGCTTGAACGTCGCGCCGGGAAGCACGGTCGCCGGCTCGTCGGCATCGACCTTCGTGAGCAGCGCGCCGCCCAGCACCGGGGTCTTCTTGTTCGTGGCCGTCACGGCGGCCGTGTAGTCGGGCGTGTCCTCGGCCAGGGTGAACTCCACCGGGGCGGTTTCCAGCTCGTAGCTCTCGGGCGGCGTCAGCTCGATGAAGCGGTACGCTCCCATCGGCAGGTCCGTCACCGTGATCAGGCCGTTCCCGTCGGTGGTCAGGCGCTCCGAGCCCTGCACGACCTTCCAGCCGTCGGCCGTCCGGGCCTCGAGCTTGAACACGGCGCCCGGCAGAACGGTCGTCGGCGAATCCGCGTCGACCTTCGTCAGCACCACCTTGCCCACCGGCGGCTCCTTCGCGTTCTCCGCCGTGATGTTCACGACGATGGGCGCCGGCGCCGCGGCATCGATGGCGAACTCGCGCGGCGTCTCGTCCAGCACGTAGCCCTCGGGAGCGGCGGTCTCCACGAAGCGGTACGAGCCCACCGGGAGGTCGGCCACCGTGACGAGGCCGTCGCCGTCGGTCACGAGGGCGTCGTGGCCGGGGACCGTCTCCCAGGAGTCGTCGGCGAGCCGCTGCTCCAATTTGAACGTCGCGCCGGGAAGCGTGGCGTCGGGGTTCTCTTCGTCCACCTTCGTCAGCACCGCCTTTCCGAAAACGGGGGTCTTGGTATTCGTCGCCGTCACGGCGGCCGTCAGCTCAGGCGCGTCCGCCGTCAGCTCGAACTCCACCGGGGAGGTTTCCAGCTCGTAGCCCTCGGGGGCCGAAAGCTCGACGAAGCGGTACGTCCCCATCGTCAGGTCGGCGACCTCGATCAGGCCGTTCCCGTCGGTGGTCAGGCTCTCCGAGCCCGCCACCGGCTCCCAGCCGTCGGCGGTCCGGGCCTCGAGCTTGAACACGGCGCCCGGCAGAACGGTCGTCGGCGAATCCGCGTCGACCTTCGTGAGCACCACCTTGCCCACCGGCGGCTCCTTCGCGTTCTCCGCCGTGATGTTCACGACGATGGGCGCCGGCGCCGCGGCGTCGATGGCGAACTCGCGAGGCGTCTCGTCGAGGACGTAGCCCTCGGGGGCGGCGGTCTCCACGAAGCGGTAGGAGCCGACCGGGAGGTCCGTCACCGTGATCAGGCCGTCGCCGCCGGTCACGAGCGCGTCGTGGCTCGGGACCGTCTCCCACGTGTCGTCAGCCAGCCGCTGCTCCAGCTTGAACGTCGCGCCGGGCAGCACCGTCCCCGGCGCGTCGGCGTCCACCTTCTTCAGCACGGCTCCACCCAGCACCGGGCTCTTCGCGTTCGTCGCCGTCACGGCAACCTCCAGCCCCGGCGCGTCCGCCGTCAGCTCGAACTCCACCGGTTCCGTCTCCAGCTCGTAGCCCTCGGGGGCCGACACCTCCACGAACCGGTACGTCCCCATCGTCAGGCCTTCCACCGTGATCAGGCCGTTCCCGTCGGTCACCAACGCGTCGTGCCCGGGCACGTCAACCCACGAGCCGTCGCCAGCGCGTTCCTCCAGCTTGAACGTCGCGCCCGGCAGCACGGCCCCCGGCGCGTCCGCGTCCACCTTCGTGAGCACCACCTTGCCCAGCACGGGGCTCTTCGAGTTCTTCGCCGACACCGCCACGGTGTGGTTCGGCGTGGCCGACGTGATGGCGAACTCAACCGGCTCCGATTCCATGACGTAGCCCGCAGGCGGCTCCAGCTCGACGAAGCGGTACTGGCCCAGCAGCAGCCCCGTCACCGTGATCAGGCCGTCGGGGTCGGTCGTCAAGCGCTCCGAGCCGGCAACCGTCGCCCACGAGTTATCGGGCTGCATCTTCTCCAACTTGAACACCGCGCCCGGCAGCGTGATGCCGGCATCGCCCGCGTCAACCTTGGTCAGCACGGCCTTGCCGTCCCTGACCTCCACGCCGCCCGAGATCACGGTAAAGTGCGCGGCGCCCGACGACTGCTCCGACGAGCTGTCACCGTACGTCAGCGTGGCGGTGTTGTCGTACTGGCCGGTTTCGGACGCGTCGGTGCGCAGCTCGATGATGAACGACGTGAAGTCGCCCTTGTTCGGGCCCGACGCGCTGAAGTACTTCATGATGATGGCCTTCTGCGCAGGCGTGACGCCCTTCTGGTCAAGGAGCTGGGAAAGCCCCAGCTCGCCCTGGCCGTTCAGGATCTTGCCGATGTTGAGCGCGCTCGAGCCGTCGCCCGTGGGCACGTTGCCGAAGCCGATGTACACCACGCGGTTCTCCCACACGCCGATGGTGGGATCGGCCGCGAACCGCACGCTGTTGGCGAACTCGTCCTGCGTCATGCCGTCGGCCGCCGACTTGTCAACCAGCGCGAACAGGTCGGTGAGGGGGTACGCCGCATACTGCTCGGTCTGCGCCTCGCCCGCATCGGTCGTGGCCACGATGGGCATGTACACCACCACGCCGCTTGACGTGATGGCCTGGCCGCCCTGCAACTCGTCGGTCAGCAGCAGGTTGCGCTGCTGCGGCGAGGGATCCGAGCCGCCCGCCGCGTAGCCCGCGTACGCGTTCACGATGTTATCCAAGTTCACGCCGATGTCCCATACAATCTGGTTCTGGCCTGCAACCTGCGAGCCGTACTTCAGCAGCGGCGTCCCGGGCAGCGGCCCGGTCGAGGGCGGATCGACGTTGATCGACGGCAGCAGCTCGCCGTTCACCTCGAACACGATGTCGTCGCCCGTGCCGGTCACGTAGCCCTCGAGCGAGAAAAACCCGCTGTGCAGCGACGGGAACTCCGCGCCCTCGGCCGAAAGCGTCGTGACGATGGTGATGGCTTTGCCGGGAATCATCGAGCCGTTCGCGTCGCGGTTTCCGTTGACCACGTACGAGCCGATGACTTTCGACGTGCCCGGATCGACGAGGTCGACGGGCCCGAAGTCGCTGGCGAGGAAGTGGTCCTCGCCGTTGATGGTGAAGGTGAACGTGTCGTTCGCATTCACATCGGTCATGTCGGGAATGCTCCAGTCGATGTAGATGCGCACGTACGCTCCGCTGGTCAACGTGGTGCCAGCAGGAATATCCTGCCAGGTGCTGCCCGATTTCTTCTGCAGCTTGATGCCGTCGATGGAAACCTTGTCGGTGACGTCCATGGCCGCGCGCGGCGTGGGCGTGTCGTCGGCGACGTCGGGCGTCGCTTCCTCGGCGAACGCCGGCGAGCGGAACGCCAGCAGGCACAGGACGACCAACCCCATCAGCACGAAGAACGCGCGCAAGCGCCCCGCGCGCGAAGGCGGACAGGTGGGAACAGTCGGCTGGGGAGCCATACAGGACCTCCTCTTTGAAATGTTGTATTGGCAGCAACAATACGGAGGACGGTCCCGTCCGCAGCTGAGGCTCGCGAACGGTGCCCTGCCCGTAGCGGCCCCGCAACCATCCCGCAACAATTCCCGATTTCCAGAAATGTCAAACAACGGCTTAACAACGGATGCGTTCCTTGCTACAATCAGCTGCACAATTTCATAGCGTCACCCCGTTGATGCGTCCTGGATCGAAAGAAACAGGGCGTGGAAGGGGCCTCTGGAGAATCCCGACCATCGGATCGGGTGCCGAAGGGGCAAGGCGCATCGCCGCGAAGGCGATGCCGCTGAAACTCTCAGGCAAAAGGACAGAGCAAAGCTAGGCTTGTCGCGCGAGCATGAACGCACGCCTTCCCTCACATCCTCCAGAACAGCCACGTCGTACACGGGTTTCGCAGAAGTTGCCCGTACGAAGTTGGTTGAAGGAGGAACGTGGTGGAAGGCTTTTTTAGTATGATCAACGATGGGCTCGTCGCTATAGACGACTTCATCTGGGGCGTGCCGCTCATGGTGTTGATCCTGTTCGGCGGCATTTTGCTCACCGTTCGCCTGCGAGGCGTGCAGTTCCGGCAGCTGCCGCGCGCGCTGCGCTACATGATCAAGAACGAGACCGGCGGCGAAGGCGAAGTGACCAGCTTCGGCGCGCTGTGCACGGCCCTGTCAGCCACCATCGGCACCGGCAACATCGTCGGCGTGGCCACGGCCATCGTGGCCGGCGGCCCCGGCGCGATGTTCTGGATGTGGCTGGCAGCGCTGTTCGGCATGGCGACGAAGTTCTCCGAGGGCCTGCTTGCCGTGAAGTACCGCAGCGTCGACAAGAAGACCGGCCACGTGCTGGGCGGCCCGTTCTACTACATCGAGCGCGGCATGGGCAAGAACTGGCGCTGGCTGGCGAAGGTGTTCGCGTTCTTCGGCATGTGCGTGGGCCTGTTCGGCATCGGTACGTTCACGCAGGTCAACTCTATCTCCAGCGCGATCACCGGGTTCTTCGACCCCGAGAAGAGCGCAACCGTGAACATCCTGGGCATGGACTACTCCATCTTCACCGTCATCGGCTCCATCGTGCTGGCCGTGCTGGTGGGCCTCGTGGTCATCGGCGGCTTGAAGCGCATCGCGAAGGTGTCCGAGCGCGTCATCCCCGCCATGGTGGTGCTGTACGTTGGCTTCTCGCTGATCCTCATCGTCACGAACCTCGACAAGATTCCCGGCGCGTTCGCCACCATCTTCCAGAGCGCGTTCGGCCTGCAGGCAGCCGCGGGCGGCATGCTGGGCGCCATCATCATCGCCATGCAGAAGGGCATCGCGCGCGGCATCTTCTCGAACGAGGCCGGCCTGGGCTCCGCGCCCATCGCCGCCGCTGCCGCGCAGACGAAGGAGCCGGTGCGCCAGGGCCTCGTGTCCATGACCGGCACGTTCCTGGACACCATCGTGGTGTGCTCGATGACCGGCCTCGCGCTGGTCATGACGGGCGCGTACCAGATCCCCGGCCTCGAAGGCGCGGCCGTGACCACTGCCGCATTTCAGGCGGGCCTGCCGTTCATCCCCGGCGAAGTGGTATCATTCGTATTGATGGCGTGCTTGGTGCTGTTCGGCTTCACCACGATCCTGGGCTGGGACTACTACGGCGAGCGCTGCCTCGAGTACTTCAGCAACGGTTCGATGAAGGCCGTGAAGACGTACCGCTGGCTGTACATCGCCGCCGTGTTCATCGGCCCCTACATGACCGTGGCCGCCGTGTGGACCATCGCCGACATCTTCAACGGCCTGATGGCGTTGCCGAACATGATCGCTCTCATCGCGCTGTCCGGCGTGGTGGTGAAGGAGACGAAGGACTACTTCGCGCGTCTGGCCGCCGCCGGCAACGAGGACGAGATGGCGCCGCATCTGCCCGGCGACAACTGGGACATCCCGCCCATCGACCCGCTGGACGACCGTTTGGGAGCGGCCAACTAACCCACTCCGCGCGTCAAGCGCGCAACAGCAGAGAGCACCCCCTCGGATCGCAACCCCGAGGGGGTGCTCTTGCGTTGGGGGGGGGGCGAAGCGCGCAGTTCGACACGCTCGACACGCAAATTCCCGCGAAGTAACCAATTTTGACGTTTTGCGACCTTTTGGCCCTGTCACGGGGCCGACCACGTTTTGCGTTATCCGCAAAACAGCAGGTCATTCGCACATGTGATAAAAGCGGCCGTGTTCATTCGGAGTTCAAAGGCTCATGAAAGGTCGCAAAACGTCAAAATTGGTTACTTCGCGGGAAATCCCGTGCCGAACCACGCGCGCCCCCACGCGAAGCGTTCGTTCGCGAAGCAGCAAACGCGCTCGACGCCCCTACCCCGTCTGCTGTTCCTCGTCCTCCCAGCCTTGCGAGGCGGGGCGGCGGCCCTTGCGCACCGGCTTCTCCACGTCGTTGAGCAGCTCGAACAGCTCGTTCTTGCTGTGGATGTTGAACTTGCGGTAAATATGGTTGATGTGCGCCTTCACGGTGCCCTGCGAAACGTACAGCACGTCCTCGATCTCGGCCACGGTGTCGCCCTGGGCGATAAGCTGCAGCACCTCTTCCTCGCGCGGGCTGAGGTTGTACGCGTGCGACAGGTCGGACACGCGGATGGCCATCCGCCCCTCGGCCGACGCGCTCCCCATCGGGTCGTCCTTCAGCACGATGCCCCACTTCGCCGACAGCCCGCGTTCGGTGAAGAAGATCACGACGAACGTCAGCACCACGGCAACCGCCACGCCGCCGTACAGCACCGACGTGGCCTCCTCGCCCAGGTTCGCCGACGCGCCGGCGAACGCGAGCCATCCCACCAGCTCCACCACGTAGCGGATGCCGCGCTCGATGCCGTTGATCCACACCGCGTTCACGCCGAACCGGTACGTGATGTTGCTCATGACGATCATGATGTACATGGACAGCATGGTGTAGCCCGCGTCGTAGCACAGCGCCATGATCTGCGCGTTCGTCCCGAACGTGGGCATCACGAACAGGAAGCCCACGATGAACAGCGGAAACGCCAGCTGGTAGATAGTGTCGAAGTTGAACCAGCGCGAGGCAGACAGCACGCCGAAGAACACGAGCGCCGTCACGAACATCGCGCCCAGCACGTTGCCCGGCACCAGCAGCTGCGTCGGCAGCGCGCCGAAGCCGCCCGCGAATGTGCACACCGCCATCAGCAGGATGGGCTTCCAGGGGATGGTCTTCGGGTCGCCCTCGTTCATGGCCGGCGGCAAGTCGCGCTCGGGCAGGCGCCGCATGCTCGAGCGCACGCACGCGAGGCACACGAGCGGCAGCACGATGGAGAAGAACGCGAGGTACGGCACCGACATGCCCATGAACAGCCACTTCACCACTTCGCCCACGAAGATGGCCATGGCGTGGTACAGCGCCACCCGCATGGGGTTGAGCGAGCCGTAGAACTCGGCCCACATGAGGATGAGCGACCCGAGGCCACCGCCCGCCGCCAGCAGGCCCGCCACCTTGAGCGCCGGCGACGGCACCACGAAGCACGCCAGCACGATGAGCGCCGATCCGCCCACCATGCACGCGCCCGTCAGCAGCACCGCCGTGCGGTTCGCCCATAGCGGCGTCACGCGGCGCGCCGCGAAGGCCAGCGCCAGCGACACGATGCCGATGGCCCCTTCGAACAGGAAGTAGTCGAACACCGAGATGGTGGGGAACGCGTCGTAGCGGAAGAACGTCGCGAGCCATGCGCGGTAGAACCCCACCCCGAAGAACACGAAGGGGATAGCCGCCACGCGCAGCAACACGGCTTTCCACCGATCGACGAACCCTTGTTGCGCTTTCTGAGCCACGCTCCTCCCCTCAATCGCCCTCCCATGATACCCAAGAAAGGCCAGCTTGCAAGAGGGTTATAGCGCGGGTTAAGCATTTAACCCGGACGGACAATTGTCCGAAACCTCCAAACGCGTAGGCTGGCATCAGCGCTTGATCAGGGATAAGGCGCACCAACGTAAGGGAGGAAAGTATCATGGAACGTTTTTCTCGTAGGCAGTTCATCACCGGCGGCGCCGTGGCCGTATTGGGCGGCACGCTCGCTTTGGCCGGGTGCGCGCCCAGCGGATCGTCCGACGCGAAGGGCTCGTCGAACGGCTCGGGCGCAGGCAGCTCCGCCGGCGTGGGATCGGGCATGGGCAAGCACGGGCAGTTCGACGTGGAGGTCATGGTCACCGACGGCAACCTCGACCGCATCACCGTCCTCAACTCGCGCGAGACGCCGGGCATGGGCGACGTGGCCATGGAAGAGCTCACGCAGCTGATCGTGGACAACCAGACGCTCAACGTGGATACCGTGTCGGGCGCCACGCTGTCCAGCATGGCGTTCATCGGCGCCGTAGGCGACGCGCTCGACCAGGCCGGTCAGAAATCGAGCGACTGGAAGAAGCGCGACAAGGCCACGCCTGCGCAGGCCGAGCTGCCCGCGTCCACCGACGTCGTGGTCATCGGCGGCGGCGGTGCCGGCTTCGCGGCGGCCATCACGGCGGCCAACGAGGGCAAGAACGTCGTGTTGCTGGAGAAGATGGGCGTGTTCGGCGGCGACACCGCGCTGTCCGGCGGCGAGATGGCCGCGCCCGGCAACTGGATACAGGTGCAGGAGGGCATCGCCGACAGCCCCGACGCGCTGGCGAAGGACATGCTGGACGGCGGCGACAACGCGGGCGACCCGGCCCTCGTGCAGATCATCGCCGAAGGCGCGCTGGACAGCTCGCAGTGGCTCACGTTCGAGGGCGGCATCTCGTGGAAGCACGACCTCATGCAGTTCGGCGGCCACAACACGAAGCGCTCGATCATCCCCATCACCCACAGCGGCAGCGAGATGACCACGAAGTTGACGAAGCGCGCCGGCGAAATCGACACGCTGACGCTGGCGAAGAACACGCCCGCCGTGGAGCTGGTGAAGAGCGGCGACGCCATCACCGGCGTGAAGGTGAAGAACAACGTCACCGGCGCCGAGTCCACCATCGCGTGCAAGGCCGTGGTGCTGGCCAGCGGCGGCTTCGGCTCCAACATCGACATGCGCGTGAAGTACAACCCGGCGATGGACGACTCCATCCTGTCCACCGACTCGGTGGGCGCCACGGGCGACGGCATTACCATGGGCGAGGCCGCGGGCGCGAACCTCATCGACATGCAGTACATCCAAACCTACCCGGTGTGCGACCCCGAAACCGGCTCGCTGCTGTACGTGGGCGACGTGCGCCTCGAGAGCCGCGCCATCATGGTGAACAAGGAAGGCGACCGCTTCGTCGAGGAGCTCGACCGCCGCGACGTGCTGTCCAACGCCATCGTCGAGCAGACCGACGGCAAGGCGTACATGCTGTTCAACCAGTCGAACGCCGACGAAACGGGTCTGCTGGTCACGCACGAGGACGAGTACGAGAACCTCGAGGCCCGCAAGATCATCGTGAAGGGCGACACGCTGGAAGCCGTGTGCGAGCCCTTCGGCGTGGACGCCGCCGAGCTGGCGAAGACCGTCGAGAAGTGGA
This sequence comes from Eggerthella hominis, assembly GCF_014287365.1. Taxonomy (NCBI): domain Bacteria; kingdom Bacillati; phylum Actinomycetota; class Coriobacteriia; order Eggerthellales; family Eggerthellaceae; genus Eggerthella; species Eggerthella hominis. Next base: position 52,360 of record NZ_JACOOA010000004.1, read on the forward strand.
ACCAGTACTGCAAGGACGGCAACGACCCCGACTTCAACTTCCGCGGCGACTTCAACGCCATCGAAGACGGCCCCTACTACCTGATGGCCTACAAACCCGCCGTGCACTACACCATGGGCGGCCTGCACATCAACACCGACGCGCAGGTGCTCGACGACGCCGAGACGCCCATCGCGGGCCTGTACGCAGCCGGCGAAGTGGCCGGTCACAAGATGGGCACGAACCGCCTGGGCTCCTGCTCGATGTCCGACATCTACACGTTCGGGCGCATCGCCGGCAAGAACGCCGCGGCATTCACGGCGTAGCGCCACCCTCTCTCAAGATCCCGCGCTTTGCGTCGGACCTACCCCTCCCTGGCCGCGCCCTCCCTCCGGGCGCGGCCGCTTGATCTTCCCGACGATTGGGCGCGCGCATCCGCACATTCCAAGCAATTTTGACGTTTTGCGACCTTCCGCCCCCGCCTCGAAACCGACCGATTCCTGCACCGCATACGAAACAGCAGGTCAGTCGCACGCACGTCAAAAGCGGCAAGCATCAGCGGGCAGTGTTCGAGAGTGTTTGAGCGCGTAAAGGTCGCAAAACGTCAAAATTGCCTACTTCGCCGGAAATCGCGTGCCAGTCGCGCTTGCTTCGCGCAAAACGCTCGTTGCTGCATCCGCCGCGAGAGCAACCCGCGCCCTCCCTCCGGACGGGGCCCTTTTTCGGGTACAATGACGGCAGCGCATTCGCGTCGAACCCGCAGGAACACAGAAGGGACCAGCATGGACCAGCATCTCGTCTTCGCGATCAGCAGGGAGTACGGAAGCGGCGGCCGCGAGATCGGCGAACGCCTCGCAAGCGAGCTGGGCATCGCGTACTACGACAAGCTGCTGCTCAAGCGCATCGCCGAGGAGAGCGGCCTCAGCGGCGACGTGGTCGAGGACTTCGACGAGAAACCCATGCGGCCACTGCTGCTCAACCCCAACAGCTTCTTCTGCGGCACCGACATCGAGCATCCGGTGGCATCGCGCATCTACAAGACCGAGGTAGACATCCTGAAATCCATCGCCGACGAGGGGCCGTGCGTCATCGTCGGCCGCTGCGCCGACTACGTGCTGAACGGCCATCCCGGCCTCGTCAGCTTGTTCGTCAGCGCGCCCATGGAGGCGCGGATCGCGCGCGTCATGCGCCGCAACGACCTCTCCGAAGCCGACGCGCGCAGCCGCATCGCCCGCGTCGACAAGAACCGCGCCAACTACTACCGCTACTTCACCGACGAGAACTGGGGCCAGGCGCGCAACTACGACCTCTGCATCAACTCCGGCGACCTGGACGCACTCGGAGCAGTCTCCGTGATCAAGGCGTTCGTACAAGCCCGGGGGAAGTAGGGGGCGTAATGCGCCTCCCGCATTGCGCCTCTCCCTGTGGCGCCCGCGCAAGCGCGTGCGGACCAAAGAGCTTTTCGCGGGCGCAATGTGGAGGAGGAGGCGCAAAACGGCCCCGCCATTAGCCGGGGCCGTTCGCTTTAGGCTGCTTGCTCGAGCGAGGCCAGGATGCTTGCCAGCTCCTCCGGCGTGTCGAAGGGGCGCTCTTCCTTCGTTTCCACGATGAATACCTCGCCCTTCCACGTCTTCTGCTCGATGTGCGGCTCCGCCGCATCGGCGGATGCCCGCTCCTCGACCTCGGCCGATTCGGCATCCTGCTTCTCTTCGGCGTCGAACTGCTTCGTGCGCACGAAGTACTTCACGGTGAACCGATCCTTGTCCGGGAAATCCTCCCTCGAGAAATCGTACTTCAAGTTCTGCAAGATCCCGGCAATCACCTCGGGCATCGGCTGGGAGCCCTCGATGGCCGCCAAGCCCCGCTCGCTGTTGAACGTTGCCTGATCACCGACGTACACGGTGCGAACGCGCTGGCGGCGCGTGCGCTCCATCTTCACGATGACGGCGATGGCGACCACGATGACCGCCCACCACACGATGGACAACACGAGGTCGAGCGGCTCGTCAACCTGGTTGAGGCCCAGGAAGAACCAGAGCCACAGGAAGAACGCCGAGGCCAAAGCCAGCAGGACGAATACGATCACGTTGCTTTTCTTCATGATGAAACCCCTATTCGCCCAGACCGGCGGCCAACGTCGCGCCAGCCGGAGCGCCCTTCGGCATAACCGGCGCCGTCGCGTCGTCGTTGGCCGACGGAGCGCCGGGAGCGGGGTCGCCGCCCCCGGTCAGATCGTCTTCGTACGTCTTCAGCTTGTGCGAGAACAGCCCACGACGCAGCGCCACGCATGCGGCGTAGAGAGCCGTCACGATGATGCCGAGGATGATGTACCAATGCACCCAGCACCACGCGTGCGAACCGGAGGCCAACGGCGTGCCGTCGTCCTCGATCTCGGTTTCACGCGGCTCGCCTTGGGCAAGCGGCGTCTCGTTGTCGCCGATGACCGTCTCAACAGCCCCCTGCAGCGCATCAACCACGGGCGTGACGATGGGCGTCAGCGGGTTGTCGGCCAGCGGCGTGCCCGGCGCTGCCGGAAGCGGCGTCGGGGCGACCGGAGCGGTCGGCGTCGTGGGAGTCGTGGGCGTTGTCGGCGTGGTCGGGCCCGTGGTGCCACCAGCCGTGATGGTGAACGTGCCGTTGACCACCTGCACCGCGTAGTTCGGGTTCGCCGTGAACTCGGCCGTAAGCGCATCGGCGTACACGCCAACGGCCTCGTCCGTGCCCGTGCGAACGTACGTGACGACGCCCAGATCGTCCGGGTTCACCAGCTGCTGAGACAGCGCGCCCGTGAAGGCGGGGTCAGCAGCGCCTGCAACCTTGGAAGCGTCGGCAACCGTGATGACCACCTGCATGGGATCAACGCGCAGCGTGCCGGGCTCGACATTGACGGTCGGGTAGTTGGCCGTCACGTCCTCGCCCGCCGCATTGCGGATAAGGTAGCTCGTGATGGTGCCTTCACCTGTGCCGGCCTCGGTCTGCGAGCCGCCGTACACCACTTCGACGGTATCGCCCGGGGCCAAGCCGATGGGATTGAACCCGGTGGGCTCGAGCGGCGTGCCGTCGTACGTCTTGCTGCCGTCGTTCACGATAAGCGTCACTTCGCCGGCCGGCGCGATGATGAAGCGTCCCGGAGCCGTCTTGGCGGTATAGTTGCTGCGCTCGCCCAGCTGCACGTCGCTCACCGTGATATCGTACGTGCCCGCATTCTCGCCAGCCGCACGGGTCACCACGTAGGAGCCCTCGAACGTATCGCCGGAAACGAGGCCCGACACGGAAGCCGTCAACGCAGGATCGCCGTCGCCGTAGCGCTTGCCGGTATCGTCGGCCGTAATCACAAGCTCGGCCGGCTCGATGGCGAAGCTGCCAGCTTCAACCTTCACGTTGAACTGATCGCTCACGATGTTGCCGTCAGCGTCCTTCACCACGGCACCGCCCTCAACCGGAACAGACGTGACGGAATCGACCACATCGGTGCCCGAAGCATGGGAGAGCAAGCCCGACACGTAGTAAGTTTGGCCGTCAACCTGAACCGGCACGCCCTGGGCAGTCTGATCGACGAAGCCGTCGATCGCGTGCTCAGCGCCGTCGTACGTGAACGTGCCGGACTGGGCCGTCACCGTGGCCTCGTAGCGAGCGTCGCGGTTCCCGACGGACAGCTGCCCCTCGGTCTTGCTCACCACGTAGTTGTCGAGGTTCGTGCCGTCGTTCACCTTGATGACGAAGGAGTTCGGAGCAGCCGCACCGGGCAGCGTCACCGAGCCGGTGAACACATAGTATGCGCCTTCGTTCGCAGCCCAGCCGTCCTCCACGGCAAGCGGGGCAGAGCCGTTCGTCAGAGGCCTGCCGTCATACATCTTGGAATGGCTAGCCGATCCCAGCGTCAGCGCGCGCTTCTCGATGACGAGCGAGCCGCTTTGCGTATTCACGGCGAACTGGCTGGTCACGTCGTTGCCGCCGGCATCGCGCACGACGGGGATACCACTCACCGTCGCCACGTAGGTACCGGCGTCGGTGCCCGACACGCCGGCCTCGAGACCGCTGATGTAGTAGGTACGGCCATCGGCCTGCACCTCCACGCCCCGGTCGGTCTGGTCCTGCAAGCCGGACACGACATGCTCGGCACCGTCATAGGTGACCGTCGCGGAATTCGCCGTCACCGTAACCGCGTACTGAGCCTCGCGGCTCATCACCGCGAGCGAGCCGTACCGCTTGTCGATCTGGTAGTTCTCCGCCTTCGCGCCTCCGTTCAGCACGTAGTCGAACGTATTGTCCGACGTGCCGACCAGCTTCTGCGAACCGGTGAACGCGTAATCGGCACCCTCGTTCGTCGCCCAACCATCGCCCGACACGGCAACCTCGCCGCCGGTGAGCGGTTCGCCGTCGTACATCTTGCTGGCGGAAGAGCTCTGCAGAACCACGGAGCGCTTGTCCACGACAAGCTTTCCGGGCTCAGGCGTGACGGCAAACTGCTTGCTCACGTCGTTGCCGTCGGCGTCGTGCACCACCGGGGTGCCGTCAACGCGCGTAACGAACGTGCCAGCATCGGTGCCGACGGCGTTCGCGGTCAGGCCGGAGACGTAATAGGTGGCCCCGCCCGCCTGGACGGGAATGCCCCGAGCGGTCTCGTTCTCGAAGCCGGTAACGGAGTGCTCGTCACCGTCGTAGAGCGCCGTTGCCGACGAGGCCTTCACCGTCACGTCGAATGCGGCATCGCGGTTGGTCACCGTCAGGAGGCCCTCGATAAGTTTAATTTCGTAGTTCGACGCCTTCGTGTTCTCATTGAGCACCATCTCGAAGTAGTTCGGCGACGACCCGACGAGTTTCTGCGACCCGGAATAGGTGTAGCTCGCACCCTCGCCTTCGGCCCAGCCCTCGCTCGCTTCGATGACGCGATGCGCCACCAGGGCTTCGCCGTCGTACTCCTTGGTATCGGAAGCGCTCGTCACGCTCACCTTGCGCTTCTCAACCGTCAGCGAACCGGCGACGGCCTCGATGCTGAACTCGCTCGTCACATCGTTGTCGTCGGCGTCGCGCACCGTCGGGTCGCCCATCACGTTCGACAAGACGGTGTCGACGTCGGTCAGCTCGGCAGTAGCCCTAAGGCCGGTGATGTAATAGGTGCGACCTTCCGCCTGGACGGCTATGCCCTTCTCAGTTTCGTTTTCGAATCCGGACACGGTTTTCTTCTCGCCGTCATAGGTATAGGTGGCCGACTTGGCTTCCACCTTCACCTCGTACTCGGCGTCGCGGCTCGTCACCGTCAACATACCTTCGCGCTTGTCGATCTGGTAGTTTTCGGCCTTCGTATTGCTTGCCAATTCGTACGTGAAGGCGTTCGAGGAGAAGCCCACGATGGTCTGCGAGCCGGTGACGTCGTACGTGGCGCCTTCATCGACGGCCCAGCCATCGCCCGAGACGTCCACCGCAGGATTCTTCAGCGCCGTGCCGTCGAACGGTTTGCTATCCGTCGCGCTCGTGAGCACCACGACGCGCTTGTCCACTGTCAGAGAGCCGGTCGTGAGCGACACCCTGAACTGGTTCGTCACATCGTTTTGGTCAGCATCGAAAACCACCGGCGTACCGTCGATACCGACCGTCGTCGTACCTGCATCGGTGCGCGTGGCCTTCGCCTCAAGTCCCGTCACCGTGTAGACGGCACCGTCGATCGTGAATTCGGTCTGGATGAAGCCGTCAACGGACTTCTCCTGGCCATCGTAGGTAAACGTGCCGGAGTTGGCCTCGAGGTCTACGGCGTATTTCGCATCGTCGTTGCGATCCTCGATCGTCAGCTGGCCTTCCGTCTTGCTCAACTCGTAGTTGTCGAGGCTCGTATTCTCGTTCGGGACGACCTTGAACGCGTTGGGGGTCGTCGCACCAGGCAGCTTCACCGATCCGGTGAACTCGTAGCTCGCGCCCTCGTTCTCGGCCCAGCCCTCTTCGACGGCGAGCGCGGTACCGTCGTTCGCCAGCGGCGTGCCGTCATACATCTTGGAGAGCGTGGCGGACGTCAGCGTGAGCGGACGCTTATCGATGGTCAGCGTACCCTGCTTGTACTCGATGTTGAACTGCCTAGTCACATTGTTACCCGCAGCGTCGGTGACCTTCGCGTCGCCGCTCGGGATCACCTGGTAGGTATCCGCATCGGTGCCCGTGGCCTCGGCGACGATGCCCGACACGGTGAACGTGACGCCGTCGATGGTGAATTCCGTCTGCTTCAACCCGCTGACGGACTTCTCGGTGCCGTCGTACGTGGTCTTCAACGAGTTCGCCTCAAGCGTCAGGTCAAACCTCGTCTCGCGGTCCTTCACCGTCAGCGTGCCCTCGCTCTTTTTGATGCTGTAGTTTTCGGCCTTCGTAGCACTGTCAAGCACGTAGGTGAACGCGTTGGGCGCGGATCCCACGTTGATCTGGGAGCCCGTCACCTGGTAGGCCGCGCCCTCGCCCTCGGCCCAGCCGTCACCCGACACGTTCACCGTGTCGTTGGTCAGCGGCTTGCCGTCGTAGACCTTCTCGCTCGAACCGCTCTGCAGCGCCACCGAACGCTTCTCGATGACGAGGGAACCGCTCTTGGTCTTCACGTCGAACTGGTTGGTTACGTCATTGCCGTTGGCGTCATGCACCATCGGCATGCCACTCACGTTGACCGGGTAGTCACCGGCGTCGGTGCGCGCGGCATCGGCTGTCAACCCCGTAACGTAGAATTCCAGCCCGTTTGCCTGCACCGGCACGCCCTGGTCGGTCTCGTCCACGAGACCGGAGACGGCATGCTCGACTCCGTCATAGGTTGCCGTGTCGGAGTTGGCCGTCACCGTCACCTCGAATCTGGCTTCGGCGTTGGCCACGCGCAGCGTTCCGAAGAGCGTCTCGATCGCGTAGTTGTCTTCAATCGCCCCGTTCGTGAGGGCATACGTAAACACGTTGTCAGAAGAGCCGACTAGGGTTTGGGAGCCCGTAACCTGGTAGGTCGCGCCCTCGCCCTCGGCCCAGCCGTCACCCGACACATTCACCGCGTCGTTGGTCAGCGGATAGCCGTCGTACGGCTTTTGGCCGGATTCGCTGGTCAGAACAACGGAACGCTTGTTGATGGTGAGCGAGCCGGGGTTGACCGAGACGTTGAACTCGCTGCTCACATCCTCGCCGCTCTCGTCGAACACCTCAGCCGCGCCCTCAACGGGAACGGAGCCCACGGAGTCGGACACGTTCGTGCCGGACGCCGCGGAGGTCAGGCCCTTCACGTAGTACGTGCGGCCGTCAGCCACCACGGGGACGCCCCGGTCGGTCTCATTCGCGAAGCCGGACACCGTCTTCTCGGTGCCGTCGTAGGTGAACGTGCCGGAGTTGGCCGTCACATTCACGTCGTACTTGACGTCCTCGGGACGGTTCACGATGGTCAGCTGGCCCTCGGTCTTGGTCACATCGTAGTTGTCGAGGCTCGTGCCCTCGTTCGGCACGACGGCGAAGTCGTTCGACTTCGTCTCGCCAGGCTGGGACACGGAATTCGCGAACTCGTAGGTCGCGCCCTCGTCCTCGGCCCAGCCCTCTTCGACCGCGAGCGCGGTATCGCCGTTCGCCAGCGGCGTGCCGTCGTAGACCTTGGAGAGCGTGGCGGACGTCAGCGTGAGCGGACGCTTCTCGATGACGAGCGAACCGTTCTTCGTTTTGATGACGAACTGATCGGTAACAACGTTACCTCCCTCATCGGTCACAACAGGATTGCCGACAACGTTCGCATCGTACGCATTCGCGTTCATTCCCGTAGCGCTTGCCCCAAGGCCCGTAACCGTGAAGGTAACGTCGCCGATGGTGAACTCGGTCTGCTTCAAGCCCGAGACGCTCTGCTCGGTGCCGTCGTACGTGAACGTGTCGGAGTTGGCTTCGACCGCGATCTCGAACTTGGCGTTATCCGGACGCGATGTAACCGTCAGCGTGTTGACGCGCTTGGCGATAGCGTAGTTTGTGGCCGTCGTGCCGCTCTTCAGCGTGTAGTCGAACGTGTTATCGGAGAAACCAACCGCAGTTTGCGACCCTGTGACGACGTAATCGGCGCCCTCGCCAGCAACCCAACCGTCGCCCGACACGGTAATGTCAGATGCCGTCAGCGGCGAACCGTCGTACGGCTTGGTCGCCGCCGCACTCGTCAGATCCACCGAACGCGGCGTGATAGCCAAAGTGCCGTTCTCGCTGCTCACGTTGGCATAGTAGCCGCTATTCCCCACCTCGAAACCGGTGATCTCGTTGTTGCCCTCAGTGCCGTCGGCGACGTTCTTCACCGAGCCCGACACCGTGGCGGTTACCGCGTCGCCCGTGGGCAGCGTGTACGAACCATCCTCGTTCCGAGGGACAGCAGAACCGCCGTACGAGACGGTATACCCGCTATCGGAATGCGTCTCCCCGTCGTACTTCCACGACTTCGACACCGCCGTGATCACGAGCGGCTTCTGCGAAGCAACGATCTCCAGCGCGCCGACCGTCGTGTTAATCGTGTAATTCGCGGCGACGTCGCTGTCGCCATCAAGAATGGAGATGGCCTCGAACGAGCCTTCGTACATACCGGGAATCATTCCGCTGATGCGGTACTGGGTCGATACGGACTGACCCTGAACCAACCCGCTCGTGCCTCCGGGCTGCCGATCATTATATCCGCTCGGCGATTCAACCTTATACTAGTCCGAAGTATAGACCTTTCCCGTGTACTGCTGAGATTCCGACCATCCCTCGCCCGTCAAAGCAATCGGGCGCTTCTCGATGGTCAGCGTGCCTTCCTCATACGTTACGGCATACTGGTCCGTGACGTCCTTTCCCGTCTCTGTTTCTTCGATTTCCAGCTTGTCCTTATCACGGAACGCGACGGGATAGGTGCCGGCGTTGGTTTCTTCGGCCCGCGCGGTAACGCCGTACACGGCAACGCCGTCGTCGCCTTCGAACGTCGTATCCGATGCAACATGCGGCGTGCCGTCATACGTGAACGTATCGGACTTCGACAGGATCCTCAACGCCTTCTTCGCGGCAAAATGAGCCGTGAACGCGGTGGGCACGTACAATCCCTCGCTCGTAGCGAACCTCTCGACGGCCGCCTTGTCGAGCCCGAGCTCCGTTGAAACGATGTCCGAGGAATCGCCCACGCTCCAACCGACAAAGTAATAGCCGGGGTCGACATCCGTCGCCGCATGGGGCTGAGCCTTCGAACCCGCGGCCTCACCGCTGATCACGCGGAGCGTCTCGCTTTCCCGGGACACGCTGCCGCCGTCGGTTGCCTGATAGGTTATCAGCGCCGTGTTCTCCTTGAAGTACGCCTTCAACACAAGAGAACCGTCGCCAACAATCGTTCCATCGAGCACGTTGTCGGCCGCCTCGTCGAAGGTGTAGCCCGCTTTTGCGTAGTCTGCAACATCCAAGGACGCTTCGGCATCGGTCGTGCCGGCCGCTTGGTGAATCTCAGGGTCTCCGTACTCGCCGTTGGCCTCGTAGTACACTTCGATCCTGTAAGCGGTATCATCGTCCATCGCCCACTGGGCATACAGAACGTTCTCTCCTTCATCGACGTTCACCCGCGCCGCCGCGCCCGCCTCAAAGGCAGTGCCCGAACCATCCTTCTCGGTATTCCATCCCGCAAAATGCATGCCAACCCGAGGCGCTCCGAAGCCCAGATCCTTCGCCGTCCTCAGAACCGTCTCCTCGTTATTGGCAAGATCGATGGTAGCCGAGTCGCCCGTTCCACCGTTGGCATCGTAGGTCAACGACGTCTGCGGCGCCGGCTGCCCCCATTGCGCGTAAAGCGTAATGTCGGCGTTGCCAAACTGCACCATGCCGCCGGGATAATGTCTCGTGCCGCTACCGTCGACATGCGTGCTCCACCCAAGGAACGTTTGGTTTTCAGAAGGTGCCGTGAGCGTGCTCTTGGCCACTTCGGCAAAGCTTCCCTGCGCATACTCAAGTCCGTCGGTCGGCACGTCGCCGGCGCCGCCGTTCGCATCGTAGGATACCGAGTAGCTTTCGTTATTAATATAGTAGGGGTACAGCTCGATATCGCCATACGCTTGCGTATCGAAATTGAAGGGTAGGTACGTATAGTCTCCGTCGGAACCGGAGCGCGTCATCCAACCGACCCACTTGTATCCCTCGGGAACGTCGACGATCGAGGAAGACTCGCTGGACGTCGTCTTTCCGTAGGCAACCTCATGCTGGGTCGCCACCGAGGATCCGTCCATATCGGCATAATAGGTGACCTGGTAGGTGGGAAGCACCCACTTTGCGTACAATGCCAGGTTTCGAGCCGGCATGGTTGCGTCGGCGAAGTCGAATTCCGTCCCTTCGGCAAACGTCGGAGACGTGTACCAGCCCGCGAATGTGGAGCCTTCCGGAACGCCCGCGTCCTTCGCGCTCGGTTCCTCCCCCTCATCCTCGATCGACCAGCCGTATTTGATGGCTTCGCTCGTACGTACCGAACCCTCGTTGTTGAAGGTGATGGTATAAGCTTTCCTCTGGAAATAGTGACGCGCCGTCCACGTGCCGCCTTGGTTGAAGAATCCCTGATTGTCCGCAAGGTCAGCGCCGACCCATTCGTACCCGCTCAGAGCGTTCACGTAGTTGGCAATCGTCGCATGCACGCCCGTACCGTTGAACACCAGCGTGTCTTCGATCTCGAACATGCTGGTATTGTAGTTGTTCGAATACCGATAGCCCGAATTGTACCTCTTGTCGGTAGCGCTGGTTTTCCCGATCTCTTTCGTGTTCCCCACCTGCTCGACGTACAATTCGAGGTGGTGAAGGGCTGATCCGTTCTTGACGTAGTAGAGCGTTCGATTCTCCGTCATCGTCTGAAATGGAGCAATGACCGGGTTGCTCGTAGTTCCGGGGCCGCTCGGATTCGCCACCCAAACGCGGACGCCGTACGCGTTGTTTATCTTCTTCGTGGCCTCGGCCCACTGCGCAGAAATATCGGCACCGTAATTCGCCGTGATGGTGCTCGCGGTCGTATAGTCTTTCTTGTTGCTGCTGCTCCCCTTCGTGCACTGCAGATCAATCGTGTACTCGACACGATTCAGGTACACGTTGGCAATCGCCGTACCGTCACCCTTCACGGTGATGGTCTTATCGCTCGACTCGTCGACCGCGTCCATAATGTGCTTGTTGTCAATCGCAAAAGTGCCGACGCTGGACTTGATCTCCGAAGCGCTGGGAAGCGTTACGGCCTCATCGGTCGTCCCCTGATAGTCGAGCGTCGTCACGTAGTCGTATCGCTCTTCCTCATGCGTCGAGTCGGCTGCTTCCAGCCACACGACAACGCTGTAGTTCGCTTTGGCAGCTTCCCACTTTGCATACAGCGTCGTATCTTCGGTAAGCCCGGAGCCAAACGAATAGGAGTCTCCCTCGCACGACTCGTTGCCGTACCAACCCGCAAAGCTATAGCCCGAACGCGTGGGTTCGGCAGGTTCGGAGGAGACGTCTCCCACGCCGACGAACTGCGGCGTTGCGTACGATCCGCCCTTGGCATCGAAGGTTATCCATTTGCCCGTCTCGACCTTCGGATACAGCGTGACGCTCGAGTCTTTCAGCTCGACCGAATCAACCTTGTTCGTGCGGTCCGCATCGGTATACCAACCGGTCACGCTTTCGTTCGGAGCAAGCGGGAACGTCACGTCGGTCGTGATGACGTCTCCGGAAGTCCCCGACTTGGTGGTGAAGACGCGGCTGCCCGAGTTGTCCATAAAGTACACGTAGTATGCCTTGGAAGACTTGGCGTACAGATCGTAAGTGGCCGTACCGACAACCGTCTGCTTGCCGAAGGCGCTGAACTTGCCCGCCCATTCGCTGCCGTTCTTAGCGTACCAGCCCTGGAAGGACTGACCTTCGTCCACGGCGGGAGTCTTGGGCTCGTACAGGGTGTCGCCGGTCTTCACGATCTGCCGGTCAAGAAGCGTCGTGCCATCCACACCGTAGAAATTGTAGGTGGCGAGCTGAGGCGTCCCCTCAACCGTCACAACGTAGATGGAGAAATGGCTCACGTCGAAGCTCTGCGCGGCGGCATCGGCTTGACGGGCGGAGACGGGGCTCACGCTCGAACCGTCGTTGGATACGTGGTACACGCCCATGGTTTCGCCGGCGATACCGGCATTGAAGAAGCAGACGTTCACGGAAGCGCTCGGCTGGATGACGTTGCCTTCGGGGCCGACAAGCGTCACGTCGATGGCAACGGCGGTTTCCAGCTCTTTGCCCTGCCGCTCCACGGCATTCTCAATCGCGTCCATAACGGTCGAGCTCGTGACCTGCACCGCTTGCACGGTGGTGCCTTCGGGCAGGATGCCCTCGGCGGCGGTCACTTTGACCAGCACGTCGCCCGCCTGGGCGTAGCCCTCGAACGCGGGGCTGCTGACGTCGGCTTCCACTTCGACGACGGGCGCCTCGGGCTGCTCGGCCTCGGGCTGGTCGCCCTGGTCGGCGTCCACTTCCCCGCCTTCGATCTTGGTGTCGCTGGTGATGGGCTTGGTTTCAACCTCGGGCTCGTCGGTGGCGACGGGGGTGGCCGCGACGGTCACGACGAGCGTGCTGTCGACGTAGTCGGCCGCGATGGTGGACACGCCGTCTTGGGTGGTGACGGGCACGTCGACGTTCGCGGCGTTCTTCGCGGTGATGGTTCCCAGCTCGAAGCCGGTGTCGGCGCTTGCCGTGAACCGCAGCTCTTTGTGCAGCTCGGTGGTCAGCGTGGTACCGGAAAGCAGCTGATCTTTGATGGACACGAACGCGTTGTCGGTCTCGAACGTCACGACGGCCTCATCGACGGCCGTCGACACGAGCGGCTCGGAAGGCGTCGTCTTCGACGCATCGGCATCCGCGGCAGCGGCACCCTCGCCGTGCTGCACGGCTTCGTCCACGACCTTCTCGTCGGAGGCTTCCGCCACCGGCTCGGCCGCTTTCTCGGGTTGCTCGGTAGATTCGCCCTCGACAGCGGGCAGCTCGCCTTCGTCGCCCGCGAATGCCAGGATGTTCGTCATCGACATCACCAGCACCACCGACATGAAGACGGCGAGGAACTTGCCCTCGAACGTGTTTTTAAGATCGAGCATTTTCTCCAACATATTCATCACCCAAACTCTCGCCATCTGCGGGAGGTTTCAATCGCCGCGGAGCCCCGCAGCTATCGAGCCATGCGCGCAAGATGTTTTGCACGTGCCATGAGCTCATACGTTGTCGAATATGCTGAAAAAACTTGTCGTTCTCGTGGTAGGCAACGGGCATTCGTTTTCGATATCCGGGGATGCGAAATAAATGCTATATACCCAATATCTATTTTATCACGGAAACTTCCCAAGATATGAAGAACGGGGTATCAATTTTTAGAATACAATACCCATACAAATTTCCCTATCTCCGCTGGTGGTTGTAGATTTATATGACACTCCCCCCGGCGTTTTCCCGCACGCGTCTCCAAGACGAAATCAACAGTATCAAACGCCCCTACCAGGAGGGGTATAATGCCTCGATACCAACAATCGTAGAGAGGGCGCATGCACCTGCTCGGCACCATAGCCTCTGGACGGAAGCGACGCGAAGCGGCCGACGCGCCGAAGCCTTGGTGTGCGCCCGTGCGCAAGCTGGGCCGCATCGCGTGCGCGGCCGTCCTCGCGGCGTCGATGACGGCGCTGGCCGGATGCGGCGGCGAAGGGGCCCTGCCCGGCTCGTCGGACGGGCAGGGCCAGACGAGCGGCCCCGCCTACGAGCGTCCGGAATTGGCGCTTTCCCCGTTCGACGAGGCGGCGGCCACGGGCGAGCGCGGGGCGGCGTTCGACACCTCTCACCTGTCAGAAGGTTACATCGCCGTGTCGGCCACGGCGTCCACGCGGCTGAAGTTCCAGGTGGAGAAGGACGGCTCGAGCGGCACGTACTACTTCGACCTGCCCAGCGACGGCACGCCCATCTCGTGCCCGCTCGTCGAGGGCGACGGCGCGTACACGTTCACCGTCTGGGAAAACACGACCGGCCAAAGCTATGCGGAGCTGGACAGCCTCTCCGATCAGCAGGTGACGCTCGCTGATGAATTTCAGCCGTTCATCCGCCCGAGCATCTACTGCGATTACGACGCCTCCAGCGAGAGCACGAAGCTGGCGAACGACCTGTGCGCCGACGCGCAGAACGAGGGCGACGTGGTGCGCAGCATCTACGATTGGATCGTGGACAATATCGCATACGACGAGGGGAAAGCCGCCGAGCTGGCCGACGCGACCGGCTACCTCCCCAGCCCCGACGCGTGCATCGCCGACGGCTCGGGAATCTGCTTCGACTACGCATCGCTGGCGGCCGCCATGCTGCGCAGTCAGGGGATTCCCTGCAAAATAATTACGGGATACGTCTCGCCTGATAATATATACCATGCTTGGAACATGGTGTATATTGACGGCACATGGGTGGACGCACGCATCAATATCAAGCAGAACACGTGGACGCGCATAGACACGACGTTTGCTGCCGGAAGCGGGTCAAGCTACGTGGGGGACGGAACCACGTATACCGATCTCTACACGTACTAACCTGACGATACAACGTAGCACGAGATAAAAGGAGCGCGTAGGACATGGCCACGAAGATGCTTGAAAGCAGCGCTATTTCCGCCTTCTGCGAGAGCGTCGCCGTCATGCACTCCGCCGGCATTCAGATGGACGAAGCCGTCTACCTGCTGGGCGAGAACATGGAGGACGCGGCGTTCAAGCGCGCGTGCGACGACGTGTACAAGGAGCTCATCGCCGGCAAACCGCTGGCGCGCGCCATGAACGACTCGGGATGCTTTCCCTCCCACGTCGTCGACATGGTGGGCGCGGGCGAGCATGCGGGCCGCCTGGAGAACGTGCTGTGGAGCTTGGCGACGTACTACGACGAGGAAGATCGCCTGTACGCCAAGATCAAGAACGCCATCGCCTACCCCGCCGCGCTGCTGTGCGTCATGTCCGTGATCCTGCTGTTCACCGTCATCGTGATCCTGCCTGTGTTCGTGGACGTCTACCAGGGACTTTCCGGCGATCTGACGGCGGGCTCGTTCGGATACGTGAACGCCTCCATCATCATCGGCTGGATCGCCTTGGGCGTCACGCTCGTCTGCACCGTGCTCGTGGTGCTGGGCGTGCTGGCCAGCCGCTCGGTGTCGGGGCGCCAGCGCCTGCTGCACCTCTTCGAGAAAATGCCCTTCACGCGCGGCCCGCTGCGCCAGATGGCCGTCAGCCGCTTCACTGCAGCGCTGGCCACGTTCGTCGCCGCCGGCGTGAACACCGACGCCGCCATGGAGAAGGCGGTCGCCATGGTTGATCACGCGAGCCTGAAAACCCAGCTCGAAGTGGCGCGCACCCAGATGACGGACCCGACCCAGGCCAAGAGCCTGGCGCAGGCCATCTTCGACAACAACGTGTTCGAGCCCATCTACGCCCGCATGCTGGTGGTGGGCACGCGCTCCGGCAGCCTGGAGACCGTGCTGGCCAGCCTGTCCGACACGTTCTTCGACGATTCCATCGCCCGCCTCGACGGCCTCATCGACAGCGTCGAGCCCACGTTGGCCGCATTCCTCACCGTGGGCGTGGGGGCCACGCTCATCGCGGTCATGCTGCCGCTCGTCGGCATCATGGGATCGATCGGCTAGCCTCATGTACCACGAGCTGACCAAACAGGAAATCAGGAGACGCACCCGCAAGCGCATGGCCGGATTGTTCGCCATCGTGCTGGCCGTGGTGCTCGTCTGGCTTTCCTCGAGCGCCATCGGCGCGTCGCTGCGCGAGCAGGGCGAGCTTTCGGTGCGCAACGCCATCCTCAACAGCGCGAAGCAATGCTGCGCCATCGAGGGCGCGTACCCCTCGTCGCTCGCCTATCTCGAGGAGAATTACGGACTGGTCGTGAACCGCTCCGATTACGTGATCACCTACGAGGTGTTCGCCGACAACGTCATGCCGAACGTCGTGGTGTTGGCAAAATGAAGGACGATATGGTGCAAACGCTGATCCGGGCAACGGGGTCCAATCGCAGCGCCGAAGCGCGCGGCGGAAAGGCGCGCGGCCGCGCGTTCATCACGCTGCTGTTCGCCGTCATCGCGCTGTTCTTGCTGCTCGCGCTGCTGGTGGGCACGAGCGCCTACCGCGCGGTGAACGACGTGCGCTCGTCCTCCGACAACACGCGGCTGGGATTGTCGCTGATCGCGAACTCCATCCGCTCCACCGACGGCACCGATGCCGTGGGCGTGGCCGACGGCCCCGAGGGGCTCGCGCTCGTGCTGACCGAGCATCTGGAGAACGGCGACTACGAGACGCGCCTGTACGCCTACCAGGGCGCCATCGTCGAGGAGTACACGCGCGCCGGCACGGCGTTCACCCCCGAGAAGGCCCGCGAGATCGTGGCGTCCTCGACGTTCGACTTCACCTATACCGACGGCCTGTTGACCGTGCACACCGATCAGGGCTCCACCTCGGTCGCCTTGCGCAGCGTACGAGGGGGTGCCTGATGGCCATCGACCTTTCCCGTCTGCGCCGCAGCAGCGTGCACGACCGTCGGCCCTGGCACGGCTCGGCGTTCATCGTGGAAGCGCTCGTGCTGCTCGTGTTCCTCATCGCGTCGCTCGCCGTGCTCATGCAGGTGATCGGCGGGGCGCACGAGCGGGGCGAAGACGCCGACCGGCTGTCGAACGCCATCATCCTCGCGTCGAACGACGCCGAGACGTTCGCAGCCGACCCGACCGCCGGCGACCTCGTTACCACGTACGCCCTCGTCAACGGCGAGCTCATCGTGGAGGCGGGCAACGACGCCCCCGCACGCGCCGACCGCTACGACGTGACGCGCACCGTGCAGGCCCAGGCCCAGCAGACCGGCACCCTGTACGAAGCCCATATCGAAGTGACCAGCGACGACGCGATCGTGTACCAGGTGGACACGGCGCGCTACGTGTCGGACGAGGGGGTGCAGCGATGAGCGGCTCCAACAGCAGCGTGCGTATCGGCCCCATCAGCCTGTTCACGCTCGTCATCATCCTGTGTCTGGCCGTGATGGCCGTGCTGTCGGCAACGACGGCGCAAGCGACCTACGCCGCCGCCGAGAAGCAGGCGCTGTTCACCGACGACACGTACGCGAACGAACGGTCCGCCCAAAGCGCGGTGGCCACCATCGACGCGGCGCTCGAACCGGTGCGCGCCGCCGACGGCGACCTCGACGCGGCGCTCGCGGCCGTGGACAAGGCGCTGCCCGCTGGCGCCCAGCGGGACGGGGCGACCGTGCACATGACGTTCACCACCCCCAGCGGGCGCACGCTCGACGTGGAGTTGACCATCACGGCGCACGCAACGTACGAGATCAGCCAATGGAAAGCAACAACGCAGTGGACGAACGACGGCCCGAGCGCCACGCTCTGGTCCGGTGCCGCGCAAACACGATAGGAGAAGCACGATGAAACTGGAGCAGCTCTTGCAAGAGATGGTGGATGCGAAGGCATCCGACGTCTTCATTATCGCAGGACTTCCCTTGGCGTACAGCGTGAGCGGCCGCCAGGTGCGCCTCGACTCGGCGCCGTTCAAGCCGGCCGACACCGAGGCCTTCGTCAGCGCTATCTACGAGGCGTCGGGTCGCAGCATGGTCCACTTCATGGAGAACGGCAACCACGACGACGACTTCTCGTTCGCGGTGCCGGGCGTCGGCCGCTTCCGCGCCAACGTGTTCCGCCAGCGCGGCTCGTACGGCGCGGTCATCCGCGTCATCCCGTTCGGCCTGCCCGACCCGGTGGAATTCCACATCCCCGACGAAGTGCTGCGCCTCGCCAAGTTCCAGAAGGGCCTCGTGCTGGTCACCGGCCCGGCGGGTGCCGGCAAATCCACGACGCTCGCCTGCATCATCGACCGCCTGAACCACGAGCGCACCGGCCACATCATCACGATGGAAGACCCCATCGAGTACGTGCACAAGCACGGTTCCTGTATCGTCACGCAGCGTGAGGTGCCCACCGACGTGGCCACGTACGGCGAGGCGCTGCGCTCGGCCATGCGCGAGAGCCCCGACGTCATCCTGCTGGGCGAGATGCGCGACCAGGACACCATCGGCACCGCGGTGACGGCCGCCGAGATGGCGCAGCTGCTGTTCTCCACGCTGCACACCACGGGCGCGGCCGGCACGGTCGACCGCATCATCGACGCCTTCCCCGCCTCGCAGCAGCGCCAGATCCGCATCCAGCTGTCCATGGTGCTGCAGGCCATCGTGTCGCAGCAGCTCGTGCCCACCGTGGACGGCGGCACGGCGCCGGCTTTCGAGATCATGATCACGAACACGGCCATCCGCAACCTCATCCGCGAGGAGAAGACGCACCAGCTGGACAGCGTCATCGCCTCCGGCGGCGCCGAGGGCATGCGCACGATGGACCAGAGCCTGTTCAGCCTGGTGAAGAGCGGCCAGGTGGCGAAGGAGATGGCGCTGCAGTACAGCATCCATCAGGAGGCGCTCGAGAAGCGCTTCGAAATGGAAGGGCTGTAGGAAGTCCCGACAACAAGGCCCCGCAGCTCTTTGAACTGCGGGGCCTTTTCTTTCTTGTGCGCGAACGCTACCCGAGACGCACGCCGTCGGGCACTTCCGCTTCCGGCACGGCCAGCACCGGCACGATGCCGTCCTCGTAGCCGATGTCGTAGATCATGCCCTCGGACACCACGCCTGCCATGTTACGCGGCGCAAGGTTCACCACGAACAGCGCCTGCTTGCCCGTGAGCTCGGCCGCGCAATCCTCGCGCTCCTCCTTCATGCCCGACAGGATGGTGCGCGTGAAGCCGCCGAAATCAACCGTCATCTTGATGAGCTTCTTCGAGCCCTCCACGTCGTCCACCGCCACGATGCGACCCACGCGGACGTCGATCTTGTCCAGGTCGTCGATCGTGACGGTTGGTTTGACCGGAGCGGTTTCAAGGGATGCGGCCATGGCGTTCCTCCTACTTCAGCGCGTCAGCCACTTTGCGGGCGGCGGCGGTGATGGACAGGTCGTTCACGTCGACGGTGACCTCGGCGTACTGCTCGTACAGCGGCAGGCGCTCGTCGTACAGCTCGCGCAGGCTCATGCCGATGCCGCCCTTCAGCACCACGCCGCGTTCCTGCAGATCGCTCAAGCGGTTGACCAGCTGGTCGAACGTGATTTTGAGGTACACGACGGTGCCGATCTCCGACAGGTGCTCCATGGCCTCGTCGGAGTACACGGCGGAGCCACCCGTGGCGATGATGGACTTCGATGCCGTCAGGTCGCGCAGGATCTCGTTCTCCACCTGAATGAAGCCCTCAGGGCCGCACGCGTCGATAAGCTTCTGCAGCGTCTTGTCGCAGCTGTTCTGGATGACGAGGTCCGCGTCGATGAAGTCGTAGTTCAGGATCTTCGCCAGCACGATGCCGAGGGTCGATTTGCCGGCACCGGGCATGCCGATGAGCACGATGTTGTCTTTTTCCGCCATGAAAGTTCCTCCCTTACTGCACCTAGTGGGAGCATTGTATCACGGCAGCTCGACGGGTACCGCCTCCAGTTGAGCGGCCGCGGCGCCCTTGCGTTTCAGCGGGAACATCTCGCTGACCAGGATGGCGCCGAAGATGAGGACGAAGCCCACGATCAGCTTGAACCCCACCTGCTCGCCGTACAGCAGCACGCTGAACAGCACGCCGAACACCGACTCCAGGCTGAGGAACAGCGACGCCTGCGCGGGCGGCACGTGCGCCAGCGCCACGTTCTGGATGACGAGCGCCACGCACGACGCGAAGATGACGAGGTAGGCCATGTTCCAGAAGAACGCGGGCGTGAGGGCCGAGGCGGGCGGGAGCGCTTCAAAGCAGGCCCCGTACGCCACGCCGCACGCGCCGCCGATGAAGAACTGCATCACCGTGAGCACGAGCACGTCGTTCGTCTCCGAGAACTTCGACACGTACACGATGTGCACCGCGAACAGCAGCGCCGACACGAGCGTCATGAGGTCACCGTAGCCCATGCTGAGCTCGGCGAGCGAACCCTGCAGCGACACCATCCCGATGCCGGCCACCGCCATGACGGCCGCGCCGATGTTGAACACCGTCGGCCGCTTGCGCGCGATGACCCACCACGCGAACGGGACGATCACGCAGTACGTGGCCGTGAGGAACGCGTTCTTGCCGGGCGTCGTGTTGTCCAGCCCGATGGTTTGCACCCAGAACGCGAGGAAGCACAGCACGCCGAGGACGAGGCCCTTTACCAGGTAGTCTTTCGTGAACGCCAGCCGCATGCGTCGCCAGAACACCGCCGCCAGCACCGCGCCCGTGGCCAGGAAGCGGAACCCGATGAGGTACGCCGGCTCCAGCACGTCCACCGCGTCCTTCATCACGACGAAGCTGAGGCCCCAGATGACGGTAGCCACGACAAGCAGCAGCTTGTACACGCTCGCGGGGATGCTCCCGGCTCTGTTGGAAAATCCGCTCATGGCGAGTCAGTATAGCGCCCGCCGCAGGCAGGCGTATCGTTAATCGGTGAGTATCTTGGGGAAGAACGCGCCTATGTGCCGCGAACGAATGTTTCACGTGAAACATTTTGACAGCGGCTGCGGCCTTCTCGCGCGGGCGCGCGGGCGCGCGGGCATGCGGGCGTGGGGCGCACGATCGACGCGACGCAAGGCGCGGGGCGCCCCGAAGGACGCCCCGCGCGCACAAAGTGAGGTTGCTTATCGAGCGCCGCCTCCGCCGCCGAAGCCGCCTCCGCCGCCGCCGGAGAAGCCGCCGCCGAACCCGCCGCCGCTCGAGAAGTTGCCGCTTGCGCCCGAGATGGCCGCCTGGGCCGTCGACATCGTGTTCGCCATCGACGTGTGCAGCATGTCGCCCACCGAGGGCATCGCGGTGCCGGCAGCCGTGTGGCCGCCCGTGTACCAGAACCACCACGGCATGTACGTCATGCCCATCGAGCCGTCGTACTCGAACAGCTGCGGCATGGTGGTCTGCAGCTGCTTGATGGCCTGGTCGGCCACGCCGAACAGGTAGGCGTACACCATGAACTCGCCCCACACCTTCACGTCGGTGGGAGGACGCTCGTCAAGCGACGAGAAATCGGTCAGCCAGTTGCGCAGCGCCTTGCTCTTGGCGGTCAGCTCGTTGCCCTTCACGCTGCGGCGCGGCATGTAGTTCCCGATGACGCCCAACGCGATGGCCGTGGGAATCATGAAGATCAGCGGGATGAAGTTCGACATGAGCAGCCAGATCGCAACGCCGGCCACGGCCACCACCACGGCGAGCGTGATGAGGTAGCCCTGGTAGCGCCTGCCCTTCGCCTCGAAGAAGTCCTCGCGGTTCGTTGCCGCCGACAGGGCGCCCTGCCAACCCTGCATCGCGTCGACGAATTCCTGCGGGTTGTCCTCGCCGTACTTCTTGATGGTGCCGAACCACAGCGCGTCGGCGCCGTTGGCGAAGCGGCCGAACAGCAACCCGAGCGTCTGCTGATCGATCGGATCGGTCACGTTGTCGGCAGCCGGCAGCCTCGTGAGGTAGTAGTCGTCCACGGTCTTGGTGCGGCCGAACACGCCGGGCTCCTCGTAGCTGCCGGAGTCGATGCGGATCGCGCCGATGTGCGCGAGGTGCATGAGCGTGGCCGTGAAGTCGTCCTGGCTCTCGCGATCCCAGCGCCACAGACGGCCGATGGCCGCCGGATGAACGGACGGATCAGGCACGTCGCGCCAGTATTCGCCGGTGAACGAGGGCTTGTATTCGCGTCCGTACTTGAAGTACGCGCGCAGCGCCCATGCGATGAGCAGCACGCAGATCACGCCGCAGCCGATGACGAACGCCAGCGACAGCATGCGGTTGCGGTTCGCCTCGTCGGCCCACGACTGCTCCTCTTTCAGCACCTCGTCCAGACGATTCTGGCCCTGGTGCAGCGCCGCGCTCTCGGCCGACAGGTTCGTCAACCACTCCACCGGGAACACGACGCGCGCCTCGGCGTACTGCCCCGCCGCCACATGGGGCACGGTGTACGTCACGGTGCCGTCGGCGTTCACGGTCACCTTGCCGTCGAGCGGGCCGTGGCCCCAGGCGCGCACGTTCTCGCCCGGCACCACCTCGGTGCCCTGCGGCACGGGCAGCGCCAGCGTCATGGTGACGTTGTCGGAATCTTCCTGCCATTGCGAGCCGATGTACTTCCAGTACACCTCGCCCACGTCGTTGTACGCCTGCGCCCCGTTCTCCACCGTGTAGTCAAGCTCGATGATGCGCCGATCGTCCGAGGCGTTGAAGAACACGTACACGCTGTTCATCGGCGCGTCGAACGAGTAGGAATCGTTCCCCGGGCCGCCCGAGTCGCGCCAGCTCAGCACGAACGACTCGCTGGGCAGCGTCGTCCAATCGCCCACCACCGCGCCGTCGGCATCGACGTTCGCCATGCGCACGCCGTTGATTTTGAGCGTCGCGTTCGACGGGAGGCCGTCGAACGTCCACCACACCGCGGTGAAGTCGCCGTCGAAATCGAAGGTGCGCTGCTCGGTCACCTGCAGCGCGCCGTCGGTTTCCACCTGCGCCTGGATATCCACCTTGGGCATGGTGTACGACTTCGCGTGCGCCTGCCCGGGGGCGAGCGCCACGAGCGCGCACGCGAGCGCAACGAGGACCGCGCAGACAAGCGCGGCGTTTCGCCGGGAAAAAGCGAAGGATTCGCGGAGTTGCGAACCGCTCATGTTTTGCATGATCATGCTCCTTGCAACTTGGAGGTGGTCACGGTATCATAGCAAACCGCACCTATTATACCGTGGAGAGCTGACCGAGAGGCCGAAGGTGCTCGCCTGCTAAGCGAGTACACCCCAAAAGGGTGTCTGGGGTTCGAATCCCCAGCTCTCCGCCACCGCATTTCAAACCCTCGCAAGAGGGTTTTTCATTTTCTGCGCCAGCGCTTCACGCGGGAGCCGGGCGTGGTCGTTTTCGCAGCTTTGATGCGGTACGCAGGGTTGTGCCGCAGGAACACGGCGCGACAGATGCGCGTGACGGCGAGCCCGATCAGCGCGGTCAGCAGGAAGCTGAACGCCAGGTCGAACACCGCCTCGTTGCGCTCGAGCCACGCGTACGCGCACACCAGCAAGAAGAACGCCGACACGCCGCCCGTGATGGCCGTGAACATCTTGATGAGCAGTTCCTTCGCCCGGTTCGGGGAGTAGCGCCACGCCGCCACGATGTACACGACGGCGGCCACCACGGCCAGCACGATGAGCATCGGAACGATACGCGACAGTCGAGCGATCACGTAGGGCACTCCTTTCCCAGGTCGGGATGCACGAGCATCCAGCAGCTTGCATTGTCCGCATCATACCAGACCCGCGCGCGCCGACGGCGCATCGACGCGAACAGCCATCTATTCGTCGCTCTTCTCGTCCACGAACGTCGTGAAGAGGTGGCACACCTCGCCCTTCCCGATGGGCTTCACAGCGAACCCGTCCATGCCGGCGTCGAATGCGCGCTGGCGATCCTCCTCGTAGGCGTTCGCGGTGGTCGCGATGATGGGCGGCCGCACATGACCCGCCGCCCGGTAGCGCTCCACCACGATCTGCGCCGCCTCGAGCCCGTCCATGCCGGGCATCTGGATGTCCATGAAGATGAGGTCGAAGCGACCCTCGGGCGCGTCTTCCAGCAGGTTGACAACCTCCAGACCGTTCCAGGCGCGCTCCACCGTGGCCCCCGTCGACATGATGATCTCCTCGGCTATCTCGCCGATGATCTCGTTGTCCTCGGCAAGCAGCACGTGCACGTTCGGCCAGGTGCAGGGCTCCTCCGCCGCGACGGCGGCCGGGCTCTCGGCTTCGAGGCTCTGCTCCAGCCGCAGCTCGCACGCCTGGCCCGCGCAGGACTCGAACGGCAGCACCAGCGTGAAGCGCGATCCGCGGCCGCGCTCGCTTTGCACCTGCACGGTGCCGCCCATCAGGTCGGCCAGGTTCTTCACGATGGCCATCCCCAGACCCGTGCCTTCCACGGAAAACCGCGTGGGGACGTCTTCGCGTTCGAACGGGTCGAACATGCGCGACATGAATTCCTTCGACATGCCGATGCCGTCGTCCTCCACGATGAAACGGATCAGGCGCACGCGCATCTCGAAGCCGTCGTGATCGCTCGGCAGCAACGATATGCCGTGCTCCGCGGCGAATCCCTCGCGCTCGTCGCCTTCAACCTCCTCGACGCCGAAATTCACCAGGCCGTTCGGTTCGGTGTACTTCACCGCGTTGCCCAGCAGGTTGATGAGCACCTGGCACACGTGCATCTCGTCGCCCAGCACGAGGCCGTCTTCCACGTCGACGTGCGTCACGCTGAACGTGAGGTGCTTCGAATCGGCCTGAGGACGCACGATGGAGCCGAGCGTTTCCACCACGCCGCGCACGTCGAACGGCTTGGACACCAGGTCGATCTGCCCGCTTTCGATCTTGCTCATGTCCAGCACGTCGTTCACGAGGTT
Organism: Eggerthella hominis; assembly: GCF_014287365.1. Taxonomy (NCBI): domain Bacteria; kingdom Bacillati; phylum Actinomycetota; class Coriobacteriia; order Eggerthellales; family Eggerthellaceae; genus Eggerthella; species Eggerthella hominis. Next base: position 76,760 of record NZ_JACOOA010000004.1, read on the forward strand.
GAGCAGGTGGTGCGACGACAGCTGCACCTTCTCCAGGCTCTCCATCACGCGATCCCGCTCGTCGGCGTGCTCGAGGGCGATGTCCGTCAGGCCCATGATGGCCGTGAGCGGCGTGCGGATGTCGTGCGACACGTTCGACAGGAAGCGCGATTTCGCCTCGCTCGCCTCCTGCGCCGATTGCACCGCGCGGCGCAGGCTTTCCTGCAGCTCTTCCTGCTGCCGGTTCTTGCGCCTGATCACCACGAAGAACAGCACGAGCGACACCATCACGGCGGCCATGAGCACCGTGGCAGTGAATATGGCGTCCTGGCGCGTATCGTTGACCGTCGTGTACAACCGGTCGAACGACTGGGAAGCAGCGTCGATGATCTCGGTGTTGAGATCGAGCATCTCGTCGATGCGCGGATTCACGGCGGTGGCGAGGAACTCGGCGACGGTTTCATCGCTCGCATCGCTCAGGCTTATCGCGATGAGCTGCTCTTGCTGGGTGCAGAACTCCTTGTAGCTGCTGGCCAGCTCGTGCGCCTTGTCGGGGTTGCCGCGATGGCGCTGCTCGATCACCTCGATCGCCTGCCGCAAGTCCTGGTCGATGGAGGCGAATTCCGATTTGACGCTGGCGATGGTCTCGGGCGTGCGCGCGAACGCCAGGCGGTCGTCCAGCGTGCGCACCTGCATCAGCAGCGTTTCGGATCGGCCCGCCGCAACCGTCACCGCGTAGGGATGCTCTTTCAAGTCTTCCGTTTTCGTGTCGATAGCGTTCATGTTCACCAGCAACACGGCGTAAAACGACACGAGCAACGCCATGAGCACGAGGGCCGCGATGAGGTAGACCGGATCCGAATCGAGCACGCGCCCGAACCGGTCGTGCTTCCGCGATGAAACCTTCTTCATGAAACCGCTCCGATATACGGGCGCAGAGTCCACGGCAACGAGACGCCTCCGAGGCGAGCCGCGCGCGCATCCTTGCCCGCATGGTCCCCCATCGAGAGAGCGCAGCGAATCCTACGCGAAAGATTTTCACACGAGCGCCGTGCGCACGGACGCCGGCGCTCGTTGAGCATGCTTAGAACTGCACCTTGGGAGCGACTTCCGCACCGGCCGTCGCGTCGAAGCTGTCGCGCTCCTTGAAGCCCATCATGCCGGCGATCAGCACGGCGGGGAACGTCTGGATCGCCGTGTTGTACTTCATGACGGTGTCGTTGAAGCTTTGACGCATGTAGCTGATCTTGTCTTCGGTGTTGGAAAGCTCGGCCTGAAGCTGCTGGAAGTTCGTGTTCGCCTTGAGGTCGGGGTAGGCCTCGGCCACGGCGAACAGGTTCTTCAGCGCGCCGGTCAGGATGCCGTCGGCCTGCATCTTTCCCTCGGGCGTGGGCGCGTTCATGACGGCGGTACGCGCCTTGGTGACCTCTTCGAGCGTGCCGCTCTCGTGGGCGGCGTAGCCCTTGACGGTTTCGACGAGGTTCGGAATGAGGTCGAGACGGCGCTGCAACTGCACGTCGATCTGCGCCCAGGCGTTGTCCACCATGTTGCGCAGTTTGATGAGGTTGTTGTACAGCCCGATCACGGCCACAACCAACACGACGACGATGACGAGGATGATGATCAATGGGATGCTCATAGCTCTCCTTTGCTATTACGTAGCTAGCATTCTACCATCGCACAAGCCTTTGAGGAAATACGCAACTATTCGGTAAACCAAACCGTAACACTTATATATCATCCCCCTGACGGAAGCTGCGCATTTCGAGGGTCTTCCCCCTGTTCGTGCTAGGTTCAGCGTACCACGTCGCACGCTCGGCGCGCATCCTCAATCGAAAGGGTCGCAATGTCCACCCCTCATATCGTCACCTCGTTCAAACAACGCAGCAGCGCCGCCAAGGTGTCGGTGGTGGCGTTGTTGCTGCTGCCGCTCATCGGATTGGGCTGCGTGCTGTTCCCCGGCGACATCGTGCGGGCGCTGCCCTACCTGCTGGGCGTGGTCATGGCGGTGTCGGGCGTCGCGAGCATCGTAGCGGGCGTGCGGACCAGGCGCATCGAGGGCGGCAAGCACAGCATCGGAACAGGGCTGGTCATGAACGTGGTGGGCGTGGTCGCGTTCTTGCAGGGAAGCGACTCCATCAGCTACATCGGCGTCATTTGGGGCGTGTTGGGCCTGCTGAAAGCCGCGCACGGGTTCGACGACACGCTGCGCCACGCGGCCTCGCACGAGCGCTTCGCCTTCATCTTGGCGTTCGCCGTGTTCAACCTCGTGGTGTCGGTGCTGCTCGTGCTCAACCCGTTCGGGAGCATCGACCACCATATCATCGTGCTGGGCGTGGAGCTGCTGGCCTACCCCTTCCGGCTCGTGCTGACGAAGCGGGGCATGCGCGTGGAGGCGGACGCCGCCTAGCCCCCCCCCGATCGGCGGCGCGTTAGCGGTTCGGCACCACGGCCGCGCGCGTCGGGCCGAACGTCGTGGCGCGCGCCCACCAGCCGCGCATGCGCGCATCGGCGGCCACGCGGCCCGCGTCGGCGAACGAGGGGCACTGCACGAACACGGCCGAGCCGCTGCCCGACATGAGCACGCGCTGCACGTCGGCGCGCGCGGCGGCCCACGTGCGAATGTCCACGAGCTCGGGAAGCAGCTGCTCGGACACGGGCACCAGGTTGTTGCACAGCGGCACGTCCGCGGCATGCGTCGCGGCGAGGGCGGCGTCGCGGCTGGCTTCCGGGATGATCGTGGGATGCTCGTCGAACGCGCGGTACGCGGCGGCCGTGGACACGCCGCCCTCGGGCTTCACGAGCACCACATTCGTGTTCATGGGCGTCAGCGCGTGCGCGAACACGTCGCCCACGCCGGTGAAGCATGCGCAGCCTCCGTGCAGGAAGAACGCCACGTCGGCGCCCAAGGCGCGCGCCGCTTCCTCGATGCGCGGGTCGTCGGCCGGCACGCCCCACAGGTGCGCCGCGCCCAGCAGCGCCGCGGCGGCGTCGGAGGAGCCGCCGCCCAGGCCGGCCTCGGCGGGGATGTGCTTCTCGATGCAGGCGACCACCGTCTCGTCGTTCGCGCGGCCCAGCTTGTCGGCCAGCAGGCGCACGGCCTTCGCCACGATGTTGCGCTCCACGGGCACGTCGAGCTGCGCGAGCCCTTCGCGCGCGACACACGCGAGGTCGAGCGACAGCCCCTCGCCGCGACCCGGCGCCAGCTTCATGCGCAGCACGTCGTGCAGCATGAGCGCGTGCATGATGCTGACGGCGTCGTGGTAGCCGTCCGGGCGCTTCGCGCCGATGTCGAGGAACAGGTTCACCTTCGCCGGCGCCACCAGCTTGACGGCGTCGGGCCCGGTGAAGCCTGCGATGTCCACGCCCTGCGCGCGGCGCGCCACTTCCAGCATGTCCACCGCGTGCTCGTCGTTCGCCAGGCGTTCGGCGCGTCGTTCATCGCTCGTCAGCGTCATGAGGCAGTCCCCCGTTTCTTCCTTTTCTTCGCGAAGAAATCCCGCAGCAGCCCGGCGCACTCGTCGCCCAACACCTGCGGCGTCGCTTCGAACGTGTGGTTGAGGCGCTCGTCGGCGTTGACGGCGTACAGCGTGCCGAGGGCACCCGCCTTCGGATCGGCGGCCCCGTACACGCAGCGGTCGACGCGCGCCTGATGCATGAGGCCCGCGCACATCACGCACGGCTCCAGCGTCACGTACACCGTGCAGCCGGTCAGCCGCCAGACGCCCAGATGCTCGGCCGCCTGCTTGAGCGCGATGAACTCGGCGTGCCCGGCGGGGTCCTGCGTCGTCTCGCGCAGGTTGCACGCGCGCGCGATCACCTGCGGCTCGGCCAGGGAGCGGCGCGTCGCGGGGTCGATTGGCTCGTACACCACGACGGCCCCGATGGGGACCTCGGCCAGCTCTTCGGCGCGGTGCGCCTCCTCGATAGCCATGCGCATGTAGTCTTCATCAGTCATGCGGCTTATTATATGGTATCCTACCGATGCATTCGGGAACGCGGCGCGAAAAAGCACGACGCGCGCGACGGTGCGGCGCGAGGAAACCCCTGCGCTCACCCGTGCTCTTTCCGAGGCAACCCCCGTGGAGGCGTGGCCGAGTGGTTGAAGGCGGCAGTCTTGAAAACTGTTAAGCCGCAAGGCTTCGTGGGTTCAAATCCTACCGCCTCCGCCAGAACGCAACGCGCCCGGCAGCCAATGGCTCCGGGCGCTTTTTGATGGCCTTCGGCACACGCGCGCCGACGCCCACCCCGAATGTTTCACGTGAAACATTCGTTCGCTGCGGGCGTGCGGTCTAGCGCTCGTTCATGGCGACGTAGTCGCGCTTGCCGCTGCGGATGCTCTTGTAGGCGGGGCGGATGATGCGCTTGCCGGAGACGATCTCCTCGAAGCGATGCGCGGCCCAACCGGACATGCGCGCGCACGCGAACAGCGGCGTGAACAGGTCCTCGGGGATGCCCATCATCGAGTACACGAAGCCGGAGTACATGTCGATGTTCGCGCACATGTCTTTGCTCGTGCCCTTCTCGCGCAGAATCACCTCGGGAGCGAGGCGTTCGATGCTCTCGAGCAGGCGGTACTCGGCCTCGTACTCCGTGCCCACGGCCAGCTTCTCGGCGAACTGCTTGCAGATGATGGCGCGCGGGTCGGACTTCGTGTACACCGCGTGACCCATGCCGTACACGAGGCCCGTGTTGTCGAAGGCCTCCTTGTTGACGATCTTCGCCAGGTAGTCGGCCACCTGGCCCTCGTCGGACCAGTCGGCCACGTTCTCCTTGAGCTCCTTCTGCATGGCGAGCACCTGGTGGTTCGCGCCGCCGTGCTTCCAGCCCTTGAGCGAGCCGATGGCGCCGGCGTACGTGGAGTATGGATCGGTGTCGGACGAGGTCAGCACGCGCGTGGTGAACGTGGAGTTGTTGCCGCCGCCGTGCTCGGCATGCAGGCACAGCATGATGTCGAGCATGCGCGCCTCGTCGGCGGTGAACTGGCGGTCGGGGCGCAGCATGGACAGGATCGTCTCAGCCGTGGACTGGCCGGGGATGAAGCGGTGCATGATCATGGAGCCGTTGTTGAAGCGCGCCTGCTTCGCGTAGTAGGTCAGCACCATGATGCGCGGAAGGCGCGAGATGAGCGAGATGGCGGTATGGATCTCGTGCTGCGCGGAGCGGTCTTCGGCCTGGTCATCGTAGGCGTACAGCAGCAGGATGGTGCGCTGCAGCATGTTCATGATGTCGGGCGGCGTGTCGCGCATGATCATGGAGGCGGTGAAGCCGTCGGGCAGCTCGCGCTCGGCGTCGAGGGCGGCGATGAAGCGATCGAGCTGTTCCTGCGTGGGCAGCTCGCCCATGAGCAGGAGGTACGCAACCTCTTCGAAGTTGAAGCGACGATCGGCGGCATCGGCGCCCAGCAGATCGTACACGTCGTAGCCGCGATAGCGCAGCATGCCCTCGTCGGCCACCTTCTCGCCGTCGGACACCACGTAGCCGTGGACGTTCGCGATGTTCGTGAGCCCCGCGATGACGCCGGTGCCGTCGGCGTTGCGCAGGCCGCGCTTCACGTCGAACTGCTCGTAGCTTGCGGGATCGATGGAGTTGATCGCCTTGAAGTTCTCGTATAGAGCGATCTGCTTTTCACTAGCCATGGCGCATCCTTCCTGCCGCGCGAGCGCGGCCCCTCTTCCGAAATGCCGAAATGTACGCGATGACCGCCCTTGGATGTGCGGCCTCTGGTGGATATGGCGAATGGGAAAATACGTCTCTCTTTATTATGATAAAGCGCAGCGGCCCTCTGCGCAATGAACACACGTGAGTTACTCGGCGAAAACCATACGTCGGCTGCCCAAGAACTTGCCAACCGATGACGGTTGGGCAACGCGCGCGGCCCCTCGTCATCGTCCGAAGATACTTGCCTACAATGAAGGGGAACGCGTGCGAAAGCGAGGAACACCCCTTGATCGAGACTATGTTCGCCTTGCTCGTCGAAAAGCGCGCTTGGTTTTTCGACTTACTTCTCCAGCATATCGGCATCTCACTCATATCCATTGCGCTGGCTGCCCTCATCGGGCTTTCGCTGGGCATCGCCATCGCCGCGTGGCGACGAGGGGCGAAACCGGTGCTCGCGCTGGTGAACTTCGTGTACACCATTCCGTCCATCGCGCTGTTCGGCTTCCTCATCCCCGTCACGGGCATCGGCGACCTCACGGCCATCGTGGCGCTCACCGTGTACGCGCTGCTGCCGATGGTGCGCAACACCTACACCGGCCTCACCACCATCGATCCCGCCATCATCGAGGCGGCGCGCGGCATGGGCTCCACTGACCGCCAGCTGCTCTACCGCATCGAGCTGCCGCTGGCCGCGCCCATCATCATGAGCGGCATCCGCAACATGGCCACCATGACCATTGCGCTGGCCGGCATCGCCAGCTTCATCGGCGCGGGCGGCCTGGGCGTGGCCATCTACCGCGGCATCACCACAGGAAACGTGGCCATGACGTTGGCAGGCAGCGTGCTGATCGCCTTGCTGGCCATCGTGGTGGACCTGCTGCTGGGGCTGGCCGAGAAGTCGACGCGGCGCCACCTCGAACCGTCGAGCGCGCGGCGCCGGAAGCGGTCGGAAGCGCGGCGCAGCGCATCCCCGGGCGTGCGGCGACGCACGGGCGCCGTCGTGGCCGCGGGCGCGGCCGTCGTGCTGATCGCGGGCGGCGCCTTCGCGTTCGCGAACCGCGGCGGAGGCGACGACGTGGTGAACATCGCGACGAAGCCCATGACCGAGCAGTACATCCTCGGCGAGATGCTGAACACGCTGATCGAGCACGACACCGACCTCACCGTCGAGTTGACGCAGGGCGTGGGCGGCGGCACGTCGAACATCGAGCCCGGCATGGAGAAGGGCGATTTCGACCTCTACCCCGAGTACACGGGAACCGGATGGAACGCCGTGCTCAAGCACGACGACACCTACGACGAGTCGATGTTCGACACGATGCGGCAGGAGTACGAGTCGCAGCTGGGCCTCACCTGGGTGGGCATGTACGGCTTCAACAACACGTTCGGCCTGGCCGTGAGCAAGGACGTGGCCGAGCGCTACAACCTGCGCACGTACTCCGACCTGGCGAAGGCGGCCGGCGAGCTTACCCTCGGCGCCGAGCCCGACTTCTACGACCGCCAGGACGGCTACCCCGGCTTGCAGGAAGCGTACGGCATGAACTTCGGCAGCACGCGCGACATGGACATCAGCTTGAAGTACCAGGCGCTGTTCGAGAACAAGGTGGACGCCATCGTCGTGTCCACCACCGACGGCAAGGTGGCGGACGATCGCCTCGTGGTGCTCGAGGACGACCAGCACTTCTACCCCTCGTACCTGTGCGGGAACGTGGTGCGCCAGGACACGCTGGAGAAGCACCCCGAGCTGCGCGACGAGCTGCTGAAGCTGCAAGGCGCCATCACCGACACCGACATGGCGCGCATGAACAACGCCGTGGAAACGCAGGGGCAGGAACCGAAAGCGGTGGCCGACGCGTTTCTGGCCGAGAAGGGGCTGATGTAGCATGGACGGCATGGAGCAAACCGGCACGCCCGCCGTCGCGTTCGAGCACGTGACCAAGCGCTTCGGCGATGCCGTGGCCGTGAACGACGTGAACCTCAGCATCGACGAGGGGGCGTTCGTTACCATCATCGGCAGCTCGGGCTGCGGCAAGACCACGCTGCTGAAAATGGTGAACGCGCTGGTGATGCCCGACGAGGGCGACGTCCTCGTGCACGGGCAGGCCACATCGAGCGTCGACCCCATCGAGCTGCGCCGCAACATCGGCTACGCCATCCAGGGCAGCGTGCTGTTCCCCCACCTCACCGTGGAGCAGAACATCGCCTACGTGCCCACGCTGCTGAACAGCGGCGACAAGGGCCGTACCGAGGCGGCCGTGACGAAGTGGATGGACATCATCGGGCTGCCGCGCGACATCATGGACCGCTACCCCGCCGAGCTGTCGGGCGGCCAGGCGCAGCGCGTCGGCATCGCCCGCGCGCTGGCGGCCAGCCCCGACATCCTGCTGGCCGACGAGCCGTTCAGCGCCGTGGACGCCATCACCCGCAGCAGCCTGCAGGACGAGATCAAGCGCATCCACCAGCAAACGGGCATCACCGTGCTGTTCGTGACGCACGACATCGACGAAGCGCTCGACCTGGGCGACAAGGTGCTGGTGATGGAGGCCGGCCGCGCCGTGCAGTTCGCGCCGCCCTGCGAGATCCTGCGCGCCCCCGCCACCGAGTTCGTCGACCGCCTGGTAACGAGAAAGCGCACCGTGTACGCGCGATAGCGCCTGCGAGACCCTGCGGTGTTTCACGTGAAACACCGTCCACGCAAGAAGCCTGACCGTCGGTCGTCAGCAAAGCCCCGTACCCGACACCTCGAAAGAGGAAATTTCCCTTCTCGCCCCCTTCTAAAAAATAGTCAACGGGGTAGCATGGTTTCCAATCCATTGACCGGCCGGTCAATAGGAGCAGAACGGCAAGAGGAAGGGGGCGGCAATGGACGGCCGGCATTCCACATTCGACAAATTCGAGAACCTCCCCGAGGAGCGGCGCGAGGCCATCGTCAGCGCCGCCGTGGAAACGTTCGGCAAGAACGACTACAAGAGCGCCTCGACCGAAACCATCGCACGGCGGGCAGGCATCTCGAAGGGCCTTCTGTTCTTCTACTTCAAGAACAAGAAGGAGCTCTACCTGTATCTCATGGAGCACCTGATGGACCGGGTGTCGCAGCTCGTGGTGGACGACGCGTTCTACGAGGTCGACGACTTCTTCGAGCTGATGATCTACGCGGCGAAAAGCAAGCGCAAGGTGTTCGAGCGCTTCCCCTACCTGATGGAATTCTCCGTCCGAGCCTTCTACCCAGAGCACAAAGACGTCAAGGACACGATGGATGGCTGGACGCAGCGCCAAATCGACCTGATGTTCACCACGTATTTCAAGAACGTGCGGTTCGACCGGTTTCGCGACGACGTCGATCCGCGGTACGTGCTCGACCTGCTGATTTGGATGGCCGACGGCTACATGCACCAACAACGGGCGCTTCACCGACGCATCGATATGGATGCGCTGATGAACGAGATGTACCGCTGGTGCGACGTGCTGAGGCCCTACGCGTACAAGGAGGAATACCAATGAGCGATCCCGTGATCGAACTCAAGGGGCTCAAGAAAGACTACGGCAGCGGGCGCGGCGTGTTCGACGTGTCGTTCGCCGTGGAGCGGGGCGAGGTGTTCGGTTTTTTGGGGCCGAACGGCGCCGGCAAGACGGTGACCATGCGCAACCTCATGGGCTTCATCCGCCCCGACGCGGGCACCGCGAGCATCGACGGTCTGGACTGCTTCGGCCAGCACGCCCGCATCCAGGAGCGCCTGGGCTACCTGCCGGGCGAAATCGCCTGCATGGACGAGATGACCGGCGCGGCGTTCCTGGAGTTCATGGCGCGCATGAAGAAGCTGCGCGACCGCACGCGCATGGAGCAGCTGATCGAGTACTTCGAGCTGGATCCCGCGCGGCGCATTCGCAAGATGTCGAAGGGAACGAAGCAGAAAGTGGGGCTGGTCTGCGCGTTCATGACGTCGCCCGACATCCTCCTGCTCGACGAGCCCACGAGCGGCCTCGACCCCCTCATGCAGAGCCGCTTCATCGACCTCGTGCTGGAGGAGAAGCGCCGCGGCGCCACCATCCTGCTGTCATCGCACCTGTTCGAGGAAGTGGAGCGCACGTGCGATCGCGTGGCGTTCATCCGCGCGGGCAAGCTGGCGGCCGTCGAGCGCATGGACGACGTGCGGAAATCGCGCAAGCGCGTGTTCGTCGTCACGTTCGCCGACGAGGCCGCGCGCAACCGCTACGCGGCGGCCCACGCCGACGCCGGCGCCGACGTGCAGAAGCGGGGCGCGACCAGCGTCGAAGCGGCCGTGGCCGGCAACCTCGACGCGTTCGTGAAGGACCTGGCCGCCTACGAGATCACCGACCTCACCGCGCGCGAGCAAACGCTCGAGGAGCTGTTCATGCACCTGTACGGCACGATGGAGAAGGGAGGCTCCCATGAATAGGACGCTGTTCGCCAAGGAGCTGCGCGCCAACCTGTTCGTCAGCGGCATCATCGCCGCGGTGCTGGCCATGTACATCGGCATGATCGTCAGCATGTTCGACCCCAAGCTGGGCGAGAGCCTCGATCTCATGATGCAGAGCATGCCCGAGATATTCGCCGCGTTCGGCATGGCGACGCAGGCCACCACCCTCATCGACTTCATGCTGAACTACCTGTACGGCTTCCTGCTGACCGTCTTCATCCTCGTGCTCATCCTGATCATGGCGAACAAGCTGATGGTGCGCTACCTCGACCGCGGCGCGATGGCGTACCTGCTGGCCACGCCGAACAGCCGCACGCGCATCGCATGCACGATGATCGGCGTGATGGTGGCCATCCTCGCCGGGCTCATGGTGGTGGTCACGGCGCTTGAAGCGGGATTCGCCGAGGCGCTGTTCCCCGGCGAGCTGGATATGCAGGCGTTGTTGCAGGTGAACGCGGGGCTGTTCGCGCTGTGGCTGGCCATCGCGGGCCTGTGTTTCCTGTCGGCTTGCCTGTTCTCGAACGCCACCGCGGCGCTGTGGGCGGGCGGCGGCCTCAGCATCCTGTTCTTCCTCATGCAGATGGCGTCGAAGGTGGGCGACAAGTTCGAGTTCCTGGATAACGTCAACCCGCTGACGCTGTTCGACTACTACGGCCTGGCCGCAGGCGACGCGTCGGCGGTGGGCGGCGCGATTGCGCTGGCCGCAGCCGCGGTGGCGCTGTTTGCCGCGGCGGTGGTGGTGTTCGACCGCCGCAACCTCAGCATCTAACGAATTCGGGGAGGGACGGCGCGCGGCCGCACCCTCCCCCTTCGCGCTACGCCTGCTCTTCGACCTGGGTGAACGTGCCGTTGTCAGCCGTCACGTGAAGCATCACGGTTTTGTCGTCGTCCGATGCCTCCCACGAGCGCGCGTAGGAGAACGTGATGGTAGCCTCGCCCGTCCCGTCGGCCTTGAATTTGAACGTGTGCACGCCGCCTTCGCCCGTCTGCGCCTGGTCGCCGTCGCTTGCAGGGACGAACTCGTCGCCATCGGGCTGCACGCCCGTTCCCTCGATCTGATAGGTCCACTCGTACCCCGTCGTGGGGTTCGCGTCCAGCTTGACCTCCAGGCTGCCCTGGCTGAACAGCGCCGAGCCCTGGGTGATCTCAACCGACGATCCCTGTGCAGTGGTGCACCCCACGGCAAGCGCGACGAAAGCCGCCATGCATGCCCCGACCAGCGCGAGTTTCAGATGCTTCCTCATAGCGTTGCTCCCTTCGTCGTGCCTTCCGTCCGTGCGTTCCTGCATTATACGGGCAGTGCGCTATTCCTGGACGCTCACGCTGGTGAAAGAGCCATTCTCCACCGTTGCCTTCACCACGACGGTCGCTTTCACGTCGTCGGCGTTCGTCGTGTTGGCCAGCTTCATCGTGATGGTGGATTCGCCGTTGTTCTGAGCGTCGGCCAGGAAGCCGAACGTGTGCATGCCGGCCGAGCCCACCACGTCGTCCGCGTTCTGGTCATTGTAGGTGGAAGACGGGATGTCGGCGTCGGTATCCTTCAGCACGGTGTCGCCGTGCACGTCGGCCGTCCACTGGTACTCGACGTTCGCGTCGGAGTCGAGCAGCACGAGCATATCGCTCTGGGAGTAAGCCACCCAGCCGTTCGGAACCTTGAGCACGGTTCCCTCGCCGATGCCGCTGCCGTCGCCGCCGTTCTCGACGCTGGGGCTGGCGATGTCGGAGTTGTTGTCGTAGTTGTCGGTGTTGGCGGCATTGTCGCTCGAGCAACCGGCAACGGCGAACAACGCCACCGCCAGGGCGGCGAACACGCCGATCATCGACCACTTTGCAGTCTTCGTCATGATGTCCTCGCTTTCTTCTTTGGATTCGGGATGCGCTACGCCCCATCGTATGCGCACACTTCCTCCCCGAAGCTGAGCAAACCGCCCTGTAAACACCCTGCAACAGGAACGAATGTTTCACGTGAAACATGCAGGGAAGGGCGCGGTTTTGTCCGGCCGCGAGACTCAGAACTCCTTCGAGATCGCTTTCGTGAAAACGCCGTCTTCGGCCGTCGCGATGATGACGATATGCGCATCGGGCTCGGAAGACCCTTCGCCGCGCGAGCACGTGAGCGTGATCATCGCCACGCCCGTTCCGTTCGCCTTGAAGGAGTACGCGTGGGAGCCTTTGTCGCCGACCAGCTGCAGGGCGGGGTCTTCGGCGTTGTCGGATGCGTCCGCATGTTCGTCGCCCTCTAAAGCCACGCACCATCCCAGGATCGAGCTGTCCCACCGGTCGCCCGTCGTCGAGTCCTCGGACAGCAGAACCAGCATCGCGTCGCCGAGGTACAGCAGCGATCCCTCGGAGAAGTCGAGCGTACCCATGGGGCTGTCGCCGCCAGAGAACTCTTGGGGCTGCTGCATGTCCGCGCAGCTGACAACCAGCGCCAGCACGACCGCAAGGCAACCCGCCACGATTAGGAGCTTGTAATTCCGTTGCATGCCATCCCCGTCCCCATCCTCGGTTGCATACTCCCGATGCTCCCATTCTACCGATTCGGGCTCGCTTCTGAAAGAAGGCCCGGATGCCGACAACGGGGAGGTGCACAGGTTGACCATGGCAATCGCACCATTTCTGTCATAAAACCCCAGTTCACCAACCAACTTGGTGCACTTTTTCAAATTCTCGGAAAAAGACGTTGACAGTATGGGCCATTACCGGCATAATAACTTTTGCTGTTTCGACGTGCGCCGTTACCTCAGCTGGATAGAGGGACTGACTACGAATCAGTACGTCGGGGGTTCGAATCCCTCACGGCGCACCATTTCAGCTTTTAATTCCGCAACGACTGGCAGCAGCACGTGCGGATTTTTTATTGGTCAGGGAAAGGAACGTACTTGAAGGTTCGAAAATCGAAACCTCACAGTAAGTAGTTCTTCCTTCGTCTTCCCTTACGTCGGCAGTCGAAGGACGACTGCGGCGGCTCATGGTTTTACAGAAAACGGTTGCGACGTGCGTCGGCACGTGTTTGCGCACGCAGCGCGCTTCGCGCTTTCTTGTGAACCCCTGGGCATGAAAGTAAGGGATTATCATCATGCTCTACCTCTCTCAAATGATGGGGAAACCCGTCGTCGACACGCAGGGCGAGAAGATCGGCACCATTTCCGATCTCGCCATCTCCACCGGCGAAGTGTTTCCGCGCATCACCAGCCTCGCTTTCCAGGGGCCCGGCAAGGTTCCGTTCATGATCTCGTGGCGCAAGTACGTCGACACGTTCGACGAGGACGGGATCACCCTCAACGCCGAAGCTCACGACATCCGCTTCAGCTATCTGCAACCTGACGAAGTTCTGTTGGCACGCGACCTCATGAACCGTCAGATCGTGGATACGCAGGGCATGAAAGTCGTGCGCGTCAACGATCTCAAGCTGTCCGTTTCCGGCTCGCAGCTGCGCCTGCTGGGCGCCGAGGTGGGCACGCGCGGCATCCTGCGCGGCCTGGCCCCTTGGCTCGAGCGCGCCGTGGTGGCCGTGGCGAAGCTGTTCGGCAAGAAGATCGACGAGCAGATCATCGCCTGGAACTACATGGACCTGCTCGACCGCGACCTGTCCGAGGTGCAGCTGTCCGTCACGCACAAGCGCCTCGACGAGCTGCACCCCGCCGACGTGGCCGACATCCTCGAGCAGCTGGACCCGCAGCAGCGCGCCAACGTGTTCCAGCACCTCGACGACGCGCAGGCCACCGAGGCCATCTCGGAGATGGACGACGAGTACCAGGCCGACTTCATCGAAGACCTCGACGACGCCCGCGCCGCCGGCCTGCTGGGCGACATGGACCCGGACGACGCGGCCGACATCGTGCGCGACCTGTCGTACGAGAAGGCCGAGACGCTGCTGCGCCTCATGGGCGTGGAGGACGCCACCGAAATCCGCCGCCTGCTGGGCTACAAGGACGGCACGGCCGGCGGCATGATGACCACGCAGTTCGTATCCGTGAAAGCCGACAACACCGTGGGCGAAACCATCGAGGTGCTGCGCGAGCTGGACGAAGACCACCCCACCGTACACTACGTGTACGTGCTGAACGACTACGACGAGTTCGTGGGCGTGCTGTCGCTGCGCACCCTCGTGCTGACCGACGACGCCAAGCCCGTGCGCGAGGTCATGTTCGACGACGTGATCTCCGCTACGCCGGACGAGACGGAAGAGGACGTGGCCGCCGACATCTTCAAGTACGAGCTGCCCGCCATGCCCGTGGTGGACGAGCACGGGGTGCTGCTGGGCATCGTCACCGTCGACGACGCGTGGGACGCCATCGAGGAGGACGTGAGCGGCGACAAGACGAAGGTCACCCTGCTCAAGGTGGTGGGCGGCCTCGTGGCGTCCATCCTGTTCCTCGCGCTGTACACGCTCGTTCTGCTGCAGATCATCGGCTACGCCGGGAGGTAGCGCCATGATGATGAAGAACGAGAAGCTCGAGCTGCGCGAAGTCGAAGCCGTCGAGTCGACCGAGCTCGCCGAGGCGCCCGCCGCGCTCGAGAAGAAGCAACCCAAGAAGATATGGCTGCTGCTGGCCGCCCTCGGCCCCGGCATCGTCACCGCGATGGCCGGCAACGACGCCGGCGGTATCTCCACCTATTCCACCGTGGGCGCGAAGTTCGGGTTCGCCACGCTGTGGGTCATCCCCATCATGTGCATCCTGCTCATCGTGGTGGAGATGACGGCCGCACGCATGGGCGCCGTCACCGGCAAGGGCTTCGCGGCGCTCATCCGCGAGCGCTTCGGCATCCGCCTGACCGCGCTGGCCATGCTGGCGCTGCTCATCGGCAACGTGGCCACCACGTTCTCCGAGTTCGCCGGCATCGCCAGCGGCATGGAGATGTTCGGCGTGTCGAAGTACCTGGCCGTGCCCGTGGCCGCCGCAGCCGTGTGGCTGCTCGTGGTGGGCGGCAGCTACAAGCGCGTGGAGAAGGTGTTCCTCATCCTGTCGCTCGTGTTCGTCACGTACATCGTGGCGGCGTTCATGGCCGAGCCGAACTGGGAAGAAGCGCTGACCAACACGGTGGTGCCGCACATCGTGAACGACCAGAGCTTCGTGTCGCTGGTCATCGCGATGATCGGCACCACCATCGCGCCGTGGATGATGTTCTTCAACCAGAGCAACGTCGTGGAAAAAGGCGTGTCGGTGAAGGACCTGTTCTCGCAGAAGGTGGACGTGGTGGCCGGCACCATCGCCGCCTGCCTCGTGGCGTGGTTCATCATCGTGACCACGGGATCGGTGCTGTTCCCGCAGGGAATCGAGATCGAGTCGGCAGCCGACGCGGCGCGGGCGCTCGCACCCTTCGCGGGGCACTATGCCGAGGCGCTGTTCGCCATCGGCCTGATCGCCGCGTCGTTCTTGGCTGCCTGCGTGCTTCCGCTGACCACGGCGTTCGTCATTTGCGAAGCGTTCGGTTGGGAAGCGGGAGTTTCGTTCAAGTGGAAAGAAGCGCCGCTGTTCAAAAGCATTTTCACGTTCGTGATCGCGTTCTCGGCCGTCGTCGTGCTGGTGCCGAACATCGACCTTATGGGCGTGATGCTGACCGCCCAGTTCGTCAACGGCCTCGTGCTGCCCGTGCTGCTGGTGTTCATGGCCATCATCGCCGCGGACAAGCGGGTTATGGGCGCGTATCGCTCGCGCATCGTGTCGCGCGTGCTCATCTGGGTCACCGTCGGCATCGTCACCATCCTCACCGCCGTGCTGCTGGTGATGCAGGTGCTGGGTATGTAGACCCTTCGCCGGGGCCCAAAAAGGAGTGCAGCCGCCGGGCTGCGTTGACGCTAGTTGGCGTCAACCAGGCGGCGGCTTTCGTCCTTGAGTCGTTCGGCCAGGAACAGGCGGCTGTCCTCGGCGTTGCGGGCGCAGTCAAGCAGCATCTGCACCGTCAAGCTGGACAGGTACGCGTCCATGCTTTCTTCGATGAGATCGTACGCCTGCTTGATGTCCTGCACCATCGCCCCGCCCTTGCGGGCGTCGCGCTTCGCGCGCGTGGACTGCTTCGCGTCGTCGTCGAGCGCCTCCATGATTTCCAACACGTTCGTGTCGGCCGGGTCCTTCGCCAGGCGGTACCCGCCGTGCTTGCCCGGACGGGCTTCGATGATTCCCGCGTTGCGCAGCAACTGGGCCAATTGGATGAGGTAATCGCGCGGGATGGACATATCCTCGGCGATATCTTTTGAGGAGCATGTGGTACCTTGCGCAGCCAAGTACAAGATGGCGCGCATACCGTAATCAGTGGATGCCTTGAGTTGCACTGCTGTCTCCTAACTCTACATCGCTCGGCATGCATGATGCCTGGTGAGCGACCTACTTATATATGCCTGTCGGTCAAATTTTCCTTAGAAAACAACAAACGACGCATTCGCAGCGTCGTCTGAGTTCGTGCACCCTTGCGGCTGCGAGGGAACCATCTAAGGTGGTTCGAGTGTACCCAATGCAAAACGATTATAGCAAGGTCAATGATGGGTTTGCAGGTCAAATCGAATTGAAACGGTTACGTATGCGCTAACTCCCCACACCTACGCCATTATCGCGCAACGGCGCCGTTACGTCGATGCTATACTGCGGCCTATGGAGACGAAAGAACAACTGCGCTCGCGCGTGCTTGCACGGCGCGACGCGCTGCCGGAAGACGTGCGAACGCGCAAAAGCGCGGCGATTTGCACGCGGTTGGAACGGGTGCTTGCCGACGCGTTCGCGGATGCGGGCGGCGCCGCGGGTCCCGACGCGGGCGTGCAGGAGGCGCCCACCGTGGCCGTGTTCGCGTCGATGCGGAGCGAAGTGGACACTCAACTTTTCGTTGAATCAGCGTATGCGCGAGGCTGGCGCGTGTGCTTCCCGTGCATGGTGCGCGGGGGCCGCGAGGACGGAAGGCCCGGCGAGTCCGAAACCCTGTCGAGGATGGCGTTCTATCGCGTGAAGCGCGAGCAGCTGGAAGCGGCGCGAGCGGGGTTCCTCGGCGCGCCCCTGCGCTGCCTTGCGTGCGCGGCACTCGAGCGCGACGGGTTCCACCCGGTTGCGCCCGACGAGCTTGACGCCGTCGTAGTGCCGCTCGTGGCGTTCGACGACGCCGGGCGCCGCCTGGGTTACGGCGGCGGCAACTACGACCAGCTGCTCCCCTGCCTGCGCGCCGATGCCGTGGTGGTCGGCGTGGCCTTCGACGAGCAGCGCGTGGAAGCCGTCCCCTGCGAGCCGCACGACGTGCCGCTCCCCCGCGTGGTGAGCGGCTAGGGGCGGCCTCCCGCAGGCGCGCAGGCTTCCGCCGCTCCGCGCGCGATTCGCGAAGGTGCGCTATAGTGGGGCGCGTCCGTTCCGCGCACTCAGAAGGGGATCGATGAACGCGCACGCTTCCGACAAAACGCGAGTCCTCGCCCTCGCGCTCGTGGCCACCCTCGGGTTCGGCCTGCTGCAGGGCGCACGGCTGCTCGACCTCAACACGGGGCCGTACAGCCCCAGCCCGTACGCCATCGTCGGGCTCGCCGCCGACGGCCTCACGTTCATCGTCGTCGCCGTGCTTTCGTACCTCGGGCGCATCGATCGGGCGAAGCCGCTGTTCATCGCAGCCGTCGTCGTCAGCTCGCTCTATGCCGCGCTCGTCGTGTCCGGCAGCACGAACGATGCCGCGCTGATCGCCATGCAGGTGACGGCGGGCATGGGCTGGTCGCTGTCCATCCTATGCTGGATGGAGGTGTTCACCAGCTATCGGCCTCGGATCTCGCTTCCCCTGATCGCCGCGGCGTACCTCATCGACACGCTGCTTCCGCCACTGACCAGCTCGCTGTTCCCGGGCGGGCGCAGCATCATGCTGCTGGCATCGTTCGTTCTCTCCACCGTCGCGCTGTTGTGGTGTTTGCGCAACAATGCGTTCGTCGCCCAGCAGATGAAGGAGCCCACGGCGCCCGCCACTTCCATGGACGAGGCGCTGTCGCGCACGAAGCGCGCGGCGGTCGGCACGTTCGCGTTCTCGCTGATCTGCGGGTTCGTGATCGAGCTCGACATTCACAACAACCTGCAGTACGCGCAGACCGACCTCACCGGCCTGTTCGGCATCATCGCGGCCGTCGTCATGCTCGCGGTGCTGCTGGTGGCGAAGCCGCGCAAGGCGAACATCGACTACATCACGCCCATCACCGCGCTGTGTCTCGTCACCATCCTGCTGTACCGCAGCCTCAACGTCGCGGACGGGCACGTGGCGGGGTCGCTGATGACCGCGTTCCTCATCTCGTTCTACGTGCTGCTGTGGCTCATGTTCATCAGCGAGGCGAACGAGCGCAAGCTGCCCGCGTTCTTCCTGCTGGGCCTGGCCCTGGGCGTCGCGCGGCTCTCGGTGGCGCTCGGCCGCTTCGCGGCGCAAACGCTGCTGGAGCACATGGGGGTCGATCCGCAGCTCGCGCTGGTCGGCTCGGTATGGCTGCTGGTGGCCACGCTGGCGCTCATGTTCTGCAGCTACCTTCGATATGCGGCGAAGCGGGGCGCGGCGGAGGCAGGAGCGATCGACGAGGCGTCCGTGCCCGCCGTGCACCTGTCGGCGGTCGGCGCGCTCGCGCAGATACGGGATACCTACGGGCTGACCGCCCGCGAGTTCGACGTGATCGAGGAGTTCGCGGCGGGCCGCAGCGCACGCGCCATCGCCGAACGCTTCACGCTGTCGGAGCACACAGTGAAAACCCACCTGCGCCACGCCTACGCGAAGATGGACGTGCATTCGCGCCAGGACCTGCTCGACCTCGTGGAAGAGACGAGTGCCGCCAAGAGGGGCTGACCCCTCCGGCGGCACCGTTTCCCCACGTCGGCCTACGCCGTGGCGAGCGCGGCGCCCGTCAGGCGGCCCATGGTGAGCGCGCTCGAGTTGGAGCAGTGGCGCACGAAGCTGCGGTTGTACATGAAGCGGTGCGTGGCCTCGCCCACCGCGAACAGGCCGGCGATGGGGCTGCCGTCTTCGCCGAGCGCCTGGCAGGACGCGTCGGTCTTCACGCCACCCATCGTGGCCACGTAGGACGGCACAAACTTCACCAGGTAGAACGGGCCGTCGCCGTAGGCCGCCAGCATGTCGGCTTTCTTGCCGAACGCCTCGTCCGCGCCTGCAGCCGCCGCCTGCTGATACGCCTCGAACGTGGCGGCCAGCTGCGGAGCTCCCGCAACGTCGGCCAGCTCCTCGATCGAGCTCGCCTTCAGCACGTCACCCGTTGACAGGCCCTTCTCGATGACGGCCGTCACCTCGGCGTTCACGCTGTCGAACAGCACGTAGTACGGGCCCGCCTGGTTGTCGGTCATGGACGTGGCCAGCGCCGTCACCGGGGCCGCCTCGTTCACGAAGCGCGCGCCCGTGGCATCGACGAGCATCTTCGACGACGTTGCCGCGCCCTCCATACCCGTGTCGCACAGCTTCTTGAAACCCGCGTCGGCCTTCGTCAGCGCGCGCGTTGGCATGATGACGTTCGGGATGATCCACGGATCCTCGTACAGCGCGGCGCCGATGGCAGAGGCCATGGTCATGCCGTCGCCCGTGTTCATGGCGTTGCCCAGGTACTGGAAGCCCATCTCGTTGATGGCGGGCACCAGCTGGTCGCAATAGTCCGCGCTGCCGCCGAACCCGCCGGTGGCCAGCACCACGGCCTTCGCGCGCAGTTCCTGGGAGCCGTCGGGGCCCTGCACCTTCACGCCCACCACGGCGTCGCCGTCCTTGACGAGCTCCGTCGCCTCGGTCGAAAGCATCGTCTGCACGCCCAGGCGCTCGAACTCGGCCGCGAACACGTTCGCCAACTGCACGCCCGCCTCGGTGGCGGGATCGGCGCTGACGTCGGGCTTCACCGTGTCGGTGCCCACCATCTCCTTCGTGAACGACTTCTCGAACGTGATGCCCAGCTGCTCGACCCACGCGATGGTGGCGCAGCTTTCCTCCATGAGGTGCTGCATGCGGCTGTAGTCGGGATACGGGGCATCCACCTTGCCGATTTCGGTGAGGTCGCGATAGCGGGCGACGAACTGATCCATCGTGTCGGGCGCATCGGAGTCGTAGCGCCAATCGGCCTGGTTCTCGGCAACCTGGGCGATGGACACGTTGCCCTTGGACGTGAGGAACGTCGAGGTGAGGAACGGCGCCTTGTCGACGAGAATCACGCGCGCGCCGTTCTGCGCTGCGGAGATGGAGCACGCCGAGCCCGCCAGGCCCGAACCGAGGACGATGATGTCGGCTTCCGCCGCCTCGGCTGAACCGGGCGCGGTGGCTGCGCCGTTCTCCTTCTTGGGCTCGGATAGCGGGCTGCACCCGGTCAACGCGAGCGACCCGCCCAGCACCATAGCCCCCACAACGAACTGCCTCCTGGTGAACATGCTCCCCATTGCTCTCTCCTCTCGTAGATAGGCGGCCGGGCCGCCTCGAACGACCGCACTATACGACGGCCGAGGAGGCGCACCATCGCACGAATGGGTGTACCTTTTGATCGCACGAAACGAGGGAGGGCCTTCGACCTGGGGATTCACCTAAAGCGCCGGGAACCGTGCCAGTGCCGAGCACAGTCCCCGAGTTATGCACCCTTGTGGCATTGAAACACTCCGAAAAGCGCCCGGTTCTCGAGTTATGTACCCTCACGAAGCTCCGCGCACGGCGGCATGGCGGCGCGGACGAATTCCGATCTGGGGTTATTCCGCGCCTCCGCGCACAAGGTGCCCTACGAGAGCCGATCGAGCCTGTCACGAGGGCGCATAACTCGAGAACCGAGAGCTGGGCAGTTCGGTAGCCACGGGACACCCGACCGAGGGAGCGAATTCGCCGTCTTTTAAAGAAGGAGTTTCACGTGAAACACTTGTACGAGCCGCGCCGTTTGCCGGAATCGAAGGATGCCAATGGGAGGGATTGCGCTCGCTCAGGATGGCTGGCACGCGCTCGATTTCGCGCGCAAAAAAGCGCCCGGGACGCTTTCGTCCCGGGCGCTTGCCGCGTCGCTCGCTTGCCTGCTCGCTCGCGCTACGCTTTCACCGCTCCGTACTTCGAGCGGTTCAGCACGAGAATCGCGGCGATCATCATCACGGCGCCCACGACCAGCGCGATCCACGGGCTGCCCGTGAAGCCGGCGACGATGTAGCCCACGATGCACACGGCGGCCACCACCGACGCGTACGGCAGCTGCGTGGCCACGTGGCGCAGGTGGTTGCATTGCGCGCCCGCCGACGACAGGATGGTCGTGTCCGAAATGGGCGACACGTGGTCGCCGTACACCGCGCCGCCCAGCGTGGCGCCGATGGCCACGAGGAACAGCGGATCCTGCGCCGGGAACACGCCGATGACGATGGGCAGGATGAGCGCGATGGTGCCCCACGACGTGCCCATGGCGAAGCCGATGAACGCCGCCACGATGAAGATGACGGCCGGCAACAGCGCCAGCCCCACCCCAATGCTGTTCAAGAAGCCGCTGACGAACTCGCCGGTTCCCAGCAGGTAGCGGCACGTGCCGCCCAGGCTCCACGCCAGCACGAGGATCATGATGGCGCCCACCATGGAGCGCACGCCCTCGGCCACGCCGTCCATGTAGCCCGACAGCGTCATCAGCTTGCGCGGCAGGAACATGGCCGCCGTCACCACAAGCGCCACGCACACGCCGATGCACAGGCCGAACACCGGGTTCTCGCCCACCGCCGTGGCGAAGTCGACGCCCTGGAAGAAGCCGCCCGCGTACAGCATGCCCAGGATCGAGAAGATGATGAGCACCACGATGGGCACGATCAGGTCGAACACGCGGCCCTTGTCCGAGATGGACATGCCCTTGAACTCCTCGGCGGCAATCCTCGCCGCTTCGTCGAGCTCGTCCTCCTCGGCGATGACCGTGTCCATCTTCAGCGGCAGCGCATCGGCCGCGTGCGGGTCGGAGATGCCCACGGTGGACATCGACTCGAGCGCGCTGTCCTTCGGCGGAATGCGGTGCTGCTTGTCGGAGGGCTGCTGCACCTCGGCCTCGGCAACGCGCATGGGGCCGAAGTCCTTCTTCGTGGCGCACATGAAGAAGACGAACACGATGGTGAGCAGCGCGTAGAAGTTGTACGGGATGGACTGGACGAACGTGGTGAAGCCGCCCTCGCCCAGGTAGCCGCCCACGGCCACGGCCCACGACGACACGGGCGCGATGATGCAGATGGGCGCCGCGGTGGAGTCGATGATCCAGGCCAGCTTCTCATGGCTGATGTTGAAGCGGTCGGTGACGGGCCGCATGACCGCGCCCACCGTGAGGCAGTTGAAGTAGTCGTCCACAAAGATGATGATGCCCAGCACCGCAGTCAGCACCTGCGCCATCTTCGCGTTCTTGATGTGCGTGGACACCCATTCGGCGTACGCGCGCGAGCCGCCGGCGGCCGCGATGACCACCACGAGCGCGCCCAATAACGCAAGGAACAGCAGCAGCGCCCCGTTGCCGGCTATCTGCTCGGCCATCATCTGCGGCACCATGGTGAACGAGTCGACGAGCGGCTCGACGCCCACGCCGTTGAGCGAGAACTGGTAGATCACCATGCCGATGAACACGCCGATGGCAAGCGAGGAGTACACCTCCTTCGTGATAAGCGCCAGGCCCAGCGCCAGAATCGGCGGTACGATTGACCATACCCCCGTGCTGATGAGGTCGAATCCTTCCATATGATCCCCTTCGTCGTGCAATTCGCCGAACGGCATGCACGTGGTTCCGCCTCCACCCTCGCCGCGCTTCTCCGGACGCGATGCTTGAGGACGCAGGCCGAATCGCCGCCGTTCGGCACCAGTCGCTTTAGTATACAAGCACGCATGACGAAGGGGATAGAAAAACGCCGATGTTTTTGGTTCGCGACCCGTTACAGCTGGAAAAGGGCGATGGCGGCGAAAGGCAGCCAGAGGACGAAGATCACCACGAAAGGCCAGCGATGGGCATTGCTCACGGCCACGAATTCGCGGATGAACGCCGTGGGCCAGAAGTAGCTCGCGGTCTTGCTGCCCACGCCGTCGGCGGCCAACCCGATCTTGTGCGCGTACTCGGCCGTGCGGAACACGTGGTAATCGCTGGTCACCACGGCGGCGCGATACGCGCCCGCGCCTGAGCGCGCATCCATGATGGCCTTGGAGTTGCGCAGGTTCTCCATCGTGGTGGTCGACCGGTCCTCCTCGATGATGGCGTCGGCGGGCACGTTGCGCTCCTCGATGAGGTACGAGCGCATGGCCGCGGCTTCCGACACCGCCTCGTCGGCGCCTTGGCCGCCCGACGCGACGATGACCGCGCGGCGCCCGTCGGCCTCCCAGAGCTCGACGGCCTTGTCGAGGCGCGCGGCCAGCAGCGGCGTGGGCTTCGTGCCCGACAGGCCTGCGCCGTGCACGACGATGTAGTCGTAGTCGCGGCGCTTCGGGAGCCGGCGGTACAGCCACGAGTACAGCAGCAGCGCCGCGAACGTGAACGCCACGTACGAGCCCTCCATGATCACGAGCAGCGCCAACGCCAGCACGATCGGCGGCATCTGCATGAGCAGGAACAGCGGCGCGGCCACGCACACGAACACGATGCACAGCGCGAACAGCCCCGGCAGCAGGTGCGACAGCGACAGGCCCTCGCGCTTCACCACCACGAAGGTGTTCGCCAGCAGGAATACGACGAGGGCCACCGTGCCGAACGGAATGGCCGCCAACCCGATGAGCACGAGCCACGGCAGATCGAACTGGATGGACAGGCCGTACAGGCCGAACAGGCACAACAGCAGGAAGTACAGCGCGTTGCGGAACTGCCGCGGCTCCTTGCGGAAGTTCTTGACGAACAGGAGCCCGAACACGAGCGCGGGGAAGTATATGAGGAGCAGCGTGAAGAACATGGATGGGCTTTCAACGAGGTTGCGAGGAGGCGAACACGATCATTCGACAGTATAGCGTTCGTCGCATCGTCGTCGCCAAACTGTTCCTTTGGGCGGGCGCCGCGCGGGATGGCAGCGCCCGCCTCCGGCGAACGAGTGTTTCACGTGAAACGCTCGTTCGCGCGGCGCGGGGCCGGCGGGCGCACCCACGCGCGTCCCTATTCCGCTTCCAGCTCCTGCTCGAATTCGCGATCGATGGCGCCCTCGGCGTGCGGCGGGTCGACCTCGAAGTCCACGCGTTTCGTGAACAGGCTCACCACCGGCACGATGATAAGCGACAGCACCATCGCGATGGCGCCGCAGTTGATGGGCGACGCGATGAACGCCGTGCCCACGAACCCGGCGATCATGTTGCCCGTGGTCAGGCCCACGCCCACGATGAAGCTGGCCCACACGGCCGGCTTCGAGATGCGCTTCGAGTACAGCCCCCAGAAGAAGGGCCCCAGGAACGAGCCGGCCAGCGCGCCCCACGAGATGCTCATGAGCTGCGCGATGAACGTGATGGACGAGTTGTACTGGATAAGCGCGATCACCGCCGAGATCACGATGAACACCACGATGAGCACGCGCATGTAGCTGAGCTGCTTCTTCTCGCTCATGTTCTTCACGAGGTTGTCTTTGATCAGGTCGAGCGTCAGCGTGGACGACGACGTCAGCACGAGCGACGACAGCGTGGACATGGACGCGCTCAGCACCAGCACGATCACGATGCCGATGAGCAGGTCGGGCAGCGTCGACAGCATGGTGGGGATGATGGAGTCGTACACCGGCGTGCCGGCGGCCGTCATCTCAACCTGCCCGCCGTACAGGCGGCCGAATCCGCCCAGGAAGTAGCTGCCGCCCGCCACGATCATGGCGAACACGGTGGAGATGATGGCGCCCTGCTTGATGGCGGGACCGCTCTTGATGGCGTAGAACTTCTGCACCATCTGGGGCAAGCCCCAGGTTCCCAGGCTGGTCAGGATGATAACGCCGATGAGGTCGGGCAGATTGGGCCCGAAGAAGCTGACGAACGGTCCGGCCATCTCCGAGCCCTCGGACGGAATCAGCGACAGCGTGGTGAGGGCCTCGGTGAAGCCGCCGTTGTTCACGAGCACGGCCACGATGACCGCCACAATGCCCAGCAACATGACGATGCCCTGGATGAAGTCGTTCATGACCGTGGCCATGTAGCCGCCCAGCACCACGTACACGCAGGTGATAACCGCCATGCCGATGACGCACACCTCGTACGGCAGCCCGAACGCCATGCCGAACAGGCGCGACAGGCCGTTGTAGACGCTGGCCGTGTACGGGATGAGGAACACGAAGATGATGGCCGCGGCCGCGATGCGCAAACCCTTCGACTGGTAACGCTCGCCGAAGAACTCGGGCATCGTGGACGCGCCCAGGCGGTGCGTCATCTCGCGCGTGCGCGGGCCGAGCACCCACCAGGCCAGCAAGCTGCCGAGGATGGCGTTTCCGATGCCGATCCACGTGGCGGCGATGCCGTATTTCCAGCCGAACTGCCCGGCGTAGCCCACGAAGATGACGGCGGAGAAGTAGCTCGTGCCGAACGCGAACGCGCTCAGCCACGGCCCCACGTTGCGGCCGCCCAGAATGAACCCGTCAACGCTTCCGGTGTGTCGTCGACAGTAGATGCCGACGCCCACCGCAACGCCGACGAAAATGAGTACCATGCATATCTTCTCGATCATGGAGTGCATCCCTTCCTTGTTTGCATACAGCGAAACGACCCCTCGCGCGAAGGACCGGCAGCGGCGCACACGACAATCCGCTTCGCCGTGTCGTCGGACGACGACAGGCGCGCAGAGCCCCGTGTGCTAGAGGTATCGATAGGAATAGTAGGAGAAGGCGCGGTAGGCGGTCGCGTCGGCGGCCGAAGAGGCCGGTTGCGCGGCAAGCGTGGCCACAAGCGAGTCCGCAGGGCGCGGGGCGATGGATCGGCATACGGCCGCGACGGCGAGCTGGAGTCGCCAGCGCTGTTCAACGGCAGTATGTCCCTTCGCAGAATGCATGGGCATACTTTACCATAGTGGAGCATGCCGGTGAGGTAAAATTTCCGCCTAGGCCGATACCGTCGCCGCCGCGATCGCTTTCGCGCAGCAGCGGTTCCTCCGAAAGCACCCGCTCGTCGAAGGCGATCAAGCTCGCGCTCATCGCGGCGTAGTGCGCGGACGAACGAATGTTTCACGTGAAACATTCGGCCCAGGCGGCGCGGGCCCGCCTGTGGAAGCAGCGGGCCGCGCGGGGGTTTCGGGGCGGTTTAATACCGGCTGTCGAAGATGCGCTTCGTCTTCTTCTCGCTGCGGGGCAGCTCGCCCATGGGGACGCCCTTGGCGTCGGGGGTGCAGCCGCACTTCGCCTTGAAGATGAGGGCCAGCTCCTCCTCGGCGCGCTGCTTCGCCTCGGCGCGCAGCGGAGTTTCGAACAGCACCGTGAGCACGTCCTTGCCGCTGATGTTCTCGATCATCACCTGGTACTCGCTCGAGGTGCCGTCGGTGGCGGCGATGACTTCCTCCACCTGCGCGGGGAAGATGTTGCAGCCCTTCACCTTGAACATGTCGTCGGTGCGGCCGGTCAGCGTGTCGATGCGCGGGTGGCGATGGCCGAACGCGCACGCGCAATCGCCCGGGATGATGCGCGTGAGGTCGTGCGTGCGGTAGCGGATGAGCGGCGCGCCCTGCTTGCGCAGCGTGGTCAGCACGAGTTCGCCCACTTCGCCGTCGGGCACGGGAGCGCCCGTGTCGGGGTCGACCACTTCCACGTACACGTAGTCGTCCCAGATGTGCATGCCGTGATGCTCGTCGCACGAGATGCCGATGCCGGGGCCGTACACCTCGGTGAGGCCGTAGATGTCGTAGATCTCCACGCCCAGCTCGCCGGCGATGCGCTGGCGCATCTTGTCGCCCCACCGCTCGCTGCCGATGACGCCCTTGCGCAGGTGAATCCGATCGCGAATGCCGCGCTCGGCGATCTCCTCGGCCAGCAGCAGCGCGTAGGAGCTGGTGGCACACAGCACGGTGGACTTGAGGTCCTGCATCATGCGCAGCTGCTTCTCGGTGTTGCCCGGCCCCATGGGGATGGCCATCGCGCCCAGGCGCTCGGCGCCCAGCTGGAAGCCGATGCCCGCCGTCCATAGGCCGTAACCGGGGGTGATGTGGATGCGGTCGCGGTTCGTGATGCCCGCCGTCTCGTAGCAGCGCGCGAACTGGATGGCCCAGTCGGTGACGTCCTGCTGCGTGTAGGGGACGATGACCGGCGTGCCCGTGGTGCCGCTGGAGCTGTGGATGCGCACGATTTCCTCGTCGGGCACGGCCTGCAGGCCCAGCGGGTAGGCGTTGCGCAGGTCGTCCTTCTCGGAGAACGGAAGCTTCTCGAAGTCTTCCTGCGTCTGCACGTCGGCGAGGTCGATGCCCTCGAACTTGCTCGCGTAGAACGGCGAGCGCTCCTTGAGCGTTTTGAACTGGTTTTTGATGAGTGCGAACTGATCGCTGGTAAGCTGCATGATGGTCCTCCCGGGAACGATGGTCTTCTACAGGGTACGAAGATGCTTCAAGCCCGCAAGCGCGAGTCTTGAAGCTAGAGCCATCGACCTGCCGAAACCACGGCTATGATGGGAAGGGTGTCGTTCGCGTGTTCCATGCGTCCATTCTAGGCGAAGCCGCCGCGATTGCAAACCCGCAACTTCGCAGGTGCGTGCAGCCGGCACGCGCGATCACCAGCTGAAGCGCGCTTTGCCCTTTCCCTTGCTGGCGTACAACGCCTGGTCGGCCGCGCGGTAGATGTCGAAGAACGTGCGCCCGCGCACCACCCGCACGATGCCCACCGAGCACCCCAGCTCCACCTCGCGTGCGGCCGAGTGCGCACCCCACGCCTCGATGAGCTGGCGCGCCTTGGCCTCGGCGTCCGCAGCGGAAAGAGGGCAGGTGGAGAACACGGCGAACTCGTCGCCGCCCATGCGGCCGATGAGCGCGTCGCGCGGGAACACCTGCTGCAGCACGTCGGCGAACTCCGCGATGACCCGGTCGCCCTCGGGATGGCCGAGCGTGTCGTTCACCGTCTTGAAGTCGTCGAGATCGATCATGAAGAAGGCGTTGCCCTCGCCGCCCTCGATGAGCGCGGTCGCCACGTGTTTCTCGAATGCGGCATGGTTCAGCAGCTCGGTCATGGAGTCGAGCTCGGCGCGGCGCTCCATCGCTTTGGAGTGCTCGAGCGCGGCGTTCGCCTGCTCGGTGGCCGTTTTCGGGTAGTACTCCTCGCGGCGCTGGTCGATGTTGGGCGTGGAATGGTGCAGATGCGTCAGCAGCAGGCGGTCGCCGGCGCGGCGGAACACGAGCGTAAAGCGCGTATCCATCTCCACGAGCAGCGGTTTGGGCTGGTCGGGGCGCTCGCGCACCCACAACGTGCCGAACACGAGGCAGGAGTCGGCGCCGATGGGGCGCGGCTCGTAGTATTCGTCGAGGATCTCGAAGACGACGTCCTGGGCTTCCTCCTGGTCGCGCTCCAGCCCCGTGAAGAACGACGCGAGATCGGCGTAGAACTCGTGCTTGCCCGTGCCGATGAGCGAGAGAAGCTGCGGGTCCATGGTGTCCACGATGAACTGGACGCTGTCTTCCGACGGCTCGATAAGGTACGCCTTCCACAGTTCGCGCGTCAGTTCCACCGCTTTCGCCAACCACGCGCGGTCCATCGTCTCCTGCACGGCGTCCTCGCCTTCTATTGCCCATACCAACTGGGCAATCAGTATATCAGCATCCGTGCGCGGCACCTACGGCAAGGGGGATGTTCTTTCGGTTTTACACCCCCGCGACCGCGTCGACGGCGGCCAGGTTGAGGGCGACGAAGCGGGGCTTGACGCACTCCTCGAGGGCGCGACGCAGGTCGTCGAGGTCGAGCGGGATCGCCCCGACGCTCAGCGCGCTGGCCAACAGCACCGAGTTCAGCACCTTGCGGCTGCCCACCGCGTCGGTGAGCGCGACATCGTCGACGGCGACGAAGCGCGCGTCGGTGCCGGCCAGCGATCGCTCGATGCGCGCGACCACGTCGTCGGCGCGATAGGGCCGGTCGGACAGCGCCGCCGTGACCGGCTGGATGGCCGTGGTCGCGGTGACCAGCAGGCCGTCGGACGCGAGGAACGGCAGCACGCGCGCAGCCTCGGCCGGCTCGAACGCGATGATGAGGTCGGCCGTGCCCTCGGCCAGCAACGGCGCGAACACCTCCTCGCCCGCGTCGCCCATGCGCACGTGCGACACCACGTTGCCGCCGCGCTGCGCCATGCCGATCGTCTCGGCCGTGCGCACCTGCCAGCCTTTATCCTGTGCGGCCTGGGCCAGCACTTTCGCGGCCAGCACCGTGCCTTGGCCGCCGACGCCCGCCAGCATCACGTTACGCATGGGAGCCTCCTTCCGGCGCCGATCCGTCCGAAGATGTTTCACGTGAAACATTTGTTTGGTCGACAGGCGTCATCGAAAGCGCGTCGAAGGGGCACACCTGCGTGCACAATCCGCAGCCGTTGCAGAGGCTGGCATCCACAAACGCCTGGCCGCGCTCTTTGCTGCGCGCGCCGCGCGCGTCGGCATCGAAGCCGATGGCCGGGCACCCGATCTCGGTGATGCACTTCTTGCAGCCCGTGCAGGTTGCGGGATCCACGATGGCCGGCGCGCCCGGCTTCACCAGCTGGATGCACGGAGACTCGAACAGGAGGGCGCTGGGCCCCTCGTAGTCGAGCGCCTCGCGCGCGGCAGCCACCGACGCGTCCAGGTCGAGCGGGTCGGCATGCACGATGCAGCCGAAACCGAGCGCCTCCAGCACGCGCGGGATGGAAAGGGGCTTGCGTTTCGGCCCCATGAGCGTGACGCCGGTGCCGGGATGCGGCTGCGAGCCGGTCATAGCCGTGGTGGCGTTGTCCAGCACGCACACGGTGATGTCGTGACCGTTGTACGCGGCGTTCGCGAAGCCCGGCAAGCCGCTTGCGAAGAACGTCGAATCGCCCACGAACGCGACCGCCTTCTTCTGCGGTTCGGCCACGGAAAAACCCTGCGCCATCGTAATGCCCGCGCCCATGCACAGGCACGTGTCCACCGCGTCGAGCGGCATGGCGTTGCCCAGCGTGTAGCAGCCGATGTCGCCGCACAGCACGGCGGGCGTTTTGCCCAGCGCGCGCTTCACCGCATAGAAGCTGCCGCGATGGGGGCAGCCCGCGCACAGCACGGGCGGGCGCACGGGCAGCGGATCGTCTTCGGCAGCGTAGGACGCAAGCGCGTTCGCGGGCGCGGCGGCATCGGGGATGCCGAGGAAGCGCACGATGCGCTGGGCGATGTCGTCCACGTCGTTCTCGCCGCGGTCGCGCGCGTCACCGGTCAGACGGCCGCGCACCTCGAAGGCGGCGTGCGTGCGACCCGCGTGCACGAGCAGCGCGTCCTCCAGCACGTGGTCGAGCTCCTCCAGCACGAGCACCTGGTCGAGGCCTTCGACGAACCGCGCCGCCGTTTCCTCCGGGAAGGGATAGGGCGTGCCCACCTGCCAGAAACGGTACGCGGGCACCTCGATGCCCTGCTCGGCCGCGCGCGCTTCCACCATGCGCAGCGCCTCGCGAGCGTAGGCGGCCGACACGCCGCCCGCCACGATGCCGAGACGCGGCGAGGAGGGTTCAAGTCCCCCTCCGACTATCGGGTTGAACGCCGCAAGCACCGGCTCGACGGCGAAATCGTGCGCGATCGCCACCAGGCGCTCGTTGATCTCGCCGTGCGCCTGGTAGGCGCGGCGCGGGAAGATGACCCACTTGGAATCTCGCTCGAAGCCTTCTTCGGGCACCGGGCGCGCATCGGTGGCGTCCGCCACGTCGAAGAACGTCGAGGCGTGGTTGATGCGCGTGGTGGGACGCACGATGACGGGGGTATGGTAGCGCTCGGACAGGTCGAAGGCGGCCTGCATCATGGCGAAGCCCTGGTCGGGCGTGGCGGGGTCGAGCACGGGCAGCTTGGCGAAGGAGGCGAAGCGACGCGTGTCCTGCTCGGTCTGCGACGAGATGGGGCCCGGATCGTCGGCCACGAACAGCACCATGCCGCCCTTCACGCCCACGTAGTTCAGGCTCATGAGCGGGTCGCTAGCCACATTGAGGCCCACCTGCTTGCAGGTGAACAGGCAGCGCGCGCCGGTGTACGATGCGCCGGCCAGCAGCTCGAGCGCGCTCTTCTCGTTCGTGGACCACTCCACGTGGATGCCGCGCGCGGCACCTTCGGCATGCAGCTTCGCCACCGTCTCGATGAGCTCGGACGACGGCGTTCCCGGGTAGCCCGCCACCACGCGCACCCCGGCCTCGAGCGCCGCGTGCGCGAACGCCTCGTTCCCCATCAGCAGTTTCTTCGTCATGTTCTCGCCTGCCCCATCACGTACGAATGTTTCACGTGAAACATTCGGCTCTTGCGCTTACGCTTGAGGTTCCATGATAGCGCACGGACGCGCCCCTCGCGCGGTCGTATCCGCGAGGGGCGCGAGGGGCCAGGGCTTACAGCACGGAAAAGCGCCCCCGCATGCGGAGCATGCGGGGGCGCCGGAGGCGCGCGGAACCGGCGGCGCAGAAGCAACGCGTCCACCACACCAGCGAACGAATGTTTCACGTGAAACATTCGGCTGGCTGCGCGGCGCGCAATCGCAGCACGCGGGGCGCGCAGCGCAAGGGGCAGCGCGCGGCGCAGCCGCGCCACCCGCCACGCCACCCAGCGCGCCGTTTACGCGTCGGCCATGCCTTGCTTGAAGTCGATGATCTTCTGGCGGGCGCCGTCGCAGCCGGTGCCGAGGATCTGCACGGCCAGGATGGCCGCGTTCTTTGCGCCGTTGATGGCGACGCAGGCCACCGGCACGCCGGAGGGCATCTGCACCATGGACAGCAGCGAGTCCAAACCGCCCAGGTCGCTCGTCTTCATCGGCACGGTGATCACGGGGTTCGGGGTGTACGCCGCCACGACGCCTCCCAGGTGAGCGGCCTTGCCAGCCGCCGCCACGATCACGCGGATGCCGCGCTCGTGCGCCGTGCTGGCCCACTCGTGCACCTCGGCCGGCTTGCGATGCGCGCTGGCCACCTTCACCTCGTACGGCACGCCGAACTCGTCGAGCTGCTTCATGCAGGGCTCCATGGCGGGCATGTCGCTCTCGGAACCCATGATGATGCCGACCACGGGGCTGTTCTGTTCGCAGGACATTCGCTCTCCTTCTGTTGCGCTGATTGGTTGCACTCAGTGTAGCGAACCGAAGCCGGGCGCGCTATCCCACAATACGCCTGATCACCGCTTCTACGTCGCACGCCCGGGGCAGGCCCGACGCCGGGTCGTCGGCCACGCGGTACAGGGCGAACTTCGCCGCCTCAAGCGCCTCGGACACGACGATGTTCGCCTCCTCGGCCACGCTCAAAGCGTCGGGGCATGCGCGCACGGCCGGGTTCGCCTCGAGGTACGCGCCCACGATCTCGCGGAAGTCGCTGACGAAGCCGAACGTGTTGTCCAGGAACAGCCGCATGAGCGCGGGCGTGTCCTTGACGAGCGCCACGCGCTGCGCGGCGACGTCGCTCTCCCAATCGAACGAGTCCACCACCTCGAGGAACAGCGACAGCGCGGCATGGAACATCGAGCACGGCATGAGGCGGTCGAACGCCGCATGCACCGAGGCGACGTCGAGGTCGTACTCGCCGATGCCCACGATGGCGGCGTCCTTCGTGGGGAAGTAGTTGAAGAAGGTTCCCTGCGACACGTCGGCACGCTCGCAGATGAGGGCCACGGTCACGCTGTCGTAGCCCAGCTCCCCCACCAGCGCGATGGCCGCGCGCTCGATGGCGGCGCGCGTCGCGCGGCGCTTGCGTTCGCGCAATCCTATCTTTCGCCCGCCGTCCGTTTGTAGCTGTGCCATCGCTCGCCCTCCGCGCTTCCCTGTGCCGTGTACTCCGCATTATACGGGTCGCGGGCGCTTTACGTCGAAATTGTCAGTTTTACTACAAAATTATAGTCACTTCAATTTTGAGGTTGCTATAATGCTCGATGCCGTTAACGGGAAGCTGGAAGGAGCGCGCTATGAGGATATTCGGAATGGGCATGCCTGAGCTCATACTAATCATGGTGGTGGTGCTCATCATCTTCGGGCCGAAGAACCTTCCGAAGCTCGGCGGCATGCTGGGTCGCGGCGTCAAGAAGATCCGCGGGCGCGTCGAGGACGACGACGTGGACGCCGACGCCGCCCAAACCGCGTAGCCCGACAGCCGATCCCTCGGCCAGCCAAAATACGTCCCTGCCCAAACCTCTCATTCAAGCTGCTCACGGGCCTTGCGAAAGCGCGTCCAAAGTTAGCACTCCCCACTTTACGGCGCTCGCCCCCCAGACTATAATCCTACGATATTACTTTGCTTTAACGGAACGGCAGGGCGCCAAGCGAATGCGAGCTTCCCCGCCGAAAGGAGCTCCTTTCTTGGGCGCGACAGCAGCAGTACCGCGGGAGGCTGCACACGACGATCGTGCCATGCGCGCTCGCTTCCACCAGCTCATCGCTTCCGGCGAGCCATTCGGCGTGCTGGCGTTCGGGGTGGACAACTTCGACCGCATCAACAACCTGTTCTCGTACGAGTTCGGCGACCGCGTACTCGAAAGCATCGCCGCCCTGATGACGGAGCTTGCTCCCGACGGAGCCGAGACGTTCCGCTTCGACGGCGACTGCTTCGGAACGGTGGTGCCCCTCGTCGCCGACGCCGCGGACCTCCAAACGCTGTTCGATCGCGCGCTGGCCTCCACGTGCGCGGGCTTCACCATCGACAGCGCCTCCATCGCGTTCAGGATCACCGGATGCGCGTGCCTCTACCCCGCCAACGGGCGCAGCGCCGAAGAGCTGTTCCGCAACGTGCACATCGCCCTCATCGACGCGAAGCGAAGCGGCCGAGCCACGTGCATCACCTGCACGGACACCCTGTGCGCCGCGTCGCGCAAAACGCTGCTGCTCATGGAAACGCTGCAAGGGTGCATCGCTGACGGATTCAGGGGCTTCTCCGTTCGCTACCAGCCGTTCGTCGACACGCGCGACGACGAGGTGCACGGCTGCGAAGCGCTCATGCGGTGGAACGACGAGCAATTCCCCGAGGGCGTGCGGCCCTTCGAGTTCATCCCCTATCTCGAGGAAAGCGGGCTGATAACCGCGGTCACCACCTGGCTCATGGACGTGACGTTCGAGCAGGCGGCGCGCTGGGTCGAGAACGACCCGACATTCGTGATGAACATCAACCTTTCCAAGTACGTGCTCGACGACCCTGACTTCAAGTTCTGCATCCTGCAGGCGGCGAAGAACCACCAGGTGGATCCGCACAACATCATGCTCGAGCTCACGGAGAGCGGCACGATCACCGACGCGGCCGGGCTGGGCGACACGTTCGATTTCCTGCGCAGCCAGGGGTTCGGCGTGGCGTTCGACGACTTCGGCACCGGCTACGCCTCGCTCAACCTGTTCCGCGTCATCGCCGCCGACGAGCTGAAGATCGACCGCACCTTCCTCGACCGCATCACCTACGACGTGAACGACCAGCGCATCGTGTCGCACATCATCGACCTCAGCCACAGCATGAACCTCAGCGTGTGCGTCGAAGGCGTCGAGACCGAAGAGGTGCTCGCCATCATGCACTCGATGGGCGCCGATTACATCCAGGGCTTTTTCTACGATCACCCGCTGGACGCGGAGACGTTCGAACGCCGCTACCTGCAAGGCGAGACACAGATCGGCGAGGAACGGGAACCCGTGACGGGCTCCATCGTTTACGCCCACGCGCAACCGGTGCAGCCGCTGTCGCCCGGCGCGCTCATCGATCGCGCGCACGCGGGCGTGTTCCAGGTGGCCATGGACGAGAACTTCACGTTCATCACCTGCAACGAAGGGTATCGGCGCATGCTGGGCTACACGGCGCCCGAGATCGAGACGAAGCTGGGAAACCGCGCGCTCGCCATCGTCCATCCCGACGATATGGCGTACGTCAACGAGGAGATCCGCCGGCAGCTGGGCCAGGGCGACACCGTGCTCATCGAGTTCAGGATCGTGCGCGCCGACGGGCAGGTGCTCTGGATCACGGGCACCGGGAACGTGGTGAGGCCGAAGACCGGCACCCCGTACCTCGTCGTGGTCATCGTGGACACCGATCGCTTCAAGCGCGAGGCGCTTGCGGACGCCGAGGAGCTGGCGCTGCTGCGCCACATCCTGGACAACGCTCCCGTCGCCATCAAATGCCTGAGCTACGACGAGCACTTCACCATCAAGCACCTGTCGGGAACCTTCCTGTCCACCATCGGCTACACGCCCGACGAGATCCGCAGCCGGTTCGGCAACCGCTACATCAACCTCGTCCATCCCGACGACATCGCCCCCACCGTGGCCCTCGTGCAGGAGAAGGCGCAGCCGGGGCGCGTGTTCGACCTGCGCTATCGCCTGCGTGCCAGCGACGGGCGCATGTTGTGGTTCAACACGAAGACGAAGCTGTGCGAACCCGACGAGCACGGCGCGAGCGATTTCGTGTCGGCGGTTGTGGAAGTGGAGGGGCCCGGAGCGCTGAGCGAGGGGCTGATGCTGGACAACCGCTACCAGATGGCGTCGAAGCGCTGGGGCGACGTGCTGTTCAACCTGTACCTGGATACGGGCGAGGTCGAATTCACCGACAACTACGAGGGCGAGCTGGGCGCGCCGCCGCGCGCGACCATCGCCGAGCAGCTGGCGCTTTCGCCCGCAAGCGATCGCGACGTGATCGTCGCGTGCATCGAGCAGGCGATGAGCGGGCTCGTGCCCGCCCCCATCGAGATGCGCATCGCGCCCCGCGGCGACCAAGACTATATATGGTGCTCGCTCTCGTTCAATTGCGCGGAAACGTCCGAAGGGAACCCCGTCGCCATTTTCGGGCGCATCAAGAACATCGACGTCGAGAAGCGTGAGCGCGACGAGCTGCTGCACGACTCGCAGACCGACCCGCTGTGCGACGTGCTCAACAAGATCACCGTCGAGCACGTGGTGGAAGAGGCGCTGCGCACCGCGTCCCCCGAAGAGCACTACTCGTTCGCCATCATCGACATCGACAACTTCAAAGGCGTCAACGATACGGCCGGGCACCTCGTGGGCGACCAGATGCTCGTAGCCGTGGCGGGCGCGCTCAAGGCGCTCGTGACGGAGCAGGGCGTGGTCGGGCGCATCGGCGGTGACGAGTTCATGGCGTTCCAGCCCTGCGACCCGGACTCCCAAAAGCAACTCGCGTTCGGACAGCGCATCATCGACCGGCTCGCCCACGCCGGCACGTTCGACGACGAAGCCGTGCGCCTGCGCACCAGCGTGGGCCTTGCGAGCTATCCCGAAGACGGAACCAGTTTCTACGAGCTGTTCAAACGCGCCGACGCCGCGCTCTATTTGGCGAAGGAACGCGGCAAGAATCGCGCGTGCCTGTACCGGGAGTAGGGAGCGTGCGGCGCGCCGAGAAAACCTGCGCTTTTCGCTTGACCCCAGGCCGCGCGACCGGTACAATATCGTTCCACGTCCTCACGGACGTCTGATGTGGTCGGGTAGCTCAGTTGGTAGAGCAGCGGACTGAAAATCCGCGTGTCGAGGGTTCAAGTCCCCCTCCGACCACCATGTGCATGCAAAAGCGCTCCCTTCGGGAGCGCTTTTTTGTTGCCGAGTCTCACAGCGGAAGCGGCCGCATGAGCGCGTAGAGGCAGAACGCGACGGGATACAGGATGAGCAGGAACGCGTAATAGGCGGTGAGGGTGCCGGACACCGTGAGCGCGTCGATGTGCGCGTAGGCGCGGTTTCGCGCGTCGCCCGAAACGAGCAGAACGACGCACAGCGCCAGCGATGCGATGCTGTACACGACGAACGGGGTGACCAGGAACCAGGCCATCTCGCCCTTGTTGCACAAGCCGCCGGGAGTGGCCAGCAGAAGCGCGAGCGCCATCACCACGTTGATCACCGACGCCGGCATCACGGCAACGACGAACGCCCGCGCCGCGCCGAACTGCACCTGTTTGATCCAGAACCGGAATGCAACGAGCGAAACCGCCAGCACGACGAGCATCACGATGATAGCCGCCGTCGATCCCAACCACGCCCCCACGCCCATGCTGTTCGTATAACCCACTTGTCCCCATGCCCTGCACATCATTTATCACCGCATTCGAGGATACCCTATCTGGTGTCCTCGAACTGGAACCCCTCGTGTTCATCCGTAAAGCTTCGTTGAAATTCGCGCGTTCCCCGAGCACGTCAAATAAACTACCCTCCCCCGCCTTTTCCACACGGGAGGGACTATACTGGTAACTTATATGCCACACACGGAACCAAGATGAGGCCACGTGATTACCAGGGGATCACAATCGATATCTCTGCTCGCCCTCACGAGAGCGTTGCTTTCGGCTTTGCTGGTATGCGCGCTCTTTCCCGCCGCCGCGTTCGCCCAAGATTCCGACGCCGAGGTCCAGGAACGCATCGTCACCGTCGGCTACATGGACAGCGCGGGCATGTTGACGCAAAGAAGCGACGGCACCTACGAGGGATACACGTACGATTACCTCATGCGCATCGCGCAATTCACCGGCTGGACGTTCGAATTCGTCGAAGCCCAAGGCGAAACGAGCAGTGAGCGAGCGGCCAACCTCATGGACATGATCGACAGCGCCACTGTGGACGTTGTCGGCAGCATGACGTACAGCCCCGCACTCGGCGAGCTGTACGAATACCCGGAGAACAGCTACGGCGCCGCGCACACTTCGCTGTTCGCGCCGAACGTCGGAGCAACCGTTTCGCAAACCAACCTGTTCACGCAAGACGAGCTGCGCGTCGCCATCGTCTCCACGGCGAAGCAGCGGCACGCCGAACTCGAATACTACTGCGAGCAGAACGGCATCAAGCTGGTCACCGTCGAATGCGACACGGTCGCAGAGATGCAGGAAAAAACGCTGACGGGCGAGGCCGACGTGTTTCTCGAGATCGACATCAACATCCAAGACGGCTTCCACATCGTCTCGTCGTTCGCCGAGCGCCCCTACTTTTTCGCCGGCCCGGCAGGCGACCGCACCATCATCGACGAGATCGACGCCACCATCGAGCACATCAACCAGGGCAACCCCCAGCTTCAGAATACGCTGTACGACAAGTACTTCATGAAGGCCGACACCAACTTCGCGCTGACGGACGAAGAGCTGCAGTACGCGAAGCAGCACGAGACGCTGCGCGTGGGCGTGATCTCCGAGAAGGCTCCCCTGCAATCGTTCGACAAGCAAACCGGCCAGTTCAAGGGTGTGACGAAAGGCGTGCTGGAGTATCTCACCGAACACGCCGGGTTCTCGTTCGAGGTCGTGCAGATCTCCCCTTCGGACGACCTCGACGAGGCCATTCGCGACGCCAACGTGGACATCATCGCCGGCGTGAACGACAACGACAGCACCGCGAACGATCACAGCCTCGCGCTGACGGCGTCCTACATGACCACCTCCACGCTGCTGGTGTACAGCAAGTTCGTCGACCCCGACGATCTGGAGGGCAAGACGCTTGCGCTCCCCTGGGAGCTGGGCGAAGTAGCCCCGGAAGGTGCGAACACGCTTATTTACGACACCCTGGAAGAGTGCTTCGAAGCGGTGAATTCCGGCAAGGCCGATTATACGTACGGGCAATCCTACACCACGCCCTACTACCTCAACATCGACAACCTCAACAACCTGCTGTACCTGCCCATGTCCACGAAAACGGTGGACATCTGCTTCGGCATCGTGCAACCGATCGATCCCGACCTGCTGGTGATCTTCAACAAATCGCTGCGCGATCTGAGCGCCACCGATCTCGACTCCATCATCTACGACAACTCGCTGATCGACCAGAGCGAGCAGATCAGCTCGTTCATCAGCGATCACCTGCTCGAGTTCGCGCTGGGCTGCATATCGCTGCTGCTTATCATCATCGTGCTGCTCATGCTGTACCTGCGCTCCCGCATGGCTGCCGCGCGCGCCGTGCGCGAGGAGAACCTGCGCTTCCAAGAGCTGTACCGCCTGGCCAACGAGCAGTTCTTCGAGTACTCCATCAAGACGGACACCCTGCGCATATCGAAGTCGAAGAAGCTTATCGACGGGCTGCCCGAGGGAGACGCAACCGATCGGAACGACAACTCCTCGTACCTCGCGCTCGACAACGCCCGCGAGCGCATCAAGACCGGCGGCAGCGCCGAGCTGCTCGACGCCTTCACGGCTCCGTCGCATGCCGTGACGGAAGTGCTGTGCAACACGGGCGAAGACTCCAAAAACGCACGTCAATGGATACGCGTCACCTCGCACTTCGTCGAGGACGACGACGGCAAGCCCATCTCGGTCATCGGGAAGATCGCCAACATCGACGAGGAGATGCGCGAGAAGATGGACCTGTCCGAGCGCGCTCATCACGACGGCCTGACCGGGCTGCTGAATTGGAAGACGTTCCAGGAAAAGGCGGGCGCGTTGCTGGTCACCGGGAAAGCCGGCGCGCTACTGGTGGTGGACACCGACGACTTCAAGAGCGTGAACGACACCTTCGGCCACCTCGCGGGCGACCGCGCGCTGCAGCAGACGGCCACGGCGCTGGCGAAGGCGTTCCGCCCGCAGGACCTGGTCGGGCGCTTGGGCGGCGACGAGTTCGCCATCTGCATCGACGGGGAGATCGACTACGACCGCCTCGCGCAGGCCTGCGCCTCAATCGTGGGCGACGGCGTGTCGTTCCCCGACCAGCAGGGCGATCCGCACGCCGTGACGCTCAGCATCGGCGGCGTGGAGCTGCACGGCAAGGCCGACTCGTACCAGAGCGCGTACCGCCAAGCCGACAAGGCACTCTACCGCGCCAAGGCCGACGGCAAGAACCGCTACGTCATCGAGCACTACCGACCCGAATAGGCTCCTCGCAACCGCGCCCCTCGCTCCTCGCTGCCGTGCTCCTCGCTGCCGTGCTACTTGGCGGCCTTCTCCACGAGGCCGCTGGTGTTCGTGGCGCCGTTCGTCGTCTCGAGATACGTCACGCTGAGCGTCGCGTTCACGCTGCTGACGCTACCGTCGGCCAGCAGCTCGCCGGTCATCGTGAAGTCGGTGATCTGGCAGCGATACGTGCCGTTCTCCAGCTGGCGCACCACCTCGAGCGCCGACGCGTAGCTGGGAGTCGTGAACGACACCGTCACCGTGCGGCGCACAAGCTGACCCTCCACCGTCGGCTGGCCGAACGACAGGTTGTACGTGGTCGCGCTGCCCAGCAGCGTGTTCAGCTCGTTCAGCTCGTTGCGTATGTTGTCGTAGACGGCCACCTCCGGCAGCGTTTCGTCGTCGCCCAGCTCGTCGAGTTCGGCTTTCATGCGCGCGCGGTCGGCGGCCAGCGACTCCTGCGCGCCGATGTTCATCTCGATGCCCGCAAGCTGCTCGTTGTTCGCCGCCACCGTATCGGACACGTTCTTCACCACGAGGAAGTAATAGCACGCCACGACGAGCAGCAGCACCAGAACCAGAATGAGCACCGTCTCGCGCGTGGAAAACGAGCGGTTCAAAATGCTACGCCGCGCCATTGTCGGCCCCCTCTCCCTCGTCCGAGGCTTCCGCTTCGATATCCAGCGGACCCTTGAACACGATCTGGATCGTGGCCGACGTGCCGCTGTCGTTTTCG
Source organism: Eggerthella hominis (assembly GCF_014287365.1). Classification (NCBI taxonomy): domain Bacteria; kingdom Bacillati; phylum Actinomycetota; class Coriobacteriia; order Eggerthellales; family Eggerthellaceae; genus Eggerthella; species Eggerthella hominis. The sequence goes on from NZ_JACOOA010000004.1 coordinate 117,384, forward strand.
CCCTGCGCCGTCGACACCGTCACGTGCGACACGCGCTCGTCGCTCTCCAGGCTTTCCACCAGCGCAGACACTCGGCTCAAGTCGACGCCCAAACAGGTGGCCGTCACCGTGTTCGACGCAACGCGCAGGGAGTCCAGGTAACCCACGTTCATGACCTTCTGCTGCAGCAGGTCGAGCACCGTGTCGCGGTCGACGAGGTTCTGCTCCTGGTCGCTGAGCCCCGGAACCACGTAACGGTCGTACTGCGCGTTCAGCTCTTCGTAATCGGCGTTCTCGGCAACGAGCGCATCGAGGCGCGCCTGGGCGGCGGACACCTCGTTGCTGCTGGCCATGCTGGCCGACAGCGGATCGACGACCGCGAACTTCGCGAAGATGCCGATCAGCACGAGCGCGATGGCGAACAGCGCGAGCTGCACCGCCAGATTGCCGCGCGCCTGCTCGGTATCGACCAGGTTGATGGACGTTTTGGTCGGGTACGTCGGCGCCTTGCTGCGCTTCAGCGAGCCGAGCGACACTTCCTGCTTCAGATCCATGGCTATCGCCCCGCCTTCATGGTGGCGCCGATGGCGGCCGGGCAGCGGAGCGCCTCTTCGACGGGCACGCGCGCAGGCGGCAGCACGTCGGCGATGGAGGCGACGCGGATGTCGGCGTGCTCGGCAACCGCTTCGACCAGCGGGTTGAGCAGCGACCCGCCGCCGCAGCAGTACGCCACCTCGATGGAGGTGTTCGGGTTGTTGAAGCCGTAGAAGTTCAGTGCACGGCCGATTTCCACCGCGATGGATTGGTACACGCCGCGCGCCCCTTCCGAGCTTTGCGCGTGCTCGTAATCGGCGCGCTTGTACTGGTTGGCCACGTGCTCGTCCACGCCGAACTCGCGCGCGATGGCGCGGTCGATGTCGATGCCGCCGATCTCGATGACGCGGGCCACGTCGTAGGCCCCCTCGAGGAAGAAGTGCAGCTTCGTGACATGGTGCGAGAAGTCGATCACGCAGCAGTTCGCCAGCGCGCGGGAGTTGCCGCCAACGAGGTTCTGGTACGCCGCCTGCTCGGGCAGCGCCATTTTCAGCTTGAGGCCGGCGCGGCGGAACATCTCGGTGTAGTCGGCAATCGCCTGTTTCGGCGCGGCGACCGCGAGCAGTTCCATGCCCTCGGGCGTGCCGTCGGGACCGTTTTGCATGCCGAGCATCGCGTAATCGTAGAGGTAGCGGTCCTTGCCCTGCGAGATGTAGTCGCGGAACTCGTAGGGCAGGTTCAGCTGCAGCTCTTTCTCGGTCATGGCGGGCAGCGACAGGCGGCGGAACAGGCTGTCGGCCGCCGGCACGACGAACGCCACGTCCTTCGGCACGCCGCCCGTGTTTTTCACCACGCTCTTGATGAAGTCGGCCATTGCATCATGGCTGACCACGCGGCTGTCGACCACCAGGCCGTCGGGCAGCGTTTCTATTGCGACTTTGGTCACCGTCTCGCCGTCGCAGACCGCCAGCTTGACGCTGCTGTCTCCGATATCGACGCCCGTGTACGTTTTGCCCATGCGGCGCGTTTCCTTTCAGCCCGCTGCATACCCTGTCAGAACAACCCCGCATACCACGTGAGGATGGTCGGCCCCGCCAGCAACGTGAACACCGTCGCCGCCGCGATGGCCGGCCCGAAGGGGATCGCCCTTGTTCGGATGCTTTCGTCCTCGTCTTGCGAGGACGGAGCGGAAAGCCCCCGAACAACCGCGAACGCCAATCCCACCACGCACGCAACCAGCAGGTTGAGCATCGACCCTGCCAGCCCCAAGAACAAGCCCACCATGAACAGCAGCTTCACATCGCCGCCGCCCAGCGACGAGCGCTTCGTCACCATGTCGAACACGAGCGACAGCAGCAGCACCCCGCCGGCCACGCCCACGGCGCCCACGATGCCGTCGAGCGCCACCGAGCCGCCCGGATGCACCCAGCCGGCGAACAGGCTGCCCACCGAGAACGCGTCGGCGCGCGGCGCGGGCATGAACCAGATGGTGACGAGCCAGAGCACGCAACCGGCCAGCACGAATCCGTTCGGGATGGTGAAGGTGTCCAGGTCGACAAGCGCCACCGCCATGAGGATGCAGACGAGCACGAGATACGCCGCCGTCTGCACCGACACCCCGTAGCGCACGACCACCGCCGCGAACAGCACGGCCATGAGCGCTTCGACGATCACGTAGCGCGGGCTCACCCGCTGCCCGCAGTGTCGGCAGCGGCCACGCAGGGCGAGCCACGAGACGACGGGGATCAGGTCGAGCACGCCCAGCACGTGACCGCACGAGGTGCAATGGCTGCGGCCGGCCAACACGCTTTCGCCGTTGGCCTGCCGCCACGCCAAGCAGTTCACGAAGCTCCCCAAGCAAGCACCGAGTACGGCGGCGATCCCCAAAAGGATCGCCGCCTGCACCGGAGAGAAAATTGCTAAAGGGATGGTCACTTACTCGGTAGGAGTGTCGCCACCGCTGGAAGCAGACACATCAGACTGCACGACGGCGATCACAGGATTGTCGCCATCTACACCCGTCACGGAAACCGTATACTTGTACTTCGCGTCACTCGGCGCCGTCGTCGTCGGACCCGTAACGTCGCCCTTTTCATTAGCCCAATAGATCGACCCATTTACTGCATTACGTTCAGCATCGGTCGTTGCAGTAATGTACTGCGTAGTCGCTTCTGCTTTAACCGATCGCTCGTTAGCGTCCTTTACGGCATCGTCTGCTTTTCCAAGTGCGCCAGAAAACACGGGCACCGCAATCGCCACGAGCACGGCTACGATCGCCACGACGATCAGCAGCTCGGCTAGGGTGAAGCCGCTGCGATCCTCGCGCACCTTCTTTATCATTTCTTTCACTACGATTCCTTTCTCCGTGTTCGTGTCATCCAGGCATCGAACAAATCCCACTTTTCTCCTGTACAATGTGACATTTTCGATACCCCGGGGTGTCGAAAGAGTTACATCGCAGCATACAACGAAAACATAGGCAAATACAGCGCGATAACGATGAAACCTGCAAACAGCGCCATCAGCACCAGCAAGGCCGGCTCCATGAGCGCGAGCGCTTTGTCGGTCACGCGCTGCGTCTCGTCGTCGTAGAACACGCCCATGGTTTCCAGCGTGCCCTCAAGCTCGCCGGTCTGCTCGCCCACGATGGTCATCTCGATGAGCGTGCGTGGCAGATAGGTGCTCGCCTCCAGCCCCTCTCCCAGCGTGCGGCCCTCCTCCAGGCCGGCTTCCATGCGCCCCACCTCGCGCGATAGCACATGATTGCTCATCACGCGCGACGTGATGGCAACCGCGCGCGTGATGGGCAGCCCCGCCGCAACCAACATCGACATCGTGTTCGCGAACTGGGCAGCGCCAGAATACACGCCCACGACGCCCAGCACGGGCAGCTTCAGCTTCAAAACGGCGAACGTCGTTTTGCCTTGCTCCGTGTTGCTGAACAGCTTCACGCCCACGATAACGAGCGCGATGACCACGATAATGACCAGAATGTTGTTCGTGACGAAGTCCGATGCATCAATTAAAAATTGAGTCATGGCGGGCGTGTCCGCGCCCAGCGATGAGATCATCCCCGTCATCGAGGGGATCACCATCACCATCATGACCGCGATCACCACCACGGCTATGATCGCCACGAAGATGGGGTACGTCATCGCGCCCTGCACCTTCGCCTGCACCTTCGCGCGCTTGTCGTAGTAATCGTGCAGGCGCTCGAAGCTTTCGGGCAGATGGCCGCTTTCCTCGCCGGCGCGCACCGTCTCGATGAACACGCGCGGAAGGTTCTCGCCCTTGTTCTGAAAGCTTTCGGCCAGGCCATGACCTGCCGACACGTCTTCGGCCACCTCGGACAGCACGCGCTTCAGGTACTTGTCGTTGGTCTGCTCGGCCACCAACGACGTCGCCCGCGAAATGGCGAGGCCCGCATTCAGGATGGTGGCGAATTGCGCGCACATGATGGCGAGGTTCTTCTGCTTGGCCTTCGGCTTCGTGATGTCCATGGTCAGCAGGTTCTTGCCTTCGCGCACGGGCTTGACGCTCTGCACGATGCGGCACTGCTCGCGCGCGCGTTCCATGGCCTCGATCTCGTCGAATGCTTCGACGACGCCGTCCACGCGCTCGCCGGCGGCCGTCATTCCGGTGTAGGTAAAGGTGGGCATCAGCGGAGGTTCTTTCTCACGTAGTCGACGTCGTGGGCGGCGGCGACGGCGGTATCGGACGCGATCTCGCGGTTGCGGGCCAGCGCGATCAGCGCGTTGTCCATGGTCACGCTGCCGGCCGCGGCCGACGTTCCCAGCGCGCTCGCGATCTGCGGCGTCTTGCCCTCGCGGATGAGGTTGCGGATGGCGGGCGTCACCATCATGAGCTCGCATGCCAGCGAGCGCCCCACGCCGTCGCGACGCGGCAGCAGCTGCTGCGACAGAACCGCCACGAGCGTCGTGGACAGCTGCATGCGCACCTGGCGCTGCAGACCTTCGGGAAACACGTCCACCATGCGGTCGATGGAGTCGGCGGCCGACTTGGTGTGCAGCGTCGCCAGCACGAAGTGGCCCGTCTCGGCCGCGGTCAGCGCTGTCTGGATGGTGTCGAGGTCGCGCATCTCGCCGATGAGGATGATGTCGGGATCCTCGCGCAGCACGGCGCGCAGGGCGTTGTGATAGCTTTCGGTGTCCTGGCCCACCTCGCGCTGCGAGATGATGGATTGATCGGGCGTGTAGATGTACTCGATGGGGTCTTCCATCGTGATGATGTTCTCGGCGCGCGTGTGGTTGATGCTGTCGATGAGCGCGGCGAGCGTCGTCGATTTGCCGCTGCCGGTTTCGCCCGTGACCACCACGATGCCGCGTTGGATGCCGGGGAAGTCCATGACCGCCGGCGGCAAGCCGAGTGTTTCGAGCGCCGGGATGCGGTCGGACAGCAGGCGCAGGGCCGCGCTCACGTGGCCTTGCTGGCGGAACAGGTTGATGCGCACGCGCACGCCCGCAAGCGTCTCGGCACGGTCGAGCTCGCCGATGCGCTTGATGCGGTCGAAATCGTCGCCGGCCAGCTCGCGCGCAAGCTGCTCGCAGTCTTCGTGCGACAGCGGCGCATCGCCGTCGACGCCCGCATCCATGAGGCGACCGCCCACGCGAAACTTCACGGGCAAGCCGCACACGATGTGCACGTCGGATGCGTTCACTTGATGCGCGAGGTCGATGATCTGTTCAACGTTCATGAAGGGGTCCTTCGCTCGGAGGTGAGGGTCGCTATTCCAGCGCCGTGATGGTCTTGCGGGCTTCTTCGACGGTGGTGACGCCGGACAGCACCAACTCGCGGCAGCTGTCTTCCATCGTCTTGAACGAACCCGTGCGGTCGATGGCGTCCTTCAGCTCTTCGCGTGTGGCGCCACCTGTGATATGGCTGCGCAGCGCGCGGTCGATGACGAGGATCTCGAACACTCCCGTGCGTCCGCGGTACCCCGTGCCGAAGCACATAGGGCAACCGGTTCCGCGGAAGAACTTGACGGAGGGGTCGTGCGGCAGGCCGAGCGCGTCGAATTCTTCGGCGTCGGGGCGGTACTCCTCGCGGCAATGCGGGCACACCTTGCGAACGAGGCGCTGCGAGATGACGCCGCGCACGCCGCTGGCGATGAGGTACGGCTCCACGCCGATGTCGATAAGGCGGTCGATGGTGGACGCGGCGTCGTAGGTGTGCACAGTCGACAGCACGAGGTGGCCGGTGATGGCGGCGCGCATGGCGATCTCGGCCGTCTCGCCGTCGCGGATTTCGCCCACCGCCACGATGTCGGGGTCCTGGCGCAGGATGGCGCGCAGACCGCTGGCGAACGTCATGCCCGTCTTCTCGTTGATCTGCACCTGGTTGACGGCGTCGATGTTGTACTCGACGGGGTCTTCCAACGTGACGAGGTTCACCGAGTCGGTGTTCAACTGGCGGATCATCGTGTACATGGTGGAGCTCTTGCCCGAGCCCGTGGGGCCGACGATCAGCACCATGCCGTTGTTCGCGCCGATGAGGCGTTGGTATTTGTCGAGGTTGTCGCCCTCGAGGCCGATGCCTGCCGGGTCGAACAGCGCCTCGCTCTTGTCGAGCAGGCGGATGACCACCGTCTCGCCGTGGATGGTGGGCAGCGTGTTGATGCGCAGGTCGATGTCCTGCTTTTTGAGGCGGATGTTGGCGCGGCCGTCCTGGGGGACGCGGCGCTCCGAGGTGTTCATGCCGCCCATGATCTTGAGGCGCGAGATAACCGACGCTTGCAGCTCTTTCGGCACGGTGAGGATCGTGCGCAGCACGCCGTCGATGCGCATCCGCACGTGCAGGTCGGCTTCGCGCGGCTCGAGGTGGATGTCGCTGGCGCGCTCGGTTGCAGCGCGCTCGATAATGCTGTTCACGAGGCGCACCGTGGGTGCGGATTGCGCGTCGGCGTCGTCGCCCAGCGTGGAAGTCTGGAACGAGCCGGCCGCCGCGTCGTCGGAACCCGTGGCGCGCGCGTCGCGCTTCATCTCCTCGATGGCGCGGGCGGCACCCTCGTTGCCGTACAGCGTCATGATGGCGCGCATGAGCGAGTCTTGCGTGGCCACCATGGGAACGACGCGTTTGCGCGTGGCGTTCTTCACCGCCTCGATGGCCATGAAGTTCAGCGGGTCGCTCATGGCGAGGTACACTTCTTCCGGCGTGGTGCGCACGGGCACCACGTTGTACTGGCGCGCGACGTTCTTCGAGATCACGCGGCTCATATCGGGATCGAGGTCGATCGCCGACAGGTCGATGAACTCCACGCCCAGCTGCATCTGCAGCGCCTCGATGAGGCCCGCTTCCGTGATGACGTCCTCAGCGATGAGCTCGTCGCCCAGACGCCGCTTCGTCTCCTTCTGCTGCTTCAGGGCATGCCCCAGCTGGTCCTCGGTGATGAGGCCCGCATCGATCAGCACGTCTCCCAAACGTTTATAGGCCATCTACGATCCTATCCTCTTCACGGTCATGGTAGTGTCGGCAAGCGTGGAGCCGCCCGATTGTATGGTTATGCGGAACGACCAGGTGCCGGCATAGGCATCGTACGAAAGATCGCTGAGCGTAGGACTGAGCCCGTTTTCAGTCGGCGCGAGGTTGTATTGCGTCCCGTCGGCTTCAAGCCAGATGCCTTGCTCGCCGGATCGCAGCGTCGCGCTCTCGTGGCGCGTCGCGCTCACGAACGTGACGTTGTCGGCCTCGACGCTGAGCGCGTACACCAGCTCGTCGCTCACCACCTCGACCGCCTGCGACAACATCGAATCGGCCTGCGTCTGCGTGGTGATGCGGCCATACGAGTTCATCGCCGCCTGCAACCCCGCGGTCACCGCAATGCACAACAACCCGATGAAGATGATGCTGATCAGCTGCTCAGCAATCATAAACCCGCGCGTGTCGCGCAGGCGGGCAAGAAGACTTGTCTTGTGGAAATGGAAGATCATTTTGATTGACCTTCGCGATAGTAGTTGTATCCACCTGAGCTGTACAACATCACTTTGATGCTTTGAGAAGTCGTTGTTCCATCTTCTCCATCGGGCATCACAACCGTAACGCTACCGATGTTGGGAGATGACGACAGCAGAGAAGACTCCGCTGCATAGGATGCGTGCAAAACGCGCTCGCTTCTGGATGTCACGCTTACGGACGCCATCACCATAGTTGCAAGCATAGTGGCGCCTAGCACAGCAATCAAGATGGCCGCCAACGCTTCGACCATCGAATCGCCCCGCTGATCGGCCAGCTTGCTATAAACTTTATCGAGCAAGCGCATCATGGCTGGCCTCCTTGCGTTTTCACTATTGACGTGTTGTCGCCATACGTGAACTCGACCAGTTGGCCTGACGCGTTAAACGTTGGGGTACATTGTATAAGCACGGTCATGTTGTACTTCGAATCCGCAGAAAGAGATGGATCCAACGACAGATCGACTTTCATGTTGAGATCGGCATCTATTGTAATTTTTCCATATACAGTTTTGAAGTTCCACTCGTCGCTAGGTTTTATTTGAAGCCGGTTCGTATCGGAACCTCCAACGACATACGTTTCTTTGTTAGCACGCTTTTCGAGTATCGTGTTTGCTTGTTTTTGCGTCCAAAAGCTTTGGCCTAATACCGACGTCACACCATCGACGTTAGCTGTTACCTTCGTACCCGCGGTGACGACCTTTACCGTGACCGACCTTTGATTCCAAGTTAAATCATCGCCGCCTAGCTGTTGAGCGACCAGTTCCGCCGCCGATTGCATCGTGTATTCGTCCTGTTGCAGGTCAATATGCGTCTGCGCCGCCTTTGCCTGCACCGATGCCGCCGTGACCACCACCGACCCAATGATCCCGCAGATCAGGAAGAACACCAACGCGATAACGATAGAAGCTCCGGAGGTGTCGCTGAGCAGAGGCATTCTCGTACGCGCGCGGGTCATTGCTGCGCACCAACTTCTTGCGTGATAGATTCGCGATCTTCGCCATCACCAATGTATAAGAACGCTTGATTTTGCCATGTATTAAGGTCAAATAGACTCCCCGAAGAAAATCCTGCAACTCCACCGATTCGCATATTGTCGCGACTCTGTGAAATTACCACACGTAAACGAGCATCCTCTACCATGCAGCTAGACTCATTACAGCCTTCAAACTGCCCCGCTATGCCACCATACGACAGCGTCGCCTTTGCATTATCTTGTACAGGCTGCATAAGCTCTAACTCTGTTTTGCTCGTATTACATGCGCTTATGTTGCATTGAAGAGCTTTACCCATAAGCGAACCGAGAGCAATCGAACCCCTCCAAGAGTCATCGGTTGTGTTAACGGAAAGATGAATACCCGATGCGCTTAACTGCGTCATGAAAACTTCGCTTGCTCTACCGGCCAAAACACCAACGGAGTTTCCTATGTCAACACCGTTTGAACCGGTTTTCTCGATCAAAAAATATGCGTCTCCATTGTCCTTGACAGTAACGGAGCAATTTTCGATATTCGATCCTGTACCCGATATATTACCAACTAACAAACCAAAGGCCATCTTGCTATTATGGGTCGATATTACGGTATACGGTTTATCTGCAGTATTGGAATCGACTTCAATCTTCACGTTCTTGATCGTTGAGCTAACCGCATTTACAAACAGGCCGCTATTGCCTGAATCCTCCCCTGTTATCCCGTCGATTCCTAACCTATATTGGATTCCACGCACCGTAAAATTATTACCATCATAGGTTGATTGGGAGAATACTTTTGTAAACTTCGTTATCGCGGTTACAGCAGCGTCCGCCATGTCTATATCGTGCATTTGTTTGAAAGAATTATTCGTTGCATAGGTTTGCTGGATGTTGGGATTGCCGTTTGCAGGCAAAGCTCCGATGAACTGCGTAGCATGACGAACAATCCAAGGGCTATCACTTTGTCCCCAGTTAGCACCCTTTTCAACCTTGGCAACCGCACCGGCAAAATTGAAGTTTACCTCATAGGTTCCAGAATATGTTTCTCCGGAAGAAGGATCAGAATACGAATACGTCAATTTGTGCCGAGGATCGCGTTTTGCCGTCTCCAACTTGTATTGCCAATTCCCCACGATTTCGTAGGCAAAGTATTCTTTTCCATCAGATTCGAATTTGACCGATTGAGCAGACCCAACAACAAGGGCGCCTTCGCCTAACGTCAACTTAATATCGACAGGTGTGACAACGTAGTACCCCCATGAGACTATTTCGTTGTTCGTCTCTTCGGTTATGTTTTGAATAGGCTCTGCCTGGTCTTCGCTTAAATAGCCGTAGTAACCGGAAACCTGATTGTTGCTATCAAATTCCAAGTACATCATCCCAACGCCTACGGTAACGTAATTGGCGTACAAGCGAGTTTTAATTGGTTTGTCTCCGGAAAGAGAAGCGAAGGCTCCTTCGCAATCCACAACACGACTGCCGGAATAGATCTTCGTGCCCTGACCATTAGGCTCGGTAGTCCAGTAAGTAAATGCTTTCTTTTCGGAGGGGATATCTTCCCCGCGAGGGATCACGTAGCTCCACGCTTCCGAAGCATCCGTCGCTTTGTCTCCCTCAGCGTCAGAATACGGTACGTACATTTTTCCGGGGCTATCGAGCAGATCGGCACCATCTTCAGAGAAAAACACGATGCAGCGATAAAAAAGGTAATCTTGCACGTGAGATATTTCAAAATCAACCGTGGATCCAGAGCCACTATCTAAGTTGCGCACCATACTTTGAGTTTGGCCGGACACCGTTTCCGCAGGCTCCCAAAGCATCGCCACAGGAGTGGTTGTGTCGAAATTTGAACCCGTTTTTTGAAAATACCAGAGACCGGTATTGGTCAAATTGAATCTTGCATCTTGCGACACGGTAGCCCAGTCGTCCGCGGCCCCTAAAGAGGAAAAGCCGTACGCGGGAGTAATGTCATAATAGATGCGAAGATCAACGGAGTTACCAGGGAACTCCCAATTGTTGACAGACACCCCTGACCACCTCGTACGAGCGACGGCCCATGATGCGACCGACGAGGCAGCTCCAAATTCGTTTTCAAACGTTTTACGAATCTCGGTAGCCAGATTTCCCCCACGAGAACCTGTACCCACCTCGCCATTAAAGTTGTTCATCGAATCAGGATTGGACCTCAGGTACTTATCCACATCGTCGAATCTCGGTGCTGTACGGATATAGATTGTGCAGTTGACACCATCGGGGTTCGATTCCGAATAATTCGCATCTAAATAGGCTTTTACGTTGTTGGCGTCAATCTGAAGGCTTTCTGTATTCGCGCCAATCGCAGGATTGGTGAAGAACGCGCTGAACGCACTGTTACCATTAGCGTCGATATCAGCCCATTTCCACTGATTGTTTTGCAAATAACCCAATTTAATGCGCTGGGAAACACTCTTGTCGGTACTTTCAAACCAACCCCATATCTCGTAGATCTGGTACTGATGAACAGTACCTCCAGCGTTGGCGTATGATCCAACTGAAGCGTTTACAAGCAACGAATTGGATGCTGCTACATCGAGATTGAGCGAACCACCCGTGTAGCTCTGATGAACTGCTTCCTCGTTTTGTGTAGCTATACCTTTATCCGCAGCGTCGTAATAATTGTTTTGCAAACTGGAAGCATTAAATCTTAGCGAATAGTCTTCGGTGACGTCACTGGTTTTCCAGCCATTATTCCCCAACACCGAAGGGTCGCCATCTGTAGCAACCACCGGCGAAGCGTACGCTCCCTTTATATGGTCGGCTTGGTCGACATTCTCGGTCCGCGGATTCGTCACCAACACGGATAAGTTCACCGGTGTGAGAGGCCATTGAATATTTGCTTGCGCCGTCGCCGAGATGCTGGGTCCTGTGACATCGACCGTCGCGGTCACCTCAACAGAATCGAGAACATCGAACGCGGCGATGGCGTTTTTAATATCCCCATCGATTTCCGATTGATCAATCGAGAGCTGGAGCTTGTTCAAATCGATCACGTAGGTATTCCCAGAAACGGAATCGAACGAATACACCCCTTTGTTCGCAATGCCTTCGGTTTTCTTATCGGAAGCTTGTACCGAGAATAATGATCCATCCTTGCTTAATCCCGATAGACTGAACGAAATCGCAGTGCCATCGGCATCCTTCTTCTCAAACTTTATATCCACAGCTGTCTCTCGTACGGGACTACCCGTCAGATTTTCATCGCGGACACAAAGTTTACCTAAAGTTTTACCATTATCGCTCACCCAGATCACGGGGTTTCTGAGGGCTACTTCGGGGGTGGCGCCGGACGGGGTGCCTTCGTAGTAGCCGATCATGGGGTCGTTCGCCATGCGGGCTGTCTGGTCGGAACTTCCGCTGCCATCCGCATAGTAGGTCTGCGCGGCATTCGTGGTGGCGGGGGCTTGGCCGAAGAAGCCGGTTTTGCCGTCGGTGTAGAAAACCGCCGTCACCGAGGCGGTGTCCTGGTCGAACACGATGACGTAATCGCCGTCGTATACGGTGGAGTCGACCGAAAGCGATGTGAGTATATTGGACGCGCGCGCCTCGTCGCGGAGGAGATACGTTCCCGATCCTTCGGCGCGGTCATCGAGAAACGCCATCCACGTGCCCGACACCTTCATGGCGGTCATTTGGGTTTGAGCGGCGTTTGCTATGGACTGGGCGGCGTTGTTGAGCTCGACCATGCGCATGTTGCTCTGCGCGTTGAAAATGGAAGGGATGGCGATGGCCGCAAGGATGAGAATGATGGCGATGCTCATCATCAGCTCAGCGAGCGTGAAACCCGCCGTATGCTTTACCCGATCGGTCATAGCTGTGCCGCTTCCTTCTCCTATCAGGCAATAGAGCATAAAAAAGCCTTAGCCATGCATCATAACACTTACAGCACGGGGGGATATCGAAACGGTAGCCCATACACCAGAAACGCCCGCGCCGAGGCGCGGGCGTTTCAACTTTTAATTGAGGATAGCGAACGGTTATTTGCCGTCGCCGAAGATCAGCTCGCGCTCCTCGCCCACGAGGGCGGCGCGCGCCTGGTCGCGCAGGTTGTTCACGCCGATGAAGAACTGGCGCATCATCACCACCATGAGGTAGCGGCCCTTCGGCGTGAGCGTCAGCTCGTCGGCGTTGTCGCGATCGAACGCGCCCGACGCTTTCATGAACGTCATCTCCACCGGCAGACCGCGCTCCACGGACACGCCGAAATCCTTCTCGAACTGGCGCTTGTCCAGGCGCAAGCCGAACAGCTGCATCATGAAACGGTAGCGCATCTGGTCGTGCTTCGAGAACGTGGCCTTGCCCATGAGCGACATGCGGTCGTGCTCGATGGCATCGTTGTAGTCGTTCACCGAGAACGTGTTCACGTACAGGTTGTTGCCCAGGTAGGTGATGCCGCCGCTGCCGATGGCCGGGTACTCCTCGTAATCGACCACGTACTCGTCGATCATCGCGTCCTCGCCCGCCGCGCCCGTGCCGCGCTTGTTGAACGTCCAGGCGCTGCCGTGCTCGAACAGCGGGTTCTCGCCGCCGGCCAGCACCTCGGAGATGATCTCGTAGAAGCGCTGCTCGCGCGCATAATCCACCTTGCCCACGGTGCGCGCCAGCGAGCGCGACACGCTGGGGCTGGCCATCAGCGGGTAGAACGTCGTCTGGCTCGTGCCGCTTTCCACCACGCGCTCGATGTCGGAGAACAGCACTTCCTCGGTCTGCGCCGGGAAGTTGAAGATCATGTCCACGTTGAGCGACGTGAAGTAGGGGCTCGCCTCGCCGATGCGCTCGAGGATCTCCTCGCCGCTGCCGTACTTGTCGAAACGATCCATCTGCTTGAGCAGGTCGTTGTCGAAGCTCTGCACGCCCACGCTCAGGCGCTGGACGCGACCCTGCAGCTTGTCCAGGTAGCTGGGGATCAGGTGGTTCGGGTTCGTCTCGCTCGACACCTCGCCGATGGAGAACGTCTCGCGCGCCAGGTCGATGGTGTCGCACAGCTCGTCGATCATGATGGTGGGCGTGCCGCCGCCCACGTACAGGCTGTCGAAATCGTAACCCAGCTCCTTCAACATGAGCATTTCCTTGCGCATGTTGGCGAAGTAGGGCACGGCGCGGTCTTCCGCGAACGGGAAGCGGTTGAACGAGCAGTAAGGGCACAGCCGCTCGCAGAACGGCACGTGCATGTACAGCATGTACTTCTGACCGGGAACCGGGCCGGGCACACGCCGTTCCTGCGTCGGCTCGAGGCGCAGGTAGTTCTTCGTGCATTGACGCACGACGGAGGTGAGCAAACGTTCTGAAAGCATTAGTTCTCCCACGCGGCACGCCCGGCGGCGGCGCGTTTTCCGATATCGCTGCGGTATTGTTTGCCCTCGAAGTTGATGAGGTCGCACGCTTCGTACGCCTTCTCGCGAGCATCGTCGAACGAATCGCCCAGCGCCACCACGTTCAGCACGCGACCGCCGGCGGTGACCAGTTCGTCGTCGAAATTCTTGGCGGTGCCGGCATGGAACACCGTCACGCCCTCGATCTCCTCGGCGTCGTCGATGCCGAGGATGACCTTGCCCTTCTCGTACGCGCCCGGATAGCCCTCGCTCGCCAGCACCACGCACACGGCCCACTGCTCGGACCAGCGCAGGTCGATGTCGTCGGGACGGCCCTCGGCAACGGCCAGCATGATGTCCACAAGGTCGGACTCGAGACGCGGAAGGACCACCTGCGTCTCGGGATCGCCGAAGCGCGCGTTGAACTCGAGTACCTTCGGGCCCTGGGGCGTCAGCATGAAGCCGCCGTACAGCACGCCGCGGTAATCGTTCGCGAACGGGTCGCGCGCCGTGGCGGCGGCGGAACGTTCCATGATCTCGCGCATGGCCACGAGCTCGTCGGGCTCCACGATGGGCACCGGCGAGTACACGCCCATGCCGCCCGTGTTGGGGCCGCGGTCGCCATCGAACGCGCGCTTGTGATCCTGCGCCGTCACCATGCAGTGCGCCTTGCCGCCCGTGACGAACGCGAGCAGCGAGCACTCGGGGCCGGTGAGGAACTCCTCGACCAGCACCACGTTGCCGGCGTCGCCGAACGCACCGTCGAAGCAGGAGCGCACGGCGTCTTCCGCGTCCTCCAGCTCCTCGGCCACGATGACGCCCTTGCCCGCAGCCAGGCCGTCGGCCTTCACCACGATGGGAGCGCCCAGCTCGCGCACGTAGGCCAGCGCCGGCTCGAGCTCGGTGAAGCTCGCATAGCGCGCCGTGGGGATGCCGTTGGCGTCCATGAATTCCTTGCTGTACGTCTTGCTGCCCTCGAGCTGCGCGCCCTGCGCGTCGGGGCCGAACACGGCGACGCCCTCGGCGCGCAGCACGTCGGCCACGCCCGCCACGAGCGGCGCTTCCGGACCGATGACCACGAGGTCGATGGCATGCTCGCGCACGAACGCGAGCACGTCCTGACCATCTTCGGCGTTCAGGCCCGCAACGTTCTGGGCGATGCCGTCCGTGCCGCCGTTGCCCGGCGCCACGTACAGGTTGTCGGTACGCGGGGACTTCGCCAGCGCCCACGCGATGGCATGTTCGCGACCGCCGCCACCCAATACCAAGATGTTCATGTCAGGTCCTTTCAAACCCAAAAGCATTTCGATGGTCCGATGTTTCACGTGAAACATTTGTTCCCTTATCGCACGCTTTTGCGACGATTTGTTTCACGTGAAACATCGCGATGTCCTACAGGTCGTCGCAGTGTTACCGATCCCAGCCGCGCATGATGGTTTGGTCGCGATCGGGACCGACGGCGATGATGCTGACCGGCACGCCGGTGATCTTCTCCAGGTACTCGACGTAGCGCTGGGCGTTCTCGGGAAGCTCCTCGAACGTGCGGCACTCGGTGATGTCGATGCCCTTCCAACCCGGAAGCTCCTCGTACACGGGCTTCGCGTGGAACAGCACGCTCTGCTGCATCGGGAAGTAATCGTACACCTTGCCGTCGCACTCGTAGGCCGTGCACACCTTGATGGTGTCGAAGGCCGACAGCACGTCGAGCTTCGTCAGCGCCACGTCGGTGAGGCCGTTGACCTCGGCCGCGTAGCGCGCGATGACCGCGTCGAACCAGCCGCAACGGCGCTTGCGCCCCGTGGTCACGCCGAACTCGTGGCCCACCTTGCACAGCAGTTCGCCGACCTCGGCCTCCTCGCCCGTGCCGCCGTCCTCGGGGAAGCGCTGCTCCGTGGGGAAGGGGCCCTCGCCCACGCGCGTGATGTAGGCTTTCTGGATGCCCAGCACGCGGTCGATGACCGTGGGGCCCACGCCCGTGCCCGTGGCGGCGCCGCCGGCGCAGCACGACGAGGACGTGACGTAAGGGTACGTGCCGTGATCGATGTCGAGCAGCGTGCCCTGCGCGCCCTCGAACAGGATGGACTTGCCGTTGCGCACGGCCTCGTTCAGCAGCTGGGCCGTTTCGGCCATGTACGGCTTGAGGATGCGCGCATAGGGGAGGTACTCGTCGCAGATCTCTTCGACCGTGTAGGTGTGCAGGCCGTAGATCTTCTCGAGGATGGGGTTCTTCTGCGAAAGCACCGCTTCAAGCTTGAGGCGGAATATCTTCTCGTCCAGCAGGTCCTGGATGCGGATGCCCTTGCGGGCCACCTTGTCCTGGTAGCAGGGGCCGATTCCGCGCTTCGTGGTACCGATCTTGTTGTCGCCCAGGCGCTTCTCGTCGGCGCCGTCGAAATCCTTGTGGTACGGCATGATCACATGCGCGTCGCACGAGATCTTGAGGTTCTTGCAGGAGATGCCCTCGGCTTCCAACATGGCCATCTCTTTGATGAGCACGCCCGGATCGACCACCACGCCGTTGCCGATGACCGGAACCGCATGCTCGTACATGACGCCGGAGGGCATGAGGTGCAGCGCGAGTTTCTTATCACCGTGGATGACCGTGTGGCCCGCGTTGTTTCCGCCCTGGTAGCGCACCACGTAATCGTATTCGCGCGCGATCAGGTCGGTGACTTTGCCCTTGCCTTCGTCGCCCCACTGGGCGCCAATCAGAACCGTGCTCGGCATGTCTGTTTGTCCTTTCGGTGTTTGAATCGCAGACTCACAGTATATTACAGTTCGACTTCATTCAGGGTCGGATCGGCTTCCCTCATCGTCTCGACGATTTCTTCATGGCAGGTGAACAGGATCACCTGGCGCATGCGGGCGAGCTCGGCCAGCGCGCGAGCGGCGCCGACGCGCCGGGACGAGTCGAAGTTCACGAGGATGTCGTCGGCCAGGATGGGCACGGCGCGACCCACGTTGTCGGCGGTCATGAGCAGCGCGATGCGCAGTGCGAGGTACAGCTGCTGGCACGTGCCCAGCGACAGATGGCCGGGGTCGCGCGTCGTCTTCACCGCATCCGTCACCTGCAGGCGACCCTCCGCGGTGAGGCTCACCTTCGTCCAACGACCGTCGGTCATAAGCGACAGCAGACGGCTGGCCTGGCGATACACTTCCGGCTGGCTCTTGCTCTCCCAGGTGGCGATGGCCGATTCCAGCATGCGGCGCGCCAGCAGCAGGCGCGCGTAATCCTGCGCGCTCTCGTCCTGGCGCGTGCGAATCTGCTGGTAGAGCAGCTTGTACTCGTCGAAGTCGCGCAGGTGCTCGGCATGGGAAAGCTCCTGCTTCAGCTCGCCGTAGCGACGGTTGAGCCCTTCGCTCGTCTCCAGGAGGCCCATGCGCTGCTGCGACTTCTGCGCGATGGCGTCGTCGATGGCGTCGATGGTGCGCTCGGCGCGCAGGTCGATGCGCTCGTACAGCCGCCGGCGCTGGCGTTTCGCGGATGCGAGGTTTTCCTCGAGCGCGCTGCGGCGCGACACGAGCGCCTGCAACCGCTGCTGGAACAGGTTGTTCTCGACGCGCAGATCCTTCGCCTCGTCAAGCAGGGTGCGCGAGCGGCGCAACGACCCCTGCGCCTCGCCCAAGCCGGCGGCGTCGAGCTGGACGCGGGCGCGATCCCTGAAGGCGGCTTGGCTCTCGAGGCACGCTTCCAGCTTCTTCTTATCCTGCAGCATGACCCACTGGGCATCCTGCTTGCGCGCCTCCTTCGCCTCCTCTTCCTTGTTGGGGCGGAACAGCATCACCATCGCGGCGAGGGCCAGCATGATGGCGAACACCACGAGGCCGATGCCGAGGGCCGTGAACGACAGGCTGGTGATCTCGCGACCGTGGACGAACAGCGGCAGACCCGTGCATACGAACATGAGGGGGAGCACGATGGACAACCCCACCTGCACGCTGCGCTGACGGCGCGCGCGGTCGCGCTGGGCGCGTTCATCGGCGGTTTCCAGCAGCGCTTCGTACGCCGCCTTCGACGTGGCGAAGTTGTCCTGCGCCAGATCGACGGCGTGCTCGCATTTCGCCTCGTCGACGGCGAGCGAGTCGATTTGGTCGCGCAGGGCGCGCTCCTCCGACGTGCCCAGGTTCGCCAGCTCGGATGCGCCGCGAGCCTGCGCACGATGAGTCGCGACGAGCGCGTCCTCCTCGTCGTGCAGCGATGCCACCTGATCGGTCAGCGAGTCTATCTCGCGATCGAGCTTCTCGATGTTCGCGCGCTGGGCGGCCAGCGTCTCGATGGCGGTGTTCAGCGCGTCGAGGCGCGAAAGCAGCTCGTTGCGCTGCGGCTCCAGCTCGCGGAACTCCTTGTCCTGCCGCTTGAAGCGCTCGGCTTCGTCGGCGGCGGCCGTCATCTTGGCGCGCAGCTCGTTCTGCTGCGTCGTGAGATTGGCGATGGAATGCTCGATGCCGGCGGCGCGCGAGGTGTATTCCGCGAGCTTGTCCTGCACGGTCGCCAGCGCGTGGGCGGGCGAGGCGCCCGTGCCCGAGCCGGCGGTGAGCAGCTTCGCCGTGACGTCGGTGGTGTTGCGCAGCGTCCGCAGCTCGTCGCTGGTCAGGGAGAACATCGTCTGGAAGGTTTCCTTGTCGATGTCGGCCACCAGCGATGCGTCGCCCTGGAGCCCCTCGCTGTTGCGGACGCGAGAAAGCTCGAGCTCGTCGGAGGACGGGCCGTCGGCCTCGGCGAAGAACAGCGACCCGGCGCGATCGGCGTTCGACGGCTTATAGGTGTTGCGGCTACCGCGCGCCTCTTCCCACCCGAACAGCACGCCACCCACGAACGACGCGAGCGTGGTCTTGCCCGCCTCGTTCGGCCCGTACACCACGTTGAGGTGCGGGGCGAACGGGCCCACCACCTTGTTGGAGAACGCCCCGAAGCTGACGATCTTGATGCGCTCGAGATAGGACGGCCTCATTGGTCATCATCCTGAGCGAGCAGGTCGAGCACGAGATTCTCGGCGGCCTCGGCGAACTTGTCGATGTTGCGCGTGTAGGCGCTGGGCAGCTGGATGTTCTTCCTGATGAACTCGTCCTGCAAGAAGGCGATGGCCTCGTCGGGATTGCGGCGCTGCGCGTCGGCCACCTGCAGGAACACGGCGGGGAACAGCCCTTCGCGCCGCAGCGCCTCCTTGTCGCGCGGCGGCACGGTAAGGTTTTCCAGCGCGTCGCAGAAGAACGCGGGGTACGCGTCGTTCACGTGCTTGCGCAGGCCGGCCAGCACGTCCGCGCGGTCGAGCATGGCGTGGAGCGGCGTATCGCCCTCGAGGGCGATACGCACCACCATCTCCTCGCAATGAGCCTTGCCGTTCTCGCGGAACAGCTCGCGCATGATCTTGTCGGTGATGGCCGGCAGGTTCGCGCAATCGGCCACGTCGATGCGCATGCGCTGCCACACGACGCTGGCCGTGGGGATGAACTCGATCTCGTTCGCCGCGCCTTCCCTGAGCGTGACCTGGTACACGCCGCGCTCGCCCGTCTCCTTGATGTCGCGGCCCTGGATGCAGCCCGAGAACACGAGCCGCGGGTCATCGAAGGACGGGTAGGCGTACTTCATGTGGATGTGCCCGAGTGCCCAGTAGTCCATGCCGGCGCGCATGAGGACGGCGGGATCGACCGGGGCTTTCACCGGGTCGAGGTTGAGACCGGTGTGCAGCAGGCCCACGGCGAACGGCGCTTCGGCCGCGCGCGGATGCTCGGCGGCCAGGGCGCGTTCGGCGGCTTCGCGCGTGACGCCCTCGGCGATGCATTCGTCCATCGGCCACGTCTGGTTGTAGTAGCCGCGCCCGCCGATCAGGCACAGCGGATCCCCGTCGCGCTCCACCAGCGCGAAGCCGGGACGGTCGCCCGGCAACATGACGGCGCCTGCGGGCAGCGAGAAGAAATCGTGCTGCCACGAGGTGTAGGGATCGTGGTTGCCCGTGACGAGGTACACCGGGATGCCCGCCTCGTCGAGCCGTTCCAACCCGCCGAAGAAGTGCAGGTAGTCGCCGTACGACGGGCGCGCGGAATCGAAGATGTCGCCCGAAACGACGACGAAGTCCACGTCGCGCGCGATGGCCGCGTCGACCACGCGGTCGTACGCCTCCGGAATGGCGGTGAGCAGGCGGTTCGCCCACTTGGACGAAAGCGCGCGCAACCCACGGAACGGTGCCCCCAGATGGAGGTCCGCTGCATGGATGAATGTGACGCGTTTCGGCATGTGCCCAGTGTACCGCGAAACGGTTCAACGGGGGCTTTACATATAGCCGCCCGCGCGCGAATCGTCGATGAAATCCATGAAGCGCGTGTACTCCGCGTTGAAGGCCAGGGGGATGTCGCGCGTGGGACCGTTACGGTGCTTCGCGACGATCAGCTCGGCCGAGCCCATGTCGGGACGGTCTTCGCTCTCGGCCTCGACCTCGTCCATGCTTCGGTCGATGAACATGACGATGTCGGCGTCCTGCTCGATGGAGCCCGATTCTCGAAGGTCAGACAGCATCGGGCGCTTCTTGCCGCGCATCTCCACCGCGCGGGACAGCTGCGACAGGGCGATGACGGGCATATCCATTTCCTTCGCGAGCACCTTGAGGCCTCGCGAGATCTCGCCGACCTCGACGGCGCGGTTGCCGTCCTTGCGCGACTGCGGCGGCGACATGAGCTGCAGGTAGTCGACGATGATGATGCCTTTTTCCGCAGAGCGCAGCTCGCGACGGGCCTTGGCGCGCAGCTCGAGGATGGACAGCGACGGCGTGTCGTCGATGTACATGTCCAGCTTCGACAGCGTGTTGGACGCATCGGCGATAGCGCCCCAGTCCGACTCCTGCACCTGGCCGGCGCGCAGGCGCGACAGGTTCACGCGGGCTTCGGCGCACAAGATACGCTGCACCAGCTGCGCCGCGCTCATCTCGAGCGAGAGGAAGGTGACGGTGGCGCCCGATTTGGCGGCGTTCGTGGCCAGGTTCAGCGCGAACGACGTTTTGCCGACGCCGGGGCGAGCCGCGAGGATGACGAGGTCGCCGCCGCGGAAGCCGTGGAACAGGTCGTCCACGTCTTTGAACCCGCTGGGGATGCCGGCCATGGCGTCCTTCTGCTCGGCCAGCTTCGTCAGCTCCTCGAACGCCTCGGTGAGCAGCACGTCCATGCGCTTGAACGCGGACGAAACGCGCTTCTCGGTGACGTGGAACAGCGTCTTCTCGGCTTCTTCGACCACGACGCCCAGATCGTCGGGGGCATCGTAGGCCAAGGCCTCGATCTCGCCCGAAGCGCGGATGAGGTCGCGCAAGATGGACGTGCGCTTGACGATTTCCAGGTGGTTCTGCCAGTTGGTGAGCGCGAAGGTGTTGTCCGCAAGCTCGATGAGGTACGCTTTGCCGCCCACGGCTTCCAGCTGGCCCATGGCCTTCAGGTTGTCGGCGAGCGAGATGTGGTCGATGGGGATATGACGCACGTACAGGTCCATCATGGACTCGTAGATATGCTGATGCGCGAAGCGGTAGAAGTTCTCCTTCACCAGCTTCGGCGCCACCTCTTCGATGGCCTCCTGGTTCAGCATGCAAGCGGCGAGGACGGACCTTTCCGCTTCGATGTTCTGGGGATCGATCTTGCGACGGTCGGATGCGGCGCCATCGTCAGGTGCGAAGTCGGCGCTGTACGGCGCGGGTGAAGACATGCTCAAACTCCCTCTCGAATTGCGTGAATCCCTATGATACTGCAACGATTATCGCAGGTCATTAGTTATTTTTGTGCAGCGTTTTCCCTCGCGGGCGTTATCCACCGACATAGGAAAACCCCCTCCGAGCACCATCAGGGCGAAGGGGGTTTTCCACTGTTTCCACAACCGTCGGTTGTGGATAAGTATTTTTCCGAGCGGACGCTCCGGCTGCTATTCAGCGGCCTCGGCGGTCTCCTCTGCGGGAGCCTCGACGGCTTCTTCAACCGTCTCGGCGACCTCGGCCTCAACCTCGGCCTCGGCCGGGACGGCCTCGTCGTCGGCACCGCCGACGAACAGCTTCACCGTCGTCTTGATGTCGCGGTACAGCGAGATCGTAACCTCATGCTGACCGGACGTCTTGATGGCGTGGCCCAGCTCGATGCGACGGCGGTCGACGTCGACGTCCGTCGCGGCCTTGATGGCGTCGGCGATCATCTGAGCGGTTACGGAACCGAACAGCTGACCCTCTTCGCCCACCTTGGCTTCGACCTTGACGAGCACGCCGTCCAGCGTCTCCTTGATCTTGGCGGCATCGCCCACGCGGTTCTCTTCGCGCTTGGCGATGTTGTGCTTGCGCTGCTCGAGCTGCTTCAGGTTGCCCTTCGTAGCGAGGATGGCGGCCTTCTGCGGGAGCAGGTAGTTGTTGGCAAAACCGGGAGCCACGTCGACGACGTCGCCCTCACCGCCCTTGCCCTTCAATTCTTGGAGCAGGATGACTTTCATGGTTCCTCCTTGCGCCTAGCGACTGCGGCGGTCGCCGCGGCCGCTGATGGCGGGAACCGCGTAGGGCATCAAAGCCATCTCGCGAGCGCGCTTCACGGCGTTCGCGATGTCACGCTGGTGCTGGGTGCAGGCACCCGTCACGCGGCGCGGCTTGATCTTCCCGCGGTCGGTAACATACTTGCGCAGCATCTGGGTATCTTTGTAGTCGATGTACTGCGTGTCCTCTTTGCAGAACTGGCAGAACTTGCGACGCGGCTGCTTCGCGTAATCGGACATTGTCTAACCTCTTTCGTATCGCTTAAAACGGGATATCTTCGTCATAGACCGAAGAAGAGGCATCAACCACCGGTGCGGCAACCACGGGAGCGGCTGCGGGAGCGGAATAACCGCCGCCCATGCCGCCGCCGTACGACGACGAATCGTTGCGGCTCGACATGAACTCGAGCTCGTCGACGATCACTTCGATCTTGCTGCGCTTCTGGCCCTCACGCTCCCACTGGCTCCAGCGGAGCTTGCCCTCGATGGACACCTTGGTGCCCTTGTTGAGGTAGCGCGAAAGGCTTTCGGCGCGCGCGCCGAACATCGTGCAGTCGATGAAGTTCGGATAATCCTCCCACTCGCCCGTCTGCTGGTTCTTGCGGCGGTCGTTGACCGCCACGCCGAAGCCGAGCACGGGAAGCCCGCTCGCGGTGGAGCGAAGCTCGGGGTCGCGGGTAAGGTTTCCGCTGATGATAACTCGGTTGATGCTCATGTGTGTCTACCTCTTCTCATGCCGGACGCTGGGTTGTCGCCCAGGCCCTCTACGTCGTCTCCTAGTCGCGGTCCGTGCGCTTGACGATCATGTGGCGTTCCACAGCGTCGGTAATACGCAGAACGCGATCGAGTTCGGCAACGTCAGCGGGATCGGCGTGGAAATCGATGAGAGTGTAGTCACCATCGGTCAATCCGTTGATCTCGTAAGCGAGTTTACGCTTGCCCCAGTTGTCGACGTTGTCCACCGTGCCCTTGGCATCAGCGATCGTGGTGTCGATACGCTTAATAACAGCGGCGCGGGTTTCCTCGTCGATAGACGGAGCGACAAAAAACAGCAATTCATAAGCCTTCATCAGCTCACCTCCTTTGGTCTTTACGGCCCCGGTGCTGAGAAGGCAAGATTGCCGGGGCAGGATTAGCCCGACTATTCTAGCAAACGGGAACGGAAA
Source organism: Eggerthella hominis (assembly GCF_014287365.1). Taxonomy (NCBI): domain Bacteria; kingdom Bacillati; phylum Actinomycetota; class Coriobacteriia; order Eggerthellales; family Eggerthellaceae; genus Eggerthella; species Eggerthella hominis. The sequence goes on from NZ_JACOOA010000004.1 coordinate 140,837, forward strand.
CGACCAACACAATCTTTCCGCTCATCGTTTTCGCACCGTTTCGCCACACTTGCCTTGTCCCAACATCGTGCCGAACTTACATGATTCCATGATAGCAACCCCGTCTTACGCGGCGATGGCGCGTTTCTAGCACGCATCTTTCTCAATCTTGCGCGTTTCCAACGTCCATCGAACGCGGATTGCACGTGGCGCGCCCGTCGTTCTCACGCGCATCCAGCGCTGCGCCCGCCACACGCCCCGTTCGCGCGCCGTATCCCGGCATAAAAAAGCCGCGGCCCAGGTGGGAGCCGCGGCATGCGTTTCGTCACGCGCTGTGGAAAACGAGCGGGGCGCTGCTTATTCCTCGTCCTCGAGGTCGTCTTCCTCGAGGTACTTCTCGTCGATATCCTCTTCGGCATACGAGTCGGCATCGCTCAGCGCGATCATGAAGTTCGGCGCCTCGCCCACATACGCGGGCTCCTCCTCGAACGTCACCTTGCCCTCGTCGTCCATCTCGTAGAGGTAGCTCACCGCGTAGCCCGCATCCTCGCCCGGCACGCCGCCCTCGGCGATGATCGCGTCCTTCACGCCTTCGTCAACTTCGATGTAGCCGTCGTAGCACAGCGCGTACGCCGCGGCGCCGCGGGCGTGCTCCACCGTATGACGAGCCAGGTTGAAGCACTCTTCGGCCGTGTCGGCGGGATGGTTCTCGATGAACAGGTTCTCCTTCACCACGAGCGCCGTGAACGGCACCACTTCGGCGCCCTGGGTCATCTTCTCTTTGGCTTCGTCCAGCGAGAACAGGAGCACCTTCTCCAGAATCTCGGGGATCTCGGGAACTTCGACGTCAGAGCTCTCTACTTCACGATCGGCCATAGCCTTGTCCTTTCAAATGGATACTTCGTTGGCAACCAGTGTAGGGCTTGCGGGCGCGAGTGCGCACCTCCCCCTCCGCTTATTCGGCGTATCTGCAGAACTGAGAATGTTTCACGTGAAACATTCGTTCGGACAGGAAAACGCCCCGGCTCAGCAGGAGCCGGGGCGTTGGGAGGTTGAGCAACCTGCGGATTCGACCTAGTGGCAGCAGCACTCGTGAGCTTTGCGGCCCTTCTTCTTGCCGTTGATGCCCTTGTCCTTCATCGAGAGGATGAGCTTCTCGGTGATGGCGTTCAGCTGGGCGATCTCCTCTTCGGACAGGCAGTCGATGATGTCGTCGGCCGTCTTGTCGTTCGCGACGATGCGCTTCTCGGCAACCTTGCGACCGTCGTCGGTGAGCTTCACGGCGTAGGTGCGCTCGCCTTCGGCGTCTTCGATGGTGACGTAGCCGTTGCGCTCGGCCTTCTTCACGATGTCCTTGAGCTCGCTGCGGCTGAGGCCGAGGATCTTCACGAGCTCGCGCTGCGTGGTTCCGTCGTTGTCGATGAGCGCGTTCAACAGCGCGCCCTGGCCGCGCTTGTAGCTCTTCGGGCCGTTCTTGTGGAAGGCGAGGCGGGTGAGCTTGCTGGCCTTCTTGAGCTGCGCGAGGGTCTGGGATGCCTGGTTCATGGAGGGTCCTTCTTTCTTCATTTCTGTCTCTCTATGAGGCAACTATAGAACGCCTCGCGCAGGATCGATCTATTATCCACAAATATTCACTGAATAATTATTTTTCGAGGTGAACATGCTTACTTGTATTATTCATGAATAAGTATTAATGCAGGCAGTTCGCCGCTTCTTTGTCGAGGGATACGGCGAATGGCCGGACATCGACCTCCGTTGTGCCGGCATTCGACACGGAAATCAACAGGTTTCCGCGCACGAACCGCTGGGCCGCTTGGTTGCCGTAAGAGACATCGCCGAGGTGCGGCACGGCCGAAGGCGGCACGATGGAAGAGCAGTTCCGAAAGCCGGCCAGCAGCTCCTCCTTCGCGCCGTCGAACGAATGGGCGGGAATGACGTCCACCATCAAGCGGCGATCGTCGGCGTCGTGAACGTAGACGCTGCGGTACGCGTGCCGAGGGCCGGGCAGCGCATCGCGCCACACGAGACGGAACCGTTCCCGCTCGAACAGATCGGCCGGTATGACGAACCGCTCGCAGCGCCCGTCGAGCTGGGCGCGGCGCGGCCAGCGGTCGGACCCGTACCTCTGGGAAAGAACATTGTCGTCCATAGCTCATCCTTTCCTACGGCATGGCCGAGCGGCGTTGCTCGCTCGCCCAACGGTAGATGCAAAGTCCGACGCCCTCGGCGTCGTTCGTGGCGAAATGCTCGCGATAGGAGGATCGCGCGACAATCGTACGCGGAATGGGCTCGGTGTCGTCGTAGTCGGAGAAGCTCATCCCGTTCGACAGCACAGGGTCGCGCCCGCTCGTCGACGCGGGCGTGGCCGACCCGTTGAGCGTGCAGCAGGCGTCGTATACTACACGGTTTTGATTGCCCGTCGCCGCCACTCTTTTGGATACGGCCACCTCATGATAGGTGAACTTGCCATCTTTCCAGACCTTCTTGCCGATCGATTTCACCTCCACGAACGCGAACGGCTTCATAGATGCGGGATCTTCCATGCGCGCCTCATACAAGTCGCATCCCAGCGCGTTGGCGAACGTGGTCACGATCGTCGCGCAGTCCGTGCAGTTGACCAGGTGCGAGTAGAGGGTCAGGAAGCCGCTCAGGTAGAACAGGCCATTCGTTCCGCAATAGTACGACTGGCCCCAACCCGACGTGTCGTACTCGAGGCCCAGCCCCTCGTTCACCTTCAGCTCAATCGCGCCAGCCACTTCCGCGGGCGTTTTCTTCCCCGCCGCCCAGGTGCAGGCCTTGTCCAACAGCGACACCCAGGGATACTGGGTTGGCCCGTTACGGCTGAGCCACGGCTCGTTCGGGTATGCCAGCAGCGTGTACATCACATGCTTCGTGACGGTCATCTTCTTCCATTCGCCCTGGTAGTAGCATTGCCACTCCAGCTGCAGCGCATGCTTTCCCACGCCTTTCCCCGCCAGCGCGTGGTGGGGAAACGCCAGCATTATGCCCGAGGCCTTCCCGTACCTGAACGTCGCCGTGGCCTCGTCGGAGTTGCCGAGCAGCGTCGAGCGGCTCTTGTCGATGGCGCGCACGTTCACGGAAGCCAGCGATGGATCGGAACACGTCAGGTTCACCTTGACCGTGATCTTCTTGTCCTTGACCGCCTCGATGCAGTATGCGCACGGATCGCTCTTGCCGCTATCCCACTCGGGTTTCGACACGAGTTGCGTCCCGTTCCAGGCCAACGCGATGGCATCGGCCTCGCCTGCGGGCAACGAGGTGGTGCTGGTCACGGCATGGTGGTCGAAGAACAGCGCGCTCACGCCGCACGGCAACAGCGTGCCCGAGGCAGGCATGTCGGCCAGATGGATGATCAGGCTGACGACGAGGTCCGCCAACGCCGCAGCATAATAGAGCAGGCCGAGGCCCGTGCAGATGGCCACGGCCATCGTCGCCATCACGGCAATCGACCAGAGCACCTTGAACCAGCGCAAACCGCTCATGGCGGCCTTCAAAAGCGGCGTCAGCAACCCGTTCGTCTTCAAAAGGTAGAAGAACGTGATGATGGTCTTGAAGGACACCGATCCTGAGAACAGCGAGCGAAACGCCGGGTTCGGCATGATCTTCGTCACGATGAAGTTGGTGATCTTGTCGCCGCCGGTAACCCTGACGCCGGCGAGCACGGTGAGCGCGCCGCCCACCAGCAGCAACACGAGCTCGATGTACCACAGCGTCCACTCGTCGAAACCCACCTCGGCCTCGGCGATGGTCTGCGAGCCGTCGCGGTAATGGCCGACAAAGTACACGCGGCCGTCCTTTTCCAAGCGGCTCACGCGCAGAGGGGCAGGGTCGTTCCCCTTGAGGCACGTGGCCCGGCAGTGTTGCAGCTCCTCATCGCTCAACGGGTCGAGCACGGGCGAGCATGCGGCCACCATCGGCGTGGCGCCCGCTTCCTGCGCGACCTCGTCAATCACCACGCCGTTGCGCAATCCGATGGGATCGGCGGATACGACGTTGTTGATGTCGGCGAAGCTCAAGTCGTAGGATGCTTGCAGCCCTTCCGCATCGAACGAAGGCTCTTCGGCGGCGTAGCTCTTCACCTCCGCGGCCGCGAGCGCGCGATTCCATATGTCCACGCGCGAAATAGCTCCCGAGAAGCAATCCTTTCCGTTGTCGCTTCCGTTCGAGAGGTCGGCGCCGATGCGCAGCTTCGGCTCCTCGAGCACGTCGGAAATCGGCAGGCACGTGGAAATCTGGCTGTCGAGCACGCCGTCCACATACAGCGATTGGGTTTGGAGGCCGTCGTACGTCACGCACACGTTCGTCCAAAGCTCCGGCGACACGGTGCCCTTCGACACCATGGGCGCCTCGTTGCCGCGCAGCGCGCCAAGACGCCAGCTCGTTCCGTCGCGCGCCACGTACAGCGACATGCCCGTCTCTTCCAACAGGTCGCCGTTCGCGAACACGGTGTACGCGTCCTGGTCGTCGAACGGCTCGAGCCTGATCCAAGCCTGGATGGAATAGGCGTCGTTGCGCCGACCCGCCGGGTTGATACCCGGCTCGTTGGAGATGGCCAGATACGCGTTGCCGCGCAGTTGGACGGAGGGGAACAGGGCACGCATCTTCGCATTGCCCTGCAGCGTGATAGGCGAACCCGACACGTGCTCGACAGGCGTTTTGCATCCGAAGTCATAGAAAGCCTTCAGCGCGCCCGCGTAGGAAGACGCCTGGATATCGGCGTAATCCATCAGCAGCAGGTCTTGCACTTCCATCCCGCCGAGCGCGCGGTCGAACAGCCGCAGCTGACGTACGCCGCCCTTGACGCCCGCGCCGATGGCGAACGGCTTGGTGCACGCGCTCCCCTTGCACGGCTTTTGCATGACCCGATCGAGCGCGCCGTTGACGAACAGGCGCACCGTTCCCGGTTCGTAGGCGATGCACAGATGGTTCCATTCGCCCTGCTGGAACGCTTCTCCATCGCTTGAAGTGGAACAGGTGCCGAATCCCTCGCGCCAGAAGGAAAATCCCTTCGCTGTCAGCCTGATATCGAGCGCCCCCTCCTGGCGCAGCACCGATGCGTCGGTCTCCACCGGGACGCCCCGCACCATCGCGTCGAGCGTGAAGGGCACGGTCCCATCCAGCGCGATACCCGGCGCCGGGGCAGAAGCGCTGCCCGCGCCGCCAAGGCAGAGCGCGATGTATTGCTCTGCGTATTCCATGCGTCCCCCTCTACGCCGTCTTGAAGACCGTGCCGCAGGCCCCGACCATCACCAGGCGAAACGCCGCGTTGAACAGGCTTGCATCCGACGCGCACAGCACGTCGTGTGGATGGATGCCCCACTGGTGGCTCTGCATCGACGGCGCCATCTCCACGCCGTAGTCCAAATCGAGGCGCGCATCGTCCGGCCACGAGGGCTCCGACAGAGGCAGCGTGGCCCACACGCGCACGAACCCGTCGAAGTACGGGGGCACGGCAGGCACCGCGGCCGAGAGTATCTCGGGGTCGGTCGAGGTCACCATGCTGGCATTGAGCTTCGCCGGTTCGCACTGCATGCCGATCGTCGTTCCGATGGGCACGTTGGTGGCGGTGAGGTAGAACGCGGCGTGGCGCGGCGTCCCTTCCGGATTCTTCAGGCCGTCGAGCTGTTCAAAGCTGGTTTTCGCCGTGCTGATGACATTGAGGTTGCGAACGCACACGCCCGGATTCTGGTGCACCCACACGACGAAGTCGTCGTAGGTGCGGAAATCCTCAGGAACGGTTTCCGTACTGTCGGTGTTGGCAATCCCGACCAGGCAGAATCGGTCGCTCGCCGTGGCGTCGAGCAAGAAGGGAGTGACGCCGACGGCGATGTCGTCCTTGTGGGGCGCGCTCACCTTGACGAACGAATCGCCGGCCGGGGTCTTCATGGCGTTGCCGCGCCAGACGCTCGGCGTCATGAACAGGTTGACGTTCGCTCGATAGAGGCGAAGGTAACCCTCCTGCGGCGACGAGTCGAGGCTCTTCACGCGCGTGTACACGAAATTGGTCTTGCTCCCGCTGGATACCCGTTGGTTCACGTCATGCGTGTACGAGCTGGAAAGCTCGGTTTGGGGATCGGCAATCTGTTCATGGGAGATGATGTCGGGCGACGAATACGTGCCGCCGTGCGAGGGAGTGGTGCCGTCGTCGGTCGTATCGTCACGAAAGAGGAGCTTGTTTTGATAGGCCATGATCTTCGCCTTCCTGAAAGGGGTGTAGTTGGCAAAGGTGCGCGAATGCGCAGGACGTCAAGTGAGGAACGACATGAGAAGCCTCCTCTCGCCTATATATGATTCATTCAATTATAGTTTAAACCGATCCGCGTGAGCCTCGCGAGGAGCACATCGTCCGCCAACGACCTCGCCGCTGCGCAAACGGTTCGAACCAAGCCGCCCGACGGAGCAAGAACCGCATGCGTATCAGGGGTGCGGCGCCGCGCCCACGGCGGTGTGTCGGGAGTGCGAGGATGGGGGGGGGAGCGGGAATTGGGCGCAAAAAAGCGCCCGAGGGCGCTTGTTTGGTGAAACTGGCGGAGGAGGAGGGATTCGAACCCTCGTCACCGGGGTTGCCGGTGAAACGGTTTTCGAGACCGCCGCATTCAACCACTCTGCCACCCCTCCGCACGGGGTGTCGGGGCCGGGCCCCGTATGAAACGCGCCACAGCGGGCGCGGGTGTAAACTGGCGGAGAGATAGGGATTCGAACCCTAGGTACTCTTTTGGAGCACACACGATTTCCAATCGTGCACCTTCGGCCTCTCGGTCATCTCTCCGCATCGCTGACAAGCATGCTCGCGCGTGGCGCGGTCATGCAGCAGCTACGTAGTATACAACAGCTACTAGGCGCTCACAAGCGAGAAATATTCCTCTTCACGAGCACCATCGAATTTCCCTCCCGCGCGGGCGGCGGAGGACGGGGCGACCGTGCGCTGCACGTGCAGCGGCACCTCGAAGAGCCCGCTCATAACCTGATCGTTCATCAGGGATTCCTTCGTTCCATCGGCGTGCAGGCGGCCGTTTTTGAGCAGCACCACGCGCTCGATTTCGGGGATGATATCCTCGGGGTAATGGGTGACCAGCACGATGCTCTTGCCCGCTTGCGCAAGCGTACGCATGCTGGAGCGGACGTAGTACATGCCCTCGGGGTCGAGACCCGTGCAGGGTTCGTCGAAGATGAGCGCGTCCGGATCGTGCACGAGCGCGCGGGCGATGAGCACGCGACGCGCCTGACCGATGGACAGCGTCATGATGTCGCGGGCGGCCAGGTCGTCCACGCCGAGGAGCTCCATCGCCGCATGCGCCCGCACGCGCGCATCGTCGACGGCGGCGGCGTCGGTACGCGCGGGGATGCCGAGCGATCCGAACAAACCGCCAGCAACCACGTCCACAGCCGGCACGTGCACGGCGATCTGATCCTGCATCGACGACGACACAATGCCCAGGCTCCGCTTCACTTCCGCGAGCGTCGCACGGTCTCGGCCGCGGAACAGCACCGGCGGATCGTCGCGATGCAGCGGCAGCACCTCGCGCGTGATCAGCTTCACGAACGTCGACTTGCCCGAGCCGTTCGGCCCCAGCAATGCCAGATGCTCCCCTTCGTCAAGCCGGAACGCGTCGATCGACAGGATGGGCGAGCCGGCGCGCTGCACCACCGCATCGCGCAACTCGAGGAAAGGAGGGGTTCGGGAATCCATATCGCTCCTGATCGTCGGTACGTGTTTCACGTGAAACACGCGGGAGGCGTACATAAAAAACGGCGGGGCCCCGAAGGACGCCCGCCGTATCAGACTTGCGTTGCGCGTGCGCGCGGTTAGGCAGCTTCCGCAGGCTGGCCGGAGGCGTCGTCGCCCTCGGTCGAACCGGCGTCGGCATCGGCGTCAGCGTTGGCATCGGCGTTACCGTCGGCCGCGGCATCGCTCTCGCCCTCGCTCGCGGCAGCGTCGTCCGTGCCGCCGTCGGTCGAACCGTCAGCGGTGCCGTCGGTCGTGCCGTCCGTGCCCTCATCGGTGGTCGCGGCAGAATACTTCGACATATCCACGTCGTAGGGCAGACCCTGCGGCATGTCGTTGATCTTGATGTCGGCAGCCTCGGTGGCCTCTTCGAGCCACTGCTGATAGGCCTCTTGCTGCTTCGTCGACTTCAGCGACGAGGCGATGTTGGAGATCCACTCTTCCGGGATCTGATCGAGGCTCGTCACCTCTTCGGGAGCGGTGTACACGTCGGTGCACTTGATGATATGGATGCCGTAGTCGGACGTGACCAGGCCGCTCACTTGATCCTTCTCAAGCGACGCGAGGCCGTCGGTGTACTCCGTCACGAGGTTGCTCGTCTTGTCCCAACCCACATCGCCATCCTTCTCGACGGTGCCGGTGTCCTGGGAGTACTCCTTCACCGCTTCGACGAAATCGAGCTCGCCGGAGTTGATCTTGTTCAGCACCTCCTGGGCGGTAGCCTCGTCGTCGGAATTGAACAGGATATGGGAGGAGCGCTTGGCGCCGTCGTACGCGGTCGCGTACATCTGCGCGTACTGCAGCATGTCGGCATCGCTCGGGTCCTCGTCGGAGGCGAACGAAGCGTACAGCTTGTTCTCCTTGAGCTTCTGCTCGATTTCGGCGCGATAGCTTTCCTCGGTCATGCCGGCCTGATCGAGCGCAGACTGCCACTTCTCGTCGGTGTCGAAGTTCTGCTTCACCTTCGCGATCTGCTCGTCAACCTCGGAGCTCTCGACGGTGATGCCCTTTTCCTCGACGCCCTCCTTTATCAGCTCGCGCTGAGCATAGGAGTTGAACACCTCGTCGCGCACCGATGCGGGCGTGTACTCGTTCTGCGAAAGCCACGTGCCCCACGACTCTTCGTCGGCGGCGCCCAGCTGCTCGCGCACGCCCTGGATGTAGTTCGTGACCGTGTCTTCGGCGATTTCCACGCCGTTGACCGTGCCCGCCACGCCGCCGGTGCCTGCCGAGGCGTTGCCGTCAGTCGAGCAGCCGGCTAAGGCCCATGCGCACGCCGCCGTCAGGCTCACCGCGCATACGGTCTTCATGATGTACGTTTTCTTCATATGACCCTTCCCTCGAACATGAGCTTCTTCGTCACACCGCTGACCGAAGCGCCCATGAGATAAGTACTGCGCTGTATTCTCGCACACGTGAGAAAACGGGTTCTTGCGTTGCACAATATACCCATCATCGATTCACAGTCCCCACGCCAGGTTCAGGGATAAACCCGCCGCTGGGATACGGAGCGCACCGCATCCCAGCGCGCGGCTTGCGCCGCAGGCGGCTACTTCTTGGAGGCCTTCTTGCGGTCGGTGGCCGACAGCATGCGCTTGCGCAGGCGGATGCTCTTCGGCGTGACCTCCACCAGCTCGTCGTCCTCGATGTACTCGAGCGCTTCCTCGAGCGTGAACGTGATGGGCGGCGTGAGCGAGATGGCCTTGTCGGCGCCCGACGAACGCTGGTTGCCCAGCTGCTTCGACTTGGCGATGTTCACCACCATGTCGCCTTCCTTCGACGACTCGCCCACGATCATGCCCTCGTAGCAGTCCTCGCCGGGGCCGACGAACAGGCGGCCGCGCTCCTGCAGCGCGTCGAGCGCGTACGCCACGCTCTTCTCGGTGGACATGGAGATCATCGAGCCGTTCTTGCGTCCCGACATATCGCCGCGGAAGGGGCCGTATTCGGAGAAGTGGTGGAACATCGTGGCTTCGCCGCGCGTGACGTTCAGCAGGCGCGTGCGCAGGCCCATCGTGCCGCGGGACGGGATCTTGAACACGAGGTGCGTCTGATCGCCGCGCTGGTACATGTCGGACATCTCGCCGCCGGCGCTGCCGAACACCTCGATGGCCTTGCCCGCATACTCGCTGGGCACGTCCACCGTGGCTTCCTCGATGGGCTCCAGCTTGCGCCCGGCCTCGTCCTTCTTGATGAGCACGCGGGGTCGGCCCACCTGGAACTCGAAGCCCTCGCGGCGCATCGTCTCCATGAGCACGGACAGGTGCAGCACGCCGCGGCCGGCAACCTCCACGCCGGTCTTGTCCTCAAGCTCCTCGATGCGCATGGAGATGTTGCTCTCCTTCTCGCGCATGAGGCGCTCCTTGAGCTGGCGCGCGCCGACGATGTCGCCCTCGCGGCCCACGAGCGGGCTCGACGAAGCCTCGAACACGATGGCCATCGTGGGCTCTTCCACCTGGATGGGGTCGAAACGCACGGGATTCTCGCGGCTCGTCACCATGTCGCCGATGTCGGCGTCCTCAACGCCCACCACGGCCACGATGTCGCCGGCGTGCACTTCCTGCTGCTCTTTCTTGCCCAGCGCCTCGAACGTGAACACCTGCTTGATGTTCGTGTTGTAGCGCGTGCCGTCGTTCTTGATGACGAGCGCGGGCTCGCCCTTGTGGATGGTGCCGGAGAACAGGCGACCCACGCCAATGCGACCGACGAAGCTGGAGTGGTCCACCGTGCAGATCTGCAGCGCGACCGGGCCGTTCGGCTCGCAATCGGGCGCCGGGACCTCTTTGAGGATGGTCTCGATCAGCGGAACCATGTCCATGTTGTCGTCTTCGGGCGCATAGCGGGCGTAGCCGTTCATGGCGCTGGCGTAGATGACGGGGAAGTCGAGCTGCGCGTCGGAAGCCTCGAGCTCAACCATGAGGTCGAACACCTCGTCCACCACTTCGTGGGGGCGCGCGCCCGGGCGGTCGATCTTGTTCACCACGACGATGATGCGCAGGCCCTGTCCGAGCGCGTGCTTCAGCACGAAGCGCGTCTGGGGCATGGGGCCCTCGAACGCGTCGACGATGAGCAGGGCGCCGTCGGCCATGTTCAGCACGCGCTCCACCTCGCCGCCGAAGTCGGCGTGGCCGGGCGTGTCGATGACGTTGATCTTCACGTCGTTGTACGTGACGGAGATGTTCTTGGACAGGATGGTGATGCCGCGCTCGCGCTCCTGGTCGTTGCTGTCGAGCACGCGCTCGTCAACCTGCTGGTTCTCGCGGAACACGCCGCTGGCGTACAGCAGGCGGTCGACGATGGTGGTCTTGCCGTGGTCAACGTGCGCGATGATGGCGACGTTGCGGATGTTCTCTTGCTTCATGCCTTCCTTCTTCTTTCTAGTCAAGCCGCGCCGATGCGGTGCGACGATGATCCCGTAGGCACCGCGATTCGCGGGCGGGCGGCGGAGGCGCTACTCGTCGTCGAGCTCTTCGGCGAGGCGGCGCTCTTCCTTGTTGAGCTCGGCTATGTGCTCGTTGAGCGTGGTGATGGTGCGCTGCGACGACACGATTTGGACGATGCCCCATACGGCCGCCGCACTCGCAACGGCCGCGACGACGCCGAACAGGCCGAACGGCTTGCGCCCCGTCAACAGCGCCACGAGGCCTCCGATGACGGTCATGGCGATGCCGTTGCGGCGCTCGTCGAGCACCACGTCGCGCTGCTTGACCAGCTGCGTGCGCGCGGCGGCGATGCCGGCCATGCGAGCCTCGACCTGGTTGGACGAGGTGTAGCTGCGGGCGCGCTCGGCAGCGGCGCGCGGGTTGCGCGCTGTGGTGCGCGAACCTTTTCCGCTGGTCAGATAGTCGTATGCTTCTTGGAGGTTTTTGAACTGCTCGGTCGCGCGGTCCTGGAGCTTCTTGTTGTTGGCGAACCGGTCCGGGTGCAGGATCTGCACCGTTTCCTTGTATGCGGTTTTAACATCCTCGGGCGTGGCGTCGTCGTCGAGGCCGAGGATGCGCAGTGCTTCCGTACGATTCATAACTCCCCAGGTAACGGTTTCGCGATGGGTATCCGATCTGGGATTCTACCACGCCGCCTGCTCACGTGCGACGCGCCCGCCCTGCGCTCACAGAATGCACGTGGGACGAAGGCCACGCGCACGGCGTCCCGAAACGCTTGCCTGCCTGCCCTGCGCTGAATGTTTCACGTGAAACATTCGCCTCTCGGACGAAACTACCCATCCAGTGTGGGCGCGGGGCGCAGAACTACCGAACGGGTGTGAAGGGGCGGCTTCGGCCCTCGCTACCATCGAATCAGATACTCGACCGAGGGGGTATCGAAGCATTCGCATCGCATAAAAGGAGGAAACATGTCCAAGAAAAGCAGCACGGGCACGGGGTTGTCGAGGCGCTCGTTCGTGACGGGCGCAGGGATGCTGGCGCTGGCGGCCGGAGGCGCAGGGTTGGTGGGCTGCGCTCCCACGTCGAAGGGGACGGCTTCGGCGGCGCAAGATTCCGCAGCGGGCGACACGCTCACGGCCGACGTGCTCGATAGAACATGGTCGTTCGAAGTGCCGCCCGAGCCCGTGAGCGATGACGAGATAGTCGAAACCATCACGGCCGACGTCGTGGTGATCGGATCGGGGATGTCGGGTTTGTGCACCGCCGCGTCCGCGCTCGAATCGGGCGCCGACGTCATCGTCGTGACGGCAGGATCCATCCCCGTCGCGCGCGGCGGATCGAATTACGGCATCGGTTCGAAGTATCAGAAGGAGCTCGGCCTGGACGTCACGCCGGAAACGTCCAACCACATCATCAGGATGACCCAGTACGTCGGATCGTTGCGCGTCGATCAGAAGAAGTGGGCGCGCTGGATCAACAACTCGGCGGAATCGATGGATTGGATGATCGACCTCATGGCCGGCGAAGGCCTGAACGTCGGTCTTGAACGGGGATACGACGATCCTGCCGGCTTCCTCACCTCCTTGCCAAGCTCGCACTTCTTCTGGAACGACGAGAACCCCAACGGCACCGTGAACGGAGCTGAGCAGCAAGTGAACGCGTACGCGTCGTTCTTCGAGAAGAACGGTGGAACGATCCATTGGAACACGCCGGCGAAGTACCTGATTCGGGAAAACGACAACACCGGGCGCGTGAGCGCCGTGATCGCCCAACGCAGCGAGTCGGGCGACTACGTGAAATTCGAGGCGAAGAAAGCCGTGGTGCTGGCGACGGGGGACTTCACCCGCGACAAGGAGATGATGGCGAAGTACAGTCCCGCCGTGTACCGGAAGTACCACGATTCCATCCCGTGGGGCGAGGTCGATTACGACGCGCTCAGCGTGCCTTTCGGCCAGTTTGCGGGAGACGGGCACAAGATGGCGCTCTGGGTTGGTGCTGCCTGGCAGAAAGTCTACCCCTGCGCTCCCATGGAAACCTGCGTCTCCATCCCGTTCCCCAGCACCGGCGAAGTCACCAACTTCCTCGGGATCAACCTCGCCTCCGACGGCAAGCGCTTCATGAACGAATGCACGAGCGTGGCCCTGTCGGCAGACAGCATCGCGAACGTCGCCGGCGACAAGGTGTTCTACGTCTGGGATTCCAACTACGCGAGCATTCACGACGAGTGGCACGCCATCGGCGCGGCCGTCGGCGGCGCAACGCTCACTCCCGAAGAGGAAGTTGCCACATGGGACGCGAAGGTCGAGGAGGGCACGTGGTTCCGCGCCGACACGATCGACGAGCTGCTCGCGCAACTCTCGGGTTTGGACGCCGAGGCGGCGAAAGCGTCGATCGAATCCTGGAACGCTTATTGCGAGCAGGGCTACGACGAGGAATTCCAAGTCGATCCTTCCATCCTCAAACCTATCCTCACGCCCCCGTTCTACGGATCGTTCCTCGAGAAGGACACGTCCTTCATGCTGCTCACCACCTGCGGCGGGCTGCGATGCAACGAGAAGATGCAGGTGTGCGACGACGGCGACGCTCCCATCGACGGGCTGTACTGCACCGGAATCATGACGGGCGATTTCTACTCGAACACCTACTCGTTCTCCATTTTCGGACAGAACCTCGGCGGCGTTTGCTGCACGCTGTCGTACCTGCTGGGTCGGGATTTGGCCCAGCTGTAATCGGCAGGCGGTTTTGAGAAGCGGGCCGAACCCGAGATCGCAGGGTTCGGCCCGATTTCACGCGACCCCCTTTCTGATCTCCTGCATAGCACGCGCGAACGGGTAGAATAGGCCTGTGCGTATGCTGGGTAGCCTTCAAGGCGGGGGAGGGAAATCGCCGAGCCATGAGAATATCGAACCTGAAACTGTTCATTCCTTTCTGCCTCGGATTCACCTTGTTCCTTTCGTTTTTCATGGTGTTCATCAGCGGAGGAAACCTCGATCTGTACGGATCGGGCAGCGATTATTGGGACATCCAATACTTCACCGCGTTGCTCACGGTGTCCCAAATTCTCACGTTCTTGCTGCTTTCCTTCATAGCGTTGAAACGTCCTATCCGAAACCACGCGCTCCTTCCGCTGGGAGCCGCGGGCGTGCTCGCTATTGGGTTCTCCCTGTTCTCCATCAACGCGATGCTGCCCGAGAAGAGCTCGGTCGTGCTGGTCGCCGCCGCCATCCTGCTGGGTTCCGCCATCGCCGGCTCGATGCTCTCGTGGCTCGATCTGCTCTCCCGCACGTTCGACATCGAGAACATCGCCGCCATCGCGGCGATCGGCACTTCGTTCGTCGGGGTGGTCAATCTCGCGCTCATCTCCTTCAACGACGTTTCCACGACCCTGCTGTCCCTCGGCATCATCGCCGCCGCGCATTTCTTCATCCTCGCCGGGATCGGGTGGAACAGCTCGAAGCGCACCGTCTCGGCCCCTCAAGCCTCGAAGCCGTCCGACCCGATGTCGTACGCGAAGCACGTGCGCAAGCTGCTCGGGATGTCGTGGCGTTCGATAACCTGGGTGGCGGTCATCGGATTCTCCGGAGGCGTGGCGCGGGCGATGCTGTACGACAGCTCGACGATCAACCAACCGATATTGCAAATCATGTTCACGATGAGCTTCTTCGTCGGCGCCATCGTCCTCGCGGTGTTCTGCAAGGTCTCATCGTTGGCCGATGGCTTCGAAAAGCTCTACCTCGTGCTGTTCCTGCTTGCGGCGACGTTCTTTTTCATCGTGCCGTTCGCCGGCACGGAATACCTCAGCATGCTCGCCGGCATCGAGAACGTGTTCGTCTGCATCGCCTCGATCTGCATGCTCGTCACCTGCGTGCAGATCGCGCAACGGAACAAGGTGCCCGTGCTGTTCGCGTCGGGCGTCTTGCTGAGCATCGTGTTCGGTTCGGCGGGGTTCGGTCTGCTGTTCGGCTCGATCGTCGGTTACAACCTGGGCACCGTGATCGCCGCGATGATCGCCGTCTACGTGATACTCCTCATCGGCATGGTCACGGCGGCGGTAAAGGCGAAAACGAAGCAGACGAAAGAGCGCGTCGCCCTGCTTCTCACCGGAGACAATGCCGAAGAGAGCATCAGGAACAATCCCGTATACCGCGACGTCTACCATCTATCCGATCGCGAGATGGACGTCATGATCCTCGCCATCGGCGGGCGCAACGCCAGTTCCATTTCGAAGGTGCTCTTCATATCCGAGAACACCGTGCGGTTCCATCTGAAGAACCTGTACAAGAAGCTCGACGTTCACACGAAGCAGGAACTGCTTTCGCTCGTCGAAGGGTTCGAACTGCAGTAGACATGAAAACAGCCGGTCATCGACCGGCCGTCCTGTAAAACCAAACCCTCGCAGGCCGGCTCGTATGTAATGGTGGAGCATAGGGGGATCGAACCCCTGACCTCAGGCTTGCAAAGCCCGCGCTCTCCCAGCTGAGCTAATGCCCCAAAGTGCGCTTTTTCTGGTCTAGATATTAATAAACGCTCCACCGGCTAACTCGGCTCACGGTGGAGCGTTTATCGCTAAAAAGTGGTGGGCCCGAATGGATTTGAACCAGCGACCTCACGCTTATCAGGCGTGCGCTCTAACCAACTGAGCTACGGGCCCAAAAAAAGTGCCTGATCACTATACGTCGAATCGCTAAGATCGGTCAAGCACTTTTTGAATATTTCTTACCACTTTTTGAATATTCGGGAACAAGCACGATTTTTCAAGCGCCCGCTACGCTCCGTGCATTACATGGTACGCTTAACCCAACCGTGCCGCATCGCTCCGGAGGGAGGCAGACTTTTTTTGAATATCAAGCAGATCAACTACTTCATCGCCGTCGCCAACCACGGCAGCCTTTCATCCGCCGCTCGCGAGTTCGACATCTCCGTCCAAGCGATGTCGAAGGCGATGACCGACCTGGAAAACGAGTTCGGCGAAAACCTGTTCGAGCGGACTCACCAGGGCATCACCCTCACGCCGCTCGGTGAAACGTTCTGCAAGAAGGCAGAACCGGTCAGCGCATCCTTCCAGACGCTCGAGCAGATGGGGGAGGCCCACGCCAAAGAACTTTCCAAGCTGCGCTTGTTCCTGTGCGCTCCTTCGTTTTGCCGCAACGCCAAAGCGCGCGCCGACATGGCCGCGTTCTTCGACAAGTACCTGAAAGCCGAAACGGAAGTATCCATCGGGACGGGCGAGACGGGGCTCGGCGTCATCCGCGAGGGCGGATGCGACGCGCTCATCACCATCGGCCCGTTCGACCACCCCGATTTCGACTGCTTCGCCGTGGGCACCGTGCCCGCCGGCATCTGCATGGCGTCGAACCATCCGCTGGCCCGCCAGGAAACCGTCACGCTCAAGCAGCTCGAGCCGTACCGCGTCATCTCGTCGAAATCGTTCGACCACTTCAACGAATCGATCCTCGTCACCTATCAGAAGGACGGCTTGAAGTCGCCGGTCGTGGAACCTCCCGCGTTCGATATGCCGCGCCAGTTCTACGTCAAGCATGCGGTGTGCTTCATGGTGAACATCGCGTCGCTTGGCGAGATGCTTCCCCGCAGTACGATGATCCCCTTTGCACGCGAGGACATGAAGGCGATTCCCATCTGCCTCATCACGTTGAAAGGCGCCAAGCCGCCCGCGTACCAGCGCATGGAGAAGCTGCTGAAAGGGCGTGGCTGAGGCGCGGCGCGTCCGCATCTTGACACCAAAACGCCACGGCAATGCGATCGCCGCCCGCGTCAAAGCGCTATAATCGGTAAGCACGCTGCACCGGCGCATTGCGCAGAACGCCCGAGGAGGAGCATCGATGATTCCCGTCACCATTCAAACGCTGATCGTGTCAACGGCTCCGTCGCCCTCCATCGTCGTGCTCCAGCCCATCGAGGAGGTCGTCCAGGAAGGGAAGTCGCGCATCGTCCCCATCTGGGTGGGCGTGAACGAGGCGACGCAGATGGGCATCGCGCTGGAAAAAGCGCGCTTCTCGCGGCCGATGACGCACGACCTGTTCCTCGACGCGCTCACGAACCTCGATGCGCAGGTGGATCACGTAGTGATCAACGACGTGCAGGGCTCGACGTTCTTCGCGCGGCTCACCCTGCGCCAGCACGACCGGCTCATCGACCTCGACGCGCGGCCGAGCGACGCCATGGCCCTGGCCGTGCGGCAGAAAGCTCCCATCTACATCGAGGAGGACGTGCTGGAACGCGCGTCGTTCCCCTACGTGCTGAGACGGGAAGAGCCCGCCGCCGCGACCGAGGCCGAGTTGTCCGAGTTCAAGAAGTTCCTGGAAGAGCTGGCCCCGGAGGATTTCGAGGGCTGATCTACCAGAGCGCCGTCAAAGCATCGGTGATGGCCTGCACGATGCCGTGCGACAGCCCGCCGTTGTCCGCCAGCAGCAACCCCATGATCGCCGTCAGGCTGATGGCGCCCGGCTCCTTGGGGCGGCCCGGCGCGCCCGGTTTCTTCAGCACGAACATCGATGGCTTCGCATACGACACCGCGGGTGCTTCCAGGGGCGCATCCGAAGACGGCTCCCGCGCATCTGCCGTCTTCTCGGGCGGTTTCTGGCGCTCGATCGCACGGCGCCGCCAGCCGCCGCGGGCGAACGTCACCACGAGGAAGCCGCCGCGCAGCCACTCGTCCACGCACATGGCTATCCACATGCCCACGATGCCCCAGCCCAATCCTATGCCCAGCAGATACCCGCCGCCCACGGCGAATATCCACGACGAGATCACGTTCACCGTCACCGGGGTCTTCACGTCGCCCACGGCGATGAGCGCCTTCACCATGACGATGTTGAGCGCGCGGCCGATGCCGAGGAATATCTCGACGAGCAGCACCTGCCGTCCCAACTCGTGCACGGTGGGGTCGGCGGTGAACAACCCGAACACCGCATCGGCGTTCACCCAGATGAGCGTCGACACGCAGGTGGTGAGCGCGACCGCGATGAGGTCGGCAACCCACACGCGCCGCGCGACGGCGTCGAACTTCCCCGCGCCGAACAGGTACCCCAGCACGATCTGCGTCGCCTGCGACAGCGCGATGGAGTACAGGTACGCGATGCCGGCGATCATCGAGCAGTACACCTTCACCGTGACCACCGTCGTGCCCAGCACGTTGATGAACGACAGGATGACGATCTGCGCGAGGTCGTAGTTCATCTGCTCGCCCGACGAGGGGATGCCCACGCCCAGCATGCGCCGCAACGTTTTCCACGGGAACGGGCGCAGGTACCGCAGGCGCATGCGCACGTCGGTGTGGCGCAGCACGAGGCGGCAGGCCACCACGAGGCCCACGGCGCGCGCCACCACGTTCGCGAGGGCCGCGCCCTCCACGCCGAGCGCCGGGACGAAGCCGATGCCGCCGATGAGCGCGGCGCTGGCCGCGATGTTGACCGCGTTCATGATGAGGCTCGCCCGCATGACGTCGACGCCGCGCGCGTAGCTGCGCAGCAGCGCCGTGAAGGCGAAGAACGCCCCTTGAACGACGGTCGTCGAACCGACGATCAGCAGGAACGACGAAGCCATCCCCGTGATGGAGCCGTCGATGTGCAGCCAGGAGAAGAACTGGGGCCAGAAGAGGAACAGCACCGCCGTCATGACGGCGGCCAGCCCGATGTTCACCACGAGCGCGACGGTCGCGATCTCCGACACCGTGCTCGTCGCCGACGATTTCCCCAGTACGCGCGTCACGAGCACGGTGGAAGCCGTGCCCATGGCCGACAGCGCGATGGTCACGATGTTGAGGATCTGCAGCGCGTTGCCCACCGCCGCGGCCGGCTCGGTGCCGAGGGGCGCGAGCATGAATTGGTTGATGTTCCCGATCATAATCTGCATGAACAGTTCCACGAACAGCGGAACGGACAACACGAACACGTCGCTCGCGGTGGTCTTGTCCGCAGGCGCTCGCTGGGCGCGTTTTCGGAGCGCAGCGCGCGCTGCGGTTACTGGATGCATGGGTTTCCGTCCCCCTTTCGCTTCGGCAACAGTCACAAGGCGTGCAGTATACGGCACGTCAACAACCTGCCAGGGGGCTTGTTATCCCTTCATGGGATTTGCATTCATGAGCGTTTGGGGAGAGAAATGTTTCACGTGAAACATGCGCGCGCGGTTCGGCGCGGGAAAGAAGAAGGCCCCGCGTTGCGGGGCCTTCGATGCTACGTGCTACTCGTCGGTCTCGTCAACCTCGACTTCGACCTCCACTTCGACTTCGGCCTCCGTGCCTTCGACGCCGTCGTCAAGATCGTCGATCGCGTTCTCGTCGAGCTCCTCGCCCTCGACTTGCGCGCCGCCGGTTTTCTTCTTCTTGCCGCGGCTCGAGATGGCCACCGCGGTCACGCGATCCTTGTCGGCCGTCTTCATGACGCACACGCCCTGCGTGGAGCGTCCGAGTTCGGAGATGCCTGACACCGGGGTGCGCACGCACACGCCCTCTTCGGACATGATCATGATCTCGTCGTCTTCGCCGACGATCTTCATGACGGCCAGCAGGCCCTTCTTCTCGGTCATCGTGATGGTGAACACGCCCTGGCCGCCGCGATGGTGCTCGGGGTACTCGGCGATGGGAGTGCGCTTGCCGTAGCCCTTCTCGGTGATGACGAACAGGTCGGTGTCGGGCTGCGCGATCTCCATGCCCAGCACCTTGGCGATCGGCGGCACGTTCATGCCGCGCACGCCCATCGTGTCGCGACCCATCGCGCGCACTTCGCCTTCGTCCCACATGATGGCCTTGCCGGCGGACGACACCATGAGCACCTTCTCGCCCTGGGCCACGCGCTTCACCGAGATGAGGCGGTCGTTGTCCTTGAGGCTGATGGCGATGAGGCCATCGCGACGGGTGCGGTCGTACAGGTCCATCGACGTCTTCTTCACCATGCCGTGCTCGGTAGCGAACATGAGGTACTCGTCGGACGGGAAGTCCTTCGTCGCGATGACGGCCGAGATCGTCTCGCCCTTCTCAAGCGGCAGCAGGTTCACGATGGCCGTGCCGCGCGCGTGGCGCGACGCCTCGGGCAGCTCGTACACCTTCAGGCGGTATACCTTGCCCTTCGTGGAGAAGAACAGCATGTAGGAGTGCGTGGACGCCACGAACAGGTGCTCCACGTAGTCGTTGTCCTTGAGGTTCACCCCCTGCATGCCCTTGCCGCCACGCTTCTGCTGGCGGTAGGTGGCCACGGGCAGGCGCTTCACGTAGCCGGCCTTCGTCATCGTGACGACCATGCTCTCCTCGGCGATGAGATCCTCGACGTCGAGGTCCTTCGCCGCTTCGGACAGCAGCGTGCGGCGCGGGCTGCCGAACTTCTTCTTCACCTCGAGCAGCTCTTCCTTGATGATCTCGTGCACGAGCTTGTCGTCGGAGAGAACGCGCTTGTAGTAGGCGATCTTCTCGAGCAGTTCCTTCAACTCGTCTTCGATCTTCTGATGCTCCAAGCCGGTGAGGCGGCGCAGGCGCATCTCGAGGATGGCGGCGGTCTGCTTGTCCGTCAGGCCGAAGCGCTCGGTCATCCGCTCGGCCGCTTCCTTGTCGGTCTGCGACGAACGGATGATGTGGATGATCTCGTCGATGTTGTCGAGCGCGATGATCAAGCCTTCGAGGATGTGCGCGCGCTCCTCGGCCTTCGCCAGCTCGTAGCGCGTACGGCGGACGATGACCTCTTCCTGGTGCGCGATGTAGTAGTGCAGCATCTCCTTGAGCGACAGCACGCGCGGCGCGCCGTCCACCAGCGACAGCATGATCACGCCGAAGCCCACCTGCAGCTGCGTGTGCTTGTACAGCTTGTTGAGCACCACCTGGGGGATGGCGTCCTTCTTGAGGTCGATGATGATGTCGATGCCGTGGCGGTCGGCGCCGTCGTGGATGTTGCTGATCTCGGGCAGCTTCTTCTCGCGCACGAGCTCGCCCAGCTTCTCCAGCAGGCGCTGGCGGTTCACCTGGTAGGGGATCTCGGTGACCACGATGGAGCTGCGGCCGTTCTTGCCCTCTTCCACCTTGCACTTCGCGCGCACGGTCAGCGAGCCGCGGCCCGTCTCGTACGCGTCCAGGATGCCCTTCTTGCCCATGATGATGCCGCCGGTGGGGAAGTCGGGGCCGGGCATGGCCTTCATGAGCTCCTCGGTGCTGACGTCCGGGTTGTCCAGCATGAGGCACGTGGCGTCGATCGTCTCGCCCAGGTTGTGGGGCGGGATGTTCGTGGCCATGCCGACGGCGATTCCCTGCGAGCCGTTCACCAGCAGGTTCGGGAAGCGCGCGGGGAGAACCGTGGGTTCTTCGAGGCTCTCGTCGTAGTTCGGCTGGAAGTCGACCGTCTCCTTGTCGAGGTCGCGCAGCAGTTCCATGGCCACCTTGTCGAGACGCGACTCGGTGTAACGCATGGCCGCCGCGCCGTCGCCGTCGATGGAGCCGAAGTTGCCGTGGCCGTCGACCAGCGGGACGCGCATCGAGAACGGCTGGGCCAAGCGCACCATCGTGTCGTACACGGCGGAGTCGCCGTGCGGGTGGTACTTGCCGATGACGTCGCCGACCGTACGGGCCGACTTCATGTGCGGACGGTTCGGCGTGTAACCCGACTCGTTCATGGCGTAGAGGATGCGGCGGTGAACCGGCTTGAGGCCGTCGCGCACGTCCGGCAGGGCGCGCGAGACGATGACGCTCATGGCGTATTCCAGGAACGACGTCTGCATCTCCTTGCCGAGGTAGGCGGAGCGCACGATGGTGCCCTCGCCGCCGTTGGCGCCCTCGACGATGGAACCGTGCGGGTTCGCCATCTTCGACAGGTCGATCATCGAGCGCGCCTTGTTCTCTTCGGACACGAACGCGCCAGGGCGCGCTTCGTCCTCGTCGTCCTCCACGTCATCGAGGATGTCGTCTTCGTCGGCCTCCTCAGCCGACTCGATATCGCCCGCGTCGTAGTCTTCTTCGGCGCGATTCAAAAACTCGTCGAAAGAATCGTTGTTGTCTGCCATATCTCTCCTACTTTACAGGTTGGCGTAGTAAGTCAGCGAGGGCTTTCGGAAGCCCGCAGCGTCGAGCGGTTCCGGCGGTCTGCCGACCGCCGGAACGCTAGATGTCCAGGAATCGGACGTCGCGCGCGTGCTTCTGGATGAACTCCTTGCGCGGCTCCACCTGGTCGCCCATGAGGTCGCTCACCACGCGCTCGGCTTCGGCGGCGTCATCGATGCTCACCTGCAACAACGTGCGGGTGGCCGGCTCCATCGTGGTCTCCCACAGCTGGTCTGGGTCCATCTCGCCGAGGCCCTTGTAGCGCTGCACGTCGAACTTGTTCGGATCGTCGTACTCGGCGAGCGTGGCCGACAGGGCGCTTTCGTCGTAGATGTAGCGTTCGATCTTCGGCGAGCGCGAGTTCTTCTTCTTGAGGCCGAAGATGGGCGGCTGCGCGATGTAGATGTAGCCGCGGTTGATGAGCTCCGGCATGTAGCGGTAGAAGAACGTCAACAGCAGGATGCGGATGTGCGCGCCGTCGACGTCGGCGTCGGTCATGATGATGATGCGGTGGTAGCGCGACTGGTCGGCGTCGAAGTCGTCGCCGATGTTCGTGCCGATGGCCGTGATCAGCGAGCTGATGGTGTCCGACGACAGCGAGCGGTGCAAACCGGCGCGCTCCACGTTGAGGATCTTGCCGCGCAAGGGCAGGATGGCCTGCGTCTTGCGGTCGCGGGCCTGCTTGGCCGAGCCGCCTGCGGAATCGCCCTCTACGATGAAGATTTCGGAGTTCTCCGGGGTCTTGGACGAGCAGTCCGCCAGCTTGCCGGGCAACGCGAACGAGTCGAGCACGCCCTTGCGGCGCGTCATCTCGCGCGCCTTGCGCGCGGCTTCGCGGGCCTTGAGGGCCTGGGTCGCCTTGCCGATGATGCGCTTGGCCGGGGTCGGGTTCTCCTCGAGGTACTCGGCGAGTCCCTGGGTCACGGCGTTCTGCACGAGTGGGCGGATCTCGGTGTTGCCGAGCTTCGTCTTCGTCTGACCCTCGAACTGCGGGTCGTGCAGCTTCACGGACACGATGGCCGCGCAACCCTCGCGCGTGTCGTCGCCGGAGAGGTTGGAATCCTTCTCCTTGAGGATGCCCTTGGCGCGGGCGTACTCGTTGATGGTGCGCGTGACGGCCTGCTTGAAGCCGTCGAGGTGCGTGCCGCCCTCGTGCGTGTTGATGTTGTTCGCGAACGCCATGACGGAGTTCGTGGAGTACGAGGTGGACCACTGCATGGCCACCTCGACCGTGCCATCGTCGTTCTCGGCCTCGAAGTAGATGGGCTTATTGAGCGTTTCCTTGCCCTCGTTCAGGAACTTCACGAAGTCGACGATGCCGCCGGCGTACTGGAACACCTCGGTGCGCGGGTTGCCGTCGGCGTCGGTGACGCGCTCGTCGTACAGCACGATCTTGAGCCCCTTGTTGAGGAACGCCATCTCGCGGAAACGGTTCGCCAGCGTGTCGTAGTCGAAGACGGTCGTCTCGGTGAAGATATCAGGGTCGGGCCAGAAGGACACCGTCGTGCCGTTGCCCCGCTTCGTGGGACCCAGCTCGCGCAGCTTCTCGGAGGTCTTGCCGCGATCGAAGGCGATGAAGTACTCCTTGCCTTCCTTGCGCACCTTCACCTCGACGTGCGAGGACAGCGCGTTCACGACGGAAACGCCCACGCCGTGCAGACCGCCGGACACCTTGTAGCCCTCGCCGCCGAACTTGCCGCCGGCGTGGAGGATGGTGAGCACCACCTCGACGGTGGGGATCTTCTCTTTCGGGTGTTTGTCGATGGGGATGCCGCGCCCGTTGTCGTCGACCGTGATCGAGTTGTCCGCGTGAATCCACACCTTGATCTCGTCGCAGAAACCGGCGAGGGCCTCGTCGACGCCGTTGTCGACGACCTCGTACACCAGGTGGTGCAAACCGCGCGGGCCCGTCGAGCCGATGTACATGCCCGGACGCTTGCGGACCGCTTCCAGGCCCTCGAGGACCTGAATGTCAGAACCGTCGTAATGGTCAGGTTTGTTTGCCACTGACATGCTCCTTTTGTAGTGCGATGTGTGAGTGCAGCGCCGATTCGCGCCAACCTGCAAATTTTACCATATATGCTTCGTGATACCAACAAAATCCATCACTTGTGAAGGGTTCCAGAAGCCGTACGAGCCACGATCACCGGTTCGTCCGAATTTTTTCGTATCAGACTGCTACATACGATTTTTATCGGCACATATCGCCCTCTCGAGGGCTCGTCGCACCGTCGGGCTCTCAATCGCGTCCACGCTGGCTTCGAGCGCCGCCTGCTCCTCGGGCGTCAAGGGGACGCGCGGGGCCTCGTCGCGCACGGGACGCGCCGAGCGCGCGCCGCCGCCGTCCGCTTCCGCGCGCCGGAAGGGGTGACGGGATTTCATGTCGAAGCGCGACGGCAGGATCTTGAACGTCTCCACGTGTTCTCCCTGCTCCTTCAACTTCATCTTGAGGAATTCCTGGCGCGCGTCGAGGTCCGACCGAATGAGGCTGTCGTCGGAATACACCACGAGCTGGGCGCCGGTCCCCGTGTGCGAGGCCTTCGTCGGCGCGCCCTTCACCACCTCGTCGGCTGCCATGATGTACACGGCGTTCACGTGGTCGAGCACCATCTCGGCGGCGTCCTTGTACACGGCTTCCACGGCGTTGCGCCATGCCACGTTCACCGCGGCCGCGCGCTGCGCCTTGCGCGACGCATCGTCGCCGGCGGCCAGCACGGTCATCAGCTCGTTGATGCTCTCGCCCAGCTTCCTCACGCCCGATCCCTCCCCAGCTCCACGATGCGGGCGGCGTCCAGCAGGTCGTCGTCGAAGTAGGCGAGGTTCGTCGTGGTGATGAACGTCTGGATGTCCCCCGAGATGAACGCGACCAGCGCGCGGCGGCGCGCGGCGTCCAGCTCGCTCATCACGTCGTCCAGCAGCAGCACGGGCTTCTGGTGCAGGATGTCCTGAATGAGCGTGGCCTCGGCCAGCTTGAACGCCAGCACCACCGAGCGCTGCTGGCCCTGGCTGCCGAACAGGGCGGCGTTCTTGCCGTCGATGAAGAACTCGATGCGGTCGGCGTGCGGCCCCACGAGCGCGCGATGCCGCACGCGCTCCTCGCCGCCGCGCCGTGCGAGCGCGTCGGTCAGCGAAGCGCGCGCCTCGTCGCGGCCGAACGTGTGCGTGGCGAACGCGAAGGGATCGTGCTCCTCCCATGACGGCGTGAACCCCGCCTCAAGGTGCTCGGTGCCGTCGGTGATCTCGGCGTAGTACGACGCCATCGATGCCGCAAGCTTCTCGAACAGCGCCGCCCGGTAACACGAAAGCTGCGCGCCGCACGTGATGAGGGTCTCGTTCATCGCCTCTACGAGTGCAGCCGGAGCTTCGTCCTTGAGCAGGCGGTTCTTATGGCGCAGCACCTTCTCGTAGTCGCGCCGGATGAGGTAGTGGTTCGCCGAGAGCTGCGAGCCCAGCGCGTCGAGCGCACCGCGGCGCACCGTCATGGACCCCTTCGCCAGCTCGAGGTCGTCCGGCGTGAACGTGACGGACGGCACGAGGCCCTTCAGGTCGGCCGTGCGCTTCGCCTTGCCGTTCAGCAGGTGTTTCTTCTTGCCTTCGGCCAGCTGCACCGTCAGCTCCAGCTGGCGGCTGCCGTCGGTGACGTCGGCCGCCAAGCGCGCGAAGTCGGAGCCCGCCCGAACGAGCTGGTCGACGGGCGCGTGGCGAAACGACGACTGGGCCGTGAGCAGACCGATGCCCTCGATGACGTTCGTCTTGCCCACCGCGTTCGGGCCCACGAGCACCGTGAGCGGCCCGACGCCGTCCAAGTCGAAGCCTTCGTAGCTGCGGAAGTTCCGGAACGAGATATGGGTGATGGACAGATCCACGACGGGCCGTGCGCGTCCTTACGCGATGCGCACGGGCATGACGAGGTAGAGGAAGTTCTCGCCCTCGTCGGCCTTGAAGATGCCGGGCTTCATGGACGACTGCACCTCGAGGAACACGTTGTCGGTGTTCACGGAGGACAGGCCGTCCAGCACGTAGGCATAGTTGAACGCGATCTCCACGTCCTCGCCCTCGCCGGAGCACGACAGCGTCTCCTGAGCCGAGCCTACGTCCTGCGCGACGGCGGACAGCTGCACGGTCTGCGATGCCATGTTGATGTCGAAGCGCACCGGCGAGCTGGTCTGCCCCAGCAGCGACGTGCGCTTCACACCGGCCACGAGATGCCCCACGTCCATGCTCACGCGCGTGGCGTAGGAATCGGGCAGCAGCTGGCGGTAGTTCGGGAAGTTTCCCTCGAGGCGACGGTTGATGAACACGGTATCGTGGTACGTCACCACGATCTGGTTCTCGGCCAGCGCCAGCTTGAGGTCGTCCTCGGAACGCGGCAGCGATGATATCTCCTGCAAGAATGAACCCGAGATGACCGCCTGGAACTCCTCGGCGGCTGCATCGGGAAGCTCGGCCTCGGTGATGGCGAGGCGGTACGAGTCGGTGGCCACCATCTTGAGCGTGGTGTCCTCCAACGTGATGAGCACGCCCGTGAGGATGGCGCGGCTCTCGTCCTTCGACACGACGCGCGCGACGCGCTTCACCATCGACGAGAACTGCGAGAACGGAATGGACACTTCCTGCTGCACGTCCACGTGCGGGAATCCGGGGAAATCCTCGGCGTCGAGCGTCTTGATGGAGAACGACGCCGTATCGCACGTGATGACCGCGGAGTCGTCTTCGGCTTCCACGTGCACGGCGGCGTCGGGCAGGTTCTTCACGATCTCGGAGAACAGCTTGCCGGGAACCACGGCCTTGCCCGTCTCCTCGATGAGCGCCGAGACTGAGTACTGGATGGACAGCTCGAGGTCGGTCGCCTGGAGCGTGAGGGTGTCATCGTGCGCGTCGAGGTAGATGCCCGACAGAATGGGAAGCGTCGATCGGGTGGCGATGCCCTTGAGCACCACCGACAACGCGTTCTGCAATTCCGATTGGTTGATGCTGAATTTCAAGACGTTCCCTTTCTCTAGAAGCAGCGAGCGCTTCCGCCATTATAGAGGTTCGAATGTTTCACGTGAAACATTGCGTATGATCGGTATGACTTCGTCGACGGGTTTTCGGGTTGTGTTCTTTGTTTTTGATCTTCCCTCAATATATCTAAGGTTTTAATAGTTGTAATAATAAGGACGGTGGAAATGTGGATAACTGGCGTTCGTGCACGTCAACGTTCAGAATTCCTCCCGAATCGATCGTGTAGATCGGGTACCCTCCATCAACATCAATTATCGCCTTTATTATCTTTCCCTAGGGTTGTACCACTTTTCGGCAACTTGTCAGTCATGTTTCAGTCATCTTTCCGCCGAACGCTCGTACGCTACATCTCGTTGATGAGCCCGCGCAGCGCCTCCAGCTCCTCGCGCAGCTCGCGGTTCTCCTTCATCTTCTCTTCGACGTTCGTCACCGAGTACATCACGGTGGAGTGGTCGCGGTTGAACTTCTTGCCGATGTCGTTGAACGGCAGGTCGAGCATCTGACGACATAAATAGATAGCGATCTGTCGCGCGTAGATGATGTTGCGCGTGCGCTTCTTGCCCACCAGGTCGGCGTGGCTCACCTTGTAGAAGTTCTCCACTTCCTTTTGAATGTCGGCGATGGTGAGGCGCTTCGACGGCCCGCCCGTGAAATGGTTCTCCAGCAGCGTGCGCACGTCGTCCAGCTTGAGGTTGGGCTGGTTGAAGAACGTCATCTGGTAGATCACCTTCGTGACGGCGCTCTTCAGCTCGCGGATGTTGGAGCTCGAGCTTTCCGCGATGTACATCTGGATGTCCTCGGGGATGTTGAAGTCGGATGATCCTTCCGATTCGCGGTACTCGTCCACGAAGCTCTTCACGATGCCCAGCTTCGTCTCGATCTCGGGAGGCTGGATGTCGAACGTGCCGCCCGAGTTGAAGCGGCTGCGGTAGCGCTCGTCGATGTCGATGTTCTTCGGCGCGCGGTCGGCCGACAGCACCACCTGGCGGCCCTGGCTGGTCAGCTTGTTGAATATCTGGAACACGATGTCGAGCGTCTGCTTCTTGCCCTGCAGGTACTGGACGTCGTCGATGAGCAGGACGTCGGCCTCTTCGTAGCGCGTCTTGAAGTTCTTATAGCTGGACTTCTGTTTGTCGTGCGCGGCGCTGGCCTCCATGTAGTCGCTCAGCAGCTCGGCCGAGTCGACGTAGATGGTGGACAGCTGCGGCATCGTCTCGTTGATGTAGTTCTGGATGGCGCGCATGAGGTGCGTTTTCCCCAAGCCCGACTTGCCGTAGATGAACAGCGGGTTGAGGTGGGCCTTGCCCGGCATCTCGGCCACGGCTACGGCCATCGAGTACGCCATGCGGTTCGAGTCGCCGATGACGAAGTTCTCGAACGTGAGCGTGGACGCCGGGCTGTCGGGGCCGTCGAGCGCGATCTCGCGCGGCCGATCGTCCTCGTCGCGTTCCGATCCGGGGGCGCGAAGGATGCTCTCGGGTTCGCCCGCTTCGCCGCCCGCGTCGCGAACCGTCGCCGCGGGGGGAGCGATCGGCGCAGCGCTCGGCGCCGGTGCGGGGGCCGGCTGGGCCGAGGGGGCAGGGGCCGGGGCGGCCGCCTGCTCCGCCGCCGTGATGTCCACTTCGATGATCACCGTGAACGGCATGTGGTACAGGTCGTTCAACGCGCGCTTGATGAATTCGACGTAATGGCGCTCGATCCACGTCTTGATGAAGTCGTTGTCGGCCGTGACCATGAGGAAGCCGTCGCTCATGGCCTGCGGATGCAGACGCGAGAAGAACGCGTTGATCTGCGATGGATCGATATTGTTGTAGCTTTTCACCTGGTCGCATACTTCCGACCAAACCTGCTCGAGTTTTTCGCTGTTCATAGCTTGCTTCCTTGCTGGGGGCACCGCGAATGTTTCACGTGAAACATTCGCCGGCGTCGAGCGGGAGCCGCCCGCTGCCGCCTTGATTGTACTATAGGGAATTTGCCACGTGGTAACCAAGATCGGTCAGAATGCGCTTCTGGCCGACTGTTTTCTCGATGAGGCCCGACTCTTCGAGCTTGGACAGTGTCACGTAAGTGCTCGATTGCGGAACACCTGTAAGGCGCGACAGATCCGTGACGCCCAGCGCTCCCTCGTTGAGGAATATGGGCAGGAAGTCTCGTTCGCGCTGCGAAAGCGGCGGGATGAGCGGTGCCATGGAGTGCTGCGCGGCCATGCCCTGCGCACGGTACGACGGTGCGGCCGTCGGGGGGTAATACGGGTTCCCCCCTGCGTACGGGTCCTGCGCGTAACGCGGAGGGATGTACTGCGGTTCGGGCTCGTAGCCGTACGGCGGGCGCGCGGATGCCGGAACGGGCGCTTGCTCCTGGGGGTACGGCGGGTTCGCGTAGCCGTATTGCACCGGGTAGGCCGGCTGCTGCATCGGCGCCTGCGGTTGCGGTTGCGGCTGCGGCTGCGGGCCCAGGTCGCGCGGCGGGTACGCGGGCTCCAGGGGAGCCAGCCCGTCGCCCGGCGTCGCGGAGGGCTGGCCGGCGCGCAGGCTGATGGTGACCACGGCGCCCGTGCCCAGGTTGTCTTCGATGGTGATGGTGCCGTGCGAGAAGTCGAGGTACTCCTTCACGATGGGAAGGCCCGACCCCACGCCGCGAATGTAATGCTTCATCGGCTCGATGGCGGACGTGAACCCGGGGATCTGCGCTTGATCCTTATAAGGTATGCCCGGGCCTTGGTCGGCGAAGCGGATGGTGTTGCCGTCGTCGAGGATGGACACGGTCGCTTCGGCGAACCGCGCATGGATGAAGTTTTCCGACACCTCGCGGATGACGGTGTACGGAATGGTGCCGCCGGCGCTTTTCGCTTGTTCATAAATTTTCGAAGCGAGGCTTTCAATGAATTCAGCCGTCGGCGCCGGATGTATCTCGGTTACGCGCGGCGCGCTGCGAAGATCGTCGTACAACGCGATGCGCGCCACGGCGTGCACATGCGTGTAGTCGAACGACTCCACGCCGTCATCAGCGGATTCATCCTGATGATCTGCTTTTTCAATCTGGTTGTCCAATGGTGTTCCGTTTTCAGATTCGATATTCAGCATTTTTCAATGACATTCATTGGCATTGTAGCGTTTTTTCGATTCTGAATCCATCCACCTGGGGAATTCATAGCATTCAAACCGACACATTCATCCTTTCCTAAATTTCATAGGGCTTTCCACATGGGCTTTTCAACGTTTTCCACTTTCTATTCAGAAAATGTGGAAAACGTTGAAGAATGCTTTCTGGAAAACGTACGAACGTTGGTGAAAACCGTGCAAAAATGTTGATAGATTCCGGCTTGGGGCGCCATCCGACGGCGAAATCCTCTTTCAAATAAAACGTGACCGTTTGGCTTCATTCGTGTGAAGAATGCGTAACGTCTTGCCCGGTCGCATGAATAACGGTCGTGGTGGATACTGTAAAGTACCTGTTCAGAGCTTCGTTAATAGGTGCAGTCACCTTTCATGCCTGATGAGAGCCTTGTAAAATAATGAGAAATCATATCTTGACAAACCAATGACGTTGGAGATTTCCACAATGCGTCTCGAATGAAACGCGAGTTTTCAACATTTTCCACAATTGCACCGTGCAGAAAAGCGGAAAAACGCTTCGAACGTTAGGCACCCGGGGGCGGTTGAGGGCATTCAGAACATCCTTTCGAGGTTTTCCACGTCAAAAGGCTCATCGAGCCGGTCAGCTCTATTCGAGGCGACCTGGAAAAAATCATGAACCCTTCTTGTGAGTTTTCCTTGACTCCCCGGTAACGTGAGCTATACTTTCGAGGTTGCTCTAAAACCATGAAAGGGAATCAATATGAAGCGCACGTATCAACCTAACACTCGTAAGCGGGCTAAGTGCCACGGTTTCCGTGCTCGTATGTCGACGAAGGGCGGCCGCAAGGTGCTGGCTGCTCGTCGCGCCAAGGGGCGCAAGCGTCTCTGCGTGTAGAGAGAGCTTTGGGTTGGAGACCATTAAATCCCGCGGGGATATCTCCGATCTGTTCTCATGCGGCAAGCGTCTACATACGCCGTACCTTACGTTCATAGTGTTACCCACGAAGCAGCACGGCCCGCAAGGTCGTGTTGCTTTTATTGCGGGTAAAAAATCGGGGAACGCGGTGTGGCGCAACAGCGCCAAACGACGCATGCGAGCCATCTGCCATGAGCTGGGCGGTCCTTGGGCGGGCTATGATGTGATATTTCTCGCGAAGTCGGGCATCATGAGGAGTTCTTATAGTAAAGTGCATACAACATGTGCCGAGACGTTGAAACGAGCTGAATTACGTTAGGGACGAGAGGGATGAAAGCTTTTCTGAAGCAAGTGCCGTGCAAACTGGCGGTGTTTCTCATCACCTTTTACCGAGCTGCCATTTCTCCTCTGTTCCCTTCCTGCTGCCGTTTCACGCCGACGTGCTCCGAATACGGACTCATTGCGTTCCAGCGCTACGGGTTCTGCCGGGGCCTCAAGCTCACGGTAAAGCGTGTGCTGCGTTGTCGTCCGGGGGGTTCGCACGGCTACGATCCTGTTCCTTGAGGTGTCGTCGCACGAGCTTCTTTGGTATAGAGGAAGGAACAACTGAACATGTGGGACGTATTTAAGGATTGGATATTCGATATCATCCAATTCTTCTACAACTTCTGCGGCGACTGGGGCCTGGCAATTATCATCGTCACGGTCATCTTCCGTATCTTGATCTCACCCTTGATGCACAAGCAGACGAAGTCGTCATTCCAAATGCAGAAGGTGCAGCCGCTCATGCAGGAGCTGCAGCGCAAGTATGCCGACGATCAGCCGCGCTTGCAGGAGGAAATGCAGAAGCTGTACGCGGAGGTGAAGTTCAACCCGCTGGCCGGCTGCCTGCCCATGCTGCTGCAGATGCCTATCTTCATGGCGCTGTTCCAGGTGCTCAGCGAGATGGGTTCGCGCACGTCGGGCACCACCTACGAGTTCTACAACCTGGTGCCCAGCTTGGTTATGAAGCCACAGGAGGCAATGGCCGCAGGTTTTGGAACATTTGTTCCCTATTTGATCCTTATGGTGATCTTCGCCGGCGCCACGTTCCTGCCCATGGTGCTCATGCAGATGGGCAACAAGGACAACCCGCAGCGCAAGCAGACCATGATCATGGCCGCCGTCATGAGCGTGTTTATGCTCTGGATCAGCTGGGGCTCGCCCGCCGGCGTGCTTCTGTTCTGGGGCGCTTCCTCGCTCATGGGCATCGCTCAGCAGCAGATCTCCATGCGCATCATGAAGAAGCGCGATGCGGAGGCTGCCGAGACTATCGAAGTGAAGCCTATCGAGGTCGATGTGACCCGTAAGCAGAAGAAGCCCCGTCCTACCAAGAAGGATACGACGAAGCGCAAGTAACACCGATTGTTTCACGTGAAACATTGAGGAGTCTGTCATGGCTGAAGAACTGGTTGATGAGAAGCCTCTTGATGAGGAACCCTCCGAACTGACCGACGAGGATCTCGACCGCATCGCCGATACGGCGATCGGTGCGCTCCAGGATATCCTCAAGTACTTCGATGTGGGCGAGGTGACCATCGACGAGTACGAGGGCGACGAGGGCGAGTTGATCCTCGATATCACGGGCGACGATCTGGCGGTGCTGATCGGCCGCCACGGAAAGACGCTCGACGCGCTGCAGTTCCTCGTTTCGGCGATCACCGTGCGCACTATCGGGTTCCGTTATCCGGTCATCGTGGACGTCGAAGGGTACAAGAGCCGCCAGCGTGAGAAACTTGAGTCGATCGCGCGTTCTTCGGCGAACCGCGCGGCCGGTCAGAACCGCAGCATCAAGCTGCGTCCGATGACGCCGTACGAGCGCCGCATCGTGCATATCTGCTTGCGCGACGACGATCGTGTGGAAACCGCGTCCGAAGGTGAAGGCAGCGCGCGCCATGTGGTGATCCTGCCTCGCTAGCACGTGCTGCGCACGTAGAATATTCCGAGTTATTTGGAAGCCCGCATCGAAAGGTGCGGGCTTTTTCATATCGAAATGTTTCACGTGAAACATTTCACGTATACTGATGGGACGACAACTTGGAGGAGTATGCAATGCACGACGATCTTTTGAAGCGTCATTTGGAATTGGTGATCGAGGCGAACAAGACCACCAACATCACACGCATATCAACATGGGATGAAGGTATGCTCCTGCATGTCGAGGATTCGCTTGTTGGGCTTCCCGAGGTTGTAGAGGCTCCGGAAGGGCGTCTTGTCGATATCGGTTCGGGTGCCGGGTACCCGGGCATTCCCTTGGCGATCGAAAGCGGACGCGCGACGCTGCTCGCCGATTCTGTTGGGAAGAAGACCGCGATCCTCGCGTCGATGGTGGAAGAGCTAGGGCTTGATAACGTCGAAGTGTACACAGGGCGCATCGAAGACCTCGCGCGCGAGAAGGCCGGGGTGTTCGCTGTCGTCACGGCCCGTGCGCTCGCGCAGCTCTCGGTGCTCATGGAACTTGCGAGTCCTTTGTTGCAGGACGGCGGACGGCTGGTTTGCTACAAAGCGAACGTTTCGGACGAGGAGTTGCAGCATGCGCTCGCGCTCCAAGAACGCTTGGGTATGATCTTTGTTTCCGATCGTGCTGTCGAACTTGGCGATGCTTGCCGTCGTATTATCTCCTTCGAGAAATCTGGGCGTCCTCAAATCAACCTGCCGCGTAAGACTGGAATGGCTCAAAAACGACCGCTCTAATGTTTCACGTGAAACATTCGCGAATCTAGCGTCGTTCTAGCGTTTTCCTTTCATCTGTTGGAACAGGCTTTCATTCTCCTGGATATCGTTGCGTCGATTGAGAACCTCAGCGTGGATGACTTCGCACACTCCTTCGAGGTTCTCAATGATGTCGTTGTTCGTAAACCGTAATTCTTTGATTTCCATCATCTCCAGGTACGTGGTGCGTATGCGATCGTATTCCTTCTGCCCTTTGGTATAATGGCTGTCGCCGTCGAGCTCTATGCTCAGACGTGCTTTGCGGCAGTAGAAATCGACGATGTACGACCCGATGACTTTTTGGGCCACGAATGGCGTAGGGTATTCTCGCAAGAACGAGAACCAAAGCTGCCGTTCTGCGTATGTCATCTGTTTACGCATAGTGCTTGCCCGCTGAGCGAGCAATTGACGCCGTGTAGTATTCATCAGCTACCTCACTTTCCTTACCTAGTATTGTACCTGCATGGTTTCACGCGCAGATGGCAGGGTTCCAACGTGCAGCCGATGTGAATCTCACGCCGTTTGCCTACGTTTCGAACGTGGTTTCGATATTTGTTTCACGTGAAACACTATTGGTTCTAGCATCCTTCGAATGTTTCACGTGAAACATTTTGGACGAGTGTTTCACGTGAAACACTAAACAGGGTATACTGTGTTCGCGGTTAAGAAAGGGGGTCCCTGTGGGACTATTCGATGGTCTCAAACGAGACAAAAAAGCAGCAGAGACTGTCAAGCATGAAAAGGAAGAGATCGTAGAGGAAGAGTTGATCATCGACCATATCGAAGTGGTCGAACGAGAGACGCGCCCTATGATCGAGCATCAGGAAGTGTCTTCCACTCCTATCAAGACCATCAAGGAGAAGGCGCCCGTCAAACATGTGGTTGGTCAGACGAAGGTTATGGCTATCATCAACCAAAAAGGCGGCGTCGGAAAATCCACAACTGCGATCAACCTTTCTGCCGCGTTGGGCGAGCTTGGCAAGCAGGTGCTGTTGGTGGACCTCGATCCTCAAGGCAACTCCTCAAGTGGGTTGGGTATCGAGAAGAGCCAGGTTCACAACTGCGTGTACGACGTGCTGCTGAACGACGTGGCAATCGAGGATGTCATCATCCCGGATGTGGGTGAAGGCCTCGACCTCGTACCAGCCACGATTAACCTCGCAGGGGCAGAAGTAGAGCTCGTATCCGAGATGGCCCGTGAGAATCGCTTAAAAGACGCCGTAGGAAGCCTTCGCGGCAAGTACGACTATGTATTTATCGATTGCCCGCCTTCTCTCGGCTTACTGACGGTCAACGCATTGGTGGCTGCTGACAAGCTGTTGATACCGATTCAGTGCGAGTTTTACGCGCTGGAAGGTGTGACAAAACTCCTTGATTCAATGAAACGTGTCAAAACTCGCCTTAATCCCACGCTCGATATCTTCGGCGTGCTGCTGACGATGTACGATGGCCGCACCACGCTTTCGCGGCAGGTTGTGGACGAAGTACGCAGCTATTTCGGTAAAACGGTCTTCGCGACGCTCATTCCCCGTACGGTCAAGCTTTCCGAGGCGCCTAGCTTCGGCCAGCCCATCACTCAGTACGATCCGACGGGTAAGGGTGCTCAATCGTATATGAACCTCGCAAAGGAAGTGGTACAACGTGGCTAAAGCGAACAAAAGCGGGTTGGGTCGTGGCTTGAACTCGCTTCTTGGCGGAGCATACGAGGAGGCGGCTCCTCTCGAGGCTACTCCGAAACGCGTATTGGTAGAGCAGGAGCGCGAGGAAGTGTCGATGCCGACACCGGTTCGCCCCGAACCTGAGCCGGAATCTGCGAATGTTTCACGTGAAACAATTACGTCGACCCAAGAGGAATCGATTGTCGACGGCGAGAGCCAAGTGACCATCAAAAGCGTCGTGCAGCGCCGAACCGACGAGGTTCCTATCGAGCTGGTGAGCCCGAACCCCGACCAGCCGCGTACGAATTTCAAGAAGGAAGCACTGGAGGAGCTTGCGGCATCCATCGAAAAGGACGGTTTGCTGCAGCCTATCCTCGTTCGTCCCGTGGGAGGCAACGAGTATCAGATCATTGCCGGCGAGCGTCGCTGGCAAGCATGCAAGATCGTGGGTTTGAAGACCGTTCCCGTGCGCATCAAGGACGCGGACGACGATCAAGCACTCGAACTTGCCCTTGTGGAGAACATCCAGCGTTCCGATCTGAATCCTATAGAGGAAGCGTATGGGTATCGTCGCATGATGGAACGTCGCAACCTCACGCAATCCGAGGTGGCCCAAGCTATGTCGAAGGGCCGTTCTACGGTGGCGAACGCGCTTCGATTGTTAGAGCTTCCTGAAGAAGCGCAGCAATTGCTGTTCGAGGAGAAGATTTCCGCGGGTCATGCGCGTGCTATTCTGTCCATTCCCACGAAAGAGGGACGTCAGAAGTTGACGGACAAGCTTGTGGCGGAAAAGCTCACCGTGCGCGAAGCGGAGGCTATTGCGCGCTTGTTCTCTGGAAAGCGCAGTGATACGCCGACGAAGAAGGAGCCGTTGCCGAAAACGTACAAGACGGTGGCGAAAGCGCTGAAAGATGTGCTGAACACGCCGGTGAAGGTTAAATCGTCGAATGGTAAGAACAAGATCGAGATCGAGTTCCAGGACGAGGAAGATCTCGAGCGGTTGTTCGAAGAGCTCATAGCCGCTGCATCTTAAGCAAGGCAAAGGAAAGCCCCGAATGTTTCACGTGAAACATTCGGGGCTTTCTTATTTGAACGTGTTTTTCAGCTGACCGCAGGCACCGGCGATATCGGAACCGCGGGAATCACGCAGCGTCGCTTCCGTTCCCTTCTTCTGGATCGCGGAAAGCCACTGTTCGATGGTTTCCGGAGGGCTCGGCTGGAATTCCGATCCCTCTATTGCGTTGATGGGGATCAGATTCACGTGGCACATCAGGTTCGAGCAGAACTTCTGCAACGCCTTCAGGTCTGCTGGCGCGTCGTTCACGCCCTCGATCATGATGTATTCGAGCGTTACGCGGCGGCTCGTCTTGGAAACGTACTCCTGGAGTGTTTCTTTCAATGCAGGAAGCTTGTAACGCGCCACATTGGGCATGATGAGGTCGCGAATCGGCTGGCGCGCTGCATGAAGCGATACGGCGAGGGTGAATTGCTCAGGTTCTTCGGCGAAACGCTTCAAACCTGGCAGAATGCCGCAGGTTGACACGCTGATATGTCGCGCGCCGATCTCCAGGCCCTTCTTGTGATTGAGGATGCGTAGCGCGGCCATGGTGTTGTCGTAGTTGAGGAACGGCTCGCCCTGGCCCATTCCCACGACGTTCGTCACGCGTTTCCCCATGTCTTCCTGCGCGATCAACACCTGATCGACGATTTCTCCCGGAGTGAGGTTGCGCGCGAAGCCTTCTTGTCCCGTCGCACAGAACGCACACCCGATGGCGCATCCGGCTTGCGTGGAGAAGCAGACGGTGAGGCGATCGCCTCCGCGCGAAGGGATGGCGACGGTTTCCACGCGGATACCGTCATCGAACTCGATGAGGTACTTCCGCGTCTTATCCTTCGACACCTGACGATCGACGATCAGCGGCGTCGTAAGCGGAAAACGCTTCGCCAGCACTTCCCTGAGGG
The DNA here is from genome assembly GCF_014287365.1 of Eggerthella hominis. Taxonomy (NCBI): domain Bacteria; kingdom Bacillati; phylum Actinomycetota; class Coriobacteriia; order Eggerthellales; family Eggerthellaceae; genus Eggerthella; species Eggerthella hominis. The sequence goes on from NZ_JACOOA010000004.1 coordinate 178,349, forward strand.
CGCCAGGAAGGTTCGTCATCTCGTCGTAGCTGGTTGCATGACGTTGGTAGAGCCATTCCTGCACCTGTTGTGCGCGGAAGGCGGGCTGTCCCAACTCCTTCATGAGAGAAGCGAGTTCGGGAAGCGCGTAAGTTTTAATTGGTTTATCCATACCGGTCATTATACATGTTTCACGTGAAACATCCCTTTGCTATACTGCAACGAACGTATCAAGAATGATGAAAGAAGGATGCATGTCTGATTGCCGCGTGGCGTTGCTTGCCGGAGGAAAGAGTGGGGAGCGGGAGGTTTCCCTTGCGTCGGCCGAGGGGGCGCGTGAGGCTCTTGAGGAGGCCGGATTTATCGTTACGCAGCTCGATCCGGCTGAAAAGGAAGACCTGAAGCGCCTTATCGACGGCCCTTTTGATGTTGCGTTCCTCTGCCTGCATGGCAAATACGGCGAAGATGGCACCGTGCAGGGTCTTTTGGAGACGATCGGGCTCCCGTATATCGGCTCCGGCGTATGGGCGAGTGCGCTGGCCATGGATAAAGTGAAGTCGAAGGTGTATTACGAGCGGGCCGGTATCCCCACTCCCCCGTCGGTTCCGTTGCAGGCGGGCGATTCTTACGACGTGGACGCCATCGTGGAAAAACTGGGAACGCATTGTGTGGTCAAACCGGGAACGGAAGGAAGCGCCCTGGGCGTGTTCATCGTCGAGGGAGCTCCTGCGATAACCGACGCGATCGAGAAGGCGTTCGCCATCGATTCCGAGGTGCTTATCGAACGCTATATAAAAGGTAAGGAATTGACGGTTGCCGTTATCGGCAGCGACGAGGTGGAAGCTCTCCCGATCATCGAGATCGTGCCGAAAAGCGACTTCTACGACTTTGAGTCGAAATACGCGCCCGGCGGTTCGCAGCACCTGTGTCCCGCTCCGCTGTCCGAGGAAACGACGCGCATGGTACAGGACCTCGCCATTCGCGCCCATCGCGCGCTTTCCTGCGAGGGCGTGTCGCGTTCGGATTTCATCCTGGAAGAGGATGGCTCGTGCTGGACGTTGGAGACGAACACGATTCCGGGCATGACGGGGACGTCGCTGCTCCCCGACGCCGCGCGCGCTGCAGGAATCTCGTTCCCGGAGTTGTGCACGCGACTTATCGGCTATGCGCTTGCGTAGAATGTTTCACGTGAAACATTCTGAGATTTAGAACACGCCGCACGACTTAAGGCCGAACAGAGCAAGGGCGACAAGCAGCAGCAAGAACAGCCAGCTTACGGCATAGCATCCCTTGTTGCCCTTGCGTCCTTGCTCGATGAGTTTCTCGGACATTTTGCGCCGGCTTTTCATGATTACCGTGCCCGCTTCCTTCGCAGGGAACGCCACGGTTTTCTTGGGAGTCCAGGTGCCGTTGCTCGAGACGACCTGCTCTACGCCTTGCTCGCCCAGATCGACTTCGGGTCGCACACCGTCGGACAAGCGCTGCGCGGTCGAGGCGATGAACGGGCCGAAGGCCTGCTCGAGCGTCGGATCGAAGCAGATGACGGCCGCTTGGCCCCAGTAATGGCCCGGCTCGGGACGATCAGTGAACGCGACGAACGATAGAACCGCCTGCAGTTTCCACCCACGCGCAGCGAGAACGTTCAGCTTGCGGGAGAATGCGGCGTCGAAGAAGCCGATGAGCCCGCCGAAACGGTTCTTCATCCAAGCGGTTGACACGCCGTTTTCGGTTTGGAACACGATTTCGAACACGTCGCCGATGAGGTTGTCGGCTCCAAGCAGAGCGGCAGCGTCTTTCTTCGAAAGGGTATCAAATCGTGCGTACGTTCCGAAATAGCGCTCTGCCTGCATGTTTTCTCCTTTGAGCCGTTCTTTTTGTCAACGTCGGCGTAACAGTTTGTGTGATCCCATGATAGATGATAGGCTACCCGGTATGGATAAACAAAACACGCCCTCGCAGGATACCCTGCAAAGTTTCATAAGCGATGGTACTTCGCAGGCCATCCGCGACCGCTATGCGTCGCTGCCTGAAATCGCCGCTACGGCGGATTTCGGTGATCTCGACCGTAATGTCGTGGTACTGGACACGGAAACGACCGGTTTCTCGTTCCATCACGACGAATTGACCCAGATCGCCGCCGCCCGTATGGAGAACGGCGAGATCGTCGAGTGGTTCATCACGTTCGTGAACCCAGGGAAGCCCATCCCGGAGGATGTCGCGCACCTCACCGATATTCACGACAGCGATGTTGCCGATGCGCCGTCCCCTTCCGATGCGCTGGCGAAGCTGGTGGAGTTCGTCGGCGATGCGAAGGTCATCGCGCATAACGCTGAATTCGATCGCACCTTCACGACGCGTCATCCGAGTGGATACCCTTTGCTGGAAAACACCTGGATCGACTCGCTCGACCTCGCGCGTATCGCGCTTCCCCGCTTGAAATCGCATCGTCTGCTCGATCTCGTGCGCGCGTTCGGCGCGCCGTTGTCGACGCACCGTGCCGATGCCGACGTCGAGGCAACCTGTGCCATCTTCCGCATCTTGTTGGCCGGAGTCGCGACGATGCCTCCTGCGCTTGTGTGCGAGATCGCGCATATGGCGACGCCCGATGAGTGGTCCACGCAGACGGTATTCGCGCAATTTGCTGAGAAGTACGATGTTTCACGTGAAACATTGAACCTGAAATTCTCGTTGCGCACGTTACGGCGCGACCGTTTGGGCAAGCTTGAGCGTGTGGCGAAGCTGGACGCGGACGACATAGCGGCCGATCCGCAGCGCGCGCTCATGTTCCCTTCGAACGAAGATATCGTGCAGGCATTCTCCGAAGCCGGCCTCGTCGGCGCGCTGTACGACGATTTCGAGCCCCGCATGGAGCAAGTCGACATGGCGGAAGCGGTGCGCAACGCGTTCTCGAGCTCTGAGAACCTGTTGGTCGAAGCGGGCACGGGCGTGGGCAAGTCCATGGCGTACCTGGTGCCGTCGGCGTTGACGGCGCAGGCCAACAACATTGCCGTCGGCGTGGCCACCAAGACGAACACTCTGCTCGACCAACTGGTCTACCACGAGCTGCCCGCGCTGGCAGAAGCGCTCGAAGCTGCCAATCCCGAGCGCACCCCGTTGACGTATGCCCCGCTCAAGGGCTTCTCGCACTACCCGTGCCTGCGGAAGATCGATCATATCGTGGCCGATGGCGCGCAAACGAAGCTGTTCGGCAACAAAGAGCAGACCCAGGCCCCATCGCTTGCGGCACTGCTGTCGTTCATCGAGCAAACCGAGTACGACGACATGGACAGCCTCAAGATCGACTACCGCGTGCTGCCGCGCCGCATCATCACGACAACGGCGAACGACTGCTTGCGCCGCAAGTGTCCCTATTTTGGTACTTCGTGCTTCGTGCACGGATCGCGTCGACGCGCGGAAGCGGCCGATATCGTGGTGACGAACCACAGCCTGCTGTTCTGCGACCTCGTGGCCGACGGCGGCTTGCTGCCGCCGATCCGCTATTGGGTGGTGGACGAGGCCCATGGAGCCGAAGCTGAGGCGCGCCGCGCGTTCTCGCTGTCGCTCTCGGCCGACGACATCACGCGCTTGGCCAATCGCGTGGGCGCCGACGAGGCGTCCCGCAACGTGTTCGTCCGTGCCGAGCGTCGCGTGGTGATTCCCGGCATGGAAGAGGGTTCCACGCTGTTTTATGCCCTCACCGGAAAGGCTCGCGCGGCGGGCAAGGCGTACGCCGATGCCGCCCGCGATTTCGCCGGGCATCTCAAGGACCTCCTGTTCTTCGATCAGAACAGGAAGGGCAAGGGCTATGAGATCGTCGAGCTGTGGATCAACGCCGACGTGCGCGGAAGCGCAACGTTTGCCCAGGTCGCAAGCTATGGTCGGGCGATGACCGAAACCGCCGAAAAACTGGTGCACGTATGCCAGGAGCTGGTGGGCTACCTGGAGGACCTCGAGGGAGCCGCCGAGATACAGCGCGAGATCGCGTCGGTGGCGATGGAACTCAAAGAGCAGATGAACGCAGCTGATATCATCCTGGACAAGGCGCCGGAAACGTACGCGTATGCGGCGACCTTGAGCCGCAAGAAGGATCGTGTCGCCGAGAAGCTGGAAGCGCTGCTGATCAACGTGGGCGAAGCGATGAACGAGACGCTGTTCGAGCGCACGCATTCGACGGTATTCGCGTCCGCCACGTTGGCCGTGGACGACAAGTTCGACGCATTCGAAAGCGCGCTGGGCCTGAACGCATCGGAGCATTCGACCTGTCAGACGTGCAAGCTGGATTCAAGCTACGATTTCGACGCGCACATGACGGTCTACGTGGCCAGCGATATGCCCGAGCCGAACGAGGCCGCCTACCTTTCCGCGCTGCAGCGGCTGCTGGTGGACGTGCACCGCGCGCAAAGCGGGTCGATGCTGACGCTGTTCACGAACCGCCGTGAGATGGAACGATGCTTCGACGAGGTGCAACCCCAGCTCAAAGAGGACGACCTGCGCGTGGTGTGCCAGAAGTGGGGCGTGTCGGTGAAGGGCCTGCGCGACGACTTCCTGGCCGACGAGCACCTGTCGCTGTTCGCGCTCAAAAGCTTCTGGGAGGGCTTCGACGCCCCCGGCGCCACCCTCAAGGGCGTCATCATCCCGAAACTGCCGTTCGCGAAGCCGACCGATCCGCTGTCGTGCGAGCGCGCCGCCCGCGACGACCAGGCATGGCGCCGCTACGTGCTGCCCGCCGCGGTCCTCGAGACGAAGCAGGCCGCCGGCCGCCTCATCAGGAAGGCCGACGACACGGGGGTGCTCATCCTCACCGATCGCCGCCTGTTGACGAAGAGCTACGGCAAGGCGTTCCTCAACTCGTTGCCCAGCAGGACCATCAAGGTGATGACCGCGGCCGAGATCGCGGTCGACCTCGAGCGCATGAACGACCGGTAGCGCGAGGCTATCCAGCAGGCACGCATGGGCAAGTGGGAAGACAAAATAACGCGCGCGGCGCACATCAAGAAGCATACGCGCGGCACGTCGAACGAGATATCGTTCGACGTGCTCGACGCGGCGAAGAACGCGCTCGACGGCGACGGGAACGACAAGCAGAAGCACGGACCCGGCCGCATCGCGCTGTTCACGCTTCCGGGCAGGCACAAGAAGCCGGCTCCCACGCCGACGAAAGAGCGCGGATTACCCCTTTCAACAGGTGATTTCGTTTCGGTCGACGACAGCGCGTCCACGTCGAAGATGGCCGCGCTGCCCTCGGCGGCCCGTCCGACGAGCCAAACGGAGAAAAGCAGCCCCGCTCCCCTCGCGGTGGTTCCGTCGAAGCCCAAGCGCTCCCCTGAAGAGGAGATAGCCCGCCGCAAGGCCCGCCGCCGCTTGAGCAAGTGGCTCGCGGTCGCGGTGATCGTGGTGGTGAGCATCGGCCTGCTGGGCGCGGGAGGCATGTACCTCTATCGCGATTACCAGAGCCAGCAGGGTCATGTCGCGGTGCTCGACGATGCGTTGTCGCTGGTCAAAGAAGCGGATGAGACGATCCAGCAGCTTGACGAGGTGGTGACCGACCCCTTCGCGGAAGGAAGCGAAGAGCAGCGTACCGCGATTCAGGCGCAGCTTGAGGCGGTGGAGCAGAAGCTTCAAGACGCCGACGAGAAAGCGCGCGCCGTCTCCCTCGAACTGAACGGCGCCCGCGAGAAGGAAGCCGCCAACCAAGCTGTAGCCGGCATCGCCGCTCGTTTCACGCTGGTCGAACAGGGACAGCTGCTCATGAACGCCGCCACGGAGGCCCAGAGCGCCGCCGAAGGCGTGGATGCCGCCTGGAAAACCGTGCTGGAAGGCGACGATCTGGCCCGCCAGGCCGCGCAGCTGGTAACGGAAACGACGGCGGAGAACGTCGAAGCGTCGAAGAGCAAGACGAACGAAGCGCTCGCCGCCTTCGATGAGGCGTATGCGGCGTTCCTGGACGTCCAGGCGACGTATCCGCAAGCCGACCTCACGCAGTTCGTCGACTACATCGCCAAACGCCAGGAGTCGCTCGGGTACGCCATCGCCTCCGACGACGCTATTCTGGCCAAGAACAAGGAAGAGGCCACGGCTCAGAACAACGCGTACAACATCGCCGACGCCGAAGCGGCGACGCTCGCGAAAGCGTTGCCCGACGACCCGTCGAGCATCGTCGACGAGGCCTTCGAAGACGCCACCTCCGACGTCGCAAAGGCCTATTCAACAGCACGTTTACAAGCCCGCAGCGCGGACGCTTTTATTAGTGATTATTTGGGTGCAGGGAGCAAATAGCGTATACTTGCATCATGTGTGCCTTGTAGAATCGCCAACGAAAGGCAAAAGAGTATGCCGGACATACTAGATCACGTCGCATATTTATCACAGGAAATCGGTCCTCGCCCTGCGGGAACCGAAGAAGAGCAGCAAGCGGCGTTGTACATTACCGAGCAGATGCAGAAGGACGCGGGTCTTTCCGCCATCATCGAAGATTTCAGCGGCGCCCCCGGTGCCGAGGCCCCGCGCGTGATCTGCTGCGCGGCGACGCTGGTCATCACCGTACTCGCCTTGTTCTTGCCGGTGGTGGGCGTGGCGTCCATCGTGATCACGCTGATCGCCGCGTTGCTGTTCGCGGCCGAGGTGTTCAACCGTCCCGTGTTGTCCCGCGCGTTCGCTCGCGGCGTCAGTCAGAACGTGGTGGCGAAGTACGAGCCCAGCTACTCGGCTGAAGCGGGCGGATCGCGCCGCCGCAAGGTCATCGTGGTGTCCCGCTACGACAGCGGCAAGGTGCGTGCCGAGCTCAACGGCCCCTTGCTGTCGATTCTCCCCATCCTGCAATGGGCGACGTTCGGCGCGATGGTGTTCCTGCCGTTGCTCCTGATCGTCCGCAACGTGATATTCCTCAACGCCGAAGGCGTGACCGCCATCGTGCTGAACGTGCTGGCGTGCATCGCGCTCGTGCTGGTGGCGCTGCCCATCGTGTTCGCCCTGTTGCACAAGTTGGCTTCGTACAACGAGGCCGCCAACTGCAACGCCGCAGGCACGGCGGTGATGATGGAGGTCGCGCGCCGCGTGGGACGCGGGCGCGTGAGCGAGGCCGAGCTGGCCGCCCGCACCGACGCGTCGATCCATGGCGAGGATGCCGCGCGTGCGGCGGGGCTCGTGCCCGAAGGCGCGCAGCTCGTGTACGAAGCAGCCAGCGTGAAGCCGCCCGAGCCCGCCCCGCAGACGCCCGAAGCGCGTCTGGCCGCCGCGAAAGCCGCGGTTGCCGCGCTGTCCGGCAAACCCGTGACGGGCGTGTCCGCGTCCGATATCGCCCAGAACCTCGTCCAGATCAAAGAGCCCCCGCTGCCGACGCCCACCGACGAGGGCTATCGCGAGCTGCGCGGCGAAACGCGCGAAGCGCTGTCCAGCATTCCCGAGGACACGATGCAGGAAGCCCTGGCCAACGCCGAAGCTGCCGCTGCCGAAGAGGCCGCGCGCGCCGCTGCCGAAGCAGCCGCCATCGCCGCGGCAACGGCCGGCATGGCCGCGTCGTCGTATGCGGCCGTGAGTCAGGCGAGCGAGCCGAGCGACGGCGTGCCCGACTGGTTCAAGAAGGCGCAGGAAAAAGCCAAGAAGCCGCGCGCGGACAAGCCGGTCCAGCGCTCGAAGTTTGCAAGCGCGCTCGACGCCGCGGACGAAGTGAGCGAGAACGCCGCGCACTTCTCCGAGACGGGCGTCGCAGCCGAGCGCAAGCCCGAGAGCGCGACCGCTTTCGAGTACGAAGAGGCCCGCGAGGTCAAAGCTCCCCAGTGGCATGCTCCCGAGGCGGAAGGCGCCGCAGCTCCGGCGGGTGCCGAAGCGGTCGAGGCGCCGGCAGTTGAGGGCGTTTACGACATGCCCGCGCCCGACGGCGCGCAAGCTGTCGCATCGCCGCTTTCCGCTCCGCAGGAAACGGCTCCCGTGGCGCCTGTCGACCCGTTCTCCACCACGGCGATGCCTCCCATCGACGTGAGCGAGCTGCGTCTGGACGACCTGCCGCCCATCAACGACGTTCCCATGCCCTCGTTCCTCGATCCGCGCAAGGTGCAGGAAGAGGCCCGCGCGGCCCAGGCCGACGAGCATCGTACCGGCAACCGCGTCGACGTGACGGGTGCTCCCATCGGCGCAAGCGGCCGCATCGACGTGATCCCCGATCGCTACGACGATCCCGCTGCTGCCGCGCCGCAGGCCGAGGGCGCCGCGCCGCGGCCCATCGTGCTGCCCGACATCGGCGTGTCGGCCGCGAACCTCCCCCCGATCTCCGAGCTTCCGAAGCAGCGCGCCCCGCTGGCAGACGTGGAATCGTCGGGCAAGAGCGCCGCGAAGAGCCTGCTGACCATGCTTCCTTCGATCAACGTTGGCGAAGAGCCCTCCGACGACGCGCCTGTTGGCGAAAGCGCGGGCGCATCCGACCAGGCTGCGGTTGAGAAGAAGCATTCGCTCCGTTCGATACTCCCGTCGCTTTCCGGCTCCATCAGCCGCACCGACATCGCCGAGGGCAAGACGTCGAACGTCAGCGCAGCCGGCGCGTTCGTCCCGGCGGGCGCGACGGGCACGTTCGCTCCCATCGGCGACGAGCTGCTGGACAACGTCGATCCCGACGACATCTACATCGACGATGCCGACGATTCCGCCTACGACCAGAACTTCACCGAGACGGGCGCCTTCGCCGGTCCCGGCTACGTGGAGATGCCGAAATCGCGCGTGCATCGCCTATTCGATCGCTTGCGTCGCAAGAACAAGGACCAGGAACCCTCGCCGCAGGAATGGCTCGAGGTGGACGAGACCTTCGACGCGCGCACGGTGGGTGCCGAGCGCGGCGGCTGGGAGAGCTTCCGCGAGGATGACGGCCTGATGGATCCTGGTGCGACCACTCAGATGAACCCGTACGAAGCCGGCTACGAAGACGACGAATACGATACGTTCGAGGACGACGGATTCGACGGCCCGTACGAGTACGACAACGTCGACGAGTACGATGACGGCTACGGCCCCGACGAGCGGCGCCCCTGGCACGGCGGCGCGTTCTCGCCGCGCCGCATGGAGCGGGCCGAGCTCGATAGGGAAGAAGCTCCGGGCGAGTCGTTCGACGCGCTCGACTTCGACGATCCCGACGTGCCGGCCGAGCTCAAGCAAATCTACCAGTTCCGCAATCCCGATATCAACACGGAAGTGTGGTTCGTCGCACTGGGCTCCGAACTTGCCCAGAACGGCGGCATGCGCGCGTTCCTCACCGAGCACCAGCAGGATCTCCGCGGTTCCATCATCATCGATCTCGACGCGCTGGGTGCGGGCGATCTGTGTATGGTCGAGCAGGAGGGCATGTACCGTTCGGTGAAAACCTCGTCGCGCATGAAGCGCTACGTGAAGAAGGCGTCGCAGGCGACCGGCCTGAACGTCGGCAGCGCCCAGATCAAATGGAAGGACAGCGCTTCGTCCTACGCCATCAAGCAGGGCTACCAGGCCATGCACCTGGCGGGCATGGACGGCGCGAAGCCGGCCTTCTTCGCTCAGGGCGACGACGTGCTGGAGAACATCGACGAGCAGACGCTTGAGGCGAATGCCGACTTTGTTATGGAGTTGTTGAAGAATATATAGGTGGCCCCTGGCGTCCCCGGTAGGTGATTTTCAGCCTGCCGTATAATACGGGTTCGTGTGCGCGGGCTCCTGATGGAAGCGCGCCACGATAAGGTGCGGGATGAAAGCGTCCTGCTCAAGTACAGAACAGAGAGGTGTTTTTGCAGCCATGGCTATTGAAGCTTATTGCGTGAAGTGCAAGGCCAAGAAAGAGATGAAGGACCCCGTTGAGAGCCTGACCAAGAACGGCAAGCCTATCACGAAGGGCAAGTGCCCCGACTGCGGCACCACCATTTGCCGCATCGGTGCTGCGAAATAACCTCGCTCTTACCCGATGATGAAAGGACGGCTCCGGCCGTCCTTTTTCTGTTTCAAGACAGGGGATCAAGCGCCAGGAGTGCGGGAGATCGTCGAACGCTGAACGTCCGTTAATACGTGATTATCTGCGCTTTTGCGAAGCTCGCCTCGTAGGCGGCGGCCGACGCGGTACAATACCGCATCATGAAAGAGAAGGCCACGCTATACGAGTACGTGTACCGGCACCTCGCTGGCGATATCGAGCGGGGCACGCTGCGCTATGGCGACAAACTCCCCTCCATGCACGATCTGTGCGAGCGCTACCGGGTGGGCATCAGGACCATCCGCGACGTGCAGAGCGCGCTGAAGGCCGAGGGCTACATCGTCGTCGAGGAGCGCAAGCGCGCCGTCGTGGTGTATCGGCCGCCCGATGGCGCCGACGATCGCGGCATCCGCTCGCTGCTGGCGCGCCGCGACGCGGTGAGCGACTGCTACCGCGCGCTCGAGCTGGTTATGCCGTCCCTCTTCTTCCTCTCCGCCCGCTCGTGCTCCGACGAGGACCTCCATGGCTTCGCCCGCGATGCCGCGCGCGTGGAGCGCGGGCAGCATGCGGAGGACTGGCGTCTCGCCCGATCGTCGGCCGTGCTGCACGGGCTGCTGGAGAAGACGGGGAACCCGCTGTTCGCCTCGTGTTATGCCAGCCTCGAGCGCATGGCGCGCGTGCCGGTGATCGCCGGGTTCGACAGCCCGTTCTCCTGCCGCCCGGTCGCGGAGGTCGACGAGGGCGTGCTGTCGTGGATGCTCGCGGCTTTGGAGCTGCGCGATGCCGACGAGGTGCAGCGCCGCTTCGGCCTCATGTATCGGGGCGCGGGCGCGTGCGTCGACGCGTACCTGGACAAGTTGGAGGCCGCCTGCCCGCCTGCCGCCGAGGAGGGGGAATCCTCGAGCTACGCCTGGAACGCGAAAGCGGGCCTCGAATTCGTACACGGGCAGATCGCCCGCACGCTCGTCGAGCGCATCACGCGGGGCGAATTCGCCGACGGCCAGATGCTTCCCTCGATCGCCGACCTGTCCGCCGCGTACGGGGTTTCCCATTCGACGGTGCAGAAAGCCTACGGCATGCTGAACGCCATCGGCATCGCGCAAACCGTCAACGGGTTGGGCACGCGCGTTCATCTGGGCAGCGCGAGCTTCCCTGCGCATTGGCTCGAAGACCTCTCGTTCAGGCGCGACGTGGGCACGTACGTCCACGCGCTGCAGATGCTGTGCGCCGTGCTGCCGCCGGCGCTGAGCGCCACCGCGCCGCGCATCGACGCCGTTGCCGATGCCGTGCAGCGCGCCCTCGCGGGCGAAGAGGGCGATTGGGCCGTGTCGAAGTCCCTCATGGCGGGATTCATCGGATGCGTCGAGCCTGTCGCGTTGCGAACGATCCTGCAAGAGCTCAACGACCTGCTGCGATGGGGGCGCTTCTTCATGCTGTTCGCCGCGTCGAAGGCGAGCGCCGATGCGCTGCTGTCGCTCGCGCACGCCGCGTACGGGCAGGCGCGCGCCGGCGATGCCGAAGGATTCTCCCGCTCGATGACGTCGTACTACCGCCTGATGCTCCAGGCCGTGCTCGCGTTTCTCGAGAAAGCGGGCATGATGGAAACCGAGCTTGTGCTCATCCCCTAGCGCTGTATCGGTTTTCCAACGGTTTGCAGCCATTGCGGCCTGATGCTGTATTCTGGTACTGTATACAGCAAGGTCTTGTATGATCAGGTATAACTATTATACCAATCTGAGGTAGATGGTTGGGCTCAAGGGGAAGTCGATGGCTCAAAGATTGGCTGGCGCATGAAACGCGTCTCGAGCGCGCGCCGAGTACACATCTTCACGTTCACGATGCTGGGCATCGTTCTGCTGGCGGCGGCGGTCGTCGGCTATATGAAGCTTGTCCAGCACGTTGTCTACGAGGAGTGTAGCGGGCATCTTGAGGAAATATACTCGCAGGTCAATGCATCCTTCAAGGATCTCGTCTCGAAGAACTGGAACCTTCTGGACGGCTGGGACTATCACATTGATCACACCGCTTCATCCGATGACGACCTCGTCGCGTTCCTGCAGGAGGAGCAGGGGAAGTGGGGGTTCACAGACTTCTACTTCCTCGACAAGGACGGGAACTACCTGACGTTTACGGGCGAGAAGGGGTTCCTGAACCTCAACGCGCAGATCGACCGCATCATGATCGACGGCAACAACGCGGTGGTGGACGCCCTGCTTCCCGACGGGTCGTCCCTGGTCGTGTTCGCCGTCCCTGCGCGCGGCGGCTCGTATCGCGAGTTCCCGTACGACGCCGTTGCGGTGAGCTACAATACCGCGGACATGGCGCGCGCCATCGACGTGAACGCGTTCGACGGCCAGTCGGACTGCTACGTGACGTACCCTGACGGTCGCATCCTGCTGTCCGCGAAGGAGGAGGGCCCGTCGTACAACTTCGTGGACATGCTCGCCGCGCGGTCGAGCCTCGCCGGTGCCGATCTGGAGCGCCTCAGGAAGGACTTGGCCGACGGATCGAGCGGCGTGGTGGGATACCAGCTGGACGGAACCGAGCACTACCTGGTGTATCGGCCGGTGGGGTTCCAGGATTGGATGATGCTGGGCAACGTGCCGGTCAGCGTGGTGAACGCCAGCATGAACCAGATACAGTGGGCAACCATCGCGGTGCTCGTGGTGGTGTTCGCCCCGATCGCGCTGACCACCGTGCTGTTCCTGCTGCATCGCAACCGACGCAAGCTCGATGCCAAGGAGCTGGCCATCGAGTGTCGCGAGCAGCTGTTCAGCATGCTGGTGCGCAACGCCGACGACATCTATGTCATGTTCTCGCCCGAAGGGTTCGCCGTGGAGTACGTCAGCCCCAACGTGGAGAAGCTGCTGGGCGTGTCGCCCGACGCCGTCAAGCGCGACATACGCGTGCTTTCGGAATCGGCGGTCGATCCGTCGGGCGATCCGGGGACCGAGGCGATCGCGTCGTTGGAAGAGGGCGGGTGCCTTCAGATGTACCGCGAGCGCATCCGGCCGACCACGGGCGAGGTTCGCTGGTATCAGGAAACGTTGTACCGCGAGTCCATCAAGGGCGTGGACAAGTACGTGCTCGTGCTGTCCGACCGCACGGAGGAGCGCAAAAGCAGCCTGCTGCTCGAGCAGGCGCTCGACATCGCGCGGTCGTCCAACGAGGCGAAGAGCCAGTTTCTCGCCAACATGTCGCACGATATTCGCACGCCCATCAACGCGATCGTCGGCATGACGAAGATCGCGCGGGAAAGCGGCGAGGCGAGCGAGAAGATAACGAGCTGCCTCGACGCGATCACCGTGTCCTCGCGGCACCTGTTGGAGCTGATCAACGACGTGCTCGATATGTCGCGCATCGAAAGCGGCCAGCTCGAGCTGCAGGAGCGGCGGTTCGACCTCGACGACGTCGTGGCCGAGGTGGAGGCGATCATCCGCCCGCAGGCCCAGGCGAAAGGCCAGGACCTGCACGTCGATTGCTCGGGGGTGGAGCACAAGGTGTTCGCCGGGGACGAGCTGCGCATCAGCCAGATCCTGCTCAACCTCGCGTCCAACGCGGTGAAGTACACGCAGGAGGGCGGTTCCATATCGTTCGTGGTGAGCGAGCTGGAGAAGACGCGGTCCAGCTACGCGCGCCTCGTGTTCGCGATCTTGGATAACGGCATGGGGATGTCGCCTGAATTCGTCGAGCGGATTTTCGATCCGTTCGAGCGCAGCGAGGAGGCGTCCATATCGAGGATTCAGGGAACCGGGCTGGGCATGTCCATCACGAAAGCGCTGATCGACGCCATGGGCGGCGTCGTCGAGGTCGACAGCGAGGTGGGCAGCGGCAGCGCGTTCCGCGTGACGCTAGAGCTGCGGCTGGCATCGCCGAAGGAAACGCGGCCGCCGCTCGACGACGCGCCGGCGGTTGCGCCGTACGACTTCGAGGGCAAGCGGTTCCTGCTGGCCGAAGACAACGAGCTTAACGCCGAGATCATGATCGAGCTGCTGGGCCATCGCGGCGCCGAGGTGGAGTGGGCCGAGAACGGGGAGGCGGCGTGCGATGCGTTCGCGCGTCGGCCCGTGGGCTACTACGACGCCGTGCTCATGGACGTGATGATGCCGATCATGAACGGCTACGAGGCCGCGCGGGCGATCCGCGCCTGCGCCGGCACCTGTGCGGCCGACGTGAAGATCATCGCGCTCACGGCGAACGCGTTCGCCGAGGACGTGAAGACCGCGCTCGATGCGGGCATGGACGCCCACGTGGCGAAGCCCGTCGACATCGACGGGCTTGCAGGCGTGCTCGGCCGGATTTGCGGGTGAGCACGCCCGGCCGCTACAGTTTCAGCCACAGGGCGGGGCGCACGCCGCATGCGAACGGCTTGCCGAAGGGGGCACCCAGCATATCCGGCTCCTCTTCGGCGCCTTCCATCTGGCCGTACACGTCGTGGCCCTCGTAGCACACGGTCGGTTCGTCCGTGCTGCTGACCGTGGCCGCGAAGTGGGGGTCCTGACCCGGCGATCGCAACCACCACCACCCGAGCAGCCGGTCTTGGAACCCCGCGCGCCAGAACGCGTGCAATCGTTTCAGGTCCGAGAGCGCCGGTTCGCCATCGAACGGCGCGGGCGCGGGGAAGTAGCGCTCCACCTCGTCGATCGACAGGAGGAACACCCGGTCGACGGTGGGGCCGCCGCCGTGCGTCCCGTGTCGCGCGTTGGCCGCGTTGCGGTTCTCCACTTCCAAGACGCGGGACCGTATGGTGTGGGGCAGCGCTCGGTAGAAGCTGTCGTTGAGCCACTGCCTGAGCGTGCAGTGCTCCCAATCGACGGCGCCGCCGGGGAGGTGGTACGGCATGAGCGCCACGCACGATTGGGCGATTGCGAGAACGCGGTTGTTCTCGTCGTCGATATGAACTCCGTGCAAGCGTATGTCATCCAAATTCGAAGCCTTCCTTACCTTACTTTGCTGCAATAGTACACATGATTCCCAAATCACCCCGATCAGGGAATGCCGATTCAGCAGTTACTCCATACCTTATCGTATAGGTACACAATATGTCAGCATATCAAGTATGATGTTTCCCGTGAAACATTCGAGAATTTACCTGCGTGAAATCATTAATGCGTGCGGAATACCACAACAGCTCTCAAAACCACATTCTTGACCTATATGCATACGTATTCAGTTAATGAATTATCGGAGTGGTTGAATCTCGTTGTTCCGTTGAACGGGCTGGAAATTATCTGTGCATTCAAATTATAATTATCGGGTACAAGGGGCAGGCCAATCCACGTAGACGGCATTCGCGATGATCAAGCGGTACAACGGGCATGATTAGGAATTACACCAGACAGAACGTATACGACGCTCTCCAGGAGCGGCTGCAGTTCGTCTTCGACGAGTTCGAGAACGTCTACATCTCCTTCTCGGGCGGCAAGGACAGCGGGCTGCTGCTCAACCTCGTCCTTGATTTCCGCGACGCGTATTTCCCAGGCCGGCGGGTCGGCGTCTTCCACCAGGATTTCGAGGCCCAGTACTCCGCCACCACCGAGTACGTCGAGAGGACCTTCGACAGGATAGAGGAGAAGGTCGAGCCGCACTGGGTGTGTCTGCCCATGGCGACGAGAACGGCCCTGAGCAGCTACGAGATGTTCTGGTACCCGTGGGACGACGAAAAGCAGGAGGCGTGGGTCCGGCCCATGCCCAAGCGCCCCTACGTGATCAACCTCGAGAACAACCCGATGACCACCTATCGCTACAAGATGCACCAAGAGGATCTCGCCAAGCAGTTCGGCAGGTGGTACCACGTCGAGCATCCGGGAGGAAAGACGATCTGCCTGCTTGGGATACGCGCGGACGAATCGCTCCAGCGGTACAGCGGCATCCTGAACAAGCGGTACGGCTACGGCGGGAAATGCTGGATAACCAAGCAGTTCAAGGACGTCTGGGCCGCCAGCCCGCTGTACGACTGGTCGACGAGCGACGTCTGGCACGCCAACTCGATCTTCGACTACGACTACAACCGGCTGTACGACCTGTACCACATGGCAGGGCTCACCCCCGACCAGATGAGGGTGGCGTCCCCCTTCGGCGATTCCGCGAAGGACAGCCTGAACGTGTACCGGGTCATCGACCCGAAGATATGGGCCAAGCTCGTCGGGCGGGTGCGCGGCGCGAACTTCGGGGCGATCTACGGCCGAACCAAGGCGATGGGGTACCGGAACCTGACGCTGCCGGAGGGACACACGTGGAAGTCCTTCACGTTCTTCCTGCTGGAGACGCTGCCTGCGCCCCTGAGGGAGCACTACGTCAAGAAGTTCAAAACCTCGATAGAGTTCTGGTTCACCACGGGCGGGGGGTTGAGCGAAGAGGTGATCGCCGACCTGGTCGAGCATGGCTACAAGATTCACCGGAACGGGGTGTCGAACTACACCCTGAACAAGAACTCGCGCATCGTGTTCGAAGGCGAGCTTCCCGACCATACCGACGACATTAAATCGACCAAGGATATCCCGAGCTGGAAAAGGATGTGCTACTGCATCCTGAAGAACGACCACACATGCCGGTTCATGGGATTCGGCCTGACGAGAGAACGGCAGAAGCAAGTCGATTCGTTGAAGCACAAGTACAAGACGGTGATAGGCAGGTAGGCGATGAGCAGAAGCCCGGCGTACAACGTGATACCCGTACCGATCGAGAAGGTCAAGCCGAACGATTACAACCCCAACGCCGTCGCTCCTCCGGAGTACGAGCTGCTCTACGACAGCATCCGGGAGGACGGCTACACGATGCCCGTCGTCTGCTACCGCGACGAGGACAAGGACGAGTACATCATCGTCGACGGCTTCCACCGCTACCGCATCATGCTCGATCACGACGACATCCGCGCGCGGGAGGGCGGGATGCTGCCCGTCACGGTCATCGACAAGCCCATCGATTGCCGGATGGCGAGCACCATCCGCCACAACCGCGCCCGCGGCTCGCACAACGTCGACCTCATGAGCAACATCATCGCCGAGCTGCACGAGCTCGGGCGCTCCGACGCATGGATATCGAAGCACCTCGGCATGGACGAGGACGAGATCCTGCGGCTCAAGCAGATCACCGGGTTGGCGGCGCTGTTCAAGGATGTGCGGTTCGGGCGCGCCTGGGAACCCGTGGAAGAGGAAAGCTGACCCCGTTGTTCCGGCGCTGAGCTTTGGAGTATTCTTCATTTCTGTGTTCCGTACGACTTCCTTGCGTTATAATTCGTCATCATGCGGGTGTCGCCAAGTGGTAAGGCCCAAGCTTCCCAAGCTTGTATTCGCGGGTTCGAGTCCCGTCACCCGCTCCATGAACCTACAATCCAAGCTTCGGCTTGGATTTTTCATATGGTGAGGTGATGAGATGGCTCAGTTCGATACGCTGGTGTTCGACCTCGATGGAACGCTGCTCGACACGCTGCCGGATTTGGTGGTGCTGACGAACGCCGCCCTCAACGAGCAGGGGTTTCCCAGCCGCACGACCGACGAGATTCACAGCTTCGTGGGCAACGGCGCCCGCGCGCTCATGTACCAGGCCGTCCCGGCCGACGCGACGTCCGAGCAGGCCGAGGCCGCCATGCGCCGCTGGATGGAGCTGTACCCCGTCATCGGGAACAAGCTGACGAAGCCGTATCCGCACATGGAGGAGACGCTGGCCGAGCTCGCACAGCGTGGCATCGGCTTGGGCGTGTTGTCCAACAAGTTCGACCAGGGCGTGCACGACGTGATCGACGCGTACCTTCCCAACCTGTTCGCCGTGAAGTACGGCGAGCGCGAGGACATTCCGCGCAAGCCCGACCCCACGGGGCTGCTGCGCTCCATCGGCGAGCTGGGCTCCACGCCGGCCCGCACGGCGTACGTGGGCGACTCGCCGGGAGACGTGGCGGTGTCGCGCAACGCCGGCACGTTCGCCGTCGGCGTGGCGTGGGGCTACCACCACGCGGATGCGCTGCGCGAAGCGGGCGCCGACCTCGTCATCGAAGACGCGCGCGAGCTGCTGCAGCTTGTGGGCGCGCGCTAGGCGGGCGGGTCGCATGGAGCGTCAGGTGCCGAACGTGGGGCCGTCGAGGCCGTCGAAGCGGTTCGCCGTCGTCAGCTGGGTGTTCGTGGCGGGGTGGGCGGGGTTCATCTTCTTCATGTCGTCGAACACGAGCACGGGCCTCAACACGGGGCTCGGCATATTCTCGAGCATCTACCAGGCGATGCAGGCCGTGCAGGCGCAGCTGCTGGGCCCGGGCGTGGACGTGCTGTCGTCCATCGCGCACTTCTGCGAGTACACGGTGTTCGGCGCGCTGCTCGCCAATGCGCTGCGCTGCCACATGCCGCTGCGCCGGGCGTGCTTCATCGCCATCGCGTGCGCGAGCCTGTACGGCGTGAGCGACGAGATTCATCAGCTGTTCGTGCCCGGGCGCATGTGCGACCCGGTCGATTGGATGGTGGACACCGTGGGTGCCACGCTGGGCTCGGGAATCGCGTACGCGGTGCTGCGCAAGCGCGCGGCCGGAAGCTCCCGGCCTCAGTAGAGGCGGGCGTGTCGCATCGCGGGAACGGCGGCGCTGGCCTCCCGCTGCTCGATCTCGGCCCGGATGTCTTCGTCACTGTGTTTCGTCAGCAGGAAGTCCGGCGTCGTGGCAAGGGAGTCCGCCAGCTTCGCGATGACGGAGAGCCGGATGTCCGCCGTGCCATTCTCGATTCTGTTGAGGAGCGGGCGGCCGATTTTCACCATGAGCGCGAGGCGCGTCTTGGTGATGTTGCTGTACGAGCGCATGCGCCTGACATTATCTCCCAGTATCGGAGAGAATCTGCTCTGATCAGGCTCATCATCGTTAATCGGACTATGTTCGCGCTCGGTTTGCATGTCCACTAGAGTACCGGCGCGCGCGGATAAGGCTGTAACCGCCTGAATACGTTTCGGTTCATTTTTAGAAAATGTGCGCTTTGTACCCAGCCCGTGCCTATTTTATGGTGAGCGGTCAACGATGTTACAATAAGTTCCATACGTGATGAATTCATGCGTACCATCTCGGAAAATGACAGGTCCTATCGCTCCAAGATGGTAAGCGGAGGAGACCACATGGCGTCAAGAAACTCACGAACGAACCGCAAAGAAGCGCGCTCATCGCGAGCTCCGCAATCAGCGCGCGCCGTGCGTTCGGCCAAAGCCGCGCAGTCGGGTCGCATCGCCCCGCGCGACCAGGCAGCCGCTTTCTCGCGCGATGCGTACGGGGACAATACCTCGTATCGGCCGGCGTACGTGCCCGGCAGCCAGGGCGCCGGCGCGAACGGCGCGTACGGGCGCCAGACCGCGGCAAGCCAATACTCGCGCAACAACCCGAACTACTCCGCGGCCCGCAAGAAGATGGGGCGCGGCAAGAAAATCGCACTCGGCGTGGTCATCGCGATTCTCGTGGTGGCCGTGGGCGGCGGCTCGGCCTTCGCGATGTGGAAGAACTCCATCAACGACCAGCTGACCAAGGGCAACAAGACCGACGAGGAAATCCTGGCCATCAACGACGCGCTCAAAACCGAAAAGGACATGACGTTCACCGAGCCGTTCTACATGATTTTGATCGGCACCGACGAAGCCGAGGACAGCGACGAGGACATGCACCGCTCCGACACGAACATCGTGGTGCGCATCGATCCCAACAAGAACCAGGCCACGATGGTGTCCATTCCCCGCGATACCAAGATCGACATCGACGGTTACGGGACGAACAAGTTCAACGCCGCCTACGCGTACGGCGGCGCGGCCGGCACCATTCGCGAGGCGAACCAGCTGCTGGGCATCGAGATCTCGCACTATGCCGAGGTGAACTTCGGCAAGCTGAAGGAGCTGGTCGACGCGGTCGGCGGCGTGGACGTCGAAGTGACCGAGCGCATCGACGACCCGGATGCCGACGGCACGTCGGCGCATCCCGAGTGGCCGCGCGTCATCATCGAAGAGGGCGAACAGCACCTCGACGGTAACCAAGCGCTCGTGTTCGCGCGCAGCCGCGCCTACGCCGACGGCGACTTCACGCGCACCGCGAACCAGCGCGCGCTCATCATGGCCATCGTCAACAAGGTGCTGGATCTGAACGCCACCGATCTGTTGGGCGTCGTCCAAGCCGCGTCGAGCTGCGTGACCACCGACCTGGCCGTGGGCGACATCGCGGCGCTTGCGGAGCAGTTCCAGGACGAGGGCGACCTCACCATCTACTCGGCGATGATACCTTCGACAACGGCGATGATCGGCGATGTGTCGTACGTCATCAACGATCCGGTGGCCACCAAGGAAATGATGAAGCTGGTCGAGGCCGGCGAAGATCCCAGCTCGGTGGTTTCGACGGGCAACGTGGCCATTCCCGAATCCACGGGCAGCACCGGCAGCGGAACGACGAGCACGTACAGCGACAATTCGGGGTACGGCACGGGAGTGGACAATTCCGGCTATTACGATCCCGGGTACGTCGATCCGACGGTGGGCGACGGATCGTACAACGGAGGCACGGTCGATAACGGGTACACCGACTCAGGCGGAACCGGCGGGTACGACGATGGAACGGTAGGCACCGGCGGTGGCGGGACATACGATCCCAGCTACGACCCGAACGCGTACGACGCCTCGGCGGCGGCAGCCTAGCACGAGCGAGGAACGCAAGCGGCATCGACTTCGGTCGGTGCCGCTTTTTTCGACGGCTCATCAACCGCAACGTTGAGCTTCGGTGTTCGCCTTGAGTTTTCCC
Organism: Eggerthella hominis; assembly: GCF_014287365.1. Taxonomy (NCBI): domain Bacteria; kingdom Bacillati; phylum Actinomycetota; class Coriobacteriia; order Eggerthellales; family Eggerthellaceae; genus Eggerthella; species Eggerthella hominis. The sequence continues at coordinate 198,988 of NZ_JACOOA010000004.1, forward strand.
ATGCCATGGGGGATACTGACGAATTACCGGTTCGAGGACGGATGAGGACTCACGAGGTCATGGGCGGCGCTCACAATCAAGGACATGCAAAGGACACGCGGGGCGCTCGTACCTCCGTTTCGTTGCGCCCTGCGCTTGCGGTGATCGTCTCCCTCACGGTGGTGGTTCTCGTGGTGTACGCGATCTTTCACGCGTATTCGAACGCGCTGAGCGATGAATTCTACGATTTGGCCAGCGACAGCATGAACGATTACACGGTCGCGCAAAAGGTGGAGGTGGAATCGTTCATCAGCGAGGTGAGTTCCACCATCTCCACGATGCGCGTGCTGGCGGAATCGCCCGACGTCGATCTGACGGGTTCCACGTTCACCTCGTACCTGGAGAAGTGGAACGAGCAGGGGTCGTTCCAGATCAGCTACGCGCCTATCGAGCAGCTCGAAGAGGGCGTGGAGGGCGATCCCAACGAGCGCGACGCCGACACGCTGCGCCGTCTGAAGGCGGGCGAAACCGTGGTGTCCGACGTGCGCAAATCGAGCCGCTTGGACGGCTACTATTTCAGCATCGCCGAGCCGGTCGACCGCGACGGCCGCGTGGTGGGCGTGCTGCGCAGCATCGTGAAGGCCGAGAAGCTGTTGGAAACGAGTCAGCTGAGCTCGCAGGTGATGCTGCTGGGAACCCTGTTGATCAAGGAGGACGGCACCATCGTCTCGGTGTCGAGCCGCTACGAGGAGGACGAGGGCAGAAGCCTGTACGACCTCCTCGAAAGCAGGAGCATCGATCCCGATCAGATTGCCGACATTCGCTCGACCATCGAGAACGATCGCGACGTGTCCACGGTGGCCATGGGCAAGCGGGACGGGCTCATGACGTTCCTCACCTCCATCCGCCTCGATGTGAACGATTGGACCATCGTCAACTTCACGCAGGAAAGCGCGCTTGCCGAGCGTTCCGAGAGCATCCTGCGATCCACCGTGTACACCGCAGCGCTCCTGATCGCGATCAGCGCGGCCGCCTGCCTCGTGGTCGCCCTGGTCGTGAGCCGCGCGCGCCGCCGCGCCCGCCGTTCGGCCGAGCGCTATGCGGTGCTCGCGGAGTTTTCCGACACCGTGCTGTTCGAATACTCCTATCCGCGCGACACGCTGGAGCTGACGCCGAACGCGCGCGGGATGTTCTCGCTCGGCTCGCTGTGCGCCGAGGGCTACCTGGGCAAGGGCATCCCGCTCATCGACTTCCTCGAGGGCGATTACCAGCGCGTGCACCTCATGTTCGAGAAGCCCGCTCCGCCGAACGAGCTGCGCACCACCACGTGCCGTGCGCGCGTGCTGTCGGGCGAGTACCGCTGGTTCTCGTTCACGTGCCGTTATCTGTACGAGGGGGCGCAGCCCTACATGGCCGTGGGGAAGATCGTCGATATCACGAAGCAGCGCGAAACCGAGGAGTTGCTCACGCGCAAGTCGCAGATCGACGGCTTGACGAAGACGCTCAACAAGGTGACGTTCCAGGAGAAGATGGCCGCGCTGCTGCCCGTCACCGACAAGGGGTTGCTGTTCGTCATCGACATGGATCGCTTCAAGCAGATCAACGACGAGCACGGCCACAGCATGGGTGATCGCGTGCTCGAGGGCGTGGCGCAGTCGTTGCTCGACGTGTTCCGCCATCGCGACCCGGTAGGGCGCATCGGCGGCGACGAGTTCGTGGCGTTCCTCGCGGGCGCGGACGATGCCGCGGTGATACAAGCGAAGCGCGAGGCTCTGGAATCGTTGATCGCAGAAGCCTCGCGCTCGCTGGGCGTGCCCATCGCGATGAGCATCGGGGTGGCGCGCTATCCGCAGGACGGCGCCACCTATCAAGAGCTGTTCGACGCGGCCGATCAGGCCATGTACGACGAGAAGAACGAAGGTCGCGACTAGGCCGAGGTCGTGGCGTAGCCGTCCGGATTCTGCGACTGCCAGCGCCAACCGTCGACGCACATGCGGTCGAGGTCGTACTGCGCGGTCCATCCCAGCTCGTCGCGCGCTTTGTCGCACGCCGCGTAGTTCACGGCCACGTCGCCCGCGCGGCGCGGCTTGATCTGGTAGGGCAGCTCGCGTCCGCAGGCGCGCTCGAAGGAGTGCACCACGTCGAGCACGCTCGAGCCCGTGCCGGTTCCCAGGTTGAAGATGCCCACGCCGCGGCGCGTGCCGTCGGCGGCCGGCTCGCCGGCCATCGCGCCCGCCGTCTTCGCCTCGCCGGTGCCCACTTTGCCGCCCATCCAGTCGAGCGCCGCCACGTGGCCGCGCGCGAGGTCCACCACGTGGATGTAGTCGCGCACGCCGGTGCCGTCGTGCGTGGGATAGTCGTCGCCGAACACGCCGACGCTTTCAAGCTTGCCCACGGCCACCTGCGCCACGTACGGCAGCAGGTTGTTGGGGATGCCCTTGGGATCCTCGCCGATCAGGCCGCTCTCGTGCGCGCCGATGGGGTTGAAGTAGCGCAGCAGCACGACGTTCCACTCGTCGTCGCCCACGTACAGGTCGGTGAGCACCTGCTCGAGCATGGATTTCGTCCAGCCGTAGGGGTTCGTGGCGTCGTGCTTCGGGCAATCCTCGGTGATGGGGACGAACTCGGGCTCGCCGTACACGGTGGCGCTTGACGAGAACACGAGGTTCTTCACGCCGTGGTTGCGCGCCACGTCGCACAGGGCCAGCGTGCCGGCGAAGTTGTTCCAGTAGTACTCGAGCGGCTTCTGCACGCTTTCGCCCACGGCCTTGAAGCCGGCGAAGTGGATGATGGCGTCCACGTCGTTCTCGGCGAAGATGCGATCGAGCGCTTCGCGGTCGAGGATGTTGGCCTCGTAGAATGCCAGGCGATCGTCGTCGGCGGCGAGGCCGGTGATCTGCCGCACGCGGTCGAGCGCGACCTCGCTCGAGTTGCTCAGGTCGTCCACGACGACCACGCGGTAGCCCTGCCCCAGCAGCTCGACGCAGGTGTGGCTTCCGATGAACCCGGCTCCGCCCGTTACGAGCACGCAGATATCGGCATGGTCTTTGGCCAAGCTTTTGTTCGCCATTGAAGCTCCTCTCCGGATTGTTTGGTGCCATGGTAGCAGGTGGAGCGCTTGCTGCGAGCGAATTCGTCAAAAGCACCATGCCCGCCGTTCCGCATCCCGGAACGTCCGGTGCACCATGTGGAACAGATTCGAGTGGCGCCCTGCGCGTCCCTTTGGCGCGCCTTGCGGCTTGGGGCGGCCGGATCGTGCGTTGCAAGTCGGGGAGAAACCCTGACTGAGAGGCGCTGATATATGAAAATTTTATGAGCTTACTGTAAACGTACACAGATACAAAAAATGGGAAATGTGCCGTTATGGCTGATGAAAAACGATGAGATAAAAAGAAGACTCATACAGAATAGCAAGACTCGATTGTTGCACCTTACTGCTTAGGTCACATATCCTATGCGTATTCGCGTCTGGAGCGGATACCAACTCCTGCCCGGATGCGTGTTGTAGGCATATACGCAAGGAGTTGAAGAGAGATGGCGGTGTTCGACGGTAGAATAAAGCGGGGGGGGGGTCGCATTCTAGGCTGTTTGCCTGTCTGATCGCCCTCGTGTTGGTGCTTTCGATGGCGCCGACAGCAGCATACGCGAGCGAAGGGGGTGAACGAGGCTTCGACCCGATCGGCGCTATCGCATCGCTCTTCGGCTTCGGAACCGACTCCGACGACGTTTCCGTACCCCTTGCGGCAAACGACAGCTCTACGGTGACCGACGCCAACACGTTGGGCAACTGGGAGAAAGGCTTGCGAGACAGCACCGAGAACGTGGGCCGGATCTGGACGGACAAGACCGTCGAGGATTCCGACATCACGCTCTCTCCTTCGCCCATCACCATCGAAAAGGGCGATGCCGACTTCCTAGTGGGACTTTCCGCCCTCTCCTCAACGTCCAACCTCACCACAACAGCATCCACCCCGCTCGACATCGTGCTGGTGTTGGACATGTCTGCTTCCATGGAAGAATCCATTGACTACACCCGTGAGTATTCCGGAACCGTAACGAAGCGAGACGCGCTTCAAGACGCGGTTTACTCGTTCATCGACGCAACCGCCGAGGCTAACGCGTCTATTGCCGATTCCGAGGCCCAGCACCGTCTTTCCGTCGTGAAGTTCGCCGACGAATATAGAAGCATGGTGGGCAATGATTCCAATTATAAGTTTATTCTCGGCCAGGGGTATACAGAAGTGAACTACTCTCAGGTGGTGACCGAGCTTTCCGCCTGCACGACGGCGAACGCCCAAACATTGAAGGATACGGTCAAAAACCTGAAGCAGGACGGCGTCTCGACCCAAGCGGATGCTGGTCTCGAAGCTGCACAGCAGTCGCTGGATGATGCCAGAAGCGATGCCCAAAAGATCGTCATCTTCTTCACTGACGGTGAGCCGAATAATTACGGTAGTGGCCAGTGGCAAGAGGAGACGGTCAACGGCGCCGTTGAGAATGCAAAAGAACTGAAGGATTCAGGGGCGCAAATCTATAGCGTTGGTGTTGTCGACGGTGCCGATCCCAGCGCAGAGGTGAATACGTCCGACTACGAGAACATCAATGCGTTCCTTCAGAGCGTTTCAAGCAACTACCCCAATGCGACGGGCTGGGTGAACGCTGGTTGGGGCGGTAGTTGGCAGATGGGCGAGCGCCCTGAAGGCAGCGATTACTACAAGGCCGCAAACAGCGCAGACGACCTCCATGGCATCTTCGAGGATATTTTCGAGGAGATCAATACGGGTGCGGGGCTGCCTACGCGAGTTGAGGGCAGCGATCCGGCCCATGGGGGATACCTTACGTTTACCGATCAGCTGGGCGCCTACATGGAGGTCGACCCATCCAACATGACGGTGGTGTATGCGGATCAATCCTTCTCCAACCCCACATCGAGCACCGACGGTAACGTAACCACCTACCACTTCGAGGGTACGGTCGCAACCGGTAATCCCGACTACGCAGAAGGCAACATGGCCGATCTCATCGTGGAGGTCAAGCACAGCGACGACATGGCAACGGGCGATGTCGTCACGGTCAAGATACCGGCCACCCTCATCCCTCTACGCACCTACGAGGTTGACACGACCGAAGGACAGGAGTCCTTCACGACCAACGCAGCCTACCCCATTCGCGTGTTCTACGGCGTGAGCCTGAAAGATGAAGCGGCGGCGTCCCTCGCCGATCCCGATGCCGAGCTTCAAAGTTACATCGACGCCAACAAGGACGAGAACGGCAACGTGCGGTTCTACTCGAACCTTTACGAGGAGACGGACGGCGTAGCTGGCGATCCCGAGCACGGCAATACTACGGCAGCGTTCGAACCTGCCGAAGGCAACTCCTTTTATTACTTCACCGCGAATACTCCCGTCTACGTTGACGAAACCTGCTCGACGCCGGCGAAGGAGGAGGATCTCGCCAACTTCAATGTCTTCTACTACCAGCTCGACCATTACGAGAAGGACGGCGACGGGCTCAAGAAGCAAGCCGAGGTGTATTCCTTCCCATCGAGCAGTTTGACCTTCTTGGGCGATGCGATTGATTTCGATACGGCCGGCAACGCCTACGTCAAGGCCGGTCAGCCTCGCCTGACGTACATCAAGAACTTCAGCGACGAGAAAACGGGCAACGAAACTGGCACCGCATCGGCCGTGGTCTCCCCCGAGTGGGCGAACGAGCAGACGGCTGGCGTCGTCAATTCGTACTTGGGCAACAACGGGGTGCTTTCCGCAGAGCTCCCAGGCACGCTCGCCGTCAGCAAGGATGTCACCGTACCCGAAGGCTTCGACGAGGGAGACTATGCCTCCACGAAATTCGCCTTCGAGATCGTTGTGGCCGACGCGGCTAACAAGAGCTTCGATGCCGTGGTCAAGAACGACCAGGGCGACATTCAGGGCGACCGGTTCACCCTGGGCTTCGACGAGCAGGGTAAGGCTGACTTCGAGATCACCGACGGGCAGACGCTGTTCATCTACGGTCTGTCCGATAGCTGGAAGTATACGGTGACCGAGAAGAACGTTCCGCAGGGCTTCACCTCGCAGTCGAGCGGCGAGTCCGGCACCGTTTCCGGTGGCGCCACCACCACGGCGAACTTTATCAATACCTACAGCGCCACTCCCGCAACGCTTGACGGCTCCGCCAGCTTGACCGGAACTAAGGCCATCGACGGCCGCAACTGGCTCGATACCGACGAGTTCGAGTTCAGTATCAGCTCCGCCCCCAACTCGCCGGAGGGCACCCCGATGCCCGAGAATGCCACGGTTGCGGTGAAAGGCACCGACGTGGCCGACAAGACGGGCTTGGCTTCATTTAGCTTCGGCGACATCGTCTACACGAAACCGGGCACCTACACCTACCTTATCCGCGAGGACGCGACTGCCGCAGCAGACATTCCTGGCATTACGCGGTCGCAGGCGCAGTATCTGGTGACGGTCAAAGTGATCGACAACGGCCAGGGCCGCTTGGAGGCGACGTCGCAGATAAAGCAACTTTTCGATGACGCGGGCAACCGGCTGGCCGAACCCGCCATCACCACCACTGCCGCGTTCGTCAACGCTTTCAGCGCCGACAATGATACGGTTGTCGTGAACGCGGTCAAAAACTACGCCGACAACTCCGGATCGCGCCCGATGAACGACGGCGATTTCGTATTCGAACTCAAGCCCATGAGCAAGAGCTCCGTTGACGCTCCCGATGCGCCCATGCCAGCAGGCGTATCTTCCGGAGAAACCGCGACCGCGGCTATCGACGCGGAAACGCGCTCTGCCTCCTTCGGCGAGCTGGTCTTCACGGGCGAGCATGTAGGCTTCACCTACACCTACGAGATACGCGAGGTCGAAGGGGACATCCCGGCCATGGCGTACGACGATACCGTGTACACGTTGGAAGTAGCCGTGAGCGCCGAGGCTGACGGCAGCGACGGGACGCGTGTCGTCGCCACCCGCACGCTCATGCGCGGCGGCGTGCCGGTTACCGGTGGCGAATCCATCGTGTTCGCAAACGAGTATAATCCCGAACCCGCCGTGCTCGAAGGTGACACCGCTTTAGGCGGCACCAAGGTGCTGACCGGCCGCGATTGGACGGAAGAGGATAACTTCACCTTCACGCTCGAGCCCACGGGCGCCACGGCGAGCGCCGTTGCCGACGGTGTTGTCCAGATTGCCGGAAACTCCGCTACCGCAACTGCGTCCGACGTCGACTTCGCTTTCGGCTCCGTACGCTTCACCAAAGCGGGGACCTATACGTTCCAGATAACCGAGGACATGCCCGAAGACGCGCAGGATGGCAAGCTCGACGGGATCGTGTACGACACGCATGCATGCAACGTGACGGTGGTCGTGCGCCTCGACGAGGAGAACGGCAGGCTGGCTGTCGAATCGGTGGCGTACGACAATGGAGAAGGCGCGACCGACAACACCAAGGCCGTGTTCGAGAATTCGTACGAATCGGGCATCAACTACGGCGACGCGGGCGGATTGAGCGTGAGCAAGACGCTGAACGGCCGCGCCATGAACGTAGGCGAATTTGGCTTCATCATCACGGGGGCCGACAACGGAAGCACCACCGCTGAAGAGGCCAACGGCAAGTTGGCCGACGACGACAAGAGCTTCGCGAATACTCAAAGCCGCCGCGATGGCGTCCCCGAGGAGATGAAAAAGCTCCAAGGACTCGTCTTCGACCAGAATGATGCCGGCAAAACCTATTCGTTCATCGTAGACGAGACGCTCGGCGATGCCGATCGCGTGACCTACGACGCTTCGCAGTACCGCGTGGACGTCAGCGTGAAGGACGACGGAAAGGGCACGATGCATGCCGAGACCACCGTCGTCAGGATCAAGACGGCGGGAGGCGATTCTGTCAACGAAACCGTATACGGTCCGGCTAGTACCGAAGATGTGAACTACGTTGCTCCTGTCGTGAGTTTCAAGAACGAGTACAGCAAAATGCCAGTTGAGGCCAAGCTGTCCGCCGTCAAGCAAGTGATAGGGGCCCCTTACGAGGGCAGCTTCGATTTCACGCTGACTCTCATAAAGGGCGACGGGAACGCCGTAGTCGGTCTTGACGAAAACGGCGCGGTAACCGCCGTGGCGGCGGGCCCGTACGAGGAAGGCGGCAGGGCCGAAGCGTTTTTTGGAAACTTGACCTTCACGGCTGAAGGAACCTTCGTCTTCTCCGTGGTCGAAAACGATCCGGGCGAGCGCGCGGGTTGGACGTGGGCGACCGGTGACGGGAACGCAAAGACCATCACCGTGAACGTGAACGACGACGACGGCGACGGTCGGCTGGCCGCGCGCGTCGTGGGCAATAACCCGATTTTCGTGAACTCCTACGAGGCGAGCCCCGCCGTCCTTTCCGGCGACGCGGCGCTCGCGGTGCAGAAGAGCGTCGAGGGTGCTGATGCTGACGGCGACTTCACCTTCACGCTGGCCCCGGTGGATCCTGAGAACGAGAAGTGGCAGGCGGTCGATGTCGAATCCGGCGGCAACCACGTCTCCATCGCGGGCCCCTTCGCCGCCGGCGAGGTGAAGGTCGCGAACTTCGGCGACATAGCCTTCCGGAAGGCGGGCACCTATCAGTTCACCGTAGTGGAAGACCAGGCGGCCGAAGGTCAAGAGGTTCCCGCTGGCTGGATCTACGATGCGTCCACATCCACCATCACCGTGGAAGTGACCGATGAGGGCAACGACGGCCAGCTGGACGCTGCCGTGAGCTACGCCAATGAGGGAGAGAACAAGCCTGACAACATCGCGGCGTTCACGAACAGCTATAGCGCCGCGCCGACCGACGGCGTGCCTGCGAACTTCCGGTTGACCAAGACGTTCGAGGGCCATGAATGGACCGACGACTACGCGTTCCAGTTTAGGATCGAAGCCGTGACCGAGGGGGCGCCGATGCCCGAGAGCGACACCGTCACGGTGGGCAAGCCGGCGGAGGGCGACGAGGCTTCGTTCGACTTCGGCGAGATCGTCTACACGAAGGCCGGCACCTATGTGTACAAGGTGTCCGAGATTGCAGGCGACAACGCCGGCATCGTATATGACGGCCACGAGGCTACGGTTACCGTTACGGTGGTCGACAACCACGACGGCACGCTTAGCTCAACCGCGGCTGTCGCAAACGGCGCGTTCTCCAACGCGTACAAGGCGGAGCTTCCGCTTTCGCAGCGGGCCAACGTGAGCATTTCCAAAACGTTGACCGGCCGCGACATGGAAGCGGGCCAGTTCGAGTTCACGGTGAAGCCCCTTGACGAGCTGTCGGCCGATCGCTTGGGAATCTCGACTGAGGGCCGGGTGGTACCTTCCGAGGCTGCAGCCGACGGCGAGGTTGCCTTGATGCCCCTCGACTTCGACGGTCTCACGTTCACCGCGGACGATGGCGGCAAGCGGTACGGTTTCGTCGTGACCGAGACGAAGGGCGGCGGGGCCGGTTACGCCAACGACGACGAGAGCGCGACCGTGACGTTCGATGTGAAGGACGACGGCAACGGCTTGCTCGCGGTGACGATCACCGTGCTGAAGGGGGACGGCGAGCCGCAGACCTTCACCGTAAGCAATGCTGACGATGCGGTGGCCGGCGTTGCCATCCCGTTCGCGAACTCCTACGCTGCAACCGGCGTGCTCGGCGGCGAGAGCAATGCGGTCATTAACGCCACCAAGATGCTGACGGGCCGCGATCTGGTGGAGGGCGAGTTCTCCTTCCAGGTGGTCGATGCCAAGGGCAACGTGGTGGCCACGGGAACGAACGCCGCGGACGGCACGATCGGCTTCTCCGCCATCCCGTACAGCACCGACTCGTTTGCCGGAGACGTCGCGAGCGGCATCGCGACCAAGACGGAGACGGGCTACGAATACGTCTACGAGGTGTCCGAGATAACCGACGGCCTCGCGGGCAGCGGCATCACGCCGGTCAAGGACTCGTTCGCCGTCGCGGTGCATGTGACCGACGGTGGTGACGGCACGTTGGGCATCGCTGTCGACTACGGCAGCGAGGGCAGCGGCTTGACCTTCCAAAACGTCTACGACGCCCAGGCCATCTTCAAGTCCATCGACGGCAGGAAGGTCATCGACGGCGGCGGCTCGGGGAGCGCGCCTACGCAGGAGGACATCGCCGGCGCGTACACCTTTACGTTGACCGGCTTCGCGGCGGACGACGGCACCCCCGCGCCGATGCCCCAGGGTGCTGGTGCGGACGGCACCAAGACCGCCGTGAACGACGCGGTGGGCAATGTGAGCTTCGGCGAAATCGAGTACACGGTTGCCAACGTGTGGCCTGAGAGCCAAGCTGCCGCCGAGGCAGGCGAGGCTGACGAAGCCGCGACTCGTGCGGGCGCGACGCGCTCCAAAACCTTCACGTACTCGGTGACCGAGGCGGGCGAGTTCCCGGGCGTCGCCAACGAGGGCGGTGTCAAGACCTTCGCCGTGACGGTGACCGACAACGGCGACGGCACGCTTTCCGCCGTCACCGACCCGGCCGCGGGCGCCCTGTTCACGTTCACCAACGTCTACGGCGTCGATCCCGCGGACAGCAGCCTGACGGGCGAGGGCGGCGTCCCGGTGACCAAGAGCCTGACGGGCCGCGACCTGGTGGAGGGCGAGTTCTCCTTCGAGCTGCGCGACGCGGCCACCGGCGAGGTGGTGGCCGAGGCCGCGAACGCCGCCGACGGAACGGTGGAGATGCCGGCGCTCACGTTCGACGCCGCGGGCACCTACGCCTACCGGCTCTCCGAGGCCCCCGGGGACCGGGGCGGCGTGACGTACGACGGCGCGGTGTACGAAGTGACCGCCACGGTGACCGACGACGGCGCGGGCGCGCTCGACGTGGCGTGGTCGGTCGAGAAGGGCGGGGAGGAGCTCGAGGCCGTGACCTTCCGCAACTCCTACGAGGCGGCCCCTGCGAGCATCGCGATCGAAGCGTCCAAGAGCCTGACGGGCCGCGACCTGGTGGAGGGCGAGTTCTCCTTCGTGCTGCGCGACGCGGCAACCGGCGAGGTGGTGGCCGAGGCCGCGAACGCCGCCGACGGGTCCGTCTCCTTCGGCCGGATCGAGTTCGACGAGGCCGGCACGTACGAATACGAGATCGCCGAGGTCGAAGGGGAAGCCGAGGGCGTCGCGTACGACGACGCCGTGTTCGCCGTGCGGGTCGACGTGGCCGACGACGGCGCCGGGCATCTCTCCGCCGCCGATTGGAGCTACGGCGAGAACGGCGCGCCGGTGTTCGAGAACGTGTACGCGGGTCCGTCGGCGCCGCAGGCCGCCGACCCCGAGACCCCCAAGCCGCTGCCCGGCGGGAGCCTGGTGCAGACGGGCGACGCGACGCCCGTGTGGGTCGCCGTCGGCACGGCGCTGGCGGCTGCGGTCGTCGCGTGCGTGGCGGCGCTGCGCCTGCGCAGGCCGCGCCGAAGCGGGCGCCGCCTGCATTAGGGCGCGCGGCGCGAACGGCGCGGGGCCGCGGCTCGAGCGGCTCCCGCGCCGATACGCGGTTGAAAAGCACGTGTCGGGCATCATGGCCGGGTCGTCCCTTCGGGGGCGGCCCGGCTTTCTTGTCGCTCGACACCCCCGGCAAACGCGTATGTTTCACGTGAAACATACGGCGCCCCTCCGCGCTCGGGGGATGCGACCATCCCCCGAAAGGGGCCAATCGCGGGTTTTCCCCGGTGCCCCCTCGTCGGGGGATGCGGAGCACCGCCGCGCTGGGATAGGGTGCGAGGCGTTGCGAAGAGGGGAAGCGCCGGAGGGAGGTGCGATCTTCGCACGGAAGGGAGCGACATCATGGAACTCGATCGCAGGAACTTTCTGAAGGGTGCGGCGGTCACGGCCGTCGGCGCCATGGGCGCGGCGACGCTGGCCGCCTGCTCGCCCGCGAACAAGGCCGACAAAGATGCGGAAGCCGCCAGCGCCGGCGCGTCCGACGGCGAGTCGTACAACACCGCCGCCACCGCGCAGCGCAAATGGGCCTTCGAGATTCCGCCCGAGCCCATCGCCGAGGCGGACATCAAGGAAACCATCGAAGCCGACCTCGTGGTGGTGGGTTGCGGCACCGCCGGTCTCATGACGGCGAACAGCGCCGCCGAAGCGGGCGTGGACACCATCATCGTATCCGCCTCGACGAAGCCCACGTGCCGCGGCGGCTCGAACAACGCCGTGTACTGCAAGGCGTTCGAAGAGCAGGGCTACCCGCGCGTACCCGTCGAACAGTACGAGAAGGAAATCTTCTGCCAGACGCACAAGGTGGACCAGCGCAAGTGGTACCAGCATTACAACCACTCCGAAGAGGCCATGAACTGGACCATCGATCTCATGGAGAAGGCCGGCTACGGCATCACCATCGAGATCGGCACGCCGGACGACGAGGACAGCCTCTACCTGCAGCGCACGGCCGCCGTCGGCTGGGACCTCAACGGCCAGACGCCTCCCGAAGAGGGACTCGAGATCGTCACCGGCAAGATGCAGCCGCTGCTGGTGTGGGAGCTCGCTCGCCATCTGGAGGAAGACCTCAAGGGCACGATCTACTACAAGAACGTCGCCGAGCAGCTCGTTCGCGAAGACGACAACACGGGCCGCGTGAGCGCCGTCGTCTGCAAGCGCGAGGACGGCACGTATGCGAAGTACGTGGGCAGGAAGGCCGTCGTGCTGGCCACGGGCGACTTCTCGGGCGACCGCGACATGATGCGCCGCTACTGCCCCGAAACCGCCGATTACGTCAGCGATGACGTGTACGACAAGGATCCCGACTGGGATCAGGGCTTCAAGTACGGCGGCATCTACAAGGGCCAGGGCCAGAAAATGGGCCTGTGGGTGGGCGCTGCGTGGCAGAAGAGCTTCCCGAACTGCACGATGGGCGCGTACTGGGGTCCCGGCCCGCGCAACCTGTACACGAACCACCTGGGCCTGCTGGTCGACCGCGATGGCCAGCGCTTCATGAACGAGAACTGCGTGGGCCCGCTGGCCAGCCAGAACATCATGATGCTGCCCGAGAAGAAGGCGTATGCCATCTGGGATGCGGGCTACGCGAAGCACGAGGCCGTGTCGGGCGACTGGACGAACGACTCCATGATGACCGGCGACGAGGCCGTCGCCGCAGCGGTGGCTTCCTGGGACAAGGCGGCGTCCGGCGCGAACAAGACCTACGTCAAGGGCGACACCGTCGAGGAGGTCGTGGAGAAGCTCGGTCTGCCGAAGGAGGCGGTCGAGACGGTCAAGCGCTACAACGAGCTGGCCGCGAAGGGCGTCGACGACGATTTCCACAAGGACGCGAAGCACCTGCATCCCATCGAGGAGGGCCCCTTCTACGGTGAGATGACCGACGTCTTCGGGTTCCTCACCGTCATGGGCGGCCTCAACACGAACGTGAACATGCAGGTGTGCGATGCTGACGACCAGCCCATCCCCGGCCTGTACAACGTGGGCACCATGGTGGGCGACGTGTTCGCCGGCACCTACACCTTCATGATCGAGGGTGCGAACTACGGCATGAACTGCGTGACGTTCGGCTATCTCACCGGCAAGTACATCGCCGAGAACGAGTAGCCCCCCGCTTTTCAACGGCCCTTCCCGCTGCCCGCGCTCCACCCTCCCGGGGCGCGGGCTTTTTGCTGCCTCGGTGCCCCGCCCTCTCGCGGGTTACTGCTCGAGCGACGCCGCGCGCTGGGCGGCCAGCTCGATGAGCTCCTGCTTGGAATGCACGAGCAGCTTCTGGTAGATGCGGCCCGTGTGCGTTTTCACCGTCTCCTCGGCCATGCTCAGCTCGCGCGCGATGGCCTTGCGGCTGTACCCCTTCACGACGAGGTCGAATACCTCGATCTCGCGCTTCGACAGGCGATGCTCGGTGGCGATGAGCTGGCTCGCGACGGCCAGGTTGTCGCCCTCGCCGTCGGCTGCGCCGCTTTCGCCGGGGCTCACGGCGCCCCAGCCGGTGCGAATGTTGCGGCTGCTCGTCATGAACAGCGCGGCCAGCAGCAGCACGAACGCCACGAACACCGACAGCAGGCTCCAGTCGGCGATGAGCACGTCCAGCAGGCTGCCGACGAACTGGCCGGCCAGCAGGCATGCCGTGGCCGAGCCGATGATCCACACGGGCGGCTGCCCCAGCCCTTTCGTCAGGTAGGCGCACAGCGAGCACGACATGAGGTACTGGAAGCAGTAGCCCGCATCGAGCGACAGCGCGCCGGGCAGCAGCGCGGGCTCGAACGTGCCCACGATGAAGAACCCGCTCGCCATGAGCGGGAACCCGATGCGGTAGATGAGCACGTCGAAGTTGTTCTTCACGGCGATGGCGCAGAAGAACAGCAGGGCCACGGCGGCGAAGTAGCCCATGCTCACCACGAGCGACGAGCTGCCGAAGTTGTTGATCAGCAGGCTGTGCATGACGCCCAGCGCGAGGCCCTGGAACGCCGACGTCACGAGGAACTTGGTGGGCGGGTGCACTTTGACCTGCATGCCCTGGCCGTACAGCTCGCGTCGCGGGAACTGCGCGATGCTTTTCCAGATGCAGGCCACCATGGGCAGCGGCATGAGCACGAGCGCCACCTGACCCACCTGGCTGGGGAACAGCGACAGCGCGAGCGCCCCCACCGTGCCGATGAACAGCGCCGCGATGCCGTTGAACAGCACCTGCAGCGGGCCGATGCAGGCGAACACGCGGCTCGTTTCCAGGTTGACGTTCGCCGTTCCGCACCCGATGAGGATGGATGCGGCCAGGTAGGTGACTACGGCGAGGTCGTGATGATCGTCCATGAGCGCGGGGTACGCGCAGTACAGCATGGCTCCCAGCATCAGCACGGTGCACAGCACGTACGGAAACCAGCGTGCCTCGCTGAACCGGTTGACGCGCTTGTATCCCAGGCACCACACGAGGTACGTGATCACGCTGGCCATCAGCAGCACGGTGCCCTTCGGCAACGGGACGCTGCCGGCCAGCGGCGAGGGGTCGAGGAACAGGTAGGGGCTCTGGAACAACAGGACCGTCTGCATCCAATACAGGCCGAAGCCGATCGACAGGAACGGGTGCTTTGCGATGCTCTCCTTGAATTGGCGAACGTACCGCCGCTGGTCGTCGATGCGATTGAATGCGCTTCCCATAACCCCTCTTCCGCCCCACATCCCCCGTGCTCACAGCATAGCACGCGGGCTTCCCAATCGCGAAAGTCGTGCGACAATGTGCTATGCTGAATCAGCTCGATGATGCGTTTGATGACGCATTTGATGATACGGAAGACAGCCGATTCGGAAACTTGATGCCGTGAGCTTGCTGATCGTCGCATATTTGTTCTTGGGGGGCGCGGGCGCGGGAGCTTTTTTCGTGCTGGCGTGCGTCGACTGGCGCAACGATCGGCTCGACCGCCTGGGAATGGACGCTCCCGCTGAGCGACTTCGCCGCGCCGAGTTCGTGAGACGGGGGTACGTCCTCTCGTTCGCAGCCCTCCTGCTTGGCGCACTGTGCCTGCTCGCGGATTTGGGTCGTCCCGAGGCGGCGTACCTGCTGTTCACACGTCCGACGTTTTCCTATATCAGCGTGGGAACCTACTCGCTGACCGTGCTGCTTCTGTGCGTTGCCGCCGCCATGGCGCCTGCGCTGTTCGCTTTGCCGCGAGCCTTTCGGAAGCTGAAGCGGTTCGTGGTGCCCTTGGGGCTGGTGGCGGCGCTGTTCGTGATGACGTATACGGGTATCTTCCTGCAAAGCATGAACGCGGTTCCGTTGTGGGAGTCTCCCCTGCTGATCGTCCTGTTCGTGCTGTCGGCGCTCTCGACCGGCGTCGGGCTGGCGTTGATGGGCTCGGCAGGATTGGGCTTGCGACAACGCGACGGTTCGCTGATTCAGCGTTTGGCGAGGGTCGATCTCGCGGTCGTCGTGTTGGAGCTGGCGACGGCGACGGCGTATCTCGCAACCGTAGCAGGTTCGGAGCTGGGAGGGCAGTCGGTCGAGCGTTTGCTTTCGGGCGACTGGTCCTTGGCGTTTCTGGGCGGCTTCGTTCTGTGCGGCTTGGTCGTGCCCGGCGTGTTGGATGCGATATCCGCGAGAAAACCCGCGGGGGAGGCACTGGATTTGGCAATCGCCTGCTTGGTGCTCGTCGGAGGATTCTGCCTCCGTTTGAGCGTGGTCAACGCAGGAATACATAGCGGCATTTGAATGAGGGAGTATGACGGCGAAACCGATACCGACATTTGTAGTTGACGAGAAAAGCGATCTGCCGTTGTGGGTGCGCCTGCGCGACAGATTGGTGTACCTGATCAATTCGGGGTACTACAAACCCGGCGATCAGCTTCCGACGGTGCGAAAATTCGCAGCGGAGCTTTTTATCAGCTACAACACCGTCAGCAAGGCGTATGTTGCTCTTGAGCGAGACGGGTACATTTCAACGACGCAGGGCAGGGGCGCTTTCGTGTGCGAACCCGATTTCGTGTCCGACGCGCCCGACGTCGATGCCATGGTCGAGGATTTCGTCAACAGCTGCCTGGAAAAGGGCATGGCGTTCGATGACATTCCGAAACAGGTGAACAAGGCCATCCGAAAGCTGAAGAGGGATCATGAAAAGAAATAGGGCATCCGAAAACGTCAATGCACAAGCGGGCGGCAAGCGGGATACGGCTCGGCGCATCGAAATGGAATTCGGCGTCGCAGCCGACGCGTACCGGTCCGATCCCAGCAAGAAAGCCACGCGCAACGGGGTGATCGCGTTGCAGATCATCGTTGCGGCGATTGTGTTCGTGCTGGTGGTTGCTGGGTTTTATCTGGCGACGAACGAAGTGGGCATCGTCTCGCTGCTTGTCGCCGCGCTGGCCGCGCTGGCGATGCTGCTGTCGTTCCACATCGCGCTGGAGTGGGAGCGCGCCGTGGTTTTGCGGTTCGGCAGGTTCACGCGCGTGGCGGGGCCGGGCGTGTTCTTCACCATTCCGCTGGTGGAGTACTGCGCGTTGCGCGTCGACCAGCGCATGATGGTCACGCCGTTCGGGGCCGAGGAAACGCTGACTTCCGACTTGATCCCTCTCGACGTCGATGCGGTGCTGTCGTGGATGATCTGGAATCCGGAACTCGCGTGCACCGAGGTCGAGGATTGCCATTTCGCCGTGGCGCTGGCGGCTCAAACCGCGTTGCGCGACGCGATCGGCCGCGCGCCCGTGTCCGAGGTGGTCGTGCGCAGAAACCAGCTCGATCACGAGTTGAGGACGGCCATCGAGGAGAAGGTCTCGGATTGGGGCATCACCGTCGTCTCCGTGGAGGTTCGGGACATCATCGTGCCGGCGGAGCTGCAGAGCGTACTGTCGCTCGAGGCGCAGGCCGAGCGCCGCCGGAACGCCAGGATCATGCTCATGGAGGCCGAGAAGGACGTGTCCGAGCTGCTGTCGGAGGTGTCGGACGTGTATCGCAAGGACGACATCGCCCTGGAGTTGAGGAAGCTGCACCTCATCCACGAGGGCATATACGGTAACGATAGCGCCGTGGTCGTTCCCAGCTCCTACAGCGAGGGTTTTGCCTCGCCGTCAGGCGAAACGGGGAGTTCGTCGCACAAGTAGCCTCAAAGTAGGACAATATCAATCCCCGAATTGTCGCACAACAATCTTGATTGTCGTGCGACAATCCTGTATAACGTACCTAGGGGAATTCAGCTGATTCCACAGAACCCGATGTGATGACGAGGGACGATGCGCCGCTCTATCGTCGCGGCGTGTCGGCGAAGTGGAGGAGGAGTCATGGATGGTAACAAGGCATCATCGCTGACGAGGCGATCGTTTCTGAAGGCGGGTGCGTTGACGGCAGGTGCGGCCGCCGTCGTAGGAGCCTCGGGCTGTACGACCATCGCGGAGCAGTCCGAAGAAGCGGTCGTCCAGGCCGCCGAAGAAAAAACATTCACCAACTGGTGCCGCGGCAACTGCGGCGGCCCCTGCAGCCTAACCGGCATCGTGCGCGAGGGTAAGCTGGTGAAGACGTCGCCGACCGTGCTTCCCGCAGAGGCGAAATTGAAGCAAACAGGTTGCGTGCGCAGCCACACCGGCCCGCAACGCATCTATGCGCCGAACCGAGTGCTTTACCCCATGAAGCAGACGGGCGAGCGCGGCAGCGACAACTGGGAGCGCATCAGCTGGGACGAGGCGTGCCAGACCATAGCCGAAAAGTTCAATGCGGCAACTGAGGAGTTCGGCCCTAACTCCGTTGTCGTCTCGTTCGGATTTGCCGGTACGGGCATTGTCTGTGGCACTAACTCCGAGTACTATTCTACTCGCAACCAGCCCACCACGTATGGTCTTGCAAGCGAGATGTTCATGCGCCGTACCGGATACGCCGAAACGCTCAATTCAAGCGATGCCCTTGGTATGTGGATGGCCCAAACGGTCTGCGTTCAGCCGTCGAACTCCATCGAGGATATGGTGAACTCGAAGGCGCTCTTTTTCTTCGGTACCAATCCTGCGGAAAGCGGTACGCGTGCATGGCCGTATATCTGTCAAGCGCATGAGGGCGGCGCGAAACTGGTTGCCATCGATCCGATGCTCAGCAAGACAGCGGCGGCTTCCGATGTGCATGTGCCCGTTCGCCCTGGTACCGACGCCGCTCTTATACTGGCCATGGCGAACTATCTTATTGACAACAACCTGTACGACGAGGATTACCTGCGCAACGGCTCGGTCGCCCCGTTCCTTGTAAAAGAGGATGGTTCGTATCTGCGACTTTCCGATCTAGGGATGGATCCTGTTGATGTGACGAATGCTGCGACAGGCAAAACGGAGGCAACCGATACCCAAGTCGTCTACGATGAGGCCGCTGGCACGTTTGGCTCGTATCGCACTATTCAGAACCCAGCCTACGAAGGCGAGTTCGATGCTGGCGGCATTAAGGTGCAAACCGTGTTCAACATGGTTCGCGATCACATTAAACCCTACACGGCTGAATTCGCGGCTGAGGAATGCGGAATACCGATCGATCTGGTTAACGAGGTGAGCCGGATCTATGCGGAAAATCGTCCCAGCAAGATTCTCACGTTCAACGGCTTCGCGCATATGACCAACTCGCACCTGAACTATTTCGGCATCAGCCTTCTGGTTGCGCTCACAGGCGACTCGGGCGTCAAGGGCGGCGGTTATGGCCAGCTCGGTATGCTTCTCGAAGGCAGCACCTACATGAAGACGCCGGCGGCGGTCAACTATGCCGCGATGTCGGTTGAGAATCCTCAGTACAACTTCGCCTTCACGACAGAATTCTTGCCCCAGATTATGGAAACGGGAAAATGGAAAGGCGAGGATTTCCCGATCAAGTGCTTCTTCAACAGCCATCAGAATCTGCTGGGTAGCGAAATGGGCCCCACATACATGAAGCAGGCTTTTGAGAAGATCGATTTCATCGTGGTGGCCGATCCGTATATGACCTACACGGCAAGGTACGCTGACATCGTGCTCCCGATCTCCCTTTCATGGGAGGACGAGGATCTCGACCTCAGCGGAATCGCGATGCAGAAAGCCGTAGAGCCTTTGGGCGAGTGCAAGAGTCAATTCGACATGCTCAAGGCTTTGGCCGAAGCACTGGGTTACGATGACCTGTATAAGAAGAGCCAGGAAGAGTACCTGCGCGACCTGCTCGACACCCCCGAGAATCTTGAAGCTGGGCTCGGCTACGACGCCTGGAAAGAGCAGGGAACCATCTACGGCGAGTATAAGTATGGCGAGATCGTCACTCCTGAGACGAATCCTACGGGGCGCACGATTTTCTACGTGGAGGATATTGTCCCTAACTGCGATTACGGCCAAACGTTCGAGCTCGATCAAAGAATGCCGGGCTACGAGCACGCATCTGAATCCTACAAGGACAACCCATTGCGCGAGAAATACCCGCTGCATGGCATCGGGCACTATCACAGCTCTTATGTGGGACAAACGTTCATGGGCAACATTCCCTGGCTCGATGAGCTACGCGGCGAGCCGTTCGTGCACATCCATCCCAATGCGGCGGCGGAGCGCGGCATTCAAACCGGCGATACGGTAAGGATTTACAACGACCACGGTTATGTGGTGTGCAAGGCGATCCTTTCCACGGGTGTTCGCGAAGATACTATCATCGCCCCGCATGGTTATGACCACGCGCAGTACATCGAAGGAGACCCGCAAGATTTGGTGGGTCTTGCGATCGAGCCTATCGCCTGCAACAACAACTACAACGACTGGCTGTGCCAGGTCGAGAAGATGTAAGGGGGTGCTTCAGCATGACGAAGTATGGAATGGTGATCGACCAGCGTCGCTGCTTCGGCTGCAACAGCTGCGCGATGGCGTGCAAAGTGGAAAACAACCTGCCTGACGATGTCTGGTGGAACAGGGCGAAGACGGTTGGCGGCGATTCGGAGAACACACCCGCGGGCACTGAACCGGGTGAGCTGTCCATGCATTTCTTCACCTACGCGTGCCAGCATTGCGACGAGCCGGCGTGCGTCGAGGTGTGCCCGACGGGCGCCTCGGTGAAGCGTGAGGACGGTATCGTGACCGTCGACTACGAGGCGTGCATCGGATGCAAGTCGTGCATCACGGCCTGTCCGTACGAAGGCGTGCGAACCTACATCGACGGGGATCCTTCCTGGTTCTTGGAATTCCCGGTCGGCGATGTGGACGCTCCGGTTCACAAGGGGAACGTTGTGGAGAAGTGCACGTTCTGCGCGCACCGCGTCGACCGCGGCGAACGCCCTGCCTGTGTGGACATCTGCCGCGCCCACGCCCGCTTCTGGGGCGACCTGGACGATCCGGAATCCGATGTTTCCAAGCTCCTGCAAGAGCATGAGTACGAACAGCTCCTCACCGACTACGGAACCGGTCCGAACGTCTACCTGTTGAAAGCGTAAGCACTCGAGAGCCGTGCGCTGTCGCGCAGCGGCATCCCTCCCTGGAGTGGCGCTTTCGGACAGAAGGCGCCACTCTGCTTTGGTGGCCAGATGAAAAGAGGCAAAGATGCCCGATATCGAACAATGGATGAACAAGGCCGCGCTCTACGAATTGTTGGCAGCGTCCTTCGCTTTCGTGTCCGAGGAAACGGTTGCAGCGCTCGCGACGGGGGAATACGCGGACGCGCTTGTGGAAATAGGCTCGCTGAATGGCATGGAGAAGCCCTTCCTTGAAGCGCAGGCATCGGATTTGAAGGCGTACTCCGGTCGTGATGAGGAAGAAGTGCTTCATTGTCTGAGGAAGGAACACACCAGGCTGTTCATCGGCGGGAGCGAGCCGTTGGTCACCCCCTATGCAGGAGCGTGGGACGCGCTTGCGAACGATAAGCCGGCGTTGCTGATGATCAACGCGGAATCGATGTCCATCGAGCGGTTCATGCGCCGATGCGGCATCGGCCAGCCCGAGGGGACCAACGAGCCGCTCGACCACATCGCCTCGCTGCTGGAGTTCCTGTACTACCTCTGTCTCGTCAAAGCCGACGCTGTGCAGCCGCCTTCGCACGCCGACGTCCGCAACGAGGACTACGAGCTGTTCTTCGATGACCATGTGGCTGCTTTTTCCCAGGCGTTCGCGACCTCGGTTGTTCAAGAATCGAGCGAGCCGTTCTTCGCGAGCGCGGCTCAGGTGCTTCTTCAGCTGAAACGGTAGGAGGGGGTCATGGAGTTTCTCGTTGTGCTGGCATGCTCGGTCGTTGCGGTGTGCTTGCTTCGCAACGCGATGATGCGGGTGCCGATTGTGTTCTATGTTCTGGCGTGTGCGACGGTCGTGCTGTTGTTTGCGGGGTCGAGCGGATTGCTCGGCGCGTGGTGGCGCCCGGTCATCCTGCTTGTCCAGCGCTGTATGGTGGCCTTGGCGCTTTTCGTCATCGTCATGTTCATCGGCGTGTTTCCGAAAGAATCGAAGGTGGGTTCGTGGCTGCGGCCGATACGCGCCGAACTTTCCATTATCGCTTGGATACTCTGCATCGGGCATATGTGCTCATATGCGGTGCCGTATGCGCAACGCGCTTTTTCGGGGACGATGAGCTTGAGCATGGCGATTGCTTTTTGGGTTGCGGTTGCCCTGTTCGCCCTGCTGCTGGTGCTTGGCATCACTTCGTTCGGCGTGGTGAAGAAGCGCATGCGAACAACGACGTGGAAGATGGTGCAGCGTTCGGCCTATGTGTTTTTCGCTTTGGTGTACGTGCATATGGTGCTCATGCTGGCCCCGGCTGCCGTTGCGGGCGGTGTCCAAGCGCAGATAAGCATCGCGATGTACACGGCCGTATTCCTCGCATATGCCATCTTGAGGTTGCGTCGAGCGTTCCTTGCATCGGGATTATCCCGCAACGCATATATTATTCTTGACAAAGTATAATAAACGTCGTAAAGTATGCCTCGTGGAAATACCGACTCCAACGGTTCTCCTCGTTTCACTCGTCCAAGCACAGGCCGCCTCCCCCGCGGCCTGTGCTGCGTTTAGGGGCATGCGAGGTGCATCGCCGCCGCGCGGCCCGCGGCCCGCGATGTTTCACGTGAAACATTTGTTCCCCTGTCTATTTTGCGACGAACCTGCGCCTTGCCCGCCCGATTGACTATACTGGTGAGCATCAGGCTTTGAGAAAGGAAGCTCCGTGGCAGAAATACACTTCGGAACCGATGGCTGGCGAGCCATCATCGGCGAGGATTTCACCAACGACAACCTCGTGCGCGTCATCGACGCGGCGGCGCGCGTGTTCAAGGAAGACGCCCTCGCGGCCGGTCGCACGGCGGACGCGCCCGGCACTCTCATCGTGGGGCACGACTGCCGTCAGGACGCGCACGCCTACGCGCAGCTGGCGGCGGAGGTCGCCGCGGCGCAGGGCTTCGCCGTCAAGCTCACGCAGGACTACTGCCCCACGCCCACGCTGTGCTGGTCGGTCGCCCAGGACGCCGACGCGGTGGGTGGCATCATGTTGACCAGCAGCCACAACCCGGCCGAGTACCTGGGCGTGAAGCTGCGCATGTCCGACGGCGGCGCGGCGGGCAAGGAGTTCACCGATCGCGTGGAGGCCGCCTTCGCCGACGCCCCCACCGAAGCGCGCGGCACGTGCGAGACGGTCGACCTCATGACCCCGTACCTCGCCACCTTGACGGAGCGCGTGGACGCCGAGGCCATCCGCAATGCGCACCTGCGCGTGGTGGTGGACCCGCTGTACGGCGCGGGCCGCATCTACCTGGCCACGTTGCTGCGCGACTTGGGCGTGGACGTGTGCGAGATCAACAACGCCGCCGACCCGATGTTCGACGGCCTGCATCCCGAGCCCATTCCGCCCTGGGTTGACCGCTGCATCGCGAAGGTGCCCGAGCTGGGCTATGACGCGGGCTTCATCAACGACGGCGACGCCGACCGTATCGGCGCGGTGGACGAGCACGGCAACTTCGTGAACCCGCACCGCATCATCACGCTGCTCACCTCGCACCTCGCCGAGGACAAGGGCCTCACCGGCCGCGTCGTGTCCACCATCACCGCGTCGGCCATGCTCGCGCGCCAGTGCAAGCGCCTGGGCCTCGAGCTGACCAGCACGCCGGTGGGCTTCAAGTGGATCTACGCCGAGATGGAGAAGGGCGACGTCATGCTGGGCGGCGAGGAGTCCGGCGGCATCGGCATCCCCAGCCACGTCATGGAGCGCGACGGCCTGCTGATGGCGCTGTTGCTGTGCGAGACGATGGCGCAGCGCGGCATGAGCCTGGGCCAGCTGGTGGACGATATGTTCGAGAAGGTGGGCAAGCTGGAGTTCGAGCGCCAGGGCCAGAAAATCACCGACGAGCAGATGGCGAACTTCCGCGCGAACATCGTGCCGGGCTACGCGCCCGCCGAGATTTGCGGCAAGAAGGTGGTGGACGTGGATCGTCGCGACGGCGTGAAGTTCTACCTCGAAGGCGACGCGTGGGTCATGATGCGCCCCTCCGGCACCGAGCCGCTCGTGCGCATCTACGCCGAGGCCGAGACGATGGACGAGGTCCACGACCTGCTGAAGGCCGCCGAAGAAGTGGTCACCGCATAGAGCCGCCGCCCCGCGCCGACGCGCTACACCCCCGCGCCGCCGCCGCACGATTGTTTCACGTGAAACATCTGTATGGGGGACGCCCTGGGATCGCGCTGCGGTTCTGGGGCGTCCTCTATTCGCCGAAGCGCGGCAGCTTCTTCAGCAGCGCCCAGGCCACCTGCTTGTCCTGGCCGTCGTCGAGCATCGCGTCGAAATCGCGGAACGCCACCACGCAGCGCCCGAACGCGCGGCCGGGCTTTCCCAGGGCGACGTCGCAGCGGAACGCACGCCCGAGCGCCTGGGCCGCCGCTTGGTCGGCGGCGATCAGGCACAGGGGGTCGAGCCCTTCGATCAACAGGAACAGCGCCTGGTCGTCCAGCCCTTCCACGGTAGCGAACGTGCACGCACCGCTTCCGTAGCCCAGCGAGGCCATCGCGCTATCGAGTGCCGCGCGGCTGCGCTCGCTCAAAGTCTGCGCGCTCGTCACGCACACGAGGGCCGAGCGCGCGCCGTCGAGGTGCTCGCCGAACAGCTCCCATGCTTCGTCGAGAGCGACTTCGTACATGTTACCATTCGCAGATTTTTTCACACGATCCCTTGCGGTCGAGGTGCGTTCGCCGTATAACCGTAATAATAGCAAGAAACGCCCGTTGCGGCATGCGCGTCGCGGCGGCATCACGATTGGAGAGCGCGTATGTGCACGAACGGGATCAACACGGGTCAATTCGAGCAGATGATCGAGCAGATCGACGACCATATCAAGCTGGAGCGCCGCTGGGCTCACAACCTGGGGCATATGGCGGGCGATGCCGGCTTCGCCACCGTTTCCGAGAAGATGCATGCCGCGCAGGCCATGCTCGATGACGTGCGCGCCCTGCTCGACGAGGCCAAGGACGCCCTCGAGGACGACGCCGAAGCGTCGGCGAACGTCACCGTCAACCTCGTGTAGGCGCGAGCGGTCTATGCGCAACGATCTCATGCGCTTCTCGGTCGCCATGCCCGAGGACCTGCTTGTCCGCTTCGACCAGCTCGTCGCGCGCCGCGGCCTGGCGAAGAACCGCAGCGAAGTGGTGCGCGACCTCGTGCGCGATGCGCTCGTCGAGGACGAGTGCGCCACGCCGGGCGTCGAAGTGGTGGGCACGCTCACCATCGTGTTCGACCACCATGCCAGCGATCTGCAGGAGAAGCTGCACGCCATTCAGCACGACTACTTCGAGTCCATCGTCTCGTCGATGCACGTGCACCTCGATGCTCACCACTGCCTCGAGGTCATCGTGCTGCGCGGCGAGACGGGCCTCGTGCAGGACATCGCGAACCTCATCCTGGGCACGAAGGGCGTGAAGAACGGTCGCCTCGTGGTCACCACGACGGGACAGTATATATAAGTAGAAGGTTTCGCCGGCCCGCAAAGGGTCGGCGCTCGTGTTCGCGCGAATGTTTCACGTGAAACATTCGTTCGCATCAACTCATCGGAGGGCAGGGAGTAGTATGGATACCACGGTCATGCTAGGACACGGCAGCGGCGGCACGATGATGAAGCGCATCATCGACGACGTGTTCTTCGCCGCCTACGCCGGCGACGAGCTGCTGCGCGGCGACGATGCGGCGGTGTTGCCCGCCCCCGCCCCGGGCGAGCGGCTGGCGTTCTCGACCGACAGCTTCGTGGTGACGCCCCACTTCTTCCCCGGCGGCGACATCGGTCGCCTCGCCATCTGCGGCACGGTGAACGACGTGGCCACGAGCGGCGCCACCCCGCGCTACCTCAGCTGCGGCTTCGTGCTGGAGGAGGGCTTCCCCATCGAGGACCTCAAGCGCATCTGCGCCTCCATGGCCGAGTGTGCGCAGGAGGCCGGCGTGCGCCTGGTTACCGGCGACACGAAGGTGGTGAACCGCGGCCACGGCGACGGCGTGTACATCAACACGAGCGGCGTGGGCACCATCCCCGAGGGCGTCAACTTGGGCGGCGCGCAGTGCCGGCCAGGTGACAAGGTGCTGGTCACCGGCACGCTGGGCGATCATGGTATCACCATCATGAGCTGCCGCGAATCCTTGAGCTTCTCGGCCGACCTGGAAAGCGACGCCGCGCCCCTCAACCACCTTATCGCCGAGGTGCTGGAAGCGGCGCCGAGTACGCGCTGCTTCCGCGACCCCACGCGCGGCGGCCTGGCGTCCACGCTCAACGAGCTGGCGGCCCAGTCGAGCACCGACATCACCGTGGACGAGGACGCCATCCCCGTGAAGCCTGCCGTGCAGGGTGCGTGCGACATGCTGGGCTACGACGTGCTGCAGGTGGCGAACGAAGGCAAGATGGTGTGCGTGGTGGCGGCCGACGAGGCCGACGCGGCGCTCGCCGCCATGCGCGCGAACCGCTACGGCGCCGACGCGGCCGTCATCGGCGAGGTGTCGGCCATGCAGCCCGAACGCGGCTCCAAGGTGTTCCTGCGTACGGCGTTCGGCGGTACGCGCATCCTCGACATGCTCGTCGGCGAGCAATTGCCGCGCATTTGTTAAAAGTTCTCCATACGACCCGGGGAAAGGCAAGAAGCGAGCGCTAACCTGCGAAAAGGCGCGCGAAGGCACCTGTCGAGCCCCGAAACGGGCGCGCTTTCGATAGAGAATTTGCCGCCGCACCCTGAGAAATTCGGCGTTTCTTCTTGCATTTGCGGACAACAATGGTATCTTGCGGGCATAAAGTTTTTGGGGAAGTGACCCGACGCATCCCGTCGGAATGCTTTAGACGAGAAGGAGTTAACTATGTCTCACCCGGTTATCGAGGCCGATGAGTGCATCGGTTGCGGCATCTGCGTCGATGCCTGCCCGCAGGAAGTGCTCGAGGTTGTCGGCGGCGTCGCCGAGGTCGTGAACGAAGATGCGTGCATCGCGTGCGGCGACTGCGTCGAGGAGTGCCCCATGGGCGCGATCCCCGAGGTCATCGAGGACTAGCCTCCGGCTTCACCCGCTTTCAACAAGCGCATCAAGAACCCCCGCCTCCCCAGGAGGCGGGGGTTCTTTGCGTTCGGGCAACAAGTGCATGGATGCAGCGTAACGGTGCGATGCGAGAGCGGCGCGCATCGCGGCAGATCGCTATAGTTTAGGGCGTTAACAAAACTTACATGACAAATTGGTAACTAACTTGACACCAACAGACTTAGATTATATAGTCCAATACATCGAAGAGAGCTTGAGCATGCGGAACGCATCCGCGGCCGCGCCCTCCATCGACAAAGTGCGCCTGCGGGCGTGCTTTGACGCATAGACAGAAAACGACTGCTAACGACTTACTTAGGTAACAACTCCAACAGAGAGGAAGCAGGATAATGAGCAAGATTCTTGGTATCGACTTGGGCACGACGAACTCCGCCATGGCCGTCATGGAGGGCTCCGAGCCCGAAATCCTCGTGAACGCCGAGGGCGACCGCACCACCCCGTCGGTCGAGGGCTTCCGCAAGGACGGCGAGCGCGTCGTCGGCAAGGCTGCGAAGAACCAGGCTGTCACGAACCCTGAGAACACCGTTTCGTCCGTCAAGCGCTTCATCGGCCGCTCGTTCAACGAGACGCCGGAAGAGCAGAAGACGGTCAGCTACAAGCTGCAGAAGGGCAAGGACGGCCGCGCGGTCGTCGACATCGACGGCAAGGACTACACCCCGGAGGAAATCTCCGCTATGGTGCTCCAGAAGCTCAAGAACGACGCCGAGAAGCAGCTGGGCGCGCCGGTCACGCAGGCCGTCATCACGGTGCCCGCGTACTTCAACGACGCGCAGCGCCAGGCCACGAAGGACGCCGGCAAGATCGCGGGCCTCGAAGTGCTCCGCATCATCAACGAGCCGACGGCCGCCGCGCTGGCCTACGGCCTCGACAAGACGAACAAGGACGAGAAGATCCTCGTCTTCGACCTGGGCGGCGGCACGTTCGACGTGTCCATCCTGGAGCTGGGCGACGGCGTGTTCGAGGTTGCGTCCACCGCCGGCGACAACCACCTGGGCGGCGACGACTGGGACCAGCGCATCATCGACTGGATGGCCGACAAGTTCAAGGCTGAGAACGGCATCGACCTGCGTCAGGACAAGATGGCCCTGCAGCGTCTGAAGGAAGCTGCCGAGAAGGCGAAGATGGAACTGTCCTCCACCACGCAGGCCAACATCAACCTGCCGTTCATCACGGCCGACGCTTCCGGCCCGAAGCACCTCGACTACACGCTGACGCGCGCCGAGTTCGAGCGCATCACGAAGGACTTGCTGGATCGCGTGAAGAAGCCCGTCGAGCAGGCGCTCAAGGACGCGGGCCTCAAGTCCGGCGACCTTGACGAGGTCATCCTCGTGGGCGGCTCCACCCGTATGCCCGCCGTGCAGGACATCGTGAAGAAGCTCACCGGCAAAGAGCCGAACATGTCCGTGAACCCGGACGAGGTCGTTGCTATGGGTGCTGCCGTTCAGGGCGGCGTGCTGGCCGGCGACGTCGAGGGCATCCTGCTGCTCGACGTGACCCCGCTGTCGCTGGGCGTCGAGACCATGGGCGGCGTCATGACGAAGATGATCGACCGCAACACCACCATCCCGACCCGCAAGACCGAGATCTACTCCACCGCGTCCGACAACCAGACGTCGGTCGAGGTGCACGTCCTGCAGGGCGAGCGCCAGATGGCCTCCGACAACAAGACGCTGGGCAAGTTCCAGCTGACCGGCATCCCGGCCGCGCGCCGCGGCGTGCCGCAAATCGAGGTCACGTTCGACATCGACGCCAACGGCATCGTGAACGTGTCGGCGAAGGATCTGGGCACCGGCAAGCAGCAGCAGATCACCATCTCCGGCTCCACCGCGCTGAACGACGACGAGGTTGAGCGCATGGTGAAGGACGCCGAGGCCCATGCCGAGGAAGACGCCAAGCGCAAGGAAGAGATCGAGGTTCGCAACAACGCCGACGCCCTGGTGAACGCTACCGAGCAGACGCTGCAGGAAGTGGGCGACAAGGCTCCGGCCGACGTGAAGTCCGCCGCCGAGGAGGCTATCGCCGAGGCGAAGTCGGCGCTCGAGGGCTCCGACATGGACGCCATCAAGGCCGCGACCGAGAAGATGCAGCAGGCGGGCTACAAGCTGGCCGAGGTCGTGTACTCCACGCAGGGCGCGGACGCCGCCTCGCAGGCTGCCGCCGCCGAGTCCACCCCGGCCGATGACACCATCGAGGCCGACTACGAGGTCGTCGAGGACGACGACAATAAGGAAGGGAAGTAATCGCTATGGCCCAGCCCAACCAGCCCACGCCCGAGCGCGCGGCTCAAGGCGCAGGCAAGAGCGTTCCCATCGAAGATACCCGACCTGCGGCTGAGGAAGCTCAGCCGCAGGAGCGGCCCGCCGACGAGGCGCCCGCAGCCCAAGACGAGCCGGTTGAAGCCGAAGCGGTTGAGGCCGAGATCGTCGAAGACGCCGGCCCTTCGGCCGACGAGCAGGTGGCCCAGGCGAAGGCCGAAGCCCAGGATTGGCAGGACAAGTTCATGCGCCTGCACGCCGAGTGGGACACGTACCGCCGTCGCACGACGGAGCAGCGCGAGGTCGAGAAGAGCCGCGCGACGGAGAAGCTGGTCACCAGCCTGCTGCCCGTCATCGACGACTTCGAGCGCACCATCGACTACGCCACGAAGAACGGTGAAGGCGGCTTGTTCGACGGCGTGAAGGCCGTGCACGCGAAGCTCGTCGACGTGCTGAAGAAGGACGGCGTCGAGGTGATCGACCCGGCCGGCGAAGCATTCGACGCGCTGGAGGCGCAAGCGGTGGCCACGGTGGACGATGCCAGCGTGCCCGACGAGACGGTGTCCGAGGTATACCAACGAGGTTACAAGATGGGAACGAAAGTTCTCAGGCCTGCAATGGTAACCGTCACTTCCGGCGGCCCCAAACGGGAGAAACCGCAGGAAGACGCGGAAAAGCAAAAGTAAATGACCATGAGCGGGCAAGGCCACACGGCGGCCCGCTTTTGGTTTACGGAAGCCGGTTGAATTCAACAATGGAAACAACAGGCTTTCGGTGGTGAGTCAGATTGACTTGAAGGTTCTGCGTTCGTGAGCTAGTGAACAATCCAGTGAATTGTTCACAAACACTTTTCCCGACCGAGCGGTCGGGGCCGTGTGCGAACGGAGGCAGGTTCTGAAAGCCAAGCTGGCCGCCACCGGAAGCCGTCAGGTTGATAAAGGAGGTGGAGCGTTCATGGCGGCGACTCCTGACTACTACAAGACGCTAGGCGTTCCACGCACGGCGACGGCCGACGAGATCAAGAAGGCCTTTCGCAAACTCGCGCGCACGCATCACCCCGACGCCGGTGGCGACGAGGCGAAGTTCAAGGAACTCAACGAAGCGTACGAGGTGCTGTCGGACGAAAAGAAGCGCAAGCTGTACGATCAATACGGTACGGCGAACGAGCATCAGATCCCCCAGGGCTGGGGCGGCGGCGGTTCCGTCAACGTCGAGGACATCTTCGGCGGTGCAGGCGGAGGCGGCTTCGGCAGCTGGGCTGATATCCTGGAAAGTATCCGTCACGGCGAAGGTGCGTTCGGAACGGACTGGGATTTCAACGACATGTCGGGCTTCGGAGGCGGTCGCCAACCGCGTCCGCGCAAGGGCCAGGACATGAACGTCACCCTCAACGTGACGTTCGATGAGGCATTCAAGGGCGCCGAGAAGCGCGTGACCGTGCGCGTTCCCGGCCGCGGCGAGTCCGAGACGCTCACGGTGAAGATCCCGGCCGGTGCCGTGGACGGCGGCCGTCTGCGCTTCAAGGGCAAGGGCGGCCCGGGCGAGAACGGCGGTGCAGCGGGCGACCTGCTGATCACCACGAAGATCGACCCGCATTCGTTCTACACCCGCAAGGGCGCCGACGTGCTGATGGACGTGCCCGTGAGCGTGGCCGAGGCCGCGCTGGGCGCGAGCGTGGTGGTTCCCGCGCCGGACGGCACGAAGGTGCGCGTGCGCGTGCCGAAGGGCACCCAGGACGACACCGTGCTGTCGGTGAAGGGCAAGGGCGCCCCGAAGGTGAAGGGCGACGGTTCGGGCGATTTGAAGATCACCGTGAAGGTGGTCGTGCCCAAGGACATGAACGAAGGACAGAAGAAGGCCATGGAAGACTACCTGGCCGCCACGACTGACGACGTGAGGAGCTGGTGATGAGCGACCGTACCGACCGCAACCGCCCGCTGTACATGATCAGCGTGGCCGCGCAGCTGGCGGGCGTTCACCCGCAAACGCTGCGCGCGTACGAACAGAAGGGGCTCGTCTCGCCCCAACGCACGAGCGGCAACACCCGCATGTACTCGCCGGCCGATATCGAGCGGCTCGAGCTGATCAACGAGCTGACGAGCGAGGGCATCAACCTGGCGGGCGTCATCCGCATCCTCGATCTCCAGGGTCGCCTGGAGGAACGCGACAACGAGCTGGACGACCTGCACAAGCGCGTGCGCCGTCTGGCCGATCGCGTGCACGAGCTGGAAACGCGCGAAAGCGTGAACGCCCTCGTGCGCGTATCCGACTTACCGACTGCTTTGCGGCAGCTGCCCTAAGCGAAGGAGGAACGTTGCAATGAACATGGGTAACCTGAACAAGCTAGCCCTGACCGCTCAGGAAGCGCTGCAGCAGACGATCGTCATCGCTTCCGAGAACGAGTCATCCCAGGCCGAGCCTATTCATATGCTGAAGGCTCTGCTGGAATCGAAAGAGAACAACCTGTCGGCCATCATCAAGCGCATCGGCGCCGAGCCGTTCCAGCTGCAGGCCAACGTCGACGCTGAGATCCAGCGCATGCCGAAGGTCAGCGGCAACCCCGGCATGATGAGCGGCGTTCCCGGACCGGCGCTGATGAACCTCATCGACGCCGCCGTGAAGGTGGCCGAGAAGCTGGGCGACAGCTACGCCACGAGCGAGCATCTGCTGATCGCGCTGTCCGAAGAGAAGGGCGCCGCGGGCAAGATTCTCACCACCGCGGGCGTCACGCGCAAGAGCATCGAAGCCGCCTACGAAGAGCTGCGCGGCGACACGCGCGTCACCGACCAGCAGAACAAGGTGCAGTTCGAGGCTCTCGAGCAGTACGGCCAGAACCTCACGCAGAAGGCGCGCGAAGGCAAGCTCGACCCGGTCATCGGCCGCGCCGAGGAAATCCGCCGCACCATCCAGGTGCTGTCGCGCCGCACGAAGAACAACCCCGTGCTCATCGGCGAGCCGGGCACCGGCAAAACGGCCATCGTCGAGGGCTTGGCCCAGCGCATCGTGGCCGGCGACGTGCCCTCGTCGCTGAAGGATCGCGACCTCGTGGCGCTCGACCTGGGCGCGATGGTGGCCGGTGCGAAGTACCGCGGCGAGTTCGAGGACCGCTTGAAGGCCGTGTTGCGCGAGGTGAAGCAGAGCGAGGGACGCATCATCCTGTTCATCGACGAGCTGCACACCATCGTGGGCGCCGGTTCCACGGGCGACAGCTCCATGGACGCGGGCAACATGCTGAAGCCCGCCCTTGCGCGTGGCGAGCTGCATGCCATCGGCGCCACGACGCTTGACGAGTACCGCAAGTACATCGAGAAGGACGCCGCGCTCGAGCGCCGCTTCCAGCCCGTGCTGGTCACCGAGCCTACGGTGGAGGACACCATCGCCATCCTGCGCGGTTTGAAGGAGAAGTACGAGATCCACCACGGCGTGCGCATCACCGACGCGGCCATCGTGGCGGCGGCCGAGCTGTCGAACCGCTACATCTCCGACCGCTTCCTGCCCGACAAGGCCATCGACCTCATGGACGAGGCCGCTAGCCGCCTGCGCATCGAGATCGACTCGATGCCCGAGGAAGTGGACGCTGCCGAGCGCAAGCTCACCCAGATGCAAATCGAGGAGCAGGCGCTCATGAAGGAGAGCGACCAGGCGTCGCAGGAGCGTCTGGAGGCGCTGCGCCGCGAGATCGCCACGGCTCAGGAAGACCTCGACAAGCGCAAGGCCGAATGGCAGAACGAGAAAGACGCCATCGAGCACGTGCAGAACCTCAAGAGCGATCTCGAGGGCGCGCAGCTTGAAGAGGAACGCGCCACCCGCGAGGGCGACCTCGTGAAGGCGTCCGAGATCCGCTATGCGCGCATCCCCGCGCTGCAGCAGCAGCTGCATGCGGCCGAGGAAGAGCTCAACGTGAAGCAGCAGGACGGCGCCATCCTCAAGGAGGAGGTGTCGGACGACGAGATCGCCGAAGTCGTGTCCACGTGGACGGGCATCCCCGTGCAGAAGATGATGCAGGGCGAGATGGCCAAGCTGGTCGACCTGGAGGAGAAGCTGCACGAGCGCGTGGTGGGCCAGGACGAGGCTGTGTCCTCGGTGGCCGGCGCCATCCGCCGTAACCGCGCCGGGTTGTCGGACCCGAACCGCCCCATCGGCTCGTTTTTGTTCCTGGGCCCCACCGGCGTGGGCAAGACCGAGCTGGCGAAGGCGCTAGCCGAGTACCTGTTCGACAGCGAGAAGGCCATGATCCGCATCGACATGTCGGAGTACATGGAGAAGTTCTCGGTGCAGCGCCTGATCGGTGCGCCTCCGGGATACGTGGGCTACGACGAGGGCGGCCAGCTGACCGAGGCCGTGCGCCGCAAGCCCTACTCGGTGATCCTGCTCGACGAGATCGAGAAGGCGCACCAGGACGTGTTCAACATCCTGTTGCAGGTGCTCGATGACGGCCGCCTGACCGACGGCCAGGGCCGCGTGGTGTCGTTCAAGAACGCCATCATCATCATGACGTCGAACGTGGGCTCGCAGTTCATCCGCGAGTTCGCCGAGCACGGCGACGAGAAGGCCATGAAACAGGCCATCGACGGCGCCCTGCGCGCGACGTTCCGCCCCGAGTTCATCAACCGCATCGACGACGTGGTGGTGTTCAACGCGCTCAACATGACGAACATCGAGCCCATCGTCGACCTGCAGCTGGAAGAGGTGCGCGACCGCCTGGCCGACCGCCGCATCACGCTCGACGTGACGCCGGCGGCGATGGAGCACCTGTCCATCGACGGCTACGACCCCATCTTCGGCGCGCGTCCGCTGAAGCGCCTCATCCAGAAGGAGATCGTCGACCGCATCGCCCAGAAGGTGGTGGAGGGCAACCTGCGCGACCGCAGCCACGTCCTCATCAGCATCGACCAGGACGGCAACTACGAATGCACGGTGGAAGAGCCCCTGGAGCTCGACGCCTCAGCGTTGGACGACTTGCTGACGAGCGGCGAGAAGTAGACACCCGCGCACGATGATCGCATGCAGCCTGCCGGTACCTTTGGCAGGCTGCATGTTTTGTTTCGCTTGTGAAACGCCTCAGCCAGCTAGTCCGTTGCAGTGGAAATGTCGCTCTGCAATTCTCGAGGCCAGGCATGACAGTCTTTGCAGACCATGTCTTCCTTTTGGGTCATCCCCTTGTCGTCGTTATGACAGTTTTCGCAGGTCAACGATGCACCGTGGATGTTTGTGTGGGGGTTCGAGTCTCCGTACTGCTCGGTGTACGTCGAGGCTTCGTCCAGCCTGCTGCGCAGCTCCAGGTAGCTGCTGTACGAGTTGTCGATATCGTCGGCGCTGATAAACCGTGCATCAGCGTGGGTTGCCGAGTCTGCAGACGTACCTGCGGTGGAATCTGCGTTCGGCGAGCATCCCACAACGGTTAGGGTAAGAGTTAGGGCGGCTACGATGGATACGATACAGGCCTTCCTTTTCATGGTTACTCTCCTTTGATCGCGTGCTTGGCGGCAACATAGCCGAACGTGACCGCTCGACCGACAGAGGTCGCGGGCAGATGACGTGGGTAGGAAATCGAGAACATGCCGCCCGAAACGTTGCCCGTGGCGTAGAGGCCTTCGATAACCTCCTCTTCGTTGTTCAAGACCTGGGCGTGCTCGTTGATGATCAAGCCGCTTACGTTAACCAGAACCTTGCTGTTGTGCTTGCATGCATAGAACGGGCCGGTTTGGATTTTCTGCGCGGCGGTCTCCAGGGAACGACGGAATTTCAGGTCGGCAGGCTCGTCGGCGTCGAAGTAGCCGTTCCAATCTTCCAGGGTCGCTTGCAGGATTTCGGGGTTGGCATCCATGGCCAGGGCGAGTTCTTCAATAGTGTCGGCTTGCACCAGCTCGCCGCGCGCCTTGCCGTCTTCGATGTCGCTCGTCAGCTTGCCCGTGTCGTCTTTCACGCCGTCCACGATGGCCTGGTCGAACACGAACCATACCGGCTTGCCGCTGATCCCCGCTTCGGATATGGCGTTTGCGACGAAGTTGTGCGGAAGCTTTTCGTTCACGAAACGGCGGCCTTTGAAATCGACCCAGATGCTGGACGTAAAGCAGCTCGAAACCATGGAGGCGTCCATAACGCGCCCCGGCAGGCCGCTGCGAAACACCATGAGGGTGTGGGGCAGCGGGTCCATCTGCGCGCCGACAGCCAAGCCCATCATGTGGCCGTCGCCGGTGTTGCCCGTGTTGGGTGCGTACACGCAGCAGCCGTTGAAGTCCTCGGGCCTGCACCACGACTCCATCATCTGCGGATTTGCTTCGTAGCCGCCCGTGGCAAGCAGGACGCCCTTCGCGGCTTCTATCCGGTAGTAGCCGTTTTCGTCCTGGGCGATGGCGCCGCATACCCGGCCCGATTCGTCCTGAACCAGCTGCACGCCTGCGGTGTTGTATCGAATGTCGAGGTTGTCGTAGGTTGCGGCGGTCGTTTCGAGGGAATCGAACGCCACGGGGCCTCGCCACCAGGTGTCCCACTTCACGTTGTCGGGAAACTTCAGCTTGTGCTCGGCCTGGATGGTGTCGAAACCGTAGCCCGTCTCCTTCTGCACCGTGCTGTAGAGGCTGACGCCCTTGTTGGCCTTGATGAGCATGTCGTTCATGAAATCGGTCGCTTCGCCGGACTGCTCGACGAAGCTCCAGACCACTTCGGAACGTGCGCGCCAATACGAAGAGCGCATGATGGCTTCCACGTATTCTGCGGGGTCGGGCACGTTGTTGATTTCCTGCTGCATGTTCGTGTTGTAGCCGCCAACGCTTTCCCATGTGTTGCGGCCGCGATCCATCTTCTCGATGGTGATAACGTTCGCGCCTTCGTTGGCGGCTTCCAACGAAGCCATCATGCCGCCGATTCCGCAGCCGATGATGAGGAAGTCGCACGCGTCGGTGCGCGAGATGTCGGAATCGTTGAACTCCTTATCATCGTAGGCGACGTAACCGTCCAGTTGGTCCCACGCGGCTTTCTTCACGGGGATATACTGCGTGCCTTCTCCAAAAATGGTTTGATACTTGTTGAGGCTGTGACCTTCGTCGGCTTGGGCTGCCAGCGCTACTTGATGCGACGGCGCGGCAAGCTCGGAAGCTCCAAGAATGCCCGCCGTCAGACCTACGAAGCCTGCCCCTTTCAGGAAAGTACGCCTTGACACGTTCGCGTGTTCCATAGTTTCCCTCTCCCTTTCTCTCGCGTAATCGAACAACATCGGGGAACATACGCCAGGCAAGGCGGCCCAACCATCGCAAATAATGATGAATTCCACGTTTTACCTGGTCACAAATGGGGTAGCTCTTGGATTCGAAAGCTGTGCTACAATCGCCGAGGGTATTGTCTTCGGGGATTGCGAGGGGGTTCGTGGAAAATCCAGGGCGTGCTGTTCGCATTGGCGGAATGGCTTTCGGCCAGCTGTACTCCAACGATCTCTTTTTCAGCAGCCTCCCTTTCGCAGCTGCCGACGATCGCGCGCAAGCTCAGTTCAACAGCCTTGTCGCGTCGCTTGTTTTTGTCGTAGCCACCTTTGCGGTCCTGGTGTTTTTCTCGGCTCGAGGCGCTCAGGGCGTCGCGAAGAACAAAGGGCTCTTGATCGCCTCGGCGATTACGGCAGCCGTCGGCGCCGTGTCTTCGATGCCGGGAATCGTCGATATGGTTCCGACGTTCGCAAGCGGCGCATGCGTGGGAATTGGATCCTCGGTGCTGCTCATCTCTTGGTTGGATACGTTTTCCAAAGGCACGGTTTCCGGTGCGCTTACCGAGGTTGGGGCGGCATTTGCGTTTTCGTTCGCGTTGAGTTTGATCCTCTCGCTTTTTGGCGAAGGCGTTCTCGTGCTCACGATGGTGGCGTGTCCTCTCGTTTCCTGCGCGGCGTTGCTTTCGCTTGAACGGCTTTCCCTTCCACCGGCACCGCAAAAACCGGAGAGGCCGGTGACCGCGCAAGGTCGAAAACTCGAACTGCGCAATATCGTGTGCGTGTTCTTCTTCGGCTTCGCCGTCGGCGTCATGCGGAACTACAGCGCTTCTCATACGTTTGGGCTGGATAGCTCGGTGATCGACGCAATTCTGTCGCTTTCGGGGCTGGTGATCTGCGTGGTGGTGGTCGTGCTGTTTCGTTTGGCGAACGTGAGCGCGGCCCGGTTTCTGTATCGCACTTCGTTCGTGTGCATCCTGATGTCGTGCGTATGGGTGGCCGCAGGGCGCGAAAACATCATCCTGGGGGTTTCCGTCGCTTTCATCGCGATGCAGTGTTTTTCGTGCTGCCTGATAGCGCGGGCGATTTTTTCGTCTTGGTCTTTGGGCGGGTCGGCGTTCCGAAAAAGCATCATGACGTTCGGCGTGCTGTACGCGGGGGAATTCTTGGGCATCGCAAGCGCTCTTGTTCTGGTGCCGATCACGTCCGTCATGCAAGTGTGCGTTGCGCTTGCGGGCGCGTTGCTCGTTTCGTACGTGTTCTTCTTTACCGAGGCGGACTTCCTCCTGATATCGAAGAAGGTGGAGCCGGTCCGTTCGCGGGATGCCGAGGTTGACTCGCCTTCGGCCGATGATCCGGCAAGCTCCACGTCGCCGCGCGCCGAAATCTCGCTCGATGAGATTTGCGACGCGATAAGCGCGGAATTCGGGTTGACGCCGCGTGAGTCGGAAATCCTTCCCAGCGTCGCTCGAGGTCGTACGCTCGCTCGCATCCAGCAGGAGCTGTTTATCTCCACGAGCACGGTGAACACGCATATCAGGCATATCTATGCGAAATGCGGCGTTGCCGGCAGACAAGAGCTTCTTGACTTCGTTGACGATCGGCGGCGAGCGCAAAAAGGGTAAGAACGTACAACAAAGCGGCCCGGCGAATCGTCGGGCCGCTTTTGCGTCGGAGCATCGCGATGTTTCACGTGAAACATCGCGGGTTGGGGCGCGCGGGTTACACGAACTCGCCGTCTCGGATGATGCATTCCTCGTCGAGGTAGAGGGTGGGGTTGAGGATGATGCCGTCGAGGTGGCAGGCTGCTTTCGTGGTGCCGCCGAACGAGGTGTTCGTGCCGAAGGCGATGTGGACGGTGCCGTAGAGCTTTTCGTCCTCGAGGATGATGCCGCACAGCTTCGCGGCCTCGTTCGTGCCGATGCCCAGCTCGGCGATGGTGCCGTTCTCGGGTTGCTCGAACAGCACGCCGAGGCGCCCGGCGTAGGGGCCTTCGGCGTCGCCGCCTTCCATGTGCGTCAGGCGTCCGTTCTCGATGGTAACGACGAGCGGCTCGGCCAGCGTGCCGATGCCCACCATGGAGCCGTCGATGACGGCCGTTCCGTTCGCCTCGCTTTCGAGCGGCGCGATGTACGCCTCGCCCGAGGGGAAGTTGCCGCTCGCGCCCGGCTCGCGGTAGATGCCGGGGCTGGCCACGCCGTCGCGCCCGGCCAGCGCCAGCTCCAGCACGTGGCCGTCCTTCTCGATGCGCGCGTGCGAGGCGCGCGTGAGGCGCTCGGTGAGCGCGCGGGTGCGCTGCTCCACCTGCGCGTAGTCGGCGCACGCGGCGCCGTCGCGCAGCATGTCCATCGTGATGCTGGGCATGGTGACCACGCGCGTGCCCGCCGCCGCGGCTTCGATGCGCGCGTTCGTGTGCGTGATGGATTTCGCCGTAGGGCACAGCGCGACGTCGGAGGCCTTCATGGCCGCGGCCACCGGCGCGGGCGGCTCCTCGCCGGCCACCGAGCCCTCGGGCATCTGCATGATGAGCGCGCGGCGGCCCATGGCGCAGGCGGTTCGGTAGAACAGCTCGCCCACCTCGCGCGTGGGGTCGTCGGTGACGACGAGCAGCGTCTCGTCCGGTTGAAGCGCGAGGTTGGTTTCGATGATGGATCGGGCTCGTTCCTGGAGGTTCATCCTTTACGCCTCCGGATCTTCCGCGGGCAGCGCGCCCATGCCTTGCAGGTGCGCCATGCTTCCGTAGCGCTCCACGAAGCGGGCGTATTCGTCCTCGTCGTAGAACGCGCATCTCCCTTCGCCGAACGCCTTCGCCGTCTCGATCATGAACGATCCTGCCTCGTCCAGGTCGGTCAGGTGGGTGGCGCCGGTCGCGCAGCCCGGTACGGCCGTCTCGGTGGTGATGGCCACGCCCACGACGGGCGCGTCGGTGGCCGTGCAGGGCTGCAGGATGGAGTTCAGGTGGTACAGGCCGTTGCCGTACGGCGTGATGTCGGCCATGGACAGCGGATACGTGCGTGCGCGGCGACCGGTGGCGATCTCCACGAGCGACACGAGATCCTCGCTGACGCGCAGGATGCAGCCCTGCTTCACCGTGGGGGAGATCATGAAGCTGCGCTCGTTCATGATGCGGTTGCCCTTCGTCGTGTCCACCACGAGCACGGCGTCGAGCGGGGCGCCGCTCACTTCCTCGCGGTTCACGGCCGACGTGGCCACGGGCGAGCCCATGAACGCCACCGGCTCGTGGGGGAAGGTGGGCGCGTGCGGGCACACGTGCGTGGAGACGAACACGTCGCCCGGCAGCACGTCGCCGCGCGCGTGCATCGACAGCAGCTTCGCCGCACAGGCCAGCGCGGTGAGCGCGCCGTCGCCGTCCGACACGAACCCGATGCGCTCGGGCCGCGCGCCCAGGCCGCCCAGGCGGCCCAGCAGCCCGATAGTGGGCGCGTCGCCGCCCGCCGCGCGCCCGCGCGAGCCGGGAATGCGCACGCGCACCATGTCGGTGGAACCCTTCGGCCCTTCCAGCACGTACGTTTCGGCGTCGCACGCGGGATCGATGCCGCGCAGGTAGTCCACGACGCCCGCGCCGCTCGCGCCAGGCGAATCCAACAAATCGTACAGCTCGATCAACTGTTTGAAAATCATGGGAAGGTGTCTCCTTTTACCTCTATGGTGTCGCTTTCCTCGTTCGGTTCCATGATAATACGGTTCTATGCGGTTCGTAGCATCTTCGACGAAAGGTTCCATTCCATCATGAGAAGGAAAATCGGCATCAAAG
Source organism: Eggerthella hominis (assembly GCF_014287365.1). Classification (NCBI taxonomy): domain Bacteria; kingdom Bacillati; phylum Actinomycetota; class Coriobacteriia; order Eggerthellales; family Eggerthellaceae; genus Eggerthella; species Eggerthella hominis. The sequence continues at coordinate 239,135 of NZ_JACOOA010000004.1, forward strand.
AGATCGAGGATATGGCGCTTGGCGCGACGGTCCTCGGCGCGGGCGGGGGCGGCGACCCCTACGTCGGCAAGCTCATGGCCATCGAGGCCATCAAGAAGTACGGCGAGGTCGAGCTGATCACGCCTGACGAGGTTCCCGACGACGCGATGGTGTGCGTATCGCAGATGATGGGCGCCCCCACCATCATGGTGGAGAAGATCTGCAGCGGCCTCGAGCCCATGGCCACGTACGACGAGCTGGTGAAAGAGCTGGGCCAGGAGCCGTACGCCATCTACGCGGTGGAAGCGGGCGGCGTGAACTCCACCATCCCGTTCATCCTGGCCGCCACGCGTCAGATTCCCGTGGTGGACTGCGATCTCATGGGCCGTGCGTTCCCCGAGCTGCAAATGGTGACGCTCAGCATCAACGGCGTGCAGGGCCTCCCGGCGGTCTTGGCCGACGAGAAGGGCAACACCGTGACGGTGCGCGGTATCGACGACACGTGGCTCGAGCGCATCTCGCGCCAGGCCACGTCGGTGATGGGCGGCTACACCATCCTCGCGTCGTACCCGTGCACGGGCAAGCAGCTCAAGGATTACTGCATCCCCAACACGCCCACGCTGTGCGAGGAGATCGGCCGCACGCTGCGCGAGGCGCGCGAGCAGCACGCCGACCCCATCGAGGCCGTGCTGAACGTGACGAACGGGTTCCGCCTGTTCCGCGGCAAGGTGGTGGACGTCGAGCGCAAGACCGACGGCATGTTCGTGCGCGGCCAGGCCGTGGTGGACGGCCTCGACCAGGACAAAGGCAGTCAGATGGTCATCGAGTTCCAGAACGAGAACCTCATCGCGCTGCGCGACGGCGAGCCGGTGACCACCGCGCCCGACCTCGTCATGTCGCTGGACATGGAGTCCGGCGCACCCGTGACCACGGAGGGCCTCAAGTACGGCGCCCGCGTCGTGGTGGTGGGCATGCCGTGCGCCCCGCAGTGGCGCACGCCCGAGGGCCTGGCCGTGGTGGGTCCGCGCGCGTTCGGCTACGACATCGACTACGTGCCGGTTGAGGAGCGCATGGCGGCGAAGGCTGCGACAAGTGAGCAGGAGGTGCAGGCGTAATGGCAGATCAGAAGCGCATTTGGCGACTCGGCATCGACGTGGGCGGCACGAACACCGACGCCGTGATCATCGATGGCGACCTCAACCTGGTCGCCGCGACGAAGAGCCCCACCACCGAGGACGTCATGGGCGGCATCGTGGCCGCCATGCACGAGGTCATCACGCAGATCGGCGCCGAGGCCGCGAAGAACATCGGGTTCGCCATGCTGGGAACCACGCACTGCACGAACGCCATCGTCGAGCGCAAGCGCCTCAACAAGGTGGCCGCGCTGCGCGTGGGCGCGCCGGCCACGACGGCCATCAGCTGCATGGCCGACTGGCCTGACGAGCTGAAGGACGCCATGCGCGTGCGCGACTTTCTCGTGCACGGCGGCAACGAGTTCGACGGCCGCGAGATCAGCCCGCTTTCCGAAGACGAGATTCGCGAGGTGGCGCGCGTGGTGCGCGAGGACGGCTTCGAGTCCGTTGCCGTGACCAGCGTGTTCTCCCCGGTGTCCGACGCGCACGAGAAGCGCGTCGCCGCCATCCTGCGCGACGAGCTGGGCGAGGGCTTCCCCATCACGCTGTCATCCGAGATCGGGTCGCTCGGCTTCCTCGAGCGCGAGAACGCGTCCATCCTGAATGCGGCGCTGTACGACGTGGCACGCACGACGGCCGACAGCTTCGAGGCGGCACTCGCGTCCGAGGGCCTCACCGACGTGGCCGTGTACCTGGGCCAGAACGACGGCACGCTCATGTCCGTGGACTACGCGAAGCGCTATCCCATCTTCACCATCGCCTGCGGCCCCACGAACTCCATCCGCGGCGCGTCGTTCCTGACGCAGGAAAAGGATGCCGTGGTCGTTGACATCGGCGGCACCACCACCGACGTGGGCGTGCTCGCGCACGGCTTCCCGCGCGAGAGCATGGTGGCCGTCGAGATCGGCGACGTGCGCACGAACTTCCGCATGCCCGACCTCGTGTCGGTGGGCCTCGGCGGCGGGTCGCTCGTGCGGCGACTCGACGACGGTCGCGTGACGGTGGGTCCCGACAGCGTGGGCTACCTCGTCACGAAGAAGGCGCTCTGCTTCGGCGGCGACACGCTGACCGCAACCGATATCGTGGTGGCGAAGGGGCTGGCCGAAGGCGTGGGCGGCCCCGCGCTCGTGGCCGATCTCGACCCGGCGCTCGTGGATGCGGCCTATGAGGAGATCACGCGCATCATCGAGGATGCCGTGGACGCGATGAAGACCTCGGCCGGCGACGTGACGGTCATCCTCGTGGGCGGCGGCTCCATCCTGGCGCCCGACCACCTGGAAGGTTCGAACAACGTGCTGCGTCCGCAGAACTTCGGCGTGGCGAACGCCGTGGGCTCGGCCATCGCGCAGGTGTCCGGCCAGATCGCCAAGGTGTTCTCGATGGCCGAGACGCCGCGCGACCAGGCGCTTGCCGAGTCGAAGCAGCGCGCGTGCGACGAGGCTGTCGAAGCCGGCGCCGACCCCAGCACCGTGGAGGTGGTCGACGTCGAGGACATCCCGATGGCCTACCTCGGCGACGCGCTGTGCATCCGCGTCAAAGCCGTCGGCGATCTGATGCTGTAGTTCGGTTCCGGCGGTCTGCCGACCGCCGGAACTGCCCGATGCTGCGGCCGACCGCAGTGCCCGGGTGTCCGTTCCTGTGATAGGGGTGCCGCCGATGGTTGCCGTTTCTGCATTGATTGTGATTCTTGCCGGAGTAACTGTCATTGGGCAGATAGCGGGTGCGTTTCTATGCAAGAGCATGCTTTCGCGACTGGTTCTGCTGTGCCTTTCGCTCGTAGGCTCTCTCGCAGTGCTCGTGTCGATCATCTGGATACTATCCGAGTGCGCTGCTCAGGGCGATTGGCGGGCAATCGAGGACACCGCAAGAGCATGGTTCATTGCAGCTGCGGCGTTCTCGCTTATCGTCGGATCATCTGCCATTGCGATGTGCATCAGAAGCAGGATTTCAACAAAGACGGATCGAGGGGCGTAGGCGCGACGGCCGCCATCGTCGATCCAGCTGGCAAGGCGCGTCGCGCCTTCGTCGTGCGATAATGCACGGATATGGCTTGTAGCGCAAAGGAGAACTCATGACCAAAATGAAACAAGGGGCGGCAAAACACCCCGCGCACCTGGCGCTTATCCAGTTCGAGAGCGTGCTGTGCGACCCTGCGGCGAACACCGAGAAGGCGTGCCGCATGATCGCGGAGGCGGCGGCCGAAGGCGCCGACCTCGTGGTGCTGCCCGAGCTGTTCTCGACGGGCTACGAGCTGAACATTGTCGGGCCGCACGTGCCCGAGCTGGCCGAAGCGGTCGACGGTCCCACGGTGCGCGCGTTGCAGGACGTCGCCCGCGCGGGCAACTGCTACGTGGTGGCCGGCCTCGCGCTTGCCTACGACCTAGCGGGCGTGCCGTTCAACAGCTCGGTGGTCATCGACCGGCAGGGCGAGCTCATGGGCACCTACGACAAGCAGCACCTGTGGGCGCTCGAGCGCTTCTACTTCCGCTCGGGCTGCGACTGCCCCGTGTTCGACACCGACTTCGGGCGCATCGGCGTGATGATCTGCTACGACATGGGATTCCCCGAGGTGGCGCGCATGCTGGCGCTGCAGGGCGCGGATCTCATCCTGTGCCCCTCGGCATGGTGCGAGGAGGACATGGACGTGTGGGACGTGAACGTGCCCGCCCGCGCGCTGGAGAACACGGCGTTCGTGGCGGCCGTCAACCGCTACGGCGTGGAGGACCAGCTGGTCATGCCGGGCCACACGAAGGTGTGCGACCCGCGCGGCCACGTGGTTGCCGAGCTGGCCGAGGAAGCCGAGGGCGTGCTGCACGTGGAGCTCGACCTGGGCGAGGTGGTGGGCTACCGCCAGCGCAGCCCCTACCTGCGCGACCGGCGCCCCGACCTCTACGATCTGGTGCTGCTCCCGTAAAGGCGGCGCCTGTCCCGAACTCAAACGAAAAGCCCCCGCTGTTTCACGTGAAACAGCGGGGGCTTCGCTTTGCGGGGAGGTGCGCGGAGCTGCGGGGAGAAGCGCCAAGCTGCGCGGGGTGCGCGGGGCGCGACCTCCTTACAGCACCTGATCCGTCTCGGAGAACGTGACGGTGTCCGTCTTCTTCATGGACGCGTACACCTTCATCACGACCCAGTACAGCACGCCGGCCAGGATGAGCGAGTTGAGGCCCGGGATGCCGATGTTCATGATGCTGGTGATCTCGCCCACGGCGAAACCGGCGATCCAGCAGATGATGGCGATGGGGTTGCACTTCTCCACCTTCTCGGGCAGCTCGCCCTTGGCGCGGGACGCGTCGAGCGTGGCGCGGCTGCGCTTCAGGATGAAGTAGTCCACCACCATGATGCCGGCGACGGGCGGGATGGCCACGCCGAGCAGCGTGAGGAAGCTCGTGAAGTAGTTGATGATGCCGATGACGGACAGCAGCGTGCCCACGATGCCGAGCGCCCACACGAGGCCGTTGCGGCTGAGCGCCTTGTTGAACAGCGCGTTGATCATGGTGGCGAGGCCCAGGCTGGACGAGTACAGGTTGATGTCGTTGAGCTTCACCGTGGAAGCCACCACGATGATGACGCCGATGATGCCCGAGGTGCCCATCATGATGTCGACGATGTTCTCGGTGCCCATGGCGTGCGCCAGCAGCACGGCCAGCAGGTTCATGCCCAGCTCGCCCACGAACGTGCCGATGAGCGTCATCCAGAACACCTGGGTGCCGTTCTTCAGGAAGCGCGCGTAGTCGGGCGTGCAGATGGCGCCCGCGATGAAGCCGCCGGCCACCATGGTGGTTGCCGCTCCCAGCGTCAACGCCGGTCCCGGAGGCGCCGTGGTCAGGAGCTCGGTGATGGTGTGGTCCTGCAGGATGATGGCCGCGGCCACCACGACCACGATCACGAACAGCGGCACGAACACCGTGGCGAAGTTCGCGATGGCCTTGATGCCGAACACCACGAGCAGCGTGATACCGAGGCCCGTGATGACGGCCCAGAGGATGTACTCGGGCGTGATGCCGGGCATGACCCCCGGCAGGATCTCCTGGGTGCCGATGAAGTCCGTGAACGGGACGATCTCGGCCATGCCCTGGCCGAACACCGCGTTCTGCACGCCGAACCAGCCCACCATGGAAATGGCGACGACGCCGCCGAACAGCGCCGAGCCCACCTTGCCGAAGCCGGCCCAACGGGACAGCAGGCTGGTGGACAGGCCTTCGCGCGCAGCCGCCGTGCCGAGCGCCCAGCTGACCACCTGCAGCAGCACCGAGCCGAGCATGGTTGCCAGGAACGCGTCCCAGAACGTCAGGCCGTAGCCGAGCGCCGCGCCCAGCATGAGCTGGGATACGCAGCAGATCGCGCCGATCCTGATGAAAAGAATCCGCCAAAACGGCTGTTTCGCTTCATCAGGAACGCGCGACAACGAGTAGTCGATGTCGTTTTCAGGAGCCATGATCTTCCCTTTCTCGTCCCTCATCGTACTTTTGATCGTGTGATCAAAAGAATGCTGGGATTATACCTTGCCCGTGTGTGCTTCGGTAGCTACGTGTGTAAACTTTATTAGGGGGAGCGTCGAACGGCCTGCGCGCGGCCCGTGTGCGGTCGAGCGCGCGGGGCTCCCAAGTCATCGTCATTGTGTCTGTTGCTTTGCCCAGCGTATCGCGCAGCGGTCATTTGTACTAGAATACCCGCATGCGTAAAAGAAACGTGGACATCCGACAGATCATCGAAACGCCGCTGCTGGGCTACGGCGTGGTGCTGTTGTCGCTCGCATGCTTCCTGCTGCTGCTGTGGACGCTGATCATCCTGGTGAGGATCGTGCTGGGTTAATGTGGCAACGGTTCACACTGTACGACGTTCGGGTCATCGGCCATTACCTCGGCGTGCTCATCCTGTTCTCCAGCTTGGCGCTGCTGGTGCCGTTCGTCACGGCCATCGCGTGCGGCGAGTGGGTGCCGGCGACGCACTACCTGCTGACCATCGGCATCTCGCTCATCCTCGGCTCGGCGCTGCGCTACCTGCGCATCGACCCGGGTCGTCTCAACCGGCAGCAGGCGCTCGCTGTAACGGGCTTCGCGTGGATCGTGCTCGCGTTCGTGGCGTCCATCCCGCTGTACCTGTCGGGCCACTACCTCAGCTATCTCGACGCCCTGTTCGACGGCGTGTCGGGACTGACCACCACGGGCGCCAGCGTCATCGTCGACCTCGACCACCTGTCGAACGCCGACAACATGTGGCGCTTCATGATGCACCTGCTGGGCGGTTTCGGCCTCATCGTGGTGGCGCTGTCGTTCGGCCTCTTCGGCAAGCGCGCGGGCGCCAGCCTGTACATGTCCGAGGGCCGCAGCGAGCACGTGGTGCCGAACGTCGTGCAGACCACGCAGTTCATCGCGAAGATCGGCATGGGCATGATCTTCGTCGCCACGGTCATCCTGACGGCGGTGTGCCTGTTCCTCGGCATGGAGCCGCTGCGGGCGTTCCTCCAATCGCTGTGGCTGGCCATCTCGGGCTTCACCACCGGCGGCTTCGCGCCCATGAGCCAAAGCGTCATGTACTACCATTCGTTCCCGCTCGAGATCGTGCTCATGCTGCTCATGCTGCTGGGCTCCATCAACTTCGTGCTGCACTCGGAAGTGTGGAAAGGCCACGTGGAAGTGTTCTTCCGCGACCTCGAGATTCGCACGATGGTGCTGTGGCTGGCCGTGATGACGTGCGTGCTGGCGGCATCGCTCAGCGCCAGCCCCGAGTTCTCCAGCCTGCCCGCCATGCTGCGGCGCGGGCTGTTCATGGTGATCTCGGCGTTCTCCACCACCGGCTTCCAGAACATCACCACCAACGAGCTGACCACGGCGCTTTCGTCGGGCGCGTTCTTCGTCCTGGCCATCCTCATGGCCGTCGGCGGCAGCGGCGGGTCCACGTCGGGCGGTTTGAAATTCAGCCGCATGGGCATCATCATGAAGTCGATCATCGCCACCATCAAGGAGGCGCTCGCGCCCGACACCGCGCGCGTCGTGGTTTCCTACAACCACGTGGGGCGGCGCATCCTGTCGCCCGAAATCGTGAAGGAAGCCATGACCGTGTTCGTGCTGTACGTGGCCACGTACGCGGTGGGCACGCTCGTGGGCATCGCGCACGGCTACGAAGCGCCGCAGGCCATCTTCGAATCGGTGTCCATGACCAGCAACGGCGGCGTGTCGTCGGGGCTTGCGGCTCCGGGCATGTCCCCCACGCTCGAGCTGTTCTACATCGTGCAGATGTGGGCCGGCCGTCTCGAGTTCGTCACGCTGCTCGCCCTCGTGGTGGAGATCGTCGTGTCGCTCAATCCGAAAAGGCGGGTGTTGAACGCATGAGGACGGAAAGCCATCGCATGACGTCGCTCGCGCGCCTTGCCGCGGTGCTGTGCCTGCTGCTTGCGGCGCTGGCGCTGCCCGTTGCGGCGCACGCCGACGAGCCGGCCGAGGGCGACAACGCGGTGAACACCCAGCAGCTGCCCGACAGCTCGTTCATCTACGACACGTCCATCATCGACCTGAGCACCGCCGATTCGTACTACGACAACCAGACCGTCCAAGTGACGGGCGAGGTTATCGGCGACAGCATCCGCGCGGGCGTGTCCGGGCGGCACCAGTGGATCACGCTTTCCGCGCAGAACGATTCCGCGACGATCTCGGTGTACATGAGCAACGAGTCGGCAGCGAAAATCGACACGTTCGGCAAATACGGCGCCACGGGCACTACGCTGCAGGTGCGGGGCACGTACCACCTGGTGTGCTCCGACCACGAAGGTCTGAGCGACCTGCATGCGGAAGCGGTGACCGTGGTGGCCCCGGGCGAGCAGCATCCCGACACGTTCGACTTCCGCGCGTTCGTGCCGGGCATCGTGGCGGTCATCGCCGGCCTCGTGTCGCTCGGGGTGTTTTACTGGTTGAGGGAACGGCAGCGGTAGGCGCGCGGCGCCCCGCGACAACGAAGGAGGGCTTTTGCGTAGAGGCCAGGTCGTCAAGCTTGATCGCGGGTATCCGCTCGTGCGCACCGACGAAGGGGAGTTCGTGCGCTGCGAGCACGCAACCGCGCTGGTGAAGGGCGAGGAAGTGCGCGCCGTGATCGGCGACTTCGTGGAGGTGACCGTGCCCGAGGGGCACGACAAGGGCATCATCGAGAGCATCATGCCGCGCTCGCGCGCCTTCGTGCGCAAAGACCCCACCGAGCGCGCGCTGCCGCAGGTGCTGGCTGCGAACTTCGACCGCGTGTTCGTGGCGCAGCCGCTGTCCGACGTGAACGTGCGCCGCCTCGAGCGCGAGCTGGTGCTGGCGTACGAGACGGGCGCGGCGGTGACCGTGGTGCTGACGAAGGCCGACCTTGCCGAAAGCGATGCCGAGGTGGCGGCGGTGCGCGACCGCGTGCGCGCGCTGGCGGGCCCCGACGTGCAGACCATCATCGTGTCGGCCGACGACCCGTCCAGCGTGGAGGCCGTGCGCGCGCTCGTGCCGCCGAACACGACGGCCGTGCTGATCGGCAAGAGCGGCGTGGGGAAGTCGAGCCTCGTGAACATGCTGGTGGGCCACGAGTTGCAGGAAACCACTCCCGTGCGCGACCGCGACGGCAAAGGCCGGCACACCACGGTGAGCCGCGAGATGGTGGCCATCCCCGGCGGCGGCTTCATCATGGACATGCCGGGCGTGCGCGGCCTGGGGCTGTGGGAGGCCGACACCGGCATCGGCGCGGCGTTCGCCGATATCGAGGAGGTGGCCGAGCGGTGCCGCTTCCGCGACTGCGGCCACGAGGACGAGCCGGGGTGCGCCGTGCGCGCCGCCGTTGAATCCGGCGAGATCAGCGAGGAGCGATTCGCGTCCTATCAGGCACTTCGCCGCGAGACGAAGGACTTGCGCGTCCGCCGCGAAGAGGCGCGCCGCATGCGCGGCGAAAAGGCGTCCGACCGCGGCAAAGCCCCCCGCAAAGGAACCGCCCGCAAGAAGCGGTGATTTTGCGCTCTCCCGGGTGTTGTGCTACGGTGCTTGCACGCTGCGAATAACGACGGACACGCAGCGCGGGGGACGCTCATGGGGAAACACGCTTTCAGTCTGAAAACCATTTACCTGGCCGCGTTGACGGCGGTGTTCGCCGTGTCGTTTTTCGCGTTCGTTGCATTCGACCTCTATTCGCAGCAGAAGCAAACCGAGCAAGCCATGCTGGAGGAGGCGCGCACGTTCGCGCGCGAAATGGACGCGGTGTGGCAGTTCATGGACAACCAGCAAAACGTCATCAACTACACCTCGGATGGCACGTACGAGTTCAAGGGCTTGCACTGCTCGGTGGTGGGCAAGAGCATCGGCAAGCTGTTCTCTGCGGGCAGCGATTACGCCATCCGCTACACGAACTTCAATCCCCGCAGCGAGCAGGACATCCCCGACGAGTTCGAATCGGAAGCGCTCGGCGCGTTCTACGCCGATCGTTCGGTGACCGAGTACTACGGGGTCGCGGACTATCAGGGCGAGGATCGGTTCCGCTACCTGCAAGCGCTCGAGGTGGACAACAGCTGCCTCGAATGCCACGGCGATCCCGTGGGCGAGCTCGACATCACCGACCACGAGAAGGAGGGCTGGACCCTCGACTCGGTGGGCGGCGCCATCAGCATCGTGATACCCCTCGATCAGCAGCAGGGGGCCATGCGCGACAACGTCATCCGCGATGTGGCGTACTTCTTCATGATCACCGTGTTCATCGGCCTGGTCATTTACGTGGTGACCACGGTGTTCGTGCTGCGGCCCCTGGGTGGCATGCACGTGGCGTTCGGCGAGTTGAAGCAGGGTCGTCTGGGCGCGTCGATCAGCCAGCGCTTCGCGGCCAAGGAGGTGCGCCACCTCGTCGCCGGCTTCAACGATATGGCGGCCGAGCTGCGCGGCATGTACGAGCACCTTGAGTCGCAGGTGCAGGAGCGCACCGTCGACCTGCGCGAGGCGAACGCGTTGCTGGAGCGCCAGCGCGACAAGCTGGAGCAGCTGAACGCCGACCTGGCGCAGGAGACGCAGTTCAAGTCCGACCTGCTGAGCATGGTGAACCACGAGCTGCGCACGCCGCTCACGTCCATCATCACGTTCGCGCAGATCTCGCGCGAGGCGTGCGATCCGGCGAACGAGCACGATCGCCGTTCGTGGGAGGAAATCGAGAAGAACAGCCAGATCCTGCTCAACATGATCAACAACATGCTGGACATCGCGCGTTCGGACGCCGGCAGCATGAAGGCCACCTGCGAGCCGATGGATCTCGGCGACGTGGCGGCATCGGTGAAGGCCACCATGGCGCCGCTCGCGCGCAAGTACGACGTCACGTTCCGCACGAAGGTGACGTCGGACGTGCCCCTGGTGAACGGCGACTACGAGAAGACCACGCGCATGCTGGAGAACCTGGCCAGCAACGCCATCAAGTTCACGCCGGATGGCGGGTCGGTGGAGCTGCGCGTGGCGTACGACGCCGACGCGCGGACGGTGACGCTGTCGATGGCGGACGACGGCATCGGCATCGCGCCCGAGGACCAAGCGCGCATCTTCGAGCGGTTCGTGCAGGTGGACAGCACGTCCACGCGCAAATACAACGGCAGCGGCCTGGGGCTGGCGCTCGTGCGAGAGTACGGCGACATGCAGGGATTCTCCGTGTCGGTGTCGAGCGAGCTGGGTGCCGGCAGCACGTTCGTCATCACCATTCCGGAGGATTCGATCGTGGACGAGATAGAGGGAGAAGACGATGTATAAGGTCATGCTCATCGACGACGAAGACAACCTGCAGCAAGCCATCGAGCACCTGCTGGTGTCGAACGGCTACGCGTTCTGCGGCGCGAAAGACGCGGAACGCGGGCTGGAGGTGCTGGCGGAGGAGCATCCCGACCTGCTGCTGCTCGACGTGATGCTGCCGGGCACGAACGGCTTCGACCTCTGCGCGCGTATCCGCGAGCAGGGCCGCCGCATCCCGGTGATCTTCCTGTCGGCGAAGTGCGACATCGTGGACAAGAGCATCGGCTTCCGCTCTGGCGGCGACGACTACGTCACCAAGCCGTTCGACTCCACCGAGCTGCTGCTGCGCATCGAGGCGAACATCCGCCGCCACAAGGACACCATCGACTTCGCCCGCTGCCGCAACCGCGAGGGCGTGGCCCGCATCGGCGACTTGGAGGTGCGGTTCGGCGAGTACGAGGTGCGCGTGAAGGGCAAGCCGGTGGCGCTCACCACGAAGGAGTTCGAGATCGTGGCGTTTCTGGCGGCGCATCCCGGCAAGGTGTTCACGCGCAGCCAGATCCAGGAGTACATCTGGGGCGAGTCCGACGCCGACTGCAAGCCCACGAACAACATCACCGTGTTCGTGCGCAAGATCCGCGAGAAGATCGAGGAGAACCCCTCCGAGCCCAAGTACCTGCTCACCGTCCAGCGCGTCGGCTACAAAATGGCCGATGACCTGCATCGTTAATATCCGGTTAACAACTTTTTAACCCAAAACTTATATCCGATTTATCGCAATAATCCCGTTCGTTCCGTACAGTGAGATGCAGTGAAGAGCCAGGGGGAAACGGGGCTTTTCAGCTCGCTCTTCGCGGAAGGTCCTCCCCTCCCATCCTTCCGCGAGGCGCGAGCAACGGAGAGGCCTTGACGGCCGGAGGAGTGAACGAGAGGAGAACACATGGCTGATCATTCGACGCATGGTTTCACCCGCAGGAGTTTTATCAAGGGTGCGGCGGCGCTGACGGCAGCGGGCGCGCTGGTGGGTTGCAGCCCCCAAACCAAGAACCTCGAGGAAACCGACGCGAAGCAGGAGGCTCCCGAGACGCAAATCTTCTCCGGCGTCTGCCGCGGCAACTGCGCCGGCGGCTGCTTCCTCAACGTGCACGTGCGTGACGGCCAGGTGGTGCGCACGTCCATGCGCGAGATGCCCGATCCGCAGTACAACCGCATCTGCATGAAGGGCCTCAGCCATCCGCACCGCATCTACAGCGACGAACGCTTGAAGTACCCGCTGCGCCGCTCCGGCGAGCGCGGCGCCGACGAGTGGGAGCGCATCAGCTGGGACGAGGCTCTCGACGAGATCGCCGAGAAGTGGAACGGCTACGTGAAGGAGTTCGGCCCCGCATCGGTGGGCCTGTTCACGGGCTCCGGCAACTACGGCCTGGTGAACGGCATGTCCACGGGTGGCGTGACCAGCCGCTTCCTGGCCGCCTCGGGCATCGCGTACCTCAACCAGACGGTTGACGCGGCCGCGAACTTCGCGACGAGCCGCCTGCTGGGCATGGGCTACTACTCCACGGGCAACGAGCCGGCCGACATGATGAACGCCAAGACCATTCTCATCTGGGGCGCGAACCCGGCCATCAGCCAGATCCAGAACATGCACTTCCTCATGGAGGCGCGCGACAACGGCACGAAGCTCATCGCCATCGACCCGATGTTCAGCCAGACGGCCGCGCGTTGCGACGAGTGGGTGCCGGTGAAGCCCGGTACCGACGGCGCTCTGGCGCTGGGCATGATGAACTACATCGTCGAGCAGGGCTGGCAGGACCTCGATTTCCTGCGCGAGCACAGCGTGGCGGCTTGCCTGGTGAAGGAGTCCGACGGCAAGTTCCTGCGCCAGGCGGACCTCGACGGCTCGCAGCCGTCGGCCGACGACGCGAAGAACGCCGCAACGTCCCTGGTCATGGGCAAGGACGGCACGCCGGGCATCGTGGGAGAGGTGGCCGACCCCGAGCTGGAAGGCTCGTTCGAGGTCGAGGGCATCAAGGTGTCCACCGCCTACCAGCTGCTGCTCGACCGCATCGCCGAGTATCCGGTGAGCAAGGCCGCCGAGATCTCCGGCGTATCCGAAGACCTCATCAAGGACGTGGCCGAGCAGTATGCCCGCAACACGCCGGCGAGCATCTACACGTTCTTCGGCCTCGACCATTATTGGAACGGGCACTGGAGCCAGGGATGCGTGGGCACGCTGGCCATCCTCACGGGCAACGTGGGCAAGGCGGGCGCGTTCTGCGGCTTCCAGGAATGCCTCGGCTCGGGCCTGGGCAACGCGGTGCTCGCCTCGCCGGAAGGCGCTCCGGGCCAGGCGGCGAAGTACAACGCGCCGTTCCTGACCAAGGCGTTCGACGAGGGCGAGTACGCAGGCCAGCCGTTCAACCTCAAGATGGCCATGTTCAGCCACGCGAACGCCGTCACCAACATGGCCGACCGCAACGACACGCTCAGCTGGATGAACCGCTGCGAGTTCCTCGTGGGCGCCGACATGCTGATGACCGACACCATGCGCTACTGCGACATCGTGCTTCCCGTGGCGCACTGGTTCGAGAAGGAGGACGTGTTCGTGTCGTACGCGACGCATCCCTTCGCGCTGTTGCAGGAGAAGGCCATCGAGCCCGCGTTCGAGAGCCGCGCCGACATCGACATCTTCAACGACTTGGCGGACCGCGTCGGCTGCGGCGACCTGTTCAAGATCACGACCGAAGAGTACATCGAGCAGGTGTTCCAGACGAAGCAGGCGCAGGCCATGGGCGCCGACCTGGCCACGCTGCGCGAGAAGAAGGCCGTGCGCCAGGCGGGCAAAGAGGGCGAGGCGTACGTGTACGGCGAGGGCGGCGTGTTCGCCACCACCAGCAAGCTGGCTGAGCTGTACGTGGAGAACCCGGTGGGCAGCAACCCCTACACCGAGGGTTGGGACCTGGCCAAAGAGCATCTGGCGTACTGGGAGCCGGCGCTGCAGGTGGGCGACGAGGCGCGTCGCGAGACGTATCCCATCCAGCTGCTTTCGGAGCACAGCCGCTTCCGCACCCACACCCAGTGGTTCGAGGCGACCATGCTCAAGGAGATCGACACGGAACCCTTCATCAAGCTGAGCCCCGCCGACGCCGCGACGTACGGTATCGCGACGGGCGACCGCGTGCGGGCGTACAACGAGCTGGGTTCTGTGGTGCTGACGGCCCAGATCAACCCCGGTTTGCCGGAGGGCATGGCGACGTGCCCGAAGGGTTGGGAAGCCAAGGAGTTCATCGAGGGCAGCTTCACCGAGCTGTTCACCAAGGAAGGCAATCCGTTCTGCTCGAACCAGGCGTACTTCGACTGCACCGTCGCCATCGAGAAGCTGTAGGGGGATACTATGACACACTATGGAATGGCCATCGACCTGGCCCGTTGCATCGGATGCCACACGTGCGCGACCGCGTGCAAGATGGCGAACAACCTGCCCAAGAACGTGCATTTCAACCGCGTGCGCACCGTCGGCGGCGACAGCATGGACACCGCTGCGGGCGAATACGGCGCCAACACCATGAGCTTCCTGCCGGTGCAATGCCAGCATTGCGAGAACCCGGCGTGCTTGGACGTGTGCCCGACGGGCGCGACGACCAAGGACGAGGAAACCGGCATCGTGTCGGTGGACAGCGAGCTGTGCATCGGATGCGAATCGTGCATCAAGGCGTGCCCGTACGAGGGCGTGCGCACGCTCATCAAAAGCCCCGAGTACTACCTCGAGGTCATGGTGGGCGAGTACGACGCGCCGCCGCACAAGGGCGGCACGGTGGAGAAGTGCACGTTCTGCAAGAACCTCATCGACCGCGACGAGGTGCCGGCGTGCATGCAGCTGTGCCCGGGTCGCGCGCGCTACTGGGGCGACCTCGACGATCCCGAGTCGGCCGTGTCGAAGGCCATCGAGGGCCGCGAGACGATGTTCCTTCAGGAGGAAGCCGGCACGAAGCCGAGTGTATACTACTTGCAGTAATAAGACACGACATGATGCGGGGCGGCGGTTTGCAGCGACTGCCGTCCCGCTTCTTCGCCGGATCGCTGGAACGAGGGGGACTCATGGGGCGAGAAGAAGCAGTGAGGCAGGCGGTGGGAAAGGCCGACGGGTACGAGTTGCTGTCGTGCCTGTTCGCCTACCCTGACGAGCGTGTGGCGAACGGGCTGGTGGACGGGCTGATCGCCGAAGACGCGCGCGCCTGCCTGCTCGATGCGGGCGTTGCCGAGGACGAGGTCCACGCCGTGGGCGACGCGTTGGGCGCATGGCGCGGCGCGTCGGCGGCCGACGTGCTGTCCGCGATGCGGATCACGTACTCGCACCTGTACCTCGCTCCGGGCGGGCATACGCCGGTGCAGCCGTACGAAAGCGCGTTTCTGCACGTGGAACGCGGGCTGTCGGGCATACCGTCCCTGTTCCGCACGCCGGTGACGATGGACGTCGAGCGCTGCATGCGCGAGGCGGGCGTCGTGGCGAAGAACGCTCGCAAGGAGCCGTGCGACAGCGTGTTCGAGGAGTTCGAGTTCCTCTCCTACCTGTATGCGAAGCTCGCCGACGCGCTGAGCGACGACGATGCGGAGGCCGCGACCACGGCCGTGGCCGGCTGGACGGAGCGCCTGCGCGCGTTCGAGGACGAGCACGCCCTGGCGTGGCTGCCGGCGTTCATGCGGCGCACGCAGGAGCTTGCGGGGGATGGTCCCTACGCGGCGTTCGCCGCGCTCGGATTGGCGGCGATGGGGGTGCGCTCATGACGGCGATCACGGTTCTTGTGGGAGCGACGGCGTTCGCGTTCGCGTGCAAGCGCCCCATCAAGGCGTGCCCGATGGCGTTCTACGCGCTGGCCGTCGCGCTCGACGTGCTGTTCGTGGTGGGGTCGTTCACGGGGCTGCCCTCGTGGGCGTACGACGTGCTGTTCGTGCTGCTGCACAAGTGCACGTTGGCCACGGCGCTGTTCGCCGTCGTCATGTACATCGGGGTGTTCGCGCGCGATTCGCGTGTGGCGTCGTACCTGCGCCCCATCCGCGCCGAGCTCTCCATCATGGCGTGGCTGCTGTCGCTGGGGCACATGGCCATCTACCTGTCCTCGTATGCGACCAGCCTGTCCTCCGGCCTGCCGCAAGCGAACGTGGCCGTGGCGCTGGTGGTGGCCCTCGCGCTGTTCGCGCTGCTCATCGTCTTGGGGGTGACCTCGTTCAACTTCGTGAAGAAGCGCATGAAGAAGGAGACGTGGAAGCGCGTGCAGCTGCTGGCCTACCCGTTCTGGGGCCTCGTGTACGTGCATCTGCTGCTCATGCTGCTGCCTTCCGCCCTGCGCGGCGGCGCGCCTGCGCAGGTGAGCGTTGCCGTGTACTCGGTCGTGTTCCTCGGCTACGCCGTCCTGCGCGTCCGCCGCGCGCTGGTGGACCGGCGCCCCGTCCCCGTGGAAGCGACGGTCTAGGCTCCCGGACGCGCCGCGGATGTTTCACGTGCAACATCCGCGTTCGCCATCTGCTATACTTCCTTTCGGCCTTCGTTGGGGCGAACTCACGCTTGCTTCCGACGTCGGCTCCGCGTTTGCATCGTTGGGCCCTGCACTCGCGGATTACTAGCTGCCCAAAGCCCGCGGCTTCGCGCCGCGTGGAGAACAGGAGCATATCCATGAACAAGAAGACGACGTACGTCGCCCAAGCGGGCATGATCGCGGCCGTGTACGCGGCGGCCACCCTCATCGCGCTGATCGCGCTGCAAGGTTTGGCCTGGGGGCCGGTGCAGTTCCGCATCTCCGAGGCCGTGTGCGTGCTGGCGGTGCTCACCCCGGCGGCCGTGCCCGGGCTCACCATCGGCTGCATCATCGCGAACCTCATGGCGCTGGCCATCAACGGCACGGGCGCGCTCGGGATGCTCGACGTGGTGTTCGGCAGCCTGGCGACGTTCCTCGGCGCGCTGTGGTGCTGGAAGATGCGCGCGCGTCCGAAACTCGCGCTGCTGGGCCCCGTGATCGCGAACGCCCTCATCGTGCCCGCGTACCTGCCCATCCTGCTGCAAGGCCTGGGCTACTACACCATCCCGTTCACGTCCATCGCGCTCGACGGGTTGTATCTGCCCATGTACCTGTTCGGCGTGGTGGCCACCGGTTTGGGCGAGGCCCTGGTCATGTACGTTCTGGGGCTCCCGCTGCTTTCCGCCCTCAAGCGCTTCAACGTGGTGAAGCAAGTCCCGGTCCACAGCGAGCACTAGGAGAGAACGTGCGCGCGCCCTTTCAAGTGCTGGTGTTTCCGTACCGCATCGAAGCGGGGCGACCGTTGTACGCGGTGCTGAAGCGGGCGGACGATGGGGCTTGGCAAGGCGTTGCCGGCGGGGGCGAGGCGGACGAGGCTCCCGAACAGGCTGCCGCACGCGAATTGACCGAGGAGACCGGCATGGAAACGCGTGAGCTGTGCCGGCTCGATTCGGTTGCCTACCTCCCCGTTGCAAGCGTGACCGGCTCGTTGATCTGGGGAGAGGACGTGCGCACGATTCCGGAGTACTGCTTCGGGGCGCTCGCATGCGACGCGAGCATCGATCTTTCATCCGAGCACGTCGATGCCGCATGGCTTCCGTACGAGCGTGCGCTCGGTGTGTTGGCTTGGGGGAGCAATAGGGCGGAGCTGGGGGAATTGCATGAGCGTCTGCTCGGCGGCAGATGTTGACCTTCCCGCTTGGCTTCACTGATTCGGTGAATTGGGGGGACCTGGGGGTATATATCGCTACAATATGGGGTTGGGCCAAGCCCGCGCAGTTGTACCCGAATGAAGGACGTGCATGAACCCAGTTATTGTGATCCCCACCTTCGTGTCTGCGCGCCGTCGCAAAGAGGGCGGCAGCGTGCTCACGACCTACGATCACGCGACCCCCATCTCGCAGCCGGGCGAGCTTCCGCGCTTGCTGACGTCGCTGCAGAAGGTGCGCGGCGCCGGGCAGATCATCGTGCTCGTGGTCAGCGAGCCGTCGATCGAAAACCAGGCGGCCGAGAAGGTTCAGGGCATCGTCTCGCGCTTCCCCTCGCTGAACAGCGTGGTCATCGGCGCACCCGAGCTGGCGCTCATCCAGCAGCGCATGGAGCAGCTGGGCTTGGGCAAGCTGCAGAAGGAAATCGGCCTGTCCGGTTACGGCGCGGTGCGCAACCTGGGCCTCGTGATGGCCGACGTGCTGGGCTTCGACTCCGTGGTGTTCCTCGACGACGACGAGGTGGTGGACGACGCCGACTTCCTGCAGAAGGCCATGTACGGCCTGGGCAAGCTCACGAAGAAGGGTATCCCCATCCTGGCCAAGACCGGCTTCTACTTCAACTCCGAGGGCTCGTACCTGTCGAAGAGCCAGGACAAGTGGTACAACCACTTCTGGCAGCAGGGCAAGGCCTTCAACAAGTGGATTTCCAAGGCCATGCGCGGGCCGCGGCTCTCGCGCTCGAACCACACGTGCGGCGGCTGCCTGGCCCTGCACAAAGAGGCCTTCAAGCGCCTGTCCTTCGACCCGTGGATCGCGCGCGGCGAGGACCTGGACTACATGCTCGACCTGCGCATGTACGGCTCGGACATCTGGTTCGACAACCAGTGGAGCCTGCGCCACCTTCCTCCCGAGACCGAGAGCGAGGGCACGCGCTTCCGCCAGGACATCTTCCGCTGGCTGTACGAGTACCGCAAGATGGAGTACAGCCGCACGCAGATCGACCTACTGCAGGTGAAGCCCTCCTCGCTCGAGCCGTACCCCGGCCCGTTCCTCGAGGCCGGCATCACGAAGCGCATTCGCATGACGGCGTTTTTGCGCAGCCTCGCGCGCCCCGACAAAAAGGCCTATCGCAAGGCGGCGAAGGCGGCCACCGGCGAGGCCACGACGTACGCTCAGCGCAACTGCTCGAAGTACTTCGAGTTCCAGTTCGTGTGGCCCGAGCTCATGGCGCGCATGGAGAACGACCAGATCCTGCGCACGGCGCTCATGCAGTCGGCGGCGCAGCGTCAGGCGAGCGCGGGCAACGGCGCCGAGCGCCTCGTGGCGGCGCAGGCGGCGGTTGCGGCGGCCGGCATCGACCCGGGCGTGACGAGCGAAATTCGCCTGAACGTCGCGGAGTAGCGGGATGGACGTGCTCACCTTGTTCGTGCTGCCGGCTCTCGTCGGCGTGGTGATCGGCATCATGTCGGGGCTGCTGGGCATCGGCGGTGGCACGGTGATGGTCCCCATCTTCCGCCTGGCGTTCGGCATGAGCCCGGTCATGTCCACGGCTACGTCGCTGTTCGCCATCATCCCCACGTCCATCTCGGGCGCGGCATCCCACATCCGGCACAAGACGTGCATCGTGTCGCTCGGCGTGGCCGCCGGCCTCGGCGGCGCGCTCACCTCGCCGCTGGGCGTGTGGCTCGCGCAGATCTCGCCGGCATGGCTCATCATGGTGGCGGCTGCGATCATCATCGGCTGGTCGGCCGTGAAGATGCTGAGCAAGGCGTTCAAGCTGCGGGCGCAGAAGCGCGCTCAGCAGGAGGGGGCGGGCGCGTCGGCGGAAGCCGTCGCGGATGACGCCGATCCCGCTCCTGCCGCCGCCGCGGCCGACCCGGAGCCGCGCAAGCTCACGCGCAAGCAGCTGCTGATCGGCGTGGCCATCGGTCTGGGCGCGGGCGTGGCTTCCGGCTACGTCGGCGTGGGCGGCGGGTTCATCATGGTGCCGCTCATGCTGTCGCTCATCGGCATCGAGATGCGCCAGGCGTCCGGCACGTCGCTGATCGCGGTGATGATCCTCGCCATCCCCGGCGTCATCGAGCAGGCCTTGCTGGGCAACATCAACTACACGGCGGGCATCGCCATCGTCGTGGGATCCATCCCCGGCGCGGTCATCGGCGCGCGTCTCGTGCGCGTGGTTCCCGAGCTGGCCTTGCGCTTCGTCTTCGGCGGCTTCCTGATTGTGGCCGCCATCATACTCGTGCTCAACGAATTCGGTATACTGGGCTGATGGCCCCAAGCGCGCTGCTTGGGCACGGTTGAGCGACGCGGGAGGTACCATGCAGGAAGAGACGAGAGACTCGAAGTCGGCGCTGCCGCGCTTTTTCACGCTCGAGATGTTCATGTTCACGGTGACGGCGCTTTCGGGCCTCGTGCTGCTGTGGTCCATCGCGATGCCGTACCGCAACCTGGCCATCATGGTGTGCGCGGGCGTGGTGTTCACGCTGTCCATCGTGGTGGTCATCCGCCTCATCATGGACCCCGATTCGGTGCGCGCGCGTCAGTCGGACTCCATGTTGAAGCTGGCGAGCCAAACGCTGGCCTGCATGAACGAGGGCATGGATCGCACGGCCGCCCAGAAGATCTGCGGGCTGCTGCTGCCGTCCACCGCCGCCATCGCCGTGGCCATCACCGACAAGGACCAGATCCTCGGGTACGCGGGCTTCGAGGAAGCGCAGAACCCGTCGGGCAGCATCATCCGCACGCACGCCACGCACGCCACCCTCGCGGACGGCAAGCTGCGCATCCTGTTCACGCCGGAGGACATCGGCTTCCCGCGCGAGTCGTCGAACATCAAAGCCGCCATCATCGTGCCGCTCGTGGTGGGCCGCAACGTGGAGGGCACGCTCAAGTTCTACTATCGCCGCGCGAAGCACATCAGCGAGACGCAGAAGTCCATCGCCGAGGGCTTCGGCAAGCTGCTGTCCACGCAGATGGCGGCATCGGCGCTGGAAGAGCAAACCCAGCTGGCTACGCGCATGGAGCTCAAGATGCTCCAGAGCCAGATCAACCCGCACTTCCTGTTCAACACCATCAACACTATCGCCTCGCTCATCCGCACCGACCCCGAGACGGCGCGCAAGTTGCTGCGCGAGTTCGCCGTGTTCTACCGCCGCACGCTCGAGGACTCGGCCGACCTGATCGTGTTCGCGCGCGAGATGGAGCAGACGAAGCGCTACTTCACGTTCGAGGTGGCGCGCTTCGGCTCCGATCGCGTGGAGATGGAGATGCGCGTGGACCCGCGCGTGGAGGACATGCTGGTGCCGCCGTTTTTGCTGCAGCCGCTCGTGGAGAACGCCGTGCGTCACGCCATGCCGTCCGAGGGCAAGCTGACCATCGAGGTGACGGGCGAAGTGGTGGGCGACGACGTGATCGTGCGCGTGTGCGACAACGGCGTGGGCATGACCGAGGAGGCGCGCTGCAACATCCTGCATCCCGAGTCGTCGAGCGGTTTGGGCATCGCGGTGAAGAACGTGCACGATCGCATCTGCGGCTACTTCGGGCCCGGCACGCACATGGACGTGGACAGCGAGCTGGGACGCGGAACCTGTGTGATCCTCGTGCTGAAGGAAGGCGCGCGCCGAGAGTACCAGTAGCCTGCGAAAGACGGCACGCTACGAGGAAGAACGGCACCCACTGGAGAAAAACGGCGCCCACGCGGCGCCGTTTTCATGTTCGGATGGTGCCCCCGGGCGGATTCGAACCGCCGGCACCCGCTTTAGGAGAGCGGTGCTCTGTCCCCTGAGCTACGGAGGCGCGTTGGTTATTGTAGCATTAATCGTGTGTGCGTCGGCGAACTTGCGCAACGCAGAAAAAAGCGATGCGCCTTCCGGCGCATCGCTTGCAGGTTGCTAACTCTTCTTGTCGTCCGTCGGTTCCGGATCGGGCGTGGGGGTCGGCTTGACCTCCTGGAAGGTGACGCTGATGCTGATGTTGCTCTTCACGTTCGGCAGCGTGTACGTGCCGCCCGTCTTCGACCAATCGTCCAAGCCGCTCACCGAAGCCACTTCGTAGCCGCTGTTCGGCGTGATGGTGATGACGACGCTGTCGCCTTCGGTCACCGAGCTGGCGCTCGTCGTCACCGAGCCGCCGCCGTTTCCGTACACGCTGACGGAGTACGTGGACTTCGTCTTGCCGGTGCTGACCACGATGTTCACGGACTCGCCGTCCTTGAGCTTCTCGCCCGCTGCAGGGCTCTGGCTGATGACGAGGCCCGACTCCACCGTGTCGCTCGGCGCATAGTCGGCGTTCACGTAGAAACCGGCGTTGTTGAGCGTGGTGGTGGCTGCGCCCTCGCGCTGGCCCACGACGTTCGGAACCGAGGTGCCCTCGGAGCCGAGCGACAGGTAGTAGGTGACCACGGTGTCCTTCGCCACCGTCTCGCCTGCGGCGATGTCCTGGCGTACCACGTGGTCTTTCTCCACGGAGTCGGAATACTCGGCAGCGCCCTTGGCGTACTTCAGGCCGCTCACCGTGAGCGCTTTCTGCGCCTCCTCGGCGGTCTTGCCCGTGAGGTCGGGCACGGTGATCTCCTGCGCGCCCTTCGACACGGTGAGGTTGATCTTGGTGCCTTTGGCCTGCTTGCTGTCGCCCTTCGGATCCTGGCTGATCACCTTGCCGGATTCAACCTTGTCGTCGAACGACTCTTCCACCTTGCCCAGCTCGAAGCCGGCTTCCTCGATGGCGGCCGTGGCCTCGTCCACCGTCTGGCCCACCACGCTGGGAACCGCGATCTTGTCTTTGTCATCGCCGCCGCCCGACATGAGGGCGAACGCGATGCCGCCCACCACGGCAAGCGCCGCGATGATGCCGATGACGATGGCGATGGTCTTCTTGTTGTTCTTCTTGCCGCTTGTGTTGTTCGCGTTGTAGGAACGCTGCGCGGAGGTGGGGGACGCCGGGTTGACGCCGCCCATCGCGGGCATGACGGCCGTGCCGTCGGCCACGCCGACGGGGGGCACCACGCCGCCCATGACCACGGTCTCGGCGCTGGTGAAGCCTTCGCCCAGGTTGACGGGGCGGCCGGCCAGGTAGTCGTTCAGCGCGAGGCGCATGTCCTTCGCGGTGGCGAAGCGTTCGGCCGGGTTCTTCGCGATGGCCTTCATGATGATGGCCTCGAGCGACGGGTCGATGTCGGGGTTGATCTCGCGCGGCGGCACGGGCAGGTCGTTGACCTGCTTCATGGCAACGCTCACGGCGTCGGGGCCGTCGAACGGCAGGCGACCCGTGGCCGACTCGTACAGCACGATGCCCAGCGAGTAGATGTCGCTCGTGGCCGTGAGGTCCTTGCCCTGCGCCTGCTCGGGGGAGATGTAGTGAGCCGTGCCCAGCACCGAGGAGGTCTGGGTCATGACGGAGTTCTTCGCGCGCGCGATGCCGAAGTCCATGACCTTCACGTTGCCGTCGGGCTGCACCATGATGTTCTGCGGCTTGATGTCGCGGTGGATGATGTCGAGGCCGTGAGCCACGGAAAGCGCCTGGCACACCTGCGCGCCGATTTCGGCGACCTTGCGCTGGTTGATGGCGCCGCGCTCGATGATGGCGGTTTTGAGGTCGGAGCCGCGCACGAACTCCATGACGATGTAATAGGTGCCCTCGTCCTGGCCCCAGTCGTACACGTTCACGATGTAGGGGCTCTGCAGGTTGGCCGCGGCGGCGGCTTCCTGCTTGAAGCGCTGGGTGAAGTTGGGGTCGGCGGCGTATTGCGGCAGCATGACCTTCACGGCGACCAGGCGACCGAGCACGTTGTCCTGCGCGCGGTACACCTCCGCCATACCGCCGATACCGATGCGCTCGGTGATCTGGTAGCGGTTGTTGAACACCCTGCCTATCATGTTTCCGGTCACGTTTTAGCTCCTTTAGGTTACATGCTGGGCTGCATACTGGTTGCGGGCAGTATACGGGCCATCAGCATACCTTATTTACAAAAGCCCCTGAACTTCCAAGGCCGTTTTCAACACATTCTGCGCTTTTGCCGTGCCCACGCCCTCTTCGCCGTCCTCGATGACGATGGCCACCACCACGCGCGGGTCGTCGGCCGGGGCCATGCCCACGAACCAGCTGTCGTTGCTGTCCTGCTTCTCGGCGGTGCCGGTTTTGCCGGCGACGTCGATGCCGTCGATCTTGGCCGCGGTGCCGGTGCCGTTCTCCACGACGCCCAGCAGCACGTCGCGCACGCGTCCGGCCGTGGTCTTGCTGATGGCCTGCATGAGCTTCGTCGGGGAGGCCGAGAAGCTGCGCTCGCCGTTGGCGTTGTTGATGCTGTCGACGAGGTAGGGCTGCATGATGACGCCGTCGTTGGCGATGGCGGAACCCACCATGGCCATCTCGAGCACGGTGGCCTGGGGGCCGGCCGGGCTCTCGCGGTCGGGACGGGTGGGATCGCCCACCGGCTCGCCCGCAGCCGCCCATGCCAGTTCCCATTCGTTCTTCTGCAGGTCCTCGGCCGAGGGCATGAGCGAAGCGGGCGTGTACAGCGGGAAGTCGATATCCTTGTTGAAGCCGAAGTCCTCGGCGCCCGCCACGAGCTTTTCGGCACCCATCTCGACGCCCAGCTGGCCGAACACGGTGTTCGACGAGAGCTCGGTAGCCTGGGCCAGGGTGAGGTTGCCGTAGTCCGTCTTGTTGAAGTTCGACACGGTGGCGTTGCCGATCTCCATAGTGCCGGGAGAGGAGAACACCGTGTCCTCGCTTGCCACGTCGTCCTCGAGCGCGGTTGCCAGCGTGACCATCTTGAACGTGGAACCCGGCGCGTACAGCGAGCCCACCGCGCGATCCACGAGGGTGCTGTCGTCGGGGTTCGCGTTCGCCTGCTCGATGACCGAGGCGAAATCGGCCGCGTTGTACGTGGGGGCCGAGGCCATGGCCAGGATGGCGCCCGTGTCGGGATCCATGACCACGCACGCGCCCTTGCGCCCGGCCAGCGCGTCCTGCGCGGCCTGCTGGATCTTCGAGTTGATGGTGAGGGTCACGTCGTTGCCCGCGGTGCCGATGCCGGCGAACGAGTTCAGCACGTCGGTCCACGAGGCGAAGTTCTCGGTGCCCTTGAGCGTGTCGTTGTACGCGCTTTCGATGCCGGCGTTGCCGAATTGCGACGACGAGTAGCCCACCACGTGGCTGGCCAGGTCGCCGGCCGGGTACTCGCGGTCGTACGTGCCGTCCTCCTGGCGGACGCTGCGCGCCAGCACGGTGCCGTCGTACGTGGCGATGGTGCCGCGCTCGGTGCGCGCCTCCTTCGCCAGCGTGTGGTTGTTGCCGGGCATGTTCTGATAGTAGTCGGCCTGCACCACCATGATGAGCGTGAGGTTCGCCACGAGCAGCGCGAACAGGGTGGAGCACAGCAGCATGCTGTGGTTGAGGCGCTTGCCCAGCGACACGCGTCCGAGCACGCTGTTCGCGTGCAGCGACGTGGTGGCGCTGGCCATCTCCTCGCCGACGCCGGTTCCCTCGTCGCCGCAGCGCAGGAGGAAGCCCACGATGATGAAGCTGGCCAGAAGCGACGAGCCGCCCTGGCTGATGAAGGGCAGCGTGAGGCCGGTGAGGGGGATGAGCCTGGTCACGCCGCCGACGATGATGAACGCCTGCAGCACGATCATGGACGTGAGGCCCACGGCCACGAATGAGCTGACGTCGCTCTTCGCGCGCGCCGCCGTGACGAAGCCGCGCACCGCGAAGCACAGGAACAGCAGCAGCACGCCGGCCGCGCCCAACAGGCCGATCTCCTCGGCGATGGCCGCGAAGATGAAGTCGCTTTCCACGACGGGGATCTGGTCGGCAAGGCCGCGTCCGATGCCCACGCCGAACAGGTCGCCGTCCGCGATGGAGTAGATGGCCTGCGTCAGCTGGTAGCCCGTGTCCTGCGCGTCGGCGAAGGGGTCGAGCCAGGTGTCCACGCGCACCTGCACGTGGCCGAACGCCAGGTAGGCGCCCACGCCGCCGATGGCGATGAGACCCAGGCCGATGACGAGGTACACCTTCTTGCCCGTCGCCACGTACAGCATGACGAGGAACACGAAGAAGAATACGAGCGCGCTGCCGAGGTCCTTCTCGAACACGACGATGACGAGCGCGATGCCCCACATCAGCAGCAGGGGCAGCAGCGTGCGGATGTCGGGCAGGCGCAGCGGCCCCACGCGCCACGTGAACACGGACAGCATCTCGCGGTTCTGCGCGAGGTAGCCCGCCAGGAACAGCACGATGACGATCTTGGCGATCTCGCCCGGCTGGAAGGAGTAGCTGCCGATGGACAGCCAGATGCGGCTGCCGTAAATCTCCTGGCCAAGGCCCGGAACGAGCGGCGAGAGCAGCAGCAGGAAGCCGACGATCATGAGCGTGTACTTGTAGTTGACGATCTTGTCGAGGTTGCGCACGAACACGAGCACGAGCACCATGCAGGCCACGCCCACGAACAGCCACATCACCTGGCCGACGGCCAGGTCGGGCGCCAGGCTGGTGACGAACGCGATGCCGATGCCCGACAGCGCGAACGAGATGGGCAGCAGGGCCGGATCGGCGTTGCTTGCGAACTTGCGCACGGCGAGGTGCGCGATGACGAACGCCACGAAGATGGCCGCCGGCACGCCCAAGGTGGTCATGTCCAGCGATTGCCCCTGGTTGATGGCGATCATGGCGAACAGCAGCGCCACCACGGGCGCCGCCACCAGCAGCAGGACCAGCTCTACGTTGCGACGCGTCATGCAGCACCGCCGTTCGCGTCGTCTTTCTTGTCGCCTTCGTCCTGCTTGGCGTTCTCATCGTTCTTGTTGGCGCGTTCGGCCAGCTCGTCCTCGTACTCCTTGACGAGCTCTTCGGCCGCTTCCACCGTGTCCACGCGAATGCCCTCGTTCAGGCGGTTGGCGACGCCCGGTTGCAGGTCGTCGACGGACACGTCGGTGGTGCGCTCGAGCTGCGAGAACGACAGCCCCAGCACCGTTCCGGGAACGCCCCGGTAAATGGCCACCTTGCCGTTGTCGTTAGCCAGGTAGGCGGTGGTGTTCATATAGGTTTGCGTGCCCCAGGCGGCTCCGGCGACGATGGCTGCGAACAGCACCAGCACGAGCGCGATGGACAGCTTGGTCTTGCGCGCCAGCTTCTTGCGGCGCACCTCGGCGTAGCCGGTCACGTCGGCCACGATGACGGTGACGTTGTCATGGCCGCCTGCGGCGATGGCCTCGTTCACCAGCTGCGAGGCGCAGCGCTGCGGGTCTTGCACGCGGCGCAGCGTGTTCTCGATCTCGTCGTCGAACACCATGCCCGACAGGCCGTCGGAGCAGATGAGCAAGCGATCGCCGGTTTCGACGTTGATCTCGTAGATGTCGGGGTGGAGGTGCGTGTCGCTGCCGAGCGCGCGGGTGATCACCGAGCGCTGCGGATGCGTGCGCGCCTCTTCGGGCGTGAGCTGGCCGGCTTCGATCATGTCGGCCATCAGGCTGTGGTCGCGCGTGAGCTGCTGGAGCTTTCCCTGGTGCAGCAGGTACGCGCGCGAGTCGCCCACCTGTGCGATGACCAGGCGCTCGCCTTCCAGCATGGCCGCGGTCATGGTGGTTCCCATGCCCTGTCGCCCTCGTCCTTCGTGAGCGGCCTGGATGATGGCGCGGTTCGCTTCCTCGATGGCGCGGCCGAGCGCGGCACCGTCGGGATGCTCGGGGGCCTGCTCCGACAGCACGCGCACGGCGATTTCCGACGCGACCTCGCCCGCGGCGTGGCCGCCCATGCCGTCGGCGACGGCGAACAGGGGCGGCGTGACCACGAGGCTGTCCTCGTTGTGATCGCGCAGGCAGCCGATGTCGGTGCGGCTGCCGAACGAGGTGAGTGCCCCCTTGCGGGTGCGCGGGGTGGATTTGTACGACCGATCCGCAGCCATTAGGCGAACCTCACGCGAATGGCCACGTCGCCGACGTTCACGACGTCGTTGTTGCGCAGGGCGGTGGGCTCGGTGATGGGCTGGCCGTTCACGCCGGTGCCGTTCGTGGACCCGAGGTCCTCAACGAACAGGTTCTGCCCCATGAGCTGGAAGCGCGCATGGCGGCCCGACACGTATCCCGCGCCCACGACGATGTCGGCACCGGGGCTGCGGCCCACGATGACGGGCCCGCGAACGACGATGGACACGCCACGCAGCTCTTTCGGCCCCCGTTCCACGGAAAGGTTCCAGGTGCGCTCTTTCTTGCGCTGTCCGCGAACGAGTCCGATGCCCGTCTTCATGATGGCGAACAAGAACAGGTACAGCAGCGCGACGAACAGGAGGCGTACGATGAGAAGTACGACGTCGATCACGGGTTATCCTTCCGTTTCCGCTCAGGCCTGGGTGAACGTGAAGTTCGTCATGCCGATGGTGATGCGGTCGCCCTCGGAGAGCGGCTGGGTGGCAACCTCGCGGCCGTTCACCAGGGTGCCGTTCGTCGATCCGAGGTCGGTGATGGTCCAGATGCCCTGCGGCTCGAAGCGCAGCTCGGCATGCGTGCGCGAGGCGTTCACGTCGTGCACGGCGATGTCGTTCTTCGACTCGCGGCCGATGAGCAGGCGCGCCGACGCGAGGTCGTACGCGCGGTTGTTCGTGGTGTCGATGAGGCGGGCGCGCACCGCGGCCTGCGCGGGCATGGGGGTTGCGGCCTGCGGACCGCCGGCGAACACGACGGTTTCGGCGGCCATGCGCGGCTGGGCCTGGGGCTGCGGTTGGGGCTGCGGGGCTTGGCGGGGCTGCTGCATCGCGGCGCCCATGCCCGCGCCGGCCGCGGCCGCGCCAAGGGCGAACGGGTCAACGGCTTCGGGGCGGTCGAGGGGGTGGATGCCGTCGCGCTGCTCGTCGAAGTCGCGGCTGTCGAACGTGTACTCGCCGTAGTCGATGGAACGGTCGATCTCGTCTTCCGGCACGTAGGGGAGCTGCTGGGGCTGGCCGTACGCGTCCACGCTCATGGGCGCGTATTGATCGTACTGGTCATGCTGATCGTACTGGTCGTACTGGTCGTAGCCGCCGTACGGGTCGGGCGCGGGGGCCATGGGGGTCGGGGCGGCGTATCCCTGATCGTAGCCGCCGTACTGCTGCTGCGGCAGGGGGGCTTGCGGACGCGGGGCGGCGTAAGGCTGCGCCGCGGGGGCGGCGGCCAAGCCGTAGCGCTGCATCTCCTCGGCGCGCAGCTGCGCGATGATGGGAGCGGCCACCGCTTCGGCGATGATGTCGAACTTGCCGTGCTTGAGGTCCTCGTCCACGATGAAGCGCACGAGCGGCTGGCCGTCCATGACGAGGCCCTGCTCGGATGCTTTCGCGGCCAGGTACGTTTCCGTCTCGCCCGCCAGCGTGGGGTAGTAGCCCATGAGGCGGCGATCGTCGTCGGGGTTGACCAGCACGGTGTACAGCGTGGGGGCGTACTGCTTGCCCGCGCCCACCATCTTCTCGCGACGCATCTGCTTCTCGGCCTTTTTCGCTATCTGAACCGGCGAGATGGGAGCGTCGAACATCTTGTCGGCAGCGCCCTCGAACGTGTCTTCCATCCTGCCTTCGAATTTCGAAAGAAAGCCCATTGCATCTCCTTTAGTGGTGCGTGGCGCGATCGCCGGCATCGGCCGATCCTCGCGCGCGGTGCAGCGGTGCCGCGCGCGGTCGCGCGCCCAAACGCAACCAGCTTAGTTCGTGTGTCCCTGCATATGACTATGCAATGTTCCATCTTGCCATAAACCCCCTGCCCGCGCCCCATCCTTTACGCAATCGTCATTATTGCGGGGAAGCGGCCGCGCGTCCGAGCGGGAGCGTTCGCCCGGTCGATGCGCTGCGGGAGGGGGTGCCGCGCGCGCGGTGGCGGCAGCACGTGCAGGTCGGGCCGCCGCCTGCTATTCGGCCGCTTCGGCGAGTTCGACGAGGCGCATGAGCTCCTGCTGGCTGTGGACGTTCGTCTTCTTGTAGACGTGGCGGATGTGGGTTTTCGCGGTGCCTTCCGAGATGTAGAGCTTCTCCTGGATGTACGCGGCGTTGTGGCCCTTCGCCAGGAAGAACATGATTTCCGTCTCGCGGCGCGAAAGCAGGTAGGTGTTGGCCACCGTCTCGCACTTCGTGCGGAACCGGCCGCCTCCCTTGCGACCCTCGCCGTCGCCCTCGTCGGCGCGCCGCGCGCTGCTGCGCTCGAGCAGCGACGGGGTGCGCGCCGCCGTCGGCGCGGCCGCGGGCACCGTCTGGGCCGCGTTGTCCGCGGCGGCGTCCATGTTCGTGCCGGCGCCCTCGAGCTCGGCGCGCGATACGGCGTCGTCGCCGCCGCCGGCCCCGGCCCCGGCGCCCGCTCCCGCATGCCCCAGCGGGCGCACCCGGTCGTTCAGCTCGAGCGATACCGCTTTCACCAGCGGGCACGGCGCGACGATGGCCTCGATCTCGCGCTCGCGCGGCAGCAGCGCGTACGCCACTACCATAATAAGCAGCACGACGACGATCACGCCCTGCTCGCCGAAGGGCAGCAGGTGCACCCAGTTCGCCGCCACGATGGGAAACAGCGAACCCGCCAGCCCCGCCAGCGCCAGCATGCCGCGCCCCAGGCCGAACACGTAGATGGGCGACAGGCGGAAGCGCTGGGCCAGCTCGCCGAAGAAGATCCACATGAGCGCCTCGAAGCACAGGTAACCCATCACGAGGAACATGGTGGCGAACGTGCCGTCGCTCATCTCCGAAAGCGGTAGGAAGAACAGCGTGACGGCGATGAAGGGGATGAGCGGGCGGAAGTAGCGGCTCCATTTGTCGCCCCCGCCCAGCGCGACGATGGTCACGAGGATGACGACGGAGGCGAAGCCGGCCGCCAGCAGCATGACGATCTGGTCGGCCACGTTCGATGCGGGCACGATGTACTGGATGGACGTCTGCCGCAGCGTGCCCAGCGCCACGCCGAATACGAACACGGGGATGCCGAAACGCAGGAAGAACTTGGCGTGGTTGACGGGCAGCGGCTTGAAGATGGGCACCTCGTTGCGCTCGGAGTACGGCGCCGGCGTTTTGTTCCACAGGATGGCGAGCTCGAGCAGCGGGATGATGCCCGTGAGGATCCCGGCAATGGGAAACGGGCCGTAATGCAAGCCGATGGCGTACACCCCGATGCCGATGGATATGGCGATGGACGAGTTCAACACGATGGACGCGCTGTCGCAGCGCGCGAACGCGACGCCCCAGAACAGGATCAGGATGGCGGAGCCGATGCCCGTCGCGATGCCCGACACCACCTCGAGCGCCGGGCCGTTGATGGCGGGCGGCGACAGCAGCAGCAACGTGCCGGCCGACATGAGCACCGACCCCGCCACGAGCGTTTTCTTCGAGATGTACGCTTTCAGCAGCCGCTGATCGGTGATGCCGGCGAACAGCAGGCACACTCCGAACACGACGATGGAGATGAGGAACGGCAGCGACGCGTGGCTTCCGTACATGCCGGTGATGTAGGTTTGCGTGCCGAAGATGGAGGACGTGCCGAACATGGCGGCGTACACCCACGCTTGGTGCAGCCCGTAGCCCACCGACAGCAAGCTCAGATCGCCGAATGCGGTATCGTCGCCGAAGTCGGCGTTGATGGTGATGCGAGGAACGCGAATCCCCATGAAGCCCCCTTCTCGAATCCCTGGGCATCATCATACCGTGCGCGTCGCGCTTTTTCTAGCGAGCTGACCGAGGGGATCATGGTATTGCATCGAGGGTGCGAGCTTTTGACATGGGGAAACGAAAAAATAATCCTCTGCGGATGATGTTCGAGGGCGCTTCCGACGAAGCGCGGGGGCCCGGCTGGTCGTCCGGGCCCCCGCGTGCGGCGGCTTACGCCACCGTGAACACCACGTTGTCGAAGCGCTCGAGCGGCGTGCTCTCGCCCTCGGTGCCGCTTCCGTCGAACGTGGTGTGCGTGCCCGGCTTCTGGCTGTCGGCCTTGTGCACCGTGCACGTGTACTGCTTGCCGGACAGCTCGTCCGCCAAGCTGGAGACGCTGTAGTCGTGAATGGCCTCGAGACCATTCTGACTGTTGCTGGAAACCACGCTCTCGTCCAGGCACGCAGCGGCGGTGCTGCCTGCGGGAACGATGATGAGCGAGGTTTTCACGCCTCCTCCTTGCGCGGTTTCGTCCACCGTGCACGTGACCTCGATGACGCCCTTGCTGGTTGCAGCAACGTTCTCTTCGCCGTGGACGTAGTAGAACGCATAGGCGGGAACCGCGATCAAAGCGCACAGGCAGCTCAGAACCGCAACGGCAAGAATCCTCTTGCCCCAAGCTACGTTGGCCATAGGAGCTTCCTTTCCCAAGAAGCCCCGCTTCTCGCAACGCGCCCCGATTATAGGGAGGCGCCGAAGCGTCCGTCAAGGTGATTTCCGCAGCGCCGCGCATGATGCGCGCGCAAATCCTCCGCGCATTTACGCCTTGCAGGATGATGGGACGCGCCGCGCCGGGCCTATACTCGAAGGCAGCGAAGAGAGAAGAAGGAGGAACCGGATGCCCACCGTATCGTTCGACGACGTTCTGGGTTTGGACGACGAGTTCGATCCTCTGATGGCCGACGATCTGGAGATCGACCAGGAGGACATGGACGACGACAACCCGCTTGACACCGTCGACTATCCCACCATGCGCAACATGCCGCACGGCATGCAGCGCGAAGCCGTGTACACGCCGAAGCGCCAAGGCAGCGTTGAGGCCGCCGTGCTCGAGCTGCTCGACCACAACCCCGCCCGCCGTCCCGTGCTGCTGGACATCATGGGGCTGTGCCGCGGCGGGTGTCCGGCGAGCCGCGTGACCGAGCACGTGGAGGCGGCGCAGGCGCACAACCGCTCGGTGTACGCGCCCATGACGCTGTGCCGCATGCTGGAGCGTGCTGGCGCGCTGGCGCTGGAGATGCCCGAGGTGGCCGAGGCGCGCGAAGATGCGGAGGCGGGTGTGGCGTTTCTCGAGATCAAAGAGCGCATCGACCCCGTATGGCGCACCACCGACGAAGGGGCCTCGCTGTACGAGGAGCTCACCCAGGGGGCCGCGTTCCGCGACATCGTGCTCGATCGCGACGGCCGCTACGTCGAGGTGTACCGTGCGGTCATGCGCGCCGTCGACGAGCGGCCGCGCACGAAGCCCGAGATCGAAGAGCTGGTCGACGCGTTCGACGAGGTGAAGAGCCCGCGGCGCTTCGGCGGCCATTTCATCGACATGCTGGAGCGCACCGACGCGCTGGAGTGGGGCGAGCACGCCTGGCGGCTGACCGACCTGGGGCGCTCGATGCTTCCCGCGGTGGATGCGGCCGCCGATTCGAAGAAGGAGGAAAGCCATGTCTGAGGAATCCGTCGACCTGGTTGCGCTCATGCGCATGCGCGCTCAAACGTACGGCCTGCTCGCGCGCCTGTTCCGGGAAGAGGTGGACAAGGAGGCGCTCGAGGAGCTGCAATCCATGCGCTTCCCCACCGCCACCGGCAACGCGAAGGTGGACGAGGGCTACCACCTGCTGTACGACTACCTGAGAACCGCGTGGGACGACAGCGTCACCGAGCTGGCCATCGACTTCGTGCGCACGTTCATCGGCCACGGCGTGAACGCGTATTCGGCCGCGTACCCCTACGAGAGCGTGTACACTTCCGAGCGTCGCCTGATGATGCAGGAGGCGCGCGCCGAGGTGCTGCAGACGCTGCGCGAGAACAACCTCAAGCGCGGCGCGTGGAACGAGGGCGAAGACCACGTGGCGCTGGAGTTCGAGTTCATGCAGCGCATGGGCCTGCGCACCGCCGAAGCGCTGGAAGCAGGGCGCGAAGACGAGGCCGTGGAACAGCTGCGGACGCAGCGCGTCTTCCTGCGCGACCACCTGTTGAACTGGCTGCCGCTGTTGACCAGCGACATGCGCCTGTTCTCGCGCACGATGTTCTACCAGGGCTTGGCCCAGCTTGCCATGGGGTTCGCCGAGGAGGACGCGCTGCTTCTCGCCGAGCTTCTGGACAGCGCGGAAGCCGCCGCCTAGCCGGTCGCCTTCCTGCGCAACCGACCCCCCCTGCCGGGCCCGCGGATCGTCCGCGGGCCCGATTTCGTCGCGATGGGTGACGTTCTCCCCGTCGCGTCGCTTTTGGAGCCGTTCGTGTAAGTTTTTCAACTTCGTGGCACGCTCGGGCAACCGCCATCAGGCGCTTTCCCTTCCTTGCTCGGACTCGCTTCCTCTCTCGTTGCTCCGTTATTGGAAAATGCCTGATGAGCGAATCGACTTTTTGAAAGAGTCTGCCACAAAGTCGAAAAACTTACACGGAAGGTGCCAAATGCTGCATTCGAGGCCACGGAGCCGAGGGTCGTGAGGGTAGGGATCGCGGAATCGAGAACCGAGGCAGGATCCAGGAAGTCGGAAGGGTGTGGTGCCTCGGGCGAGAGTGCTCTAGCCAAAGGGGTGTACGCTCGGTATGCTACGAGTATGAGCGTATTCATCGGATATAGGTCTGCCTACGAATACTGGCGCACGAACGATGCGTTGCCGGCTTCCGTGCCTTCGCGCGCGCATCCGTCGTGCGGCGTTCGCGCAGAAGGCGCGCGCGACGGCTTGGAGGAGTTTGAGGTTCCTCTGCATGTCGTGGTTGCCCAGGCGAACGATCGCGTGCGGACGGGCGACCCGGTGTGCCACGTGTGGAATGCGGGCTTTCCCGCAGACTCTTTCGTCAAGCTGCGCGACGGAGCGTATATCAGCTCGCCCGAGCGATCCTTCATGGAGATGGCGGCAGAGCTATCGCTGGTCGAGCTTATCCGATACGGGTATGTCTTGTGTTCCGGGTACGCTTACGACAAGGGTGAGTCTGGTTTTCGAGCACGTGCGCCCTTGGCTAGCGTGCGCTCGTTGCAGCGCTTCGTCGAAAAGTCCCACGGCAGGACAGGCTCGAACAAAGCGGTGCGTGCCATGCGCTTCATCGCGGATGCGTCGGCTTCTCCGATGGAGACAAATCTGACAATGGCTCTGTGCCTACCCCGGATGATCGGTGGCTATGGCTTGGATATTCCCGAGCTCAATCTTCGCATCGAAGTCAGGACGAAGGGGCTGGTTCCCCGCGATCACTTCAAATGCGACCTGTATTGGAGAAGGCAACACGTGGCCGTCGAATACGACAGCGGGGAGCACCACAGCGGCGTGGAGGCTGAAACCAAGGACTCGGCTCGGCGAAGCGCTTTGCTGTCGCAAGGAGTGACGGTGGCGTCGATTACCCCCGACCAGTTCTTCGATGCGAGGAAGTTCGACGAAGCGGCCCGTGCGGTGGCGAAGCTGCTCGGCAAGCGCCTCCCCGCGAATGAAGCCGCATGGATGATGCGGCGCTATCGGTTGCGGCACGAGCTGCTGCAAGATACGCGGCAGGGTCGGCCGAGGTAATCGTACGGGGCCGAGTGTCGGTTTGAGGGGTTGCCGTGCAAGTTTTTCGACTTTGTGGCACGTGGCGAAAAGGTCCACCAGGTGTTTTGCTGCGTGCTCGGAGAACCCCTTTTTGCGCGGAGGCTTCGCGACTTGAGAAATGCCAGGTGAGAGAATCGGCTTGCTTGAGAGGTTTGCCACAAAGTCGAAAAAGTTGCACGAGGAGCCGAAAAAGCTGCTTTGGCGCGGAATCGGAGCGGCCGGGCGGCCGCGATTCGCGAGGCCGCCCGCCTCGCGAGGCCGCCCGCGATGCGCGCCTGCTCCGTCGTCTGCCGACGGCGCAGGCGCGCAATGATCAGTTCAGGCCGTGCCGGGCGAGAAGGGCCTGGCCGCCGGTGGTGGTGGGCGCGGCGTCCCCGGCTTCGGCGAGGAACGCGGTGGGGCGCACGGCGGCCACGCGGCTTCCGTCCTCCGCTTTCACGCGCACCACCTGCATCTTGGCGCGTTCGGCCAGCTCGAGCGGTGCCTTGCAGAAGAAGGAGACGACGAGGCGCTTGTTCGCCTTCGACACGCTGTTGCAGAACGAACGGCGCTCCTCGTCCATGACGCGTTCGCGCTCTTCCTCGGTGCTGATCACCTCGAACGCGTCGCGGCGCGGCGCGAACCCGTCGATGGCGGCGATGGCGAACACGTTGTCGTACTCGAGGCCGCACAGCGAGCCGTAGGCGGCCACGTGCAGCACGTGCGGGTCGTCGGGCAGCGCGGGGTCGGTGACGGCGCGGCGCTGCAAGGCGAAGACCGCGGCCGCATCCTCGTCGCCGACGAGGGCGCGCACCGTCTCCTCGAACTCCGGAAGCCCTTCGGCCTCGATGGCGCGCAGCAGGCCGAATCCCTTGCGGCCGGCGTTCTGGGCGATGAGCGCGTGGCCGGCGCGCCAACGCTCGGCCAGGGCGTTCGCGCGGGCGAACGGCTCCTCGTCCAGCTCGGCGAGCAGGGCGAGCGCGTCGAGCAGGGAAAGGCCGCGCTGCTCGGCGAAGGCCTGCAAGCCGTTCCAGGCGTCGCTGTTCGTGAGGTAGTTGTCGAAGCCGCACCAGCTGCGCCAGGCGGTCAGATCGCACGGGTCGGCCAGCAGGTTGAGCTTCGTGTACGCCACGAGCGCGCGGGCCCGTGTGCTCTCGCGCGGGTCGCCGCCCAGGCTGCAGAACGCGCCCGCCAACGTCACGGTGAAACCGCGCTGCTTGAGCACGCGCTGCGCCATGAGCGCCCAGCGCTTGTTGGGCACGAGCACGCACGTGCGGCTCTCGTGCAGGTCTTCTTCGGCGTCGAGGACGACGCGCAGGTATTTCGTGATGCCGTCGAGCTCGTCTTCCGGCGTGGACCACTTGACGGCCATGAGGCCGTCCGCCAGGCCCGCGTCGGCAACGCGGCCGGCGTTGAAGGCGGGGTCCAGGTCGCCGTGGTCGCGCAGGCTGTCGACGAACGCGGAGACGGCGGGGTTGCCGAACGCGCCCTTCAGCGTGAACACCTCCACGTCGCGTCGGCGTGCGTCGAACTGCGTGAAGCCTTCGGCGCACGGGAACGCGGTGCCGAGGGCCTGCTGCTGGTTGGGGTTGCCGCACGCGACGAGCTGGCGGTCGGCCAGCAGGCACAGGCAGGTCTGCTCGGCGCGGCTCATGTTCTGGAAGTCGTCGCACAGCACGTAGGCGTAGCTTCCGCGCGCACCCTCGCCGGCATCGCTTTGCAGAAACGATGCGCACCGATAGGGCGCCTCCTGCACCAGCATGGCCCCGCGCGAGGCCAGCACGCGCTCAAGGTGGGCCAGCACGGTTTCCTCCTCGCCGCCCATCAGCCAGGAATCGCGAGGAGCGAGGTCGCTCATCTGGCGATAGAAGAACTCGAGCATCTTGCGCAGGCGGCGGATGGGCTGGCCGAGCGTCTTCATATCCTCCAGGAAGAAGTTGTACTCCGCGCCGTTCAGCAGGCGCGGCGCACGGCCGGTGGCGGCGCGGGCCGCAGGCGCGTCGAGCACCGCGACGCACGTTTCCAGCGCGGTGCGCACGTGCACCTCGTCGGCGGCGTGCCGACCGTCGGGGCCGAGCGCGGCGCGCAGGCGGCGGCGGAAGGCTTGGGCCGCCGCCGCGCTCGACACCTCCACGAGGATGGATGCGGGCGCGGCACCTCCGCCGATGAGGTGGGCGCAGCGTTGGACGAGCGCTTCGGTTTTGCCGCTGCGCGCAGGTCCCTGCACTTTGGCGATGCGGCCGTCGAAGGAGGCCAGGGAAGCGATGGCGTCGATCATGATGAGGCTCCTTCCCGGTTACGCGAGGGTTCCGGTGTGCGAATCGAACGTGCGCGTGCTGCCGTCGGCGTATTCCACCAGCCACATGCGGTAGTCGGGCGTGAAATCGGGCTCGTCGAGCGCGAACGGCTCGTCGGCGGGAGCCCCGTCGCCCCCGTCGCCCCCGTCGCCGCCGTTCTCGCTGCCCGCCGCCTCGTCGCTCAGCTGCGGCGATTCCAGGAACGCCTCCTCGGCCGCGGCTTCGGCCGCCGCAGCGGCCGCCCGCGCCTCCTCCTCGGCCGCCGCCTGCGCCGCGGCCCGCTCGGCATCGCGCGCCGCACGCGCGGCCGCCCCGGCGACCTTCTGCGCTTCGTACGACTCGGGCGCGGGCAGGTACGCGCGCACAACGCCCTCGCCCAGCGTCCCGTCGTTGTAGAACGCGCGCAGCTGCGTCAGCAGCGCGCTCGTCTCGGCCTGGATGCCGCTCACGTTGTCGCAGTGCAGCAGCGCATGCAGCTCGCCGTTCTGCAGCTCCACGTCGATCCAGTCGAACAGGAGCTCGGGATTTCCCTCTTCGCGCTGGCGGCGGTTGTAGATCAGCATGTTGTTGCCCACCTTGCGCAGCTCGTTGCGGAACCAGCGCTCCATGACGGCGCTCCACAGCTCGTCGGCTCCTTCGTCGGCGGCATGCAGGTAGCGGCGCGTGCCCATCTTCACGAGGAAGCGCATGATGTTCTCGGGCGCGCCCTCGCGGGCGGGGTGCGTGCGCACGAGCGTCGACCCGACGTGCGCGTAGCAGCGGTCGATCTCCAGGCGCACGTCCTCGCTGGCGAGGCGCTCGTCGAGGTCGATGATCAACGTCAATGACGGACGCGGTTGTGCCATAGTTCTCTCCTTCGATCACAAGTCTCTTCGCTGGTATTCAGTATAGGTTGCGCCTGAAAAGCAAAATAATCCTTTGGGGATGATATCGGCGCGTTTCATCCATCCACCCCTTATGATTTGGGCTTTTGTCCCTTTCCTACAATCTTTAGCAGCGGATGAGCGGTGCGGTGCCGCGCGTTTCGCAACGGGAAAAGCGGCGGGGAGCCGCACCTCCCGCAGCGGACGGAGCGCCTCCCGGCCGCGCGTTCCGCGCAAGACGAACGAAGCGAGAAAAGGAAGAGAGGAGGGGCACATGGCGAACCTATCACTGACTCGTCGAAGCTTCCTGAAGGCCTCTGCCATGGCTGCCGCGGCAACCACGGTGGGCTTTGCGGCGACGCCTTCGACGGCGTTGGCCGAAGGTGAAGACGCCTCAGCGGGAGAGATCAAGCGCATCCGCTCCTGCTGCCGCGCGTGCGGCAAGGTGGAGTGCGGCGTGTGGGTCACGGTCCAGGACAACAAGGTCATCAAGGTGGAGGGCGACGAATCCAACGCCCACAGCCGTGGCCACTGCTGCGCGAAGTCGCAGTCGTCCATGCTGGCTCTGTACCATCCCGACCGGCTGCGCTACTGCATGAAGCGCACGAACCCCAAAGGCGAGGACGACCCCGGCTGGGTGCGCATCACGCTTGCCGAGGCCTTCGACGAGTCGGGTGCCAAGTTCAAGGAGATCGTCGAGAAGTACGGCGGCGAGGCCAACTTCGCTATGGGCGGCACCTCGCGCGTGTGGGCGCAGCCGCCGTACGGCACGTTGAAGTCCATCTTCCCCACGCCGAACGCGCACCTCGCGTACGAGATCTGCAAGGGGCCGCGCCACTTCGGCGGCATCCTGACCGACGAGATCGGCTCGCCGTGGATGGAGGTCGAGCAGGGACCGCTCGTGTACGTGCAGTGGGGCACGGCGGCCGAGTACTCGAACTACGATTCCACGAACCGCACGGTGGTGGACTGCTCGCAGCGCGCCTACAAGCACATCCTCGTGGACCCGCGCATGACGCCGCTGGGAAAGGAAGCCGACGTGTGGCTGCCGCTGCGCGTGGGCACCGACCTGTGCCTGGCGCTGGGCTGGCTCAAGTGGATCCTCGACAACGAGGCCTACGACGACGCGTTCGTGCGCCGCTGGACGAACGCCCCGTTCCTGTGGAACCCCGAGGAGGACGGCCGCACCGCGAAGGGCTGGTTCATGGAGATGAACGGCGGCATCGATATGGAGAGCCGCATCCTGACCGAGGCCGACTGCGACCCCGAGTGGATCAACCAGTACTGGGATTACGAGGGACGCTACCAGCGCTTCATCTGCTGGGACGAGAACAACAACAAGCCCACGTACTGGGATTCCGAAGCTTGCCAGTGGGAGGGCGAGAAGCACAAGATCCCGACGACGGGCACGTGGATCGAGCATCCGTACAAGCCCATCATCGCCGATGCGTGGCTGCCCGATCCGTCCAAGTTCGCCGATCCGGCCGATGCGCAGTACGACGCGTACTGGGACGAGGGAAACGAGGGCGGGAAGCGCTCGAACCCGGCCGGCCTGCCCAAGAACCCGGCGCTGTTCCCCGGCGGCGTGGAGGTGAAGCTGAAGGACGGCTCCACCATCTCGGCCGGCACGGTGTGGGAGTCGTTCTCCGACAGCCTCGAGCAGTACACGCTGGACTACGTGTCCGAGGTCACCGAGGTGCCCGTCGACAAGATCGAGGAGGGCGTGCGCCTGTACACGACGCGCCTGAACCCCCTGCACGGCAACGGCGGCATCCACTACCAGCTGGCTCCCGACCAGACGGGCCACGCGGTGCAGAACACGCGCGCCCTGCAGCTGATCGCCTGCATCACCGGCAACTCGGACGAGCCCGCCGGCAACCGCGGTTCGTCGAAGGCCCAGGTGGACGGTTGCTGCGGCCGTGCCAACATGCTGGTCACCGACCATGAGCCGAAGGACTGGGGCCTGGACGTGGGCACGATGGAGCTGGGCAACACGCCGCGCGACTTGTCCGTGGAAGACCAGATTCCCCTGATCCAGAACTTCGTGCAGTACCTCATCGACGAGGGCTCGCCGCTGGCCGAGCGCTACGGCAACAAGGTGCCCACCGCCGAGGAGGCGCGCTGGATCGCCGAGCGCAAGGGCGGCGCCTACAAGTCGAGCCGCACGTGGCCGGCGCTCAAGACGTCGTTCGACAGCAACGAGAAGCAGATCTCGGCCGAGCGTTTCCCGCTGCTGCGCTACTGGAACCGCTGGGCCGACTCCGCGGCCATCTGGGACTCCATCAACGGCATCGATACGCCGTACCAGATTCACGGCGGTGTGTGCATGTCGGGCGACTTCATGAACGAATCCAACCTGCTGGAGGCGTGGGAGGCGCTCACCCGCCTGGACTTCTGGCTGGACTTCAACCTGTGGTCGTGCCCGAACAACGGGTGCGCCGACATCGTCATTCCCGTGCTGCACTGGCTCGAGGTGAACACGGGGCGCGTATCGCAGGGCGCCGGCGGCATCTTCGGCGCGGGTCAGCGCTGCGTCGAGCCGATGGGCGATTGCATCTACGACCCGGTCGCCGTCATCTGCCTGTACAAGGCCATGGACGTCACCTGGAACGATCGCGATCCCGCGTACGACCGCTGGAACAACCTGGACTACCACGACTTCGTGCAGATGGGCGGCAACGTCACGTACGAGGAGCAGGAGTACCGCGTGCTCAAGGACGCCACCGACTGGTGGAAGACCGAGGAGTTCCCCGACGGCCCCGACTTCCCGCAGTACGCCGCGAAGTTCCAAGAAGAGGGCTGGTTCGACTGCCGCAAGTGGCATCCCGAGCGTTGGGGCACGTACCGTCGTTGGGAGATGGGCTACCGTCGCCAGCAGGGCGGTTACAACCTGTACGCGGCCATCGACGAGAAGTGCGGCTTCATGACCCCCACCGCCAAGGTGGAGGTGTGGTCCACCATCGCCGAAACGTACATTCCCGACGGCGCAGCCACGTTCACCAGCACGAACGTGGTCGATCCGAACGTCCCCGACATCGACAAGTTCCCCCACTGGGTGGAGCCGAAGAACTCGCGTGTGTCGAACCCCGAGTATTTCGACGCGGCGCTGGTCGACCAGATCAAGACGACGGACGCCTACATCAACGACAACTACCAGGGTGATCACCTGGTGGAGGAGTACAAGGAAACCCTCACGGCGCATCCGGACAGCGCGTTCATCATGACGACGGGCTCCCGCCAGCCGGTGTACTTCCACTCCGAGCATCGCCAGCTGCCGTGGTGCCGCGAGCTGTGGCCCAGCCCGCGCCTGGAGATGAACCCCAACGACGCGGCGCGCCTGGGCTTGGAGCAGGGGCAATGGATTTGGATTCGCAGCCCGTGGGGTGCCGTCCGCGAAGTCGTGGACTTGTACTACGGCATCAAGGAAGGCACGGTCAACGCGAACCACGCCTGGTGGTATCCCGAGATCGACACCGCCTCGCACGGCTTCGAGCTGGTGAACATCAACTGCACGATGGACAAGTACGCGCAGTGCTGGATTTGCGGCGCGTCCCAGCTGCGCGGCGTGCCGGTGCTCATCTATCCCGCGACGGCCGAGAACTCGCCCCACGGCAACCCGGTTCCGTGCGACCCGCAGGGCAACCCGGTGATCACGAACGCCAACGACGCGCGCCTGAAGGAATGGCTGTCGAACGACCCGCGCCTCGCGGACTCGAAGGTGGAGCTGACGTTCGCCAACATGGCGGCGGTCGGCTGCCAGCCGAGCGTTCAAAGCCCCGACCTGCTGTCCGGCGGCAAGCTGGCCGTGGGCAGCGTGAGCGGCGACGCGCTGGGCGCCTATTCGAAATCGAAGTAAAGGAAGGAGGTTCACCACATGGCAAACTACGCGATCATTACCGACTTGAACCGTTGCACCGGTTGCCTTGCGTGCACGGTTGCGTGCAAGGCCATCAACGGCGTCGACGTGGGATCGTTCTGGATCAAGACGCTGCGCGTCGGCCCGCATCCCATCGAGGGCGGCTCGGGCACGTTCCCGGACGTCGAGATGTACTTCCTTCCCGTCCAGTGCCAGCACTGCGAGAACCCCGAATGCGTGAAGGTGTGCCCCACGGAAGCGTCCCATATCCGCGAGGACGGCACGGTGCAGATCGACAAGTCCAAGTGCATCGGCTGCCAGTTCTGCGCGATGGCATGCCCCTACGGCGTGCGCTACCTCAACCAGGAGGAGCGCGTCGTGGAGAAGTGCACGCTGTGCGAGCAGCGCATCTCGCAGGGCGAGCTTCCCCAGTGTGTGGCCCAATGCGGCGCTCGCGCCCGCTTCTTCGGCGACCTCGATCAGGGCGTCGACAGCTTCGAGGGCCCGGCGCACCCCGACAGCCCCGGCTGCCAGTACGAGGAGATGACCCAGACGCGCGTGAAGCTGAAGGACTACGTCGAGCCGTACACCGAAAACGATATCCATCATCTTGCGGATGCGGGCAACGAGCCGAAGCTCATGTACCTCATGCGCGAGGGCCGAAAGTGGAGGGAGTAGACTATGCATCCTGAATGGCCCCTTATTCTCTTCACCTTCTTCCTGTGCGTCGCCGGCGGAGCGTTGGGCGCGCAAGGCCTGCTGACCGTCATGGGCAAGGGCAAGAAGATGCAGTTGGCATCGCTGGTCACCGCGCTGGTGGCGCTGGCGGTCGGCGGGCTGTCGGTGTTCATGCACCTGCAGCATTGGGAGCGCATCTTCAACGGCTTCGGCCACATCACGTCGGGCATCACGCTGGAGTTCATCGGCTGCATCGTGTTCGCGGTGGTGCTGGTGCTGTACTTCCTCATGATGCGCCGCTCCGAGGACGGCATGGCGCCGAAGTGGTGCGGCGTCCTGGCCGTCGTGGTGGGCTTGGCCCTGCCGGTGGTGACGGGCATGAGCTACCTCATGGCGTCGCTGCCGTCGTGGAACACGCCGCTGCTGCCCGCGTACTACCTGGCGAACACCGTGTTCATGGGCGGCTTGACGGCGCTCGTCATCGCCGGCCTGACGAACGACGACGGCGCGAAGGATCTCAGCGTGAAGATGGCGCTGGCCGGCGGCGCGCTGCAGCTG
This sequence comes from Eggerthella hominis, assembly GCF_014287365.1. NCBI lineage: Bacteria > Bacillati > Actinomycetota > Coriobacteriia > Eggerthellales > Eggerthellaceae > Eggerthella > Eggerthella hominis. The sequence continues at coordinate 282,294 of NZ_JACOOA010000004.1, forward strand.
ATCGTCGTGTTCGTGTACGCGTTCGTCATCAACGGGTCGGGCGGGCTGTACTCGGCCGATATCCAGTACTACTTCGACCCGACGCTGCCCGACGTGGCCATGGTGGACCGCGGGTCCATCGTGGGCAGCATCTTCGCGGGCAGCCAGGCGCTTGCGTTCTGGCTGGGCGTGGTGGCGGTCGGTTTGGCGGCTCCGCTCGTGCTGACGTGGCTGGCGAAGAAGGTCGAAACCGGCAAGAAGCTGGCCGCGTACGCGGGCGTCGCTCTGGCGTGCGCCGTGGTGGGCGGATTGTGCTGGCGCGTGATCCTGTACGTGGTGGCGATCAGCATCTTCGCCCTGTATTGAGTGAGGTGCCGGGAAGGGGTCGGCGCTCGGGCGCGTTCTGGTCGGCGCGCTCGGACGGTGGCCCCGCCCGGTGGGCGCTCGCCGCGAGGTGGGCGCACCCGGGTCTGGGACGCGCTTGCTGCGAGGTGGGCGCACCCCGGTTCGGGGCGCGCTTGCCGCGAGGCGGGCGTGCTTGAAAATCTACGATGGACGGGGCTTCTCAACCGGTGCCCCGCTTCTCGCAAACGTGCCGAGAAGCCCCGTCATTCATGGACTTTCTGGCTGGCGAGGACCAGCGGTTCGAGGTTCGAGGAGGAGTCATGAGCGAAGAGGACGAGGGTTCGAGGAAACGGGCGAAGGGGCCGATGAGCGTCTCGCGCCGCACGCTGTTCATCGGCGCGGGCAGCACGGCGGCGTTGCTGGGCCTGGGCGCTCTGCGCTATGCGGGGCACACCCCGCTGGTTCGGCCGCCGGGCGGGCAGGACGAGGCGCATCTGGTGTCGGCGTGCATCCGCTGCGAGAAATGCTACGAGGCGTGCCCGCGCGGCGTCATCGTGCCTGCGCACATCGAGGACGGGCTGCTGGGCATGCGCTCGCCTGCGTTGAACTTCGACGCGGACTTCTGCGATTACTGCGCGGACGAAAACGGTGGGGAGCCCCTGTGCGTGAAGGTGTGTCCCACCGAGGCCCTGCGGTTGCCGACGGGGGCGACCGCGGAGAACACGCTGCTGGGCTTGGCCGTGATCGACGAGGCGCAGTGCCTCGCGTTTCGCGATACGGGATGCCGGTACTGCTACGACGCGTGCCCCTACGAGGCCATCGAGCTGACGGGCTCCGGCGCCAATCCGCACGTGTCCGTGCTGGCCGACAAGTGCAACGGGTGCGGCGCGTGCGAGAGCGTGTGCGTGTCGCTGAAGGCGGGATCGATCGTTTCGGGCGCGCAGGAGCGCGCCATCGTCGTCAAGCCGATCGAGTCGGCGGAATAGGGGGCGGGCCATGAACTCGAACAAACTGCGTACCGTCGTGGCGGCTGCGGTGTTCGCCGTCCTGTCGCTCGGCCTGATCGCCGGTGTGAGCATGGGAACCCTTTCGGGCTTCGGCTGGGAGACGTTCTCGGCGCTGTGCCCGCTGGGTGCGCTGACCACCATGATCGCCACGAAGACGGTCGTGCCGCGCGCGGTGGTGTCGCTTGTCATCATGGCGGCGCTCGTGCTGGTGGTGGGTCGCGCGTTCTGCGGATGGATATGCCCGGTGCCGCTGCTCGACCGGGTGCGCACGTTCTTCCGCTCGCCCCGGAAGCGCAAGGAGCTTGAGCAGGCGAAGCGCGCGGAGATGCGGGGAATCGCGAAGAGCGAGCTGGGCTGCGGGCATGCGTGCGGCGAGTGCTCGTCGTGCAAGGAGGTGCGCACGAAGCTGGACTCGCGCCACTACGTGCTGGGCGGCGCGCTGCTGTCCACGGCCCTCTTCGGCTTCCCCGTGTTCTGCCTCGTGTGCCCCATCGGGCTGACGTTCGCCACCGTGTTAGTGGTGTGGCGCCTGTTCGCGGCGGGCGACATGACGTGGTCGGTGGTGCTCATACCGCTGCTGCTGGTGGTGGAGATCGTGTTCCTGCGCAAGTGGTGCACGCGCTTCTGCCCGATGGCGGGCCTCATGAACCTCGTGTCGCGGTTCAGCACAACGTGGCGGCCGACGATCGACGAGTCGAAGTGCCTGGAGACGGTCGACGGCGTGGCGTGCAGCAGGTGCGCGATCGCGTGCGAAGCCGACATCAACCTGCGGCATCCCGATTTCGGCGAACGTACGTTGGCCGACTGCACGCGATGCCTCGCCTGCGTGGACGCGTGCCCCGCGAAGGCGATCAGCATGCCGTTCGTCGTGAAGAAGGGCGCCGGCGCGGACGCGGGCACGGTGGTGCTGGCGGATGCCGACGAGCGGTCGGTGGAGTGATGGGCGCGCGCGAGGGCGCCCGGAGCCCTCGGGGAGCCCGGGGGGCGCGCAGCATCGTCGGCGTGCTGGACGGGGTGTCGAGCGAGGCCATCGTGGTGCATCAGGAGCGGTGCGCGAGGGTGCGTAACCGCAACGTCTCGTGCTTGAAGTGCGCCGATGCGTGCACGTCGGGCTGCATCGCGCTGGTGGACGGCGAGCTGGCGGTTGATGCGGCGAAGTGCGTCGGGTGCGGCACGTGCGCGACCGTTTGCCCCACGTGCGCGCTTGAGGCGCGCAATCCCAGCGACGCGCAGCTGATGCAGGCGTGCCTGAGCGCGCGGGTTGGCGACGAGGTGGTGGTGGCGTGCGAGCAGCTGCGCCGGGCGGCTGGCGGGTTGCTCGACGAAGGACGCGTCGCGCAGGTGGTGTGCTTGGGGCGCGTGGAGGAGTCGCTGATCAGCGGGCTTGCGGTCGCGGGCGTGCGCCGCGTGCGACTGGCGTGCGGCTCCTGCGCGCGCTGCGCGCAGGAGCACGGCGCGGCGACGGCGCGCCTTGTGGCGAGCACGTCCAACGCGCTGCTTGAAGCCTGGGGCAGCGATGCGCGGGTTGAAGTGGTGGAGGGCGTGCCGGCGAGTGCGCGCGCCGAGGGGGTCGCCGCCGACGAGGCGGCGGCCGCGATGGCGGCGTACTTCGCCGAGCCGCGCGGCAACGAGCGAGTGGCGGCTTCGCCGGCCGATCCTGCGGCCGCGGGTGCGGCCGATCCTGCGGCCGCGGGCCCCGTTGCGCTTCCGCGCGTCATGAAGGACGGGACGCTTCCCCATTTCGTGCCGGACCGCCGCGAAGCGCTGCTCGACCATCTGGCGCAGCTTGGCCAGCCGGTGCGGCAGAGCGTGGCGACGCGCTTGTGGGGCTGCGTGGTGATCGATGGGCTGGCGTGCTCGTCGTGCCGCATGTGCGCGACGTTCTGCCCGACGGGCGCCATCCGCAAGTTCGATCGCGACGACGGCACGCTGGGCGTCGACCATGTTCCGGGCGACTGCGTCAAGTGCGGCAGCTGCCGCGACGTGTGTCCCGAAGGCGCCATCAGGCTGCTCGACGAGGTTCGTCCCGCGTACCTGTTGGACGGCGCGGTGCATCGCTACGTCATGACGCCGCGGCCGGTGGAGCTGGGCACCGCTCAGCAGATGGTCGACACCATGCGCCTGCGCATGCAGGGATCAGACATTTTCGAAAGGTAAGCGCCCCGTCTTCCTCTTCGCTCAAGGGCGCTGTGCCCGGCCCTCGCTTACCGGAACCCCCCTCCTCCGGTAGGCGGGGGCTTTTTGCCGCCGGTTGCGCGTGCCGCGACGCGCGATCGTCTGCGAGCCGCGTCTGCGGAGGCGGTTTTCATGTCGAACAAGGCCAGCATGCACAAAAACCAACGCTGTGAAGCGATTCTGAGTGTTTTAGGCGTGCGCGAGGGCTTTCCGGGTGCTTCGACAGCGCTCGTTCTTGGCATCGCCCCAGTTCGCAGGGTTTGAACGTGTTTGCGTGTCGGTCGCTGGGCTTCACAGCGGTGATTTTTGTGACTCGGGGGGGCGATGCGGCATCGGGCCCCCGCGCCTTTCGTCCTACCAGTGGCAGACCACGACGTCGCCGGATTGGATGATGCTGAAGAGGTCGGCGGCCGAGCCGACGGGGAGGTTCACGCAACCGTGGCTGCCGCGACCCTGCTGGTACAGCGTGCCGCCGAACGCGGCCTGCCAGTTGGCGTCGTGCAGACCGATGACGTTGCCGACGAAGGGCATCCAGTAGCGCACCGTGGACTCGTACTTCGAGCCGTCGAGGTTCGTGCCCTTGAGCACCGAGGGGCTTGCTTTCTGGTTGAGCCAGAACACGCCCGTGGGGGTGTTGTGCGCGCCGTTCGGCGTGCCGCTCACGCAGGGGGCTTCCCAGATCAGCGCGCCGGTTTCGTCGTAGAAGCGCACGTACTGCTCCGATAGGTCGATGTCGCAGTAGCGCGCCGACCAGTCCTGCGCGCCCGCGCCGTTGTAGGCCGTGCCGGTGGTTTGGCACGGGATGTCGACGGCGCCGACGGTGCGGTTCGCCACGCCGTCCTTCACGAGGTTGACGAGCGCTTCGCCGTCGGTCAGCCAGCCGTACGAGCCGCCGGCGACCGTGATCACCTTGCCGTCGGGGCGCGTGTAGGTGCGCTCGGTCCCTACGGTGTCGCAGGCGGCTTCCAGCTCCTTTGCCCAGGCGGCAAGTGCCTCTTCGTCAAGCGAGGGCGCGAGGTTCTCGTCGAAGCTGATCCACGTAGCGACGAGCGCGGGGTTGACCTCGGCGGCAACGTCGCCGCCCATCATGAGCTGCATATCAGCCTTGACCAGCTGGTTCGCTGCTTGGACGGCCGCTTGCAGCTTGGGGTCCGTGGCGGGTACGGCGGGCTGCAGGAGCGCATCGGCGGTCAGCTTCACGGTGGGCTGCACCGATGCGACGGCCGCGCCGATGGCTTTGGCCACCGCATCGGCGTCGAGGGCGGTGCCGGTTGCCTCGGGCTGCACGGTGAAGGCCTCAGTTTGCTCGTCGAAGGCGACGACGGCATCGGTCGGCGGCGTGGCGGTGGCGTTGAACTCGTCGACGGCGGCGCGCACGACGGTTGCGAGGTTGCTCCCGCTGGAGGAGGCGGTCAGGCTGTCGGTCTCATCGTGCGGCCGGGTGATCTCGAGCGGCCACAGCCAGGGGTTCGTGTTGCCGAGCGCGGCGGCGGTGATGGCCTCGCCGTCGAACGAGACGCCGGCGTCTTTCGCGGAGAGCTTCATCGAGAAGCCCTGGCCCGAAACCGCTACGGCGTAGTCGTCCAGGGCATCGTCGAGCGTGGCCTGCACCTCGGCGGCTGTCTGCAGCGACACGTCGTGGTTGCCCAGCGTGGTGTTCGGCATGAAGCGGCCCGAGAAGTAGATGCCGCCGGCCACGTAGGCGATCAGCAGCAAGCCGACGATAGAGCCGGCGATGATGCCGATGATCTTCGGCGCCGAGAGGCGTCGGCGGGCGGGTTGTTCGGGGAAGCTGGCGTGTCCGGGCGTCGGGTCAGCGGGTGCGGCGTGTTTCATGTGGCGTCCTGGCTGGATGTGGTGAACTTGCATCGTTCCTGTTGAGCGCATCGTCCATTCTAAAGGAAACCGCCCCAGGGCGGTAGGGTGAGTTCTTTCATCACGGTAATCGGTTGAAGCTGGCTGGTACAGCGTATATAATACAGGCGAGCCGCAGGGAGGTGGTGCTCCCCACGGCTCTCGGACTCGCTTCGGCGGTTCGGATGTTATTGTTGTCCCGGTTCGTCCCTAGGGGACGACCGGGGTTCATCTTTCGACCGCGCTTGTAATGCGAGCGAGGCCGCCCCGACCGCCAAGCTGCCGAAAGCGGCTATCAGGCCGAGAACCTGCAAGATGACTCCGGTAAGATCAAAGACAATACCATCCCGGATCCGGCGCGGTTCTTACGCGCTTCGCCGCGAAATCTAGCGGGTTTCCAACATCGCTCGACGGCGGCATCACGCAACGTCGGATGTTTCACGTGAAACATCCGAGGGGCGAGGGCTCGGCGAAGTGCGCTTGGCGAAGGGGGCACCGCGGCGCGCCTGGCAGCCGGATAGGCCGCAGCGACGGGGAGGGGGCTACGTTTCCCGCTCGGGGTCGTCTTCGATCGAGAGGGTTTCTGCTCCCTGGCGCTTCTTCTCGGCGCGCAGGGGGAGGTATTCGCTGATCACGATGCCGGCGAAGATGAGAGCGAAGCCGGCGAACAGCGGCCCGGTGAGGATCTCGCCCAGGAACAACACGGAGAACGTCACGCCGAACACCGACTCGGTGGCCAGGAACAGCGACGCGGGCGCGGGGTCGACATGGGCCACCGCGAAGTTCTGCAGCAGCAGCGCGATGCACGAGGCGAACACGGCCAGGTATCCCAGGCTCATCCAGGTGTCCAGTCCCAAGCTGGCGAACGCGGGCATCGGCTCGAACGCGAGTCCGGCCGCGAAGCCCAGCACGCCGGCCACCAGGAACTGCACGACGGTGAGCAGCGTCATGTCGCGGCCGCGCGCGTACTTCGCCGTGTACAGCACGTGCAGGCTGAGGAAGAACGCCGACAGCAGCGTGATCAGGTCGCCGAAGCGCAGCGAGAATCCCGACAGCCCCGCGAACGACACGCAGCCCACGCCGGCCACGCACACGAGCGCGGCGGCGATGTTGAAGCGCGTCGGGCGCGGCCCGCGCAGCGCCCATCCCAAGAACGGGATGATCACGCAGTACAGCGACGTGAGAAACGAGCTGTTCGAGGCGGTGGTGTCGGTGAGCCCCGTCGAGTTCGCCCAGTACGACAGGAACAGGAACACGCCCAGGATGGCGCCTTTTTTCAGGTGGTCGACGTCGAGCGCGCGCCTGAACCGCGGCAGCATGACGACGCCCAGGATGATCCCGGCCGCCGTGAAGCGCACGCCCACGAGCCATGCGGGCGGGAACTCGTCCACCGTCGATTTGATCACGACGGTGCCCAGCCCCCAAATGGCAGCTGCCACCAGGAGGAACGCCTTGTACGTCCAAAGCGAGCGAGGGGTATGTTTCACGATGCGAGCCATAGCGCAGCATCATAGCACGCGCACAGCCGCCCCGCCCCTGCGATGTGCGCTTACTCCTCGAACAGCGCGATGACGTCGGTTTTGGAATGCGCGCCCAGCTTCGCGTACAGGTGCCGCACGTGCGTCTTCACCGTGTTCTGCGACAGGAACAGCTCCTGCTCGATCTCGGCGCGGCTCTTTCGCTGCGCGATCAACCCCATGATCTCGGCTTCGCGCGCGGTCAGCTCGTGGCGGGCGGCCAGGTCGTCACAGCGCGTCATGAACCGCTCGCGCGGTCCCGGCACGTGCAGCCGGTCGGCCAGCGACAACCCCGACGCGCCCCAGTCGCCATTCACGGACTTCTCGCTCATCCAGATGACCACGCACACCAGCACCAACACGATGCCCGCCAGCGCGAATCCCACGAGCGACATCGGGTCGGCCAGCAGGTCGGTCTGCCACAGGGCGCGGCGCGCCATGATGCCCGCGAACAGCGCGGCCTCGCTCGACGCGCGCGCGATGGCGAACAGTCGCAGGCTGGGAACTTCGAAACGGTAGCATATGTTCGCCAGCATGAGCAGCACGAAGAACGTGAACCACACGTAGGCGAACCGCATGAGCACCGACACGACGTAGCCCTGCATGGGGGCGACGAAGGGGATGATGGCGAACGCGACGATGGAAACCGGCAGTCCCACCTTCGCCAGGAAGCGCGCGTCGAAGCGGTCGCGCTTCGCGACCGCCATCACGAGGATGACGACGCCCACGATGCCGGTGGCCGCAACGCGATGGATGGCCCCGACGTACTCCGTTGCCGAGAGGAACGCGCCCGAGAAGCTGGATAGCAGGCCGGCGATGGCCATGATGACGATGAGCTTCCAGGGGATGGGGTAGCGCACACCTTTCGCCACGGCGCGCTCGGCTGGCAGCAGGCGAAAGCTCAGGTGCGCGCACGCGAGCGACGCGAGGGGCAGGAGCGCGGTTGCGATCACGCCGAACGGCGTCTCCATCGTGGAGATGACGAACGACACCGCGGCCGCCGCGATGCAGGACAACGCGCCGTATATGAGCGTGCGCGTGGCTCCCATCTGGCTGTACGCCTCGGCCCACAGGCAGAACAGCACCGCGCCGCCCACGGCGGCAACGATGCTGACGGGGACGATGAGCGCTTCGCTCGCCTCGCCGGGGATGAGCACGAGGCCCACGGCCGCCGTGCCGATCGCCGTGAGCGCAACCGCCGTCCACGAAAACGCCTTGTGCCGGCTCAGCCGACCGATGCGTGGCGCGAGCAGCGCGAACACGAGGAACGTGCCGATGTCGCCGATGCGCATGCCCGTGTCGAATGCCGTGCGCAGCGCGGGGACGAACGCGTCTCCCGGGAAGATGGTCGCGACGTGCGTGCAGCACAGCCAGGCGATGAGCAAGCCCATCCCCAGGAACCGCAGCGGATACATCAGCGCGGCCAACGGCTCGTCGTCGCCGGCTTGATCCGAGGGCGCCAGCGCACGCACCACATCGCTTGATTTCATCGAAACCTCCTGTTCGTCGTGCCATTGTACCAGGGGTGAATGCAGGGGTGAATGCGGATTCACCCCTGCTCGCGGCAGTTCACCCGCGACAAACCGCCTGATGCGGGGCATGCTTGCCTCAGCGCCTCGGGAGGGCGCCTCGCCGGTTCGAAGCGAACGGGCGCAGAAGATTTCTCTAGGAGGGAACGCACATGAGCATGTTGAAGAGCGCGAACAACGGATTGTCCCGTCGCAGCTTTCTGACCCTGGGCGGCATCGCGGCGTTGGGCGGCGCGGCAGCCCTCGCCGGCTGCGCCCCGCAGGCGGCGAACAGCGCGAACGCCGACGCGAAGAGCGACGATGCGGCAGCTTCCACGATGCAGACCGCCGACCAGACGAAGGAATGTGACATCGCCATCGTAGGCGCGGGCGGCGCGGGCCTGTGGGCCGCGGTCGAGGCCGTGCGCGCGGGCAAGAGCGTCGTCGTCATCGAGAAGGGCGGCAACGTAGGCGTGGCGAACGGCTCGCTGGCGGGCGGCCCCTTCATGGTGGGTTCGAAGCTGCAGCAGGAAGCCGGCGTCGAGTTCACGGTGGAAGAGGCGTTCAACCATATCATGGAGTACGCCCACTGGTCCACGAACGCTGCGGCTGTCAAAGCTGCCGTCGCCATCTCGGGCGAGACGGTCGACCAGTTCACCGACGACTTCGGCGTGCCCACGGGCATGCGCCCCGACAACTACGGCGCGGGCCACGCCTCCGTGCGTGCGAATTTCCAGGGCGACACCGACGCGCAGGTGCGCGGCGAGGAGCGCATGAAACCGCTGCAGGAGTTCGTGGAAAGCAAGGGCGGCGAGTTCCTGTTCAACACGGCGGGCAAGCGTCTCATCATGGAGGACGGCACGTGCACGGGCGTGCAGTGCGAGGGCGACGGCGTGACCGACGTGAAGGCGAAGGCGGTCATCGTTGCCACAGGCGGCTTCCTGGGCAACGTCGACATGATGCGCGAGAAGTTCGGCACCTTCGTGAACCCGCTGGGCAACGTGCTGTCCGTGGGCGAGGGCATCGACATGGTGCAGGCCGCGGGCGGCCAGCTGTCCACGCAGTGGGGCATCGCGGGCAACGAGTTCACCGGATCCAACCAGAAGGCCGACGGTCTGTACGACCGCAAGAGTGCTGCGTTTACCATCGGCATCTACGGCACGCTGCTCGTGAACAACCAGGGCCGCCGCTTCTCGAACGAGGGCAAGTTCGCGAACCTGCCGCTGGCGCTGGGCGGAGCGATCTCGCTTGTGGGCGGCACGTATTACGCGGTGGTCGACCAGGCGTACGTCGACGGCCTGAACGCGGGCACCGACGCGTGGACGTTGTGCGGCGCCGACGAGGTGAACTGGCGCACGGGCATGATGACGCTCAAGGACAAGCCGCTGGAGAACGTGCAGGGCAGCATCGACGAGGCCGTGGACGCGGGCTGGGCCTTCAAGGCCGACAGCATCGAGGCATTGGCCGAGGCCATCGACGCGCCCGAGCTGGTGGAGACGCTCGAGGAGTACAACGGCTACTGCGCCGACGGCAAGGACGAGCAGTTCTACAAGCCGGCCTGCTTCCTGCAGCCGGTGACCACCGGGCCGTTCTACGCCTTCCAGTACGAGCCCAGCGCGTGGGTCACCATCGGCGGCATCCGCACGAACGACCGCTTGCAGGCCATCGACGGCGAGGGCGCGGCCATCCCCGGCCTGTACGTGGCCGGCGCCGACAACGGCACGCTCATGAGCGCCCCGTACTGCGACTACGAAGGATACTCGCTCATGTGCGCCTACTGCGGCGGCCGCCTGGCCGGCCAGTACGCCGTCGAGACGATCGACGCGTAAGGCGCGCTTGCGGCACCGCGCTCCGTGCGGGCGCGGCGCCGATCGATCAGCCAACTCGCTGGGACGCGAGCGCTTCCCCTCCCTCCGCTGCGCGTCCCCTTCATTTCGCCGCCCCGGCTTGCGCAAGCCGGGGCGGCCGCTATTCGCGACGCAGGTTGGCCCGAGGTGCGAAACTTGGCAAAAATTTCGAGGTAGGTAAATCAATTGCGCTGGAAAACGATTATCACGCTAGAGCGTATTCGCATAATGCCTGGTCAAATTTTTCGCAGGGCTCTTTTCTTGGAGTAAACCTCGACTAATATTTACCTACCTCAATATTTTTGCCACAATTGGCGCCTCGGAGCGACCGGTTGTCGCGTGCTCAGCCCCTGTTCCCTCGGCGTGTCGATTCGCCATCTGCTCGGTGACCGCTCGGCGACTGTGGCGCGCATGCGGCGACAGCGTGGTACGCTGGGCCGTCGAAGACGGTGATCGAGGAGGTGCGGCATGCCCACGCTCAAAGAGGTGGCGCAGGTGGCCGTGGAAGCGCGGCGCGACAAGGGTTCGGGCTCGGGAAAGCGGCTGCGCGAGATCGAGCGCATCCTGCGGCACCATCGCGTGCTGTCGGGCCTCACGCCGCAGGAGGCCACCAGCTTGCTGGAGGACCTCGGCCCCACGTTCGTGAAGATGGGGCAGATCGCGGCGAATCGCAGCGACGTCATTCCTCCCGCGTACGCCGACGCGTTCAAGCGCCTGCGCGCCGACGTGCCGCCCATGCCGTTCTCCACGGTCGTCTCCACCATCGAAGCGTCGCTCGGGCATCCGTGGCAGGAGACGTTCTCGTGCATCGAGGAGCAGCCGCTGGGATCGGCCTCCATCGCGCAGGTGCACAAGGCGTGCATCGCGCCGCACGCGGTGGGCGATGCGGAGGCGGGTTCCGGCACCTCGGCTGCGCCGCTGCCGCCCGACGCCCCGTCCCCGGGGTCGTACGTGGCCATCAAGGTGCGCCGTCCGAACGTGGTCGAGCAGATGACGCAAGACCTGGCGCTCATCCGCCAGGCCGTCGCGCTCGTGGGCCTGACGCGCGCGACCGACGGCATCAAGCTCTCCCTCGACGACCTGGTCGCCGAGCTCGAGCGCACCACGCACCAGGAACTCGATTTCTGCATCGAGCAGCACAACCTCGTGCGGTTCCGCCAGTTCCTCAGCGACCAGCCCGGCGTGGAAAGCCCGCGACCGTACCCGCACATGAGCTCGGACGACGTGCTGGTCATGGACTTCGTCGAAGGCCCCATGATCAACGACGTTCGCGCCCTGCGGCAGCGGGGGATCGATCCGGCGAAGCTGGGCCAGCGCCTCGCCGAAAGCTACGTGACGCAGATCGTGGACAACGGCTTCTTCCACGCCGACCCACATCCCGGCAACATCCTCGTGCGCGGCGACGACATCGTGTGGATCGACCTCGGCATGGTGGGCGAGCTGTCGGCGCTCGAGCGCGCGCTCATCGGGCGCATGTTTCGCGCGGTGGCCGAGAACGACGCCTACGCGCTCATGGAAGCGCTGCTGGGCGCCGCGCGCGCGGAAGGGTCCGTCGACCACGGGCGCCTGCTCAGCCAGCTGGGCAACCTGCTGGTGTCGTACACCACGGTGAACCTGGCCGACATCAACGTGGGATCGGCGCTCATGGACGTGTTCGGCGTGCTGCGGTCGCAGAACCTGGCCCTGCCGCCGTCGTTCACGCTGCTGGCGCGCGGCATGGTCACCATCGAAGGCGTGCTCGTGGACATCGCACCCGACACGAGCGTCATCGACATAATCAGCGACCACGTGAAAAAACGTGCGCGCACGTGGGCGTCGTTCGAGACGAAGGCGCGCGAACTTGCCTCGAGCGCCCTATCGTCGGCCGAAGCCGCGGTGCACCTGCCCACTCAAACGTCTCACACCCTCGACATGGTGAATCGCGGTCAGATCCGCGTCGGGGCCGACCTCGGCATCCCCAACGACGCCATCGCCGCGCTCTACTCCGTCAGCGGCACCGTGGCCATGGCGCTCATCTCCGCCGGCCTCTTCATCGGCTCAAGCCTGCTGGCCACCACGAACATGCATCCCCAGCTGCTGGGCGTCCCCTTGCTCGGCGTGCTGGGCTACCTGGGCGCCTTCGTCCTGGGAGCCTACGTGGTCTGGCGCAACCTCCTCATCCGCCACCGCCAAAAGAACGAGGAGAAGGTGGGCTAGGGCGATCCCTTCTCTATATAATCGTGGAGCCGGCGCGATGCCGGCTCCTGGGGTGCTTGGTGCTTGGAACGCTGGGGCGCTTACGCGAACACCACGATGGAGGCGGGGTCCTTGATGCGCAGGGCGGCCGTTTCCATGATGCGGAACGTGTGGTTAAAGTTCGCGAGCTCCAGGTAGCCCACCGACAGGTCCAGGCCGATGGCGAGGTCGAGGTACTCGGGCTCGGCGCACACGAGCACGGCCTTGCCGGGGCCCATGACGCTGGTCATGTAGACGTTGTCGCCGATGAGCTTCTTGATGCGGTCGATTTCCAGCAGGCCGGTGTTCGGCTGCAGGCGCTGCAGGTCGAGGAACAGGTCGGGCGACACCACGAGCGCGTAGCGGCCGAGGTAGCCGGTCTTGGCCAGCTGCGCCACGCCGGAGGTGACGTCGGCGAAGCTGTTCTCGCCTTGGGACCAGTCGCCCTTCTTGATCTTGGTCGAGCCCTTCACGGTGAGCAGGCCGTCGGCGCCGAGGGTCTTGCTGCCGTTGAGGATGAGGTCGTCTTCGCGGCGCGACGCCTTCTTCGCGGCGGCGATGGCCACGGACAGGTCGAGCGGGTAGCCGGTCTGGGCGGCGTACTCCATGTCGCGGCTGAGCAGGGTGAAGTCCTCGTAGAACAGCGGCAGCTCAAGCTGCGTGCGGCCGACGATGCGGCCGATGCCGTCCTCGAGCACCTCTTCCTTGTTCACGCCGTCGACGGCCACGGTGGTCACGCCGGCGCCCAGCGGGCCGAACACCTTGAGGAAGCGGCGGCAAGTCAGCTGATTGCGGGCCGTGCCCACCACGGTGCTGTCAATGCGGTTCCACAGCTCGACCGAAAGGTCGGCTGATTCGCGAGCGAGGTAGTCCATGCGGGACTCCTTTCTGAGGAAGATGGCACATGCGATGCGTACGAATGTTTCACGTGAAACATTCGTACGTCATCAGCGGAAACGGTTAGGACAGGTCGCCCACGGTGGGGGCGGGGGCGGGCTCGGACGGTGCAGGGGCGATCTCGCCGTCGGTCTTGATGCCGAGCTCGGCCAGCTTCTCCTGCACTTCGCCTTCGCCCTCGAGGAAGAATTCCGTCTCCGTGGGGTCGAGGTGGCGCATCAGCGTGATGAGCTCGCCCATGTGGGCCTTCTCCTCGTCGCGGATGTCGGCGAGCACGGCCTTGGCGGCCGGGTCGTCGGTGGCCTGGTAGTGGGCGTCGTACAGGAAGATGGCTTCAAGCTCGCCGGCGATGTCGATGCGAAGCGCCTGCATGAGCTCGGCGTTCGTCATCTTGCGATCGACGTTGCCTGCAAAGGGGTTGGGGAAACTGGGCATGGGGTCCCTCTCTTTCATCATGATGGTCGATGCTCTTCTCCTGCCCGATATGATACTCCGTTTATCAGGTTTGCGGTGTAACGATAGGGTTATTATTGATAATAGTTCTCAATAACTACACGTTAGGGAAGGGGCCGAACAGGGCGCGCGAGCCGGGGTTCACCGCGTGAAATAGTAAGATTCCAGCAGGTATTCCCGATCGTATTTCTCGGCGAGGACGCGGAGTTTGCGCTTCGCGGCCCGCCGATCGTCGCGTTCCAGCAGGCGCTCGAACGACGCCCGCTCGCGCGGGGTGGCGTGGTCGGACACGTAGCCCCACACGTGCTGCGCGGCGTTGCGGAACGACCCGGGGTCCACGGGCGTGGCGAGCGCGCGTTCGACGGTTTCGTAGAACGGGATGGCCGGCCACGTGCGCTTGTCCTTGAGCAGCGCGCGCAAGGCCAGGTAAGCGGCCTGGTCGTGCTCGAGCACGGCGTACTTGTAGCGCGCCCACTCGCGCTCGAGTTCGGCGAAGCGGCCGCGTTCGCTCGTGCACAGGATGCACTTGAGGGCCGAGAGGTTCTTGTCCTTCACCTCCAGCATGATGTCGGGCATGCCGATGCCTGCGGCGCCGCGATGTTCCGCCAGCTCCCGGTAGAATGCGAGGAAGGGTTCGAGCGCGATCGTGTCGGTGTGGCTTCCCAGCCTGCGGCCGGGAGCTTGCTGCGCGTAGTGCATCTTCTGCACGCCGTCCTCGGGGCCCCAGGTGGCGGCCGCCTCGTCCAGCAGCGTACGCCAATCCGGCGCACCGGGCTCGTGATTCAGCTCGTGGTGGAGGATGTCGAACACCACGGGCGCCCCGGTGGCGCGGCTGAGCGCGAGCGCGTCCTGGGCGGTGAACAGCCGATCGTCGTTCTCGATGACGAGCCGTCGGCGCACCGCGGAGGGAAGCGTGCCGTACGCGTTGGCGAACCGTTCGAGCGCGCGCGGCTTGTCGCCGTACGCGCCGCCCACGTGCAGGACGATCTTGGCGGTCGCGTCCAGCTCAAGCGCGTCGAGGAACGCCGCGTGATACGCCAGGTCGAGCTTCGCGCGCTCAACCACGTCGGCATCGGGCGAGTTCAGCACCGTGTACTGCCCGGGATGCATGCTCAGCCGGATGCGATGGCGCCGCGCCTTGCGCCCGAGCGCCGCCAGCTGCGGCTCGAAATCGTGCACCCAGTCGAGCGCGTTCACGGGGCTCGATCCGAAAGGGATCACGTCCGAGCTGATGCGGAACAGGCGGATGCCGTTCTTCGCCTGGTAGTCCAGCGCGGCGTCGAGCGCGTGCAGGTTGCCGTCGATGACCTGGGCCAGGCGCTCGGGCGTGGCGAGCCGCTGCACCACCGACTGCATGCGCGCCGCAGGCACCGCCAGCGTCTTCGATGCGTAGCCGATGCTCACGATGCCTCCTTTCCCGTCCGATCCGTCCGTTCCATCATACGCGAGCGTCGGAAGAGGCGGGATGCGCGCAGGCCACCGTCGAAGCACGATCCCGTGACGGCTACGCCGCCTCGCCCGAGCCGGCCGCCTCGTCCGCGTCTTCGGCGCTGCGCTTCGCCAGCTTCCGATACGCCACCACGCCCACCGCGGCCAGCACCGCGGTCAGCACGGCCACGAGCGCCGCGCCCAGGTAGTTGCCGTCGCCGAACGCGTCGGCCGCCAGCGTGGACGAGACGATGGAGGGGATGCGCCCCACCGTGGTCAGCGCGACGATGCGTCCGATGGAGCTCGAACCCAGGCCCGCCACGTAGGTGAGCAGGTCTTTTGGCGTGCCAGGAATGAGGAAGCACAGGAACAGCAACAGCTCGAAGCGGCGCGAGTCGCGCAGCCAGCGCATCGAGGTGATCTTCTCGGGCGAGAAGAACAGGCCGACGATGCGCGCACCGAACGAGCGCACGAGCACCATGACCACCGCCGTTCCCAGCGCGCTGGCAACGAGGCACCACAGCGTGCCTTCGAGCGCGCCGAACGCGTAGCCCGCGCCCAGCTCGAGCGGCTCGCCGGGCAGGAACGCGAACACCACCTGCGCCATGTTGGCTAGCACGAAGACGACGCGGCTCAGCCACCCCGTCTCGTCCACCCACGCGCGGAAGCGCGGCGCGTCGGCGACGAACGCCAGCAGCTCGGGGCCGTAGGCGATGCAGAGCGCGCCCAGCCCCGCCGTCAGCGCCAGCAGCCCGACGATCACGGCGACGCGCTTCTTGACGAGCGATCGCCGCTCCCCGTCGGCGGGGGCGTGGCGCTGCTCGGCGGCCTCGCCGAGGGGTGCGTGTTGGCCGCGCAGGGAGGCGACGTCTTCCATGGGATGCTCCGTTTCTCGGGTGCGTTTTCTCGGGTGCGTTCGGTACGCTTCCGATGGTACGGAGCAAATGTCTATCGGCTGTCTACGCTCTCGCACAAACCCAAGGAGAACCGCGCGACCACCCGCGCGCCGCCCTTCTCGCGGTTCTGCAACGCAAGGTCGCCGCCGTGCTTCTCGCACATGAGCGACGCGATGTTCAGCCCCAACCCGAAATGCTCGGCCGAGGGAACCTCGCTGAAGAAGGGCGCGCATCCGCGCTCGAGCGCCGTGGGCGTGAAGCCCGGCCCGTCGTCCTCCACGATGAGCACGAGCGCGCCGTCCCGCACGTCGATACGGGCGTCCACCTGCGACGATGCGTAGCGCATGGCGTTGTTCAACAGGTTTTCGGCCACTTCCCCGACGATGCTCTGATCCACGCACAGCGCGGGCCGCTCGCAGTCGCAGCGCACGCTGACCGACAGCGCGAACGCGCGGTCGGCGCACGCGGCAAGTCCTGCGCCCGCATCGTCGATCATGCCGGCCACCTCGTCGAACGCAGCCGGGCGCGCGACGACGGCGCGATCCTCCAGCTTCTGCAGCCCGCTCATGGCCTGGACGTAGCGCTCGAGGCGCTCCACCTGCGCGGCCAGCGAGGCGACGGAGGCCGCCAGGCGCTCGGCGGGCGCGTCGCCGGCCTGCACGTGCGCCTCGAGCAGCTCGATCTTGCCCTTGAGGATGGTGAGCGGCGTGCGCAGGTCGTGGGCGAACGCCGCGTTCAAGCGCTTGCGCTCTTCGGCCGTGCGCCATAGCGCGCGCTGCGACTCGGCCAGTGACGCCCGCATGGCCTCGAACGACGTGGCAAGGTGCCCCAGCTCGTCGTCGCGGTCGTACGATACCGAGAACTCGAGGTTCTGCTCGGCGATGTTCTTCGCCGCCCGGTCGAGCACGGCGAATCCGGGTTCGAGGCGCTTGCCGAAGAAGCGCCGCGCCGCCGCGAAGATGCACAGGCCGAACCACAGGGGGAACATGAGGAACGTCAGCAGCCCGAACAGGGTGGACAGCGCTTGCGCCCCCTCGGAAGGGGGCGTGTTCAAGTAGTAGCCCACCGCGGACGTGAGCAGCCCGACGGTGTCGCCGTCCTGGCCGTCGCCGCCGAAGAACGACGCGTAGGGGCTGTCGGGGTTGGCGACCAGCCAGGCGTCGAAGCGCTCGCGCGCCAGCGCGTCGTAGGCGGGCAGCTCGGCGGGCGTGAGCTCGGCGTCTTCGGGCAGCTCGGGCAATCCCGACGTTTCGGGCGTCTCGATGCTGAGGGCGCCGTCCTCGTCGCTGGCCGAGCCGTAGAGGTACGTGCCCGCCGTGTACTGGTAGTCGCTCGCATCGGTGATCTCGACGAGCGACGACAGGTCCACGAGCGGCATCTCGCTCACGTCGCCGCGCACGGTTTGGACGAACACGCTGCTGCCGTTCTCGTCGATGTCCACGGCGCGTGCGGGAACGAGCACCTCGTTCTGCGCGTCGTAGAGGTACAGCCCCGACACCTCGTACGCGTCCTCGGTCGCGCTGTGCTGCAACGCGCTGAACATGCCGGCCGTCACGGTCGACATCACCAGCGCCAGCAGCAGGAACCCCAGCATGTACACCATGAACGAGGTTTTGAGCGACACGTTGTGCCACCGTGCGCGCAGCGCGTCGAGGCGCCCGCCGCTCACGCGCGCCACCGGTACCCCATGCCCCACACGGTTTCGACCGGGTCGGGCGCGGCGCCTGCCGCGGCCAGCTTCTTGCGGATGCGCCGGATGTGCTCGGTCACCACCTGCGAGTCGCTCTCGTTCTCCCAGCCGCCCACGCGCTCGTGGATGCGGTCGCGTTCGAACACCTGGCCGGGATGCTTCGACAGGAACGCGACGATGTCGAACTCGCGGCGCGTGAGGTCCACGGGCTGCCCCGCTACCGTCACGGTGCGGGAGCGGTAGTCGATGGCGATGTCGCCGTCGAAGCGCACCTCGGCGCGCACGTGGTGGCGGTTGTCGCGGGCGAGGTGCGCTTTCACGCGCGCGCCCAGCACGGCCAGCGAGAACGGTTTCAGCACGTAGTCGTCGGCGCCGGCCTCGAAGCCCTCCAGCGCGTCGACGTCTTCGACGCGCGCCGTGAGAAACAGGATGGGGCAGGTGAGGTGCTCGCGCAGGCGGCGGCATACGGCGTAGCCGTCCATGAGCGGCATGCCCACGTCCAGCACGATGAGGTCGGGGTTCTGCTCGGCGCGTTTGAGCGCGGACGCGCCGTCCCCGGCGGTGAGCACGCGATAGCCCAGCCCCGTGAAGTACTCGTCCAGCAGCGCGACGATCTCGGGTTCGTCGTCGACCACGAGCAGCGTGGCTTCGCCGCCCCGCTCGATCGCTGCAGCTTCCTGTCCGCTCACGTTCGCTTCGCTCCTTCGCATTCGACTTGTCGCACACGGGGCGAAGCATAGCATGAGAATGTCAAGAAACCATCAACGCGCCCGAGCGGGGTCGGCATGCCGTCCGTCCTGCCGCCGCCTTCAAGCGGCTGCCTTCAAGCGGCCGCTACTCGTTCGTGCCTTCCTTGACGATGAGCACCGGCACGTCGGCGTTGCGCAGCACGTAGCTGCTGACGCTTCCCAGGATGCCGCGCAGCGCACCCAGCCCGCGCGAGCCCATGACGATGAGGTCGCACAGGTTGTCGATGGCGTACGTCACGATCTGCCCGCCCGGCTGCGTCTCCTGCAAAAGCTCGATGTACACCTTGTTCATGAGCCCGGTCAGCAGCGGATCGATTTCGCGATGCAGGGCTTTGCTCGCTTCCTCGGTGACTTCCTCGTAGGTTTTCTGGAGCGTCGCCGACGACGCCACGGTCTGCTCGTCGCGGCCTTCGGCTTCCAGCTTGTCGATGGCAAGCTGGTCGGTGTCGATGATCTGCACGATGCGCAGCGTCAGGCCGGGGTCGTCCTTCGCGAACCGCACCGCTTCGGAAAGCGCTGCCCGGGCGGAAGCCGATCCGTCGTAGGGAATCATGATGTTGTCGTACAGCATGGTGCATCCTCTCTCGCGAAGGCCGCTCGATGCGTCCAGTATACCAGCCGCGCGCGAAACGGGGCCGCCGCGCGGTGCGCTCGCGGGCGACTGGCACCGGGTTGTCATCTTTTCAGGGGACATAGAAATACGTGAAAGTCAAGCCAATTCCGATTGCATTTACCCTGATGGGCGCATTGAAGAACCGGCGTTTGACTGGTATGATCAAACGCGTATGTTCTCCTACGAGACTGGGCTGCCGATGCGTCCCCCGGACGCGTCGAGGACGCCGGGGGAGACGAACAGATACGAGGACACGATGGACGATCGTGATATTGCGGCACTCTTTTGCGAGGAAAGCCAGAGCGCGATTTACGCGTGCGACCCCGATTCGTACGAGCTCGTGTACCTCAACCGCGCTTCCCTCGCCCTCTACCGTCCCGAGGGCGATTACCACGGGCAGCTTTGCTTCCGCGCGCTGCACGGCCGAAGCGAGCCCTGCCCGTTCTGCACGATGCAGAAGCTCTCGTCCGAAGGCGAGTTGAGCTACGGCCGCTACGACGAGCGGCTCGACCGCCATTTCCTCTGCCGCGACAAGCTCGTCGACATCGGCGATGGCCTGGTGCGGCTGCAAATTGCGAACGATTCCACGCTTGAAGTGGAGGAACGCCGCAGCCTCGAGGCGCGTCTCGCCGTCGAGAAAACGCTCGTGCAGTGCGCTCAGATGCTCTCGAGCGACGCGAGCGGCGGCGACGGGCTGAACGACCTGCTGCGCATCATCGGCGAGTTCTACGATGCCGACCGAGCCTATCTGCTCGAGTCGTCGTTGAACGCCACGCTGGTCTCCAACACGGTGGAGTGGTGCGCCGACGGGGTGGAGCCGCAGATCGACTTCGTTCAGAACGTGCCGCTGTCCGAATTCCAGCGTTGGACCGACCTCTTCGACGAGGTGGGCATGGTGCGCATCGTCGACTTGGAGCACACGGTCGATCATGATTCGATGGAATACGAAGTCCTCGCCCCGCAGGGCATCACCGACCTGCTGGTCGCGCCGCTGTACGAGGGCGGCGGCATCATGAGCGGCATGCTGGGCATCGACAACCCGCATCGCAACATCGACGAAGCGGGCCTGCTGCGCTCGCTCACCTACTTCGTGCAGAACGATCTGGAGAAGCGCCGGCTGCTCAGCCGGTTGGGCGAGCTGTCGCACACCGACGGGCTCACCGGGGTGGGCAATCGCAACAGCTACATCGAACGCCTGGTGAGCTTGGTGGACCAGCGTCCCCAGACGTTCGGCGTCGTGTTCGCCGACATCAACGATCTCAAGCTGGAGAACGACACGCGCGGCCACTCCTTCGGCGACGCGATGATCCGGCGCGCGGGCCAGCTGGTGCGCGACCTGTTCCCCCGCGATGCGTACCGCATCGGCGGCGACGAGTTCGTGGCGTTCTGCGTGGATGCGACGAAGGAGGAGTTCGACGAGCGCGTGCGCCGGCTGAGCGAACTGGCCGAATCCGACGGGTCGCTGACCATATCGGTGGGCTCGTCGTGGAGCGATGATCAGGAAGCGCCGGGCGACCTGGTGATTCGCGCCGATCGACTGATGTACGAGCAGAAGCGGTGGTATCACCGCACCGCTCGAGGACACGGCCCCGGCAGCGAAGCGGGTGGTTTCGCGTGAAGCGGAAGGTGTCGGGAAGAGGTCTGATCGTCGTCGTGCTGTGGGTGCTCGGCGCGATCATGCTCATCGCGTTCTTGATGCAGGTGCGCAGTTTCGCGGGCATCATCAACGACTCCGGCGTGGTGCGCGGCGGCACGCAGCGCGTCGTGAAGATGGAGCTGGAAGGCGAGCACGCCGACAAGACCGAAGCGCGCGTGTCGATGCTGCTGACGGAGCTCAAGCAGGGCGAAGAGGCGCGTCCCTTCAAGGGGTCGGAAACCAGCGACTACATGCTCAGCATCGAGGCGGTCGAGCGTCAGTGGGGCCTGATCCTCGACGAGATCGACCGCATCGACCAGGGAGCCGGCTCGAAGGAGACGCTGCTCGCGCTCAGCGAGACGCATTTCGAGCTGGCCGACAAGATGGTGATGGCGGCGCAGACGCGCGCCGAGCACGACTTCCTGCTCATGGGCATCATCTGCGCGGCGCTGTTCCTGCTGGCGGCCACCATCATGCTGTTCATGCGCAACGACCGTATCGCCAAGCTGCGTGCCGCCTACTTCGTCGACTCGCTGACGAACCGCAAGAACATGCTGGCGTTCGAGGAGCAGGCGGCGGAAGTGGCGGCCGGCGCCGAGGACGGCGCGTTTCTCGTGGTATACACGAACGTCTCGAACTTCCGCTACGTGAACGAGTCGTACGGCTACGATGTGGGCGATCGGCTCATCGTCACGCTGGCGCGCCTGCTCGACGGCGCGTGCGGGCGCAACGAGCTGGCCGCTCATGCGAACGCCGATCACTTCGTGCTGCTGCTGCGCGCCGAGCCGAATCGGGTGGAGCGGCTGTGCGAGGTCATCGAGGAAAAACTGCGCGAGGCCCCGGATCTGCACTTCGCGAACATGCTGTCGTTCGGATGCGGCGTGTGCGCGATGACGAAGGCGACCGGCACCATCCCCGCAGCCGTCAGCAACGCCATCGCCGTGCTGAAGGGCGCGGGCGATTCCGGCAAGGTGGCCTATTTCGACGACGCGTTTCGCGCGGGCGTGGAGCAGAAGAACCGCATCGAGCAGCGCATGGACTACGCGCTGTCCCAGCACGAGTTCCTGCTGTACCTGCAGCCGAAGAACGATCTTGCCGACGGGTCGCTCGTCGGCGCGGAGGCGCTGTGCCGCTGGGAGTCCGAGGACATGGGCTTCCTGCCGCCCGACGAGTTCATCCCTGTGTTCGAGAAGAACGGCTTCATCGTGCAGCTAGACTTCCTCATGCTCACGCGCGTGTGCCAATGCTATCCGCTCATGCCGCCCGACGGCGACGAGGCGCTCGTGGTGTCGGTGAACTTCTCGCGCGTCACCGTGCTGCGCGAGGGCTTCGAGGAGCGGCTGGTGCGCATCGTGGACGGCGCACACGTGCCGCGCGCATGCATCGAGATCGAGGTCACGGAAAGCGCGTTCGTCGTGAACGAGGACGCGGTCATCGACAAGCTCATCTCGCTCAAACGATGCGGGTTCCGCCTGGCGATGGACGACTTCGGCACGGGGTACTCGTCGCTCAACCTGCTGCGGAAGCTTCCCATCGACGTGCTGAAAATCGACCGCGGCTTCCTGTACGAGGACGCGGAGACGGGGCGCACGCGCGCGGTGCTCAAGGGCGTGGTCGATATGGCCAACGACCTGGGGCTGACGACGGTGTGCGAGGGCGTGGAAACCTGGGAGCAGGTGGCCATGCTGCACGAGCTGGGCTGCGACGTGGGCCAGGGGTACGTGTACTCGCGACCGCTGCCGCTTGATCAATTCCGCGAAAAATTCGCCACGGGGGGGGGGGCGTCTAATTCCTATGCCGAAGCTGGAGGAACGAACTCGTAGCTTGTTTGGGAGCTTGTCCCTTCCAGCAGCGTTTCGCCGCGCTTGACGAAGCTGAAATGCGCCGGCACGGCCGGGCTCTCGTGGATCGTGCGGTCCATCAGGCCCTGGGCGGGCGCTTGCAGCCCGTGCCCGCGGTCGTCGAGCACTTCCACCCGCAGGCTCATGTCGCCTTGCCGCACGTCGGCGATCATGGGCGTGTGCTCCACGATGTGCACCCCGCGATACGTGGCGAAGCGGTACTCCTTCGCGCCGAGGGTGACCACGCCGATGCAGCCGGTGAAGCGGATCGGGCCCAGCGGTATCTCGGCGATGGCCAGCATGAGCGACGCGTCGCGCTGCGCGTCGAGGCACTGCACCCAGAAGTAGCTGCTGGGGAACGTGTGGCCCCGGTCGCCCTCCATGTAGCCCAGCCCGTCGTGCAGCTCCATCGTGGCGCCGTTGAGGCAGACCGACCCCGACACCAGGTGGCGCATGCTGAACACCGTGTGCTTCGTCTCCATCGGGAGGTGCGCGAACGGGCCCATGATGTCGGAGCGCAGCGGCAGCAGGTTGTAGTAGCGTACGGTGCCCGTCAGCTCGAAGTCCGGCTCGCTGATGTGCAGGTACATGCCGTACGGCGTGAACAGGTTGGCGCCCACGCGCATGGTGTCGCCTTCGTGGTGGAACGCCTCCAGCGGGTACGGCACGAAGCGCGACCCGCGGTTCGTGACCACCTGAACGAACGCCGAATCCTGCGCGCGTCCCGGTATGACGGCCAGCACGTCGTCGCCCCGCTGCTGCTTCATGTACCAGCCCTCGTAGTACGGCTTCATGGCGCGCTCCTTCAGTCGAGTTTCGGCCGATACTAGCATCGCGCCGCGCCCAGTCGCGGAAGCGTAAAGGAGGCGGAGGGGGATGGTGAGAAAAGAAACAGGCCGCCGGGTTTCCCTGGCGGCCTGATCTTGTTCGTGGAGCCAACGAGCGGATTCGAACCGCTGACCTACGCATTACGAGTGCGTTGCTCTACCAGCTGAGCCACGTTGGCATACGGCTTCTAAGCGAAGCGCGAGTAAGCAGTATATCGGAACCCCCGCACTCCCGCAAGGGGTTCCGACGAATTTTCGGACTACGCCGGGGGGAAGCGTATGACCAGGTATACGCCGGCAATCAGGATGGTGAGCAGCATGATGGGGAAGCCGGTTTTGAAGAACTTCGCGAACGTGATCTCGTAGCCGTGCTTCTTGCTGATGTCGGACAGCACC
The DNA here is from genome assembly GCF_014287365.1 of Eggerthella hominis. Taxonomy (NCBI): domain Bacteria; kingdom Bacillati; phylum Actinomycetota; class Coriobacteriia; order Eggerthellales; family Eggerthellaceae; genus Eggerthella; species Eggerthella hominis. Next base: position 306,166 of record NZ_JACOOA010000004.1, read on the forward strand.
ACGTTGGCGCTGGCGCCGATGAGCGTGCCGTTGCCGCCCAGGCACGCGCCCAGCGAGACGGCCCACCACAGCGGCGTGACGTCCATGCCGGTGGACTCCATGGCCAGCAGGATGGGGATCATCGTGGCCACGAACGGGATGTTGTCCAGGAAGCTGGAGATCACAGCCGAGCCGATGAGCAGCACGAGCATGGTGATGAACACGTTGCCGCCGGTTGCGTCGATCAACCCGTTCGCCAGCATGCCGATGACGCCCGTCTCGGCCAGCGCGCCCACAATGACGAACAGGCCGGCGAAGAACGACAGCGTGGTCCACTCCACGTTCGACAGCGCCTCCTCGATGCTCTCGCCCGAGATCAGCATGATGACGCCCGCCGCGCCCAGCGCGATGATGCACGATTCCAGGCCGAGCGCGCCGTGCGCCATGAAGCCGATGACCACGATGATCGTCATGACCACGCTCTGCTTGAGCAGGCGCATGTTCTTGATCTGCTGGTGCTCGTCCAGATCCATGATGCGCTGGCGATGCTCGTCGTCCACGTGCATCTTGCGGCCGTACATCACGTAGAACACGCCCAGCACGGCGATAAGAATAAGCACCACGGCCGGCGCGTCGTACAGGATGAAGTCGAAGAACGAGAACCCGGCCGCCGATCCGATCATGATGTTGGGCGGGTCGCCGATGAGCGTGGCGGTGCCGCCGATGTTCGACGCGAGGATCTCGGTCATGAAGAACGGGATGGGGTTGATGTCGAGCAGCTTGCACACCGTCAGCGTCATGGGGCCGATGAGCAGCACGGTGGTCACGTTGTCGAGGAACGCCGAAAGCACGGCCGTGAGCAGCACGAACAGCAACATGATCTTCCACGGGTCGCCCTTGGCGACGCGCGCGCACTTGATGGCAAGGAACTCGAACACGCCTGACAGCTTCACCACCGACACGAACAGCATCATGCCCAGCAGCACGCCCAGCGTGTTGAAGTCGATGTGCTCCATCGCCGCGTCGAACGGCATGACGTGCAGCGCAAGCACGATCATCGCGCCGGTGATGGCCGCGAGCGAACGGTGCAGCTTCTCGGTCATGATGGTGAACATGACCACCACGAACACCGCGATGGCTACGATTTGATTAACGTCCATGAAGCACCGCCCGACCCCTCGTTTCGACATGGTCGCGACCATGTACGACCAACGCGCTTTACTATAGCAATGTCAGGGATGCGCAGACAGATGATTTCGGCAATGTTTGTCGCCAAAGGCGTGACGTTTTTCAGCAAACGGCTCGGAGGCCGCGTTTGCCCGGCGAGCGGTTGCGTCGCCGCCCCTTTACGACAGCGGGTAGCTGAGCAGCTCGTCCATGGTGATGAAGCGGTAGCCCTGCGACTTGAGGTAGGGGAGCGCGTCTTTGAGCGCCTCGACCGTTTGCGAGCGGTCGCCGCCGCCGTCGTGCATGAGGACGATGGCGCCCGGCCACGCGTTCTTGATCTGGTCGGCGATGGCGCCCGCGCCGGGCTTGCGCCAGTCTTGCGAGTCGATGTTCCAGCCAATCTCGGCGCTGATCAGGGGGCCGATGTTGCGCATGACGTCCTCGCCGTAGTTGCCGCCCGGCGTGCGGAACACGTGGCTGGCCTCGGCGCCGGTGGCGGCCTCGATGGCCTCGTAGCCCTTCTGCACCTCTGCCACCTGGTCTTCCGGCTTCATGTAGCCGAGGTTCACGCTTTGGCCGTCGCCGGCGGCGTGGTCGTACGAATGCGTGCATATCTGGTGGCCCTCGGCGGCGGCGCGCTTCACGAGGTCGACGCCCTCTCCGTCGATGCGATTGCCCACGGTGAAGAACGTGGCCTTGGCCCCGTTCTCGGCCAGCACGTCGAGCACGGCGGCGGTGGTTTCGGGCCAGGGGCCGTCGTCGAACGTGAGGGCCACCACCTTGTCGTCGCCCACGTCGGGCGACACGTTGCGCCGCACCACGTTGACGGGCTCCTGCGTCACCTCTTCGGTGGCGATCCCGGACATCGAGCCGGTTTTCGTGCGCTTCACGCCGTCGGCGCCTTGGCCCTCGATCAGGTGGATGGGCCCGCGGCCCTCTTCCTCGTGGGTGAAGGGAATGGCGGCCTCGACCGTTTCCGACGGCTCCTCGATGGGGCTGCCGTCGCCCAGTTCCACCACGTCTCCGCTGGCCAGCTTCGCGTTGATATCGGTGGTGGCCTCGCCGTTGATGGTGGCGTGGAACGGTTCGCCCTTGCCTTCCTCCAGCACCGAGCCGTCCACGGCCACGAGGTCGCCCGGCTTCGGCTTGATGCCGCTGGCGTGCAGCGCGTCGCTCAGCGTTTTGCTGCCGCCCACGTCGATGCTCGATCCGTTCAACGTGATGGAGGCGGGCAGGCTTTGCACGACGAAGTACGCCCCGATGCCGAAGGCGACCAGCACCAGCAGGCTGGCCACGATGCCGAGGGCGCGGCGCCCCGTGCGTTTCGGCCGCGCCTGCACGCGACGATAGCGATCGAAGTCTTGGTAGGGGGAGGCGGCGTCGCGCGCCGTCGTCGACGTCCGGGGACGAGGATACGTCGAAGCGGGTCGGCGGTAGGCTTCGTCAGGGCGCGCGAAATCGGAGCGGCGAGGCTCGTGGCCACCGCTCTCGCGCGTTGGAAACAAGTCGTCGAAACTGCGCTCGGTCATACCCTATCCCTCAAGAGGCGCATCGCCTTCATGTGCGTGCCGCATCGCGCGGCCGTCCCATTAACATACCGTACCAGTATGCTTCTATCAAATAACCGTTGGGTAAAGAATTCCGTGTCTCTACTCTTAATTGAAGAGGGCGACCGACTGATGAGGGGCTATTCCGCATGTCGGCCTGCGTGCGACCGTCCTGAAATTTGTATGGAGGGCAGGTGTCAGTGCGGGCAGGGGCGACGTGCGGGGCGCGGTGGAACCACTATACTGAACGCAACGTGATCGAAAGGAATGACCTATGGGTTTGCAGTTCGCCGGCGCCCGCGCCGTCAGCGCCGTCTCAACGTGGGGCCTCAAGAACGTGTTCCGCCGTCCCGCCGCGAACTTTCCGGGCAAAATCGCGCTGTACCTCGACCCGCGCCTCATCGCCGATCTCGCGCCGAAGCTGGCGAAGGGCTCGGTGTGCGTGGTGGGCACGAACGGCAAGACCACGGTGACGAACCTGCTGGCCGACGCGCTCGAGCTGGCGGGCGAGCGCGTGGTGTGCAACCGCACCGGCGCGAACCTCGACTCGGGCGTGGCCACGTCGCTGCTGCACGCGGGCCCGTCGGACTGGGGCGTGTTCGAGAGCGACGAGCTGTGGCTGGCGAAGATCCTGCCCCAGCTGCAGGCCACGTACGTGGTGCTGCTCAACCTGTTCCGCGACCAGCTGGACCGCGTGGGCGAGATCGACCGCATCCAGGACAGCATCGTGGGCGCGCTGGAGAAGTCGCCGAACACCGTGCTGGTTTTCAACGCCGACGACCCGCTGTGCGCGCGCATTGCCGAGCGCGCGGCGAACCGCTCCATCGCGTTCGGCGTGAACGAGGACCTGGGGCTGCCGCAGAACTCGGTGGCCGACGCGCAGATGTGCCAGCGCTGCTCCTCCATGCTGGAGTACGCGTACCGCCAGTACGGGCAGCTGGGCGCGTTCTCGTGTCCCACCTGCGGGTTCGCGCGTCCTGCTTTGGATTACGCCGCCGAGTGCGTGCGGTTGGGGCTCGACGGGCTGTCGTTCGACGTGCGTCGGGGCGGCGAAGGCGAGGCTGCGGGTACGATCGGCGCGCCGTACACGGGTGCGTACATGGTGTACAACCTGTTGGCCACGGCGGCGGCGGCCGACCTCGCGGGCTGCCCGCTGCCCTCGTTGCAGCAGGCCATCGACGCTTTCGACCCCCAGAACGGGCGCCTGCAGACGTTCGACATCGCGGGCCGGCGCGTGTTGCTGAACCTCGCGAAGAACCCCACCGGGTTCAATCAGAATCTCAAGATCGTCGCGCAGGACCCCCACGACAAGGTGGTGGCCTTCTTCGTGAACGACAAGGAAGGCGACGGTCGCGACGTGTCGTGGCTGTGGGACATCGACTTCGAGGAGCTGGCGGACGATCCGGCCAAGCTCACCGTGTTCGCGGGCGGCATGCGCGCGAACGACATGCAGGTGCGTTTGAAGTACGCCGGCATAAACGCCCAGGTGGTTGCCGATGCGGACGACCTGCTGGAGCGCATCGCGAGCCTGCCGGCCGCGGAGAACGCCTACCTGATAGCGAACTACACCGCGCTGCCCCCGGTGCACGCGGTGCTGACCGCTCGCGCCAATGGGGATGTCGTCGCCCGTGGCGCGGCGGGCGATGCGGGGAGCGATGAACCGGTATCCGCGCCGATTGGCGCTCCTGCAGGTTCATCGGCTGGAAAGCCAGCGGAACTTGTGATCGCGCACCTCTTCCCCGACCTGCTCAACCTGTACGGCGACGGCGGCAACGTGCGCATCCTCGAGCAGCGTCTTCGCTGGCGCGGCATCCCCGTGGAGGTCAAGCGCGTCAACCACGGCGAGACCGTCGACCTTTCCGGCGTCGACCTCGTCATGCTGGGCGGCGGCCCCGACCGCGAGCAGCGGCTCGCGTCGGCCGAGCTCATGGGCATGCGCGAGCAGCTGCACGCCTACGTGGAGGACGGAGGCGTGCTGTTGGCCATCTGCGGCGGCTACCAGATTCTCGGCCACGAGTGGCTGCTGGGCGACGAGGTGGTGAAGGGCCTCGGCATCGTCGACATGACCACCGAGCGCGCGGTTGGCGGTTCCGGCGACCGCCTCATCGACAACATCGTGCTGACGTCGCCGCTGGCGAAGCGCCCCGTCGTCGGCTACGAGAACCACGCGGGCCGCACGCACCTTGGCGCGGGCGTCGAGCCGTTCGGCGCCGTGGCGTCCGCAACGGGCCACGGCAACAACGACGCCGACAAGCAGGACGGCGTGCGCTACAAGAACGTGGTGGGCACGTACCTGCACGGGCCGCTGCTGGCGAAGAACCCCGAGGTTGCGGACGATTTGCTCGCGCGCGCCCTGAACCGCCTTGCCGCGCGGACGGGCCAGCCGGCCATGCGCCTCGAGCCGCTCGACGACGGGGTCGAGCAGGATGCGAACGACGCGATGACCAAGAAGCTGGGCGTGCGCGCGTAGCGCGAAGTCTGTGCATGCTGCGATGCGAATTCGCGTGCCGGATGAAGTCCCGGCATGCGAATCGGCCCGAAGCATGCAATTTTTTCGTTTTGCGAACCCCGGCCTCTCGAAAACGACTTTTGCGAGGGGCCTATGTGCGAAAACCCCAGGTCGTGAAAATGGGCGAATGCGTTTGAGGCTTTAAAAGGGGCTGAAGCGTTCGCAAAACGAAAAAATTGCCTAGAAGTCGGCATTTTGCGTGTCGCGGCGGGTCGTCCTGGACGAGCGCAGCGACCAGCCGCCGTCCTGAGCGCGGCGCCCGGCGCGCGGCGCGCGGCGTGCGGTCGAGTTCTCGCATCTTCTTGCCCTGTGGGCTTTTCCTAGGAAACGAGTGGAGGCGGTTGCGCGCGTAGAATGCTGCCGCCAGAATAGCGCCATGGACAATAAACGCAGCCCTCAATCGCGCCCCGCGCGCCCCTCTTCCCGATCCCGTTCTCGCCAGGCTGAACCGGGCCGTCGCCCTAGCGTTCAGGGCGAGCCCGCTCCCACGCCGCGCCGCGTGTCGCGCGGCGACTACGAGCGCACGCGCGCCCGCAAGCGCCGCCGCACCCTCGTCGTCGCGCTCGCCGTGGTGGGCGTGCTGGTGCTGGGCGGAGCCGGAGCCGCGTTTGCGTACTACAACATCCTCTCGGGCAACCTGCACGACGGCGTCAGCGCCGAGCTGCGCGAGGCGCTCGTGGAGACGGACCTGGCCAACGAGCCGTTCTACATCCTGCTGATGGGCACCGACGGCTCGAACGACCGCGAGGCTTCCCAGGAGTTCGCCGGCGACCAGTTCCGCAGCGACAGCATCATCCTTACGCGCATCGACCCGGTGAACAAGAAGGCCACGCTCGTCTCCATCCACCGCGATACGCTGGTTGACATGGGAGAATACGGCCAGAACAAGCTCAACGCCGCGCATGCCATCGGCGGCGCGGCGCTCACGGTGAACACGGTGTCGAAGCTGGCCGGCGTTCCCATCTCGCACTATGCGGAAATCAACTTCGACGGCTTCAAGGACATCGTGGACGCGCTCGGCGGCGTCGAGGTGGACGTGCCCATGGAGATCGACGACGAGGACGCCGGCGGTCATCTGGACGCCGGGCTGCAAACCCTCAACGGCGACCAGGCGCTCATCCTGTGCCGCTCGCGCCACGCCTACGACGAATACGGCGACGGCGACTCGTACCGCGCCGCGAACCAGCGCCTCGTGCTGTCCGCCATCGCGAAGAAGATCCTCGCGGCCGACGTGGCCACGATGGCGTCCACCGTGCAAGCGTTGTCCCAGTACGTGACCACCGATCTCGAGATCACCGACATCATCGGCCTCGCGCAGACGATGCAGGGCCTCGATCCCTCCACCGACATCTACTCGGCCATGGAGCCCACGACGTCCGAATACATCAACGACATCTGGTACGAGATCAACAACGTCGAAGAGTGGAAGAAGATGATGACCCGCGTCGACCAGGGTCTTCCGCCCACCGACGAGGATATCGTCGACGAGCTGTCCAACACCGTGCTGGCCACCACCGGCAGCGGCGAGACGCACACGAGCACGAACGAGGACGGCACGCAGAAGAAGGCGAAACGCACGGGCAACGTGGCCGTGCGCAACGGCAACGGCATCACCGGCGCAGGCACCGAGGCGTCCGAGCGCATCGAGGAGCTGGGTTACACCGTGGAGTCGGGCAACGCCGACAGCTTCGACTACACGAGCACGCTCGTCGTCTACGACGACAGCAGCAAGGCGTCCCAGGCGGAGGAGATCGCGGAGGCCCTCGGCGTGGGCAAAGCGATGGCGAACGACGGATCGTACCTGTTCGAAAGTGATTTCCTCGTCGTGCTGGGAAGCGACTGGAAGTAGCTAGAACCCCAGCGTCCAATCGTTCAGCAGCAACCCTTTCGCCAAGCCCAGCACCAGGATGTGCGCGGGGTAGTACGCGTAGAACAGCCACTTCATCGGGCGGCCGCGCGAGCCGTTGTAGGCGAGCAGCAGCGGGATGGTGGCGGTGCATCCCAGCAGCGGGTACAGCACGGGGGGCAGCAGCTCCAGGTCGAAGGCGGCCAGGTAGTTGGAGAGCGCCGGCAGCCCGTCGCCCAGAATGGGCAGGAGCAGCGGCAGGATCACGCGCTGGCGCCGGTCGGGGATCACGCGCATCATGAGGATCATGAGCGGCCCGAGGATGCCCCAATCGCAGAGCGCGCTGAGGGCCGTCAGCGACGCCGCGACCAGCCAGAACCCCGCGCGGCTTTCCATGGTGTCGTACAGGTACAGTATGCCCAGCCCGATGAGCAGCGTGAACAGCACGTTCAGCGTGGTAGGTGCCAGGAACAGCCCGTACGGCACCTGCGACACGAGGGCGAACACGAACAGCCGCGATGCGTAGCGCTTGATGTTGGAGGTGTGATGGTAGCCTTCCACCAGCAGAAACGCCATGATGGGGAAGGTGAGCCCGCCGAATCCGAACAGCACGCACAGAGCTTCGGTTGGCAGGTAGGGAAAGAATATGTAGCAGAAGTGGTTGAACGTCATGCCGACGATGGCCACCACTTTGAGCGTGAACGACGAGACGCCCCGATTCGGCGTGGCTGTTGATATGCTCGGCGGTGTGCTCATGGCGTTCCAGTATACTGCCTGGATACGATGTACTCGAGGGCGAAGGGCGATGAGGCGCGTGGCGCGCACGAATTCCACGGTGGGGCTTGAGGCGGACGGAGGGCTTGCGCGGAATCATCGCGCTGCCGTGTTCGTCGCGGCTCTCGTGGCGTCGGCGGCGTGCTTCTCGCTGGTGCCGGGCGACACGCTCGGCGGATCGCTCATGCAAGGGGCCGCGCTGGCCGCGCTCGCGCTCGCAGCCGTAGGCGCATCGAACCCGCGGGCGTTGCGCGCGCCCCGCCTCGGCAGCGCGGGAGGCTTGGGGCCGTGGGCGGGGTACGTGGCGGCCATCGGCCTGGCGGCGGGCGTCGCGTCCTTCTTCGCGCTGCCACAGGGCGCCGTGCTGGACGTCGCGCCGCTGCACGTGGCGCAGGTGGTGGCGCTCTGCCTGGTTACCGGCGTGTTCGAGGAGGGCGTGTTCCGCGTGCTGGCGCTCGATGCGCTCGTGCCGGCGCTGGGCGGCAGCCGCCGCGGCATGTTGCGCGCGGCGCTCGTCTCGGCCGTGCTGTTCGGTGCGTTGCATGTTTCGTTGGGCGAAGCCGTTGTTGCCATCGATGTCGTTTCCGGCTTGCAGGCGGTGCTGAAGCCTGTGCAGGCGGGCCTGTTCGGCCTGTTCATGGCTATGGTGTACTTCAAGACGCGCAACCTGTGGACGCTCGTCGGCGTGCACGCCGCGTTCAACCTCTTCTACAGCGCCCCGCTGCTGCTGGCCGGCGACGTGCAGCAAACCTACGTCACCGGAAACCCGTTCGACCTCGTGCTCCTGGCGGCAACAACGCTGCTGCTGGTTCCGCCAGCGCTAGCCGCCGTCAGGAGTGTCCGAGATTCTACGACGCCCTAGCTTCCTGCGTGCGCCCTGCGGACGCAATGGTGTCCTCGGTTGCATGCGCTTCGTCCATGGTGGAGCGCGGGTTCGCCTCCCACAGCTTGTCGGCCAAAGGTGCCCAGCATTGCGCCGCATGCGCGCACTTGCCCGTGAGCGCATGCACGTCCTCCGGGCTTTCGAGGTCGGTCGAATGGGCGCCCGACTCGTCTACCAGCGAAGCCAGCGCGCCTTCGTTGTCGAGCAGGGGGCACGGCCTCAGATGATTGCAGTTGAACGGCTGAGCCGCCCGGTATCCCTTGAACAGCGGGGATTGGTAGGCTTCGAGCAGCGTTTTGTCGCGGATGTTGGAATCCGAATAATGGATGAACGCGCACGGTTCCACGTCGCCCGCCGCGTTGATGTGGCAATAGACGCGTCCGCCCGCGATGCAGCCGCCCACGAACTCGCCGTCGTTCCAAAAATCCATGGTGAACAGCGGCTTCGTCTCGCGGTAGGCTCGGATGCGCTCGTACATGAACGCGCGCTGCCCGGCGTTTGCGATCAGCTCGGGCACCGCCTCGTTGCCCACGGGCATATAGGTGAAGAACCAGGCGAACTTCGCGCCGCAATCGATAAGGTGGTCGATGAACGCTTCGCTGCCGATGACCTCGGTGTTTGCGCTGGTATAGCAGCATGAGGCGCCGAAGAACAGCTGCTTGCGCTTGAGGATTTCCATGGCACGCACGGTGGCGTCGTAGGTGCCGGAGCCCCGTCGCGCGTCGGTGGCCTCTTCGAATCCTTCGATGCTGATGGCCGGGGCGAAGTTGCCCACCCGCAGCATCTCGTCGGCGAATTCCTCGTCGATGAGCGTGCCGTTCGTGAAGGCGAGAAAGGCGCAATCGGAGTGCGCTTCGCACAGGCGGATGATGTCGCGCTTGCGCACGAGCGGCTCGCCGCCGGTGAACAGGTACACGTAGGTGCCCAGCTGTTTGCCCTGGCGCACGATGCCGTCCATTTCCTCGTAGCTCAGGTTCAGCTTGTTCCCGTACTCGGCTGCCCAGCAACCGGTGCAATGCAGATTGCAGGCGCTGGTCGGATCCATGAGGATGGCCCACGGCACGTTGCAGTCGTGCTTCTCGCTTGCCGCCTGCTGGCGCGGGTAGCCCACGAGCGAGGCGTTCACGATGAGGTTCTCGAACACCTTTTTGCGCACGTGGGAGTCGATGTCGGTCCACATGCTTTTGGCGAAGCGCCACCAGTTTCCCTCGGGATCGTTCACCACGTTGCGCATGGCCTGGCAATGCGGTGCGAGCGAGCCCTTGAAATCGAACGACTCCACCCAATCGAGCAGCTTGGGAATGTTCTCGTCGGGATTTTTGTCCAGGTATCCCAAGGCCCGCTTCACGGCGAACGCCTTGACGTTCTCGGACAGGGTTCGATCTCCTTTGAGTATGTTCGCGATGGCATCCATCTACTTCCTTTCCAGAGCATTTCAGGAGGGGTGCGTGCTTCGGGGGACGGACGCCGCGTTCGCCGCCGTCCGCCCGCCCGAACGAGATACAGTATGCAGGTGCCACATGAACCCAAAATTAACGGGAATCTTGGAGTTGGCGCGCACGAACCGTATGTGGGTGTGCCTACCCGGCAAACTCCAGCGAGATGGACAGCACGTCCCTTTCGAGGCGCGCGGCCAGCTTGATGTCGAGCGCGTTGGCAAGCTGGGCGACTGCGGCGGCCATGGATTAGATATCCTTCTTTTTATCAGGCCCGATGGGAGAAGGCGCTGACCGAAAAGCGGGGTCTCCGTTCGAGCGTGCCCCTTGCTGCGGGGCCTCGCATGCTATACTCGGAGATACTTCACACGATGGCGCGATAAGACAGCGCTGTCGGGAACGGGGATCGCCATGGGCAACGCGACGCGAATAGCGGCACGACAGACGATCAACGGGGATGGGGCTCTTGCAGAGTACCGTTCCCCCGCGCATAGCGCGGAAAAACGCGCACGGGGGGGGGGTCGGTTCTTTTTAAGCCTGACGCTTGCCCTTGTGCTGGCGGCAGTTGCGATTCTCGCGCTGCCGCGTGATGCGCATGCGGTCGAAGTTGGCGACTTCAAGGTCGTCCTGACCGAAACCAGCACAGACCCTGAGATAGGTACGCACTACGAGTACAACTCCGGTGTTCTCACCATCAAGACCTCCACGCCCCTGACCATCTCCATGGGGGGCGGCGTGACTGAGACGACGACCGACACCATCGTGACCGAAGCCGAAGGCGCGACGGTCACCCTCAAGGACGTCAGGATCGACGTGAGCGGGGTGGCCAGTACAGCCGCGATGAGCGTCGCATCCGGCTCCCTCAACCTCACGCTGGCAGGCGACACCGATAGCTTCCTGAAGTCCGGCTACGACCGAGCGGGTCTGGAGAACGGAGTCAACACACTTGTTATTGGCGGGGAGGGCACCCTCGAGGCCGTGGGCGGCCACGGCGCCGCCGGCATCGGCTCCCGCTTTAGAGGCCTTGGCCGCTCGGACATCACAATCACCGGGGACGTGAAGGTGATGGCCGTGGGCGGTCCGGATGAAGTATCCCACGGTGGTGCCGGCATCGGCTGCGGCAGCGACAGCCCTTCAAGCTCGAACATCACCATCTCGGGAAGCGCGACGGTGGAAGCCGAAGGCGGAGCGGGTGCAGCCGGCATCGGCGGCAGCTACGCAGCTGTCGTCGGGAACATCTCGATCTCGGGGGGCTACGTAAGGGCGACGGCTGGGGATGGCGCCGATCCCATCGGCAACGGCAACCGCGCCGTCGACGATGCCGACGTCTCTATCACCGGTGGTGCGTTCCCGGGAGATGCAGTTTCCGAAGGGAAGGTCTACGGCGTCGGGCTGACCTCGGGCTACGTGCTGGGTGCCAACGAGGACGACCACAAGGAAGACTTCCCTCATCGCGTCTACTCGACGGGCGATTTCTCCGTCGAGGGCGGCGCCTACGGCACGGACTACGAGTACGCTAGTAACGTCCTCACCGTCACGTCCTCCACGTCCCTGACGATCTCCATGAAGGAAAGCGTGGACGAGACGAAGACCGACACCATCGTGACCGCTGCAGCAGACGCGACGGTCACCCTCAAGGACGTCAGGATCGACGTGAGCGGGGTGGCTGGCGCAGCCGCGATGAGCGTCGTGTCCGGCTCCCTCAGCCTCGTGCTCGAAGACGGGACGGCCAACTCGCTGAAGTCGGGGAACAACTGTGCCGGCCTTCAGAACGGCGCGTACCCGCTGACCATTTCCGGCTCGGGCTCCCTCGAGGCGGCGGGCGGTTCCCTCGGCGCCGGTATCGGTGGGGGCAGCATGCGCTCCGGCTCGAACATCGCCATCTTGGGCTCCGTCGCGGTCACGGCGACCGGTGGCGTCTCCTCCGGCGCCGGTATCGGCGGGGGCTACGCGGGCGGCGGCTCGAACATCAAGATCTTGGACTCCGCCGAGGTCACGGCGACCGGCGGCTTGAGCGCTGCCGGCATCGGCGGGGGCAACTCGGGCGGCGGCTTGAACATCGCCATCTCGGGCGGCTACGTGAAGGCGGTCGCGGAGAGCCCCGGGGCCGAACCCATAGGCAATGGCTCGGGCAAGCAGGGCACCTCCGGGGTCTCCATCACCGGTGGCGCTTTCCCGGAAGACGCCGTGGCTGGCATCGAGGTCTACGGCGTCGGGCTGACCTCGGGATACGTGCTGGGCGCCAACGAGGATGACCGTGTGGACGAGTATCCCCATCGCGTCTACTCGACGGGCGATTTCTCCGTCAAGGGCGGCGCCTACGGCACGGACTACGAATACGACTCCAACGTCCTCGCCATCAAGTCTTCCACGCCCCTGACGATCTCCATGAAAGAGGGCGTGACTAACCCGACAACCGACACCATCGTGACCGAAGCCGAAGGCGCGAAGGTCACCCTCGCGGGCGTCAATATCGACGTGAGCAAGATTTACGACGCAGCCGCGATATACATCGCGTCCGGCACCCTCGATCTCGTGCTTGCCGAGGGGACGAAGAGCTCCTTGAAGTCGGGATTCAGGCGCGCCGGCTTGGAGAACGGCGAGCTCCCGCTCACCATCTTCGGCTCGGGCTCCCTCGAGGCGCAGGGCGGCCTCCTCGGTGCCGGTATCGGCGGCGGAAGCGAAGGCGACGGCTCGAACATCACGATCTCCGGGAACGCGCAGGTGACCGCAACGGGCATCAACGGCGGTGCCGGCATCGGCGGCGGCGACGGCAGCGGCGGCAAAGGCGGCGACGGCTCGAACATCACGATCTCCGAAAGCGCTCAGGTGAAAGCAACGGGTGGCGACGGCAGCGGCGCCGCTGCCGGCATCGGTGGCGGCGCCCACCGCGAAGGCTCGAACATCGCGATCTCGGGCGGCTACGTGGAGGCGGTCGCGGGGACGGGCATCTCCAGTAAAGCCGATCCCATCGGCGGCGGCACGAGCGCGCAGGGCACCTCCGGGGTCTCCATCACCGGTGGCGCGTTCGCGGATTCGGCTTGGGCCGACGGGAAGGTCTACGGCATCGAGCCGGCCTCGGGCTTCGCCCTGGGGGCCAATACCGATGCCCTTGCTGACGAGTATCCCGTGCGCGCCTACTCCACCGGCGACTTCCATGTGACCGGCGGCGAATATGGGAAGGACTACGAGTACGGCTTCACCGATGGCTTGCTGCAGACTTTAGGCAAGCTTACCGTCAAGGACGGCGCGGAGCTGACGATCTCCATGAGGGAGGGCGCGGACGACCCGACGGGCGATGTCATCGAGGTCCCTGGGGGTAAAGCGCACGTCATCCTGGCGGGCGTCAACATCGACGCGTCCGGTCAGGACGGCGTGGCCGCGCTCAGCGTCACGGGGGAATCCCTCGACCTCGTGCTCGCCCCCGAGACGGCCAACTCCCTGAAATCGGCGGCAAACCGCGCCGGTTTGCAGAAGAGCAGAGATAACTCGCTGTCCATTTCCGGTTCGGGCTCTCTCGAGGCGCGCGGGAGCGGAGGCGGCGCCGGCATCGGCGGAGGCCAGGGAGGTCACGCCTCGAACATCTCCATCTCCGGGAGCGTCCAGGTGACCGCGATGGGCGGCGCTCTAGCAGCCGGCATCGGGGGCGGCTACCAGGGCTCCGGCACGAGCATCTCCATCTCGGGCGGCTACGTGAAGGCTGTCTCGGGTTCTAACGCCGATCCCATCGGCGGCGGCCCCGATGCGCGGGGTACTTCCGGCGTTACCATCACCGGTGGCGCATTCCCGGGAGACGCCGTTTCCGACAGCAAGGTCTACGGCGTGACGTTGTCCGAGGACTACCTCGCAGCGGAGAACAACGACACGGACGAAAGCCTGCGCGCGAGCTACCCCGTGCGCGTCTATACAATTCAGGACCCCACCCTCGCGTTCAAGGACGAGCCTCAGGACTTCGAGTACGACGGCTCACCCATCAACCCCACAGCACTTATCGAAACCGCTAAGCGCGGGGACACGGACGCCTCCGCTGACGTGACATGGTCCTACAGCATTGTCGACTCAACCGACAAGACGGACATCGCGCCAACCAACGCTGGAACCTACAACGTGGTCGCGATCTTGCCTGCGGCAATTGTGGGCGGCGTACCGTATAGGGAGGCGACCGTCGAAGGCGAGATGACCATCTCACCCAAGCCTCTGACAGCGACAGTGAACTCCACCGACGACTCGGCTGAAAGAACCTACGACGGTACTACTGCGTTCACGGGCGTCGACCTCGAACTGGAGGGCGTCGTCTCGAACGACGATGTAAGCGCCACAGCAGAAGGCACCGCAGCCTCCAAGGATGCTGGCGAGTATGCTTTCACGGTGTCTTCCACAACCCTCTCCGGCACCGCCAAGGGCAACTATTCCCTCGCAACCTCTGACGTGTCCGGCAACGTGATCATCACGAAGAGGGACATAACCGCGACTTCGGTAGAGGTTGCGGACAAGACCTACGACAAGACGACGGACGCGACGATCGGGAACATCGAGTTTGAGAACCTCGTCGAGGGCGAGTCGCTCGCACTGGGCACAGACTACACGGCCTCCGCGTCGTTTGAGAGCGCGGACGTCGGCGAGGGCAAGAAGGTCAACGTAACGAGCATCGCGCTCGTTACGGACGGTCCTGTCGCCAAGAACTACTTCTACAGAGGTCCCTCGCAGCTCACAACCCCCGCAAACATCACGCAGGCCGAAGCCACTATCGAACTCACCGTCGACAACAGCAGCCCAGCCTATGGTGAGACGGTGACGTTCACCGCGACACAAAGTCTCGCGACCACGACGTTCTCAACCCGCGAGGCAATAGAGCCCACATTCGAGTTCTACGTGGTCGATGCCAACAAAGTGGAGCGCACCCTGGGCACGAAGACGGGTATGACCGAAGAGGGGGACGTGACGTTCACCTACGACACCCGGGGTCAAGGCCTCGCGATTGGCCCCAACACGGTCTACGCTCGCTCCTCGGGCTTCGGCAACCTGGTTGATGCAATTTCCGATCCCATCACCGTAACGCTTGCTCCCAAGACGGTGGAGCCGACTGTGGCCGTGACGGGCACCACCACCAAGCCCTACGACGGCACGACCGATCTTCCCGAGGACGCTGTATCGACCGTGGGGCTCAGTGGCCTTGTTGGGGGCGACAACGTGTCCGCTACGGCTTCCTTCGCGTTCGCGTCGGCTGACGCGCACACGACGCAGGTGAACGCAACGGACATCACGCTTTCCGGTCCCGACGCCGGCTTCTACCTGCTCTCCGAGGACGCGGCGAGCGTTGATGCGCCTGGCGGCATCACTCGGGCCGACGCGCTCAACCTGTCTGCTTCAGCCACCATGCCCAATTACCTGTCGGACTACGAGGCGCGCATCGACCTGGCGGAGCTTCTTCCCAACGGCGCGACCGACGCCGCGTTCTCCGTTGCTCCGGATGCTTCCTACAGCGGCCTGGTGTCCGCCCATGTGGAGGGCAACGAGCTGGTTCTCGTCGCCGACGACGCTGGCAACACCACCTCTGATGAGGTGGCTGTCGCGGTGACCAGCATGAACAACTACGAGAATTCGACCATTACGGTAGCCGTGTCCTACACCGCCAAGCCGATGGCCTACTTCGCCATCCAGTCCGTGGACGGAACCTACACGGGCGCCCCCCAAGCGGGCTTCGACGCTTCAGCTGGCGCGACCTATATCGCACCGGACGGCACGACTCAGGTCTACGCCGGTCCCTTCGAGGCTTCCTACAAAGCCGCGTCCCCCGGGCCCAGCCCATCGACTCCCGCGCCTCCGACTGCGGTCGGAACCTATGAGGTCACGGTCTCGCTTCCTGACGATGCGCCTTGCGCTGGTAGCGCTACGGTGACCTTCGAGATAGCGAAGGCGCCTCTGACGGTAACGGCGCTCGACGCCGCGGCCGTGTACGGTGACGCGGCCCCGCCGTTCGAGGTCTCTTTCGACGGCTTCGTCGCAGCGGAGGGGGCGGGCGCACTTGCGGGTGAGCTCGCCTTTGCGTGCGCTTACGACGCGGGCGACCCGGTGGGCTCCTATGCGATAACGGCTTCCGGGCTCTCGTCGGACAACTACGCGATATCCTACAAGCCCGGTATGCTGGCGATCTCGCCCAAAGCGCTGAGCGCGACGGTGGATGCGGCCGATCCGTCGGCTTCCAAGAACCACGACGGCACGGCCGGCTTCCAGGACGTGAAGCTGGTGCTGGCGGGCGCGCTCGACGGCGACGACGTTTCCGGCGTCGCCGACGGCGCCGCGGCCGATGCCGCGGCCGGTGAGGGCAAGCCCTTCGCGGCCTCGACCGTGCGCCTCTCCGGCGACGACATGCGCAACTACGTGCTCGACCCGGCCGACGTGGTCGGCACGGTGACGATCGTGGCCGCGCCGACCCCCGACCCCGAGCCGACGCCCGACCCTGATCCCGAGCCGCTACCGGCCCCCAACGGAGGTTCTGGTTCCGGGTCGGGCGAGAAGCCCACGCCGCTGCCGGGCGCCGCGGCCGCCCTCGCGCCCACCGGCGACGCGACCGCCGCCCTGGCCTTCGCGGCCCTCGCGCTCGCGGCGCTTTCGACGGCCGTTCTCGTTGCAGCGCGCTTGCGCCGCCGCACCGACTAGCCCCGTTCCGCCCGAGGGGAGCGCGTTCCTGCTCCCCTCGGGCGCAAGGAAGTGCGCCTGACGGCGGGGCATTGGCCTAGGGCATGGGCCTACCCGGCAAACTCCAGCGAGATGGACAGCACGTCCACCTCGAGGCGCGCGGCCAGCTTGATGTCGAGCGCTTTGGCAAGCTGGGCGACGATGGCCAGCCCCAGGCCGCTTCCTTCGCCTGCACGTGCGGCGTCGCCTTGGTAGAAGCGCTCGAACAGCCGCTCGGCGTCGATGGCCTCGGGGTTTGCCACGCGGTTCGAGAACGTGATGGCCGTCCCTTCCTGCACGATGCGCGGCGCCTCGCTGCCATAGCGCAGCGCGTTCACGACGAGGTTGCGGAAGATGCGCCCCAGCGAATCCCCGTCGGAAAGGGCGATCAGCGGCTCGTCCGCGAGTTGGATATCGGGCGTCCACCCCCGCTCCTTGAACGGGGCGTACAGCGATGCGAGCGATTCCACCAACACCTGGCTCACATCGACGCGCTCCCGTTCGATGCGGTAGTCCGGATCCTGCACCTGCGCGTAAGCGTACAGCTGATCGAGCAGCCCGCTCACGTCGTCCAGCCTGCGCTCCACCACGTCGAGGTAGCGGGCGCGCTCCGTCTCGTCCTGCTCGTCGGCCAGAAGCTGGGCGTAGCCCTGCGCTCCGGACAAGGGCGTGCGGATGTCGTGCGAGAGGTACGTGAGCCCGCGGCGCAGGTCGCGCTTGTTCTCCTCCGCGGCGATCCGCTCGCCCTGGTGGCGGTCGATCTGGCGGTTGATGGCCTGCCCCAGCCGCACGAACCCGCGCG
Source organism: Eggerthella hominis (assembly GCF_014287365.1). Classification (NCBI taxonomy): domain Bacteria; kingdom Bacillati; phylum Actinomycetota; class Coriobacteriia; order Eggerthellales; family Eggerthellaceae; genus Eggerthella; species Eggerthella hominis. The sequence goes on from NZ_JACOOA010000004.1 coordinate 323,787, forward strand.
TGTGGACCGATACCGTGACGCGGGTGTTGCTCAGCGTATCCCGATCGACCAGGAACCGCGCGATGGAGCGCAGCTCCCGTTCCGAGCGTGCGAGCTGAACGGCCAGCACGACGACGGCAAGCGCAAGCAGTGCGACTGCGGCGGCCATAATCTAGATGTCCTTCTTCTTGAGGGTGACCGCGGAGAGGGCTGCGTAGACGATTACGAAAGCTAACCCCACGCCGGCGATATGGGCTACACTGAGCCCGCCATCCACGTACAGACCACGACCGAGCGCACTCATGCAGGCGTACAGCGTGAAATCGCTCAGATGCGAGAGGGCGGGGAACAGCGAAAGCAGAGCTTGCACCATCATCACCAGCATGCCTGTGACCAGCACCACGGCTCCGATGATGCCGGCGGCAACTTTCCGCGTCAGCCAGATGATGAGCGCGATCGCCATGCCGAAGCCGGACAGCACGAGCGTGACGAGCGCGCCCCACAAGAGCAGGTCGGCTGCGCTCGTCGGGGCGAAGCTCAGTCCTGCGATCGCGCCGACGAGCGCGACTGAGGCCAGGCTGACGGCAGTGAACAACGCGGCGGTCAGGACGATCTCGACAAGCCGCGCACCGAGGAACGCGAAACGGTTCGGCTGCACGGTGAACACGTTCTTGCTGTAGCCGCTTTCAAATTCGGAAGCGAGGAAAATCGAGAGGAATATCGTGAACATGATTGCGAGCGCGTTGCCATTGACCAGCGTTGTTCCGGTCATGGTGAGCAAGGACGAACTCGAAATCGCTTCCTGCGCCTGCACGATACTCTGCGTGATTTCCTCGGTGCTCATCGTCGAGTTGCCGTTGACGCCTATGTTGACAACGCTGTTCGATGCGCTCGATACGGTTGCACCGGACGATTGCGCCCACTGCATGAAATCCGCGTTGGTAAGGAGCCCGAGCACGCCGATGGTCATGGCGGCGAGCGCCACCGTTATGCCGAGGCATATCCATAGCGACTTGCTGCGCAGAAGCCGGTACAGATCCATTCTCAAGATATTAACCACGGTACTCAGCCCCCATCATCTCAACGAAGAACTCTTCCAGATCGCGCTTGTGGGCGTACAGGCCCTGAACGGCGATGCCCTTCTCGTTCAGAACCGCACCCACCGCCCCTGCATCCACGGTGCCGAACACGCGGATGGACGCGTCGGGCATGGACTGGAAGCGCAGCTCGGGGAAGCGTTCTTGCAGCACCGCCAGGGCGAGCGTCGGGTTGGCGGCGTCGAGCCGCAGGAAGTCGCTGCACTCCTGCTCCACGTCGGCGGCGGTCATCTCGCGCACCATGCGGCCTTCGCGGATGACGCCGTAGCGCGTCGCCATCTTTCCCAGCTGCTCCAAAACGTGCGAGCTCACCACCACGGTGATGCCGCGCTCGACGTTCAAGCGCATGATGAGCTGGCGAATCTCGCGCGCGCCCTCGGGGTCGAGGCCGTTGAGCGGCTCGTCCAGCAACAGCAGGTCGGGGTCGCCCAGCAGCGCGAGCGCCAAACCCAAACGCTGTTTCATGCCCATGGAAAAGTTCTTGGTCTTCTTCGAGCCCACCGTGCCCAGGCCCGTGAACGCGAGCAGGTCGCGGACGCGCTCCTTCGGATTCACGAGTCCCAGCACCAGCGCCTTGAGCATCATGTTGTCATAGGCGCTCATGGTGCCGTACAGGCCGGGCGACTCGATGAGCACGCCGATACGCCGAGAAGCTCCCGCTTCCTGCGGCGCGGCGCCGAATACGCGCGCTTCGCCGCCGGTGGGGGCGGCAAGCCCTGCCAGCATCCTCATCACCGTTGTCTTGCCTGCTCCGTTGCGCCCGACGAATCCGTAGATGTCGCCCTGATGGACGTGCATGTCGAAATGGTCGACGGCTGTCTTGCTGCCGAAGGTTTTCATGAGCCCGTGCGTCTCGACTACGTTGTTCACGTTCCGCTCCTTTCAGTATCGCTTGGTTGGTTCCTTCACGTCTTCCACGATACGGAAAAGGTGTTCAGCGAATCGCCTTGAAATGGTTAAGAAATAGTTAAGTTGCCCCGCGTCGTCTGCGTCGCGTGCTGCGGGTCGGTTCAGTCGGCCAGCTTGAATCCGATGCCCCATACCGTTTCCAGGTAGCCGTCGGTGCCGGACGCTTTCAGCTTGCTACGGATGTTGCTCACATGCACGGTCGCGGCCTTCTCTTCGACGAAGCACTCGTCGTTCCACGCCGATCGCAGCAGTTCCTGCTTGGTGAACACCTTCTTGGGACGGCGCACCAGGGTTTCCACGATGCCGTATTCCAGCCGCGTGAGTTTCACGGGCGCGCCGGCGGCCGTGAGGGTGCGGGCCTCGGTGTCCAGCACCCAGTCTTTGAAGCGCAGCGTTGCCGAGCTGCGAGCGGTGCCGCGGGCGGCGTGGCGCAGTTGGACGATGATGCGGGCATGCAGTTCGTCCAGGTTGAAGGGTTTCGCCAGGTAGTCGTCGGCGCCCAGCTTCAACAGCTCCACCTTGTCGCCCGCGCCCGAGCGGGCCGACACCACGATGATGGGCGCGTCGCTGCGCAGGCGGATCTCGCGCACGAGGTCCTCGCCGGATGCGCCCGGCAGCATGAGGTCGGTGATCACCAGGTCGAACGGCGCGTCGCCGTTCGCGGCGGCCGCCTGCAACAAGAGGCGCGCCTCGCTTCCCGAGAACGCTTGGTCGCACGTGTAGCCCGCCTTGCGCAGCGAAGTGGCCACCATCTCGTTGATGTCGATGTCGTCTTCGATGACGAGTATGCGCGTGGTATCTTCCATGCCCCCATTGTAGCCGAACGGAGGGGCGGTGAAACGACGGGAAGCGGGGAAGCGCCTCCCGTCGTTCCGGACGACGGCCTCGGCTCGAAATAAACTGCGGGAAGCTTGATTTCCCCCCTTGCGCCAGCGGCAATCGTCCTGTATCATCTATTCTTGCTTTCGGCCAAGGTCGGAAAGCGAATGCGGGTGTGGCGGAATTGGCAGACGCGTACGGTTCAGGTCCGTATGGGGGCAACCCCATGAAGGTTCAAGTCCTTTCACCCGCACCATTTGAATTGAAAAACCCGCTTCGGCGGGTTTTTTGTTGTCTTCGACGGGTTTTTGCTGTTTCGGGCCTCCCACGCGGCCAACGCGGCCGGCGCCGCCCAACGCCGCCCGCGGCCGAGCTCGGCCTAGCCTACGCGCAGCCGGTTCTTGCCGGAGCGCTTCGCGCGGTACAGCGCCTCGTCGGCGCGCGCGAAGGCGTCGCTGTAATCCGCATCTTCCGCACGCGTCGCGGTGGCGCCGATGCTGACGCTGGGGACGAGGGGCTCGGACGATTCGGACGCGTGCTTGGGCTGCAGGGTCAGCTTCGACACGGCGCTCCTCATGGCCGCGAGCTTCCGCAGCGCCGTTTCCAGGTTGATGCCCTTGAGGAACACGACGAACTCGTCGCCTCCCACGCGGCCGGCGATATCCGATTCGCGGCAGTTGCCCCTCAGGGTGTCGCCCACCTGCCGAAGCAGCCAATCGCCCTGCAGGTGCCCGCAGTTGTCGTTCACGGCTTTGAAGTCGTCGAGGTCGATGACGGCGCACACGCTGTGGGCGCGCACGTGCGGGTCGGCAAGGGCGTCGTTCACCAAATCGCGCGTCGACGCGTAGTTGGACAGCCCGGTGACGGCGTCGTACTCGGCGCGTTGGCGCAGCTCGCGCTCCGTCTGGATGTCGTCGATCAGCCCGACGAGGTGCCACGCGTCGCTTCCGTCCTGGGCGATGAACAGGTTCGCGCGGTACCACTGGTACCCCGTGCCGTAGTAGTCGGCTCGGTATTCCACCACCTCGTTGCTGGCGCCTTCGCACACGCGCTCGAACATGGAGCGGACCGTCTCGATGCTGCCGGGATGTACGATGCCCACGCGCTCCTCGTCGAGCGTTTCCAGGTAGTTGGTGATGAGCTGGGCCTCCACGCCCTCTCCGTCGCGGTCGATGTACAGGAGCACCTCGTCGCGGCGCGAGTCGTAGTCGAAGCTGATCGCGTGGGTAAGCTCGTTGAGGATGCGGTAGCGCTCGTTCTGCCAGGCGCGCTCCTTCCGCTCGCGCACCTCGTCGGCCACGTCGGTGATCACCACGTGCACGCGCACGGTGTCGTCGTCGATGCGGGTGGCGCGGCCCTGCACGCGCGCGGTGAACCGCGCGCCCCGTCGGAGGACTTCCCGCTCGGTGGAGAAGTCGAACCAGTCCTGCTGCTCGTGCTCTGCGAGGAACGCGCGCGTCTCCCTGCCCGACGCGGACGGCCGGCGGGCGGCGATGATACGGTCGAAGTCCTGTCGGGTGGATCCCGTCATCGCGCACACCGCGTCGCTCACGTACAGCGGGTACGCGCCCGTCTTGTCCACGTCGTACACCCCGATGCCCACGGGAAGGTTCGCCACCACGTCGTTCACCTGCTGCGACAGGTGCTCGTCCTCCGCCAGCTTGCGCTGCGTCACGTCGCTGTTGCAGCACAGCACGGTGGCGTCGGACATGCGCAGGAACGTCGTCTCGAACCACACGGTGCGCTCTTCCGTGACGCACAGGCAGGTGACGGTCGTGGTGCTTTCGGCGATGCCGTTGCGGTAGCTTTCGAGGGCGGCGAGGATGGCGGCGCGGTCTTCCTCGCGCGGCAGGTTCCTGAACCAGCGGTTGATCGCGGCGTCGAGCGGCACCTCCTCGATGTCTCCTATAGCCTCCTGCGACGTGAACCAGAGCGTGAACGTGTCGTGCTCCAGATTGAACTCGAAGATCTCGTCGTACACGCTGCACAGCACCGACGTGAAGCGCTGCAGCTCGCGCTTGTGGGACTCTTGCCGCTCCCGCGTGACGTCGTTGAACGCGCTCTGCACGACGGCGGTTCCGTCGGACGTCGTGGTCAGCGAGATGACGCCTTCGATCCATCCGACGGTTCCGTCGGCCCGCTTGATTTGGGTGTCGAACGGGACCGCTTGCGCGCCCGCGCGCAGGCTGGCGACGGCGTCTTTCACGGCCATGCGGCCGCTTCCCACCATCACGCCGAACACGTCGGCCGACAGGGTGTTCAACAGGTCGGCGTACGTGTCGAATCCCAGGATGCGGCACGCGGCACGATTCGCCGACTCGACGCGGGGCGACTCTTCCAGCGTGTGCCTCACGATGCCGCAGGGCACGGCCTCGTACAGCTGCTGCTGTTGCTCGGCTTGCTGCCGATAGCGAAGGTCCTTCTCCTTGTCCTCCGTCGTGTCGACGGCGGTGACCACCGCGTACGCGACGTCGGGCTCGAGGTGCGCGAGCGAGGCGGACAGCGAGAGCCAGCGCTGGGCGCCGTCCTCGCCCGTGGTGCGGATGCTACCCTCGGCGCGCGACGACCCGGCGAGAAGCTGGTCGGAGGCGGCCTCCACGATCCAGCGGTCGTCCGACAGGACGTGCGTCATGGGATCGCGCCTGCATCGGCGGCCGTATTCGTCGGCGGCCATCCCGAACAGGCGGGCGTAGGCGTTGTTGAAGTCGAGCAGCTCGATGGAGTCCGCTTCGATGCGGTACAGCCCCAGGCCGCAGGGAAGCTCTTTGACGGCGCTGACGAACCCGCGTCGATCCGCAAGATTCGAGAGCGGTTCGCGCTCGGTGCTGTTCGGGCGCAGGCTGCCGCTTCCCACGCGTTTTCGCATGCGAGCTAGCAGGTTTCCCGCGTTATGTCGTCGTGTCGCGCTCGCCATTATCGCCTCTTCCTCAGTTCATTTCGACTGCGAGCGTGCCCTATGGCGTCTTGAGGAGCTTCGATCACGAATCTATCCGGAAAACTGCCCCCCCCCCGCTCAAAGCGCACCGTGGTTCCGTGTGCTCGCTGTGGGAGGATGCGTCGGGGGTTGGAGGGTCCGAATTCCCTGGATGGGATGTGTGCCACGGTTCTCTCCTCAAATATGGTGCATGCGTCGCCGTTCAGGCTGAGCGTGCCGATCAATAGAATGCTAACGTAAAACCGAAGGGAAAGAAATCGTGCAACGAAAAGTAGAAGCGACGTGCGTGTCGAGGTGTTGGTGCGCGAGTGCCGTTTGCTATACTCGCACCCATGAACGAGATACTCGACAGATTCACGGGCAATATCTCTCCGGTGGCGCTGCTCGTGTCGTCGTTCTTCTGGTCGTGGTTCGACGTCGTCCCGTTCAGCCCGGCGCTGTTCTCGGCGGCGGGCAAGCCCGTCGATGCGCTCCCGTTCGTCGTTTCGTTCGCCGCGAGCGCGCTGCTGCTGGTCGTGTTGGCGGCAAGCGCCTCGGTTCGCTCGCGGGTGCTCGACCCCAAAGTGTTCGCCGGCTGCTCCTTCTTGTGCGGCAGCCTGGGCTCGCTGCTTATTTACGTCGGCATCCACACCGATCCCGTGCTGCTTGTGATCGGCGGCATCCTCGTGGGGCTGTACCAGAGCGTCGGGGCCGTGCTGGCCGGCGGCATCGCCACGTGCCAGGGAACCACGAACGCGCTCGTGCACCTTGCGGCCGCGCTGCCGCTGAACATCGTCGCCATCCTGCTGGTGATGTTCCTGCGCCCGACGGCGTCGGTGGTGTTCGCCGTGTCGTTGCCGCTGTTCTCGGCGCTGTGCTACGCCGTCCACCTCGTGCGTGGGCAGAACCGCGCGACGCTCGAGGCCATCGCCCGCGTGCGCGAAAAATGCGCCGACGGCGTGCGTCGCGCGGGGCGGCTGTTCGGCTGCGACCGCTACTTCCTGCTCATGGTGCTGGCCATCAGCGCGTCGTTCGGCTTCGCGAACTACCAGGCCATGTTCATGCCGAGCATGCAGGGCGCATACGTGGAGTACATCACGGTGGCGCTGCGCGCGTTCACCAGCCTCGCGGTGCTGGCGGGCTACCTGTTCTATTCGTGGCGGCCGTACCTCATGCTGCGCGCGGCGCTCGTGGCCATGTCGGTGGGCCTCATCGCCAGCGGCGTGCTCGCGGTGATGGGTGCGCCGGGCTCGTTGGTGTCCGGCTGCCTGTTCTTCACGGGATACGCGTGCTTCGACCTGCTCATCTGGACGATCATCGTCATGCTCAGCTACAAGTCGGGCACGTCGCTGCTGCGCATCATCTGCGTGGTGTACGCGGTGGACCAGCTGGGCATCCTGCTGGGCACGGTGCTGGGGCTGTTCGTGGACAGGGACGGCGGCACCATCGTGTCGTACATCGTGTTCGGCAGCGCGTTGCTGCTGCTGACGGTGGGGCTTTCCGGCGGCAAGGGCAGCGTGTGGGACAGCCTCAGCAAGTACGAGATCGACTTCAATCGGCCCGACGACGCGTCGCTGCGCGCGGCGGGCGACGACGGCGCGGCTCCCGGCCTGCCGCCGCAGCGCATCGTCGAGCTGTCGTCGAGGTTCTTCCTCACCTCGCGCGAAACCGACGTGCTGTCGCTGCTGGTTGCCGGGCGCAACGGCCCCTACATCTCCGAGCACCTGCACGTGTCGGAGAACACGGTGAAGAGCCACATACGCCACATCTACACCAAGGTGAACGTCCACAACCGCCAGGAGCTGCTCGACCTGGTGTTTCCGCAGCAGTCCTAAGCCTGGACGGGCCGACGCGCTCGTTCGGCGATGCCCCGGTTCCCTCGCTCGCCCGTCTCATCACAAACGGGTGATTTTCGCAAAACGCCCGCTCCTGATGAAGAAATCCCCGCCCGCTTCGCGTTCAATCGTTCTCGAGCCGCCGGCTGGCAAGGGGCCGGCTTGCAGCGGCGAATCGAATAGGAAGGGGAGAGGGATGGAGATGCGCATAAGAGGGAGCAAGGCGAAGCGCGTGTCGATGATGCTCGCGCTGGCCGTGGTCGCGGTTCTGTCGCTGGGCACGCTCGCGGCGTGCGGAGGCGGCTCGGACGGCTCCGGCAGCTCGGGAGCGAGCGGGGCCAGCGGGGCCGACGCCACGACGAAGACGCTCGTGAAGACGGCGACGAACGAGATGACCCTGGTTGATTGGGACGTGTCGGAGGCCGACAGCCCCATCACGGTTACGAGCGACGACGCCAAGTTCGCCGACTACGTGGACGACCTGCGCGAGATCACCGGGTTCGACATCGAGAGCCTCACCATGCAGGTGAAGGTCACCGAGTTCGCCGGTGCCGAGATCGCTGCCACGCATGAGAACGTGAAGGACAACACCTACGCCATCGAGAGCCTGGAAGCGGTGGTCGACGGCAAGACGATCACGTACGCCGACGGCGACTTCAAGAAGCGCTAGGCCTCGGCGGTCTGCGGATGCTTCTGCGGATGCTTCCGCAACCCCACGTTTTCATTCATCGACACGAAAGTGAGACACTCACATGACTGAATTGAGCAGAAGGAACTTCCTGCTGGGCGCCGGCATGGCGGGCGCGGCTCTGGCCATGAGCGCGACGGGCGTCGCCTACGCGGCCGACAAGAAGGGCGCGAAAGACGACGAGGACACCGACTGGGCGAGCCAGGTCACCGAGGAAATCTCGTGCGACATCCTGGTTGTCGGCGGCGGTTTCTCCGGCACGGCGGCCGCGGTGCAGGCGGGCGAGAACGGCGACAAGGTGCTGCTGATCGAGGGCCAGTCGGCGCTCGGCGGCAACGGCACGGGCGTCGAGTGCACGAACGCCTACGGCCTGCATCCCAACTCGGGCGAGGCGACGCTCGGCGAGATGGTGCGCTACGAGGCCGACGCGCAGTCCTACACGGTGAACCAGATGTTCATCCGCGACATGATCAGCCACGCCGCCGAGAACGTGCAGTGGCTCATCGACAACGGCGTGCAGTACGAGGCCATCGAGGATCTGGATCCCGCGTACCTGGAGATGTACAAGCAGGGTCGCTACCGCGCCGAGTTCAGCTTCGACTACGTGTACAAGGGCGGCGCGGCCGGCATCGGCTACTTCCCGTACATGAAGAAGAAGCTGGCCGAGTACGGCGTGAACCTGCGCCTGAACACGCGCGCCCGCGACCTCGTGCTGGACGAGAACGGCAACGTGGCCGGCGCGTACGCCACCGACACGTACGGCGACACGCTCAAGATCAACGCGAAAGCCGTCATCATCAGCACGGGCGGCTTCGGCGAGGACGCCGCGCGCATGGGCAAGCTAGGCGTGGATCTCGAGGACATCCGCATCATCGGCACGCCGGGCCACTACGGCGACGGCGTGACCATGATGATCAAGGCTGGTGGCATCGAGCACGGCGCGCCGGCGTTCGGCTGCACGAACATCATCGGGTCGGCCGGCCCGTGGGGTCCCATCTGGGACAAGCTGTGCTGGGGCGGACCGAGCCTGTGGGTGGACATCAACGGCGAGCGCTTCTCCGACGAGGCGTGCTCCACGTACACCCATAACTTCGAGCTGCAGAACGTGCCCGTGCGTCTGGCCGGCGGCACCTGCTGGAGCATCATGGACAAGGATATCTACGAGTACATGCTCGACGGCGACGAGGAATGCGCGCAGCTGTGGGACGAGATGATCGCCAAGGGCGACGACGCGTACAAGGCCGACACGCTGGAAGAGCTGGCCGACATCATGGAGGTCGACAAGGAGCTGTTCCTGAGCCAGGTCAAGCAGTACAACGCCAACGTCGAAGGGGGCGTCGACGTCGATTACGGCAAGGATCCCGAGTACCTCATGCCCATCGCCACGCCGCCGTTCTACTGCGGGCTCATCCGCGGCGCGCTCGAGGGTCTGTACTCCGGCGGCGTGAAGACCGACCGCCAGTTCCGCGTGAAGAAGCCCGGCCGCGACCAGGCGTTCGAGAACCTGTTCGCCGTGGGCGCCGACGGCGGCATGCTGTACAACAACATGTACGGCATCGACATCAACGGCTCCATGACCTGCCACGGCGTGAACAGCGCCCGCACGGCCGCGAACACCGCGCACAAGCTGATCGCCGGCTAGGCGCGTGCCGAGCGTTGCGGCGCGGGGCGTCGCAGCGAATGCCGAACCCTTGCATGAGCCCGGGCGCCTCCCTCCCTGCCCGGGCTCTTCTGCTACACTTTTCCCATGACTTCCTACACCACCATAGCGGGGTGGGCGACCGCCGAGATCGAAGAGAAGAAGAGCCGCTTCATCGCGAGCCTTGCCCACGTGGAAACCGAGGACGAGGCGCTGGCCTTCCTCGAGGAGATTCGCGCGGCCAACCGCATGGCGCGCCATAACGTGTACGCCTACGTGCTGCGCGCGGGCGGCGCGGGCGCGCAGGGGCGCGTGCGCTACTCCGACGACGGCGAGCCGCAGAAGACGGCGGGGTTGCCCACGCTGGAGGTGGTGCAGCACGCGGGGCTGACCGACGTGATCGTGGTGGTCACGCGCTACTTCGGCGGGGTGCTGCTGGGCACGGGCGGCCTCGTGCGCGCGTACACGCAGGCTACGCAGGCGGGCATCGAGGCGGCGGAGCTCGTGGTGGTGTCGCGGTGCGTGGACATCGAGGTGCGCGCGGCGTACGGGAAGTACGACCAGCTCATGCGCATTGCGGCCGACTGCGGCGCGAAGGTGCTCGATACCGTGTACGACGACGCGGTCACCCTGCGCCTGCGCATGCTCGACGGCACGCAGGAGCCCCTGCTGCTCAAGATCACCGAGCTTGAACGCGGCCAAGAGCGCGTGCGCGTCAGCGATCCTCTGGAGGCTGCGTTCTAGGTCTCGCGATTCTGCGTCTCGAATGGCCCTCATGGGCATCTTCGGCCGTCTGCCCTATAATAGGCGCATGGCACGCGATCAACAGCTCATATTGAACCGCTATCGGCCCGTCGGCGAAGCGAAGGCCGGCGGCTTCGGCACCGTGCGGGTGGCGTGGGACACGCGCATCCAGCGCAGGGTGGCCATCAAGTGCATCGAGCTTGACGAGATGGACGCCGCGCGCGCGGCGCTTCCCGGGGCGAACGCCGTGCGGCAGCAGCCGCGCGAGCCGCTTCCGTGGGAAGACGATCCCCTGTTCGGCGAGGACGACGCTGCCGACGGCGCCGGCGAAAACGGCGCAACCTCGGTGTTCGACCTGATCGGCGACGAGCCGCTCGTGCACTCGCTCGCGCATGTCCCCGGGTTGGACGAGGCGCGCACCGCCGCCATGCTGTCGGATGCGAGCATCGTCGCGGTGTACGATTTCGAGGTGCAGGATTCCACCGCCTACCTCATCATGGAATACGTCGAGGGCATGACGCTCACTGACCTGCTGCATCGCCACGCCGACCGTCTCACACTGGATGTGGCGGCGGCCGTGTTCGCGTCGGTGTCGCACGCGCTGGAGGTTGCGCACGCGAACCAGGTGCTCCACCTCGACATCAAGCCCGACAACGTGCTGATCAACCATCAGGGACAGGTGAAGGTGACCGACTTCGGCCTGGCCACGCTGGCCGACGCGTCCGGTTACGGCGCGGCGGGCGGCGGCACCATCGGCTACATGCCGCTCGAGCAGATGCGCCAGGAGAACCTCGACGTGCGCTGCGACGAGTGGGCGCTTGCGTCGCTCACCTACGAGATGCTGGCGGGCGAGAACCCGTTTCTGGCACCCGACCTCGAGCGCGCGGAGGCGGTCATCGAAGATGCGGAGCTTGTGCTGCCGTCGCTGTGTTGGGACGGGCTCGACCCCGCCATCGACGACGTGATCTTCTTCGCGCTCGACCCCGACCGGGAGGAACGCTACGCCACCGTCGCCGATTTCGCAGAGGAGCTCGAGCCGTTCCTGGGCGATCCGAAGCGCGGCGTGCGCGAGCTCTCCGTCATCGTGGGCCATGCCGACGACGAGGAAGAAGAAGCCGAGGCGGAAAAAGAGCCGCCGGCCCCGCGCGTGCCGCTGCGCGAGCGCATCACGCCGCTGCAGCGCACCGTGGCCGCGCACGCGGTGGGCGCGTTGGGCAGCGGGGCGGTCGCGTTCGTCGCGTTCACGAATCTGCCGCAGACGAGCGGGTTCGCCAACCCGCTGTTCTGGGGGCTGTTCGCGCTCGTGACGCTGGCGGGCGCGCTGAAGCCGCACCTCGGCGCGCTGTTGGCGTACTTCGCGCTGTCCGCGACGCTCATCGCCGGCAACGCTCCCGCTGCGGGCATCGTGCTGTTGGCTGCGGCGGCGACCTGGTGGTACTTCACCGGACGTCTGAGCAACGCCGACGCGAACGCGACCCTCGTGCCGCCGCTGGTCGGCGCGTTCGGCTGCAACCAGCTGACGCCGCTTGTGGCGGGGTTCTGCCTGCCGCCGGCGCGCGCGTTCGGCGCGTTGGCGTTCTCGCTGCTGGTCAGCCTGATGCTGGCTGCGTGCGGCTCGCACAGCCTACTGGGATGGGACGCGTTGGCGAACTGGCAGTTCTCCGCGGGGCTCGACATGCAGGCCGACCTCGGCAGCCTGTTGATGCAGCCCGCGCTGTGGTGCATCGTGATCAGCTGGATTGCGGCGACGGGCGCGCTGTCGGCCTTCCGCCTGCGTCCGACGCGCGCGTTCGCCGTGCTGGGGACGCTCGTGGCCGGCGCCCTGCTGCTGGCGGGCGTCGCGCTGGCCGCCTGGGTCGCCTCGGGGCAAGCCACCTGGATGCCGTCGCTCAACAACCTCGTGTTCACTATCATTCCCATCGTGGTGATGCTTCTCATGTGCGTCCTCGTCCCCGAGCCGTACTACTACGACGAGGACTACGAGGGCTACGCAGAAGAAGCGTAGCGGATTCGCGGAGCGGATCGCCCCTGGTCTTGCGCACCGCTTCTCCGCGCGTATAACAGGACGAGCCGCAGGGAGTTGTGAGCTCCCCGCGGCTCTCGGATCGCTTCGGCGGTTTGGGTTTAGTCTTGGCGCTCCTTTCCTCTACGGGTTAGGAGCGTGTCTTTTGCGCTTCGAACGCGCAGCCCACGCTCATCCAACGTGAATTCGACGCATGCAAACCTACGCGCTTCTACCTCCGGCCCTTGCGCCGGCGTCATGCCTGCGAACGCAAAAGAAGGGAGGCCGCGGGAGGGAGTGCGGCCTCCCTTGCAGGGAGGGGTCGGATATGTTCGGGGCCGGCCACGCTCGAGGCCGACGGCGCGGGCGCTACTTCACGGTGCCGCCCGCGGCGATCTTGCCGGCGACGTAGCCGTGGGTGAGCGCCATGCCGATGGAGCTGCCGGCAGCCGGCGTGGAATAGGCGTTGCCGAAGCGCTGGCCCAGGCAGTTACCGACGGCGTACAGGCCCTTGATCGGCGTTTTCAGATCGGACGAGAGCACCTGCAGATCGTCATCGGTCACGAGGCCGCACAGGCTGACCAGGCCCACGTAGCCGCGCCCGGTGTTCGGCTGCGCCGATCCGAAGAAGGGCGGGTTCTCGATGGCGCTCATGAACACGTCGTCCTTGCCGAAATCGGAGTCTTCGCCCGCCCGGCACAGCTCGTTGTAGTGCTCGATGGTGGCCGCCGCTTCCTTCTTCGCGTCGCCCTCGTAGCCCAGGTAGCCGAGCAGTTCGTCGATGGTGTCGGCGGCGTACACCTGATCGGGCATCGTGTTGTCGTATTCGATGACGTACACGCCGTCGACGCTGACGCCTTCCGCTCCCTTTCCCACGGCCGACTGCATCTGCTCGTCCATGCGATCCATGATCTTGATGATGTCGACGCCCGCCGCGCCCCAGTTGGGGGAGAAGTGGTCGGTCGAGCACTGCTTCATGACGTCCATGTACTTGGAATCGCAGATGGTGGCCAGGATGCCGCGCGGCTGCTTGAGCGTGGTGGGCTTGATGTACGGCGTCATGGCTTCGTTCATGAAGCGCTTGCCGTAATCGTTCAGCCACAAAAACGGCGTGGTGCCCCACGGGCCCGCGTTGCCGCCGTTCGTGTTCATGCAGGGTCGCGGCGCCTGCTCGATGAAGCCGCCCGCCCAGCAACCCAGCTTGTGGCCGGCACCCTTGCAGTTGCTCTCGCCGGTCATCTCCTCGCGCGGGATGTCGCAGCGCAGCGATTGCTCGTTGATGTCGGTGCACAGGTTCACCACCATGTCGGGGTTCGCGCCGAAATCGCCGGTCGCGAGGATGACGCCCTTCGCCGCCTGGTAGCGCACGAGCCCGTCCTTGCCCTTCGCCACGACGCCGGTGACGTTGCCCTGCCCGTCCTGGTCGAGCACCGTCACGTCCGTCTCGAAGAAGAACTCGGCGCCCAGCTTCTCGGCGGCTTCCTTGCAGTAGAGGGCGATTTCGGTCATGCGCGACACGCCCTCGCGCCCGCAGACGGGCGTGGGGTTCTTCGTGCTGAGGTTCTGGATGGTGGTTGCCCACGATTGGAACCCGCCGCGCGTGAAGGGGTAGGAGCTTCCGTCGGGCATGTTGTACGCAACCTGGATCTGCGCCTGACCCGTTTCGAGGTCGAACAGGTTCGACGTGTCGGGAATCTGCGCGACGATGTTGTCCAGCATGTCGCCCGAGTTCGCCACGAACTTGCGGATGATCTCGGCGCTGACGCGTCCGCCCCCGCGGCGGATGAACTCGGCTACGATGTCGCCCGTCTTGTACGGACCGTACCCCTTGTCCACGAGCCACTGTGCGTTGAACGCGCAAATGTCGTTGCCGAGCTGCGTCCAGGTGGCTTCGGGCTGGATCTCGAGCACGGCGACCTTGGCGCCCTCCTGCGCCGCGGCGAGCGCTGCCTGCACGCCGGCGTTTCCGCCGCCGCACACGACGATGTCGAAGTCCTTGGTGTCGACGATGTCGCTGTCGGCCACCTCCGGTTTCGCCCCCAGCCAGTCTTCGGCGCATTCGTAACCCTTCGGCAGGGAAGAGCCGGACGTCCCGGCAGCCTGCGCTGCGGTACCGGCGCTTGCCGCGTCCTTGGGCTGTGCGGGCGAGCAGCCGGCCAGCATGGCCCCTCCCGCGGCGAGCGCGCCGGTGGCAAGCGCGCCCTTGAGGAAGTTCCTGCGATCCATCGTTTGCTGTTCCATGATGCATCCTTTCCTTGGACGGTTCGGCATCTGCCGCGCTTCTCCCGCGGAAGCTCCCCTGGCAGATGGCTCGATTCGGATGTTCGCGCAGCGCGGCTCGGCTGTCGCTATCGACGGCGGGTAGTTTCCGCCGTCCACGAGGGAAGACCTATCAAAAGTTGGTAGGTTTGCGGCATGGCGGGTATGGTAGTATCGAGCCGCAGGGTGCAGGGAGGGATGCAGGTGAAAGCCGTTTCGGGACAGATGCCGCGCGCGCATGCCGTGGCTTTCGTCGGATACGTTCTGTATTCCGTGTACGTTTGCATGACCTTCTACTCGCCTACCACCATATCCTCGGTGGTCGAGATCGGCTATCTGCCGAAGGCGCTGTACCTCTTCTACATCATTCTCGGACGCATGATCGCGCTTGCCGTGCTGGCCTTGGTGCTGGCACGTCGCAAGAAGCAGGCGCCGCTTTCGGTCATGGTGGCCGCGTCGGCCGCATGCGCGCTCGTGGGGTTCGCGGTGATGGCCATCGTGTTCCAGATGACGGCGGTCGCCGCGCTCGATGCGCTGCTGCCCTGGTTCTTCGCAAGCGGGGTGTGGATCGGGTTGGGCGACGCGTTCGCCATCGTGCTGTGGTTTACGTACGTCAGCAGGTTCGATATCCGGTTCATGTACGTGTTCCTCGTGGCATCGGCCGCAGCGGGCGCGGTGCTGTACTTCGCGACGACGTTTCTTCCCGCGCCGGTGCCGTGGATCGTGGCCGTGACGGCGTTTTTCGGGTCGCTCGCGTGCTGTGCGCAGGTGCTCAAGCGGCCGGAGGAAACGCTGCAGCCGGTCGATGCGGCCGTGGATCGCCGCTCGTTCCGCCGGCTGATCAGGCCGCTGCTCGGGGTCGCCCTCATGGCGTTCATGGCGGGGCTCATGATGAACGTGGCCGGTCAGGAGAAGATATCGCTCGGCACGTATCAATGGACGGCGTTCGTCATCATGTTCGCGCTCAACGGCATCTTGCTGCTGCCCGCGCTGCTCGCGCCGCGCGCGTTCAGCGTGCCGCGCCTGTACAAGTTCATTCTGCCATTGTCGGCGCTGGGGTTCCTCCTGCTGCCGGTGGCGTGGGACGCCAGCGGGCGCGGCATGGTGAACTCGTTCGTGCAGGTGGGGTTCACCTTCACGAACGTCATCTTCTTCTGCCTGATCGCCGAGGAGTACCGCCGCGAGAAGGGGTCGTCGATCAAGACGTTTTCCCTCATGCAGCTCGTGGTGATGGCGGCGAACTTCGCCGGGCTGTTCCTCGCGTTCTTCGGCATCGGGTACCTTGAACCGGGCGATTTGATGCTGACCATCACGGCGCTCGTGGCGGTGTACCTGATTCTCGCCGCGACGTTGGTGCTGTTCAAAGACAAGAGCCTGAGCGTCACCGAGGGTGAGAGGGAGGGTGCGGACGAGGACGCGGGGCCGGCCGAGCAACCGACGCGCGCCGACGCCGCGCGAGTCGATTCGGCGCGCACCGCGCAGCTGATGGAGCGCGCCGGCCTGTCCGTTCGGGAGCGCGAGGTGCTCGAGCATCTGCGGCAGGGCCGCGCGCCGAAGACCATCGCGAAGGTGCTGTTCGTCTCGGAGAACACGGTGCGCTTCCACATCCGCAACATCTACCAGAAGTTCGGCGTGCACTCGCGCACAGACCTCATGGAGCTGTTCGACGACGAACTCGACGCCCGGGAGACGGTTGAGCGTTCGGGCGGTTCGTAGGGGGCGCCTCGACGCGCGCACTTCTCGCGCTCGCCGGATGTTTCACGTGAAACATCCGGTTTCCTGTACCCTTCGAACGTAAATCCGGCACAAGAGATACCTCCGGGACGAGCCTCTCCGTAGTACTATTGAACCCAACACAATCTTGTAGAAAGGGTGACCTCATGCAGGAACTTGATGACGGGCGCGTGCTGTTCGCGTTCGCGCGCGATGCGGAGCCGGCGCTGACGGTGGCGTCGGGCGAGACGGTGCGCATCCGCACGCAGGATTGCTTCGGCAACCAGGTGCAGACGCCCGAGGACGAGCTGGACGAGATCAACTGGGATCGCATCAACCCGGCCACCGGCCCCGTGTTCGTCGAGGGCGCGGTGCCCGGCGGCGCGCTCAAGGTGGTTATCGAGAACATCGAGCTCGATGCGCAAACCGCGTCGTGCACGGGCAAGGACGAGGGCGTGTGCGGCGACCGCTTCGACGCGTGGAGCACGCACCTGTGCGCCATCGACGGCGACAAGCTGGTGTGGAACGACAAGCTGTCCATCCCGCTCAACCCCATGATCGGCGTGATCGGCGTGGCACCGGCTGGCGAGCCGGTGAACTGCGGAACGCCCGGCAGCCACGGCGGCAATATGGACAACACCGCCATCACCACGGGCGCGACGCTGTATTTCCCCGTGGCGGTTGAGGGCGCGCTGTTCGGCTGCGGCGACATGCATGCCGCCATGGGCGACGGCGAAGTGAGCGTGTCGGGCGCCGAGGTTGCCGGCTACGCCACGGTGACCCTGACCGCGCTGCCCGACCTGCACCTGGTCGACCCCCTCATCGAGAACGCCACGCATTTCGGCGTCATCGCGTCGGCCGAGACGCTCGACGCCGCTGCCGACCGCGCGGTGCACGAGATGGTGGACCTGCTGCACGATCGCACCGGCGTCGACGAGGCCGAGCTGGTCATGCTGCTGTCGCTCGTGGCCGACGTGCAAGTCTGCCAAATGGTCGACCCCGAGAAAACCGTCCGCTTCATGGTCCCCAAGCACGTCCTGGAAGCGCTGGAGTTCGAGCTGTAGAAGGCGGAGGCGCAGCTCCCTCCCTTTCGCCCTGCCGTCCAGCTGGTAACGGCATTGCGGCTTGTCGGGGTTCCTTTCGTAGCGCGCCTTCGGGCGCGCTACGATGGGTTTGGAGCCCGTGCCGTGCGGGCGCCGAACGAACGGAAGGAGCGCGTCATGAGCGATGCGAACATGAAGGCCATCGTCGTCGAGCAGTTCGGCGGCCCCGAGGTGCTGCGCGTGCGCGAGCGCCCGGTGCCCCAGCCTGCGGCGGGCGAGGTGCGCGTGCGGCTTGTCGCAGTGGGCGTGAACCCCGTCGAGACGTACATCCGCGCCGGCGCGTACGGCGCGCTGCCCGCGTTGCCGTACGTCCCCGGCAACGACGGCGCGGGCGTGGTGGATGCCGTGGGCGAGAACGTCGAAGGCGTGCAGGTGGGCGAGCGCGTCTTCGTGGCTGCCACGCGCGCGAAGCGGAACACGGGCACCTATGCGGACTACGTGGTGTGCGACGCCGCCGCGGTCGGGCACCTGCCGCAGGGCGTGTCGTTCGAGCAGGGCGCGGGCGTCGGCACGCCGGGGCTGGCCGCGGGCGATGCGCTGTTCGTACGCGCTCGCGTTCGACCGGGCGAAACGGTGCTCGTGCACGGCGCGAGCGGCGGCGTGGGCACGCTGGCGGTGCAGCTGGCGCAGCGCATCGGCTGCACGGTGTACGGCACGGCGGGCGACGAACGTGGCCGCGCGCTCGTCGAGCAGCTGGGCGCGGCGCGTGCGTTCGACCATCATGCGGACGGCTACCTCGACGCCATTCTCGACGCGACCGACGGCCGCGGGGTCGACGTGGTGCTCGACATGGCGGCGCACGCGAACCTCATGAAGGACGTACGCGTGACCGCGACCCGCGGTCGCATCGTGGTGGTGGGCAGCCGCGGCTCGCTTGAGTTCGACCCGCGCGGGCTCATGAGCAACGACCTGGACGTGCGCGGCATGAACGTGAACAACCTGCGTCCCGACGAGCTCAACCTGGTCATGCATGCGCTGGAAGCGGCGCTCGACGGCGGCTTGCGCGTGGCGGTGGCTCGGACGTTCCCGCTCGCCGAGGCTGCCGAGGCGCATCGTGCGGTGGGCGAGCGCGGCAAGGACGGGAAGATCGTGCTGATCGCCGGGCTGTCCGAGGAAGTCGACGAGGAAGGGCGCGGCGCATGATCTACCTCACGGGCGACACCCACGGCAGCTACCGGCACATCCGCGCGTTCGCGCGCGAGCACGATGCGGGTCCCGGCGACGTGCTCGTCTGCCTGGGCGACACGGGCTTCGACTACTACGGCGACGAGCGGGACGCGCAGGTGAAGGACAAAGCCGCGAGCATGGGCTTCACGCTGCTGTGCATCCGCGGCAATCACGATCGCAACCCGGCCTCGCTGCCCAGCTACCATCTGATCCCCTGGCGCGGCGGCGAGGTGTACTGCGACGACCGCTGGCCTAGCATCCTGTTCGCGCGCGACGGCAGCGTGTTCGACCTCGACGGCCGCGCCACCGTCGCCATCGGCGGTGCCTATAGCGTGGACAAAGCGTATCGCCTGGCCAAAGGGTACGCGTGGTTCCCCGACGAGCAGCTCACCGCCGACGAGCAGCGCGCCGTCGAAGCGGCTCTCGCCCACCGCGACTGGCGCGTCGATACCGTGCTCTCGCACACCTGCCCCGCCTCGTTCGTGCCGCAGGAGGCGCTCCTCGCCGGCGTCGACCAAAGCACGGTGGACACCGCGATGGAGGACTGGCTCCAAACCGTCGAAGATCGCCTCGACTACCGCCGCTGGTTCTGCGGCCACTTCCACATCGAGAAGCAGGAAGCCAACCTCCGCTTCGTCTACCACGACATCCTGGAGTTCTAGACCCCGAGCACGGAAAAGGCCCGGCGAACGTTGTTCGCCGGGCCCGGTTCGCACATCGTCGTGCGTGCCGTTACAGCAGCTCGCACACCTTTCCCAGCAGGGGCTCGAAGCTGACGCCGCGGTCGCGGAAGTCGGGCTGCTCGGCGCTCACCAGCATGGCGTCGTGCACGAAGTCGCCGGCGAACTGCACGGCCTCTTCCAGCGAGCGACCGGCCATGACGGCGGCCATCAGGCACGACGCGTACAGGTCGCCCGTGCCGTGCAGCATGTAGGGCAGGTACTCGTTGTGCACCTCGAACGTCTCGCAGTCGGCGCCGCCCACGAAGTTGCGGATGCACGACTCGCCCGCGCGTTGGATGCCCTTGAGCACCACGTGCTTCGCGCCCTTCGCGATGAGCGCGTCCACCAGGCGGCGCGCCTCCTCGTCGGAGATGTCGGTGCCGCCCCAGTCCTCGCCGATGGGCTCGCCCAGGATGATGGCGGCTTCGGTGAGGTTCGGCGTCAAAACATCGGCGCCGCAGGCCAGCTCGGCCATGGCGTCGCACAGCTCGGGCGTGTACGTGGGGTACACCTTGCCATGGTCGGCCATCACGGGGTCCACCACGCGCAGCGCGTTCGGGTACATCGCATACAGGTCGCGGATGCGGTCCACCTGCTCGGGCGCGCCGAGGAAGCCGGAGTACACGGCGTCGATCTCCACGCCGATGCCCTTCCACGCGTTCAGGTAGTCGGCCAGGATCTCGGTGGTGTCGTGCATGTACCAACCGGGGAAGGCGGTGTGCGACGAGAACAGGCCCGTCGGCACGGGGCACACGTCGCAGCCGGCGGCCGACAGCACGGGGATGGCAACGCCCAGCGAGCACTTGCCGTAGCCGCACAGGTCGTGCACGGCGGCGACGCGGGGGATGTACGCGCCTTCGCGCTGGTAGAGGTGCGTTTCAGCTTCGCTCATGAGGGGACTTCCTTTCGAACTTGTCAAGAGCCGATGGAGCTCAAAACTGTGGATTGGGTGTGCGGGATAATTTACGACTTGAAAACAGGAACGCGCAGCTGAAAAGCTGCGCGCGATGGGCAAGCGAGCGACGATCGTGCGCTTGTGCGAAGGGCTGTGCACCGGTCGGATCGCACCGTTTCGTCACCGTTCAGCACGCGTGCGGAGACGTTACTTGTCGTCTTCGTCGTCGTCGAAAAAAGACCAATCGTCCTCGTCAGGCTCATGGTTCGTGAATGTTTTGCGCGTACGACGCTCCATGATGACGCAGGCGATCAGGCTGATGACCAAAGCCAAACCCACCAGGCACCCGATGCCGGCGTAGGTTTCAAAAAGAAAATGGTAGATCTCACCGAAATCCATGGTTACCTCGTTACTCTAACTCGTTCCATCACCGTTACCACAGAACGCTTGCATTCCAGCGTTAGAGTATACTATGTTGAACCGATTCGGTACCGGTCGGCTTCGATATTCCTTTATTCTTACGTGCGCCGGAGAAGGGCAAGCACATGCGCGCTATGAGCAGGGATAAGCAGAAACGACGCATAGCCGCATCAATCGCAATCGTCGCCGTAGTGGCGGCGATTGTTGCTGCTGTGCTCGGACTGACATCCTACATCGACAAAAAGCTCAACCAGAGCGCCGAGCAGCAGGTGGTCACATTCACCGAGCAAGCTGCGGCGAGCGTTGCTGATCGCATGTTCATGTCGCAGAACGCCATCGGCGCCTTCACCGTGCAGACGGCCGACCCCGAGCTGATCGTGCCGGCCCTCAAGAATTTCGAGGAACGCAACGGCTTCGAGTGCGCCGGCTTCGCCGACATGGACGGCAACGGAATCCGCTCGGACGGCTCGGCGTTCTCGGTCAGCGATCTGCCGGAACCCGAAACCGCGCTCTCCGAGGGCCGCGCCTCGTACTCGGGCACGTTCGCCAACGAGGACGGCGTGCGGGTGCGCCTGGCCCAAACGCCGCTGTACATCGGCGACGAGCAGGTGGGCGCGCTGTACGTGCAGGTGCCGCTCAGCCTGTTCTCCATGGCTCGCCAGCTGGACATGTTCGACGGCCGCGGCTACTTCATGCTGTTCGAGGGCTCTACCGGCGAGGTGCTGGTCCCGCCCACGGACGAGACGAAAACGCCGGTGTCCATCGGCACGTCGCTGTACGATTTCCTCAACGAGGCGTCGCGCTACCAGGACACCACGGCCATCACCGACGCTGCCGTCTCCACCGAGGCCGCCCTCCAGCTCATGCAATCGCGCTCGCAAAGCGACCTGTCCACGCTGCGCGATGTGGTGGAGAACAGGCAGACGGGGCTGCTTACGGCCACGGTGGACGGCAAGGCCAGTTACGTGTGCGTGGCACCGGTTGGGGAAGGGTACTGGTACGTGTGCAACGTGGTGCCCGTCGAGAACGTGCGCGCCGAGGCGGCCGTGGTCACCACCACGTTCGAAGCGGTGTTCGCCATCATCTTCGCCTGCCTCGTGGCCGTGGGCCTGCTGGTGTTCGGCGCGTACCGTCGTCGGCTGCGCGAGCAGAACATCGCCATGCTCACGCAGCTGTACGAGGCGCTGTCCGACAGCATCGACATGGCGGTGAACCTGTACTCGCCCACGGACGGAACCGTCACGCCCATCGTGGCGAAGGCGGAGCGCATCATCGGCTACCGCCTGGACGCCTTCCTGAAAAACGAGCGTCTGGCGGCCACCATCGACCTTTCTCCCGAAGGCGTGGCCCTGTTCGACCGCATCCGGTCGGACGAAACCAAGGGCTTCGAGCAAGGCGAGTTCTCGTTCCGCAGCAAGCAGACCGGCAAGGAAAGCTGGGCCTCCTACTCCGTCAAGCAGCTCACGTTCGAGGGGAAGCCGCAGCTGCTCGTGGTCATGCGCGACGTGACGGCCGACAAGGAGATCCAGCTGTCCATGAAGGACGCGATGGACGTCGCCGAGGCCGCCAACGCCGCAAAGTCCGAATTCCTCTCGCGCATGAGCCACGAGATTCGCACGCCGATGAACGTGATCATCGGCATGCTGCAAATCGCCCAGGGCAGCGTGGACGACCACGAGAAGGTGGCGGTGAGCCTCGACAAAATCGGCGCGGCTTCGGACCACCTGCTGGGGCTCATCAACGACGTGCTGGACATCTCGAAAATCGAGAACGGAAAGATGACCCTGGCCAGCGAGCCGTTCCGCTTGAGCGATCTGCTGTCGCACGTGACCGCCGCCATCCGCATGCAATGCGAGCAGCGCGATCAGGAGTTCACCGTGAAAGTGCCCCCGTGCGCCGACGCCGTGTACGTGGGCGACGCGGTGCGCCTGAAGCAGCTGCTGCTGAACCTGTTGACGAACGCGGTGAAGTACACGCCCTGCGGCGGCCGCGTCCGGTTCGAGACGATGGTGTCGAAGGGCGCCGCCATGGGGTATCGCCAGGTCAGATTCATCGTGTCCGACAACGGCATCGGCATGTCCGAGGAGTTCAAGGCGCGCATCTTCGAGCCGTTCAGCATGGAGGGCCGTTCGCGCGAGCAGGGCACGGGCCTCGGCATGCCCATCGTGAAGAACATCGTCACCATGATGGCGGGCGATATCGTCGTCGAGTCGACGAAGGGGCAGGGCACCACGTTCACCGTGACGTTCAACCTGCGCATCGCGTTGGAGGCCGAGCGCATCGTGTTCGAGGAAGAGGAGGGCGTCGAGCCGGAGGACGTGCAGCCAGAGGTGCTGAGCGCGGCGGCTGCGGCGGCCCAGCTGCACGCCCGCGGTCGGCGCGGCGATCGCGCGTCGCGTCCCGTGTCGGCCTACGCGGCGCCCCTGCCGGGCGCGCCGCGCGCCCTCGACCGCACCGAGTTCGAGGGGCTGCGCGTGCTGCTGGCCGAGGACAACGACCTGAACGCCGAGATCGCTTGCGAGCTGCTGTCGGAAGCGGGGCTCGTGGTGGACCGCGCCGAGGACGGTGCCGA
Organism: Eggerthella hominis; assembly: GCF_014287365.1. Classification (NCBI taxonomy): domain Bacteria; kingdom Bacillati; phylum Actinomycetota; class Coriobacteriia; order Eggerthellales; family Eggerthellaceae; genus Eggerthella; species Eggerthella hominis. The sequence goes on from NZ_JACOOA010000004.1 coordinate 347,264, forward strand.
GGCGCTCGCCGCGTTCGAGGCGTCGCCGACGGGCCACTTCGACGCGATCCTCATGGACGTGCAGATGCCGAACATGAACGGCTACGAGGCCACGCGGCGCATCCGCGCGCTCGACCGCGAGGACGCGCGCGTCATCCCCATCATCGCCATGTCGGCCAACGCGTTCGCCGAGGACGTGAACGCCTCGCTGGCCAGCGGCATGGACGCGCACCTGTCGAAGCCCATCGACATGCGCCGCGTGCTGGCCACCATCATCAAGTACGTCCGGAAGCGCTACGGAGGGTAGCTGCGAGCCGCATGCGGCCCTGCGGGTTGCCGACTTCGAGCTCCGAGAACATGCCGGGTGCGTGAAGGTGCGACGGGGCGTTGCGCCCGTGAGGTATACTAAAGAGATTACCGTATCCCATCGTGAAGGAGCGCGACTATGCTCGACATCAAATTTGTCCGCGACAACCAAGAAGCCGTCGCCGAGGCGATGAAGAACCGCCATGCTTCGTGGGACGCGTCGCGCTTCTCCGAGCTCGATGAGACCCGCCGCGCCGCCATCGCGAAGGAAGAGGCGCTGCAGGCCGAGCGCAACGCCACGTCGAAGTCGATCGGCCAGATGATGGCCGCCGGCCAGCAGGACGAGGCCGAAGCCGCCAAGGAGCGCGTGCGCGCCATCAACGACGAGCTGGCCGTCATCGGCAAGGATCGCGAAGCGGCCGACGAGGCCCTGCGCGAGCTGCTGCTGGGCACGCCGAACATGCCGGCCGACTCCACGCCCGTGGGCGACGACGAGGACGACAACCCCGAGGTGCGCCGCTGGGGCACGCCGCGCGATTTTGCCGCCGAGGGCTTCGAGATGAAGCCGCACTGGGACCTGGGCCCCGAGCTGGGCATCATCGACTTCGAGCGCGCGGTGAAGCTGGCCGCGAGCCGCTTCATCCTGTTGGGCGGCCTCGGCGCTCGCCTGGAGCGCGCCCTCATCAACTTCATGGCCGACACGCACGCATCGCGCGGCTACAAGGAATGGTGGTGCCCGGCCATGGCCAACGCCGAGACGCTCACCGGCACGGGCCAGCTGCCGAAGTTCGAGGAGGACCTGTTCCACACCACCGAGGGCCTGTACCTCATCCCCACGGCCGAGGTGCAGCTGACGAACATCCACGCGGGCGAGATGCTTGACGCCGGCCAGCTGCCGCTCAAGTACTGCGCGTTCACGCCGTGCTTCCGCGAGGAGGCGGGCAGCGCCGGCCGCGACACGCGCGGGCTCATCCGCGTGCACCAGTTCGACAAGGTGGAGATGGTGAAGTACGCCAAGCCCGAGGAGAGCTACGACGACCTGGAGGCCATGGTGGCCGACGCCGAGAACATCCTGCAGCTGCTGGGCTTGCCGTACCGCGTGATCAGCCTGTGCACGGGCGACATCGGGTTCTCGGCCGCCAAGACCTACGACCTCGAGGTGTGGCTGCCGTCGTACAACGGCTACAAGGAGATCTCGTCCTGCTCGAACTGCACGGACTTCCAGGCGCGCCGCGCGAACATCAAGTACCGCGACCCCGAGAACTTCAAGGGCTCGCGCTACGTGCACACGCTGAACGGCTCCGGCCTGGCGGTGGGCCGCACGATGGCCGCCGTCATCGAGAACTACCAGCAGCCCGACGGCACCATCAAGGTGCCCGACGTGCTGGTGCCTTACATGGGCGGCGTCGAGGTCATCGCGCCCGAGTAGCGGCAGGCGAATCGACCGGGACCGGCCAAGGACACGACCAGCGTGGCAACGAAGCGTAAACGAACCAGGGAATCGAATACCGCCGCATCCGTGACGGACGCCGCCAAGCCGGAGGCGTCCGGCCGCATCGCGCCGCGCAAGCGCACCGACGCGCCGCCGCCGAAGGCGAAGGGGCGCACGGGCGCCACGCCGCGCGTCGCCGGTGCGGCCGGGGCCGCGACGGGTGCCGGGGCGGATGCGGCTGCGAGCGCGGCCGACGCGTCGGTCGAGAGCGCGCGCGAGCGGCGGGAGCGTCGCGGGACGGCGGCGAAGCCGCGCAAGCGCCGCTGGCCGCTCGTCGTGACGGGCTCGGTGCTGCTGGTCATCCTGCTGGCGGTGGGCGGGTTCTCGTGGGACCGTTGGCTGCGCTACGACGACGCGCGCGAGTTCCTGGGCGAGTGGCAAACCCACGGCACCACCGCCGTCGTGGTCATCGACGGGGAAACCATCAAGCTCACCGAGGACGTGAGCTGGACATACACGCTGGACACGGGCGCGAAGACCATCGCGTTCACGTTCGGGAACATGGAAGGCTCCGGCCGCTACCGCTTCTCGCTCGACCGCTCGCAGCTGGTGATCACCGACGGCGACGGCTACTCGTGGCTCTCCACGCTGGCGGACGATATCGCCTGGCAGTTCGACCAGCTGGTGCGCGCGATACAGGGGCAGCCGCAGGAGGAGCCTCCGTCGGGCGACGGGTACACGGTGCTCGATCGCCTGTCGCACGATGCGGCGGCCACGCCGCAAACGGGCACGCCGGTGGAGCCCGAGCCCGAGCCGGAGCCGACGCCCGACCCCGAGCCGACGACCGAGCCGGAAGCCACGCCCGCTCCCGAATCGAAGCCCGAGTCCGAAACCACGCCGGAGTCCGATGCGGGATCGACGTCCGCGCCGGACGCCGCCCCCGAGTCCACGGACGCGGGCAAGAACGACGACGCCGGCACGTCGAGCGCCCCCAGCGGCGTGTTCGACGTGAGCGACCTGCCGGCGTGAGCGCCTGCGACACAGCCCCGCTCGCCATCGAGCGCCTCACCGTGCGCGCCGACCGCCTCGTGTGCGACGTAGCGCTGGCGCCCGGCACGCCGCACCGCACCTCCCCGCAGCTCATGGAGCGCGTATGCGTCGCGCATCCGCACGTGCCGCGCCATGCCTGCGTGAACGACGAGGGCGACACCTTCGCTGCGGTCATGAACGGCACGTCGCTGCCGCACCTGTTGGAGCACCTGGTCATCGACCTGCAAACGCAGGCCGCAGCCCAGCGTGACGCCGTGTTCGTGGGCACCACCGAATGGACGGACGAGCGCGCGGGCCGCGCGCGCATCGAGGTGAGCTTCATCGATGATCTGGTCGCTTTGCGCGCTTTTCGCGATGCGATTGCGTTTCTCAACGCCGCGGTGGTACGCTGACGCCCATGACTTCGGCTCACCTGACATTCGACCAGACGGGCGAGAAAATCGCCGAACGCGTCACGAAGATGCGGTCCTCCGCCGTGCGCGACCTGTTCGCCGCGGCGTCGAACCCCGCCATCATCTCGCTGTCCGGCGGCATGCCCGACGTATCGCTGCTTCCTCAAGCCGCCATTCGCACGGCCACGCACGCGGCCTGCGACGACGAGCGCGCGGTGGCGTTGCAGTACGGCTCCACCGACGGTCGTGCGGAGACGAAGCGCGTGTTCTGCGACCTCATGCGCGACATCGGCGTGCGCGCCAAGCCCGAGAACGTCATGATCACCTCGGGCGCGCAGGAAGCGCTCGACCTCATCGCCAAGACGTTCGTGAACCCGGGCGACATCGTCCTGGCCGAAGGCCCCACGTACCTGGGAGCGTTGCAGGCGTTCAGCGCCTACGAGCCCGATATCCGCTGCATCCCGTTCGACGACGAGGGTATGCGGATGGACCTCCTGGAGGCTGAGCTGCAGCGCATCGGCGCGGGCAACCCGCAGCTCAAGTTCCTCTACACCATCCCGAACTTCCAGAACCCCGGCGGCGTGACCATGGCGCCCGCGCGGCGCAAGCGCCTGCTGGAGCTGTCCGACGAATACGGGTTCATGGTGGTGGAAGACGATCCCTACGGGCGCCTGCGCTACGACGGCGGCCACGTGCTGCCCCTCAAGGCGCTGTCCGACGACGTCATCTACCTGGGCACCGTGTCGAAGGTGTTCGCGCCCGGCCTGCGCACCGGCTGGATTGTGGCGCCGAAGCACGTGCTGGCGAAGATCAACCTCGTCAAGCAGGGAACCGACCTGTGCGGCAGCGCGTTCAACCAGGTGGTGGTCGAGCACTACTTTACCGACACCCCGTGGCAGAAGACGCTGCAGACGTTCGTCGAGACGTACCGCGAGCGGCGCGATGCCATGCTGGCCGCGCTCGAGGAGCATTTCCCGCCCGAAGCGACGTGGACGCGTCCCGAAGGCGGCTTCTTCGTGTGGGTGACGCTTCCCGGCTACGTGGACACGGGTTCCATGCTGAGTGCGGCCCTGGACCGAGGCGTGACCTACACGCCCGGCGACGGCTTCTTCCCCGACGGCACCAGCGGCAAGAACAGCATGCGCATCGCGTTCTGCTACGAAAGCCCCGAGAACATCGCCGAAGCGGTGCGCCGCCTCGCCGCCGTCATCGAGGAGCGCCTCGAGCTCTACCGGGCCTTCCTGGAAGCCGGAGCGATCAAACCCGAATAGCGTCCCTAGCGTCCCTAGCACCCCTAGCATCCCTAGCGTCCCAAAGGAGTACCCCATGAAAGTTGCAGTGTTGATGGGCGGCAGCTCGTTCGAGCGCGAGTTTTCCCTGGCCAGCGGCAAGAACGTGTGCGCCGCACTCGAGGAGGCGGGCCACAAGGTGGTGCCGCTCGACACCACGTCCGACCTCGTCCCCACGCTGCGCAGCGAACGTCCCGACGTGTGCTACAGCGCCCTGCACGGCAAGCACGGCGAGGACGGCACCATCCAGAGCCTGCTCGAGTTCGTGGGCATCCCCTTCGTCGGCTCGCCCTCCAGCGTGTGCCAGCGTGCCTGGAACAAGGATTCCATGCACTCCGAGATGGCCGCCTATCGCGCCATCACCGGCGACGAGCCGGTGGCGTACTGGCCGCAGGGCCTCTACATCGCGCGCGACGCGTTCAAGGACATGGGTGCCGCGACGGCTCTCGACCTGGTGGAAGACCGCGTGATCGGCGGCTATCCCGTGGCGGTGAAGCCCGCGCACGGCGGCTCGGCCCTGGGCGTGCATCGCGTGGACTCCGTCGACGACCTGGGCGAAGCGGTGCTCGACGCGCTGTCGTTCGACGACGCCGTGGTCATCGAGCAGTGGATCGAGGGCGTGGAGCTTGCCGTGTCCGTGCTGGGCTCCGGCTGGGACGCCTACGCGCTGCCGCCGGTGGAGGTGGTCGCGAAGCAGGGCCTGTACGACACGACCGCCCGCCTCACGCCGGGTGCGGTGGAGTACCACGCGCCCGTGCGCCCCGCGTCGCTGTCGAACGACGAAGCCGACGCCCAGGCCATCCGCGCCGAAATCGAGCGCGCCGCCCTCGAGGTGTATCGCGCCTACCAGGTGCGCGACCTCGCGCGCATCGACCTCATATGGGACGGCGCCCAGGCGCGCGTCTTCGAGGTGAACGTGTCGCCCGGCATGACCGAGACGTCGCTGTTCCCGGCTGCCTGCGAGGCTGCCGGGCTGTCGTTGCCCAGCGTCCTCAACGAGCTGGTCAGCCAATACGCATAGGAGTTGAAGGAAACCGCTTGTTCGGTAGCCGCCGAAGCCGCCGTGCTACAATGGCCGCAGAACCGGTTCGAAGCTGAGGGGGACGCGTCATGGGAAGATCGGGCGGAGGAGGCAGCGGCGGCTCGTCGGGAGGCGGGCGTTCGTCGGGCGGATTCTCCGGTGGAGGACGTTCCTCCGGCGGCTTCTCGGGCGGGTCGCGCGGCTCCGGCGGCAGAAGCCGCTTCAGCGGCGGCTCGGGCAGCTCGGGTGGATCGAGCGGCGGCGGCTTCGGCTCGGGAGGCGGCGGAGGCTTCCGCCTGCCCTCCATCATGCCCATCATCATCAACGCGACGCGCAGCGAGCGTCGGGACGAGCGCTACGAAGCCCCGCCCGCTCCTGCGCCCGATCCCGCTCCCGTTCCCGCTCCCGTAGCTCCGCCCGCGCAACAGGTGCCCCAGGCGCCCTCGGCGTATCCCAACCAGTACCAGGTTCCGTATCAAAACCAGCCTACGAGCGTGCCGCCCACCGCGACGTCCGGCACGCCTCCTACCGCGACGTCCGGCACGCCTCCCACCGCTACGCCCCCTGCGCAGCAGTCCTCGTCCGGCGCGCCCAAGCGGAAGGGCCCCGGCTGCCTGATCGTCGCCATCATCCTCATCGTCATATTCGCGGCGACCGCGTTCTCGACCGTCCTCGACGATCGCAACGGGGTCGACGCGTACGGCAACAAGGTCGTCGTGCGCGAGGCGCTTCCCTCGTCGGCCACGACGGAAACCGACTACTACACCGACGAGGACGGCGACTGGATTCGCAGCGACCGCAAACTCGAAGACGGTCTGCGCTCGTTCTACCGCGCGACGGGCGTGCAGCCGTACGTGTACATCCTGCCGAACGGGTCCTCCACGTCCACGTCCGAGCTGCGCGGCATCGCGGAAGAGCGCTACGACCAGCTGTTCTCGGACGAGGGCCACTTCCTGTTGGTGTTCTGCGACGACGGCGACGGCTCGTTCAACTGCGGCTACACGATGGGATCGGACGCGCGCGCCGTGATGGATACCGAAGCCGTGGACCTGCTGGGCGACAACCTCGACCGGTACTACAACGATCGCTCCCTCAGCGAGGAGGAGATTTTCTCCAAGGCGTTCTCCGATACGGCTGACGAGATCATGAAGGAGCCCCACGATTCCGGGGACACCGTTGTGGGTGCTGTCCTGATCATCGTGCCGCTCGCTGCCTACGTCGTGTATTGGTTCGTGCGCCGCCGCCGCGAAGATCGCGAGCGCCAACGTGCGTACCAGGAGGAGCTGCTGCGGACGCCCCTGGAGAAGTTCAGCGACCAGAGCATCGAGGATCTGGCCGAGAAGTACGAGCAGTCCGACCAAAAGGAACAGCCTCGCGACGGTGCGGGGAGCACGATACAACCTTAGAAGAGGAGAACAACGATGGGCATCCTGGACCGATTCACCGACATTGTGAAAGCGAACATCAACGAGCTGCTCGACCGGGCGGAAGACCCCGCCAAGATGATCGACCAGTACCTGCGCGATCTGACCGACAACCTGGCCGAAGTGAAGCAGGAGACGGCCGGCGTGATGGCGGAAGAGGCGCGCACGAAGCGCCTCGCGGACGACTGCGCCGCCGACATGGAGAAGTACGACGGCCTGGCCCGCAAGGCGCTGCAAGCCGGTAACGAGGACGACGCCCGTGCGTTCCTCGCCAAGAAGCAGGAGCTTGAGGCGAAGGCCGCCGGTCTGCAGGCCACGTACGAGGCCGCGCACGAGAACGCCTCCAAGATGCGCCAGATGCACGACAAGCTGGTGGACGACATCGAAGAGCTGAAGGGCCGCCGCGAGGGGATCAAGGCCAAGGTTGCCGTGGCGAAGACCCAGGACAAGGTCAACGAGTTCACCTCGGGCGCCGACAAGGCGGAGGGCGCCATGAGCGCCTTCGACCGCATGGAGGCCAAGGCCGACCAGATGCTCGACCGCGCGAACGCCATGAACGAGCTGAACCAGCAGCCCGTCGATACGGCGGCTGAGCTCGAGGCGAAGTACGCGAACGCGGGCAGCGACGCGGCGGTGGACGAGGAGCTGGCGAAGCTCAAAGCCGATATGGGTTTGTAGGACAATCGGCGAGCAACGAAACGGCAGCAAAATCGTAGAGCGCTCGTGTTTTCCCTCATGGGGGCAGGCGGGTGCCCCTATAATGGACGGACAGACAAACATCCCGAAGGAGGCCGTCATGGGCAACAAATTTGGAGCATTTTTGGCTGGTGGGTTGGCCGGCGCGGTTGTCGCGCTGCTGTACGCCCCCCGGTCTGGTCAGGAAACGCGCGCTATGGTCACCGATAAGATGAACACGGCGTGGGGCGAGGCGCAGGAGCTGGGCTCCCAGGCCAGCGCCAACGTGCAGCATGCGTACCAGGATGCCACGTCCAAGGGTCAGGAAGTGGTGCAGGACGTGGCCGCGAAGGGCCAGGAGCTGTACGGCCAGGCGTCGCAGCGCGTGCAGGAAGCCGCCGACAACATCAAACCGGCGTTCTCGCAGAAGAACGACGAGCTGCGCGACAAGATCGAAGCGGCGCGCCAGCGTATCGCCTCGCAGGTTGCCAAGAACGCCGAGCAGGCGCACGACGCGGTGAGCGACACCATCCCCGTGGCGGCCGACACGGCGCATGACGCCGTCGACAAGGTCGAGGACAAGGCGCAGGACGTGGCCGACACGGTGAAGGACAAGGCCGAAGACGCTGCCGACAAGATCTCCGGCGACGACAAGTAACCAAACGCATTCATCACGAAGCGGCGAGGCAGGTGACGAGAGCGCAAGCTCCGCACCGCTCGCCGCTTCCTGAGTATTCGACAGACAACGGCGCTGGGGGGCCGCGGTGCGAGCCGCGGCAAATGCGCAGGTTGCCGAGTGGAGAAGAAGGTCATGGCAAGCAAACTCATCACCACGCATGAGCTCACGGGCGTTCGCGTCGTGGGCGGCAAGAACGGCACGAAGCGCATCGGCAAGGTGCGCCGTTTCGTGTTCCATCCGAAAGAGAAGCGCTGCATCGGATTCATCGTGAAGCGCCCCGACCTGCTGTGGATGTTCCGCCGCAAGGACAAGTTCGTGTCCATCGAGGGCTACGACATCGTGGACGGCCGCATCGCCATCCGCGACGTTCCCGAGGCTACCGACAAGGCCGCATGCAAGGCGCTGGGCGTCAACTGGGACGACTGCGTGCTGTGGGTGGGGCTTCCCGTCATGACCGAGGACGGCACGTCGCTGGGCATGGTGGGCAACGTCACGTTCAACCGCATCACCGGCGCGGTGGACACGTTCGACACCGATTCCGGCGCCACCGCCAACGCGCTGCTGGGCAAGCGCACCATTCCGGCCGATCTCGTCAGGGGGTTCCGCCGCGGCATGGGCGTGGCGCTCGCGCAGGTGGGCGCCGAAGGTCGCGAGACCGACGAGGTGGTGCTGGGCGCGATGCTGGTGGACGACGCGGCGAAGGATCTCGTGGCGGAAGGCGGCGTCGCCGAGAAGGCGGGCGCGGCCACGGCCGTGGCCGTCGATAAGGTGCACACCACGGTGGACAAGGCGAAGCCCGTGGTCAGCGAGGCCGCCAAGAAAACCGGCGAAGTGGTGAACAAGGGCGCGTACGCCACGGGCAAGCAGATCGCCGCCACGAAGGGCATGTTCTCCGGCTTCAAGGAAGAGTACGACAAGGCGCGCGGCACCAAGCCCGATTCCGACGACCAGGCGCTTGCGGCGCCGGACGAGGTTGAGGCCGAGGACGCTGTCGAAGACGTTGCCGTGCCCGCGAAGCCCAAGACGACGACCGCGCCGAAGAAAAAGACGACGACCGCCAAGAAGCCTGCGCCCAAGAAGAACATGTTCGCAGCCTTCAAAGAGGAGTATGACAAGGCCCGCCACGATGACTGACGAGAAAAAACCCGGCCGTAAAATCGAAAAGGCCGACATCTTCAAGTTCGCCGGCCTCATCGCGTTCTTCGCCATCATGGTGCTGATCGTGGTGCTGCTGTGGCCGTACTTCGGCGACCTTTTCGAGGAGGGCGGCATCGAGCGCATCATCACCGACGTGCGCGATGCGGGGCCCGTCGGGTTCCTCATCCTGCTGGGATTGCAGTTCTTGCAGATCGTCGTGGCGTTCATTCCCGGCGAGGTCGTGCAGATCGCGGCCGGTCTGCTGTACGGCCCGTGGGTCGGCGCGCTCGTCATCCTCGTGGGGTGCGTCATTTCCAGCGCGTTCATCTTCGCGCTCGTGCACAAGCTGGGCGCGCCGTTCGTGCAGAGCATGGTGCCCACGCAGTACCTCAACAAGTTCCGCAAGTTCGAGCTGACCGGCAAGCTCAACATCGTCGTGTTCGTGTTGTTCCTGATCCCCGGCTTGCCGAAGGACGTGTTCACGTACCTCGTGCCGCTGACGGATATGCGGATGCGCACGTTTTTGCTGCTGTCGAACGTGGGGCGCATCCCGGGCATCGTCGTGTCCACGTACGCGGCCGACGGGTTGGCTGACGGACGCCTCATGGAGAGCGTGATCATCTTCGCGGTGGCGGCCGTGATCGCCGTGCTGGGCATCGTGTTCCGCGAGCGCATCATGAAGCTGCTCGAGAAGCATTCGGATAAGAAGAACTAGGTGCGATCAGGCTTTTCGTCAGCATCTTCCCATACCTTAAGAAATACTGAACGACGTTTACGGTATTGTGACGAAACCGTCTCGCGCGCCTCGGCGCGCACTACTATGGCGATAAAGGATACCGACGCAGAAACGCAGGATGAGAGGTAGGTCCTTATGGCCACCAACGAACCTTTGAATAGCGCAGCGGACGAGGTTGCCGCTGCTGAAGCGGAGCTCAAGGCCGCTCAGGAAAAACTGGAAGCCGCGAAGGCGAAGCTGGCCTCGACGTCCGACGATGCGTGCGTTGTCGAAGGCGAGACGGTAGCCGCCGTGGTCGTCGATGAGGCGACGGGCGAGGTCGAGGCCGTCGTGGTCGAGGACGTGGCGGTCGTCTCGTGCGACGCGGAACCCGCGCGTGCGGAGGAAGCGCCGGCTGAGGCCGCGGCCGCGGCGCCTGCCGAGCCGGCCGAGCCGGAGCCTGCTTGGGTGCCGTACTCGACGGCTCCGGCGACTGCCCCCGCGGCTGCGGCCGCAACCGCTCCGCAGGCTGCCCCGACGCAGCCCCTGCCGACTGACGCCTCCGCCGCAGCCGCCGCTCCCACGCAGCCCGCGGGCGCAGCCCCGGCCGCCGGCCAGCCCGCGCCTGGCTACTATGCCGCTCCCGGTTACGCCGCGCCGCAGACGCCGCCGCATGCCGGCCCCGGCGCCGTGCCGCCGCAGCAGCCCTACTACGGCTACCAGCAGCCGTATTACCAGCAGCCGTACAGCCAGCCCATGGTCACGACGAAGGATCACGTGGCCGCCGGCCTGCTGGCCATTTTCCTGGGCGCGTTCGGCATCCACAAGTTCTACCTGGGCTACAACACCGCCGGCTTCATCATGCTGGCCGTCACCATCATCGGCGGCGTGCTGACGTTCTCGCTGGCGTCGTGGGTGATCTGGGTCATCGCCATCATCGAGGGCATCCTGTACCTCACGAAGTCCCAAACCGAGTTCGAGCAGATCTACGTGCTGAACAAGCGCGAGTGGTTCTAGTTCTGTTCCGCGGGCCGGCAGGCCCGCGGAACCGCCCTCGCTGACTCACTACGCCAACCCGCGAGCCCACCCTCGCGCTGCGCGCGAGGCGCAGGTCGCTTCGCTCCTGCGCGCCCCAACCTGCGAGCCCCTTATGCGCCCTGCGGGCGCATGGGCGGGTCGCTTCGCTCCCGCCCCGGTGTCGCCCGGCATCTCCATCCCGTGTTCGCGCTGCGCGCGAACGGATGTTTCACGTGAAACATCCGAATCCACCCACGGCCGATCGCGAGCCGACGGCGCCCTGCCACGCGGATGTGGGCGCAAAAGGGCAGCCATGACAATTTCGGGCGGGATTTCAGGTCGCCTGCTCGAGATTGTCCGAAACGCATTCGGCATATGCCCAGGTCGCAAGATCCCTGGTGCAACTGCAACATGAGTTCGCCTCAGGTAACATTGTCAGGACTGCCCTTTTGCGCCCACGTTTCAGCGGGGGAACGCTCGCCCGAAGCGAAGCGCGAACGGATGTTTCACGTGAAACATCCCGCGCCCTCGTCCCCCGAGGTTCTGCGTCTGTCGCGTGCCCTTGTTCGCGCTTCGCGCGAATCGGCGGCTCGTTCACGGGTTTTTCAGTGAAACGGAGCGCCCCGCTTCCCTTTTTCGCTAGAATGTCCCTATCGATAAGGCGTTGAGCCTCATCCGTTGAGTTGGATCCTATAAGGAGGAAACCATGCCCAAAATCACTCGTGACCAGGTGAGGGTGCCGGCCGACGTCATGCCGGAATCCCGTGACGAGTACATCGAGAACTTCATGAAGGCAACCCGCGGAACGGGCCGTCTCATGCTGTTCGCGTGCGATCAGAAGATCGAGCACCTCAACAAGGACTTCTACGGTGAGGGCATCGACATCGCCGACGCCGAGCCGCAGCACCTCTTCGAGATCGGCCGCCAGGGCGTGTGCGGCGTGTTGGCTGGCCAGCGCGGCCTTATCGCTCAGTACGCCGCCGACTATCCCGAGATCAACTATCTCGTGAAGATGAACTCCAAGACGAACATCGTGGGCGGCAGCCAGGACGACCCCTATTCGCCGCAGCTCTACGATTTGGACGCCGTGCTGGCCATGCGCGAGGCGGGCGTGAACATCGTGGGCATCGGCTACACCATCTACCTCGGCAGCGAGTACGAGTCCACCATGATGGCCGAGGCCGGCGAGCTCATCGCCCAGGCCCACGCCAACGGCCTGCTGGTCGTGCTGTGGATCTACCCGCGCGGCAAGGCCGTCAAGGCCGAGAAGGACCCGGCGCTCATCGCCGGTGCGGCGGGCGTGGCCCTGTGCCTCGGCGCCGACTTCGTGAAGGTGAACCCGCCGAAGCCCGAGGACGGCACCGCGCCGGCCGAGGCGCTCAAGATCGCCACGATGGCGTCCGGCCGCACGGGCCTCGTGTGCGCCGGCGGCTCGACGGTCGACGCCGAGACGTTCCTCACGCAGCTGTACGACCAGATCCACACCGGCGGCGCCGTGGGCAACGCCACCGGCCGCAACATCCACCAGCGCTCGCTGTCCGAAGCGGTCCGCCTGACGAAGGCCATCAGCGCCATCACGCTGGCCGACTACTCCGTGGAGGACGCCCTCGACGTCTTCAACGGCGACGAGGACTTCTCGCTGTAAAGCACCGAGTTCCACGCAGCCGCGCATCCCGACGGGCCCCTCATCGAGGGGCCCGTCGTGCGTCCACCCCAAAATGTTTCACGTGAAACATCCGTTCGAACCCCTGACGCGTACCCCTGCTCGCCGGATGCAGCTTCGCGCCACCCGCGGTTCCTCCGGATGCGCGAGGAAACGACGACACGGCCGAAGAGGGCGGGACGGACCCGCGGACGCGATCCGTCCCGTCGCGCACGGTGCATCAGACGGCTCCGCGCCTCGCCGTCTGCCGCTCGCGGGCTCACGCTGCCGTTCGCCTGCCGCAGCCGTTGGGGGATTGTTGCGCCCTGCCCCTAGCGCCCCTCCTCATTAAATGGTACTATAAATGTAACATATAAGAACAAGCAACAAACGCAGTAAGGAGTGCGGTATGGAAGCGGTTATGGACACGACGAACCCGATGGGCGATATGGTTGTGAACGACCGGCTGACCGTTGACGGCGTGAACGTATTGGTGGGCTACACCAACGAGAACGACCAGCATGTGACCGAGGCGGAGATCCGCGCCTACCTCGAGCGCGGCGCGCTGCAGCATCCGAACAGCGCCGTGACCGGCCTCGCGCTGCTGGTGGACGGCGAGGACGTGGGCATTCGCTACGAGCTGGCACCCGTCCCGTTCGATCGCATCCGCCGCATCACGGGCTATCTCGTGGGGACGATGGATCGCTGGAACGACGCGAAAACCGCCGAGGAGTCCGATCGCGTGAAGCACGGCGTCTATCGCGAAGATCGCGTCCCCACGTGCGCGAGCGGCCGTTAGCGCGAGCCCGGCTTTGTAAAATCTTCTGTTCGTTACCGGGCTGTGGCCGCGAGGTCACGGCCCGTTTCGTATACTACTACCTATGACATCAGAGAAAAACACCGACGCGCGCGAAGAACGCGAAAGCGCTCCTCGCGAAGAAACGCCGCCCGCCTGCCTGAGCGGCGATCCCACCTGCTCGCCTACCGAGCGCATCCTCGAGCCGGAAGTGCGGCGCCACCACCGCCGCAAGCGCAAGCTGCTCGAGTTCACGCACTCGTCCACGCGCGCGACCATGCTCATGCTGGCCGCGGCCGTGGCGGCGCTCATCATCGAGAACACGCCGGTGCTGCCGTACTTCGCCGAATTCTGGCACTCGTTCAACATCGGCATCTCCCTCGGCGATTTCGCGCCGCACCTCTCGCTCGAGCACTTCATCAACGACTTCCTCATGGCCATCTTCTTCCTGCTGGTGGGCCTCGAGATCAAGTTCGAGATGACGGCGGGCGAGCTCAAGAACCCGCGCAAGGCGCTGCTGCCCATCCTGGGCGCAGCGGGCGGCGCCATCGTCCCGGCGCTCGTGTACACGGCGGTGAACGTGGGCAGCGGGTTCGAGCAGGGCTGGGGCGTCCCCATGGCGAACGATATCGCGTTCTGCCTGGGCATCCTCGCGCTGCTGGGCAGCCGCATCCCGGCGGGGCTGCGTTCGTTCCTCTCGACGCTCACCATCGCCGACGACATCATCGCCATCATGGTGATCGCCATCTTCTACACCGCGAACCTCGACGTGGCGTGGCTGGCCGGCGGCTTGGGCCTGTTCGCCGTGCTGCTCGTGTTCAACCGGCTGCATATCTACGATCTGCTGCCCTACATCCTCGTGGGCCTGGGGATGTGGGTGTGCTTCCTCATGTCGGGCGTGCACGCCACCATCGCCGGCGTGCTGATGGCGCTTGCCATCCCGGCGCGCTCGCAGGTGAAGCTCGACCGCGCTCCGGGCTGGTTCGCCGCACGCGCGCGCCGCGCCGACGACCGCTACGATCCCGGCGAGCCCGACATCGTGCAGAAGGAGTACCTGTCCGAGGTGGCCGAGATCGGCCGCGTGTCGCGCCTGTCCATCCCGCCCATCACGCGCCTCGACCACCGCCTGCACATCCCCGTGTACTTCTTCATCCTGCCGCTGTTCGCGTTCTCGAACGCCAGCGTGGTGCTGACGGGCATGGACCCGCTGTCCATCATCACGAACCCCGTGACCATCGGCGTGTTCTGCGGCCTGCTGTTCGGCAAGCCGCTCGGCATCTTCCTGGCCACGTGGCTCACCGTGAAGCTGAAGCTGTCCGACCTGCCGCACGGCGTGAACTGGGGCCATATCGCGGGCGTGTCGGTGTTGGGCGGCGTGGGCTTCACCATGGCTATCTTCGTGACGAACCTCGCGTTCGTCGATCCGAACATGATCGCCATGGCGAAGGCGGCCATCTTGGCGGCGTCGCTGATCGCCGGCATCGCGGGATTCTTCATCCTGCGCGCCGTGACCGACGAGGAAGATCTGGAGGAGACCGTATGAACAAGGTGAGGATCACCGTGCTCAAGACGACGCTCGACGAGGAGCTGGCGGCCGAGTTCGGCGTGGAGGGCCTCAAGGCGTGCCCGATGCTCGAGGCCGGCCAGGTGTTTCACGCCGACTACGCGAAGCCCGAGGGCTTCTGCGACGAGGCGTGGAAGGCCATCTACCAGTACGTGTTCGCGCTGGCGCACGGCGTGGGTCAGGACGGCGGCCTGTTCTATTACGGCGACTGGATTCGCAAACCGGGCGTGGCCGTGTGCAGCTGCAACGACGGCCTGCGACCGGTTATCTTCAAGCTGGAAGCCACGGGCGAGGAATCGGCCCTCGACTACGAACCGGTGCGCTAGCCTATCTTCGGCGTGGACGCGGCGGGCGCGGGCAGCTCGGCCGTGCAGTGCGGGCAGCGCGTGGCACCTTCGTTCACTTCTTCCAGGCAGAACGGGCAGTGGGGCGCTTCCATCTCCTCGGCGTGCTGGCCGCGGGTGGTCAGCGTGCGCGCCTTGTTCAAGGCCTTCACGATGAGGAACACCACGAACGCGATGATGAGGAACTGGATGACGGCGTTGATGAAGTTGCCGTACGTGAACGCGGCGGCATCGGGGCCGTCGCCCAGGGGGATCTTCATGTCGGAGAAATTGATGCCGCCCGTCACCAGCGAGATGATCGGCATGATGAGGTCGCTCACCACCGAGTTCACGATGGCGGTGAACGCGGCGCCGATAACCACCGCCACGGCCAGATCCATGACGTTTCCCTGGTTGATGAACTCCTTGAACTCCTCGAAGAACTTTTTCATAGTGTGCCTTTCTTGCGTGCTTGCAGGGGCGGAGGTTCGCGTCCGCCGCAGGATAGGATCAGTATAGAGGCCGTCGTGCTAGAATGCGATTCACTCACGATTTGGTTGACTGTTCGGTGCCGAGCGCGGGACGGCGATAGCGAGAGAGGCCTTTATGACGAAGATCTTTTCATACACGCAACCGATCGAAGCCGATATCGTCGACGCGTACTGCGTGCTGCAAAAAGGCTTCACCGACCAGTTCGTCTACTATCGCAAAGACCGCCCCGTCCGCTTCATGGGCATGGGGCGCTGCATCGCGCTGCCCACGCTCGACGGCGTGGAATGCGAGCTTGAAGGCCCCGCCGACCAGCAGCCCGTCTTCTTCTCGTTCAACCGCTTCGACGCCGAGAACCCCGCGCCCAGCGACGAGCTGTTCGAGGCGTTCCCGCGTTTGAAGTTCATGCTGCCCGAAGTGATTCTCATCGAGGACGAGCGCGGGGCGTACTTGCAGGTGAACTCGCTGAGCCAGGTGTACCCCGGCCGCATCGAGCGGTTCGCGCGCCAAGCGCTGGGCGCGCCGCGCCGCAGCCGCCGCACCATTCCCTTCAAGCTGAAGCCCGACCCGCGCCCCGTGTGGCGCGCCAATGTGGAGCGGGCGCTCGACGCCATCGAGCGGGGCCGCATCAGCAAGGTGGTGCTGTCGCGTCGCCAGCGCCTCGAGGCGTTCGAGCCGTTCTCGTCGAAGGATTTGCTGGTGAATCTCATCGACGGACCCGCGCGCGGCACCGTGCTGCTGTACCGCTACGCCGACGTGTTCTTCTGCGGCTGCACGCCCGAGCTGCTCGTGCGCAAGCGCGGCAGCGAGGTGGAGAGCATGTGCCTGGCGGGCACGTGCCCCGCCGGTTCCAGCGAGGATGAGCGCGCGCGGCTGGCCGACGAGCTCATGGCCGACGCGAAGAACCGCGCCGAGCACGACTACGTGGTGCGGTTCATCCGCGAGGTGTTCCACCGCACGTGCTACGACGTGGAGGTTCCCGAGGAGCCGGGCATCCTGCCGCTCACGCACGTGCAGCACCTGTGCACGCCCGCGAGCGCGCGCATGCTGGAGGGCGTCGATCTGTGGACGATGAAGGACGATCTGCATCCCACGCCGGCCGTGGCCGGCACGCCGGTGGGCGAGGCGCAGATGCTGATCAGGAGCATCGAGTCGTACAACCGCGGGTTCTTCGCCGGCGCGTGCGGCTACGTGGACGGCGCGGGCGACGGTGAGTTCTCGGTGGCGCTGCGCACGGGCGTGTTCGATGGCGAAGTGGGCTGGGTGTACGCGGGCTGCGGCATCGTGGCCGGCAGCGTGGCCGACGACGAGTACGACGAGATCGGCATGAAGCTGAAAACCGTGCTGTCGGCGTTCGACGGCGAAGAGGTTCCGTCGGCTTGTCAGCCGACGGAACGAGTCGACGCTGCGGCTTCCCGCAGCACCCGATCTGTGGCCGCTGACGAAGGCTCGCGTACCAAAGTACGCCACGCCTCCGCCATCGCTGACGTTACGAACGACCGGCGACATGCGAGTGACGGGGGTGCGCGATGAGGGCCGATCCTACGGCGAGCGCCCTGTTCCTGGGCGCGTTCTTCGACGAGCTGGAGCGTTGGGGCGTGCGCGACGTGGTGGTGAGCCCCGGATCGCGCTCGACGCCGCTTGCCATGGTGGCCTACGAGCTGTCGCGCCGCTTTCCCGAGCGCATGCGGCTGTTCGTGGACGTTGACGAGCGCGGCGCCGCGTTCTTCGCGCTGGGCTTGGCGAAGGCGAGCGGGCATCCTGCGGCCGTCATCTGCACGTCCGGCACGGCGGTGGCGAACTACTACCCGGCCGTGATGGAGGCCGAGTCGTCCCGCGTGCCGCTCATCGTGCTGACGGGCGACCGCCCGGCGCGGCTGCAAGGCCTGGGCGCGCCGCAAACGTGCGACCAGCTGAACGCGTACGGCGCGCACGTGCGCGCGTTTCGCCACATGCCCGAGCCTGCCGCGGATGCGGCCGCCCTCGCGTTCGCTCGCCAGGCGGCGCGCGAGGCGTGCATCGCCGCAGGCGGGGAGCTTGCGGGCTCCGCGAGAGAGCCGCGCATCGCGGGCGCCTGCCTGGGCGGCCCCGTGCATCTGAACTTCCCGTTCGACGAGCCGCTCAAGCCAGACTTGCACGTCGAGGGCTTGTTCGAGGCCGGGCGCGGCATGCAGCACGCGTTGCCCGACCTGCGGATGGCGTACCCGCCGACGTACTTCGATCCCGTCGATGCCGCGCGCATGCTCGATATGCTGCGCGGGCGGCGCGTGCTCGTGGTGGCGGGCGAGGGGTCGTCCGCGACGGCGGGCGAGGCGAACGCGCTGCTGGCCTGGGCCGAGTCGTTCGAGTACCCGCTGCTGGCCGACCCGCTGTCGGGCCTGCGTACCACGTCGGACGCGCTCGTCGTCGACCACTACGACACCGTGCTGGCCGCGCCGACCGAGGCGCTGACGCCCGAGGTGGTCATCCGCTTCGGACGCTACCCGGTGTCGAAGCGCGCCACGACGTTCCTCGCGTCCGCAGACGCCGTCAGCATCGTGGTGGACCCGCTGGAGACGCGCGATTTCAACTGCGCGACCGACCTGCATCTACGCTGCACGCCGCTCGACTTGTCGCAGACGCTGCTCTCGGCGATGCGCGGGCTCGCGCGCGAAAGCATCATGAGCGACCGGCAGCACGCGTTCGCAACGGCCTGGTTGGGCGCGAACGCCGAGGCGGGCCGGCGCGTCGAGGCGGTCGGCGCGGTGGAGGGCGGTTTCGAAGGCGCGTTCGTGCGCCGCGTGGTGGAGCGCGCGCCCGAGGGATCGTGCCTGTTCGCGGCCAACTCGATGAGCGTGCGCGCCCTCGACACGTTCTACCCGAAGGGCGACAAGCGGCTGACGGTGCTGTGCAACCGCGGGCTGAACGGCATCGACGGAACCGTGTCGACGGCGCTCGGCGCGGCGCAGCGATTCGAGCAGACGACCCTGCTCACGGGCGACTTGACGCTGCTGCACGACCTGAACGCCCTCGCGTTGCAGCGTGAGCTGCGCGTGCAGCGCGAGTTGGGCGCGCCGCCGTGCAGCATCGTGATCGTGCTGCTGAACAACAACGGCGGCGGCATCTTCGACATGCTTCCGCAGCGCTCGGACGACCCGTACTTCGAGCGGCTGTTCCTCACGCCCCAGGACGTGGAGTTCGGGGCGGCCGCGCAGGCATTCGGCGTGCCGTATCGCCTGGTGGAGAACGTGGATGCGTTCGACGCGGCCTACGGCGAAGCGCTCGGCGTGCCGGGTATCTCGCTCGTCGAGGTGCGCGTGCCTCTCGAGGGCCTCCCCGAGCGCTACGCCCCGTACTGGTCGTAGGCGGCGAGGAAGAGATGCGCGCTGCGCGGTTGCGCCGGCTTTCGGAGGTTCCGACGGCTGAATCTGGCACAAAATCACGGTTTGGGCGAAAGAATCCGAACGCGGAAATGTGCGACCTGGGCATATGTCTGCGCCTTCGCCTCGTTTCGGCGAATTTGAGGTCGAATGTCTGCCCAAACCGTCAATTTGTGCCAGATCCTGGGTTTGCGACCGAGCGCTCTCGCTTGCGTCGCTGCGCGGCGAGGAGTCGATGATGCGCGCGGTCGACACGCGCCGGTTCTCGTGCGGCGGAACCGCGTACGCCTACCGCGTCTGGGCGCCCGCGCCCGCCGCGGGCCACGCCACGCCCCCCGCGCCCGACGCGGCCTGCGTCGCGCGGGTCGCCCCGCGCGTCGCGCCTGCGCCCCTCGTCCTGCTGCACGGGTTCGCGCAGAGCGCGGCGTCGTGGGACGCCGTGGCGCGCGCGTTCGCGGATGCCGGCCGCCCGGTGTACGCGCTCGACCTGGCGGGCCACGGCGCAAGCGAGCGCCCCGCCGACCCGCGCGCCTACGCGCTGGACGCGCAGGCCGACGCGCTGCTCGCCCTCGCCCGCGCGCTCGCAGCTGAGGCCAACACACGCCCCGCGATCCTCGGCTACTCGATGGGCGGCCGCGTGACGCTCGCCGCGCTGGCCCGCGACCCGCACGCGTTCTCCGCGGTCATCCTGGAAGCGGCCGGTTTCGGCCCCGCCACGCAGGCCGAGCGCGACGCCGCCGCCGAGCGCGACGCGGCCTGCGCCGCCCGCCTGCGCGCCGACGGCCTCGAAGCGTTCATGGACTTCTGGGAGCAGCTGCCCCTGTTCGCCAGCCAGCGCGACCTGCCCTCCGATGCGCGCGCCCGCCTGCGCGCCGGGCGCTTGGCGAACGACGCCGGGGCTCTCGCGCGCACGTTCGAGCACGCCGGCCAGCACGTCATGCCCGCCCGCGCGACGACGCTCGAAACGCTGGGGAACCTGCGCGCCAGCGGTACGCCGCTGCTCTACCTGGCAGGCGAGCGCGATGCGAAGTACCGCGCCCTCGCGGCGCAGGCGGCCGAGGGGGCGGGCGCGACCGTGCGCATCGTGCCCGGCGCGGGCCACAACGCGCACCTCGAGGCGCCCGCGGCGTTCGTGAACGAAGCGGCATCGTTCCTCTCCGCCGAACGGGTATAATGACCCGATGAGCAAGCGCGGGCGCGCGGAAGCGCGCGAGGCGCACAAGGAACAGGAGGCACCATGGCCGATCTCGAAGGCGGAACAACCCTTTCCCTCGACCGTCATCTGGGCGCGTCGGACACCGCCGAGGCGATCAAGTCGTACACGGAGATCGAGATCCCCGAGAGTCTGCGCGACAACCTCATCCTGTTCCTCCGCATGGAGCGCAAGGTGCTCAAGGAGTACGACCCCGCCATCTGCGCCCTCTTCGACCGCTTGTTCAACAGTGTGATCAGGGCGAACGAGGGCAACCCGGGCACCGTCGCGGCGGACGAGCCCACGGACGCCCAGGGCATCCCCACGGCCGACACCGACGGCGCGCGGGCGTTCCGCGAGGCCGTCGAGCTCATCGACGCGCTGCCGGTGGATCAGGCGCAGGTGGTGGTGCGCGCGTTCACGTCGTTCTTCCACCTGGCGAACCTGTCCGAGGAGAACTACCGCGTGGAAACGCTGCGCGAGCTGGAACGCAACGTGTCGATAGAGTCGGCGGTGGACACGTCCAACGAGCTGGTGGTGGCGTACGGCCGCCTGTTGGACGAGGTCGGCCCCGAGCGCACGGCCGAGCTGCTGGGCCGTCTGGAATTCCATCCCGTGTTCACCGCGCATCCCACGGAGGCGCGCCGCAAGGCGGTCGAGGGCAAGATCCGCCGCATCGCCGCGTTGCTGGACGAGCATCCCCGCCTGGGCGGATCCGCCCTCCTGGAGAACGAGCGCCACATGCTGCAGGAGATCGACGCGCTCGTGCGCACCTCGCCCACCGAGCTGAAGAAGCCGACGCCCCTCGAAGAGGCCGATACCATCATCGACATCTTCGACAGCACGTTGTTCGACACGGTGCCGCAGGTGTACCGCCGCTTCGACGACTGGGTGCTGGGCGAGGCCGCCGGCAGCGTGCCGCCCGTGTGCCCGGCGTTCTTCCGCCCGGGCAGCTGGATCGGGTCGGATCGCGACGGCAACCCGAACGTCACCGCGAAGGTGTCGCGCCGGGTGGCGGCGAAGTACTTCGCGCACGTGGTGTCGAAGCTGGCCGAGAAGTGTCGCAGCATCGGGCGCAACCTCACCCTGGAGTCGCGGCACACCGCGCCATCGGACGAGCTCATGAACCTGTGGAGCCAGCTCGTCGAGGTGAGCGAGACGTTGACGGGACGCGTGGCCGACGACCTGGGCTTCGAGCCGCATCGCGCCGTCATGCTGGTGATGGCCGCGCGCCTCGAGGGCACCGTGGCGCGCAACGCCGACATCATGTACCTCACGCCCGAGGACCTGCTGGCCGACCTGCGCACGGTGCAGGACTCGCTCGCGCGCGCCGGCGCCGCGCGCGCCGCGTACGGCCCCGTGCAAACGCTCATCTGGCAGGTGGAGACGTTCGGGTTCCACCTGGTGGAGATGGAGTTTCGCCAGCATTCGCTCGTGCACGAGCGCGCGTTGGACGACATCCGCGCCCACGGCGTGCGCGGCAAGCTCGACCCCATGACGCGCGAGGTGCTCGACACGTTCCGCGCCATCGGCGCCATCCAGAAGCGCTACGGCCAGAAGATGGCACGGCGCTACATCGTGTCCTTCACCAAGAGCGCCCGCCACATGGCGGATGTGTACGAGCTGGCCGAGCTCGCGTTCTCCCACGCGCAGGACGTGCCCGAGCTGGACGTGATCCCCCTGTTCGAGCAGTTGGAGGACCTGGAAAACTGCGTCGCCGTGCTGGACGAGATGCTGCAGCTGCCGCCCGTGCAGCGCCGGCTGGCGCAGACGGGGCGGCGGATGGAGGTCATGCTGGGCTACTCGGATTCCTCGAAGGACGCGGGCCCGGTCACGGCCACGCTCGCGCTGCACTCCGCGCAGGAGCGCATCGCGCGCTGGGCCGAGGAGCGCGGCATCGACGTCGTGCTCATGCACGGTCGCGGCGGCGCGGTGGGTCGCGGGGGCGGTCCGGCCAACCGCGCGGTGCTCGCGCAGCCGAAGAGGTCGGTGAACTGCCGGTTCAAGGTGACCGAGCAGGGCGAGGTCATCTTCGCGCGCTACGGCAACCGCTCGCTTGCGCTGCGCCACATCGAAAGCGTGGCGGCGGCGACGCTCATGAGCTCCGCGCCGTCGGTGGAGCGCGTCAACACCGAGGCTACCGCGCGCTTCGCCGACGCGGCCGCGCGCCTGAACGAGGCTGCGCATCAGCGCTACCTGGACCTGCTGCACACGGACGGTTTCGCGCCGTGGTTCTCCACCGTCACCCCGCTGGCCGAGGTGGGCTTGCTGCCCATCGGCAGCCGTCCCGCCAAACGCGGCCTGGGCGCCCAATCGCTCGACGACCTGCGCACCATCCCGTGGGTGTTCTCGTGGTCGCAGGCGCGCATCAACCTGGCCGCGTGGTACGGCCTGGGCGCTGCGTGCGAGCAGCTGGGCGACCTGGAGCTTTTGCAGCGCGCGTATCGTGAGTGGCCCTTGTTCCGCACGTTCGTCGACAACGTGGAGATGTCCATCGCCAAGACCGACGGGCGCATCGCGAAGATGTACCTGGCGCTGGGCGATCGCGACGATCTGGCCCAGGCGGTGTTCGACGAGATGCAGCTGACGCGCTC
This sequence comes from Eggerthella hominis, assembly GCF_014287365.1. Classification (NCBI taxonomy): domain Bacteria; kingdom Bacillati; phylum Actinomycetota; class Coriobacteriia; order Eggerthellales; family Eggerthellaceae; genus Eggerthella; species Eggerthella hominis. The sequence continues at coordinate 370,339 of NZ_JACOOA010000004.1, forward strand.
GTGGGCGCTGGCCATCGTGGGCGACGAGTGGCCGCTCGAGCACCGTCGCGTGCTGGGCTGCGCCATCCGCGTGCGCAACCCCTACGTGGACGTCCTGTCGCTTGCGCAGGTGCGCGCGCTGCGCGTGATCCGCAGCCAGCAGGAAGAGCTGTCGAACGAGGCCAAGGCCGAGTACCTGGCGCTCATCCTGGCCACGGTGACCGGGGTTTCCGCCGGCTTGCAGAACACGGGGTAGCGCCTGATTCAACCTTTGGCGAAAGTTCCCCTCACTTTTCGGAGAAATTTTGCTATGAGGTGCGAAAACACGCGATACGCGGTACTATAGAAGCATCTAGTTGGAGACCCCCTTCTATACACGGCGCACTCGCTTCGTCGGGCGCGCGACGAAAGGACGGCCATGGGCGACATCGCGTGGCAGGCGGCCAAGGCATACCGCGAGATCATCTACGAAACAGCAGGCGGTATCGCCAAGATCAGCATCAATCGCCCCGAGCGACGCAATGCGTTCACCCCGCTCACCGTCAACGAGCTGTACGACGCCTTCAGCGAGGCGCGCGACGATGCCAGCATCGGCGTCATCATCCTCACCGGCGTCAATCACGGCGGCCGTCACGAGGACGAAGCGTTCTGCTCGGGCGGCGACCAGAAGATCCGCGGCAACGGCGGCTACGTGGGCGAGGACAACATCCCGCGCCTCAACGTGCTGGACCTGCAGCGCCTCATCCGCGTGGTGCCCAAGCCCGTCATCGCCATGGTGAACGGCTACGCCATCGGCGGCGGCCACGTGCTGCACATCCTGTGCGACCTCTCCATCGCGGCCGAGACGGCCAAGTTCGGCCAAACGGGCCCGAAGGTGGGCAGCTTCGACGCGGGGTACGGCGCGGGCTACCTGGCCGATATCGTCGGCCAGAAGAAGGCGCGCGAGATCTGGTACCTCTGCCGCCAGTACTCGGCGGCCGAGGCGCTTGAGATGGGCCTCGTGAACAAGGTGGTGCCGTTCGAGGAGCTGGAGGCGGAATGCGTCGCGTGGGCGCAGGAGATGCTGCAGTTCAGCCCCACGGCGCTGCGCTTCATGAAGGCGTCGTTCAACGCGGCGACGGACGGTCTGGCCGGCATCCAGCAGCTCGCCGGCGACGCGACGTTGCTGTACTACACCACCGACGAGGCGAAAGAGGGCCGCGACGCGTTCAAGGAGAAGCGCGCCCCCGACTTCACCCAGTTCCCCAAGTTTCCCTAGGATCGAAGGTTAGCGAGGGCTCGACCGAAAGGCAGGAATCCGGCAGCGATGATCGGTGCGTTCGAAAGCATGACGCGGCAATGTCCGCAGCGCACGTGCTTCACGTACGTTGACGAGGCAGGCACCGAAACGGCGTACTCGTACCGCGAGGCGCGCATGTTGTCCGCTGCGCTTTCCCGGCTCCTGCTCGATCGCGGCGTGCGGCCGGGCGACTGCGTCGCCGTCGATCTGCCGAATTGCCCGGCGTACGTGCTGCTCATGCTGGCCGCCGCATACGGCGGCTTCGCCCTGGTCACGCTCAACAACCGCCTGACTGACGCCGAGAAGCACAGCCGCCTGCTCGACATCGAGCGCAAGCCCGACGTGTCGCTGGCGTCGCTGCGCATCGACGAGATGAACGTGTCGCGCCTGGTGGACGGCGCGCAGGCGCTGCTGGCGGGCGAGGGGGCCACCGCCGGCCCCGGTTCCAATCGCGCGACGGGGCGCGGCGTGCGCCCCAGCTTCGCCGCCCGCGTCAACGCGGCCTCTGCCGAGGCCCGCACGACGAAGGCGCTCGGCCGCGCCAGCTCGAGCCGCGCATCGCTGCGCCGCCGCAGCGAGATGGCGCAGCAGGATGCGGTGGAGAGCGTCATCCACTTCGCCGAGCACGCTTCCCATGTGTTCGATTTCGATGCCCGCGCGGTGGTCATGTTCACGTCGGGCACCACCGGTCGCGCGAAGGCCGTGTCGCTGACGTGGGGGAACATCTGCTTCGCATCCGAGGCGTCCAACGCGGCGCTCAACCGCCATGGCGAGGGCCTGTGGCAGGCGGTGCTGCCGCTCTACCACATCGGCGGCTTCCAGGTCATCGTGCGCAGCGTGCTGAACTGCTGCCCCTTCGTGCTGTACCGCCGCTTCGACGCGCCGCGCCTGCTGTCCGATGCGGCGAAGAAGGGTGCCACGCATGTGTCGGTGGTCGACAAGATGCTGCAAGACATGCTGGCCGCCGAGAAGCCCGAAACGCTTGCGCGCTACTCCTGCATCCTGCTGGGAGGCGGCGCGCTCAACCCGCAAACGCTCGACCGCGCCCGCCGCGCGGGCGCGCGCGTGTACGCGAGCTACGGCATGACCGAGACGTCGAGCCAGATCGCCCATGCCCAGGTGACGGCCTCGTTTACCGGAGGCCTGCGCCTGCTGCCCGGCTACGAGGCGCACATCGTGGACCCCGGCGACGACGGGTTCGGCCGCCTGGCCGTGAAGGGCCCGGGGCTGTTCGGCGGCTACCTGAACGCGCGCGCGGCCTACACGGTGGACGGCTTCTTCCTGACGGGCGACACCGCGGCGCTGTACGGGGGCAAGCTGTTCGTGAAGGAGCGCACCGAGGACATGTTCGTGTCGGGCGGCGAGAACGTGTACCCGGCCGAGATCAAGGAGAAGCTGCTGCGCGTGGCCGGGGTGGCCGACGCGCACGTGTTCGGCGCGCCCGACCAGCGCTGGGGACGGCGTCCCGTGGCGTTCGTCGAGCGCGAGAAGGCTCCCGCCCCGCGTCAGGCCTCAAGCCCTTATGCGCAGCAGCGGTCGCAGGCCGATCCGCTCGCTGCCATGACGAACCGCCAGATGGCATCCGTCATCCGCGCCAGCCTGGCCCCTCGCTTGTCGAAGCTGTACCTGCCCAAGCACGTGTGCGTGGTCGACGAATTCCCGCGCTCGGGCATCGGCAAGGTCGACCGTGCCGCGCTCGAGCAGCGGTACGACCAACGCATCGAAGTGGTGCGCGTCACGCTGCACCGCATCCGCCTGCCGTTCAAAACGCCCTTCAAGACGGCGAAAACCACACTGACGCATCGCGAGTCGGTCATCGTCGAGGTGACCGACCACGCCGGGCGCACAGGTCTGGGCGAGTGCGTGGCGTTCCCCACCGATTGGTACCTGCCGGAAGTGCTCGACCAGGACGTGCGCGTCCTCCACGACCTGCTGGCGCCGCTCGTGCTGCACGAGGCCTTCCTCCACCCGAGCGAGGCGAGCGCCGCCTTCGCCTCCCTTCCCGAGGCGAAGGCGTTCCCGTTGGCGTGCGGCGCGCTCGAGCCGGCGCTGTGGGACCTGTACGGCAAGATCGTCGGCAAACCGTTGTGGCAGCTCATCGGCGGGACGGCCGATGCCGCGGGCGCGAGCGCAAGCGCGGGCGCGGGCACGCCGGGGGGCGCGAGCGCGTCCGCATCCGTGCCGGCCGGCGCGGTGATCGGCCTGGGCTCCGCAGTGGAGACGGTGGCCGCCGCCCGGCGCTGCGCCGAGGCGGGCTACAAGCGCGTGAAGCTGAAGGTGAAACCGGGAGGCACGCTCGCCTGCGTGCAGGCCGTGCGCGCGGCGCTGCCCGACATGATGATCACGCTCGACGCCAACCAGAGCTTCTCGGAGCGCGAAGCCGAGGAGCTGCGCGGTCTCGATAACCTGAATGTCGCCTGGATCGAGGAGCCTCTCGACCCGCGCCGTCTGCCCGCCGTGGGCCCCACCGACCTGTTCAGCCGCTTGGCTCGGCTGCAGCGCGTGCTGCGCACCCCCATCTGCCTCGACGAATCCATCGTGCGCCCCGACGACCTGTCCCGCGCGCTGGCGCATCCCGAACTGCGCTGCTACGCCCTCAAGCTGGGTAAATGCGGCGGCGTGCAGCCGGGCCTCGACTTCGTGCGCCTGGCGCATACGCGTGGCATCGACGTATGGATGGGCGGTATGTACGACACGGGGGTGTCCAAACGCCTGCACGCCGCATTCGAGACGCTGCACGCGGTGCGCGCGCCCGGCGACATCGGCGACACGGCGCGCTACTTCTCCTGCGACATCACCGATCCGCCCCATACGGCCGAGCGCGGCATGGTGACGCTCAACCGCGAGGGGCACGCCGCCGGCCTGGGGTGCGACCTCAACCGCTCGGCGTTGGAGAACGTGCTGGTGGAGCGCATCGTCATCACCTAGCGCCCGCGCGTGGTTCTGCGGCCGGCGCATTCTGGGATTGCCTTGCATGCAAAATGTTGCATAACGGTGTGACGGAATGCAGCGTTGTGGAGTATCATGCTACCAGTTGTACAACGAGGAAACGGTGATTACATGAGCGAATCCGCATCGCACCATCCGTCCGCGTCTCCGGACATCCCCCAGCCCCAGGGTGGATTGGGTATCTTCCGCCTCGTTACCACGGTTATCACGCTCATCGTCGGCGGTGGCGTGTTCACGCTGGCCGGCGACCAGGCGGCGGGCGGCGCCAGCGGCGCGGCCATCCTCACGGCCTGGGGCATCTCGGGCGTCGGCGTGCTGTGCCTCGTCATGACGTTCTTCGCGCTGTCGCGTATCAAGCCCCAGCTCAAAGGCGGTATCTACAGCTACGCGAACGCTGGGTTCGGCGACTTCCTGGGCTTCAACAGCGCGTGGGGCTACTGGATCAGCGCGCTTCTGTGCACGGTCAGCTTCTCGGCGCTGCTGTTCGGCGCGCTTACGTATTTCTTCCCCATCTTCGGCGGCGGCACGAACCTGCCGTCGGTCATCGGCGCCAGCATCCTCATCTGGTTCTACGTGTTCCTCGTGTCGCGCGGCATCAAAGAGGCGACGGGCGTGAACGCCGTCATCACCATCTCGAAGTTCGTGCCCATCTTCGTGGCCATCACGGCCATCATCTTCCTCCAGAAGTTCGACCTCGGCATCTTTCTCGCGAACATGTCGCAGGGCGCCGAGCCGGGCCTGCCGTTCTTCGACCAGGTCAGCAACACCATGATGATCACCATCTGGGTGTTCGTCGGCATCGAAGGCGCGGTGGCCATTTCCGGCCGCGCGAAGAAGGAGCGCGACGTGGGCAAGGCCACCATCATCGCGTTCGTGTGCGTGCTGAGCATCTACCTCATGGTGAGCGTGCTCAGCATGGGCGTCATGCCGCTGTCCGAGCTGGCTCAGCTGGAGAACCCGGCGCTCGCCGGCGTCATGGAGCACGCGGTGGGGCAGTGGGGCGCCATCCTCATCAACGGCGGCGTGGTGCTGTCGCTGGTCGGCGCGATGCTGGGCTACACGGTGCTGTCGAGCGAGTCTCCCTACGAGGCCGCTGAGCAGGGCGTGTTCATCAAGGCCTTCGCCAAGACGAACAAGAAGGGCGCTCCCATCGTCACGCTCGTGGTGACGAACATCATCATCGAGGTGTTCCTCGTCATCATGCTGTTCTCGGACAGCACGTACCAGTTCTTCTACGCGCTGTCGGCCGGCATGATCCTGCTGCCGTACCTGCTGTCGGCGGCGTACTTCGCGAAGCTCACCTTCACCGAGCCGGGCGCGTTCAAGGGCAAGGTGGGCGGCAGCCTCGTGCTGTGGCGCATCTTCGGCGTCTTCGGCGTGGTGTACAGCTTCTTCTTGGCGTGGGCGTCGGGCTCGGTGGGGCTCACCTTGATGTCGCTGCTGTACGCGCCGGGCATCCTCATGTACATCAAGGGCAAGAAGGAGCGCAACGAGCCGTACCTGAAAAGCACGGTCGACAAAGTGGTGGTGGCCATCATCCTCATCGCCGCCATCGTGTCGCTCGTCCTTCTGTTCACCGGTCAAGTGGTGCTGTAAAGCGGTTCGCGGTTCGCCCGCGCCCGCCCGTCCGCACGCCCGCTTCCGCCTGCTGTCCCAAGGCCGCGCTTGCTGCAAGCGCGGCCTTTCTTGTGCACGTGCCCGTTCGAGCGCTCGCGCACCCGTGTGCCCATGCGCTTCCCGCGCGAATTCAACCCGGTATGCCCCTTCTGCTTGACAAAGCGTCGCGGGGGGGGGGCATTATATGTTGAATACTCATGAAAACAGGTGCGAGCATATTCCGGGAGGACGTGAGAGCGATGGCCGAGACGACAGAGGTGGGCGCGAAATCCGTGGAAGCCGTGGTGCCGGGCGATCCGATCCCGTTCACAGGTCCTTGCAAGAAGCCGCAGGTCAAAACACGCGCGGCCATGGCGGATATCTTGCAGTACCTCTTGGAGCGCACGGCGCCCGGCAGCGCGTACGCGCTCGTCTCGCGCCACGTGCTGCAGCGCGACCTGGGCATCACGCCCGCCCGGTTGCGCAACGTGAAGCTCGCTCTCGCGCGCGCGGGCTACATCCGGGCCGTCGCCTGTTTTCGCGAGGACGGCGGCCAGCGCGAGAGCGCCTACCAGGTTACCGAGCAAGGCCGCGCCTTCCTGCGGAGCTACCGAGAACTTGCGTGACGCTTCGCCGCCAGCTTGGCCCGCGAAGCCTGCGGAACGCGCCTCGGAGGGCGCTGTTTGCATACGATTTCGTCCTGCATGCACAAAAAACGGCGACGTGCGGATTCTCGAAGCCTTTGGAGGATGCAAAGATGTTGGTCTTGCCTGTCCGTGGCGCACGTTTTGGACATGCGTGTTCGTCTGAACTGGTCATTCGCTCGCCGTGTGCGTGGAAGCGTCGCAGGGAGGCGCCGGCGAGTCTCGCACGTCGAGGGTTTTTGTGCAAAAAACGCCGAATCGCATGCACGAGGTTTCGTTGTCCACAGCGAATGTGACAAAGGGGGCCGTCGATCGGCGTCGGGTTGCCCCCTCCCGTTCGGGCGCGCGCTCGGGTACACTGGTCGGTACAACATTCGGCGGGCATCGACGGGTCCGGGGCAGCGGACGGAGGAGCGGCATGGAGCTTTTGGAGGAGCGCATCAGGCGCGACGGGGTGGTGAAGTCGGAAGGCGTCCTCAAAGTGGACAGCTTCCTCAACCACCAGCTGGACATCGATCTGTTCGACGCGATGGGCGAGGAGTTCAGGCGGTTGTTCGCCGACGCCCCCATCACGAAGATCCTCACGATCGAGGCGTCCGGCATCGGCATCGCGTGCGTGGTGGCGCGGCATTTCGGCGTGCCCGTGGTGTTCGCCAAGAAGGCGCAGAGCATCAACCTGGACGGCGAGATGTACACGACGCGCATCGAGTCGTTCACGCACAGCCGCGTGTACGACGTGATCGTGTCCAAGAAGTTCCTCAACGCCGACGACCACGTGCTGATCATCGACGACTTCCTGGCGAACGGGTGCGCGCTCAACGGCCTCATCGAGCTCGTCGACGAGGCGGGCGCCACGGTGGAGGGCATCGGCATCGCCATCGAGAAGGGCTTCCAGCCCGGTGGCGACGACCTGCGGCACCGCGGGTACCGCCTCGAATCGCTCGCCATCGTGGAGGGCATGGACCCCGAGACGGGGGAGATCGCGTTCCGATGAAGTCGTTCGCGCACGAAGAGCTGTTCAAGCTCGACGGCGACATCCCCGTCGTCCGCGCCGTTCCCTACGGCATCCAGCACATCCTCGCCATGTTCGTGGCGAACCTCGCGCCCATCCTCATCGTGGGCACCGCCGCAGGGCTGGCCGACGATCAAGTCGGCATGCTCGTGCAAAGCGCCATGCTCATCGCCGGCATCGGCACCCTCATCCAGCTGTTCCCGCTGTGGCGCATCGGCTCGGGGCTGCCCATCGTCATGGGCATCAGCTTCACGTTCGTCACGGTGCTCACCGGCATCGTGGCCACCTACGGCTACAACGTGGCCATCGGCGCCATCATCGTCGGCGGCATCATCGAGGGCGTGCTGGGCCTGTTCGCGAAGTACTGGCGCCGCATCATCTCGCCCATCGTGGCTGCCGTCGTGGTGACCTCCATCGGGTTCTCGCTGTTGGGCGTGGGCGCGAGCTCGTTCGGCGGCGGCACGGGCGCGCCGGACTTCGGTTCGCCGCAGAACCTGCTGCTGGGCACCGTCTCGCTCGTGTCGTGCCTGGCGTTCCAGGTGCTGGCGAAGGGGAAGACCAAGCAGCTTTCGGTGTTGTTCGGCCTGGTCATCGGCTATGCGTGCGCGGTGGTGATGGGCGCGGTGGACTTCAGCGGCTTCCAGAACCTGCAGCTGTTCGCGCTGCCGCAGCTCATGCCGTTCGCTCCCGAGTTCAACCTGGGCGCCATCGTGTCGGTGACGCTCATCTTCCTCGTGTCGGCCACCGAGACCATCGGCGACACGTCGGCGCTGACCATGGTGGGCCTCAACCGCGAGGTCAAGGAGAAGGAGCTGACGGGCTCCATCGCGTGCGACGGCTTCGTCAGCTCGCTGTCGGCGTGCTTCGGTTGCCTGCCCATCACGTCGTTCTCGCAGAACGTGGGCCTTGTGGCCATGACGAAGGTGGTGAACCGCAAGGCCATCGCCACCGGCGCCGTGATCATGGTGCTGGCCGCGTTCCTGCCGGTGATCAGCGTGGTGTTCGCGTCGCTTCCCGAGGCGGTGCTGGGCGGCTGCACCATCATGATGTTCGGCAACATCATCGTCAGCGGGTTCCAGATGATCGCGCGCGCGGGCTTCTCGCAGCGCAACATCCTCATCGCGGCGCTGTCGCTGGCGGTGGGCATCGGCTTCACGCAGGTGTCCGCGCTGTTCGCGAACTTCCCCGAGCTGGTGCAGAGCGTGTTCGCGCAGAACTGCGTGGCCGTGGTGTTCCTGGTGGCCGTGGTGGCGAACCTCGTGCTGCCGAAGGACGCCGGCGTCGAAGGTGCGACGACCGAGCCTGAGCAGGCATCCGCCGACGCGACGCCGGGCATCGAAGAGGACGGCGACCTGGCTACCGCGTAGCGTGCGGGTTACTTGACTTTCTTGAGGACCGGGGCCTGGGCGACGATGCACAGGCCCAGGATGCCGAGCGCGGCCAAGGGGAGTATCATCTTCAGGGGCTTGCTCATGGGCGCTTCCTTTCGTTGGAGCGGGCAGCTCGCTCCACGATACCCGCCCAACTTTGCAAGAACATTGCAGCCCGCCTGATTCAACCTTACGTTTTTGTCACGTTGCGGGCGACGGGCTAGGTGGCCGATTCCTGCGGAGCGGTCTCCTCGATGAGGTCGAGCAGCTCTTGGCGCGAGTGCACTTTCAACTTCTGGTAAATGTGGCTGGTGTGGGAATTCACGGTGTTCATGGACACGTGGAGCTCGCTTTGGATGCGCGGCGCTGAACGCCCCTTGGCGATGAGCGCCAGCACTTCGGCCTCGCGCTTCGACAGCCGACCTATGCGAACGAGGCGATCGCATGCGTCCCGCATGGAATCGGACGAAGCCGCCTCCCCTTCGGCCTTGAGAAAGAGCGACGAGCTGGAGCGATCGGCGAATACGAACAAATAGGTGGCGATGATCAACAGCCCGAGGGTAACCGAAAGGAGCCCCAGCAGGTCGGGCATGATGGGGGAGAACGAGCGGTACGCGTGATAGGCGCCGAACCCGATGAGCAGGTCGAGCGAGAACGCGATACGCGTCAGCGCGAATACCAGCACGGGAATCGTTCGATACCGATGGCAGAAATTGAACGCGATGATCATGACCATGATCTTGAACAGGAATGCTCCGAAATTCGTGATGCCGTAGAACAGCGTCGTGACGTGCTGCGTGTAGGGCATGAACAGGACGGCTATCATGGCGAGCAAAAACGATGCGCGATACACCAGGGGCATATGATGGATCTGGCTGGTGAGCATCGAAACGAGGACGACCGTGCAGAGCAGCTTCGCAAGCAGCAAGACGAGGTTCAGCCCGCTCGAGTAGAACATCAAGTCGGTGCCTTCCAGGTAAAAATTCCGCATGAACTCGTCAGCGAGGCTGACCGTGAATATGCCGAGGCAGAGAAGGATGAGGGCGCGGCGCTGCTCGGTGCCCTTTTCGGGAAAGGCGGCTTCCGAAACGTAGTCGTCTCGACGCGGTGCGCGCGTGAGCAGCAATCCCGACACCAGCGGAGTGACGCAGGCGATGCCCACCATGACCCACGGGCTGAGTATGGGCGCGAGCGCCACCGCGGTCAGCACGTACATGAACAGGCTGGACACAACCACGCCCAGCACGAAGCCTGCCAAATCGTCGATCTTGCAGAACGCCTGGTACCATCCGACGAACAGCCATCCCGAGGGAATGCCGGTGAGCAGCGCGGCTGCAACCTGCAGCACGACGGCCTCGGTGCTCGAGCCCGCCGAGAAGGGAATGAGCAGCGTGCCGATGCCCGCGCACGCGGCCAACGCCCAAACGGTGCGGTTGTCTTCGAGGAGCCGCTCGCTGCGGCGCGAGAACAGCAAGCAGGGGACGAGGCTGACGACGCAGACCACAAGCGATAGCTCGTACACGAACACCGACGCGTTGTCGGGGAACAGCTGCGGCGCGAAAAAGCAGAGGGAAAGCCACAGTTGGCAGAGCGCATAGCCCACCACCAGAGGGAAATGCACGGAGGCTGCTTCCTCGACGAACCGCGTGACGGTCGACGCGCCGGTTTTCTTTTGCGTTTGGTTCCGAGCGATGTCTTCCATGAGCTCCCCTAACCTCACTAGAAACTGGTGAAAACCGCTGAAATACCTGATAAATAGCCTAGTAGTTCCCCCAGATCGCACGTATTTCAGCCCCTTTCTCCCATAGTTTCACAAGTTTCCTCGGATGACAAGCACCGCGCCCGTGCCATACGCTTTCACCCATCGAAGCCGTGCGGAGGGCATGGCGACAACCGAGGGAAGGGGGTACGCATGGCGAAGATTCGCTCGGCAAATGCCGTAGCGTTGGCGTTGGTCGCTCTTGCGGTTGGCATGGTGTGCGTGGCGGGTTGCTCGCCGCAATCGTCCGATGACGCGGCAGGTTCGAAGCCGCAGGGATCGGATTCGTCCCAAGCTGCAACGCAGACGGGATGGTCGCTCGACATGGAGTGCACCACGTGCCACAGCGTGGAAGGCGGCACGATGGAGGACGGGACGTCTGGCGCAAGCGCTCATGTGCAGCAAGCGCAGGCGACCTGCGCGACCTGCCACACCGACGAGCAGGGGCTGGCCTCGGTGCATGAGGGCAAGACGGCGTCGGATGCCATGCCCAAGAAGCTGAAGAAGACCGCCGTCGAAGCTCAAACGTGCCAGTCTTCGGGGTGCCACGACGAAACGGCCGACGAGATGACGGCGCTGACGGCCGGGTACACCGAGCTGGTGGACACGAAGGGCACGCAGGTCAATCCCCATGAGGTCATGGGGCTGACGGAGGGGCACGCCGACATCACGTGTTCAAACTGCCACAACATGCACGAAGCGGAGGTCGCCGCCGCGGACACGTGTGTGAGCTGCCATCACGCGGGCGTGTACGAGTGCAACACCTGCCACTGAGGTTCGCAGCGCGCGCTGCGTGCTGAAACGATGGGAACAACGCCTCGGGCGCAAGGGACTTGGGGCGCACACAATGGGAAGGGGATCGTCATGGAGCAAACGCGGAGGAGTTTTTTGAAGGGTGCCGGCCTGGTCGCATTGGGAGCCGGGGCGCTGACGGGCGCCGCAGGGCTGACGGGTTGTGCTGCGGCTTCGACGCCGTCGGCGTTCGAGACGAAGCACGAGTGCGACGTGGTTGTGGCCGGCGCCGGCATCGGCGGCCTTGCGGCGGCGGTCAGCGCCGCGGAGCAGGGCGCGAACGTCGTGCTGGTGGAAGCGTCCAAGCACGTGGGCGGCACCAGCCGATTCGCCGCCGGCGCATTCGGACCGCGCTTCGGCGCGGAGTGGGAGGCGGCGTACGCGAAGGCCCCGCTGTCGGACCCGGAGCTGGGCAAGTTCGTCTGCGACAACTGGAGCTCCTACCTTGAGTGGATCGAAGGGCTCGGCATGACCACCGAGGAGCTTGCGGCTGGCAGCCCGTACGTTTGGATGGGCGGCAAACGTCCGACGGAAGAGGGATCGAAGAGCTACACCGACGAATACCTGCAGCAGTTCGGCGAGGTGTTCGCGCAAAAGGGCGGGACCACCCTGCTCGAGACGCGGGCGAAGAAGCTCGTGACCGACGAGGCGGGAACGGTCGTCGGCCTCATTGCCGAGGATGCCGAAGGGGCGTTCGAGATCAAAGCCAAGTCGGTGATTCTGGCGACGGGCGGTTGGCAATGCGACAAGGAGATGTGCACGAAGTACATCGGTCGCCACGCTGATCTGGGCATGGCCCAGTGCGTTCCCTACCTGGACGGTTCGGGCATCAAGATGGGCGTTGAAGTGGGCGCCCAGCTGTCCCGCAGCTTCGGCTCGTTCTACGGCCACCCCCAGCCGTGGCCGATGACGTACCTCGAGGGCGTGGACACCCCCGAAGGCTACGAAGCCGTCGAGAACGTCGACGACGTGCATGTGCTGTATTACGGCACCACGGGCCATTCCATTCAGAGCATGGGCGTGTACGTCAACACCGACGGTGAGCGCTTCGTGAACGAGGGCCTGGGGTCGTCGCTGGTGAACCAGGAGATCATGCAGCAGCACATGGCCCGTGCGTACCTCATCCTCGACGAGGGCGTGCGCGACATCATCCGCGCCACGCCCTTCTGCAACGCCGCGGTCATCGGCGGCGATCGCATCGACCACATGATCGAGCTGGGCATGACGGTGGTGCAGGCCGACTCGCTCGAGGACCTTGGCGCGAAGATCGTGTCGGATACGGCGGACGGCGTCAGCTTCAATGCCGCGAACATGGTGGCCACCGTCAACGCGTACAACGAAGCGGCGGCAGCGGGAACCGCGGCGGCCCTGCCCGTCCCCCATCAGGGCACGGTGCCGGCGACGGCCCTCACCACGCCGCCTTTCTACGCCATTCCCATGGTGGGCGGCATCATGGCGACGTTCGGCGGCCTCAAAATCAACCTCGACACGCAGGTGATCGGCACCGATGCGCTGCCGATCAAGGGCCTGTACGCCGTGCCCGGCGCGGCCGGCGGCATCATGAACGGCGATTACTGGTGCGTGATGAGCGGCTATTCCATCCTCGGCCGTACGGCCGGCCAGGTATCGGCCGCCAGCGCCCAGGAAGCGCAGAAATAACCTTCCCTCCTCCCTTCTTGACGGGGCCGCGCTCTTCGGGCGCGGCCCCGTTCGGTTCGCGTGTGGATTGCTGGCTCCCACTTGTGGAAACCTGCGGGTTTCCGGTAACGGGTGTATGACCGGGTGGGGTAATGCCGTACGATTACATGGTGAATAGTCATATAAAGGAGGACCATCCGCAATTATGCCCATAGCACTCAGTTTGCTGCTCGTTCTGTTCTTCCTGCTCATGAATGCGTTCTTCGTCGCCGCCGAGTTCTCGCTCGTACGCGTGCGCAAGTCGCAAGTCGAGATCCTCGTCGATGAGGGTCGCAAGGGTGCAAAATACACCAAGATCGTGGCCGACAACGTCAACGCGTACCTGTCTGCCTGTCAGCTTGGTATCACCCTCGCATCGCTGGCGCTCGGTTGGTTGGGCGAGCCTGCGGTATCGGCGCTGTTCGAACCGCTGTTCAAGGCGCTCAACGTGCCCGAGGCGGCCACGCACGGCATCTCCATCGTCATCGGTTTCGTCATCATCACGGCGTTGCACATCGTGGTGGGCGAGCTTATCCCGAAGTCGTTGGCCATCTTCTCCACCGAGCGTTACTCGTTGCTTACCGCTACGCCGCTCGTGTGGTTCTACCGCATCACGTACCCCATCATGTGGCTGTTCAACAGCATCACGAACGGCGTCATGAAGATGCTCGGTCACGACGTGGCCAACGAGCACGAGGTGTACACCGACGAGGAGATCAAGCTGCTCATCGACGAGAGCACCGAAAGCGGCCTCATCGATCCTGAGCAGAACGAATACGTGGACAACATCTTCGACCTGGGCGACAAAGACGCCGAGGCCATCATGACGCCGCGTACCGACGTCGTGTGCATCGACCTGGACGATCCGCTGGAGGAGAGCCTCCAGACCGTGCTGCAGTACAAGTACACGCGCTACCCCGTGTGCCGTGGCAGCAAGGACCGCATCGTCGGCTTCGTGCACGTGAAGGACCTCTACACGATGCCCAAGGACGCGACGGTCGACGACCTGCGCATTCGCATGATCCAGGCCGTGCCCGAGAGCGTGCCCATCGCGAAGCTGCTGCAAACGCTGCAGGAGAAGCGCACGAAGATCGCCGTGGTCATCGACGAGCACGGCGGCACGGCCGGCATCGTCACGATGAGCGACATCATGGAGCAGATCGTCGGCCGCATCGACGACGAGTACGCCCACGGCGGCTCGGACGAAGTCGTGCAGCTCGATGACGGCAGCTACCTCATCGACGGCTCGCTGCCCATCGACGAGGTGGGCGAGCTCATCGGCTTCGAGCCCGTCGAGTCCGAGGAGTGCGAGACGGCGGGCGGCCTGCTGCTCACCGTGTTCGATCGCATCCCCGACGAGGGCGATTCCGCCACGGTGGAGGACGGCGACGACAAAGCCACGTTCACCGTGGTCGACATGGACCGCCACCGCATCGACAAGATCCGCGTGGTCGTGGAGAAAGCCGAAAAAGAAGAAGCTTAGGCATCTTTCCGCAGGTCGGAGTGCCAGAAGGCGAAGCCGTTCTTGCCATGGTTCTTCACATGGTACAAGGCGGCGTCGGCCTGCTTGTACAGCATCTCGAACGTGTCGCCCGGCTGCGCCATGGCGACGCCGATGCTGCGATGGAGGGGAACGTCGTTCCGCTCGCCGATGGTCAGGTCGGCGCTTTTCGCCACGAACGACTCGATGACGGTGCGCGCCTGCCCCTCGCCTTCGAGGCCCTTGATGCACACCATGAATTCGTCGCCTCCGATGCGGCCGATGATGTCGGTGTCGCGGAAGTTGCTTTTCAAGCTGGAGGATAGGGTTCTGATCGCCTGGTCTCCCTGCAAATGGCCCAGGGTGTCGTTGATCGTCTTGAGATCGTCGATGTCGACGATGGCAATGGCGAGGTGGCTCGTCCGGTCGGCTTCGTGCTCTTTGAGGGTGTCGGCGATGAGGGCCTCCGTGGCCTCTTTGTCGTACAGCCCTGTCATCGAATCGGTTTGCGCTTCCAGTTGCAGCAGCTCCATGGTGCGCACCGTCTCGTCGATGTTCATGAGCTTGCCCAGCACGCGCGCGATTTCGCCCGACTCGTCCATCACCGAGCTGAGATCCACGGAGTACCAGGTGGGCTTGCCGTCATCGTCGAGGCAGCGAAGCCGGCCTTCAACGTGCTCGTCGTGCGCGTACAGGCTTTTGATGAGGTCGCGGTACACGCCGAGGTCGTCCGGATGCACGCGCCCGCCTTCGACGAAGCACTCGTAGCGGCAGGCGGGGCCGAACTGCTTCACGAAGTTCTCGTTGTGCTCGATGGTCTTTTCGGCCATGTTGATCTCGAACACGATGATGTCCGAATCGCGCGCGATCAGCCGATACTTCTCCTCGGACAGCGCGAGCCGCATCTTCTCGTCCTGAATGCGCAGGTTGTCTTTGCGCAGGCGGTTGCGTTCGCGCGAGAAGATGAGCAGCATGCACAGCAGGCCGCCGGCGAACGTTGCGGTAACCGTGATGTTCATCTGGTTCATGTTCGTGTTGATGAAGGCGTACGCTTCGTCGATGCTGTTTCTGTCGACGGCGGAGAACAGCGTCCATCCATTGTAGCCGAAGGGGATCTGGGTGGTGTAGATCTCCTCCACCCCGTTGTCTGCCAGCGTTGTCAGCGCCTCGTTGTTGCTCATGGCGCTGCGAACGTCTTCGACCGACTTGCCGTCGAGGAAGCTGAAATTCGTTATCTCTTCGAAGATGTTGAGGCCGGTCAGCGCGATGCCGTCTGTCGGCGTGGAGACGATGACGTTGCCCTCTTCGTCGCTCAAGAAGGCGACGTCCTGCGTTTCGAGGTTCCCGTCAAGGAACAGACTGCCGAAGTACTCCGACGTATAGGATCCTCCCAGCACTCCCACGATCTCGCCGTCCGCGGTTGTGATGGGGACGGCCAGCATCACGCACACGTAATTGGCGTCCACGTTCGAGAGGAACGGCTCGGTGACGGTGCGCTCGCCCGCCAGCGCATTGTGGAAGTAGTCGCGGTGGGCCACGTTTCCCGCGACGCCGTCGCTTGTCAGGCTGTCGCCTTGAACGTCGGCAACGGTATAGCGTGCGAAGTTCAAGCTGGTCTGCATGGCGGCGACGACGGTTTCGAAATCGGTGCGATCGCCCGGGTAGGCGGCTCCGAGATACGCTGCGGCCGATTCGAGCGAGGCGAACTGCCCGTCGAGCACCGTTTCGACATAGCGAACCTGCTGTGCGGTTCTGGTCTCCAGCTTGCGGTTGGTTCTCTCTGAAATCTCTTTCGAGGTGTTGTCGACGAAGTAGCCGAACGCAACGAAGAGCGTCGCCGCAATCGCCAGGAAAACGAGTGCAACGAGGCAAATGGTTGTTGTTGACCCCTGTCTTCTCATGAACCCCACCTCGAACGATGCGTGCGAAAATGTCTCACGTGCGTCGAGCTCGCCTCGATTATACAATGGCCTTCGAGGCGTCGGCCTGGAGAAATTGGGATTCTCTCGCTTAGCTCACCTTCACGCCGGCGAAGCGCTCGGCGTTGTGCCACAGCATGTTCTCCAGCTCGTCCTCCGAGAAGCCGGCGGTGACGAACTGGTCGTATTCCGCGGCCGGGCTCCACATGGGGTAGTCCGAGCCGAACATGATGCGGTCGGTGCCCCACATGCGCGCGAGCTCCACCGTGCGGCGCTGCCCCAGGAAGAACTGGGAACTCGAGGCGTCCACGAACAGATTCTCGGCGTTGTGCAGGATGTCGTAGCCCACTTCGTAGCGCGACCAGCAGCCGAAATGCGCCGCATCCACCACGAGGTTGGGGAAGGCCTTCAGCACGTTCATGAGGCGGCGCGGGTGCGAGTAGTCGTAGCGGTAGTCGCCCGTGTGGATGACGATGGGCAGGCGCCCCTCGATCATCTCGTAGACGTTCATGAGCCGCGGGTCGTCCATGTTCACGTGCTGCGTGTCGGGGTGCAGCTTCATGCCCTTGAGGCCCAGGCCGATGGCGCGTTCGATTTCCTTCTCGGGCTCCGGATAGTCCTGGTGCATGGCCATGAAGCCGATGAATTCGGGGTGCAGCCGGCACTGCTCGGCGATGAAGTTGTTGATGGATTCCACGCTGCCCGGGGTCGTGGCCACCGAGTGCACGATGAAGTGCGTGATGGGCGCGTGCTGCTGTGCGGACAGCAGATGCTCCACCGTGCCTTCGCCGAACATGTCGATGAGGTAGAAGTCGCCCACGGCATCGACAGCTTTCGAGGCGATCTTGGTGGGGTAGATGTGGGCATGGGCATCGATGACGGCCATGGGTGCGTGCTCCTTCGAACGGCTTGCGGCTTGCGGGCTGCGGGCAGCGTGCGGCTGCGGGCGGTTCGCGACGTGTTTCGCCTCCGATTGTAGTGCATCCGCCCCGCCCCCGCATTAATCAAAGCCGGGTTCTTGGGGAGAAGGGGCCTCTCGCGAATCGAGAGGCCCCGGATCATCGCTGCGTGTCGCTTAGTTCTCGGCGAGATGCTTGCCCAGCAGGTAGCCGTCGGTGAGAGCCATGCCGTTTGTCGCGCCGCAGATCGGCGTAGTGTACATGTTGGCCGAACGGCGACCGACCATGTTGCCGACGGCATACAAACCGGGAAGGACGTCTCCCGATTCCGTCAACACCTCGAGGTTCTCGTTGCAGACGAGGCCGGAAAGTCCCACGAAGGCGACGCTTCCGCTGGGAGTCGCGTAGAACGGCGGCTCCTCCACCGTGAGGATGCGGTCCGGCGCCACACCGAAATCGACGTCATCGCCTGCTGCGGCCAGCTCGTTCTTTCGGGCGATCGTTTCCGCGAGCGTTGTGGGGTCGACGCCGATCTGCCCCGCGAGCTCCTCGATGGTGTCAGCTTGGTACGTGGCGCTCTTCTTGATGTTCTCCACGTACTCGTCGGTGGCCTCGATGACGCCGTCGAAAGCCATGATGCCGATGCGGTTGATGTCCTCGCCGAACTTGGAGTCGAAAATCTGGAACGCCGTGCTGTTCTCGGGGATGGTGAGCTGGGACGCCATGGCCGGGCCGCCGCTCGTGTTCTCGTTCAGAAAGCGCTTGCCTTCGCTGTTCACCCAGAGGAAAGGACCGGTCAGCGTGCCGCCTCCTGCGCACATGATGGAATGCCCGCGATCCTGCATCTTCGCTCCGGCCCACACGCCCATCTTCTGGCCGTCTCCGGTGTTGAGCGCTTCGGTGGGGGCGTTGTCCATCACCATCGCGTAGCCGTTCCCGTTCTTGCACAGATCGACGGCCCAGGGAAGCAGCTCTGCGACCATGTCGGTGTCTGCGATGAAATCGCCGCTGGCCAGAACCACCCCTTTGGCCGCATTGAGCTTGAGGTAGGTGCCGTCCGCCCGCTGCGCGACCACGCCGGTTACCTTGTCGCCGTCTTTCACGAGCTGGGACGCGGGGGTTTCGTAATACAGCTGGACGCCCGACGCTTCCGCAGCGTCTTTGAGGCAGGCGAGGCCGAAGTCGTTGGCATCGCGGTCGGGTCGCTCGGCGTTGTAGCCGATGCGGACGCCGGGGTACACGCCTTCGTCCAGGAGGTTCGCGTGCGCGTTGTACGTTGCGGACGGCGTTCTTTTGTAGCCATCCGTGGTCGTCAGGTACGACGTCAGGCCGGCTGCTTCCGTTTTGTCCAGGAGCCAGTCCATTGCTTCACCGCTGTTACTCAACCAGCGGCTGATCAGTACGTTGTCCACCGAGTTCTGATTCTCTCGCAGGAAGTCCGTCATGACGTCGGTCATTTTGATGTCCACCCCGTCCTGCTGGTGGAGCCTGCTGTTGATGACGCCGAAATAGGAGCCGCCGTAGCGGCCTTCGGAGAACTTTTCCACCACGGCAACGCTCAGCCCTTGCTCGGCGGCGGAGTTCGCCGCCGACAAGCCGCTGATGCCGGCTCCTACCACCACGACGTCGAAGGCGACGGTTTCGGAGATTTCGGTGTCGGCGATGGCCTCGGGCGCCTCGCGCCACGACGCGCCCTTGTTCGAAGCCTCTTCCGCGTGCGCGCTTTCGTTCGCCGCCTTCGGCGAGCAGGCGGTCAAAGCCCCCAGGGAGCTTATCGCTCCCGCGATGACGGCGCCTTTCAAGAACGTCCTTCTCGATACTTCTTGCATGGTTTCCCTCTTCCTTCGATCGACTTGCTTTTCGTGAACCGCAGTCGCAATCTTATGGAAAACGGGAGGTCAGACCCTCCCACCATACAGGTAATTTGTCGGAGCGAAGGTTACCCAAAAGGGGTAATTCCGTCTCGTGGAAGGGTTTTGCGCGGTCGCGGCAACCATGCTGGGGCTGGCGTTTGCCCGGAACAGGGCGCTTTGGTACCATGAATCCGGTTCTGATGCGCGGTAATGAGAAGCGGCACAGCCGATCGTAGGTGGTCGGTGGCCTGAAAGCGGTCGAATCCGACGATGCTGAAAGGGAGGTGGGCTCCGTTGCCCGCAGCGACCCCGACGAACGACAGGATGCCTTGCGCGCGCATCGTCGGATTCGTCGCCTATTTCGTCCTGTTCATGATCCTCGTCGTCGATATCGAGGACTATCCCCAGCAAACGCTCACGATCGCTTCCGATTTCTCCGATTGGCTGGGAGTGCTGACGACGCAGCCTGTGTATCTTGCGATGGTGCTCGGCGTCGTCTGCTCTCCGCGGAAGCGCACGCGTGTTGCCTGGGCGAGCGTTCTGCTGCTTGTCGCGGGGACGATGCTGCTGTTTCTGGGTACGTTCGTGCTCGAGGGGTCGGCCACGATGCCGTGCCGGTTTGCCGGCCTGTTGCTGCTGGGTTGCGGTATCGCGAGCGGATTCTCCCTGTGGGCCAACGTCTTGGCGGGCTATTCGATCGAGAAATCGGTTCGGCTCATCATCGCCGCGTATTGCGTTTCCGCCCTGGCTCGGCTTGTGTTCAGCATGGTGCGGAGCGAGGTGCTGTTTTGGTCGGTGCTCGCGGTGGCGCTTGTGTGCGCCTCGGCTTCGCTTGTGGCGATCGGGCGCGATCCCGAGGGCGGCGAGGAGCGGTCGCAAACCTCTTTTCTGTCGCGGGACGAGTTGTCCCGGTTCGCGACCGTGATGGCGAAGGACTATTGGCCGCCGTTGGTGTGCTTTCTGATCGCGCTGTTCACCAGCTCCTTGGTGTTCCCGCTTGACTCGCCCTCGTTGAACATCACGGAGCTTGCGGTGTATTCGATGGGGTCGCTCGTCGGGTGCGTTGTTTTGCTGGCGGTGTGGCGACGCACGAACGTCCTGTTCTTCTCGTCGAACATCTTTGCAAAATACGCCATCTTGCTGATCGTGATGCTGTTCTTCCTGCCGTTTTTCGGTATCACGTATCTGATGGTGGCGGTGTTCGTGTGCGGCGCGGTCTCCGCGTGCGCGCTCATCATTCTGCTGACCATATGCATCGAGGTCACCAAGGAGAGGCGGGCGTTCTCGTTCGCCGTGTCGAGCTTCGCGTTCTTCACGTTCGGATTCTGCCTCACGCTGGGCACCGTTGTGAGCATTCTGGCACGAACGCCGGTGAACGGCCAGCCGACCGCGTCTATGATCTCGCTCATCGGGATCGCCTTCATCGCCGTCGTGGCGCTTCTGTCGGCCATCCGGTGGGGCGTTGCGGGCGACGAGCGGAAGGACGACGACGCCGCGCCTGCAGCGAAGCTCGTCAACTATTCGAAGGAGGATCTCCGGACGAATTCCGTTCTCGTCGAGCGGTACAAGCTGTCGGAGCGCGAGATGGACGTGCTCATCCTCATTCTGAGCGCCTATTCGGCATCGCGTATTGCGGAGGCGCTGTTCATCTCGAACAACACGGTGAAAGCTCACACGAAGAATCTTTACAGCAAGCTGGGGGTGCACAGCAAGCAGGAGCTTTTGGATTTGGTCGCGCTCGTGTACGACGAAGGAACCGTCAAACGGGACGCGTGAGCCGCCCCGTGTGCGGCCCGCGCGTTTCGCGCGGCCGCAACCTGAAATTGCGGGCGTTGCCTACCAGATGCGCTAGCGCAACCGATCGTCGAGCCTCTATGATGGACGAAACGACAACGGAGGAGTTCTCATGGCAGACGTAAGCGTGGAGGCGGCGGGCATCACGGGTTTGACGATCAGGTGGGCTGCGGGATCGGTTGACGTGGCGGTGATCGACGATGCCGGCGCGCACGCGATCGAGCTGACTGAGACGGCGCCGCGCCCTCTGGGGGAGGCTCAACGGATGCGGTGGCGCGTCGTGGGCTCGACGCTTGAGGTTGAGTTCGGCTCGTGGTTCGAGTGCTTCCTGCTGGGGCGCAAGGATCTCGAAGTGCGCATCCCCCGTGCGTTCGCGAGCGCGTTCGAGCGGGTGAGCGTCGAAGGCTCGTCGGGCTTGTACCAGGTGCGCGACATCGGGTGCGGCACGATGAAGCTCAAGCTGGCCTCGGGAAGGATCGACGTCGATCGGGTTGCCGCTCGCGGGTTGAGCATCGACGTGGCAAGCGGTTACGTGTCCGCGGCGGGTCGCTTCGACGAGAGCGTGCGCGCCCATGTGGCATCGGGGGAGATCCGGGTGCTGTGCGACGGTCCGTGCCCGCAATCGATCGATGCCGATATCGCAAGCGGCAGCGTGCGTCTGGCCATTCCCGCGTCGTCGGGTTTCACGGCCCGCATCACGAAGGCGTCGGGCGCGTTCAAGAGCGGATTCCCGCTCGAGCAGGCCAGCGGCGGCTACCGCCACGGCGACGGCTCCGCCCGCGTGACCGCCCGCATGGCCAGCGGCACCTTCGCCCTGGACAGCGTGGGGTAGGGGGCTGCCCCCCCCCTCCCAAATATGTAGACTATGTGGAGTGAAGAGAAATAGTTTGCGCTTAAAGGGGTGTGAGGGTAGTATTCTTTCTTGCCGCTTTTCCTGTTTGAAGGCACTTCGGGCAGGAGAGGTAGGCGCAACATAACGGTGCGGGGTGGAGCAGTCTGGTAGCTCGCCGGGCTCATAACCCGGAGGTCATAGGTTCAAATCCTGTCCCCGCGACCAGAAACTAACAGGCCGGAAGCATTGCTTCCGGCCTTTTCTTTATGTCGAGATACGCTTGGCATCATCATCAATGACAATAATGATTATATACTACGGTTTGAATCGTTATTTTGCTGCGGAAGGACCGTTGGATGGATGGGTATTTGTTCTTGGACGTTGAATGGGCTGATGCGAGGCGTCATATCTGCTCGATCGCCTATCAGCGGACGAGCTACGACGGCACGCTTCTCGACAGCTGCTATCAGCTGGTGAACCCCCTGTGCGACTTCGATCCCATGACGCAGCGCGTCCATGGGATCACCGAGGAGATGGTGGCGCACGAGCCGACGTTCGACGTCGTGTGGAACGAGGCGCTGGGGTCGTTGGTCGAGTCGCACGTGGTGGTTGCCCACTGCGCCAAGACGGCGGACTGCCCCGCCATCTATCGGAGCTTGGAGTACGTCGAAATCGAGATGCCCGAGCTTCTGTACATCGACACCGGCGAGATGGCCAAGCGCGTGCTGGGCGGCCGGAAGTACGGGCTGTCGACGTGCTGCGACTATTACGGCATCTCGCTCGACAAGCACCACGATGCGCTGTGCGACACCAATGCTTGTCGGGAATTGTTTTGGCGGCTTGCGGAAGAGGTCGAAGTGCCCGCACCGAGGCCGTACGTGTTCGGTGGTGGATCGAAAAGGAGCAGGGCGCGATGGAGATAGGGAGCGGTGATAACCATGCATGAAACGATTGCTATGAGCGAGACGGAGATCCGGGACCTGTTCGGGTTCACGAAGACGAAGCCGATCGTGTTCAAGGAGCGGGGCGACGACGGACAGGCGATTCGGACGCTGCCGGTGACGGACATGCAGCTGATCCAGCTGGATACCGACGGCAAGATGGGGTCGCTCAGCATCACGCTCGAGGATGGCCGTGAACTGCGGATATGCTCGGCGTACCTCAAAGAGATGCAGGCTGCGCGCTTCACCTTCGAGACGAAGCTCGACGACGAGGAGTAGCAAGGCCCGCCGCGCGCAACGGCGCGGCGGGCGAAGACGTATCGCGGGGTGCGCTAGAGATCCAAGCCCAGCAGGTCGATGGCGTTTTGGCGGCCGATCTGCTCGCGGTCGGCGTGGCTGAGCGGCACGTTGTCGAACCAGAGGGCGGCCTCGTCGAGGCTCTCGTACGGGGTGTCCGACGAGAACATCACGTGCGAGGTGTTGCACTCCATAAGCGTGTTGAGGAACGCCTGCGTGTTGAAGTGGCCGCTCGTGGTGACATACACGTTCTGCTCGAAGTACTCGGTCAGAGGCTTCTTGTGCGCGCCGCACGGCTTCTGGTTGTTCAGGCGATGCTGAACGCGCGGCAGGCCGAAGGGCAGGCCTTCGCCGAGGTGGCCGAGGATCAGCTTGGCCTCGGGCAGCTCGTCGAACAGGCCGCTGCACAGCAGGCGCAGCGCATGCAGCGACGTCTCGGCGCCGAATCCCCAGGCGGAGCCCAGCAAGCCCTCGTAACCCTCGTAGCCGCGCTGTTGGTTCGGGGCGGGATCGCGCGGATGCAGGTACAGCGGCACGTTCAGCTCCACGAGCTTCTTCCAGAACGGGAAGTTCTGCTTCTCGTCCAGGTACTCGACGTTGTTCTTGTCGTTCTTCATCGTGTAGCCGTTGACGAGCGCGCCCACGAACCCGAGCTCCTTCACGCAGAACTCCAGCTCCTTGGCCGCGGCCTCGGGGTTTTGCAGCGCCACGGCGGCGAAGGCGTTGAAGCGAGTCGGGTACTTCTGCACGTAGTTCTCGTAGATCCAAATGTTCATCTCATGCGCGCGCTGCACGGCCTCGTCGGTGTCGAGCACCTCCTGGATGCCGGGTTGGGTGAGCGACATGATGAACATCTCCACGCCGTTACGGTCCATCTCCTCGATGCGGATCTCGGGGGAGTGCAGGCGAGCCTTCACGGCCTCGAAGTAGTCCTCCTTGTTGCGGGCCGTCTCGTTCGCCGGGTCGCCCGTGGCGTCCCAGGTGGGGGACTCGTAATGCTCCTCGAGCGCGATTTTCCCGTGCGCGACTTCCTGTCCGTAGGGCGCGACGTAGTCCTTGACGAACTCGGTGCGAAACTCGTGTGCCATCGTTCTCGTGCCTCCTTGTGGTTTGGTGTGATCGGTTCGACGAGCTCGATTCTAGCGAGCGGGATTCCGGCTGGGTATCTGCAAAATTGGACGTAATGTAGGAATTCGGACACTTGTAGTAAAATTGTGCGAGAACGGAAGCACGGAGAGAGCGAGATGCGCACCGCCCTGAAAGGAGTCCCATGGATCGCACGAACGACATGCGGAAGACGCGGAGCCGGCAGTACCTGGTGGACGCGCTTCTGGAGCTGATGCAGGAGAAGGACTTCGAGAGCATCTCGGTCAACGAGATCGTGAAGAAGGCGCGCGTGTCCCGCAGCACGTTCTACTTCCAGTTCGAGGACAAGTACTTCTTCGTCAACCGGATTATCGACGACGTGCTGGCCGACCTGCGTCGCGAGGCGAGCCCCTCGCGGAAGGCGGAGCACGGGCTCGAGCGCGAAAGCCACGACTACTACAAGCGGCATTTCGAGTACATCTACGACCACGCGCAGTTCTTCGTGACGATGCTCGGCCCGCACGGCGCGCCCCTGTTCAACAAGAAGTTCGAGGAGAGCGCGCACCGCACGTACCGCGAGATATTCAGCACGTTCGAGGGTGGCGGCTTGGGCGAATCGCTGGACTACTTCATCCAGTACATCATCTCGGCCCACATCGGCATCACCATCAAGTGGATCAACGGCGGGCTGCGCGAATCGCCCGCATATATGTCGGAGCTGCTGACGAGGCTGACGTTTCGCGGCTTGCTGCACGGTCTGGAGATGGACCAGCAAGTGACGTTGCCGCAGTAGGCGTCTACGCGCATTACCCTAAGAAGATACGCGGTTTGCGTACTGGCGCACGGCGTCGGAAGTTGGGATGATGCTGCCATCAGGGGAGGCGACGCGAGGGGGTGCCGAGTGGGCGATCGTGCTGGCGACCATGCCGATCGCGACAGCGACCGACGCTTGTCGCCGTACCGGTGGGTGATCCTGCTCGTTTCCTGCGCGCTCATCTTCATGACGAACTACCTGCAATTCCAGGTGTCGTCGCTTGCCCCGTTGATCGTGCCGCGCTTCGGGCTGGACTCGGTGCAGCTGTCCAGCCTGCTGCTGGCCCCGCTGCTGTCGGGCGTGTTCCTCAGCATTCCCGGCGGCGTGCTGTGCGACCGGTTCGGCCCGCGGGTGGTGGTGGCCGTGGCCACGGCGGTGTCGGTGGCGGCCGGCTTCGCCCGGGTGGGCGCGGGCGATTACCCGACGCTGTTCTGCGCGATGTTCCTGTTAGGGTGCTGCCCCGCGGTGCTGCAGGCCTCGCTCATCAAGCTGTTCTGCATCTGGTTCAGACGCTCGAGCAACATGGCCATGGGCATCTACTTCGCCAGCGCCTCGGTGGGCATCGCGTGCGCGCAGGCCACGTCGAACCTCTTCGCCGACATGGCCGTCGCGTTCCTCGTGCCCTCGGCCCTGTTCCTGGCGTGCGCGGCGGCGTGGGCGCTGTTTGCGCGCGACGTGCCGAAGGGGGAGGAGCCGCCGGAGGGCGAACCGGTCGCGCGCTACCTGAAAACGGCTGCCGCCAGCAAGAACGTGTGGCTCGTCGCGCTTGCCGTGGGCCTGGGCATGGCGACGTCCACCGCGTACGTGGGCCTGTTCCCGCAGGCGTTGTTCGAGGTGCACGGGCTCGATCCGGAGTCGGCGGGGGCGACCGCGGCCATTCTGTCGCTGGGGTCGATCGCGGGTTCCATGCTGGGCCCGCTCGTCTGCCAGCGCCTGGGAAGCGTGAAGGGCGCGCTCGCGGTCATCGTGGTGCTGGGCGGCATCGCGAAGCTGCTGAGCTGGACGCTGTTCGGTACGGTGGGCATCGCGGCGATGCTGCTGGTGAACGGCGCGTTGGGCTCTGCCGCGGGGCCGGTGCTCGAAGCGCTCCCCGGGGCGTTTCCCGAGATCGGGCACAAGTACGCCGGCTCGGCCGGCGGGGTGGTGGGAAGCGTGAGCCTCGCCATCAGCTACGGGCTGCCGTTGGCCGTGTCGGGTATCGCGGGCGCCGACTACTCGCTCAACCTCATCCTGGAATCGTTGTGCTTCGCGCTGGCCGTCGTGCCCATCGTGCTGCTGTCGAAGGTGCGTGAAGCGCCCGCCGTCGCGCCGGTCGGCGCCCCGGCCCTGCCGGTTACGGACGCCGCCCCCGACCCTGCGTCGGACCCTGCGCCCCTGCCCTAGCCGGCGCGCATGTGCTTGCGCGCGAACACCGCCAGCTCCAGGCGGCTTTTCGCGCCGGCCTTCTTGTACAGGTTCTCCAGATGCTTGCGCGTGGTGGCGGGGCTGATGCACAGCTCCTCGCTGATCTCGCCGTTGCTCATGCCCTTCAGCAGGCACGACAGCACTTCGCCCTCGCGTGCGGTGATGTTGTGGTCCTGCAAGAACTTCTCGAAATCCTTCTGGCTGCCGTCTTGCAGACGGTGCTGCGACAGGCGCTCGGTGATGTGCGGCTCCAGCACTTCGAGGATGAACACCTCTTTGTCGCTGAAGTCGTTGAGCTTGCGGTTGAGGTTGAGCGACCCCAACGGCCCCTTGGGGCAGGCGAACGTGCAGGTGAGCACGTTGCGGCCGCCGAGAAAATCGGAGTAGTAGGACGACGACCGCTTCTCCTCCTTCGAGACGAAATCGCTCTCGCGGATGACGCGCGATTCGTCGGTGGGAAACAGCTCGCGAATCTTGTCGCCTTCCCAGGCGGTTTCGAGGTACTCGTCCAAGCGTCCCTCCTCGCAGTCGATGCCGATGGGCGACGCGAAGAAGTTCGGCGTGGTGGACACCTTCGACAGGTCGGTGAGGAAGAACGCCGCCGACTCGTAGGGGATGAGGATGCGCAGCTGCTCGAGGATCGTACGTCGGAACGCGTAGTCTTCGTTGAGACGGTTCGCCAAGCCGATGATCTTGATAAGGTGCAGCCATTCTCCATCGGTGAGCAAGTTGATGGGCTGCGGCCCCTGTTCGTCTGGCATTGCGCCTCCCCGGCAACGATAATGCGGACCCTGCGGTTCGTCCGATACGGCCTAGTATAGCGCAGCATCGGGCACGCAAAAAGCCGACGGCGCTCGCGGGCGCGGCGGTCGGTCTACCGCTTTGCGCGTAGAAAGATACGAAGTTCGGTCGATGGTGGCCGCCGGAGCCAGTCCCTATACTTCCAGGTGATGCCGGCGTATCAACCATTTCATTCGTATCGACAAAGGAGGGGAATCATGGAATCGCGTACGTTGTCCTCGTATCGTTGGGTGGTGCTGCTCGTCTCGTGCCTCATCATCTTCATCGCGGACTACATCCAGTTCCAGCTTTCCGCATTGGCCACCGAAATCATGCCCGCCCTGGGCATCGACGTGGCCCAGTTCTCTGCTCTGCTGCTCGCTCCGCTGCTGGCGGGCGTGTTCGTGTCCATCCCCGGCGGCTCGCTGGCCGACAAGTTCGGCGCGAAGATCGTCGTGGGCGTGGCGACCGCCATCTCGGTCGTGCTGGCGTTCGGCCGCCTGGTCGCAGGCGATTTCACCGTCATGCTGATCATGATGTTGGGCACGGGCATTGCGCCCTCCGTGCTGCAGGCGGCAACCATCAAGCTGTTCGGCGCGTGGTTCGAGGACAAGATGGATTTCGCCATGGG
Source organism: Eggerthella hominis (assembly GCF_014287365.1). Classification (NCBI taxonomy): domain Bacteria; kingdom Bacillati; phylum Actinomycetota; class Coriobacteriia; order Eggerthellales; family Eggerthellaceae; genus Eggerthella; species Eggerthella hominis. The sequence goes on from NZ_JACOOA010000004.1 coordinate 398,126, forward strand.
CATCTACTTCGCGGCCGCGTGCTGCGGCATCGCGGCCGGCCTGGCGACGTCTGCCTTCTTCCCGAGCGTGCAGGACGCCTACCTCTGGTCGTCCATCGCCTTCGCCGTCATCCTCGTGCTGTGGTTCGTGCTGGCGAAGAACCAGCCGAAGGGCGCCGAGGTTCCGCCGTCCGAGCCGGTCATGCAGTACTTCGGCGTGGCCATCAAGAACAAGTTCGTGTGGCTCATCGCCATCGCCACGGGCTTGGGCATGGCCACCGCCACGAACTACTCCGGCATCCTGCCGCAGGCCATGGTGGAGATGCGCGGTGTGGACATCATGGCCGCCAACAACATGGCCGCGTTCCTCACCATCGTGTCCATCTTCGGCTCCATCATCGGCCCGGTGCTGTGCCAGCGCTCCGGCAAGCCGCGCCTCGTGCTCGTCGTCATCTGCATCCTCGGCGGCGTGGTGATGATCGCCAACTGGTACTCGCCGATGGGCATCATCCTGTGGATGCTCCTGTGCTTCAACGGCATCTTCTCCGCCGCGTCGGGTCCCATCCTGCAAGCGCTGCCGTTCCAGCTGCCCGAGATCGGCTTGAAGTACGCGGCCTCCGCCGGCGGCGTCATCGGTTCGGTCAGCCTGATCATCTCCTACGTGCTGCCCATCGGCATCGGCCTGATCGCCGGCACCGACTACACGCTGAACTTCATCCTGGAGGGCATCTTCTTCGCCATCGCGTTCATCCCGGTGCTCATGCTCCCGCGCTCGCTCGATAGGAAGAGGTCTGCCGCGCCCGAGGAGCTGGAAGGGAGCGAAGCGTAATGGTTGCCGATCGCATTCTGCTGTCCGAGGCGGTGTTCACGGGCAACACCCTGGAACCCCTCGCGGGCGGCGTGGCCATCGCGGGCGACCGCGTGCTGGCCGCGGGGCCGAAGGACGAGGTCATGGCGCTTGCCGGCCCCGACACCGAGGTGACGGACTACGGCGACCAGCTGATCGCCCCCGGTTTCAACGACTCGCACGTGCACTTCGCGTCGGCCGCGGCCTACGACGACCCCGACTTCTGCGTGAACCTCATGGGCTGCACGAGCGAGCAGGAGTGCGCCGAACGCGTGCGCGCTTTCTGCGAGGCGCATCCCGACAACGAGTGGGTGTACGGCCTGGGCTGGGACACGGCCATCTGGGACGACCATGCGGCTCCCACGCGCGACTCGCTCGATTGCTTCGCGCCCGACCAGCCTATTTGCCTGAGCAGCTTCGATCACCATACGGTGTGGGTGAACGGCGCGGCGCTGGCGAAGGCGGGCATCACGGCTGAAACGCCGCAGCCCGAGGGCGGCGAGATCGTGCACGACGAAAGCGGCCGCCCCGTGGGGCTGCTGCTGGGTCAACCGGCTTCCACGATGGTGTCCGACCTGGCGTTGCAGGTGAAGGGGCTCAAGGGTTCCATCCTGCGCCTGCTGGACGTGTTCCGCGAGCTGGGCATCACGGCGGTGGGCGACATGTTCCCGCGCGACCTGTCCAACGACGACATCTACGACACGTACCGCGAGATCGAGCAGGACGGCGACCTCACCTGCCGCATCACGTTCTTCCCGTCGCTGCTGGAGATCCCCGAGGCGCTGGACCTGCGCGCCCAGCTGCGCGGCACCCACCTGCGCGTGGGCGGCGTGAAGCAGGTGCTCGACGGCGTGATCGAGGCGCATACCGCGTTCATGCTGGAGCCGTACGAGGGCACCGACCAGCGCGGCGAGACGAACCTGCCGCCCGACGAGTTCAAGCGCCTCGTGCGTGCGGCCGATGCCGCAGGGCTGCCTGTGCGCGTCCACTGCATCGGCGACGCGTCGGCACGGTTGGCGCTCGACGCGCACGAGGAGGCCCAGGCCGCGAACGGCCGCAAGGAGCTGCACCACTGCCTCGAGCATATCGAGACGATCGCGGATGAGGACATCGAGCGCATGGCGACCCTCGGCATTGGTGCCAGCGTGCAGCCGCTCCATGCCACGTTCGGTTCGTCCACCGGGTTCTACGACGTGTGCATCGGCGCCGATCGCGCGTCGCGCTGCTGGCGTTTCCGCACGGTGCGCGACGCGGGCGTGCCCCTGGGGCTGTCCACCGACTTCCCGGCGGCGCCCATGGTGCTGCCGCTGCAGGTGCTGTACGCGGCCGTGGCTCGCTGCATGCCCAACGGCCAGCCTGCCGAGGGCTTCCATCGCGAGTACGCGCTCGCCCTGGGCGAGGCGCTCCAGTGCATGACGCAGGGCTCGGCCTGGGTCGAGAGCTTCGACCACGAGCTGGGCACGCTCGAGCCCGGCAAGCTGGCCGACCTCGTGGTCATCGACCGCAACCTCTTCGCCGTGAACGACCTCCACGAAATCGCCGAAGCGTCGGTGGTGACCACCATCGTCGGCGGCAAGACGGTGTTCGTGCGGTAAGGAGGTAGGGAAGAACTCGGCTGGAATTGCGTCGCGTCTTCTGAAATGAAAGCAGGTCGGAAGCTTCTAAGCCTTCGACCTGCTTCTGTTTGCGGGGATGTGAAGGCGGTGCCGGGCAAGGCCTGTGGGCCTCTTCGGGATGCACTTCTGGCCTGGCCCCGTTGTGCGCGCAGCGGTCGGAAGCGCCTTGGCACGGCGATTCGCTATCTGGTGCACAAAAACCCGCGATGTGCGAAACCTCCGCGCCTCTCAGGGGCCGCAAAGCGGACGGATCGTTGGAGATACAACCTCGCGATATGTCGGATCATACCTGCGACCTGGGGATTTCCTCGAGACAGGTCGGGGCGAGGCGGCGTAGTGCCGTCGACGGTTTCGCACGTCGAGGATTTTTGTGCAAAAAACGCCAATCCCGTGCGCAAACCTTCGCCATCCGGTGGTAGATGCATCGGGGTAGGCGTGCTGAGACCGTGCATTGAGGTGTCTTGGAAGCGGGCTTTCTGCGAATGCGTGTCGACGATCTGGCGCGGAGCGAGAGCGGACGCTGTGCTATGCTTGGGGGCATGCAGCATGGCTTCGGCGTTTCGACATGGCCGAAGCCACGATACCGGGGGAGCGGTGCTGCTCAGGCGTTTGACGGGTGGGGGAGATCATGAAGCACATGCAATTGCAGGGGCATCGCTATGTTTTGGCCTGACAAGGGCGACATCGCGTCGGAGATTCCGACGAAGGACGAGCTGATCGGCATGTTGCAGGAGGCGGGCGTCGATTACCGCGTGCGCCGCGTGCCGAAGGGCGTCCTGTTCGGGTGGGGCGAAGAGCCTCACAAGAGCGCCCATTTCGTGGTGGAGGGCATGGTCGAGATATACAAGCTCGAGCGTGACGGGCGAAAGAAGACGCTCTACTTCTGCAAGAAGGGGGACTTCTTCGGCTTTCAAATCCTGGGCGATAGCTGCGTGCCCATCGCCACGGCCAGCGCGTGCGCCGACAGCGAGCTCATCGCCATCCCGAAGGAGTCGTTCTTCAAAGCCTTGCACACGTGTCCCGACTTCGCCGACATGGTGGTGAAGTACCTGTACAACCTCATTTCGGTGCTGACGAACGAGTCGGTCCAATCGGCGTTCTATGCAACCGCCCAACGGGTGCCCATGCTGCTGCTCAGCCTGGGGCGCGACGAGCAGGGCTCGCACGACGCCGCCGCGGACGCCGATGAGGACGACGGCACGCCGGCGCCGATCATCGTGAAGTACAACAACAGTGATCTGGCGAACATCCTCGGCATCAGCAGGAATTCCGTCACGTCGTCGATCTCTCGCCTTCAAGAGCAGGGCATCGTGGCGAAGCGGCGGAACAGCATCGAGATCCTCGACATGGATCGCCTGGAGAAGGTCACGCTGCTCGAATCGAGCGAATAGCGGCGCCCGCGCGCTTGTGCACAATATTGGTCAGACCCGCCGAAGCCCGACGGATATACTCTGGACAAGGGCGTAGGGGGTGGGGGATATGACGAATGCGGAGCAGCCGAACGCGGGAGCGCGCGGGCCTGTCCGAAGGGGAATCGTGCCGCTTGTCGGGCTGTCGCTGGCGGGCTTCTTCATGTACGGGTGCAACAACATCCTCATGACGCTGCTGCCGGCGTACGCGCTGGGCATGGGCGCGACGATGGTGGAAGCAGGCTTGCAGGGGACGGTGTTCCTCCTGGTGGCCGTAGTCATGCGGTTCTATTTCGGCCCGCTGGCCGACCGGCGCGGCACCCGTTTCGTCATGGTCGTCGGCGCGGCCTCGTTCGTCGTGTCCAGCGTGCTGCTGGTTTTCTGCGCGACGTTCTGGCAGCTGCTGCTCATCCGCTGCATTCAGGCCGTGGGCCTCTCGGCGTTCTGGCCGTGCGCGGTCGCGGCCGTGGCCTCCATCGCGCCTGCGGGCAAAGGCGGCCTGTTCATCGGCTCCTACCGGTTCGCCACGGCGGCGTCGCTCCTGTTCGGCCCGCTTGTCGCGCTGATGCTGGTGAACGATCGCGGGTACGCCGCCTGCTTCATGGTGCTGGCGGGCTTCGCTGCGGCGGCGTTCGTCCTGTCGTTTTGCTTCGCGCCTGCGGGTGACAGCACGGGTGGAAGCGCGGGCGGCGACGCGGACGGGCGCTCCGCGCGCGCCGCGCGCGAGGAGCGGCGTCTGGGGACGGCGAAAACGCTGCGCATGGCGTTTTCCTCGGGCCAGCGAAGCCTCGTGGTGCTGCTGGGCGTGACGGCGGTCGTCGCGCTCGGGTACGGCCTGTCGATGAACTTCGTCGTGACGTTCGTCGAGGGCGCCGACATTCCCATCAACGCAGGGCTGTTCTTCTCCTGCTTCAGCCTTGGCGGCCTCATCGCCAACCCCCTTGCCGGATGGGTTGCTGACAAGTGCGATCAGCGCGTGCTGCTGGCGACGACGCTCGGTTGCATGGGGGTGGGCATCGGCCTGATCGCGTTCGCGCAGGCGATGCCGCCCGTGCTGCTGGCTGCGGGCCTCGCGGCGGGCATGGGATCGTCGGGGTCGACGATCGTCGTGCTGTCCACGATATCCGCGCGCGTGGACGAGCGGTTCCGGGCGTCGGCGCTCGCCGTGCAGCAGAACGTCGTCGATCTGGGCATCGCCTGCGCCTCGACGCTGTTCGGATGGCTGTTCGCCGTGGCCGCGGCCCCCGAGCTCGTCTTCGCCGGACAGGCCGTCTTCGCGATCGCAAGCGCGCTCGTGCTGCTGGCCGCCAAGAACGCGGCCCGTTTCTAGCGTCAACGCGGGAAGCCCGCCGAGGCGGGCTTCCGGGGAGGGAGCGCAGGTGAAGGGCGCGCGTCAGAGCACGTAGTACACCGAGGGGCCGGTTTCGAATTCCTCGTGGAAGGGGACGGCCTGCTTCTCGGCGAGGTACTTCGCCACGTCGTTGTTCGGGTCGTTGAGGTCGCCGAAGATGCGCGCTTTGCCCGGGCACGACAGCACGCACCAGGGCTGCTCGCCCACGGCCGTGCGCTCGTAGCACAGATTGCACTTCGACGCCTTCTTGGCCGCCTCGTCGATCTGGGGAATCTCGTAGGGGCAGGCGAGGGCGCACGTGCCGCATCCGATGCACGCTTCCTCGTCGATGACCACGGCGCCGTCCTCCTCACGCTTCTGAATGGCGCCCGCCGGGCACTTGGCGAAGCACGCGGGCGAGGCGCAATGGTTGCACAGCTCGGGCCTGAACGCCAGCTTCGCGTCGGGGAAGGTGCCCGTGGCCTGGTAGGGGATCTCGCCGTCGCGGCTGCGAACGCGGCCCCAGTACAGCCCCTCGGGGGTCTGGTTCGAAATCTTGCAGCTTACCACGCATGTCTGGCAGCCCATGCAACGGGTCGTGTCGATCACCATGCCGTATTGAACCTTGTCAGCCATGGTTGCACCTACGCTTTCTCTACTTCGACCAACACGTCATAGAAAGCGGTACTGGTCTGGCCTATGAACTCTTCGGTCGGGTTAATCGTGAAATGGGTGAGCATCTGGTAGTTGCCCTCGATGAACTGCTCGGGCGTCCATCCGCTTGCCGTGGCGACGGCGCCGGGGCGGATGCCCTCGGTCAGGAACGCCTTCATCTTGCAGGAGCCGCGGTCGTTCTTGATCGAGACGACGTCGCCGTGCTTGACTCCGCGCGCTTCGGCGTCGATGGGGTTCATCTCGAGCAGCGGCTCGCTTTGCACGACGCTGAGCTCGGGGATGAGAATGTGCTGCGAGTGCACGTTCAGGCGATCATGGAATTGCAGGTACACGAGCGGGTACTTCTGGCCCAGGTCGCCCGACGGATCCTCGAGCATCGGCTCGTACGTGGGAACCTCCTGGCCGAACGCGACGAGCTCCTCGTTGTACAGCTGGAAGCGCTTCGACGGCGTGGGGAACGTGTTGTCGGGTCGGAAGATCAGCGGCTCGAAGATGCCGTCCGCGCGGGCGAAGATGCCCTCCTCGGCAACCTTGTCGAAATCGAAGCCTTCCCAGGCGGGATGGTCGTAGTTGATGAACCCGCGCACCCATTCCTCGTCGGACTTGTTCCAAAGCTCCTCAAGCCCCACCTTCTTCGCGAGCAACGACATGATTTCGGCGTCGGACTTGCTCTCGCCCATCGGCGTGATGACGGGCTTGCTGATGATGACCCAGGGGGTGCGGTCCTCGATGTCCCACTTCTCCCAGTAGTTGCAGGCGGGCAGCACGTAGTCGGACTGCTTGGCCGTCCACGTCCAGTACGGGTCCACCGTCACGATGGTCGAGACGTTGGGCAGCACCTCGTTGATGATCTTGTTGGCGTCGGGGCTCATGTTGACGAAGTTCGAGTTCGCGAACCACAGGAAGTCGAGCGGGTACGGATCCTTCGTCATGATCTGGTCGTACATGGTGGACGTGCGCACCATGGCGGCCTTCTTGTCGCCGGTGTTCGACCAGTCGGGGTTGCCCAGCGCAGGCTTCTCGATCTCGGGATGCGGCTGCGCTGCCGTGATGCCGCCCATGTGCGACGCGCCGCCGCCTTCGACGCCCACGTATCCGGTCACGGCTGCGAGCACCGCCACCGTGCGGAACGGCGCGAACGAGTTCCAGACGCGCTGCATGCCCTGGCCCATGCGGATGCCGGCCGGCTTCGCGTTGGCGTACTCTAGCGCGAACGTCTCGATGACGTCTTCGGACAGGCCGGTGATCTCGGCCGTCACGGGGAGCGTGTACGCGGACACCTCGTCGACCAGGTGATCGAACGCCGTGCGCACCGCCTCGCCGTTCACGTCGAAGGTGCCCGAGAGGGCGGGCGCGACGCCCTCCTCGTTGTATTTCTTGGCGCTGTTCGACGCGGTGTCCCACACCAGCCAGTCTTCGCCGTCCATGGCGTACGAGCCGTCGGACTCCTTGACGAGGAAGGGGGCCACGCTGTACGAGGCGAGCCATTCCTTGTCGTGCAGGTCGTTGCCGATGATGACGTTCATCATGCCGAGGGCCAGCGCAGGGTCGGTTTGGGGCTTGAGCGGAATCCACTGGTCGGCGATGGTCGCCGACGAGCACAGGCGCGGGTCGACCACGACGATCTTCGCGCCCTTCTCGTGCGCTTCCACGAGGTAGCGGAACTCGGATGTGTGCGTGTCGGCCACGTTGCGGCCCCACAGCACGATCATGTTCGAGTTGAGGTAGTCGCGCGTGTCGTGCGAGCCGCGCTTCACGCCGTACGCGAGGATCATGCCCATGCTGGCGCCCTGGTCGCCCATGATGCCCTCGATGTCGAAGACGGTTCCGCCGAAGGTTCCCGCGAACCGCGTGGGCGCGCTCATCGAGAGGTTGCCCGAGTTGCCGGTGAACGAGTAGAAGCCGGCGGCTTGCTCGCCGTGCTTCTCCTTCGTCTCGTTCAGCTTCTGCGCGATCTCGTCCATCGCCTGATCCCACGAGATGCGCTCGAACTCGCCCGACCCGCGCTCGCCCGTGCGCTTCATCGGGTACATCACGCGCGCGTTCTCGTCCTGGGTTTTCTGGCTGAGCGCCATGCCACGCAGACAGGCGTTGGCGTAGTCCTCGCGCCCGGGCGTGTCGCCCGGCGTGACGGTGACGATAGTGTCGTCCTTGATGTGGGCTTTAAGATGGCAGTGCGACGTGCAGTTGAGATTGCAGCAGGCGTGCGCGTAGGTGACGCCCTCGTTCGGGTCGGCGGAAGCGGCCGCCCCTTTGTCCGCCTGCGGCTTGCTGGCGGGCGCGCAACCGGCGATGCCGAGCCCCAACGCCGAGGTGACGGTGATCCAGCCGGCCCCCTTCACGAATGTTCGGCGGGTGAGCCTGCCGTCCTTCACGTACTCGATCGGTGAAAAATCCTGCTTCTTTTCCATGCTCCTCCTATCGTCCTGATGCCGCATAGTGCATTCCCCCAATGCGGGCGACATCAGTATAGGGAGGGCGGTCGGGCCCGTTCTGCCCAGAATTGGTCACATGAAACGCTCCATTTGGACGACCGAGGCTCCGACCGCCGATGCGGCCGGAGCCTCGGTCGTCGCCCCGCCGGGGAGGGAGGGTGCGGCGGGGCGACGCGTGTTGGTTGGGAAGGGGATTGTCGCCCGAAACGGTCGGTTTTGCGCGCAAAACCGACCGTTTCGGGCGACAACGACGCGTCGCGCGCGCGACCCTGCGCACGCCGCGTCGCGCGCACGCTAGGCGGTTTGCTCCTTGGCGGCGTTTTGGCCGGCGATGCGGCCGTTCACCAGGCAGTCGGCCGTGGCGCAGGAACCCAGACGGCATGCGCCGTGGATGCCGCCCACCGCTTCGCCGGCCGCGTACAGGCCGGGGATGACCTGCAGGTCCATGTCGACGACGCGGCACTCGAGATCGGTTTTCACGCCGCCCATGCAGTGGTGCACCTTCGGCCACAGACGCACGCCGTAGAACGGGGCCTCGTCGATGGGCTGCGCGTCGTCGGGGATGGGCTTCTTGAAGTCCTCGTCAACCTTGTTCGCCACGAACGTGTTGTAGCGGGCGATCTCTTCCTTCACCGCATCGACGGGCATGCCGTAGTGCTCGGCCGCCTCCTCGATGGACGCGAACTCGGTGGTGATGCCGGCCTTGATGGCGCCCTCGAGGCCGGTGCCGCCGTCGTACAGCGCCTTCTTGCACGTGATCTGCACGCACGGCTGGCCGGTTTCCAGGATGGCGTCGGCATAGCGCTTGCGGTCGGTCAGCTCGTTGACGATGCGCTTGCCGGTGGCTACTTCCAGCGTGGGGGCGTAGCTGGCCTGGCCGTCGGTGTAGAACGCGGCCACGCCGTAACCCTGCTCGTCCGGGCTCATGAAGGGCAACAGCTGAATCCAGTCGGTGTGTACCGCCATCGCGCCGGCGGCCACCGAGGCGCGCAGGCTCTCGGCCGTGGCGCCTTCCTGGTTCGTGCAGTCCACGGAGTCGTCGAGGCGCGGGTCCTGCGCCTGGCGGAACGCCAGGTCGCGACCGAACCCGCCGGTGGTCAGCACCACGGCCTTCTTTGCCTTGATGGCGACGGGCGTGCCGCTTTCCACGTCGTTGCCGCTGGGCTTGTCGTGCACGATGGCGCCGATCACGCGGCCGTTCTCGTCCTTCACCAGCTCCGTGAGCATGCGCTTCGTCTCAACTTCGACGCCCAGCTCTTTGAGCTTCTCGGCGAAGGGGCCCGTGACGTTCGCGCCGCCGCCATCGCCCTGCGCGATGGAGCGCATGACGGTGTGGCCGCCGTACGGGTAGAGGAAGTACTCGTCGTTGTCGTTCTTCGCCCAGGTGGCGCCCATCTCGATGGTCCACTCCCACGTCTCGTTGGACTTCTCGGCGATCACCCGGCACTTTTCCTTGTCGTTGAGGTACAGGCCCGCCACCATCATGTCGTCCACGTACTGCTCGACGGAGTCCTGCACGCCCTCGCGCTCCTGCACGCTGGAGTTGCACACGGCGAAGTCGCCGGCTGCAAGCGCCGAGTTGCCGCCCACGCGCGCCGTCTTCTCGATGACCTTGACGTCCGCGCCGGCGTTCTTCGCCTCAAGCGCCGCAGCCAGGCCCGTGTACCCGCTGCCCACGACCAGGACGTCGCACTCCTCGTCCCACTTCGTGTCGGCGCCGTTCGTGGCGGCCGATGCGGTCTGCTTGTCCTGCGGCGCGCAACCTGCCAAGCCCAGCGTTGCCAGCATGCCGGCCGCCGCCGCTCCCGTGATGAACGAGCGGCGCGACACTCCCGTTGCGTGCGACGGTGCGTTCGATGCGATGTTCCCCATAAAAAGCCTCCTCCATGGTACGTTCTTCTGCGATCTTGGCTTCGACGCGCCGAAGCGCATCTGCTGGGACCCAGCGTACGGGCGCAATGGGGCGCGCGCACCCCACCTGAGGCGGGAAACCGCGAAACCCCCCTTGAGGTGGGGTGCGTGACCTGGGGATTATGGTGGTGCTTCGCTGCCGCGTTGTGCGGGCTAGCGTCGCGCTGCGTCGGCTTCGCCGTGCACGAGGTCGATGATCTCCTGCTTGCTGTGCACGTCGAGCTTCGCGTAGATGGTCTTCTGGTAGCTCTTCACCGTGTTCTTCGACAGGAACAGCGTCTCGCAGATGAAGGCGAGATCGCGTCCCTGGGCCAGCAGGTACAGGATGTCCTTCTCGCGGTTCGTCAGCCCGTGGTCGTCGGCCAGCGCGTCGCAGCGCAGCTTGCGCACGCTCTCCTGCTCCTGCGCGAAACGGCCGAGCAGCTCGTCGGCGGCGCGCGCCTGCGTTTCGGCGCGCTTGCGCTCGTGCGAGTTCACCATCCAGATGACCATGAGGATGAGGTACAGCAAGAAGAAGGCCACGGCCGTGGTGCGCACGAAGTCGGCCGTGCTGCCCACGCCCAGCAGTTGCGCCACGTTCTGCCCCACGAACAGGCCGAACCGCGGCAGCGCGTACGCCAGCGAGATGCCCACGAGCAGCTTCGCGCGGCTGTGCGCGTACGTGGTGACCACGAGGTAGAACAGCGCCAGCATGACGAGCTTCCATCCGGCGGCGGCCAGGATGTTCAGCGACACCGCGTAGTCGTTCGACAGGAACGGCAGGAACAGGATGCCGGTGGCCAGGATGCCGAACACCACGTTGAACAGCAGCGACGGCGCGGGTTTCGCGCGCGTCCCGAAGTAGGCGAGGAATACGACGGCCGCGGCGATGCCACCGAACTGCGAGATGAGGATCGACGTGGCGGGCGAGGCGCTGCCGCCCGTGGCCGCGGTGTCGAGGATGCCGTACACGATGGACAGCGCGAACGTGCACACGCCCGATACGAGGAACACGTCGAGGAAGTCGTGCTTCGACAACGCGTCGCGCGCATGCGGCGCTGCGCTGCGGCGTTCTCTTTCGGCTGCTCCGCCCTCGCTCTCGGCGGGCTCCGTGCGGTGCGCGTTGCCCAGGCACAGCGCCGAAGCGCCGAGCAGCACCGCGTACGCCGCCAGCGAAACGACGTCGGGCGCGAATTCCAACAGCATGTTCGCCGCCATGCCGCCCAACGACATGATGCCGAACGCGATGGCGACGCGGCGCGACGGGTAATGCGCGAACGTTTCGAAGTAGAAGGGCATGACCAGCCCCATGCCGATGCCGGCCGCCAGCGCCGACGCGGCGACGACGGCGGGGCCGATGCTCGTCGTCGCGGCGAGGAGCGCGCCGCCCAGCCCCAGCGCGAACCCCCCGTAGCCCGCCGCAAGGAGCGGCGTGCGGGCGACGGGCAGTTTCGAGCGTACGAGCAGCGAGAACAGCAGCGACATCGCGAAGATCGAAGGGTTCAGCACGTTGTCGAAGAGCGCGACCGACACGTCCGAGCCGTCGACGGTCCAGCTGGAATAGAAGAACGAAACGCACACGGCGTACAGGCACGTGAAGCCGACGACGGCAACGGAGTAGCGTCGGCTCGCGCCAAACTGCTTCGCGTCGTTCTGCTGGTTCGTGTTCCCCATATCCCCTCCGTCGTGACCCCCGAGGCTGCGTCGCATCATTATAATGCGCCCGCGACGGGTTTCGCGCGGCATCGCGGCGTTGCGGCATCGCACCCGTTACGCATCGGATACCGCATACGCGCCCGGAACGCATTATGATAGAGGACATCACCTTCAACCGCACGAAACGGAGGCATCATGAAATCGTTTCTCGACGCATTGCGTTCCAACATGCTGGCGCAGGCCATCACGTCCATCGCGCTCGGCATCCTTCTGGCATTCTGGCCGGGTATCACGGTGATCACCGTCGTGTACCTGCTGGCGCTGTACCTGGCGGTGTCGGGCATCGCGTCGCTCGTGGCGTACTTCCGCTCCTCGGGCGCGCGCTACCGTTCGGGCGGCGTGCTGGTCAACGCCATTTTCCTGCTGGTGCTGGCGCTGCTCGTGTTCCTGTTCCCCGAGGCGGTGGGCGGCTTCTTCTCGCTCATCCTGGGCATCCTGCTGACCATCGGCGGCATCGTGAACGCCGTGCGCTCGGTCGAGCTGCGCGCGTACCAGGGCAGCATGTGGGTCGTCACGCTGATCCTCAGCGCGATCATCGCCATCGGCGGCCTCGTCATCATCGTGAACCCGTTCGCCACGACGGCGATGTTCGTGCTGGTGCTGGGCGTCCTGCTCATCGTGAAGGGCGTGGCCGACCTCGTCATCGAGCGCCGTCTCGCCCGCATGATGAAAGAAGCGCGGTAAGGAAACTCAAGAAATAGCGGTCAAAGTCTCAACCGTACGATTCTTACGCTACAATCGTAACGCTTTTCTTACGAGCAATTTGGTACAAGAATCAGCGGGAGAGGTATGGTATGAGCAACGGCAAGGGGAGCGGCGCGGCCGAGGCTGCGGGCGCGCAGGCGGATGGCGGCATCGCCAAGCGCGAGCGGTTCGGCTCGCGTTTGGGCTTCATCTTGATATCCGCGGGATGCGCCATCGGCTTGGGCAACGTGTGGCGCTTCCCCTACATCACGGGCGAGTACGGCGGTGCGGCGTTCGTGCTCATGTACCTCGTGTTCCTCGTCATCCTGGGCCTCCCCGTCATGGTGATGGAGTTCGCCGTGGGCCGTGCCAGCCAGAAGAGCTCGGCGGTGGCGTTCGACACGCTGCAGCCGTCGCGGAAGTGGCACTGGTTCTCGTGGTGGGGCTACATCGGGTGCATGGTGCTCATGATGTTCTACACCACGGTGGGCGGCTGGATGCTGTCGTTCGTGGTGAAGATGGGCACGGGCGCGTTCAACGGCCTGGACAGCGCGGGCGTCGGCGCCGTGTTCAACGACATGCTGGCGAACCCCACCGAGCTGGTCGGCTGGATGCTCGTGGTCATCGTGCTGGGCTTCCTCGTGTGCAGCCTGGGGTTGCAGAAGGGCGTCGAGCGTATCACGAAGGTGATGATGATCTGCCTGTTGGGCATCATGGCGGTGCTCGTGGTGCGCGCGGTCACGCTGCCGGGCGGCCTCGAAGGCCTCAAGTTCTACCTCATCCCCGACTTCGGCAAGCTGTTCGCGGGCGCCACCTCGGCCGAGCAGTGGGCCACGTTCGGCGACGCGGTGTACGCGGCCATGGGCCAGGCGTTCTTCACGCTGTCACTGGGCATCTCGGCCATGGAGATCTTTGGCAGCTACATCGGCAAGGAGCGCTCGCTCACCGGCGAGGCGCTGCGCATCTGCGGCCTCGACACCGCGGTGGCGCTCGTGGCGGGCCTCATCATCTTCCCCGCCTGCTTCGCGTTCTCGGTGCAGCCCGACAGCGGTCCGGGCCTCGTGTTCGTCACGCTGCCCAGCGTGTTCAACCAGATGCCGCTCGGGCAGCTGTGGGGCGCGCTGTTCTTCGTGTTCATGAGCTTCGCCGCGCTGTCCACCATCATCGCGGTGTTCGAGAACCTCATCAGCTGGTCGATGGACAAGTGGGGCTGGACGCGCAAGAAGGCCGTCGCGCGCACGGCCGTCATCGTGACGGTGCTCAGCCTGCCGTGCGCCCTCGGGTTCAACGTGCTGGCGGGCGTGCAGATTCCGGCCATCGGCGACATCCAGTCCATCGAGGACTTTATCGTGTCGAACAACCTGCTGCCCATCGGTAGCCTGCTGTACGTGCTGTTCTGCGTGACGAAGGGCGGCTGGGGCTGGGACAACTTCCTGGCCGAAGCCGACACCGGCAAAGGCGTGAAGTTCCCGGCCTGGTCGCGCTTGTGGCTGAAGTTCGGCATCCCGGCGCTCATCGTCGTGATCTTCGTGATGGGCTACGTGCCGAAGTTCGCCACCTGGCTGGGGCTGTCGTAGCGACGGACGGCGGCTTTCGCGCGCCCGGCGCGGGGCCGCTTACCGGTTGTCGGCGGCCTGGTTCGCCAAGCTTTCCAGGAGCTCCTGCATCTTCGCGATGACGGGCATCTCGCCGAGGCCGTAGCGTTCTGCAAGTTCCTTCATCGTGGGGAATGCCAGCCAAGTGCGGCCCGCTTCGTCCTCCCAAACGGCGATGCGCAGGGGAAGCTCAAGCGATATGCGCTGGTCGGCCTGCATGAGGGCGGTGCCAACCCGGGGCGAGCCGAACACCACGACCGTGGTGGGGCGCAGGTCGAGCCCCACGTCTTCGGCGTTCCGAGCGTGGTCGAACGTGGCGAACACGGGAATGGAGCGCGCCGCCAGCTCGTCCTTGAGGCGTCGAACCGTCTCGTCTGCGGGCAAGCGCCCTTCGACCAGGCAGAGGTTGCGCGCTTCCGATTCGCTCATAGCAGGCTCCTTCGACGTGTGCGGCTGCTGTCGTGTTCCACGATAGCGCGTTCTGGTCCGAAGGGCGCGTTTTGTTGGGCATCGGTTGCGCGAGAGAACCCGAAGGAAAGCGGAGGCGCAGCGGTATACTGGTTCCACCACACGTTGGCGAGAGCGCGCCATCAACCAAAGGAGGTACCATGCAGGTCATTGAGGATCAGGTCATCAAGTTTTCCAAGGACAATGCGCCGTGCGCGACCGCGCAGCCGGGCGAGGTGCTGCTGTTCAAGACGCAGGACTGCTTCGCCGGGCGCATCCCCAGCGAAGACGTCACGATGAAGGACCTCAACTTCTCGTACGGGTTCACGAACCCGGCCGCCGGTCCCGTGTATGTGGAGGGCGCCGAGCCGGGCGACGTGCTGGTGGTGGACATCTACGACGTGCAGGTGGCCGACCACGGCGTCATCGCCACCGACGACCACTGCGGTCCGCTGTTCGAGACGACGGACTACCGCAGCAAGATCATCCCCATCGAGGGCGGCATGGCCGACTTCAACGGCGTGAAGTTCCCCATCAATCCGATGATCGGCGTCATCGGCACCGCGCCCGACGGCGAGGACGTCATC
The DNA here is from genome assembly GCF_014287365.1 of Eggerthella hominis. NCBI lineage: Bacteria > Bacillati > Actinomycetota > Coriobacteriia > Eggerthellales > Eggerthellaceae > Eggerthella > Eggerthella hominis. The sequence continues at coordinate 413,336 of NZ_JACOOA010000004.1, forward strand.
GACGGCTTCGTGGGCGCGCACGGCGGCAACCTGGACAACAAGCTGGTCACGAAGGGGACGCGTCTGTACTTCCCCGTGCGCGTTCCGGGCGCGCTGCTGCAGATGGGCGACGTGCACGCCACGATGGGCGACGCCGAGCTGTGCGGCACGGGCATCGAGATCGCGGCCGACATCACGGTGAAGGTGTCGCTCGTGAAGGGCTTCGAGCTGAACTGGCCCGTGCTGGAGACGTTCGGCGCGCACGGCAAGTGGTACGTGAACGCGAGCGCGCAGGAGTTCGACGAGGCGCTGATGAACGGCTGCAAGGAGATGCAGCGCCTGCTCATGCGCATCACGGGTTGGGACGCCATCGACACCTACATGTACATGTCGGTGCAGAGCGACGTGGAGCTGAGCCAGGCGTGCAAGCCCTGCGAGGTACAGCTGAGCCTGCGCGTGGGCACGCCGAAGCTGGTGGATTTCCCGCCGCTGGTGCCGCAGCCGTAGCGCCAACTGCGTCGAGAGCGCAACGAAGCCCCGAGCCCGCCGCGAAGCGGACCCGGGGCTTTTTCGTGTTACAGCAGCGCGAGCAGCTCGTCCACGGCTTCGGGACGGGTGGCCCAGCTGGTGGCGAAGCGGACGACGGTGCGGCCGTCGGGCGTGCGCTCCCAGAAGCCGAACGACGCGTGCTCGGCCAGGCGCTCCTTGGTGGCGTCGTCCAGGACGACGAACTGCTGGTTCGTGGGCGAGTCGATGGCCAGCTCGTAGCCCTTCGCGCGGAAGCCCTCGGCGATGCGCTGCGCCAGCTCGACGGCGTGGCGGCCGATGCGCTCGTAGCGCAGCTCGCCCTCCACCTGGTCGAACAGCACGTCGAACTGCAATCCCAGGAAGCGCCCCTTCGCCAGCAGCGCCCCGCGCTTCTTCATGAGCGTGAAGAAGTGGTCGTCAAGCCCCGGTTTCGTGAACACGACGGCCTCGCCGCAGAACGCGCCCACCTTCGTGCCGCCGATGTAGAACGCGTCGCACAAACGCGCGATGTCGGCCAGCGTGACGTCGGTGCCCACGGCGGCCAGGCCGTAGCCCAGGCGCGCGCCGTCCATGAACAGCCGCATGTCGAAGTCGTGGCACACCTGCGCGAGCGCTTCCAGCTCGGCCAGCGAGTACACGGTGCCGTACTCGGTGGGATGCGAGAGGTACACCGCGCCCGGCGCCACGATGTGCTCGCGATTCTCGTCGCCCCAGTACGCCTCGCACAGCGCGCGCACCTCGGCGGCGTCCAGCTTGCCGTCGTGCTGCGGCAGCGGCAGCGTCTTGCGGCCGCACGCCTCCACGGCACCGGCCTCGTGCGCGGTGATGTGGCCGGTCGTGGCCGACACGATGCCCTCCCACGGCCGCAGGATCTGGTCGGCCACGGCCGCGTTGGCCTGGGTGCCGCCTACGAGGAAGTACACGGCCGCGTCGGGGCAGGCGCATGCCGCGCGGATGCGCTCGCGGGCGGCGGCGCACACCTCGTCGGTGCCGTAGCCGGACGTCTGGTCGAGGTTGGTGGCCATCATGCGCTCGAGGATGGCGGGATGGGCGCCTTCCATATAGTCGCTGTCGAAGTGGAGCATGGGGGTCGATCCTTTCTGGGAGGGGGTCTTGGCGCCTTGGCGCGGCGGGTCGGTCGGGGTCAGCGGCGGCTGGGCAGCACGCGGCGCTTGGGGATGACGATGGCGCGCGGTTCGAGGGCGAACAGCTCCGAGACGGTGAGCGTCTCCTCGCGGGAGATGGCCTCGTAGCGGCAGGTGTCGGTGCACGTGCCGCAATCGCGGCACAGGGCCGCGTCGAACTCGAGCAGCGTGCGGCCGCCGGCGGCTTTGCCCGCCTTGCGCAGCGCCTGCGTGGGGCAGAAGCCCGCGCACAGCGCGCAGCCCGAGCAGCGTTCGGCGTCGATGTCCACGCGCGGCGCGAGCGCGCGCGGTACGACGGCGTCGCCGGAGGGAAGGCCCGCGGCGTGCAGGTCGTCGAGCAGCTGCCAGCGGCGGCGGTCGGGCTCGGGGGCGGGCGCGTCGGCGGCGCGTCGGCCGGCCAACGCGTCTATCTGCGCCGATGCGGCGTCGGTGGCCGCTTCCACCAGCGCCGAACGAGCCTGCGAGAACAGGCCGCGCCGCGACACTTCGCCCGCGGCGTCCTCGTCGTCGGGCGCGGCCACGTCGTCCACGGCGTCGACGATGCTCACGACGGCATCGAGCTGCCACGTGTCGAGGATGCGCTGGGCCGCGTCCGCCGCCTGCGGCAGCGCGTCCACGGCGGCGGCGTGCTCGCACGAGGCGCACGGGGCCGTCAGCAGCGCGATGCGCTGCGCGCCCGCGCAGGCCATGTGCACGATGAGCGCTTCGTCTACCCAGCCGAGGCAGGGCAGCGTCACCGTGCGCTCGGCGTCGATGCGCGCGCCGCCGCGCACGGCCCGCTCGCACACGAAGCCCCCGCAGGAGGAGCCCGCGGCGCTCGCCGCCGCTTCGCCTCGGGCTCCGGCGGCCGGGGGTGTTCCCCCTTGGGGTGCTCCTCCTCGGACCCCTCTTCCTTGCGCCGCGGTAGGGGCTTGCAGGTCCCCGTCATTCCCACGCGGCGCAAGAGGGAGAGCCGCCCTCGCTGCCGCTCCCGCCTGCGCGCTTGCGTCCAGCAGCGCATCGTCGTCGAGCGGTGCGATCGCCAGCAGCGCGGCCGTGGGGCACGCCGTGATGCAGCGGCCGCAGTGCACGCACGCTTCGTCGTCGATGCGCGGTCCGGTGGGCCCGTCCTTGGTCACGGAGCCGTACGCGGTGGCGGACGCATCGTCATCGCCGCGCGTCGTGCCCACCGCGATGGCGTCGACCGGGCACGCTTCGGCGCAGCGCGCGCAGGATGAGCCCAGATCGCGTTCGGGCAGGCAGCGCTCTTCGTGCAGCAGCGCCACGGCCGGTTGCTCGGCCAGGCGTTGCGCTATGTCGATGAGATTCGGCATCCCGTTCCCCCTGGGTGTTCTTCTCGTCCCGTCGTCCGCCGCCGCAGCCGAGGTGCGAGCCGCGGGCGACATCTCCCTATTCTACGACGCGTACTGCTCAAGGTAGTCGAGGATCTCCTGACGGGAGTGCAACCCGGTTTTAGCGTAGATGCGCTTGATGTGCGCGTGGGCGGTTCCCTGGGTGATGAACAGCTCCTCGGCCACGCGCTTCTGCGTGTAGCCCAGCGCATACAGCGCCATCACCTCGATCTCGCGGTCGGACAGCAGGAACTGCTTTCCCATCTCCTCGGCGTTGTGCTTCATGGAGGCTTGGCGCATGTCCGCGAGGCTTTCGTGCTCGTCGAGGCCCATGATCTTGAGCATGCTCTGGCGCCGCGCGCTCTGCTCTTCCTGTTCCTCGGCCGTGTGCCGGGTGATGTTGAGGAACTGCACGAACACCACCTGGGTGGACAGGACCACCATCGCGCCCATCACGGCGCTCATGAGGATGTCGTTCGAGTACAGCTCGTGGCTTCCCAGCAGCGCGATGCGCGCCACGGCGCGGCAGCCCAGCCACACGAGCCATCCCGCGATGGCGTAATAATACGGGTCGCGCCAGCCGTAGCTCATGAACGCGATGATGATATACCAGGTGAACCCTACCATGAGCGCGTTGAGCGTGGTGGTGAACACCGCGCCGATGTCCAGCATGTCGGGGAAGGCCGCGTACGCGACCAGCGCGAAGCAGGCCAGCAGCTCCATGACCACGAAGATGCCCACGGTCATCACGTGCTGCCGGCGCTTCAGCACCAACGCGATGAGCGCGGCGCTGATGCCGATGGTCAGCGCGCCGTACGCCGCGCGCGTCACGGGCGTGAACGCGATGGCGGTGCCGTCGGGGTAGCCGCGCAGCAGGCCGATGACGATGGACAGGCAGCCGATGCCCAGCGCGGTGGCCGCGAGGAACTGCTTGCTTTGCAGCATGGTTTTGGAGAACCCGAAATAGTCGTTGGCCTGCGTCGGCGACACGATGGCGTGCGGTCGGCGCTGCTTGCGCGCCCACAGCATGCAGGGGTACTGCAGCAGCACGAGCACGGCGGCGGCGACGTTGCCCGCGAACACCGGCAGCAGTGTGCACAGGTAGATTTCCACTTCGCTGATGATGAGCGCGACGAACACGAACACGGCTGCGGCGGTGGTGCTCGTGCCGCGAGCGCGTCGCAGCCAATAATAGATGGCGCCGGACGACACGAGGGTGCACAGCGCGCTCAGCACGAAGCGCTCGCCCGCGCCGCCGCTGTCGAGCAGGTCGAACGCGGCCATCGCCACCAGCGCGAAGGCTTCCAGCGCCACGCACACGCGCATGATCACGTTGGTCGTGCGCTTGCGGATGGTGCGCTTGCTGACGGTCAGCGCGATGAGGAACAGCGCCAGAACGGACAGCGCCACCAGCATGGCGCCGTCGGTGAAGATGCCTTCGTCGGTGCTCGTGTAGCTGCCGTAGCTGTTTACGATGAGGCCTGCGCGGCCGAAAGCCAGACCGAGGATCAGCGGCCACAGCGGAGCGTAGCGGCGCGCCGTCCCGCTGAGTCCGCGGTAGGCATGGCTTTGCTCGGCGCTCTCGGGCGTCGGATCTGTTGTCGTGCGTGCGCCCAACCGTACGCTCCCTCCCGTGATCGGTACGAAGTTGACGCGGGCGTACGCCCCGTTCGCCTCGATTTATCCTGAAAGAGGGGATGCGGGCCGCGCGCCGTGGGTCATCATACCATACGGAAACCAGCGCATGGCAAAGGAGCGAACTTATGGTTGATGAAGAGGCTCAGCTAATCCGCGACGAAGTGATCCGCGCACTGGCTGAGCAGGGGGAAGACATCGAAGCGCTCGGTCTGCAGACTCCCGTCGAAGCCCAAATCGACGCCGAGCCCGTGGCGATGCCCGCATGGGATCACGTGGCCGAGGCGGCTGCCGAAGCGCGCGGCGACGCGGCGGCTGGCGAAGCGGGCATGGGCGACGAAGAGGTGGAGCGCCTGTTCTTGGCGGCGGTGTTCGACGACGTGCGCGCGCAGTCTGCGGACGGCAAGCTGGTTCAGCCGGCGCGCTGGCTTGACGCGGGCCTCGTGCCGCAGCACTTCTCCGTCGATGACTGGGAGATGTTCGTCTACGAGTATCTCGAGGATCGCAAGGCCGAGCGCGACGAGCGCGCCGCCGCGGCTCCTGCGGCTCCCGTTCGCACGGCGACCCGCCCGGTGGGCGTTCCCCGCATGCTGCGCGTGGAGGAGGAGCCTGAGCCGGAGGAAGCGGAAGACCCCCGTCATCCCGAGCTCGGCGTGGAAGACGCGGAATCAGAGGATCCCGAGCGGCGCGACGACGCAGAGGAGGCCGGCGGCGACGAAGCGCTCGCGGGCGTTCCCTGCGACGACATCGTGGCGCTCGTCGGGAAGCACAGCTACTACCTCTACTCGAACGATCGCATGACGGACGCGTACGCTCGCTGGTCGTTCCTCGCCAGCGAGGACGATCGCGTGCTGACGTTCGTGGAGTGCGTGCGCGACGAGTCGCGGAAGTACCCGCGGCCGATGGAGGCGTCGTCGCTGTCCAACGAGCCGTTCAACCTGTCGGCCGACGAGATCGACGAGCTGTGGCGCACCGTGCACGAAAGCGGCGCCTATCCCGATCTCGACACCGTCACCGCGTCGAACGGCGATGTGTACTACTTCTCGACCGAGCACCTCACGCCCACCTATGCGGCGTCGCTCGCGGAGTGGAACTCCGTCGAGCGCGACATGTTTCTGTAAACCGAACGCCGGCAAAGGCCGGCACGTACGGCGCCGCAACGGCGCACGAAAGGGGCTTTCATGGAAGACGAGGCGCGCAACGTATACCGCGAGGTGAAGGATCGCCACGTGCTGCGCACGGCCGACGTGTACCAAACCGAGATCGAGGACGGCGTGACGGGGTACTCCGACACGCTGCTGTCGGTGGTGGCGAACTTCCGCAACGGCGGCGCCCCCGAAGGGTTCAACGCGCAGAGCATGGTGGGCAAGTCGAAGCGCGGCGAGGTGGCGCTGCGCCTGTTCGCCGTCATCGACCCCGAGACCGAAAGGTTCGTGCGCGTGGGCTTCAAAGCGCGCGGGTGCCTGGCCGTCACGGGCTGCGCCAGCGTCGTGTGCTCCATGCTGGAAGGCCGCACGTTCGACGAGGCCCTGGCCATCACCACCGACGACGTGAAGACGGCGCTCGACGGCGTCCCCGTGGACAAGGTGTACACGCTCCATTTCGCCGTCGAGGCCATCCGCGCCCTCATCGGCGACTACCTCGCGCACCGCGGCGCCACGCTCGAAGAGCTCGACGCCGTCGTGCCCTGCAACGCCATGGGCGTCCCCTGCATCATCTGCGAGCACTGCTCCTTCCGCTCCACCCGCGTGGACTTGAAGATGGCGGAGGCGTAGGGAGCCCCTGCTCCCTACGCCTCCGGCGCGGCGGATTGCTTGGGATGCACGCGTCCAGCTTCGCGTCGTTCGCGCAAAGCCTCTCAACCAGGAACGCCCCCGGATGCTGCATCCGGGGGCGTTCCTATAAGGAGGTCGGGGTCGCGGGGAGAGGGGGAGATGCGACCCCGTGTCGTGGGTTGCGCTACGGCAGCAAACCCAGGCCGTCGAGCTCTTCCTTCACGTCGGCCATGCCGTACTGGTCGAGGCAGGCGGCCGTCGGGCAGCCCTTCTCGTGGTCCCAGCCGAACGTGTCGTACACCATGCCCAGGGCGGTCTGGAAGTCGTCGCGGTCCATCTTGATGGTGCCCTCGGTGAAGGGCTGCTTGTCCGGATCGTGGTCGAACGTCCAGGCGCACATCGTGTCGTGGACGTTGCGCATGTCGTTCTCGCCCATCGTGCCGTCGTCCTTCGTCATGCCGCGCACGGTGTTGGCGCGCTGCAGCGTCATGATCTTGGCGCCGGCCTGGTACAGGTCGTCGG